>JAYKHP010000032.1:0-41881 GCA_035285165.1 Vampirovibrionales bacterium | reverse complement strand
ACCGCCCTAAGCGCTTTGACGATCTGCTCCTCGGTAAACCGTGACTTCTTCATGTCGAGATCTCCTTTTCAATATTCTACGGAAATCTCTACTAACTTTTGGCTTTATTTTTCGGGGGCCTGTCACCCCCGAACATTGTCACCAACTTTAAAGCAGCATAATTTTAGAATCTTGCCTGATAGTCGCATGTCAGCCGTTATGTGTTCATCCTGCTCATCTTTGAAAATGCAGATGGCCCCCATGCTTCCATCGTCAGCAGGAGCATACCAAGCTTTTCGTCCATCACGAGCCGTTTTTATGAACCATTCATTAAAGACCGCTTCTCCATAATCCTCTCGGAGAGTATCAAAAAATGATGAGTCAAGATGAGCCTTCAGCTCATGTACGTAAACTTCATGGATATTGGGCAGGACGATGGGTTCTACACTATATAGCCTTTGAAGGTATGCAGCGGCTTCCGCGACATCAAAAACCCGCTCGTCAATGCCAAGCCGCTTGGCTTTCCTGTGTATACCTGCGTCTTCTGTAACTAGGAAACTAACCGCATCGGCATATACCGCTCCAAGCAGCGAATTGTCAACTTTCTCGTTCGGTGTTTTGTCATCTATGCCATATTGAGCCGAAAATTCTGTAGAACAGTCTGGCGGAGATTCAAGTGTCGGGTATCGCTGAAGTCTAGATAGAGAGCGTTCTCTCCGTTCTTCATTCCTATCACGATTAATATCGTCCAGCACAAGAGGATGCGTAAGCAACTGAATATTATTCTCACGATGGACTTTATCAAGCTCCGCCAGTTTGGATTCTAAGCTAGAGCCCTCTTCTAGGTGAATAAAAATGTTTGTGTCAATAAGAATCCGCATTTACGACGTACTTTAACCTCTAAATGCCATTATACGGACTCTGTCGCAGTTGGTCTAGGCAAACAGCTATAATGAGGATATACCGCTTCCCTAATCTAGTTCGAAATACCCTATGGTCTTTTCCTTCTAACTTCCTGCCATCAATCGTGCTTTACCCTAAAACGGAAAGTATCAATTGCTCAGGGCTGTTGAGGGGGGTGTGGCTTCATCATATGCCAAGTAGGATTTCGGCGGTTTTTAGGGCGCCGTCCTGGTTAACCGCTACCGCCCCGGCCCTTGCCAAATTCCCTCTCAGGGCGTCATCTTCAACTACAGGTTGCAAGCGCTTCGCCAAGCCTTCTTCCAAGCGCTCCTGCCGCAACGCAGCAGCCGTCCCCAGATAGTACGCCACACCGGCTTCATCCATCGCTTTTGCAGCGGGATACTGATTATCCACGCAAGCGATGACGGCCGTCGGCACAGCCAAGGCCAAGGCCTCGTGGGCAATGGTGGAGGCCGACACGATCGCCAAATCCTGCTTGCTTAACAAATTAGGCATATCCTCGCAATAAGGCAGCCAATGCAAGCGGTTTAAGGATTGTCTTGCCATCTCGGCAATCTGTCCGGCATCGGGGTGCTTCAAGTGGGCAAGCAGGGTAATTTCAAGATGATTACCCACCATATTCAATGCCTGTAAAACCGGCAGGCTCATTCTGGCAGTGTCTCCAAAGCCAAAACAAAGCAACACGCGCTGGCATTTCTGGGCTGAAAGGGCTGCGGTCGTCTTTTTCGCAGTCTGCCGCAATTGGGGGCTCAGCAAAGCATAGCCAGGTCCCAAAAGCCTTTGTTGATTGTCAAAGTCCGGATAAGTGACCGCCCGGGCCGAAAATGTCGGATTGAGCAAGCGTGAGACAGTCTGAGTCAGGCGTTCGGGTTGATAATCGTCCACCAGCGCCACACTAGGATACAAACTGGCCGCAGATTCGATCATTGCCTTGTCATAGCCATAATGATCAATGATCAACATGGGGTTACGAGCCGCCCCCATCGCCAATGCCTCTTTCGCCAAAACCTTAAGGGCTTTCAATTCCTGCGCCTCTTCCAGGGCAAACGGCCAAACATCCGGCGGATTATGCGCCTTTGGCATCGAATACAACCGAAACCCCTCATCCAGAACTTTTTTAGCAAGAACATCCGGCAGCGGAGCAGCCGCAAAAGAAACCGTGACCCCTGGGCCGCCCAATTCCCTTAATCCTGCCGCCAACGCCAACATCCGGCTGAGATGACCGGCCCCGATGCTTGCCGAAGCGTCAGCGCGAATCAAAAAGTCTTTCATAAGCCTGTTTGTAGCATAAAGACGGCTATTTCGCCGCTTGCTTGCCTGAATGTAACGGATGTAAAAAATGAGGCAATTTAACCCAAGCGCCTGACTTTATTAACGCAACACGAATGGGTCAGGTTCTTCAAGCTCAAGCGTTGCCAGCAAAGGAATCCACCCCGTTTCCCAGAAATTCAACTTGTTGATGAGATTGCTGGAAACAGCGCCAAGCGCCACTCTTTCTCTGGCTTGTCGAAAGTTAAAACCGGTCGGTCATTCCCTCTGGAAGCAATCGTGATATGGTCAGTCGCATCAGGAAACTATAAAAGCAATTAACATTCCGCCCGCTTTGCTGCAACATTGCTGAACTTCTGGTAGCATAAGCCGGAACTGTCTTTTACAGTATATGAGATATATACAAGCTGCCCCCTGAGCAATCGTAAATAATCCTTATTCGTGAGTGTCTAAATCCCATTTCCTTCGTTTTTATGTGAGTCATTTTTATCAAGCGAGTCGATTTCTGCCAGAAACAGAAAAGCGCTCACAATACTATTTCACTTCGCAATATTATTTGACTTGAAGATTCCCATTTTCCCGTTTCCGCTCCAATTAATGTATGAGGTGTTCGTCACGTGTTTAACGGCAAAACCATTCTGATTACCGGTGGTACAGGCTCCTTTGGCAAGCAGTTCACCCGGACGCTTTTGGCACATTATCAGCCAAAGCAAATCATCATCCTCTCGCGCGATGAGTTTAAGCAATACGAGATGGCCAAAGAATTCACCAGTGACGTGATGCGTTTTGTCATCGGCGATGTGCGCGACGCCAAGCGTATCATGCGCGTGATGGACGGCGTTGATTTCGTCATCCACGCAGCCGCCCTCAAGCACGTGCCGATTGCCGAGCATAATCCCATCGAATGCGTTTACACCAACGTCCACGGCGCTGAAAACATCATCAACGCCGCCATTGATTGCGGTGTCGAAAAAGTCATCGCCCTTTCCACTGATAAGGCGGCAAATCCGGTTAACCTGTATGGCGCCACCAAGCTGGTGTCCGACAAGCTCTTCGTTGCGGCCAATAATCTTGCCGAAAACAAAAAAACCCGCTTCGCCGTGGTTCGCTACGGCAACGTGGTCGGCTCCCGCGGTTCGGTCATTCCGTTCTTCAAGCAACTGATGGCAGAAGGCGTTACCGAACTGCCCATTACCGATCCCCGCATGACGCGCTTCTGGATCACCTTGCAGCAAGGCGTCGATTTTGTCATCAACAACTTCGAGCGGATGCACGGCGGAGAAATCTTCATTCCCAAAATCCCCTCGATGAGACTTGAAGACCTGGCGCTGGCGCTTTTCCCCAACGTGCCGCATAAAATCATCGGCATTCGCCCCGGCGAAAAACTGCACGAGATCATGTGCCCGGCGGATGATTCCCACCTGACGCTTGAGTTCTCGGATCATTACGTGATCAAACCCAGTATTCGTATGGCGCAAAATATCCCGTTTGAAATTAACGCCCGCGGTGAAATCGGGGTTCCCGTAACGCCAGGCTTTGAATACAATTCGGCCAACAACCCGGATTTTCTCAGCCCACAGGAACTGTTCGAGTTAATTGAGATGGCGCCTGAAAAAGCAGTGCCGCCTAAGCCGGAACGTCCCAAAACCGCGCGCATCATGCTCAACGGCAATGCCAAAGCCAGCCGCGCAACCCTTCATGGCAGACAACTCGTCAGCGTTTAATTGGCCTCGCTTAATTTTTCCCTATATCAACTTGCACCTTCACCTACCATCAGGCAACTTCCAGAATGATACCACTGCAAAGCAAGCCAGCACCGGCAAAAACAAAAACAATCCCATACGGTCGCCAGGACATCTCCCAAGCGGATATCGACGCGGTGTTGGCGGTGCTTCAATCGGACTTCCTAACCCAGGGCCCGGCCATTGAGCGCTTTGAGAAAAAAGTGGCCGCCTATTGCGGAGCAAAATATGCGGTCGCCGTTTCCAACGCGACGGCAGCTTTGCATATCGCCTGCCTCTCGCTTGGGCTGGGAGACGGCGTGGAAGGAAAAAAGAAACGCCTGTGGACATCGCCCAACACGTTTGTCGCCTCGGCCAATTGCGGGCGCTACTGCGGCGCGATTGTCGATTTTGTAGACATTGACCCAAAGACTTACAACATAAGTCTTGAAGCTTTGGAAGCAAAGTTAAAGGCTGCCGAAAAAACCGGGACGCTTCCCGATATCCTCATTCCGGTGCATTTTTCAGGGCAATCGGTGGATATGGAAAAAATCGGTGCCCTTGCCAAGCAATACGGCTTTAAAGTGATTGAGGATGCGGCCCACGCGATTGGCGGAAAGTACCAGGGAAAACCCGTCGGCAATTGCGCCTACTCGGATATCACCACGTTCAGCTTTCACCCGGTGAAAATCATTACCACCGCTGAAGGCGGCATGGCGCTGACCAACGACGAAGCCCTATACCAGCGTTTGTTACTGCTCAGAAGCCATGGCATCACCCGGGATCCGAAAATGCTTGAAGCGGAAGCACCCGCCCCCTGGCATTATGAACAATTGACGCTGGGCTTTAATTACCGCATGACGGATATTCAAGCGGCGTTGGGCGAAAGCCAGATGGACAGGCTGGATGCGTTTGTCGAAAAGCGCCATGCGCTGGTCAAACGCTATAACGATTCTTTGGCCGGTTTGCCGATGACATTGCCGTGGCAATTGCCGGAAACTTATTCGGCGTATCATCTTTACGTCATTCGTCTCAAGCTGGATGCGATCACGTTATCCCACCGGGAGGTCTTTGATCGCTTGCGCGCTTTGGGCATTGGCATCAACCTGCATTACATTCCCGTTCATACGCAACCTGATTATCAACGGCTGGGCTTTTCGTGGGGAGATTTCCCCCAAGCCGAGCGTTACTATCAAGAAGCCATCAGCCTGCCGCTATACTCAGAATTGAGCGACGTTGATCAGGATCGGGTAATTGCAAGCCTGAAAGAGATTTTAGGGGCCTGATAGCCTTTCTGATATAGGCATTCAAGAAGCGATCGCTTCAGGGGCGTTGGCTTGGGAAAATTCCCGCTCGATCATTTGGCGTGTAATATGGGGATGCTTAAATTCAGGGAGATAGGCCGTTGCAAAGCGGGATACCCCAAAGCCTTTGGCAATGCGAATAAACTCACGCACCAGTGCGCTCAGTATATCAATTTCAACGCTGGCGTTGGCGAAATTCTGCCCTTCCCTGGGAAAGGTTCTCACCTCCTCGACGCTTGCAATATTACCTTCAGTCGATAATTTACCTGACACAACGCTGGGAGGGGTTTTGTCATTCAAGGGAACAGTTCGGATATAGACATCCTGATATTGCATTCGATCGTTTCGCGGCTTGAATACCGTCCGGTTTGGGGTGACAGAGGTATAAACCGGCGCAAGAAGCCAGTCGGTGCCTTCCTTACGCAGCACTCGCTCGGGCATCTCCACATCAGCACTGCTGCTCAAGGCGTCCAGACTTTTTTTGGCTTCGGCGCACATGTCATTGGCCCGCTTGCGTTGAAATAAATTGAGTGAGTCGTTGGAAACGACCTGCATCATGGCATGACCCTTTTTAATTTGAAAATAGTAGCGCTTTGCGTGAAACAACCGTTAGGAGGCTATCGCTTTAAGATCAAGATCCCCCGCTTTTAGGGTAATAGCGCGATCACGGTATTTAAAGCCTTCATCCAAGAGCATTTCACGCACAGCGGAGGGGTGGGGGATATTGGAATCCGGCTTGAAGCGGAACAGGGAAACACCGATACTTTGCGCCACACGGATAAATTCGCGCAGGAGGGCATTAAGGGCCGCCAGCTCGGGCCTGGCTCTGACGTTACTACCAATCTCTCCCGGAGGGCTTGTAATTACCTGGTTAATTTCAGCGCTATGATCGGGCAGGATTTTACCGGAGACGATGCTGAAGGGTTCATCGTCTTTCATCGAAACGGTTTTTACAAAGAGATCCCGCGTATGGTTATCGGGCTCTCCCAACCAGCGAAACCCTTTTGGGCCGGGTCGTAAGGTTACGTCAACAGGGGCGGCAATCGATTTGCCGTCATCCTCAAGCAGTACGCGACGAATATAAGGCGCTTCCTTGCGACTGCTTAAGGCTGCAATTTTTTTTCGCGCCTCAGCGCACATCTCATTGGCAATTTCTCGCTGACGAAACCCCAGCGTGTCGTTGGAAACGACCTGCATTGTCATGGCTCCCTAAATTATCCCAGACCGTTTATCTTAGAAAATTCAATAGGCGCCGGATTTATGGTGAAATCCGTCTTAACAGTGTTTTTTCATGTCGTTCTTTAAAACTAAGTTACCCACTCAAAAAATTTTACCACTACAGCCTGAGTATTGGCAAAAATTGTGAACCCAGTGCTTAACAAACAAGATAAGATCCCGCAACCCAAATTTTGAGACTCTACAACAGCGGTTCGTGGCGGAAGGGTTTGGCGTTTTCGCCCACATAATCAGCCACCGCTTGTCCTTGGCCGCGAAGCTTGTATTTGTATATCACCAGGCCTTCTAGCCCTACGGGGCCTCGCGCATGGGTTTTGGCGGTGCTGATGCCCACCTCCGCGCCGAATCCAAAGCGAAAGCCGTCGGCAAAACGGGTGGACGCGTTTGCAAAAACACAGGCGGAATCCACCGAGTTGAGAAAACGTTCAATCGCCTCGGGATCCTTGGCTAAAATGGCGTCCGTATGGTGCGAGCCGTAATGGTTGATATGCCCAACGGCAGCGTCTAAATCAGGCACAACTTTAATCGACAAGGTCAAATCGCCATATTCGCTTGACCAGTCCGCCTCGCTCGCCGGTTGGCAATCCGGTAAAATTGCCATGGTCTTTTCACAGCCTTTTATCATAATGCCATTTTTTTTGGCATCCTTGGCAAAGTCTTGTAAAAACACCTTGGCAATCGCCTCGTGAAGCAACAGCGTTTCAAGCGCGTTACACGCCGAGGGGTATTGTACCTTGGCATCCACAACCATCTTCAGGGCCTGGGCCAACGCTTCAGGCGAGCCCATATCCTGGTGGACATAAATATGACAAATCCCGTCCGCATGACCCATCACCGGGATTTTGGTAGCCGCCATAATCGAGCTGACCAATTGGTTGGAACCGCGCGGAATAATCAAATCAACATATTCAGGATAATTGAGCATCTGGTGAACCGCCTCGCGGGAATCCAGAAGCGATGCCCAGGTATTGGCAAGATAAGGACACCTGGCGTTCAGTTTTTTAACCAGATCCATAAAGGCCGCATTGGAATGCCTGGCCTCACGCCCGCCTTTTAACACCACCGCGTTGCCGCTTTTAAGCACCAGCGACAACACCTGGGGCATCACATCGGGACGGGATTCAAAAATAATGCCGATGACACCCAGCGGGACAGAGATTTTCTCCAGCACCAGCCCATCATCCAGTTTCGTTTTGGCTAAAATTTTCCCGGCAGGATCAGGCAGCTTCACTAAGTCGCGAATGCCTTGTACAACCTGCGCCAATTTGGCGTTATCCAGCTTTAAGCGATTGAGCAATTGGCCCTGCAATTGATCTTGCCTGGCCTGTTCGAGATCTTTTTGGTTTTCCGCCATCAAATGCGCGGCGTTTTCCTCAATAAGCAGGGCGAAGGTTTCAAGCGCTTCGTTTTTTTTCTCGGCGCCAAGAACCGCATTTTGGTAAAATGCCGCTTTGGCATCCTTCAGCGTCTTTTCAAGCTGTTCGATTTCCTGGGTCAGTTGGCTCATAATGCTTTCTCGGTTTTGGGAAATTTAAATCCCGTATTGCTGGAAAATAACCAGGTTATCGCGATGGATAACCTCCTTGTAAGCGGCCTTAATATATTTACTGTCTAGAATTTCATTAATCTTATCGCTATGAAGGCCCTTGACGCGATCAATGTCCTGGGCCGAAAAATACGTCACGCCACGCCCAAGCTCCATACCGCGCTCATCATGGATACTCACCACCTGGCCGTCTTCAAAATCACCCTGAACCGAAACAACGCCAACGGGCAATAAGCTTGCCTGTTTTTCAACCAAGGCTTTTGCGGCACCGTCATTAATGACCACGATGCCATTGTAACCCGATGCGGTTCCAATCCAGCGTTTCTTACCCGTCATTGAAGCGGTTTTAGGCAAAATCAGCGTACCGGATTCCGGCGAAATTTCAGCATCAGTCTTACTAAAAAGCGGGGATAGAGGGCGTTCGCCCAAACCTGAAACCACTAGCGTTTGAACCCCGCTAATGGCAGCGATTTTTGCCGCTTCAAGCTTGGAGGCCATTCCGCCTCGCCCCATGGTTGACTTGCCCAAGGTATCGATATTGTTCAGCTCTTCCAGGCCTTCAATGACCGCAATGCGTTTGGCGTCAGGATTCAAAGCTGGGTTTTCCGTGTAAATACCATCAACGTTGGTAAGAATCACCAGCAGGTCGGCATCCATCTTGCCGGCCACAATAGCCGAAAGCCGGTCGTTATCGCCAAACGCCTTGGCGTAGCCATCTTCCTCAAGCTCCATGGTGGAAACCGGATCGTTCTCGTTGATAATGGGAATCACGCCCAGACGCAACAGCATCTCAAGCGTGCGGCGCAAGTTGAGATAGTGTCGCCTGTCCGAGAAGTCCAAAGCGGTGAGCAATACCTGGCCCGTAATCAGCCCTTGCTCTGCAAACAGCGTCCGGTAGGCGTCCATCAGCAAATTCTGGCCCACGGCGGCACAGGCCTGCTTTTCTGCAAGCGAAAGGGGATGAATAAGCCCGAGCTTTTTCACCAGTTGTTGCCGTCCAAGGCCGACAGCGCCGGAGGAGACGATCACGACTTCTTTGCCGGATTTTACCAGCTCGGCGCAATCGGCGACAAAACGCCGCATCCGGGGCTGGCTTGCCAAATCAAGCCGGATATTGGACGAGCCTGCCGTAATGCGGGAAGGCCCGTCTGAAAGCGTTTCCCCAAGGGGTTGGGGATCAGTCTCGTGATGGGCGCTTGAATTTTCAGTCCTGGCGGTTTCCACCAACACCTGGGTTCCCAGTTTAATCACCACACGCTGAATCGATTTCGATGCGTTTTTCGCCATTGCCTGCTCAATACCCTGCTGAGTCACTATCCGAAATACAGACCCCATCATAAGGCAAAATGCACTGATTCGCCGCTGCCCTGAAAAAAACTTATCTTTAAGCGACGGCGTTCAGGAGTGTGCCAGGGGAAGGAAGAAGCTCGCGTTGCCCGTAGGCCGGTTGCTGAAAAAGCGCAGCCGGGTATTCCGCACCTGGAATGGCGATGTAAGGCACATTATCGCCACCCCGGGTCAATTGCCAGTTCACTAGAAACGATGGATCGGCAATGGCACGCTTGGGATCACTATGCTCCATGCCGTGCGCCACCTGGTGAAGGCGCTGAAGGTCAGCCATCAGGCTGACGGGAATTTTCCCGCGATAAAGGGATGTGACGCTATCCAGCGCCAATTCCACTTGTTGCTGCGAAAGCTGGTGGACATCCTGAGGCTTAATCATCAACTGCTTTAATACAAACTGCTCGGGCGTTTCGTTGGGAAGCACATCCCCAACGCTTGCACCGGTCACGACTAACAAATCCCCTTGTGAAACCCCTTTTTCAAGTAAGAACTGTTTGGCATAGGGGCTGGGAAGGCCCTGCAAGTCAGCTGATTTATAATAAACCGCCGCGTTCCCTTCGCAAATTCTCATCACCCCCGTCAGGCTCGCCAGGAACTGCCGTCCCATCATGCTGGATCTGACGGGGCCTTGTTCTCGAAACTGACGGTTGTAGGTAATGGCGTTTAGCGCGCTTGCCGCTGTCTGGGGGGCAACGAAGACGGCGCCAAAGCGAACCGCAGGAACGGTCACAATCTATGTCTCCTAAGTAAGGGGGTATTTTTAACGTTAGCAGTATAAAACGATACTGTGACAACTATAAGGTAAGGGATACCCGCCTGAAGGCTAAAATGTCAGGATGCCGAAGCTCACGGGAATCGCATAGTGCAGGTAAATCAACACGGACAGAAGGTACAAATTGCGCATGGGCAAAATATTGGAAGCACGTTGCTTTACACTTGTTACATCAGTGACACAATAAATAAGGTGGGCGGATACTATACCATATTGTTTTTGTTTTGTTAAATGTGTTTCTTCCTGGACATGATTTCCTTGAAGGAGTAAAGTACACGCAAGGGGTCGTTTGCCAAAAAAATAAAATAATATATTAACAATCTTTATATTGAAAATTAATGGGCATGAGGGCAAACAAGCGCTTTAGCGGGTAGTGGGTCATTTTTATAAATGCTTGTTTTGCCCGCACAGCAGAAAACCACAATGCCTAGTGAATACGACCATCCACGTTTGGGGGCATTAAAAGCATTTATAAAAATGAACCACTACCCTTTAGCCGTTTGCCTTGGTTTTTTTATCCAAAACCGGTTTAAGCGCGTAGTGCAATACCGTGGCTGAAATTACGGCTATCATCAAATCGGTGGCGATGGTCATCAAGGCGGTAAAAAGCATGATAAACACGTGAAACCAGCCTTCCTGCCTCACATGACGCACTTCGTCAGGCTTGACCATATTCATGGCCACATAAACCAGAAGACCGCCAATACAGGCCATTGGCAGGACACTTAAAGATGAGGAGAAAAACAACATCGCAACCACCGTGAAAATTCCCATCAAAAAGGAAGCTAACGGGGAAACGGCCCCAACTTTAATGCTGGCCGCTGTGCGCGCCAGGGCACCGGTACAAGGCATCCCATTTAAAACCGGCGCGATGAGGTTAACGGTTGCCTGACCAAAAAATTCCTTGTCCGGATCGAAGGGCGTGGGGTTGTTCGCCAGACGATCCGCCATTTTTGCAGACAGTAAGCTTTCCAGTGCGGCAATAAAATAAATTGAAACCACAGGGCCAATCAGCGTCAGCGGCGAGCGCTCACCGAGACTGGGCAGCGTCAGCGCAAACATATGATGGCTGATATCGCCAAACTTGGTGGACAAAAGCGGCATGAAATTATCGTCCCAGACATAGTTGGCGATAAAACCACCTACCAGAATGGCAATTAGGGGTGCCGGAATATAAATGGAAACCTGATAAAGCTTTCGGATAATAAAAAAAGTCAGGATGGCCAGAACCAGGGCATGACCATTGGCCTGCGCGAAAAAGTCGGGCAGTTGGGCAAGCCTGTCCACCGTATGATGGGCAATTTCAGGCCCGTTAACCCCAAAGGCCTCAGGAAGCTGGGTGATCATAATCGTCACGGCAATTCCCATGGTAAAGCCCACAATAACCGAGTGCGGCACGATATTGAAAAAGCGTCCCAAGCCGAACATCCCGCTAAACAAAAGAAGAACGCCAGCAATGAGGGTGGCGAGAATCAAAAAAGGAACATCATACTGGGAAACGATACCGGCGATGATTGTGATAAAAGCAGCCGTGGGGCCGTAAACCTGGAACTTGGAACCTCCCAGCACCGCCCCCAAGATACTGGCGATAACCCCGGCGGCAATCCCTTGTTCTGGCCTCATATTAGAGGCGATGGCAAATCCGACGTTAAGCGGGATGGCAATCAGGGCGACGATCATTCCCGCTAATATGTCGCGAATGAGAAGCTTCCAGCGTTCGGGAACGGGTTGTCCCAGAGCTTCGGCCCCTGCCACTTGAGCCCCTGCAACCTGAGAAGGCTGTTTTAAATGATAGGCTTCAAAGCGATTGTCGAGGACATGGAAGAACCGCTGAAAGCGTTCAGTCAGTGACATCTGGGAGGGCCTTTCAGGCTGCGCATTAACACCCTTTGGTATTTTTTACCCGGTCTTCCTCTTTGAGAGAAAACAAGCACTCGCCGCGATTGTCAGAGTCTGCAAACAAGAAATAGCTTAAAACGAACCCATGCTCATATTATAATACCGGAATATGTTTATCTGGGATCAGGAATTCCATTTCCAGCCCGGCTGTATCCAGATCCGATTCAAAACAGGAGGCAATTTTTCCCATGACGTCTTATTCCGCCACAAACCAGAATGATGCCATGACATCGCTTGCACAAGGTGTTCAAACCTTCCAGAAGAAGATTTATCCCGGCCAGCAAACGTTGTTTCAAACGCTTGCATCGGGCCAGTCTCCCAAAGTCCTCTTCATCACCTGCTCTGATTCGCGGGTCGACCCCAGCCTGATTACGCAAACCGGCCCAGGCGACATGTTCGTCATTCAAAACGCGGGCAATCTTGTTCCGCCTCATGGCTCTGAAGATACCGGCGTTCTGGCATCCATCGAATACGCCGTTTCCGTCCTCGGGGTTTCACACATTGTCGTTTGCGGGCATAGTGGCTGTGGCGCAATGGGCGCCCTGCTCCACCCCGAAAAACTCGACGCGCTGCCCATCGTCAAGCAATGGTTGCTGTATGCTGAAAAAACCCGCGGCATCCTCTCAAGCCCCCTATGCCAAGACAAAAGCGAAGCCGAAAAAATCGACATTTGTATTCGCGAAAATATCGCGGTGCAATTGGGCCACTTGGAAGCCTTACCGTTTGTCGCCGAAAAACTGGCAAGCGGCAAGTTAAGCCTCCACGGCTGGGTATATGACATCGGCAGCGGTAATGTCACGGTTTACGAGCAAACCGACAGCAATGGCGAAGCAAAATTCATTGCCATCAACAACGCTTACGCAACGGCTGGGGCCATCGCTTAAAAAGCATTTGCGATTACCCTCTGTTGCGGATGATTTTACACCGCTCTTGGCTAGCCTGTTGTTAAAACCTGTCGTCCAAGGGGCGTCAGTTGCTGGTAACGCAGACGGCGCAGCCAGTCCTTGATCGTCACCAACTGGAAATACAAAATCATCGGCAGGCTGGCCTGGAGCAAAATCGACCAGAACTGGCGGATTAACTCGATTTTCTCAATCGAGGGATCGTTCCACGCCAACCTGGCAAGATACCAGACCATCTGCGGGCGCCTGACGTTTAACTGGTTTCGCGCCGCCCTGCGGTAAGAATTAACGAACACGTGGTTTTTATAAGCAATCGCTTCTTCAGGCAGATTTTGCCATGCATAAATATCGTTTAACACCCGAATATGGCAACCAATCAGCGCCGAGAGCTTGCTGACATCGGACGTGAGCGCCGTGGAGCGGATACGGTATTTAAGAGTATAGGCAGGAACCGTTTCCATCACCGACGGGTCATCGACGACCATGCGAATGAAAAACTCAAAATCATCCGAGTGCGACAGATCCTCACGAAACGGCCCAAGCTTTACAAGGGCCTCACGCCGAAAGAGAACGGTCGCCAACTGGATGGAAAATTGAACATCCATCATCGTTTTCAAGTCGTGGCGGAAGCCTGGGGGAACGGCGTATTGTGGAGCACCCTTGTCATTGCCATCCATCTCGTTATCGTTTCCATAAAGGCGAATGAGGTGAATGCCCCGGTTTCGGATTTCCCGCGAGTACTCGTCAATACAGGTAAAAAACGCCTTGCTGTATTGGGTGCGCTCATTTTTCAGAAGTGGCTTCAACAGGACTTGCAAGGCGTCGGGATAAAGCAGATCGTCCGAGTCAAGATAACAGATGTAATCGCCGGTTGATTTCGTAAAGCCGATGTTGCGAACCCGCGCGCCACAAGAATCCTGCTTGGCCAGCTTGAAATAGCGAATGCGATCATCCAGCAGGTACGGTCGCACCACCGACTCGGTATCATCGGTCGAGCCATCGTCAAGAATCAGCAGCTCCCAATGGGGATGGGTTTGAGCCTTTACCGACTCGATGGTTTCAGGCAAAAAATCCGCGCAATTATAAGTCGGGATGATGATTGAAACAACGGATCCCGTTTTGATATCGGCAGTTTTTTGGTTTGCACCTGTCATCGTGTTGTCCTTATAGAATAGAGAAAGAGGTGAGAAGGGCACCCGTGTTATGTTGTCGCTGGCGCTGCCTGCAGCGGTTCAAGCCCAACAGAAACATCAACCTTGCAGAGGGCGGGGAAAAATTTAAGCTTGACGACACTCCAGAGGCAGCGAAGCCAGTCAAACGTCGTCAGGTTCAGGTTGAAGAAACTGCGCAGGGCGGCTTCCGCCAAAATATCCCACTGCCCCTGCTGGCAGCGTATTTTAAAAAAGTAGGCGTAATTGGCCGCGATAAAGCGAGAAACAAACCTGCGCTCACTGGGTGGAACGCCTGCTTCATTGGCCGTCCAGCGGCAAAGGTCTTCCATCCCAAGCATCACCTCACGCGAGCGTTTGGCGTCGCGTGAAATGCTGTTGGCGTATAAGCGGTAGCGGAAAACCGGCTCCTTAATCATCCCCAGATTGCTTTGCAGCCATTGAAACAGCAGCAGGTAAAACGCCCAATCCTCACCAAAGAGAATCCGCTCGTCAAAGCCGCCCAGTTCAAGCATCAGGGATTTTTCAAGGGCCAGCGCCTGCAACTGGTGATGCGTTTTTGTCGTCAGGATGCTTTTCCAGGTCGGGAGGATGGGATAGCAGACATAGCCATCGGCGGTAATATTCCCCGCGGCATCCATTTCGACATATTGACCGTAGACGGCGCGATGGCTTGGATTCTTCTCAAAGTGCGCCTTAAACAGGGCAAGCGTGTTGGGCAGGTAAAGATCATCGGCATCAAGAAACGCCACATACTGGCCCTTGGCCATGGCAAGACCGGCATTGCGAACAGAAGCGGGCTTTCGCAATGGCTCGCCCAGACGATGGTAGCGGATTCTAACATCAGTTGCGGCAAGGACTTTGGCAATCTCAGCAGTCTCGTCGCTTGAAGCGTCATCCAGAATCAGCAATTCCCAATCCGTAAAAGTCTGCCCCTGCACCGATGCGACCGCGTCGGCAAGATATGCCGCAGCATTGTATGCGGGCATAAGGATGGAAAAGGTTGTGGATGATGGGTTGGCCATAATCTGTTGATTTTGCGTTTTCAGAAAACCCGACTGTTTTTTTGAAGCAGTGCCAGATGACTCACTCAAAGTTTTTGTCACTATGACATTATCTTGAAATGGGTTCAATCAGTTTCAAACAGGGAATATTAGGGGTTACTGAAAAGATTTCCCATTAGCTTGCCGCAACAGGCTTTGCGGCAATCGGCGTTACGTTGGTCATTGTTTCGTTATTTGTTTTTTCGGATGACGATCTTCCTTTGCCTGAAAGCGCTTTCAGCAATTTCCACAAAGGAGCCGGAATGAGGGCTTTGCCCATCAGTCCGCCGCAACTGCGCAGCCAGTCCTTAAACCTCACCCGGGTATCCATAAACGCGATAAAAGCGGCATAGACCACCTGATCGTTCAGACCCGCCCGGTAGCGAAGCCAGCAGATATCGGCATACATTTTGGCCGCCAGAAAAGAAGCGGTGTATTGCGGGTTATATTGGCTGACATTGAGCTTGTCGCTCAGATAATCAACCAATAAAGGAACGTCTTTCAGAATACGCTTGAACATTTCGGTGCTTTTGGAAACACCGTTCTTATTGAAGCGATAGCGAAACACGTATTGGTTGATTCTGTGAACGGCGCTGCGATCTTCGCAAAACATGCGCAGGAAAAAGAAGTAATCATCCCAAATGATTCTGGGATCAAGGCCGCCGACTTTATCAAAAAAGCTTTTTCTCACCATCATCGTCGCCAGCATCATCGGAATGCGCTGCAAAATGATGTTTTCCCAGGAGTGCAGCGTGTCAAAATCAAGCGTGAAATGTTCCGGAGTCAGGTCATTCCAATGGCGCTCGGCCGTCTGCGTAATAAAGCGCCCGTCGTGATCGACCTCGCGGTGCAGCCCATAAACCGACTGCGCCTGGGGATGGGCATCAAGATAACCCGCCATTCGTTCAAGGGCCTGGGGCTCGTAGAGGTCATCGGAATCCATAAACGCCAGGTATTCGCCGGTAACATCCTCAATGGCGGCAAGACGAACCGCCGCGTGGCAGGTGGCTTTCTTGTCGCGCTGAATCGTCTTGAACTTGATCCGCGCGTCCCTGGCTGCGTATTCTTCAAGAATGGCCAAAGTACCATCGGTAGAAGCGTCGTTTGCGACAATCAATTCCCAGTCGGTAAAAGTCTGGGCCAGAATGGCGTCAAGCGCCGGGCCAATCAGCTCTTCGGCGTTGTAAGCCGGCATGACGATGGAAACTTTGGGAATCAGAGTCTGGAGAGTGTCTTGCGCCGTGGTCATGGAATCGGTTTCCTTTGGAATTGATGACTTTAGTCTGTCGTTATAAACGCTGGTGAACGCGTGAGAGGAACGGATTTATTAAGATTATGAATTTAATTAAGACTGGGAACCTTTTGCCTCCGCCAGCTTTCGCCCAGACAGGCGAGCGGCGCAGGCTTTAAACTGGGGGAGCTTTACAAAATATCCCTCCAGTCGTTTCAGAATCAGTTCACGCTCCAGGCTGCTTGCAGCCGTTCCCAACCAGATGATGCCGCTGACACTGAAGGCCACGATACCATTGGCGAACATATCAACGTAGGGGTGTCCAAGCGTCAGGCCAAGCGGGCCGCTCAGGTATTTCCCGATAAATATGAGGGCCGTACAACCAAGCAGGGCCGGCAAGACATCAACATAGGTCTGCTTTAAAAAGCTGGGAATGGACACGTTGAGCTTGCGGCAGCTTTGCAGCACCAAAAAGAACTGCTGCTCGATAACGGAGGGAATGAGGGTGCCCAGGGCAACACCTGCAATCCCCAGGGGCTTGACCAGCAGGAGGCTCAGGCCGACGTTGGCTGCCGTTGCGATTAAGGAGCCGCCAATCACCAGCCAACGGTGGTTGAAGATAAAAAGGTAATTATCGGCAGGGCGAACGATACAACGACTCCAGACGATGACGGCCACCACCCACATCAGTTGGTAGGTCGGCTCAATCTCGATTTCGTTATGCGAAAAATACTTGAAAATCGGCTCGTAATAGACCGTCACCCAAATCAGCAGGGCAGTGCTGACGTAGTTGAGAAAGGCGGTTCCCCGAATGAAAATCAGCCTCGTTTTTGCCGTATCCCCTTGCGAAAAATACGTGCTCATCAGCGGCAAAAAGCCAACGGTCAGCTTGTCCACGACTTCGGACACCATATTGTACAGGCGAAAGACGATGCCGAAGACGGCCACTTCCACCATCGTCAGATGGGCGGCAATCACCATATTATCGATACGCATCGCAAAAATGGCGCTCAAGCTCAGCAGCAATGAAAACACGCTAATCGAGAACAACTCGCGCATGGCGGCCAGGCGAATTTTAAAGGGCGGAAACAGCGCCATCGCTTCCAGCTTGTAGGTACAGACGGCCAGGGCAATGGTTCGAATCACAATCAAGACCAGCCGGGAAAGCAGAATATCGATCAAGCCGTGGCCGCTTGCCAAAAGAATCAGGGCCAGGACGTTTGATCCGATCAAATAAACCAAATCGGCTATTTGCACCCAGTGATAGTGATGCCTGGCAAGAACCAGGGATTGGTAATAATTGCCAAACAAGCTGAAGGCGCCAATCACCAGAACGATGAGATATCCCTGATCCGCCATGGCCAGTAACGGCTCGGACAGTTTGAACCAGCTGGTCATATGCGGCAGAACGAAACTGCCCGCAAAATACATCAGCAAGGACAGGCCCAGATAAAGCCAGAAGCCGACGCTCAACTGCTCCTTGGCCTTGTCACGGTTTTCTTCGCCAGAATACACGCTCAGACGGTTTACAAGGCCCACGTTGAGGCCCATATCCACCATAATCAGCATTTCGATAAAACTGAGCAGGAAAAGGTAAAAGCCGTATTGTTCAACGCCCAGGTAATAAATAATGATGGGCATAATCAGGATGTTAAGGACTGTCCTTAACCCCATGCCGCCAACACCCAGCACAATACCTTTAAAAAAGTTGCCTTTAACCGACATGATGCGGCCCTCGGGATTGTCCCCGCAGGGTTTCGGAGTCTATAGTGGCCAGGTTACGCCTGGCGCGGATCATTTCATCCATCATTTTGGCTCGCATTTTTTCAGAGGTTGGGCGGGATGCTTTTTTAGAGCGAATGGTCTTGCGCTTTTTCGCTGGGGTGATTTGCATTTCCTCTTGAGACGTATCGCGTTTAGACGGCTTATCGGGTTCCGTATCCCCTTGCGTGTCCATCTGGGGTGTCAGCTCCCGTGTAATCGACTCATGGGCCAGCCACAACATGGTGGCCATAATCCAGAAAGGCTGCTCAATCATGGAAAATGTGTTATTGACGAAACAAAGGATCAAATAGGTCAAAATCATGCCCAGAAGCGTCGCATCAAGCGTCCGGAGCCTGGGAGGATAATGGGGATCGGCCTGTTTTTTGGGGATCAGCCGGTTGACGATGCGCAGCATATACCCAATCAGCGCCAATAGGATGACGATGCCGCCAACACCCATATCGTAAAGCTGTTCCAAATAGCTGTTATGGACGGCGATAACCTGCATCCCGTTTGAGGTAGCGTCTTCCGATTCGACATACACCTCGTAGATTTTCATCCGCTCGCTGGCGGCGGTAAAGCCGTGACCGGTCAGCCAGGTCACCGGCGGCATGTCTTCCAGCAGATAATCCCAAACGCGCTCGCGCCAGCTCATGCTAGCCGTGTTGTTCATCCGTGCCTCAATACCGGCCATCAGGTTGGTATCCGTGGCCACCTGGAAGACCATTAAGCCGATGGCCATCACAAAGGGCAGAACGGCAAGCCCAAGCATCACCGCCTTGTTTTTCAGAACCCGACCGGCGTTACAGAGCAGAATAACGGCAATGACCAATACCAAAACGCCAATCGATGTTTTAGTGAAGCTGGTCATCATCGCAAGCGTGCCAAGAACAATTGTGACCGGGTAAAGCACCTGCCATGTCAGGCGGGATGTCACCCCTGAGGCGCCCTCGGCCTTATTTTCAGATAAAGTCGTTTCCGTTTCATTCCCTTCTACTTCCTGATCCGGCTTGGCGCGCTCCAGCTGGTAGAAATATATCCCCAAGAGATAGGTCACCACGAACTGCATATAAAACGAATATTCGTTGGTGAAAAGAAACAGGAAGCGCGTCCGGTGAACTTCCTCAAGAAACTCGGTAAAGATATGGAACGGATAAGTCACCAGGCAAACCACCGAGTAAACCAACGTCAACCACAGCACGATGGTGTTAAACGCGTTGAAGACGCTTCGGGGCTTTTTCTCCATGGCAACGGCACAACCTGCAATCGTGATGGTGAGGAAGTGGTAAATGGAGGTGAAGAAGAGGTGAAAGCCTCTTGGCTGGCTACCGTCGGTAAAGCGCCCGTCAAAAACCTGGTGATGGTTGAAGACGTAAAAATAGCCCGCTATCAAAAGATACAGGACAAAAAACTTGTAAATGGGCAATCGCTTCCAAATGGTGGCCAGATACGGCCAGCCCATATAAAGCGCGGGGATGCAAATCCCGACAATCAACCAGCCGTTTTTATAAAGGTTTATGCCGTTACTGAGCCCCACGTTGGTGACATAAATCAAAAGCGGCAAACCCACAAAAGCGATATACAAGAGCCAATCGGCATGTTTTTTGATAAAGTCGAGAAAAATCCAGTACCCCACCCCGCCCGCCATTAACACGCAAAGCAACAGAAGTTTTTTAAACGAGAGCAGTTGCACGAATTGCTTGACGCCAAAATAAGGCAACAACCCATATAGAATCAGGGCGATGCTGGCTCCCACCAGGGCCGGAAGAAGCGCATGGCGCGTTAAAACCCGAGGCAGGCCCAAAACCCCGCGCCAGACATTTTTCAGCAAATGTGCGGGCGAAAGCCACTGGCCTAAATCTATCGGTTCGGCTGAGAACTGATGCAAACCGAGTTACCTCGAATGTTTTGGCATACGAATCTGGGAGAAGAATTTAGCTAGGAGGAAATAAGAGAAAAGAAGCGCCTTAGCGGGGAACCCCGAAAGCGGACATACGCGAAAGTTGCTTGCCCGATTTACCAGGCTTGTCGTTCGGCTTGGAGGCGTTCTTTTTGTCCTTTCCCACTTTTTCCGTGCCCATTCTAACGGACGCCGTGGCGTTAAAGGGCCTGATTTTACCGAAAGTGGGCACCGGCACGAGAATTTCCCTGCCAAGCAGTTCTTCAAGCTTCATTTTCAGAAGCACGGCGGCCACACCGCTGACGGCACCCGCAAGAATCCCCAGGATAATCATGTGCAACTGCGTTGGAAAACTGGGGCTTTTTGGCTGCCGGGGGGGATCAACGATAAAGATGTTGCTGAGACTTTGCGAGCTTCTGATTTTAGCTTCCAGCACCTT
This sequence comes from Vampirovibrionales bacterium, assembly GCA_035285165.1. Classification (GTDB taxonomy): domain Bacteria; phylum Cyanobacteriota; class Vampirovibrionia; order Vampirovibrionales; family Vampirovibrionaceae; genus JAYKHP01. The sequence continues at coordinate 21,439 of JAYKHP010000032.1, read as the reverse complement.
TTGCTCCATCATGGCCAGGGACTGGCTTAAAACCGCCTCTTCATCGCGATACTTCGCCAGGGCGGCCTCGATCTGCGGTAACGCCTTCATCCGGGCATCCAACTGGTGAAGATACCCGTTCAACATGCCCGCTTTCTGGGCAAGCGCGGACGCTTCACTATTGGCCTGCACCAGGTTCTTGACGGCGCCAAAACGCGACTCGTCTCCAATGACGACCGGTCGCTGGGAAGCTGAAGGGACATACCCCAGGTTACGTTTTTGCTGTTCGGTGATATCTTTTTCTAGCTGGCTGATTTGAGAGTTGAGCTGGCGCATCTGCGGGTGCTTGTCCGTAAAGCGTCCCTTGAATTGCGCTTTTTGCTCCTTCAACGTGTAAAGTTGATCGTAGAGTTTGGCAGAGGTCGGATCACCGCCCATTGCCGTTCCTTGCAGGGCCTGCTTGGGCGTCATGCCCAGAACGGACTGATAATTGCTCATCTCGCTGCGCTTGGCCGACGCGTCAGCCTGGGCGACTTTAAGGGCTGTATCAAACTCGATACGGCTTTTGGAATAATTCTCGGTTTCTTTTTCGATATTCACCGTTTGATGCGATTGCTTGAACTTCATGATATCGCCGCGCACCAGATCAAGCTTTTGCCTGATTTCATTGGCCTGGCTCTGGAGATATTCGGCTTTTTCGTTCTGCTCGGACTGGTTAATTTTCAGGCTGGCGTTCTGGAAGGATTTCAGGATCACCTGCATCCCTTCCTTGGCAATAAGCGGATCGCTCCAGGAGAAGGTGATGGCGATAATATCGGTACCGGGCACGTTCTTGGCTTTGATATAGGACGATCCGTCCTGAAAGAAGTCGTACCACTCATCCTTGTTGGCGACGTTTTTTTCTTTCAACGCTTCAGGATGTTTATTCTTGAGGTATTCCCACAAGCCCTCCGCAATGTCGTTGGTCTTGAGCAAATTGAGGTTATTAAGGATGGGGTTGGTCAGCGTCGAGGAGGTCGTGCTGATCGTATCTTCCGTATTGAGATATTTTGACGTCAGGGCAGACTCCCGCACCAGCACCTTGGCGTCTGCTGCATATTTGGGGGTGTAGCCGAGAAAGGCATACAGCAGAATCACGCTGCTAATCAGAATGCCCACAAAAATAGCCAGCGATTGATGCTTTTTGAGATACAGGAAGACGGAATGGGTTTGCAGGTTCACGAAGGCAATACCTCTTAGATTACAAAACTGGCTGGATTACAAAACGGGTTGAACTATAAAACTAAGGTCTTTTGAAGCCGCCAATACCCAGAATCTGGGCAGACCCCATCGCGGCCACACCGGCAGAGTTGAATGGTGAAAGCACTTTAGCCACCTGATCCATAAAGCGGCCGCTGGTATAAAGCTTGCTCTCGCCAATATAAAGAACATCGTTGGGACGCAACATGAAATCATTTTTGCTGGCGTCAATAAAGACCGTCGTAAAAGTGTTGGGTCCGGAAAAGCGACGAAGCGCCAGAACTTTTTTGTTGGCCTGGGGCGCAAAGCCACCTGCCCTTGCCAGCGCCGTATTGAGCAAGGCGGACTGGGCGTTGAGATCAACAACCCCCGGCGCGTTAACTTCGCCAATGACACGAACCGGGAAGGTTTTTGGGCCAATATCGGAACGAAGCAGCACTTCGTACTGTTCATCGCTCATCGCCATTTCAGGCATCTTGGGAACATAAATCGAATCGCCTGAATAGACGCGAATATCGTTTTCAGACTCGCCTTCTTGCAGGAGCTTCCATAAATCCACCACCGTGGACTCACAAGCGTTAGGGTCGTTATGGATGGCCGTCTGGCAGCCCTTACCGCGCTTGACCATCACGCGGGACAAATCGGCATCCATCTGAACGCCGCCAGCGTTAGCGATGACGTTGAAGACGCGCGTGTCGGTTCTGACCGTAATCTGGTTGGCATCCTTGGTCAGCGACTTGTCGTTGGGATTGGTGAAGAACTGAATCATCCCGGGCCGCGTTACCGCGCCGGACATATAAACGATGACCGGACGGGTATTGACCACGTTGAGCATCACCTGGGGATCCACAAGCGTCTCGCTCAAACGCTCGTGAATCATCTCGGCAATTTCGTTAATCGTGGCGTTGTTCACGTAAAGTTCACCCACGCCGTCAAAGGTTGCCGTACCATCAGGACGCACCAGGACTTCTTCCTGCACATAATCCGGTTCGTGCATGACCTTGTAAGAGAGGATATCCCCCGGGCCAATCAGGTAGCGATTGGCATAAAATTCCACCCGGGCCGAGATCGGTTCTTTTTTGTTATAACTCTCAGCCCCCGTCTGTTGGAGGGGCTCTAAATCCTGCGCGTAGGCAGCAGCATTGAGACTGGGCAAGAGCAGAAGCCCAAGCGTCAACAAAAACGCCAGTGACGGGTGTTTCGCCTTACTAAAGAGGTTAAAAGCGTCGGGAGCCTGTTTTGAAAACATAAGGGGCCCAAACTCCATGGATTGATTTGGTGTGAATGCTAAACAGGAACAGTAGATATGAAAGAAAAACACAGCCTGGAATTGCCTGAAATTCCGTAAGCGGTAAGGATTTTAAATGTGTCAACGGATGATGGAACGTGAAGTAATACAGAGAAAGAATGGCTGCTTTTTAGTATTAAAAGCGAAGAATAAAAAGTGTTGCTGATAATCGTGCCCTGAAAATTGTAACGGCGCCTCATTCAACAAACGTCGGCTCTCCCTTGACTGGGGAGCGTCTGTTTCCAAAAGCTAAAAGTAAATATAAAAGGACTAATATTGATATCGTTTGGATTGACTCTGCTTAAAATGCCTTAATTTCCCTTAATGGTTGGCTTTTAAAAACCCACCATGGCCTAAATACAACGCCGGTAATAAAATACACCAGCAATTGGCAGAAATAAAGCAAGTTTATATTTAAAGATAAAGAAAGTTTAGAAATAAGCCCTTTGAGGTCATGATCCAGCGCCCCCTCGGGCAATTCGGAAGCGTAACGTTTTGCGTAGGGCAAAAGGTTATAACGAAGGAAACGGTTAAAAATCGACCGCCTCTGGAAACGCTCCAAACGCGACCATTCCTCCTCGTTTAACTCGGGCTTGAGGACATCCAGCACCGAAAGCTCGGCCTTAACCGACAGATCGTAATCGTTGAGGATGCTTCTGAAACGTCCGCTGAGATATTCCCGATAGACAACGGAACGCTCGCCGGTGCTAAAAGCCGGGAAACGTTTACATGCCCGGACAAAGAACACGCGATCTTCGTGATAGGTATTGGTGGGAAAACCGCCCAAAGTTGCAAACACATCGCGGTGCATCAGCGTTGAGCTTGGAATCATCAGGTTATTGGCCAGAATGGTGTTGAGAGAGCTTTGCTCGTGGCTTGTGATGAATTTGCGGATGCTGGTCAAATGGTTTTTATGATCCACGCAGTAAACGCCACTGTATATCAGGCAGACAGGATCGCTAACCCGTTGAATCGTTCTGGCCACCTCGTCGAGCATCTCGGGAAACCAGCAGTCATCCGCGTCCAGAAAGCCTATATATTGCCCTTTAGCCTGGGAAAAACCATTGTTTCTGGCGTGGGCCACGCCCTGGTTTTGCTGCTGGTGGAGCTTGAAGCGGGCGTCGGCCAGAAAGGGTTCTATAATCGAAACGCTGCTATCGGTGGAGCCGTCATCAACCAGAATCACCTCAAAGTCCTGAAAATTCTGGGCTTTAAGGCTTTTTAACGTCGGCTCAAGAAAAAGCTCGCCATTGTAGACGGGAATGATGATGGAGAAGTAGGGAGAGGTCATAAGCAGGGGGCGCAGCCTTAACGATAATGATTAGGGTATCGAATGTTTTACGTTCAGCTTTCCCGTCATTCATTGAACGTCAGCCCATTGTATCGAAAACAGCCGCAAGATAACGCAAATAATTTTTGAACAATTACGGCTGAGTGCGCCTAATAAATATAAGAAAAATTAAGAAAATACTCCCAGTTTAAGCCAGAGACCATCCCCCACCTAAAACAATCCCGCAAAAGTTTATTTTTTAAACGGCCGTTCACCGATACAATAGCGCCAAGCACGTCAATCAATATATTGCCACATGTATCGCTCGCTTCGTTTTGTATATATGATGAACGCCCCTTTGTAACAAGTCATTTCAAATTGCCCTCATCCGGTCAATTCCATGGTGTGTGGGCGTTATCTTTACACTAAGGGATTTCCTGAAGAGACTGCCGCCAGCCCCTTGATACGGCTTTAAACTGATTCCAGTTCCGACTCTCGATTTCTCTACCTTTTATGATCGTCTTGTCTTACGAATAATGGTTCCTGACACTATGGCCACCCTTGAAGCTTCCGCAGTACAACCATTTCCCCACAGGGTCGAAATCGAATCGATCGCCATTGACGCTTTTGCCGACGTGCCAAGCCTCTTTGAGCGCCTGCTTTATGAAATCAACCGGCCCAAGCAAAGTTTTTTCTCGGCGGTCAACATCCAGATAATGAACACGGCCTATCACGAGCCGGATATTCGCGATTTTCTCCAGCAAAGCAAGGTGGTCTATTGCGATGGCGCCGGTGTCGTTTCCGCCTCAAAGCTCCTTCACCCCAAGGAATACGCGATAACCCAACGCGTCACCGCTGCCGACTGGCTTTTTGAACTCTTCGAGTATCTCAACGAACACGGCAAAACGGTGTATTACTTGGGCGGAGAACCAGGTATTGTCGAAAAAGCGCTGGCGATATACCAAAGTCGAAAGCCTGGCGTTCCGTGTCCTGTCATAGGGTTTCACCACGGCTATATTCTCAAGGATCCCCAGCTTGAGCAGCGGGTTATTGAAGATATCAACCGTCTTTCGCCGGATCTGCTGATTGTGGCGATGGGATGCCCCTTGCAGGAGCGCTGGATTCAGCAAAATGCCGGTAAGCTTTCCGTATCGGTGCTTTATCCGATTGGGGCAACACTTGATTATCTTACTGAAAAAGTTCAGCGCTGCCCGAAGTGGATGGGCGAGAATGGCCTGGAGTGGATCTGGCGGCTGGCCCTCGAGCCCAAGCGGATGTTTAGGCGCTATGTCCTCGGGAATCCCTACTTTATGGCCCGCGTCTGGCTTAATGTTCTTTCGATACGCACCGGCGGCGGCAAGCCCAAAGTTCACCAGCCTCTCATTAACTAATGACTGATTGAATATATGGCTGAGTTTCCAAACAAGTTCATTAGCCGATCGTCTCTCCGTCTCTAGCCTGTATGATTTTCAACGCCAATTGGGTATCTTATAAAATTCGTTCTGTATTTTGCTCGTTCCATAACGCTCCAAGCACTTTCAATTTTCCCTTATCTCACATCTCACTTTTAAGACCAACCAAGAACAGGACTATCCGCAATGAGCCAGACTCTTGTCGCCCCAGCCGATCTTTCCCTCTCCAACCTGCGAATCCCCTCACAGGCATCTGCCGGACAAGCCCCCAGTTTCGATGCCAACTGGAACTTTGAGCCATTTCGCATTCGGCTGATTTTTGACGAGAAAAGCGCCCTGCTGACCTTTCGCATGGGCCAGTTCTTGAAGCGCGGCTTTGATTTTGTGCTGGCAAGCCTCGGTCTTTTAATTATTTCACCCCTTCTGGTGTTATTGGCCTTAATCGTCCGCTTGACCTCTCAAGGCCCCGTAATCTACCAGAGCCTTCGCATTGGCCAGGACCAGCAGCCGTTTTACATGTACAAGTTCCGCACCATGTACGTGGGCGCCGAACAGCAGCGCGCGGCCCTTAAAAAACAGACCGGCCAGGAAGGCAAGCTGTTTAAAATCGTCAACGACCCACGCATTACGCCCATTGGCGCTTTTCTTCGCAAATACAGCCTGGACGAACTGCCACAGCTTCTCAACGTCGTCAAAGGGGATATGAGCCTCGTGGGGCCTCGTCCTTTGGTGATGGATGAAAGCCAGCACTTTAAGGATCCCTATACGATTCGTTTCAAAGTTGCCCCTGGCGTTACCGGCCTCTGGCAGGTCAGCGGGCGCTCCAACCTGACCTTTGAGCAGCTCTGTGACCTGGAACTTCACTACACCGTTAATTGGACGCTGTGGCAGGATTTTAAAATCCTGCTGAAAACCATTCCAGCCGTTCTTTTCAGAAAAGGCGCCTATTAAAAGACATCCTGAAATCCAAAGCCCCAGACGTTATCGTATCGTCTGGGGCTTTTTTGTTTAAAGCTAGTCGAGCGTCTACTATGATTGCCTCTCTCATCGTGTACAATGCAGTATAGGAAACAAGTTCCATTGCGCAGTCCGCTTTAATATTCAGTAAGACTCGCCTTATTACCATTTTTTCTGGTCGCGCCTTGTCATAGGCAAAACATTGTCGAGACTTTTAGAATCTGACATAAAACTTCCATGCCTTTCCTGCAACGATTCAAAAATTTGAAAACCCCTCTGGCGCAACTTCTCCAGATGCGCTCATTTACGCTGGTTCTAGCCATCGGCCTGACCGTCCTGCTTTCGCTTGATTATATCCTGGCCCAGAACTACCAGCGGGATCAAACCTTCCGCCTCAATATGACGGCGCAACGTTTGCAAGCGCAGCTTTCCTCGGCCTTCAGCGAGCATATCGCGGCGCTGCTTTCCATTAACGTGGTTTACCAGAACTTTGTCGATATCAACAAGAACGACTTTGAGCAGTACGGTAAATCCATCTCGGCCCACCTGCCCGGATTCAGCCGCCTGCTTTTCGTTACACCAGATTACCGCATCAGCCAGATTTATCCCAGCTCGCCTGAAAACAACGGGCTATATGGCACGTCATTAAAAAGCAACCCGATGCTGTATGATATTCTCCAGCAAGCAAAGGTGGACAAGAAAGAAAACACGACGGGACTGATTCCGTTTCTGGGGCAAAAAAAATCACTGCTGGCCATCCTGCCGGTTTACCGGGAAGGCAAGGCGTTTCTAGGGTTTGCGGTGGGTGAAATCGATGTCGCCAGCATCTGGCAGACCATCTACCGCAATGAGTATTTCAACCACTACCAAGTCCAGTTGATTGATTCCAATCAGACGCCTTACTTTGACGGTGTCCACCTGAGCGCGCTTAACAACGGCGATGACCCCTCCCACTTCGCCCGGGCGCCTTTTTACGTAACGGGCAAGCAGTGGATTATCCTGCTGGAATATTTCAACGCCTTTGACGCACTGTTTTTCGAGCGCGTGGGCCTTTGGAGCGCCGGCGTTATCCTTCTGACGTTTATCCTGCTGCTGATTGCCAGAAACAGCACCCATAAAACAGCGTTTGGCGAAGCGCAGAAAAAATTTGAAACCATCTTCCACTCCTCTCCAGACGCCATCGCTCTTTTGGATAACAAACTGCATTTCCAACTGGCGAATCCAACGCTTTCGCAATGGACAAAGCTGGATGAAGACGAATTACGAAGCAAGACCTTTTTTGACGTGTTCCGCTGCCAGTGCCCGCATCTGGGCAAATGCCGCGACCTGTCCTTTATGCTCTGCACCAGTGATAAATTTGACCAGGAGCTGCCCGAGCGACTGGAGGTGGATATCAAAAACCGCGTGGAAGACGCCCCGGTTAAGCTGCGGTTTAACGCTTCGCGCATCAAACGCAGGCAGGGCGGCATCCAGGAGGAAGGGTTCATCTGCCTCTTGGGGGATATCTCCGCCAGCAAGGAACTGGAGCGCCATAAGGAAACCTATGTGGCCACGCTCACCCATGACCTAAAAACCCCCCTGCTTGCCCAGGAAATGGTGCTGGACTCACTTCTTTCGGGCGCTACGGGAAACATTAGCGAGTCGCAGGAAAAGCTGCTTTACGCTTCCAAGCAAAGTATTCATGATTTGCTCGATATGGTGAGCGATTCGCTGCTGTTTTATAAACTGGAATCCAACCACGGCATCAGCATCACCAAATCCCAGCAAAGCATTAACGCCCTGATACAGGAAGTGTTGGATCCGATTCAGCCGCTGGCCACGTCCCGGGGCCTTAAGTTTGAGGTGCACACGCCCAAGGAGGCGCCTCGCGTCTGGGTGGACGCCACGCAAATCAAGCGCGTTTTCAGGAACGTTATTTCTAACGCCATCAGTTATGCCCAGCGCGACACCATTATCCGCATCAACATCAGCACCACCGAAGACTCCCGCCTGCAGGTGCAAATTACCAACGTGGGCAAGGGAATCTTACCCCAGGAACTTCCCAGGATTTTTGAAAAGCATTACTCGCTATCGCGCAAGTTCAAGCAAATCGGAACCGGTTTGGGGCTTTATATTTCCAAGCGCATCGTGGAACTGCATAATGGGAAAATCTGGGCCACCAGTGAACCTGACAAAGAAACGAATTTTTACATCGAGCTGCCGATGCCGGTTGCGGTTCTGCAATAACGCTTTTCTCAGGCGATTGGCTGGCTTACCAAAAGGGGTAGCGTGACGGCATCACTGATATTAAACCGTTGACGCAAATTAAGCAGTTTGCGGTTTTCTTTCTCCGAGCTTTTTTCAGCGGCAATATTACTGACAGACTTCTGTTCGACATAGCGGGCTTTTTTCAGGAGCCCTTTTTTCTTGCGAGCATTTTGCTCGTATTGAGCCGCCAGCCTGAACTGAATGCCAGAGGCGGCATAGCGCTGTTGCCTTGCCAGCCCCCGGGCGATTTCAACCCGAAGATCGGTGTCAGTGGGAGATGCCTGAAGCGCCTGCGTGGCTACCCGGTGCCAGAGAAGCGAACCTTCATCATCCGGCAAGGATTTTAAGGCCTTTTCCATGTTGGCCCGATCCTGTTGCTGGACGTCAATGGATTCTATCAAGGCGCCTAATCGGGATTGCAGGGGCGCGGCCGTCCTGGCGGGAATGGACTCGGCTATCTGCCTGGAAGATTGCAGGTCGCCTAATTCATAGAGACGTCGGGCAAGCTGGTAGCGATGCTCCGGGGTAACACCGGGAAGGCTTGCCACTTGCTTAAGCAAATTTTGATATTGAACTTCATCGCCTATGATAAATGTTTCCTGAATACGCAGCACTAATGTATCAAACGTATTGGGGGCGGCCATTTTTTCAGGCAGCTTCTCAGACAAGACGGGCAAGTTCGCCAAAGGGTTAAGGTAGGCCATAGCCAGGCGAAGTTCTGGATTTTCAGGCTGCTGTTTCAACAATAACGCCAAATTGTCCGCCGTGCGGCTGACGAGAGGCTGCTCATAAAAATTCGCCCAATCCACCAGGTTTTTCCCGGAGAAGTAAGCGGCTTCTGCAAAGAGAAAAATCCGCGGAATTTCCTGATCTTTACAGACACTTGCCAAAGAAAGCCGCTGGTTGTCAGTAGGATTTTCGCTTTCCTCGACGGATCTTGTCGGCAGACTTACAGCGTTTACAATGGCCACCGCATCACCGGCCTGGGTATTGGCGGGCGAAAGCGGCGCGCTGGATTCAATAGCGCTGATCAAATCCAATGTCGCTTTTTGGGCGTTATATTTTGGAGCAAAAGAACTGGCATTTTGCTGCCACTGATCGCAGTGGCTCAATAGGTTCTCCGCAAGAGCGTAAGCATCCTCCCACTGGGCCGTCCGGTTCAGGCGAAGCAACAGCGCCTGCTCCAACATGATGCGATACAGCGGATAGCTGGTGCTTTCATTGTTATCCTGCGCCTTGGCCTCCTTGGTATCCAACTTGGAGAGCATCGTTTTTAAAAGCAGAATGCTGCGCTGGGGGTTTTGCTCGCGCTCATACAAGGTCATCAGCGATTGAACGGCATCCCAATCAAACGGGTTAATGTAAACCGCTTTTTCCAAAAGCTCTTCAGCTTCAGCCAGGCGGTTTTTCTGGGCATAGGCCTTGCTCAGCCAATGAAGGGCTTCCATATTCTCGGGCAAGCGCTCGGAAAGCTGGCGAAAATGAATGATGGCGTCATCAAATCGGTCTTCGGCCATGGCCGCCTGGCCAAGCAGCATCAGTGCCCGCGGATCGTCGGGACGCTGGTGGCGGATCCAGAAAGCCTCCTGGGACGCTTCCTCCGTTTTGCCTTGCGCCAAGGCCAGATAGCCTTTTGTCAGACGAACAGAAAGATGGTTAGCGCCATACCCCGAAGCCTTTTTCAGCGACTCGGCCGACTCGTCTAACTGCCCCTGGAGCAGTTGAATGTTCGCCAGCGCCGCCCAGGCATCCATGGAGGCCCTGGTGTTGAGAGACTGCTTGAAAATGCTGCTGGCTTCGCTTAATAGGGCTTCCTGGCCCTTGACGTCACCCAGACGCCTGAATTGCTCAGCCTGGTTGAAACGCAGCATGCCAAAGCCGTAATACGCCTGTGCCAGGAGATGTTTGGATTTTACATGCTGAAAAATCTGCTGGTAAGCTTCTTCAGCCAACTGGTATTCCTGATCCATTCGCAGCACTTGCGCCCGCGAGAGCTGCAAGCCGATATTGCCGGGGTCTTTCTGAAGGCGCTGCTCCACGATCCGAAGAGCCTCGTAGAAGCGATGATCGTCAATCAGATTGACGAAGGGGTCTTTAACTCTATTTGGCACCCGAACCGGAACCCTGACGGTTTTGACAATCACGCGGGGCGGCTGCACGGTGTCATTCTGCTCAGGCGCTTTTGGGGCAGGCGCGGGGGGTTCCTGGGCAGCACCAGCAGGAACGTACTTTCGGGCCGCTTCAACCGGCACGAAGAGCGAAACGCCAAGATCAAAAAGCATCATCATGGCCAAAGAGAGCGAAAGCGACTTGGCAAGCGGCATAAAACCATACCCACGAAACGCGCTGCAACGCGGAGCGAAAAATTTCAGGCGCGGAACACTCACGATTTCCCCCAATAACATTGCCCAGTATTTCCCCATTATACTTTAAAACTCAGACTTTCAAACCCATCCGGTCTTGAGAAGGTACTTTTGGATGGGGCTAGGCAAGCTCTTCTGTTTAAGCACTGAATTTTAGTAAAAATCAGTCTATAGAGCCAGATTTTTAAGCGTTTTTCAGGTATTGTAGAGACATAATACAGACATTGTGAGGAATCCCCCATGAGCACATCGTCGCAAACCTCGGCGGAGAATACCAGCACACTCCCCATACAGCTATACATCGTTGAAGATTACCACTTGACCCGGATGGGCTTGACATCGGCCCTCTCGGAATTTCCTCGCATCAAGTTCGTTGGCGAGGCGGGCTCGGCTGAAGAAGCCCTCTCGGATTTGCCCAACAAAAAAGTCGATGTGCTGATTCTTGACCTTGGCCTTCCCGGCATGAACGGGATTGAAATGGCACAGGAAGTGAAAAAGCGCTGGCCGGAGATGAAAATCGTCATTCTCACCTCGCACAACCAGTCCGAGGAGATTATTGCCGCCCTGGCAGCAGGCGCAAACGCATATGCCCTCAAAGACATCAAGCCTTCACGGCTGAGCCAGGTCATTGAAACCGTCTATGAAGGTGCCGCCTGGCTTGACCCGGCGATTGCAGCAGTCGTCTTGAATAATGTGGTTTCCTCAGCAGACGATGATTCGCTGCGCGCGTCCCTTTCCCCGGACGGGCCGGGTCGCGAGGACTACAACCTGGATGGCTCTCCTGAGTTGACGGCGCGTGAAAAAGAAGTCTTGAAGCTCATTGTCCAGGGCAAGAACAATCAGGAAATTTCCGACACGCTCTTTGTCAGTATCCACACCACAAAGGCGCACGTCAGTAGCATTCTGGCCAAGCTCTGCGTGAATGACCGCGTTCAGGCGGCCGTTAAAGCCCTCAAGGAAAACTTGGTCTAAGCATTTTTGAGATTGCTTCAATGGATGTAGCCAGGAATATGTAACCTCCGTTACGTAGAAAATTCCTGGCTACTCTCTTTTATATTTGGGGTTTATATTAGTTCGGCTTGCGTTTTAAATCGTTTTAAAGCAAGCCCGATGCTAAAGCGATTGAATAAAAAACCAGCAGTACACCGATGACTTTGTGCATAAACGCCAAAGTCACTTTCTTGACAAAAAAGTAACCCAAAAGCGCTCCAATAAAAGCGGCGATAATCCCGGCTATGATTATGCCAGCCTGACCTTGTTCCAATAAGGTTTTGAAGTCTTTGGTAAAGAATGTGGCCCCGTACACAAGCAGGCGGGAAACATCAATCAGGAGGGAAGAGACAATGGTGGTGCCGATATAGGTTTCCTTATCCTGATTTAATCTAACCAAAAATGCTGCCCTTAAAGCGCCTTGATGACCTGTCAAACCACCGAAAAATCCAGAAACAGCGCCCCCGAGGGGAATTAGCTTGGGATCAAAAGCCAGATTTTTAGTGGCCGGCAGAAACTCGATGATTGAAAAAACCAGCATAGTCATTGCCACAACCAGCTTTATCGGGGTAACCAAAAAAGTATGGTCTGCTATTTGATAACTGTACAGCGTGGGCACGCCGCCCAGTTGATTGAGAAGAAGCGCCCCGATAATTGCAAAAACGGCTGCAGGAGCGGAAAATTTATAAACAACCTGAACGTCCGCTTTTTTCCCGACAAGAAAGGCTTTGAAAAAATTATTGGCCAGATGCACAATGGCCGTAGAAGCAATGGCGATATCAATGGGGAAAAAGAAAATAAAAACCGGTAGCAGCAGTGTCCCCAAGCCAAAGCCAGACAGGAACGTTAGGGAGGAGACAATAATAGTAAGCAAAACAACCGCAATGTATTCCATTCCCTATTTTATCCTTCTCTTATCTATCATTCTGCTTAAATAAGCATCCAAAGACCACGATCCGGCCCCAACCATTAAAAGAAATAGAGCGCCTAATAACATCGACCAGTCTGTCCTGGCCTCGTGCGCCATTTTCCAAAAGCCCTCACTGAAAAAGACTGGCACTTTAGTTGAAGCAATGGCCACCAGCATAATAACGATAAGCGGAATCGAAGCAAGACGGGTCAAAAATCCCAGCAACACCAAAACGCCACAAATTACTTCAAAAACACTGACGAAATATCCTAAAAATTCCGGGTTGGGAAACCCTATTTCAGCAAAGCGCCCTACACCCAAAACCTCGGGAAATAGAACCTTTTGGATGCCTTCGCAAACAAACACGGCTCCAACCATCAAGCGGATGAGGACAATTTGTTTGTTACCCGTGCTTTTGAGTAAAACGGCAAGTTTCATACAGCCTATTATTCCATATATCTCAATATCTCAAAGCATCCTATCTCAGAGCTCGTTTTCTGCCTGTTTCATACCAGATAAACATCAAAGCGCTTGGCCCATTCCTCAAGCGCTTTTTTTGTAAGGGCATCCCAGGCAGGCTGTGGAGAGCTTTCCCGGGCTTCAAACAAAGGCAGGCCTCTTTGCTCATCTTGCTTATCCTCATCCTGGGGCCAGCGCGGGTATAAATGCACATGAAGATGAGGAACCTCTTCGGAAAGCGTAATCCAATAAACCCGAGGAGAGGCGAGCGACTCTTCCAGGCAGGCCGCCCAATCCTGGGCCGCTTCAAAGAAACGTGGCGGCAGTTGGCGATACGTCGTTATCCGCTTGGCGGGTGCAAGCTGGATATAGCCCTTTCGTTTGCCTTGTAAGGCCACGAACGGTTCAGTGCAGGAAACATCAAAAGGACTTTTTTTCATCAGTTTTAGCGGGCCTGTACAAAAAATATGTAATAAAAATTTACATTTAAGCGGGCATGATCGTTAATATCAGCAAATGTACCGATTTAGGAACGTTTTAACGAGCATCCGGTGGTAAATCGTCATCAAATCCCTTGTGATAACCCATAAGCGGTTTGATCAATTCACACCACCAAGTGTACAATAACAAGTCATCCCCATATTTCAACGATTTCAACGTAGTTCCTTCGCTTCATCCAATCTTCGGTCTTTGCCGACCTTCGCATCCCGTCTGCGGATTCTGTGCAAACTTGCATCACCTCCGCCAACAGGAGCCAATGTATGTCTGTTCCCTATATTCCTGGTATTCCCCAGCCCAGCACTTCCCAACCCATCCATGAGCGTTATCAGCCTGATAACAAGTTACATGCGCATCCTCCTGAGTCTCTGCCCGAGGCTCAACGCCTGAGACAGATGGCCCCTCATGAGCGCGCGCAGCGGGAAAGCGCTTTGGAAATGGCTATTCACAGTCAGCCACACTCTTACTCAAGAACCACGTGGAACGTGCGTGACGCGCTACAGACGCTGCGGATGATTTTCCCCACCAGCACCCTCAATTGGGAAGCGCTGGAAAATATGTCGGTGGCTTATTTACCTTATGAGCAGCGCAGCATCATTAATTACCTCAGGCGAAACCCGTTTATCTTCGCGCAATTACAGCGCTTGTCCACACAGTCAGGCCCGACCATCGACGAGTGGCTTTCCAAAATTAACCTTCAGGATTTAGAGACACGCGAACTAGACGATCAGGCGCGTGTCAGAAGGGCTGCCTCAACGGATCGCTTGCTGCAGGCGTTTGACGCCCAGCAGGGCGAGCGTCAACTGCGCGAGCTGATGCAAACCCTACGGCGTCTGTTACCGGAATACGCCCCACAAGTCTTGCAAACGCAAGTGCGCGCCAATCCGGCCAACCTTCAGCCGCCTCAATATATCCCGGTCAATTCGCTGGCGCTGCTGGCCCAGAACCCTGGCCTTGTCAATACATTGCCGCTTGGACAAACACAGCGGCAGCAATTGCAGGCGCTGTTGACGCCCTCTATCCTGCACTTGATTCAAGCCCAGGCAAGAACACAGCAGATGATGATGAGTCCGGATCTCATCCGCATTCTCGCAAGCCTGATGTTCAACCCTGCCCTGCACACGCCAGGCGGAAGGACGCCGCTGGCAGCTTTTGAGAAGTCGGAGCAGGAAGAGGTGCAAGGCAACGCCCGGCCTGACGAAGATTTGGAGCAGCAAATCGCCCCGGTTGAAAGTGCCGAGGTTATCGAAACCCAATTGGCGCAGGAAATGCATGAGCCACACGATCCGACGGCTTTTGTATTTCAGCGCATCGAGCTTTCAGCCGAGCGTATCCGTGAATTATGCCGTCATTTGAAGGCAAATGGCGGTATCACGCTGGAAGAGTTGCAAAACTACCAGCCATTGAACGAGGAAGAGGAAAAGCTGCTTCGTTACCTGAGACAGTTCAATATTTTCCATGCGATCGCCGACTTGAATGGCCGTGACGAGACGCTTGACCCCTCAGACATTCGTCGCGCCCTGCAAGATGGAACGCTATTTTTAGATGAGGAGCATATCGAGCTGGTGTTCAAACCTTAATGTTGGCAAAATGGGCTTAAGTCGATTTACTTAACTTATATTCATATGGCTTTAAATTTTATCATTATCTGATAAAGTGATATTGTGATAATATCATTTAAAGATAAAGCAACCGCTGATATTTATAATGGGCTGAATACCAAAGAGGCCCGTAAGCTCCCCAAAGAGCTTCATTCAGTTGCGTTGAAAAAATTGACCTATCTCAGTTACGCTCACTTGCTTAGTGATTTATCACTACCACCGTCCAATCATCTTGAAGCTCTAAAAGGGAACTATAAAGGGTTTCATAGTATTCGCGTCAATAAGCAGTGGCGTGTTGTTTTCAAATGGTCTTCCCTCGGTGCCGAAAACGTACAGATCATTGATTACCATTAGGAGAAACACCGATGACACTTCCCAGCAATCGACCACCCATTGGGCCGGGAGAAATCCTCCGGGATTTTTTGACGGAAATGGAGATTACACAAACCGAATTGGCACAGCATATCGGCTGGCCGATTGCCAAGATTAATGAACTGATTAACGCTAAGCGAGGTGTTACCACAGAAGTCGCTTTATGCCTGGCGGACACGTTTGGCAACAGCCCCGAATTTTGGCTCAATGCCCAACGCGCCATCGACTTGTATAAAACCCGACAGCAGCATAAAAAACGCTCTCCCATCCGGCGGGTCTCATAAGTATTGCCGGATTCCACTCCTCATTTCTTCACTTTGCCGCTTCTTTTTTCAGCGTCCAATGAATCCCCAGTCCAGTCAAGCAGCAACTAAGCAATTTGTGCTATGATCCATTCCTCTAGTCCTAATTGGATCAATTCTAGGGGGGCAGTCAGTAGCGGAGTTGAAGGTATAAGTTCCTGAAACCTCAAGGGTTCCACTATCTACGCCAAACACGCTTTCATTTCCTGGGGTGTGTTGTTTGAATGCAAAGTTGGCGACCATCTTGTCATTTTGCACAGAATACTGAGCAGTGTAATAGAAATTAGAGTCTCCACCGTAGGCATTTCCATCCTGGAGATAAATAACACCATCACCAAAGTCGGTAGGTGTTTTAAAAGAAGCTTTATACAAGCCATTTGTCAGCATGATTTGTCTCTCCCTGCAACTCTAACACTTGCTCATGCTACTACGACTGAGTAAATCGTCCTAGCAGCTTAAGGTTTTCTTAAGGATTGCAGCGCCTGTTTTCGGATGTGGAGAGCGGTTGCTCGCCGATTTGAAGAATAACTGTGACAAAGTTCAAAGTAGTAAACCGCTTACGGTAATCGACACCCTTCTTTATCCATTGCCAGTGCTCGGAGAAGAATTCGATGGACTTCCTCACGGATAGGTAGAAACTGAAATTTCTTACCAAGTAAAACACAAATATTATGTGCTGGATCGACCAATCTGAAGATATGGCCTATCTCTTCGTCTGCTAAAACGTGCTCACCCACCATAGGGCCAGGAAAGAAGTAACCACTATCATTTTGAAGCAAGAACTGGTCTAGGTTTTCATCGAAATGCTCAAAGGCATTCCTTAAATCACGGCTCCTTAAAGGTGAACTATCGTCAAGATCAAAGGCTTTACAAAGTCTTTCACCTCTTATGACTGCTAGTTTCCCAGCTTTTTTTGGGGGCCAAAAGAAACGTGAAAGCGCCCCAGCGTGTGCTAGTGCCTCTTGAACCGTTGAAACAGCCAATTCTTTTGATACTGACTCGGATATGACAGTATCAAAACGGTTGAAAGCTTCATTTCCACGGTCGGCTGCGTAGATTATCGAATGGATATAGAAAGCCTCATATTGGGGAACAATCCCTTCAAACTGGTCTATAACCATTGATGTACGTTGTTCAAGTGCTGTCTTGTCTAACATCTCTATTCTTCCAGTAACAAACTGAGGAGATCCTGAAAACGGTAAAAGCCTCTGGAGAAGAGGCTTTTATCTATTTTTCCATTTCAAAGTGAGGAGTCCCCAACACGTCACTTTATATAAAACTGGAGCGGGAGACGGGGCTCGAACCCGCAACATCTTGCTTGGAAGCAATGGTGCAATTAGCAAGGCTTTTCAGGATTTAAAACCTGTAAACTCACTAAAGACAAGGGGTTTCCGTGTTTAGTAAAAACATAGGAGACCCAACACAATGTTGACTAAAAATGGCGAAAAAAGCAAGAAAATTGCCCTGATTGAGGAGAAATTTAGTAAAAAAAGAGGCCAAAAAGGCATCAAAAAAATAGATAAACTTAAACCAAGATCCGAAAAACCTGGGCAAATTGATCGAAGTGAGGAGAAATTGAGGGGGTCTGTCTCGACCCGAAAAGTCAAGAGCCTAGGGGATATCGACCTCATTTTAGAGAAAATTCGGAGCCTTTCACTTGCCATCATACCGGTCAGGCAGGTTGCCGAAATTTTGGGAATTGACAGGAAAACCATTTTGAGCTGGTGCGAGAAACGCCTGATTATGGCTGAAGAAATCTCCTTTGGGAACAAGACATCCTACAAAATACCGACGCATTCGGTCATTCTCTTTCTGGAAAGCCAGAGGGTGCTTGCCGAAGTGACCAAAAAACAGATAGGCGACCATACGCCTTACGTCGAAGGCTGGATCAATGCGATGAAACAAGGCATGATTCCAGGCTCAAGAGGTGGTTATACGGAGCAAACGATTATGAACTATACACTACGGATTAAAAAATTTTTACAATCGTACCGCTCAGTCACTTACCACCATGTTCGGGAGCGTCTTGCAGAGTTTACTGACCGTTCATCCAACAAGGTTCAGGAATACCGGGCCATTGTCTCTTTTTCAAAGTATCTATTCGGCGAAGAGGCAATGGATGAGAAGAACTACGGAAAAATCACCGGGAAATCCATTCGACCCAAAGGCAATCCCACCCCTACCCGCCGGAGAGTTCCATACCAGGACTATCGAACCATGATCTTAAAAGGGTGCTACAGCCTGGAGGATAAGGCTATCGTCCATATTCTCTTTCACACGGGCATGAGAGCTTCCGAATTCTGTGGTATCAAGCCAGAACATGTGGATTTGGAGAAACGAGAACTCTTCATTCCCAAAGCAAAAGGGCATAAGCAACGGCTACTGGGCTTGAATCGAACAGCTTGTGCCGCATTTTCCCAGTATCTGAAGCATACGCCAAGGGAAGAAGGGGAATACCTGTTTCTCAACGATATCGAAGAACAGATGCACCGCTGCGGAGTATTTGCCCGAATCAAGCGTATCGCCAAGAACGCCGGGGTCGATAAAAGCAAGATCAGCCCCCATGCTTTCCGGCGGTCATTTGGAACCTTCAATCTCCAGAAAGGCCGGAGTGTGAAGTCGGTTCAACTGGCCCTCGGACATTCCAAGCCATCCGTTACCCTGGAAATCTATGACACCACGACCCAGCAGGAAGTGGCTAATATGATGAAAAATTGGTGAAGCGGGTATTCATGGCCTCAATCACCTCGTCCTCGGTTGTCTGGCAATAGGATCGGGTGGTTGTGATGTCTGAATGGCCGCAAGCAATCTGGAGGTAAACCAGCGGAATCCCATTGGCCACGTTAATCGTGACAAAGGCCCGCCGGAGAGCGTGGGGTGTGACTTCAACGTCCACCCTGCGCTCTAGCTTTTTAAGGCGTCTATAGAGGCCGTTGCGCTTGAGAGGTCTTCCTGACCCGTTCACAAGCAGGAGGGAGGATCTGGGGACTGGCCCTCGCCATTGTTGTAAGTATTCCTGCAAGGCGACAATCAGCCCATCGGTAATGCCTACCCGCCGGGCTTTACCCCATTTCCCCTTACGGACATGGATTTTCCGGGATTCAAAGTCCACGTCTTCCAGCAAGAGCGAACAAGCTTCAGAAGCCCGGAGTCCGGTGGAAGCCAAAAGGATGATGATGAGACGATCCAGGGGATTCTTGCAGCATTGGATCAGGTGAACCAGGTCGTCAGACTTTACGGTCAGACGCTTGGCCGGGATATGCCGCTTGGGTTTTAGCTTTCTGGCCTTGTCCAGAAAGGATGCGGATAAAGCCTTTTCGGAGATCAGCAGCTTGGCGAAGCTGATAACGGCCTGGTGTGTCTGGTTTTTGGTAGAGAATTGGTTGACCGGGAGGGATGCCAGATGATCCCGCAGATTCTCGTAGGAGACCTTACCATAGATGCTCAAGAACCTTGTCAGGTAGGTCACGTAGCTCTTCTGGGTTTCCTCGCTGAAAGGACGACCGGTCATCAGACCGGTCGCCATCGCTCTCCGCCATTGTTCCAGGTAGTCCGAATGACTTCGGAATAGCTGGTTCAATGGGTTCATGGGGATTCCTCTTGTTACAAAAAGTTCCTTTATTAGCTGAGCCGTTCGGCATATAATGGTGAGCTTCTCATCGGAGTGGTGAAAAGTGATGACACCCAAGGAAAGCCTTTGCCCTATGCCGAAAGCAAAAGACCCCAAGAAGATGACCCGGCTCACTATCAGCATTGACCCGGATGAGTATGAGGCTGTGGAAAAGCTTGCAGAGAAAGACGAACGGTCAGCGGCCTGGGTTATTCGCAAGGCAATTCGAGAGTTTTTGAATAACTCGGAGGTCTCTCGTTAATGACTGTTTATCATTCAAAGCTGTTTGCCAACATGCTCCAGCGCCGACACTCGGTTGCGGATGGAGAAAAGTTGGCGACCGCTTTGCTTGATGCCCAAGTAGATTTAAACCCACACCAAGTGGAAGCTGCCCTTTTTGCCTTTAAATCCCCACTCTCCAAGGGGGCTATCTTGGCGGATGAAGTCGGGCTTGGCAAAACGATTGAGGCTGGGCTTCTTCTCTCCCAGAAATGGACAGAGGGCAAACGGCGTATTCTGATTATCACGCCTGCCAATTTGCGGAAGCAATGGTCTCAGGAAATGGGGGAAAAATTCTTCCTTCCCTCTCTTATTTTGGAATCCAAAAACTACAATAAAATGCGGCGAGATGGTGTTCCTCGTCCTTTTGAGCAAGATGCTCTGATCATTTGCTCCTATCAATTTGCCTCTCGCCACGAAGAAACACTGATGACAACCCGATGGGACTTGGTGGTGATAGATGAAGCACATCGGCTGCGAAATGTTTACCGAACAGACAACAAGATTGGGCGACGACTTAAAAACGCTTTATCCAACTCCCCCAAAGTGCTTCTGACTGCTACACCGCTTCAGAATTCGCTGATGGAACTTTACGGTTTGGTAAGCCTGATTGATGATTATGCCTTTGGAGATGCCAACAGTTTCCGCTCTCAGTATGCCCGTTTAACGGGCGAAGATCCCTACATGGAATTAAAAGACCGGTTAAAGCCCGTCTGCCACCGGACACTACGCCGTCAGGTTCTGGAATATATTCGGTACACCAATCGCATCCCAATCACGCAAGAGTTTTATCCGACCGATGACGAGCAGATGCTCTATGACATGGTATCCGATTACCTTCAGCGGGAAAGCCTGAAAGCCTTACCTTCAGGTCAACGCACCTTGATGACGTTAATCCTTCGGAAGCTATTGGCATCCTCTACCTTTGCCATTGCGGGCGCTCTTGATTCCCTGGCCCGAAAACTGGAGCGGCAGCTTAAAGCTGACTCCGCCTTGCGTGACAGCCTGGAAGAGGAGCTTTCCGAAGATTATGAAGAACTGCCGGAAGTAGCAGACGAATGGTCTGAGGACGACGAGCCGGAGGAAAAGCAGGAACTGCTGACGCCAGAGGCCATTGCCGCAATTGACGCTGAGATTAGCGATTTGAAAGCCTTTCGTGATCTGGCTATTTCCATTACTGAAAATGCCAAAGGGCAAGCATTATTGAGTGCTCTGGAAGCCGGCTTTGCCAAAGCCGAAGAATTGGGGGCCGCACAAAAGACGATTATCTTTACGGAGTCCAGACGAACCCAAGATTACCTTGTGCGCTTGCTCTCCGAAAATGGCTATGAGGGGCAGTTGGTACTTTTCAATGGCAGCAATAACGACCTACAATCCAAGTCTATTTATGAAGCCTGGATAAAAGAAAACAAGGGTACTGATCGTATAACCGGCTCCCGGACAGCGGATATGCGGGCGGCACTCGTGGATCACTTCAAGAATCAGGCATCCATCATGATTGCGACGGAAGCGGCTGCGGAAGGAATCAACCTCCAGTTGACCGAGACCCATGGTGGGTACCAAGAGGAAGTAGAGTTTTGGGATAATAGCATAAGTTGGAATTGCAGGGGAAATATTGAAGATAAAACAGTGGTATTTTATTACGTAGCCGCATAGAAACGAG
>JAYKHP010000031.1:0-15784 GCA_035285165.1 Vampirovibrionales bacterium | reverse complement strand
CGATGTCGGCTCGTCGCATCCTGGAGCGGTAGTACGTTCCAAGGGTTGGGCTGTTCGCCCATTAAAGCGGTACGTGAGCTGGGTTCAGAACGTCGTGAGACAGTTCGGTCCATATCCGGCATGTGCGTAAGAGATTTGAGTGGATCTGACCTTAGTACGAGAGGACCGGGTCGGACGAACCGCCAGTGTACCGGTTGTCACGCCAGTGGCAAACGCCGGGTAGCTGTGTTCGGAGCGGATAAGTGCTGAAAGCATCTAAGTACGAAGCCCACCACAAGATAAGATCTCTCACGGGGTTAACCCGGTAAGTGCCCAGAAAGATAATCTGGTTGATAGGACACAAGTGGAAGCATGGCAACATGTGTAGCTGAGTGTTACTAATCGCACGAGGGCTTTTCCTAATTTCTATTTCAAATAAGGTGAAAATAAACTAGTTCCAAATCCATCTGATCTGTGCAGCTTTCAAGGTACTTGTTTCTGTCATTTCGACAGTGACGACAGATTTCCTTGGTGGTTTAGCGTTAGGATAACACCCGTTCCCATTCCGAACACGGCCGTAAAGACTAACTGCAGCGACAATACTCGGACCGTAAGGTCCCGGGAAGATAGCGTTCCGCCAAGGGTTTATTTAAAAGATTGCGGTTCTGAAGTATTTCAGGGCCGCAATTTTGCATATTGTTCTTTTTTAATTTATAACTAGACTAATCAAATCCCACTTTTTATTCAATTCTCGACCTTTTATAAATAATTGATATAGATGGAATCCGGTAATGCTCTCAGGCATTTCCTCTTGTCATTCAGGAAATCCAAATTTTAAGAATGCTTTGCATCCTCTTCCTGTTGAAGGGCTTAAGTTTGCTGCTATAGTTGCCGCAGATTCGCCTTTTGATTTCCCAAAATCTTCTGGATCTTCTAAGGCTGCCACGACTGGACAAAAAGCACCCACTTCTCGTTTATCCCTCCCCGTGTTCTTTCAAGGTCGACGTAAAATTCATCATCTCCTCTCAGCGCTTTTTGATCTTCCCTATAAGCCCAAACTGGTTGATTCGGAGAAGTTGCGTGAATTAAACCATCATTTGCAATATTGCTATCATAGCCCCTATAGGATTTCACATGCATTGAAGGTTCGCTCGCGGGGTTTTTACAACTATTATATTTTCAAGTTGGGTCGAACACTTCCTCAGGAGTTTGTTTTGTTTGATCCCAAAGACTATACCCAGAGTATTTGGGGCATTAAAAGAGGTCATACGCTTTTGATTTATGATCCGCTTGAACAAAAGCTGACGTATCATAGAGATGGTTCTAAACCGAGAGATTTCCGAATCCAATCCAGAACGACTGAGCGACGTGCATTTGGCTCAATGGGAATAAGAGTCAAAAGGATTGAACCGGAGGATAGCCTGTTGGGCCCGCTCCGTCCCCAGTTGGAAGCGTTATTGCAAAAGGCAAGTGAGCTTTTGCCTGGATAATCGTTTATTTGTTATGATGAATCATATGTCTTGATTAAGGCGTCTGCCCGAATGTTGTCGATTCTGCGCGCGATTGTGGGTTATCCGTTTCATCTGCTCAAGGGCCTTCTCCAGGCGCTTGCCGTGGTGTTATTGGTGGCAAGCACCGTATCTCTGGTGGGCGGCTACTTGGGCGAAGGGATTGGCCCTAATCACGAGTGGGCCGAGGTGTTTGATCTGCTCAGTCATCTGCGAATGGTGAGTTTGCTGGGTCAATTGATTAGTATCGGCATTTTTCTTCTTATTCGCGATATTCCTTGGGGAATAGCCGCTTTTATCGTGCTGGGCGTCAATCTCAGCCAAATTGTGCCTTATTACCTTCCCCAGCCTAAACCGTTTAACGCGGAAGCGGCATCTTTAAAACTATTGCACTGGAATGTATACAAGGATAATCGCAATGAAAAGGGGATAATTCAGTATATCCAGGAGAAGCAACCCGATATTATCGCCTTGCAGGAAGTTGATCAGCAATGGTTGACGGCCATGAACGTTCCCTTGCGCAATTATGCCTACCGTGTTCTGGTGCCCCAGGACAATAACTTTGGGGTGGCCCTCTATAGTAAGTTGCCCATTCTCTCCAAGCAGGTGCGTTCGTTTGACGAGGCACCGCCTCCCCCGCCGTCCTCGGGCGTTGAAATAAATAGCCTGGAGATTAAAAACCTGAATGATTTAAAAAAAATAGATTTGAAGCAAATTGATCCCAAAAAAGTCGCCAATTCTCTTGCCACTAGTGCTAATCAGCTCTTCCGCCAGGTCTTTCCACGGACGCAGTTCCCCAGTATTATTGCCACGGTTCGTTACCGTAATAATCCGCTCACACTTATCGTAACGCATCCTGTTCCGCCTATTTCAGGCTTTGACGCGTTTAAAACCAGAAACAAACAATTAAAAGAAGCCGCCATTTTTGCCGGTCGACTGCATCAGCCTGTTATACTGATGGGGGATTTGAATTGCTCTCCATGGTCGGTATATTATAAAGCGCTGTTAAAAAATAGCGGTTTAAAGGATTCCCAGATAGGCTTCGGCATCCAGCCGTCGTGGCCAAACTGGGTGGATGGCCCGGGTAACGGGCTTTTAAACAAGCGTTTACCCCAAATACTGTCTCCCTTTTTCCAAATCCCAATCGATCATATCCTGGTGAGCCCCCAGTTTGTTGTTCTCAAGCGAGAGCTGGGGCCCGTTGATACCCGTTCCGATCACCTCCCTGTTTTCGCCGAACTGGCGATCGATACCACTTCAACCCCCACACAATAAATTAGTGCTGGTTTGGCGAAGCCTATCGTTTGTTCAGCCCCTTCTTGTTGCACAGATTTGACCGAAGATATTACCCCCGAAGATATTATTATGGTGTTTCCCACACAAATGATTATTTCCCTGGCGCGCGTCATTTTAGCCTGCTGGTTCTGGCTTGCCGTTTGTGCCGCCATTTCAGTTTTTCTTGGTTTCCTGGGAGATTTGCACTGGCTTCTGGATCTCTTCAGTCATTTTCGCCTGGTGTATATCTGCATCCTGCTGCCTGCTCTGGTGATTGTTTGTTTTGAACGACCGCAGCGCTGGGTGGCCATCTTTTTTATGGTGGCTCTTGCTGTAAATTTAACCCAGGTAGTCCCCATGTATTGGCCGCCAGCTAGCCTGCCAACACCCAACGTGCCACAAGCTCAAGCATTCAAGTCTCAAAAAATCACCACGCAGAATCATCCCCAGATTAAGATTCTTCAGATCAATGTGTATGGGGGAAATACGGCCTATGAGCCAATTTTTCAGGCTATTGAAAATACCCAGCCCGATGTTGTGATTTTTGAAGAGTATATGACCCACCATGCGTTGGCTTTTCAGAAGTCGGGCATCTTAAAGCAATTTCCATACGGCCTTCGGGATTTGAATACGCTGAATGCGATTTACACGAGGCATCCTTTCAAGGGGCATATGGAATTCGGCGCTTCCAATGACACAAACGCGATTCTGGTGACGCGTTTTCTGTTTGAAAAAAACGGCCAGCAATATCCGCTTAATTTAATCACGGTTCATCCCGAGCGCCCCAGCCGGGGAGAGGTTGCTGCGGTTCGGCAAAAAATCTACTATAACAAGGTGCTGGATATCATCAAGCCCAGAATGGCAACGGAAGCCGTGGTGGTGGCGGGTGACTTTAACGCCACGCCGTGGTCGTCCCCGTTTCGGATACTGACGCAGGATACCGGCCTGACACCTGCTTATTATGGCTTTGGCCCATTGCCGACGTATCCACGTTATGTCTGGCGTGGACGGATCCCCTGGCTGTTTCCGCTTTTACCGATTGATCATGTGTTGATCAATCAAAACGCGAGGATTGTCAGTCGGCAGGTTCTTCCAGAGGTGCATTCGGATCATATGCCGACCTATACGCAAATCGCCTTGACGAGGCCTTTGCCTGCCAAGGCCTCCATTGCCACGGTAAAAGCCGAGAAATAACGCACTACCTGACTTTTAATGACTTGGTGCTTAAGCGGAAAGATTTGATACAATAAGCTGAGGCGTTTATCGCGTCTTTTTTGTTTCTTCAGGTTGGTGGCGTTTTGGGAGGCAGTTGGTGTTATGGCATTGAATACCAAACAGAAATGGTTGATTGGCTGCGGCGGCTGCCTGGGAGTGGTCGTTCTGTTTTTCGCGCTCCTCATAGGAGGCGTTGCCTGGTATCACAACAGCAGCGTGGCGCTGGTGAATCGCGTGTTGGGCAAAGAGCCTGCCGGTTATACCACGTTGATGAGTTATGAAACCGAAGGAAGCAAGGGCAAGACCGCGTTTGCCATGTTGCTGGCCCTGACGGATAAAAAAATGTTGCTGGCCTATCAGTTGCCTGAAAACGAGCAGTTGCAAAAAGCCTTGAATACGCCTGATACTAGTGATCCGCAGGAGCTGGAAAAAATCCAGCAAGGGATTGAAGCCGGTATGGGCCAGGATTCCCCTGCGACTCAGACGTCATCGGTTCGGCAAATGACGCTGAAGTCAATTCATACGGTTGGTGAAAGCGATAAAACCTACAAGGCGTATAACATACTGGTGGAAAACAGTTCAGGCAAAGTGATGCCGATGGTGGCGCTGTTTGTTCCCCAGGCCAAACGGCAAATCCTGCTCTTATCGCTTAGCGATGTAAGCATTCAAACCAGCGATACCCAGGCGGATTTTTCAATCCAATACGCCGAGCTGACGAACGCTTTAAAAACCATGTTAAAGAATATGCCTCAATAAGAAAGCAGTTTTTTTAAAGCCTAGAGCAAGGCTATATTATGGTTTTTTTCGCCTTCCAGACCGTCTGGTGCGCTGAAGCTTCTCTTGTTCTGCCGCTTCCTTAGTAGAGCGGTCTTTTTCATGGTCAGTCCAAGCTGCGGCTTCTTCTCTGCGCCTTTTTTCATCGGCAGTTTCCGCACGAAAAAAAACGTCTGGCTTGGAAGCGCTAAACGTTGGCGCTGCAAATTGAGCTTCAGAGGCTTGTTTGCTCTGGCTGTGTGCTGGCAGTGGTGATGAGGCCGGTGCTTTTAGGGCCGGGGTTTTTATGGAGAAAAGGATAGGATAAGACATGGGTGCAATTCTCAGGGATTCAATTCTCAGGCAATCACGATTGGAATAAATCCAATTGTAACCGATGCGACCCTGATTAAAGATTAAATGTCAGCGAAGGCGCTAATTTTGTTTCGGTTGCGCCCCTTCCCCAGGAAGATCCCTGCCGTGACGAAGTCGATGTATTTCAGCGTCTCTTGTCGACTGCGCTGCTTGTCTTGCAGGCTTTTTAGGCTTCTTAGCAGTTCCTTTTTTTACAGTAGTCTTCTTGCCTGAAAATAAAACGTCATCCTGGATAGGCACTTGGAGCAGTTCTGGCTGAGCAGCCAATGCATTCATGTGCGCCTGAAAATGAGGGGCCGCATATATGCTGGACTGACTGCCAGCCATGAGAGACGGAGTGCTTGAAAGCATTGAAGGTTTCCTTACGGGCTTAGAATAATATCTTTTCTAGAAAAATGGTTAGCATTTTAATTAAAAGGTTATGTAAAATACTGAGCCTGATCAAGAAAGTTTACAGCGCTTGTTTTAGCTAAGTAAAGGCTTTAAATACTGGCCGGTGTAGGAGTCTGCCGTATCCGCAACCTGCCGGGGCGTTCCTTGAGCGATTACCTCTCCGCCTCGCTCGCCGCCCTCAGGCCCCATATCGATGATGTGATCAGCCACCTTAATCAGATCCAGGTTATGCTCAATCACCAACACAGTGTTCCCTTGATCCACCAGGCCGTTCAGCAGTTGGATGAGCTTGGACAAATCATCCCAGTGCAGGCCTACAGAGGGTTCATCTAAAACATATAGCGTTTTCCCGGTGCTTCGCTTGCAGAATTCAGTCGCCAGCTTGATGCGCTGGGCTTCGCCACCCGAGAGCGTCGTGGAGGATTGCCCCAGTTGGATATAGTCCAGCCCCACATCCAGCATCACTTTCAACGAGCGTTGGATTTTAGGGATTCCTTCAAAATGCGCGTAGGCTTCTTCCACCGACATATGCAGCACGTCCGCAATGGTTTTGCCGCGATACTGAACGTCAAGCGTTTCGCGGTTGTAGCGCTTGCCGCCGCAATGTTCACACGGCAGAGACACGTTGGGCAGAAAATGCATCTCCTTGACGATAACCCCATCACCGCTACAGTATTCGCAGCGTCCGCCCTTGACGTTGAAGCTGAAGCGGCTTGCCGTATAGCCCCGTACCTTGGCATCTTCGGTGTTGGCAAAAACGTTTCGGATGGTATCGAAAATGCCGGTGTAAGTGGCCGGGTTGCTTCTGGGCGATCGGCCAATCGGATCCTGGGTAATGCAGATCATCTTGTCGATATGCTCAAGCCCTGTGATCTCGTCATAGCCTTCCGGTCGTGCGCCGTAACGCCCAAATTCGTAATGGATGACCTCATAAAGCACATCATAAACAAGCGTCGATTTGCCGGAGCCGCTTAAACCGGTGACGCAAACGAATTTACCCAACGGAATATCCACGCTCACGTTTTTCAAGTTATGCAGCGTGGCGTTTTTGATGGTTAGTTTTTCCCCGTTGCCAGCCCTCAGTTTTTTAGGAACGGCAATCGCCTGCTTGCCGGATAAATATTGTCCCGTCAGCGATTGCGGGTTGTCTTTAATCGCTTCCATTTTTCCCTGGGCGACAATGCGCCCCCCATGGATTCCCGCTTTGGGGCCAATATCCACCACCCAGTCCGCCGTTCGGATGGTTTCTTCATCATGTTCCACCACGATCAGCGAATTGCCCTGGTCGCGCAATTTACACAGCGTTTTAATCAGTTGGATATTATTATGCTGGTGAAGGCCGATACTCGGTTCATCCAGCACGTATAAAACCCCGGACAGGCCCGAGCCGATTTGAGACGCGAGACGAATACGCTGGGCTTCGCCACCTGAAAGAGAGCCCGCGCTTCGATTCAGCGTTAGATACTCAAGGCCGACCTCGATTAAAAACAGCAGCCGATCGCTTACTTCCACCAGGGGTTGTCTGGCGATGGTCATCTGGTAGTCGTTGAGTTCGCCCGGCAGTTTCTGAAAGTAGCGGTAAAGATCGCGGATGGAGCGATCTCCAAGCTGATGGATATTAATGCCTCCCGAGCTTTGTTTTTGAGGACTCAAGCGGACATCTGGAAGCGTGACGGCAAGCGACAGGGGTTTTAGGCGGGCGCCTTTACAGGCAGGACATAACACCTCGCGCATAAACGTTTCAATGTAATGTTTGGTGGCGTCTGTTCCATTGAGGTAACGCCGCTTAAGAATATTCATAATCCCGTCAAAATCGCTGACGAGACTGAACCAATCCTCATCGTCCTCCACTTCAAGGGCGGGATTCTGGCGGACGGACTCCATATACTGATTGGACGATTCGGAATTGCGTGGGTCATAATCAGGGCCGAACATTAAAAATTGCTGGTGTTTTTTGGACAGCTTTTTATAAGGCGTCTCCACGTCAAACGAATAACGCTTTGCGAGGCGTTTGATAAAAGTGGCGTAGTATTTGCCCATGAATTTTTCAAACGGGGCAATGGCGCCTTGGGCCATTGACTTATCCGGCTCTGGAATCAGCAACTCGGGAGAAATTTCATAGCGAACCCCCAGCCCCTCACAAGCCGGACAGGCGCCATAAGGGGAGTTAAAGCTAAAAAGCCTGGGGGACATTTCTGCAACGCCCCCCTCGTCCAGCTCACTGTCACTCAGCGCCAAATGCTGTGAGAAAAAGAGTTCACGCGGCTTCTTTTTGCCGCTGCCATCTTCAAGAATCTGCACGCTAACAAAGCCGTCTGATTTTTTCAGTGCCCCGAGAACGGCGCTTTGCAGGCGCTCCTGGGTTTTGGCATCGACTTTTAAGACAATGCGATCCACCACCACATCAATATTATGCAGGATATTACGCTCCAGGCGATGCGTTTCGGCAAGCTCTTCGAGCAAATGCAACTCGCCGTCGATTCGGATTCGGCTGTAGCCCTCTTTTCGCAGTTGTTTGAACAGGGCGTTGTAATCGCCCTTACGTCCCCGAACCACCGGTGAAAATAACTGAAGCTTTGAGCCTTCGGGTAACGCATTGACCTGGGCGATGATGCTCTGGGGGGTGTGCGCCGTAATTTCTTCACCGGTTTTGGGAGAATGCGCGGTGCCGATTTTCGCATAGAGTAAGCGTAGATAGTCCGAGATTTCCGTCACCGTTCCAACGGTTGAGCGCGGGTTTCGGCTGGTGGATTTCTGATCAATGGCGATGGCCGGTGAAAGCCCATCGATACTTTCCACATCCGGCTTTTCGGACTGCCCGATAAACTGCCTGGCATACGTGCTCAGGCTTTCCACATAGCGTCTCTGTCCCTCGGCGAAGATGGTGTCGAAGGCCAGGGAGGATTTCCCGGAGCCCGATACCCCCGTGAACACCACCAGCTTGTCTCTCGGGATGCTCAGGCTGACCTGGTTCAGATTGTGTTCATTGGCCTTGATTACGGTGATAGTGTCCATATGTGGCTGGATATCCGTTACTTAATCTATTGAATATCTATGCAATCGGCAATAGGAGCGGGATGCTCCCATTCAAGTCTGCCCTGAAAGCGTCGATAACATACCAAAGAATAGTAAAAAGCCGTTTTGAAGAAGCCTAAAAAGTCTACATGCCGGGCCCTAATTCTTATGAGCCCCTAACCATAGCACAGCCCGACTTGACGCGCTATTGCCCCCAAGCGGAGCGACCCGGCGTTCTGATTTTAGAATAATATTGAGCCATTGCCTAAATGACCCCACCTGACGCTTTTCCTCAAAAAACGAAAAAGCCCGCCGTCTTTTTTCAGACGGACGAGACGCCATCCAGCCTATTGCCCGCTTCCGTGCGCCCTGGTTCGCTAACCGACTTGATTGCAAGGCATCTGGAACAGCCAAAACCCCAAGAAGCCCAGAAAGAAACCCTGGCTGGTGGTTTTTTTGAGACGCAGGGCGATTCCCAGACAGTGTCTTACACCCCTTTTTCTCAGACGGAGCTTTACCTGTACGAAAAAGCCTATGCGCCTTCTTCTCAAGCGCTCGCCACCGGCATTCATATTAACCAGTTGGATGGGCAAATGCCAAGTGGGGTGGAGCATTTGCTGCCGAGCGCAAAGACCCGCTACAGTGTGATGAAACGAAGGCTTGAGGCGGAAATGTCGTCCTTGAAAGCCAGTTTGCGCGATTACAAGGCGCTTATTGCCAGCACCTCTCCCGCCAACCGTCCCAAGCTGGCTGCCGAGGCCAAATCCTTACAAGCCAGGTTATATGTACTAGAGCGTCGCCACGCCAAGGCTTGTGTTGCGCTTGAGGGAATCGACCGCAAAGCCAACCCGTTTCGTCAGCAAATCAAGGAAAGCTGGCAGCAGCTTGGTGAAATGCTTACAAGCTCGTGGCAAGGATTTTCGTTTGCGCAGCTTGAGGGCAAACTCCGAACGAGAGAGCAGACGACCTTGTCAGAAGCTTATCTGAAGGTTAAAGAGGCACAGACGCTTCTTGAAGCGGAGCTTTCCAGGCCAACGCCTCATTCAGAAACGGTTAGCGCGCTTGTATTTCAGTATGAGCGTCTCTTAGGCCAATATCAACGGCTCTTGGGACAGGCGTCCAAATCAAAGAAGCAGTCGCCAGAGGTGAGGCTAGCCAATCAGTAGAGTTTAGTTCAGTTTCTTTTTTTTAGGCCTTTTGGGTGGCGGGGGATTTATCTCCGAAATGCGCCGGGGTGTTGTAAAATAAAGGTTATCCCCGTCCATGAAGGAAAATCCACTGCATTATGGCCCGTACCCATGCCTCCTATAAGCGTCGTCGATCTTCGCGCAGAAGCTCCCTACTGGGAAAGCTTTCCTCTTATTTTAATCCCAGCGTCCAGTACGGGGTGACGATCATCAGCGCTATTGCGCTGGCAGGCTTCCTGTTCTCAGGCTATTTGCTCTTTCAGTATGCCGATAGCGAGGATTTACTGGCTCGCGGGCGTCGCCAGGTTGAGCAGGGCAAGGTGGCGCTTGGTGCAAAAACGCTTCAAATGCTGGTGTATAAATATCCTACCAGTTATGAGGGCCATTTGCTGCTGGGTAAGGCTTACCTTGAACTGGATGAGCGCAAGAAGGCGGAGCAGGAGTTTCGCATGGCCGCTTCGCTTAAAAACGATAAAAACATGGAGGATAGTGGGGCCGATATTGCGATGAGCAAAATCGCCGTCGCTAAAAAAGATTTCGATAAGGCACAGGACTTGCTACTGACGGCAATGGCCAAGGCAAAAAAAGGGCTCGGCCCCAATAACGTTGCCAAAAGCGATGAGCAATACCGCGATATCATGGCCCTTCGCCAGGCGCTTTTTGAGCTTTACGACGCCTGGGGCGATGATCTGATGGCCGAGGAAGCAGAAAGCGAAGATAAAAAACTGTATCCCGATATGATTGCAAAATACGAGCGGGCGCTTCGCTATGCCAATGACTATCGAAACGAGGATGGCGTTAAGGAAAAACTGATTGAAGCCTATACTTTTTACGCCGCCTACCTCTCGGATCACAAAAAAGACGACCAGGCGATTACCCTTATGAAAAAATCCCTGCGCTATCGCTACTTGCCTGAAACCTTGATTGAACTGGCAAGCGCTTATGAGCGGACGGGCAATCTGGATGAGGCCATTGTCTGGTATCGAAAGGCGTTTGACGCAAACCCCAGCACCATCAGTATTCGCCTTACGTCGGTGTTGATGAAGAAAGGCCGCTTGTTGCTGGAAGACAAAAAACAGGAAGAAGCGGATCGCTATTTTGAAGAGGCCGATCAAATCAGCAAGCGTGCCAATTTACCATTAGATCAGCTTTACCCGGTTAAAATTTCCGAAATGCAGGTGGTTTCAAACGTGGACGCTGAAACCGGCGAATTTATGCCGAAGGTCAAGCTTCGCTTTGAAAACAGCGGTGAGCGTTCGATTAATTTTCTGATTACCAAAGTCGAGCTGGTGTCCGGTGATGAGGAAATTACCCAGATGACCCAGGTCATTGCCTCTCCCGATAAGCCGATGCTTTCCAAAAACGATTTTGAGGAAGGCGGTAAATTGAAGAAGGACGCCAAAACCTGGTCTTCCATTACGCTGATGCCCAAGGAAAAATTGAACGTGCATATGTTCAAGCGCGGCCAGTATAAAGTGGTGGTGTCTACGGCGTATAACGAAGGGCCTGAACAGACCTGGAAAATTCAGGCGGTTCAGGAAGCCAAAATTCAGAAAGTTCCTGAAACTGTTGAAGGCGATAACCCCCCGGTGCCCGCACAGCCAGTTTAAGTCGTTAGAGCGCTATTTTGCCGCTGGGACTGCTTTGACGGTTGATTGAGAATTGATATTTACAAAAGTTTGTATAGCATTCCTGAAGAGCGTACAGGTGTATAATAAGCTAAGAAGTCCAATGCTTGGTTTTTGGAGATTGAGTTATTCGTTTGACTTACTTTAAATTCGGTTTCATTATTGACGCTTATTTTTCCAGATTAACAGTTTTAACTACATACATTTAACGTATCTGATTTTACCGGGAAGATTTTCCAGTCATTGGCGTTTAGTGAGTCTTTCTTGTCAATCGTTTGCCCTGCTGGGGGCGTACTTCTGCTTTTAATCAAAACAGGCTTTTAATCCAGCACAGGATTGAGGAAATAGGAAAATGGGGAAATAGGAAAGTCGGGAATATAAACAAAATAGAAATATTGGGGATGTTGGCCATTGGGGCGCTAATGAGCTCATCAATACTAAAACCAGACCAAAACCAGGGGAGGGTTTTCAAATTATGCATGAGAAATATATGGACGGGTCTTCGATTTACAACGATCCTGTTTTTAAGAATCCGTTGCTTTTATCCGGGGATTTAATTCCGTCGTTGCCGGATATCTGGGATGTGTTTCCCGAAAAGCTCACGGCTGCTCTGCCTTATAAATTTCAAAAACGCCAGCAACAACAAGAAGTACAACCGGAAATGCAAGACGACCTGCCCAATTGGCGCAAGGTCTTGAGTAAGGACTGGGTAAAGGAGCGCTGGGAAAGGTTTTACGAAACCCTTACCCCCCAGGAGTGGCAACTTCAGGAAGCGGCCCGTAAGAATCAGGTTATCCAGCTTTACCGCCTGGTTCAGGAAAAGGGCGTGTCGGTGGATGTCGCTTCAGAACAGGGGCAAACACCCTTGATGATTGCACTTGCAAATCAGCACTACAGTGCCGCGATGGCGCTTCTGAAACTCGGTTCCAGGGTGGATGTTTCGGACAATAAAGGCTTATCCCCCATTCTGCTTCTGGGCCTTTCGCCCATTGCCTTTGACAGGCCCCAACATGAGGCGCTGATTAGCCAGATACTGGAAACCTGCCGGGAAAAGTCGTTGGAAATGGATGAAATATTCTCTCAGACCACGGCCCATCTGGAAACGATTGTGCTGCTTCTGGCCAAAGCCAGCTATGACGTGTCCTTAAAATCAATTCTTTGCGCGGCCTCTCCCGCATTGCGTCTCAGTCTGGTGCAGCGCCCGGATGAAGACGGGATGACGCCCCTGATGTATGCCGCCTGGAATAATCATGCGGATTTGGCCGAGTTTTTAATTCTGACCTTGCCCACGGATAAGCGCGAGCCGTATATTCGTCAGCGCAATCGCTGGGGCAGAAGCGCGATGGACATTGCGGGCCATTGGCGCGAAAAATCCGCTCTTTCAATCCTGCATTACCATAATAATGGATGATTTTCTGCTGTGCGGGCAAAACAAGCATTTTTAAAAGCCCCACCGGGCTTTACTTGTGGTTCAAAAATCAGGGGACTTATGCTAACCTTGCCTTAAGGCCCGACCCGATACATCCGCATGGGTGTTCCTTGGGAGTCGGTTGAAGCTTGTGGCGATAGGTGGACGAACTTTGTCAGGGCGGGAACGCAGCAGCAATCAGTCATTGCCTGTCGGGTACGTTAGGCTTTAACCGTAGGGCCCCTTTTTTCAACCTTTTTCTTTTAAGGCTCCTTGATCCGAAAACCGCTTCCAGAAAGTCGTTTATTCTCCATGGCCTATTCAACCCAGCTTTTAGAGTGTCTAGAGCAAAAGCCTGAGCCATCAAAGGCGTCTTACTTTGACGAGCGACACCAGGCGGCAATCGAGGGCGGCTTGGATTACTATATCGATAAGTCTACAGGCTATCTGGTCTGGACGGAACTCTATCACATACGCCGGGGATCATGTTGTGAAAGCGCCTGCCGTCATTGCCCCTTTGGCTTTGGTAAAGACTGAGTAGCATACACCCTGAATAAGTCTTTGCTCTTAAAACGACTTAAATTCCAGTTGGCTAGTTTTGAAAAATTCCTGGGTATATTGACAAGCTTTCTCTACGGAAAAGCTTTTACAGGTATAAAGCACACAGGATAGGAAGTTTTCATTGCTCCAGATGTATAAAGCGATACCTGAATCTATCAACGGAATAAACGCATCAAACCCCTGGTTAACTTCTTTGCCTTCTCCGGAAGGAGAGTGGATGATTGGCTCGCCGTAGACTCTCAAATTTAGAGATTTGGCCAACCCAAAGAGATATTCGGCGACTTCTTTTTTTGAAACATTGATCGCGTAAGTTGCCTCAATCAACAAACGTTGCCGTGTGATAGCAGGCGCAAGATCTTTCATTTTCAGAATTTTTCCTGTTAAGAGAGCGTGGTTTGCTTGAGAAACTCCTCAATTTTTGCCCGGTCTTTTTCGGCCGTATTAGTCTGCACCCCGGCACTGGTGAGAGTGGAGGGGCTGTAATTAGGAAGCGGCGAATGGGCGCTCTGTTGCGGAGATAACGGGGATGGGAGCGGATGGCTTGCATAGTGCGATTTTGCATGGCTTGAGGCATGCGAGTCCATCTGGGCCTGCTTGAGATGCTTTCTACCGTTTTTAACCACGGTGTGAAACTCGCCCAGACTTTTATCCAGGCTGCTCAGGACACTATCTGCATATTGATCGGCGCCTTCTCGAACCAATCTTGCCTCTTCCTGGGATTTTGCCCGAAGGGTTTCGGCTTCTTCAACGGCTTTTTTATGAATGGTGTCGATTTCGGTCAGGATTTGTTGGCGAACACGCAACGCTTCTTCATGAACCGCTTTGAGCAGTTCAGACTCGCTGAGCATTCCTTCAGCCTGTTTTTTAGAGTCCATCAATAGCTGGTTAGCGCGCTGCTGGGCTTCGGTGATGATTTCTTCGCGCTGATCGAGAATACGCCGGGCGTTTCGGATTTCCTCGGGTGTGCTTTCGCGGATGCGGTCAAGCTGCGGCAGGAGTTTTTCGCTGTTGATGATGGTCATCGGGGTAAACGGGATGCCGACGCCTGAAAGGACGAGATCTTCCATCCGTTCAATCATTTTGGCAAAAGTACTCATAAGACGAGGGACTCCTTTTCGCAAAACTTGTGGCGCAAAATTTGAAACAATGTGCCTATAACAAGTCCAGGTAACGGTATTGGGGGAATAACGGGGGTAATATTTTAGAGTAATGTGTCAACTGACGTAAACTGGGGCTGATTTTTGAATCAAACGATTACGGGTTTTTCAGGAGTTTTCAAACGCCGGGCCAAAAGAGTGCAGGAAGCGCTCGTCCATTTCCTCCTGAAGGCTGACCCTTAATCTATCCACAATTTCAAGAATTTTCTGGTGATGGACAATATAATAGGGCGAACATGGAATGGGCCAACCATGGTGCAAGAGCGCCGATTCAAGTTCATCCATAATCAGAAGAGGCTCGGGCCTTTCATGATAAGGATAAGGGCGACGGTCAGTACCAACCTTGTTCTCCTGCGGGTTTACAGAGGCCATCATAAAGACTGCCCCGCTTCGTTGAGCTGCTTTAAACGGGCGGTTTTTTCCTTGATCAAGGCTTCGGCCTGGGCGGGAACCACTTTGCTGATATCCCCGCCCAGCTTGGCCACTTCCTTAACCAGGCTGGAGCTGAGGAACTGGTATTCGAGCCCGGCCATCATAAACAGCGTTTCCACTTCTGCGTTTAAGCTCTTGTTCATCTGCGACATCATAAACTCAAACTCAAAATCCGATACGGCCCGCAGGCCTCGGATAATTACCTTGGCCTTGTGCTTTCTGGCCAGATCAACGGTCAAGCCGTCAAACCCTTGTACGGTGACATTTTTTAAATGGGCGGTGCAATCCTGAATCAGGCTGACACGCTCTTCTAGTGTCATTAATGAAGACTTGTTGGTGTTTTTCACCACAGCCATTACGATTTTGTCGAACATTTTGCTGGCACGGGTAACGATGTCGATGTGACCCAGTGTAACGGGATCGAAGCTGCCTGGATAAATGGCAGTAGGCACCGACTCTCAACCTCCCTAAAGCTGCTGCAAATTAATGGCTGTAAATCAATTGGGAGCATGGGTACAAGTGTCCTCTCCCAACGCTCGATAAGGCCAGTTTACTATATGAATCCGTTAATAAACAAGTTGTAGAGTACCGGATTCCGCATAATTGTAAGGAAACTTTATGAAGCATTTTTGAAACAGTTATTCTTCCAATCCAAAAACCCACCGCTTAAAGCAAAGGGTGGGTTTCTGAATATTTCTTTAGGCTGGCTTTCAGTGCGCCTTTAGCAGTCGCCGCCGTCGTCGCCAGCATCACCGGCATCACCGCCGTCGTTGCCAGCGTCACCGGCATCACCGCCGTCGTTGCCAGCATCACCGGCATCACCGCCGTCGTTGCCAGCATCACCGGCATCACCGCCGTCGTTGCCAGCATCACCGGCATCACCGCCGTCGTTGCCAGC
>JAYKHP010000030.1:0-20878 GCA_035285165.1 Vampirovibrionales bacterium | reverse complement strand
CGAAGGCGGAAATCATCTAACGAAGTGTATTGAGCAGGCTGGCGATGCTAATGTGCAAAAGCTAAAGACTGCCCTGGACGCTTTTACCAATGAACTGGGCAATAAGACCAGTTCATCCAAGGCGGGACTTTCTTGGCCGATAGCTACAATATTTATCTTCGTAGCGTTTGCACTTGGCTTCTTAATCGCTTGGAAGATTTCGCATTAATTTAGGGAATCAAAAGCTTCCACACTTTCCAGACTGCTTTTGTATGTTTGCATATCTGCTGCAATGACGCGCGTTAATGACCCTAAGGCATCCATTCTGGAACTATGGGTAAAACTCAAGCGCTTCCAAGTCTCCTCAAGATACCGTAAATACTGCTCATCAAAACCATGAATAAGGCTTGAAATCCTTTCAGCTTGTACCTCGTGGTAGGCACAGAGGATTCGAAGTGTCGCCTTAACAACCTGATCAGGCGAAGCTTCTTCCAAATAGTCGATTACAGGCGAAAAAGACATACCAAAGACAACCCTTTCCGGGTGTGTTAGCATAGCAAATTTGCACCGTCTTTATGAAAAAGACAGTTTTTACCAATTAATTCGTCTATTAATTAGACGAGATAAGTGTAGTTTATCTTGCAAGACTTGTCAATGCCATCTTTAGGGAACCGTCTAAAAGAGCTTCGAGGAACCTTTTCCTTCTACGAGATAGGAAAGGCTATTGGCATGACTCACGGAAATCTAAGCAAATATGAACAAGGCAAGGTGTTACCTTCTCGTAGTACGCTGAAAAAACTCGCTGATTATTTTGAGGTTTCTTATCAGGAATTATTTCAGCTATACCTGGAAGATACCTATACCGATCAGGCTGAAAGACAATACATAAAGGAGTGGGCGAATAAAATTTAATAGTTAAGAGTTGATTAGAGCGCCTCTGTTTAACTTATATAAGGATTGGCGCATTTTTATTGCTCTTTTAAAGGAAGACTGGAAATTATTTCCAGTCTTTTTGTTTTGCAAATCTTTTTTCTCAAAGGACTGTTTTGATAGCTAAGGGCTTCTCCCTCGCGCGCACAAGGGTAAAGGCGCAGGCTTCCACGGCTGGGGCCGTGCCCTTGTACTTGCTACCCCTCGTCTCGGCGACGGCCAGGGTTTTAGGCGGACCTAAAACCGTTTTTCAAATTTCCGAGAGAGGAGCTATCAATGGCCGAGATAAGAGGACGAGTAAAACAAGAGCATCATGAACTCATCAAGTTAGCTGCGGATTTTACTGGGGATACACCATTTGAGTTTTGCCTGACAGCCGGACTGGAAAAAGCCCGTGAACTGATTTTAGAAAAAGTCGAATTTGAAAGGGCAATGCAAAACATAAAGCAAGCCAAGTAAATACTGACGCTTTTCTAAATTAATATCTAAACTTTTTCTTGCGATCCTGTTTTATGGGTTCCACAGAACTTTTTTCCGTTGCTTCTACAAGATCAGTAGAAGGTTTTTGAACTGGCTTTGGCTTAGGCAAGGTAATGGTGAAGTTATCCCGAATCCAATCGGAAGCTTCTTTCTGCTTGATATTGATGTATTTCATCGTCGTTTCAATATCACTATGCCCAAGCACATACTGAATGCGTGGCAAAGGCATCCCTTGATCTGCAAGCATTTTGGCGTAGGCGCGACGCAAATCATGTGGCCTAACAGCGCAATCCAGTTTTTTAGCCAACTGAACTGCCTCTTCCGGCAATTCCTCTTTACTTCTGCTGGGAAAAAACAATTTGACGGATTCGTCTAGGTGCTGCTCGGACGGTTCTAGTCCTGTTGCGTTTTCTCTAAGAATGGCCAACGCTTTATGGAGTGTTAAAGCTTTAGAGAGTCGGCTAAATCGACAAGCAATAGATTTCTCGGTCAGCTTGTTACCCTGGGAGTTTACGATAACATAAGGCAAGCTTGATTCAGGGCGTAGATTTTCTAGCCATTCTTTTACCTTGTCCGCTAGTTCTTGGGGCATTGGAACCAAGCGGTCTTTACCCCATTTGCCTGGAACCAAAATTTCATTTGTACTGAAATTAATACCAGTAATTTTGATATTAGCGGCTTCCATCCGCCGCAATCCGGCAAAGCCATAGATAAAAAGAAGCAAGTCCATAACTTGAATATCATTCGATGTCCGGCCATCGTTCCAGCGCCCATTAAAATTTAGGGCTTCCCAAACTTCAACCAATTCTAACGAATGTCTTTGAGGCTTAATTCTGGCTTTAGGCCTTACTTTCTTAATTTCTTCCAATATGGAAGGAGCTTTATAGCCTCTACGAATTAAAAACTGAGTAAAGCTCGAAATAGCTTTATAAATGTGCATTTTGGATGAATAAAAGTCCCGACGGGACTCTTCATCGAATTGAAATTGAGTAAATGCCTGTCGTAAACCATCTGCATCGATTGCATCAATGGATTCACTGTCGCCGTTAGCAGCCCAAAACTTCTTAAATCCCCACTCTAAGTCACTCAGATAACTTTCGCTGACTGGGGTAGACGTGCCTGAATGAGTCCCCGACAACATTTCTTGCCGCCACTGAGCTTTTAGCTCCGTATACCCATCATTATCCTTTTGTTGCAAAAGATTCGCCAGCGTTTCAGCCGTAATAACTTTGTAAGCTTTTTTCCCCTCAACCCTGATTTCTGTCGGGAGATGACCCCGACGGCTGTCTATTTTTAGCTTCTCCAAATGAAGCCCTGTGATTTGGGCAACTTCAGCTAATTTATATTCCCTGGACAAAATTAAGCCTCCCCTAATAGTCGAATATGATAATTTCTATTTATCACATGCGATTCATATCAGAGTCAACTATTAGAGTCAGAGTCAGTTTTTCTTACTATACTTTTGTGAAGAAATGGTCGGGATGACAGGATTCGAACCTGCGACCCTCTGCTCCCAAAGCAGATGCGCTACCAAGCTGCGCTACATCCCGACACGGATTGTTTCATAATAAGTATAACTATCTAGTACTAACTTAGTACTAAGTTAGTAACAAGTACGAGCCGATCAAGCCAATCAATTGGACGGGTTCGTCATAATGACAATGCCCAGCCTCCTGAGCTTCTCTCTGCGGAACGTCTATCCTAGTCATCTTAGCCTGAGGGGCTGCCTAATTCAACTGCTTTGAATTGATTTTGGCTTGAATGTCCCCCGCTTACCCTAGGCTTTTGCCTACTGGGTTTTTGCCCGAAACGCAAATATCCGGCCAAACTCGGAAATGGGCCGGATATTTAGTTAGAAGCCGTTGCTTCGTCTTAACGAGCCTGGAAAGGACTTTTTTGGCTTAAGATGCTGGCGTATTGCTGGTTGAGTTGTTGCATCTTCTGATCCAGGGCATCCAGGTTGCTGACAGGCATAAAGTTTGCGA
This sequence comes from Vampirovibrionales bacterium, assembly GCA_035285165.1. GTDB lineage: Bacteria > Cyanobacteriota > Vampirovibrionia > Vampirovibrionales > Vampirovibrionaceae > JAYKHP01. The sequence continues at coordinate 17,504 of JAYKHP010000030.1, read as the reverse complement.
GGATTTCAGCAAAGTCCATCTGATTCTTTACCTTCTGCATCCGTCTTTGCAGGAGGGCCAGTTGCTGTTTCTGTTGGGGTGAAAGCGGAATGCGGCTGGCGCTTTGCTGAAGGGCACCGCCTTGGCTGGCTTGCTGGGGGGTCGCTTGTTGTTGTCTTAAAGCGCTCATCATCTTTTCTCCTAGTGCTAAAGGGCATACGGGCTCTGTGACCACGCTGAGAAGGTAAACTTAAATAAGGCTTGAACCTGTGTTGATGCGATTCTAGCAACGAGGCCAATAGGGGTTTAGAATAGAGGGTCAGAAGATGACGGTTTAAAATAAAATGACCGTAATCTCTATTTTACAGACAATGCCTTGAAGCTGGGTATCACACACGAGACTATGTTTGAGATTGAATATCGCCACTTGATATATTTAATATAAAAATTTTCTATCCAAGAAATTGCCCCAGGATACCCGGTTGACACCCCATTTCTTAACAATTCGTAACTTTAACCTGCTCTGTAAGACTTACTGCCCCTGAAAGCGTCTTACTTTTATATATAAGAGACCAGCTAAGAGGCAAAAATAAAGGATGCCATCATGAGAAAAAGCCTGATATGGCGCTTATCGGTTCTTATGGCTGTAATGAGTACGGCCTTGCAAACGACGGCGCCCACCTACGCCCAGCAAACGGGGCCTGCCGCTGGTAGCTATGGCGCCGGTGCCGTGAACTGGCATATGAACCAGCAGCTTTTCTGGCAGCGCAATGCCCCTTACATGTTCCGCCCCAGCCTGCCTTCCGATAGCCAGCTAGACATCGAGAAGGATGATCCGGTGGTGCTTTATTCCTCCCCCGACGTGCAAGGCACGATTGTGCCGCCTGAGGCGCTGTCCCCCCAGAATCCCCCCAAAATCCCCGAACCCGACCAAATCCGTATCAAATAGAGTGCTGGCGTCTCAACAATGCTTGCTTTGTTCGGTCTCAATGCCGAGCGTCAAGTAGCCGGTGCGCTGACTTTTTCTTGGTGATGAGCGGTATATCTTTCGACAGCCTCGTCTTTGGCGGTATTTTCTTACTGCTTTCGATTGGGCTATGCTGTAATCTGAAATCGATCTGTAAGGACTTGATGTTGTGACCAACGCTGTTCAAACTGACACCCCCGATAGCATTGTTTTAAAGCCAACCCAAACCCCGAATCAGCAAAGCATTATCGATACCGCCCAGGGTGATAAACCCCTTGGAACGATTACCCAAGGCCCAGGCAGCCCTTACAAGCTCCAGCTTTACTCGGGAAAGGGTGGGTTTACGGCGATCGTAACCTCTGCCAAAACCGATTTGCGCTATTTCGTCCTCCCCGGCGGTCGGTTGACTGTGGGTGACACTGAAATCCAACTTGAAGGGGAGCCCTTCAAGCTTGGGAAGGTATGCTCTGAACCGTTAAAATCGCAGCGACAGCAAGCAAAATTGGACATAAGCCTTCAGACGATGGTGTTGGGTGCTGGCCTTGCCACGCGATTTGAGCCGGTGTCCGGTGAGAATTCAGGCTATTCCAAGCCCGCCGTGTTTTTGGCGGGTGAAACCGCCGTTATTGAAGCCATTGCCAATGGCTTGTACGCCTCAGGTTTCCCACGGCTCTTTGTTAACACGTATTTTAAACCAGTTTCCCTCAAAGCGGTGCTTTCCAGAACGGAGCAAGCCAAGGGCGACACCCTGACCTATATTGACGAGCCCGCCCCAAGCGGAACGGCAGGTGCCTTGCGTAAGCTGTTGCAGTCGCCAGCCGAGTATGGATTCGACCCTTCAAAGCCCCTGTTGCTGGTTCAAGGGGATGCCGTAACGGATGCTGACTTTGCAAGGCTTTACGAGGCCCATAAAAAGAACAACGCCCTGGTGACGATTGGTTGTATGGAAGTGCCTGAAACACAGGTGCAGCAGTTTGGCATCGTGGTCAGCGAGAATCATGACAAGGCGGATAAGTCTGGTAATATTATCCAGTTTCAGGAAAAGCCGAAATTTGGCGAGCATCTTTCAACGCTTGCCAACACTGGCTTTTACCTTTTCTCCCCCGACGCTTTTGAAATTATTTTGCAGGTTTTTGAGGAAATGGGCGAGGCGGGTGAAAAAGAACTTGATTTTGCCAAGAATATCTTCCCGGCCGTCTTGAAAAAATCCGGGCAGACCAATCGTCCTTTCTGGGCCCACCAGATTGAATCAGACAGCTATTGGAACGATATTGGCAATCCCCGGCAATATCTTGAAACCGTCCACGACGTTTTCCAGGGTAAAGTCTGTCTCCCGCTTCCAAAACAGCCCGAGCAGTACTTTGAGAACGGTGTTCTCTACTGGCCTAAAGCCAAGCCCCTTGCCGAAAGCGAGTCTGCAAAAGCTTTCGGAAACGTCATTGTCGCCAAACCTTTTTAATCTAATGCTAATCTGAAACGAATCAACAGGCAGAGCATCTCCTCAACATTCGCCACGAATCACTCTCTCGATCATTGGCTTTGTAACGGGTTGTTTTCGACTTGTTTTTGACTGGAGAGACTGCCGCTTTGGCAGAAGTGGCGCTATTAGGGCTGGCAAAATAAAGCCTTCAGGGGCTTTTAAATCGTAGTGTCTTCTTGTAGTCTCCCGTTTGTGGGATCCTCATGCCACAAGTGACCCGACCGCCCCGGTCTTTCTACTGAAATCAAGCAAAAACCAAAGGGTTTTTTACCTCATTCCAGTACCGAAGTACCACACCAGAAAGCACCCTGATTCCCCATGAGCCCGATTAGCGGCGTCGCCCAATGGCTTGGCCGCTGGAACATCCCCGCGCCGGTTGAAAACGCGTTCACGGCGACTAACAAGGAAGGCCCCACGGCGATTTTGCCGCTGGAGGCCTCAACCCTTGTCGGTCGTTCGGTTTCATCGGCCAGGCGCAGTGGTTTCCTTGAGTTTCAGGAGCGCTTGCTGGAAGAGTTGGCCGTCGCCATCGTCTGGCTGTATGGTGTCGGCTTTATGAGCAGGCGTTTCAACCAGATTAAAAAGGCCCTTTTTCCCAAGCTTGACCATTTAAACCTTGAAACGGCCTGGGACTTCAGGGTTAAGGACAAGCACAAAAACGTGGATCTGAAGCCGTCCGAGCGCTTTACCCGAAAAGCGCTGGAAAGACGGCGGCTGGTGAACCTCAAGTTTGTGGGGCTTCTCTTTAGTGTCGGCATCGGCACGATGACAGCCGCCCTCCTGATTCCCTGGCTCAATAAGAAAAAAACCGAGGCGATTGTCGCTTATTTGGATAAGCAGGAAGCCCAAAAATCCAGGACGTGGCAGGAACTCCCCCTAAGTGCCAGGCAGTTTCCAAGGCATCCCGAGCGCGTTCCCGAATCCCTGTATTATCAGGCGGCCAATTCAAGGCCGGACTTACCAGTGTCCCTTTCTCAAGAGGGCGCTACGGGTTTACGCTTTGGCTTCAGTGGTTTTAGCGACCTTGCCCAGAAGCTTGGCCATAACATTCAACAGAGCAATTACGGCGAGCTTTTGGCTGTTGATGGCGTCCTGACCGCTGGCCGCGCAAAGGTCTACGGCGATAGAAGCCCGTTTGAGGCCTGGGAAATCGCGGTGCGCGATCTCGGTTCAATCTATTTCTACATGTACAGCGCCCCGCATATCATGTGGCTTGCCAGCAAGGCTATCTCCCCGATGGTAGGGGCTGACCCGACGTTAGAGCCCAAAGTGGCCAGGCTTATTCAGCAACGGCTTTTACAAAACCTGTTGGCCAATGCGATGGCCGAAGGAAAGCTCCCACAGGACACCCTTGCCACGCTGCTTAAAGGTGAGAAAGCTCCTGCGCTTGAGACGGCGTTACGCGGGATTGTGCTATCGCCCGGGCAAATCCGGGCCGCCTTTCAGGGGCTTGATTTATCCTCCCGACAATCGCTGCTCGCTGCCCTGGAAAACCGTTGGCGAAGCGTTGAGTCGTCACGTTTCCTGAATTTGTTTGAGCTTGAGGCAAAGGCCTATGGGGTATCGGGGACGGCGGCCAAAGATTATCTTCAATCCCGGCTTCCTTCAGGTTCTATCAGTACGGATGCCCTTGAGGCACTGCTTGGGGCGATTCAAAAAGGCGAAGGGGATTTTAGCGGGCTTTCGGGTGCTTCCAGGCTGGACTTGCAAACCGCCATTAAGCAGGCTTTTCGGCATACGGCGGGTCAGTCTTTTGAAATGGCTGACCTTAAGCAACAACCCGAGCTTTTGCGTCTGGCCCAGGCGATTGAACCTTCGAGTCAGCCGCAGTACTGGCAGCGCGCAGGCGAAATGGCCTCACAGGACGCGCGTGATATTGCTAATTCGATGTTCAGGCGCTGTTTGAATTTAGGTCTTGCCCTCAGCCAGAAAAGTGGCGATCGCCAGTGGGCCGATGCCGGTGAAGCGATGGCCGACTGGCTGGAGCGCGCTAGCGTTAAGCGTCGACCGCTTGGGGATATGCTTCGTCAGGCGCTGGATGACTTTGCCCAGGATATCACCCGACACCAGAAGGCGGGTCGTTTTGCCAATTGTTTTGTCTCTAAGGGATCGGATGGGGTTCAGGCCGCGCTTGACCAGCTATCAAGCCAGAGCCCACAGGAAGTTTTAAGCGCTTTGGAATCGCTACAGAAAACCGTTGCAAGCGATCGTCCGCCGCTGGTAAGTCGCATGAAAGACGCTTTTCTGGGACGCGAGAGCCTTCAGAGGCAGCTTGAGGCACTGGATAGCATCCTAAGGCCGCCTGCGCGGGTTCTGGAGTCAGGCGTAACGGGTCTAAAGGATACCGGTTTGAAAATGCCCGCTACGCTTGATCGGTTGGCTGCCTCCAATATGCAGGCTTATTTGGATGCATTGGTGCTTAAGGGACGACAATCCGGTGCATTGGAACCCTCAGCGCAGGCCCTTATGGAGACATATGCCAAGGAGTTTTCTCCCTTGCTCTCGGGCCAGCAAGGCCGTCTCTTTTCGCTTTACGTATCGGGGGCAAGAGCGCCGATTCAGCAAAAACTTCATGAGTTAAGCGCCGGTGGCATCCAGAGCGATCGCAGGCTTTTAAACGATGGCCTTGAAGTGGCCGGGCGTCTCAAGACGCACAGCAGGCTTTTTAACAGCCCCAAAGCCAGTGAACGCCTTTCACGACAGATTTCGGACTGGAGCGAACAACTGCTGAAACATCTTGGCGACAAACCTTTAACGGGTGAAACGCTGGTGAGGGAATTGGAAACCTACCGGCGGGTCAGCCAGTCGGGTCACGTGATCGCTCGTGTTCTTGCCCTTGGGCTTTCCATGCTCGGCCTTGGCATTATTATTCCCAAGCTTCAGTATGCCCTGACCAAAAAGCTTACCGGTAAAAATGAGCATCCAGGCCTTGCCACGCTCCATCATAGCGACAAGCACACGGATAGCTGGTCTTTTGGAGCTTGATTTCAGCCGTAAGAGCCTGAAACATCGGTGCCCGATAAATCAAGGCCGCGCATTTGCAAAATCGAAGACAGGTCGCTATGGCTGGGGCCATCGGGTGAGAATTTGACATGGCTGGCGCCAAACGCCAGGACAAGCACCAGCGCAATTGCTGATACCCAATGAATCAAACCCACTGCTTGTTGTTGATGACTCACAACTGACAAAACCTCATCGCTTCACTTTAATACCCTCTCGGGAAGCTCTTTAATCCCGTTGCGCAAGCGGTTACACGTTTCACCACCAGCACCAACTAAATAAAAACAAGCAATTTGGAGAAATTGCCATGTGCTATGAAACATCAGGCAAAAATCTCCCCAAGGGCGGGTTGATCTCCTGCGACGCTATGCGTATACTGTAAGTGGGAGTTACTTTAAAAAATGAAGTAAAATTGCTGAATCAACCTGTTCTTGCAGGCTCGGCCATAATAGAAGGAACCGCCCCGTGTCCAATTTCACCCCCTCCACGGAACTCAAGTCCGCGGATCCAGGCTTTTCCACCTTTACACATAACCTGAACCGGATGATGGAAACCGATGCGCTTGCGGCATCACCTGAAGTTCAGGCGATTCGGGCCATTGAAGCGCCTATTGCCCGGGCGATGGAGCTTCTGGGAGATAAGTACTCGTTTCAAATTCTCCATATCCTTTACCAGCTTGACCGGCAACGGTTCGTTGAACTGGAACACCAGGTCGATGGGATTTCTCCCAGGACACTGTCCGCCAGGCTGAAGCATCTGGAGCGCTGTGGTCTGATTACCCGTCGGCAATACGCGACTATTCCGCCCAAGGTGGAATACGAGTTGACCGAACGCGGACGCGATCTGGCAACCACGCTGAATACGCTTGAAACTTGGGCCAACAAATGGTTCCCCTACCAGCAGCAAACAAATTCCCTGCCGGTACTGGAAGAAGTATAAGAAGTCTTAAAGCTAATAAATGTCGTTGACGTGGACGGTGAAGGTCTTCTCGTCCTGCGGGCTTTTTAAGATCAGCGTAAAGTTGTCCAGGTTTTCAAGGTCGGAGAATTTGAAGTAATAGGTGTTTATTGCCTCATAGACCGTCTCGTCCGGGTTGGTGTTGGCGATGGCGTCCGGTAGCGCGCGAATGGGCGTGAGCCTGACGGACTTGCCCCGGCCCTCGCCTTCGATGGTGGCGGTGTAATCTTTACCGAAATTCGGCCTGTCGCCGTACATGGCCACGCTGAATTTCACTTCCTGAGGGGTTCTGGGATCCTGAATGCGGCTGAGCATTCTGGCCATCCGCTTCTTGACGGCTTTAACGTCGCTGTCCGAAATCGTTTCCACGCCTTTTTTGCTGGCCTGAGTGGCGATCATCATAAACGGCGTGTAAACGTTTAAAAGAGTGCCGTTCTCCCCCTCAATCCAATTGGGGCCCAGAATGGCCGCAAAGCCCGCGTCCTGTTTCTTGATGCCATACTTGATGGCCATATTCACGCTTTCGGCATCCATGACTTTTACCAGCGCCGCTGCGCTTTGCGTGGAAAGTGGGAGAAAGGTCAGAGAGAGCATAAACGCCAGGCCCAGGGCTTTTGGCCAACCGCGTAAAAAACCGGATACCTGCCTGGGGACTATAGGATTTGGCATATCGCGCTTAAGTCTCAATCCCATCGGATGTTCTCCTTTTAAATTTAAATCGTTAATAGTCGCTTTCAATTGTAAATGAAGTCATGAATTGAAGTCTCAAATGCTTTATTTTACAGTGAAAGACAGTTTTTCCATTAATTTAAGCCCATGAATTAAAAAGGAATATGCCGAATGGCTTTAGACAACCAGAAACGCGTCTTTGTTATCGTCATTGACGCCTTTGGCGTCGGGGGCTTGCCGGATGCCGCCGAGTACGGTGACAGAACGGACTTCAACACGCTGGGCGGCATTGACCGGCAAGCTGACCATTTGAATCTGCCGACGCTGGAAAAACTCGGCATTGGCCACCTTGGAAAGTTCAAGAACGTTCAAGCCCTTTCAAGCCCCGTCGGCAGCTATGGCAAGATGTCGGAAATGTCGCGTGGAAAAGACACCACAACAGGCCATTGGGAAATGATGGGCATTTATTTGGAAACCCCTTTCCCGACCTACCCGGAAGGTTTCCCAAAAGACGTGATGGATCGCTTTATGGCCGAAACCGGTGTGAAAGGTTACCTGGGCAACAAGCCCGCTTCGGGCACTGACATTCTAAAGGAGCTTGGCGAAGCGCATTTGAAAACGGGCCATCCGATTATTTATACCAGCGCTGACAGCGTCTTTCAAATCGCAGCCCACGTGGGCCCTGAAAGTAAATGCACGCTGGAAGACCTGTATCGCTGGTGCGAAACGGCGAGAAGGATTCTGCGCGATGAGCATCAAGTCTCGCGCGTCATTGCAAGACCCTTTTTGGGCGCCAATGCAGATACGTTTAAACGCATTGGCGAAAGCCGCAGGGATTACGCCGTTACGCCCATTGAAAAAACCACGTTGAACCGTATTCAGGAGCAAGGCGGGGTGGTCTTAGGCATTGGCAAGATTGAAGACATCTTCAATTTTTCCGGTCTGACACATTCCTGGCATACGGGCAACAATCCCGACGGTTTGAACGCCATTGCCCAAATCGTTCGCCGTGAGTTGGACTGGGACAGCGTTTGTCTGGAAAAAAATGCCGATGGCACGCCGAAAGCGCTGTCGGATTACGTCAATGCCGATAAGCAATTCATCTTTGTCAATCTCGTGGATACCGATAGCATCTATGGCCATCGGCGCGATGTGAACGGCTACGCCCGGGCGCTGGAGCAGGTGGATACGGCGCTTGTGGGGATTCTGGCGCAATTGGGAGAGAACGATCTGCTGATGATTTCAGCCGATCATGGTTGCGATCCCACCGCGCCAGGAAGCGATCATACCCGCGAGTTTGTGCCCATTTTGCTCTACGGCAAGAACCTGCCACCCCGTAATCTTGGCGTTCGCGACTCTTTTGCTGACATTGGCCGCACCGTACTGGAATGGCTGGCGCTGGATAAGGACGGTCAGCGCGGCAAAAGCCTGTTGCCACAAGAAGCCCCAGCGCTAGTATAACCAGCGCTGCTATAACGAGTATAAAAAGCTGTCATTCGCGCGAAGGCTGAAATAAAATGAAATGAAATGAAATAAAAGACTATAAATGGCATCAATGACAATTTTGAAACCTAAGCCTTTAACTAAGAAGCTTACGGCGCAGAAAGCGCTTTTTGACGACTTGGTGCTGCGCTACAAGACACCTGACTACATCCCTACGGATCCGATTTCGCACCCGCATCGCTTTATCAACGATTCGCCCAATTGCGAGCTGGTGGCCTTTATCACTGCTCTTTTCAGCTATGGCAGGCGCGATATTATTATTCCCACAGTGGGCAAGCTGCTGGCATTGATGGGCGATAATCCCCACGGCTTTTTGCAGTCTTTTGACGCCAAAAAAGATGCTAAATTATTCGCCCACTTTATTTATCGCTTTAACAAGCCTGCCGATGTCGTTTTTTTGCTTAAGCGTTTGAAATGGGCTTACGCAGAGTTTGAAACGCTTGAAAACTTATTTTCTCAAAGCGCGCGATTGCAAAAAGCCCATTTGCTACAGGATAAAATCGCCGCGTTTCTCGATACGCTCAGCGGTGTCGGGTCGCAGGATGACTTGCCGGGCTATGGCCTGAAGTTTCTCTTTGCCCACCCGGCAAACGGCGGGGCCTGTAAGCGATTTAACATGTTTTTGCGCTGGGTGGTTCGTCATGACAGCCATCCTGAACTGGATTTGCTGCATTCATCCAAACTTGCTTCGCCCAACATTGACCTGGGCCTTTGGAAAAAAGCGTTGACGCCTGGCGAGCTGCTGATTCCACTGGATACGCATGTGGGCAAGATGAACCAGCATTTTGGTTTTAGCAAGCGCCAGGATAATAGCTGGAGAACCGCCGAGGAAATCACCGCCGTCTTTCGGCGCTTCTGCCCGGAAGATCCCGTTCGCTACGACTATGCCCTGATGGGTTACAGCTTGTCGGGGGACTGGCGAAAATAAGACGCGTTTGCGGTAAAGTTTGCGGTAAAATAGAAGCGTCTTCAATTGTAGAAGAGAGCTGACATTCAGACGTGAGTACCGCACTCAAGCAAAGCCTGTCGGAGGCGATTAGACGATTTTCAAATGGCCGGGTTCTGGTCATTGGCGATTTGGTCATTGATGAGATGATCTACGGCCATACGCACCGGATGTCGAGAGAAGCGCCGGTCTTGATCCTCCGCCATGACCATACGGATATCATCCTCGGCGGCGGCGCGAATGCCGCGCATAACATCTCCAAGCTCAATGCCAAGCATACGGCTGTTATTGGTGTTTCAGGAAAAGATTATTATTGCTCACAGCTGATTGACGCCCTGGAACGTGATGGGATCGACGCCTCGGCCCTGGTGCAGGATGCGGAACGTCCGACCAGCACTAAAACCCGTATTTCAGGCATTGCCAACCAGTCGGTCACACAACAGGTCGTGCGCATTGATCGCGAGTCCAAGCTGTCTCTGAGCGCCAAGGTGGAGAACAAGCTGCTGGAAACCATCAGCAAGCGCATCGTTGATTTTGACGCCGTTGTCCTCTCCGATTACGGCTTGGGCGTGGTGTCCCCTTCGGTGATTGAAGCGACCCAGTCGCTTGCAAAGAAACACAAGCTGCTCTTGACGGTGGATACCCAGCAGGCGATGAACGCCTTTTCAGGCGCGCACGTGATGACGCCGAATCAGCCCGAAGCCGAGCAGAACGTGGGTTTTGAAATCGATTCTCACGAAGCGCTTTTGAAGGCCGGAAAGCAACTGCTTGAAAGCACCGCCTCCAAGCATATGTTGATTACGCGCGGGGGCGACGGTATGGCGCTGTTTGGCGCCGACGGCTCGCTGAGCGAACTGCCCGCGCTAAATCGCAGCGAGGTGTTTGACGTAACCGGTGCCGGTGATACGGTGATTGGAACGCTGACGCTTGCGCTTGCAACGGGTGCTTCGATGCTTGAAGCGACGACTCTTGGCAATCTGGCGGCCAGTCTGACAGTCAAGCGCTTTGGCGCGGCCACCACCAATCCCCAGGAATTGCAGGCGGCGCTTGACGATCTGGATAGCGAGATTCTGATGGGGATTTTTTCCGGACAAAATACCCATATAAAGCAAATTTAGAGAAAATGTAGAGGCAGATTCGTCATTCCCGCTTTGGCGGGAATGGAAAAAATGAATCAGGAGTACGATATATGGCACTGGTAGATTCGACTGGGCGCTTATTTGGCAAAATCAATGTTTTTGATGCAGCCCTGATGCTTGTTTTCGCGCTGATCGCCGCTGGCATCATCGCGGTTCAGTCCGGCTGGCATGAAACCTCGGGCGAAGTGGTCAACGGTGAAACGGACATTGAATATTCGTTCTTGATGCATAACGCTAAAACGCTGAGGCCGGATCTCTTTAAGCCGGGCAAGAAAATATCGATGACCATCCGTAACCAGCCCCGGGGCGAAGTGACGATTGTGAAAAGCGAGGTCAGTCCGAAAAAGGCGATTATTCAAAACGCCAGCGGTCAGTTTACCCTGGTGGATGACCCGTCTGATCCTCACGGTTATGAGTACCTGGTGACGGTGAAAGATCACGCGGTGGTGACCGATCAAGGCTATGTCACTGATGGTGTCAAGGTTAAGATCGGAATGACGATTGACGTTGAGGGGTTTGATTTTCGCTTTCCCGCCGTGATCGTTGATGTTCATGAGGATAAGGCCACCGGCAGTTCAAAGGCTCCTGCCCAACAAGGAAAATCTCGTGTGTAGCCTGACGGAAATTCTGGCAGGATCGACGGTGGCTGGCCCACTGGTGCGCCTGTCCTGCCGCGCGATTGATCGTGTCCAAACGGGTATTGGCCAATCTTTTTTTGCGCCCCTGCTGGGGCTGTTGATAAAGCCAATTCTGGCCCTGGGGCAGCAGCGCCTCGTTCAACTGGGTGTTCGGATACTTTTTTTGCTTAATCTGCTTGCGCTGCTCTGCGGTCTTTGTATTCTGGATACGGGGCCCATTGGGCTGATGACCTGGAGCCTTTTGGCGCTTGGCATGCTTGAAATGATTTTGCGACAAGACATCAACTGGCTGAGGGAGTTGACGGTCGTTGACTTGCTGGTGCTGGCGTTTTTGGCTTCGGCCGCCGTTTCTGCGGGGTTTTCGTCGTATTTGAAATACAGCGTGATAGGGTTTGCGAAACTCTCAACCTTTGCCGCTGGCTATTTTGGCTTTCGCGTTCTGTCGGTGCTATACGCTTCTAGTTCTTCTTCTGGGAATTCTTGGATTTATGGCGTCTATGGCCTCGGGCTTTTGCTTTCGTTTTTGGGGCTGCTTGAATCACTGATAGGCTTTGGCCAGTTCTTTAACCATGTGGATGCCCGGGCAACCTGGGTTGATCCGACGATTAACCCCGAGTTGAATTTAACCCGGATTTTTGGCACGTTGAAACCGGCGAATCCTAACCTGTTGGCCGGTTTTTTGATTCCTTGTCTGGTGGCAGCCATTGGAATTGCCAAGTGGCGACTTTCCGCTTTGCTGGATGTTGTCAACGCTAGTAGCAACCGGGCGCAGGTTTTGCCCCGTCTGCTGTTTCTTCTGCTCTCGGTGGGCGCGTCGGTTGCGATTTTAGGGGCGCTCGTGCTGACCGGATCGCGCGGCGGTTTTTTGGCAATAGCTGGTATTTTACTCGTTCTATTTGCCTTGTGGGGCCATCTGCTATGGCAGCCGGAGTCGGAACTCCAAAAAACCAATCCTGCTTTGAATAAGCAGCTTTTCAGCCGAAGAACTTTAAAAACCTTATGGGTGTTGGTGCTGGTATTCAGCATCGCAGGGGCACTCGGTGTTTTGAGCGTCTCGCCGCAACTGCAGCACCGCGTTTCCTCGATTTTTGCGATGCGAAAAGACAGCAGTATTTCCTATCGCCTGAACGTCTATAATAGCGTTGGTCAAATGATTCAGGATAATCCTGTCGTGGGTATTGGTCCCGGTAATGATACTTTCAAGCGGGTGTATGGCTATTATATGGTGCCGGGTTTTAACGCGCTTGGCGCGTATAGCGTGCCCCTTGAAATTTTAGCTGAGCAAGGGGTGGTGGGATTTGGCATTTTCGTTTTGTTGCTCTTGGTGCTTTGTTTGCGAGGCCTGTATTTTCTTGACAGCGATCGTCCGCTCTCTGAAAAAATGACGGTCATTATTTTAGTTGCGGGTATTGTGGCCTCTATCCTGTATGGCGTTTTTGACACCATCTGGTACCGTCCCAGTGTTAACCTTTTGTTCTGGCTGTTTGTCGCCTTATTGGCCCAGTTAACCAGACCCCTTGAGACAACGTTCTCTCAGGTAGGCCCAGTTGCCTTGTCCGGTAAGTCAAACTTGTCCGATAAGTCAGAAGGGCTTCTGATATGAGTATCACTGTATGAGCCCCAAGCGCGCGTTACCCAAAAAAATTGCCGTTCTGAATTTCGGTGGTATTGGCGATGAAATTTTATTCTCGCCGGTGCTGGATACGCTCAAGCGTGCCCTGCCCGACGCTAAAGTTACGCTGATTCTGGAAAAGCGAAGCGCCGGAATCTCGGCCCTGCTTCCCCGGATGAACTACGACAATCCTGACGCCAAGGCGCAGGATGGGGTTATTTCGCTGGATTTACACGAATATTCGCGCAAGCAACTGTTCTTTAAATTACGCGATATTCTGCGGGGCGGCAATTTTGACGCGGTTCTCTCCAGCGGCAGTTCGCCCTTTATTTCGGCGATGCTGTTTTCAACGGGGATTTCCTATCGCGTTGGCTATGCCTCTTCTCCGATAGCCCCCTTGCTTTTGAGCCGCGCGGCGCCGCTGAAGACAAGGCACTATGCAAGCGCAATGTATTTTTCATTGGCTCAATCGTTTCTTGAAGGGCTTTTTCATCCCGCCGAAATTCACCAGCTCGGTCTGCCTCTTCATCCAGCGCCTGTTCTTGCGCCGCCCCATATTGGGCATCTGTCCTGGGCGCGTGAGGCGTTGGGCAAGCTGCCTCGTCGAGGAGCGGCGCGACAGCGGACGGTCTTGATTCATCCCGGCGTCAGCCTGATGAGCATTGAGAAGAATATTCTCAAAAGCTGGCCAGCCAAGTATTGGGCGTCTTTTGTGCAGACATTGTGCCCACAATATCCCGATACGAGCTTTATCCTGCTGGGTGGGCCTGATGATGAGGCCGTGGTTGGCGCCATACGCGATGCCCTGGAAGAAAAACATCCCGATAAGCCGCTGATGGAAGATCGCTGGCCGAGGAATTTTTATGACTGGTACGGTAAAACCCGTTCGCTGGAGCAGTTGGCGGCCTTGATTCATGAGGCGGATATGCTGATCAGCGCTGATTCCGCGCCCCTTCACCTGGCGGTTGGATATCAAAAGCCTGTACTGGCAATGTTTGGCCCAACCGATGAAAAGAAGTTGTTACCCAAGAGCGAGCTTTACCGGTCGGTGACTGTCGAGGGTCTCTCCTGCAGGCCATGTTTGTGGGATCATCGCGCCACCAGTTGTGGTCGGCCAGTGTGTCTGGATGTTCCCACAGAGGCGATGATTGCCGAGTTTAAAGGGGTTTTTGCTCGCTTTTAGATAGTATTTTAGCAAATATTCGCTAAACGTTGTTTTTATTTAACTAGTATATACATTTTGAGAGACCCGCTGCCTTAAAGGCACTGTTGGGCGTAAACGTGGCATTCTTTTGTATGCTCGCCCTGAGAGAACAGACATACCCACAGAGAGGGGAACGAGACTTTGAAGAAGAAGAAAAAAGCTTCAAGACCTCAGCATGAGGATATTTCCAAGAATAATGATGCAGACGGTTTGCTTGGCCTGATGGCGAGCCTGCTCAACGGCACGCAGGAGAATATGTCCGCGCTGCTGGAATCACTCTATGCATATCAGGACGCGGGCAAAATTATTCTTGATGGACCAAAGCCGCTTTCCAAGTCGCTTTTATGGCAGATGCAGGAGCGCTATTATAGCAGCCAGAGTGTTTCGGCCTGGAACCATACGGTACCCTTCCTGGTCACCAACAGCACCTTTATTGCCGAAGCCTACGGCGATTTGCTGGTGGCTTACTTAAGAGACGCGCTGCCCACGCTGAATCCTGACGCGCCGGTTTATATTGTGGAAATGTCAGCGGGTACAGGCCGCTTTGGCTTTTACCTCCTGCGCGAACTTCAGCGAAAGCTTGACCTTTGGCCCACGCTTGCCGATCTTGATATTCGCTACGTGATGACCGACATTACCGGTGAAACCATTGATTTCTGGCAAGGCCACGAACGCCTGAAGCCCTTTGTGGATAAGGGCATACTGGACTTTGCCCTGTTTCGCCCGGAGCAGGAAAAATCCCTGACGCTGGTGAATGCGGAAAAAACATTGTCGGCAGAAGATTTTCAAAACCCGATGCTGGTGATTGCCAATTATTTGTTTGACACGGTTCGCCACGATATTTTCAGGGCCGAGAACGGTGTTTTATCCGAGGGCCGCGTTTCGCTCGCGTTGACGCCTGAAGCGATCGCCACCTCAGGCTTTTTACAATCCTGCGACATTGCCGATATCAAAATCGATGACGTGGAAACCCACGTGGATTACAAGCCTCTACCCAGCACGAATTATTACCCCGGTGAATCTGGCCGGGAACGTAACGACATTCTGGCGGCTTATTGCAAAAGCGATAACGCCTTTAACTTCATTTTGCCAGTCGGCGCTTTTGATTGTATCGCCAACCTTGAAGCGATTAGCGGTGGGAATTTTGCAATTTTCACTTCAGACAAAGGATACACGTCTGTTCAGGAAATGAGCCTTCGCACCGAACATGGTTTCGCTGCGCATGGCGGATTTTCTTATCCGGTCAATTTTGACGCGATCAACCGCTATTTTAGAAACCGTGGCGCGTCGGTCTTTTGTTCTGATGGCCATGCGGTCAAGCTGCATACGGCCTGCTATATTCATACGCCACAGGCGCGCGAGGGGTTTTTTGCCGAGGAAGTAAGCTCGCGACCAAAAAATTTCCGCAACCTGGGCTATGTGTTTGAGGAAAAAATTAATCGCAATAAACCCGCCAGCGCCCTTTTAGACGTTCTGGTACTGACTTCGACAAACCATGAACAGTTGCGAAAGGAGCCATCCTTGCGGCGATTTCTCGGTATTTTCCAGGCGACTTATTACGAGCCCACCACGTTTTGTAATGCCGGCAAGGCGATGCTTGAAATTTTACCCAAGGCCACCCCGCCTGAAATTTGCGAATTGCTGGAGGTGATTAACCGCGTCTGGGAGAATGATTATTTCTTCAAAGGAGAATGCAACCTGCCCTTCTGGATAAGCCAGGTGCTTTACAGTCTTGGCTTTTACACGAAAAGCCTGTGGTTTCTGGATGAGGCGGAACGGCGTTTCGGGGCTCATGAAGCCTTGTATTATTTAAAGGGCAATTGCCACGAGAAGCTTTCCCAGCCAGTCAAAGCAAAAGAAAATTATGAAGAGGCGCTTTTGTTGAAGCCCGAATTCCCCGACGCCAGGAAACGGCTGGAGGCAATCGCGACTTAGCGGTGGCTTAACCGGTCTATCCCACCCGCGCTTTTTATGGCAGCATAACAGAGGGGCTTGTCTGACTGAGCCGCCTTTTATGATTCTGTTGGCATAGCGCTGCCCCTGCATAAAGGAGCTTTCGTTTTTGAATAACCGTTGGCAACAAGATCCTTCAATCAAGTCAGATTGGTACATCGACTTTTTTGACGCCCTGGTGGCCGATTTCTGGCAAGGATCGATAAGCGATGCCTGCACAGAGAAAGAAGTTTCTTTTTTGCTAAAACAGTTTGGCCAGCCTGAAACGGCTTCTTGCCTGTTAGATTTGATGTGTGGCGCGGGTCGGCATATTCCTGCCCTGGCTGAAGCCGGTTTTGCGCTGACAGGGCTGGATGTATCCCAGGATATGCTTCAGCATGCCAAGACTGCCTGCCAAAATCTTCCTTCGGTAAGTTTTTTCCGGGCAGACGGCCTGGACTTGCCATCGATACTCGGCGAAACGCCTAGGTATGACGGGGCATTCTGCCTGGGAAACAGCTTGGGGTATCTGGATGCGTCAGGA
Organism: Vampirovibrionales bacterium; assembly: GCA_035285165.1. GTDB lineage: Bacteria > Cyanobacteriota > Vampirovibrionia > Vampirovibrionales > Vampirovibrionaceae > JAYKHP01. The sequence continues at coordinate 934 of JAYKHP010000030.1, read as the reverse complement.
ATGCAGCGGATGCTGGGGGGAGTGTCGCAATTGCTTAAGCCCGGCGCGCGTCTGGTGCTTCATTCTTCCGTGGTGGCTGAAACCTTGTTTTCTCATTGGGACGGAAAAATGGAAATGGTGGCGGGCGGCGTTCGCGCCTATATCGAGAACACCGCGTATGATTCGATGCAAAGCCGCGTCTTTACCAAGTTCATCCTGCGTCGCGAACTCGATTTTGTCGAGGAAGAAGCGGATGCCTCTGATGCGCAGGCCTCTACGTCCCCTCCTGAGGGAAAGAACGTTTTAATCGCCCACTATGTGTATACCACCGGGGAAATTAGCCGTTGGCTGTCGGCGTTTGGCGTGTTACCGGTGGCTTTTTATGGGGACTGTGACGGTGGGCGCTTTGAGTTGGGAGAGAGCGAGCACTGGTACGGCGTGTTTGAAAAGCAGGGGTGAGGCTTTAAAAAATAGCCTTAGGCTGTTCTGACGGCTTGTCCTGGCGGAGTTTTGGGGCCGGACTTCCAATGGTGGTAGCGGTGGTAGGCTTTCATGAAGTCAGGGCCGAAGGTTTTATTCAGCAGTACGACATCCGAGCCTGGAAAATGGATGGTGACGGCGCCGTCACGCTTTTTCTCAACCCAGGTGACCTGGTCGAGAGAGATACTGCATTGCTCGTTTTCAAAAAGGCTGGGGGCGTTTGGGGGAGTACTCATAGAGGGGCGTTGGCTCCTTGCGGGGACAGTAAAAACGGGGTGGGTTTATATAGAATCCTTACCTTCCTATTCTAGTACTCTTTTGGAAATGCCGCTATGGATAGGCTTGTTTTTTGTCGATGGGTGGCTGAGCGGGGACTGCCCGGACGCTTGCGTTGAGGCTATGCTTGGTTTTAAATAAAAGCTCGGCTTAGGCCCTATGCGGGAGTAACTCAATTGGTAGAGTACTTGCCTTCCAA
>JAYKHP010000029.1:0-6707 GCA_035285165.1 Vampirovibrionales bacterium | reverse complement strand
GATGCCGCTGCGCGTCAGCGGGCGGAGAGGCGCGCAAGAGGCCAGTAGGTAAAACTCGGATAGTAAAAGCCCCGCTGTTTATTGCCAGGCGGGGCTTTCTTACATAAAGACATATGACTGGGAGATTTCAGGCTAGAGGTTGACTGTAACAGGCTGATCCAGCGTAATGCTGAGCCTGGAGCCGGAAGGAATCTGGACATCCTTGCCTTTTCTCACCACGGCGTAGGTCATTCCGCCGAGTGCGCCAACGCCAAGACCAAAGAGGGCCCCTGCTCCTGCACTGCCAATCAATGAGCCTGCTGAAAGCCCCATCAACGTGCCGACACCCGTTGCCCCTGCCGCGATACCAACACCCTTCAGAACATCCTTGGTGTAGGTGTCGCCTTTAAGCACGCCGGTCTGATCGCTGGTGACGATGTGGGCGCGCATCGGTACTTGGGTGCCATCTACAAGTTTGATGGAATCGAAACGAATATCCAGTGTGCCATGTTTGCCCATATGAGTGGGTGGTTCAACGGCGGCCACGTGGCCTAGTACCTGACTGCCCGCGGGAATGGCGATGCTGTCGTTAATGAAAATGTCATTTTCAAGCGTTCCGGTGACCGGCTCGCCCAAACGGTTCTGGGCGGCGCTAACGGGTTGATCGACCCGTACCATCAGCATCGTGCCCATTGGCACCGTGCTGACACGGCCCCTGAGGGAAACGGTTTCAGCTTGGTACAAATTGGTCGCGTTGGGGTTATAGTCACTGGCGGGCTGGGAAATAATGGGTTGAGACATGCCGGGACGAATCAGCGGCGGTAAATCCTGGGCTTGGGCATTTCCTGAAACGGCCACACTAAGGTTTGCAGCTAGCAGGCCAGCGACAAGCAGGCTTGCAATGGATTTTCCGGCAACGGTTTTGGATGAAATTTTCATAGGGGGACAATCTCCACGGTTGATGATTGGGGAAGATGATGATTGGGGAAGAACTGATTCAGTCAGGCTGTTCAAACCTGACGTGTAGTGAAGCGAAAGGGGATTAAAAAAAAGGGGATTAAAAATTATGCTTAATCGAAATGCCAGCAAGGTTAGATCGTGGCGTTTGTAAAAGGCCAACATATGAAGCCATGCTGACGGGCAACACGCTTCGCTCAGAGACCGGACACTCAACTCTCTCTGATAGAATCTGTTATAAAAAAAACTAACCAAACAAAAAAGAACTACTAATTTATAACCCCATTATAACGGCACAAGACCCATATGGGGCAAGTGGTTTTTTAAAGAGCCCGATTCAAGTCTCAAGATTTTTCAATCCCTTAAAATTTTCAAGCCTAAAATTTCTCGCCCCTCCCACTCTTGCCAAATGCCTGCTATTAATATTAGAGTAAGTCCTCAATGCGCTTCCTATATAAAAAAAGAAGAAGATTTTCTTAAACAACCTCCGATAGAGAGTAACGGCGCATCTAACCCCCCTCGCCTTCAGAAGTTTTTAGACATCTATGAAAAGGTTTGAATCCATCCCCAATGGCACCTGCAAGTAAAAAGACCACCACCGCCAAAACGGCCAAATCCACCACGAAGTCCAAAGCGGCTACTGCGGCGGCTAAGAAATCGGCTGCCACTAAGGCGGCCAAGCCTGCCGCAAAACCGAAAGCCTCAGCCAAGGCCAAAGCGCCCACTAAAACACGGGCCAAAAAAGAAACCCCTAAAATCGAGTTGGAAGATTTATCGAATATCGAGGATGGCACAGGCTCGGGTCGTTCCCTGGTGATTGTCGAGTCTCCCGCCAAGGCCAAGACGCTTAAAAAAATCCTGGGCCCCAAGTTTTCCATTAAAGCCAGCGTTGGTCATATTCGTGATTTGCCCGAGAAGAAGCTCGGCGTGGATGTCGATAATGATTTTGAGCCTGATTACGAGGTTCTCAGCAACAAACTGGATGTCGTCAATGACTTGCGCATCGCCGCGCGAAAATCCGACACCGTGTACCTGGCCTCTGACCCTGACCGTGAGGGAGAGGCCATTGCCTGGCATATTTCGTCCTTGCTGGATAAGCCCAAGGACAAGATGTTGCGCATCGAGTTTAACGAAATCACCAAGAAGGCGATTTTAGAGGCAATTGAAAAGCCCCGGCAAATTGACATTCAACGTGTCAATGCCCAACAGACCCGCCGGATTCTGGATCGCCTGGTGGGTTATAAGCTCAGTCCGCTTTTGTGGAAAAAAGTGACCAAAGGTTTATCCGCAGGCCGTGTGCAAAGCGTTACGGTTCGCCTGATCTGTGAGCGCGAAGAGCAAGTTGTTGCCTTTGTTCCTGAAGAATACTGGAGCGTTCGAGCTGAGCTGAAAAATCCGCAAGCCCAGAATGCCACGTTTGAAACGAACCTGGTTAAAATTAACGGCGAAAAAGTGGCGCTTGGTAACGAGGCCGAAACGATGAAAATCGTTGATACGCTTGAAAATAATCCCTACGAAGTGAGCGCCCTCAATACCAGAGAGTCCAGACGCAAGCCGGTTGCCCCGTTTATCACCTCCACCCTTCAGCGTGACGCCAGCACACGGCTGGGGTATCCCGTCAAAAAGACGATGCAGGTAGCGCAAAAGCTTTATGAAGGGATTGATTTGGGCGCTGAAGGCCCGGTGGGTTTGATCACCTATATGCGTACGGATAGCACGCGGATTTCCGATGAAGCGCGCGATGCGGCCAAAGATTTCATTTTTGAGAAATACGGCAAAGAATATTATCCCGAAACGCCCAACACCTATGAGAAAAAAGGCAAGAAAAACGTTCAGGATGCGCACGAAGCCATCCGTCCCTCTTATGTTGAAAAAACGCCAGAGTCAGTCAAAGAGTATTTAAAAGACGATCAGTTCAGGCTTTACTCGCTGATTTGGGAGCGCTTTATGGCCTCGCAAATGTCGCCTGCGGTCATCAAAACCAAGTCGGTTGAATTTACCTGTGACAACTGCACGCTTCGCGCTACCCACAGCACGGTGACGTTTAAAGGCTATATGGCCGTTTATGACACCAGCGTCGAGGAAGAAGAGGACGCTAGCGAAGAGAACAGTGCGGGCGCCATTCCTGAATTGAACAAGGGCGATAAATTGTCGCACAAGGCGGTTCATCCCAAGCAGCACTTTACCGAACCGCCGCCGCGCTTTAATGAGGCCAGCCTGGTTAAAACCCTTGAAGAACTGGGCATCGGACGTCCCAGTACATATGCGCCTACCATTGCGACCGTTCAGGATAGGGGTTATGTCTTTAAGGAAGAAAAGGTCTTAAAGCCCACCGAGCTTGGCAAGGCCGTGAACAAGTTACTGGTGGAGCATTTCAACAGTATCGTTGATGTGAATTTCACGGCGAATCTTGAAAACCGGCTGGATGAAATCGCCGAAGACTCCATTTCATGGCGGGGTGTTATTCGCGATTTTTACGAACCGTTTGATGCGACACTGAAAAAAGCCACCAACGAGATGGAAAAAGTGGTAATTCTCATCGACGGTGAGATGTGTCCTGATTGCGGTAAGCCGATGTCTTTGAAGACTAGTCGCTGGGGTTCGCAATTCTTAGGATGTACGGGCTATCCCGAGTGCAAAAAGACCAAGCCGCTGAGCAAGGATCAAAAACCGTTGCCTGATGATAAGCCGACCGATGAACAGTGCGAAAAGTGCCAAAGCCCGATGATTTTGAAATACGGTCGTTTCGGTGAATATTTAAAATGCTCGAGCGAGGATTGCGGAGCAACACAGGCGCTGGTGGTTAAGACCGGTGTGGCTTGTCCCAAGTGCGGTGAAGGCGAAGTTGTTCAGAAAAAATCGCGGCGTGGCAAAATATTTTATGGCTGTAACCGCTATCCAAAATGCGATCAGGCATTCTGGAACAAGCCGCTGGCTGAAAAATGCCCTCAGTGCAATAATAGCCTGCTGGTTGAAAAGGCGCTGAAAAAGGGCACTTTTCATGCGTGTCCTGAGAAAGACTGCGGCTACATTAAAGAAGTTGAACCCGTCAGCGAAGCGGTATAAAAAAACTGAAAAAATTTGGTCATTGCCGTGAAAGCGGGAATGGACTGGGCTGGCTATTTTTCTTTGGTAAATGCTTTTAGAGCCTCGACGATGCGCTCTGCTGCTTTGCCGTCGCCGTAGGGATTAACGGCTTTTGCCATGGCGTCATAAGCGACTTTGTCATCAAGCAGTCGGTTTGCCGTTGTCAGGACACGCTGATAATCCGAGCCCACCAATTGGACGGTTCCCATCTCAACGGCTTCGGGGCGTTCGGTTTCATCGCGCAACACCAGCACCGGTTTTTTCAGCGAAGGCGCTTCTTCCTGAATGCCGCCGGAATCGGTCAGAATTAAATGCGCGTGTTGCATCAGGTGGCAGAACGGTTCATAGTCCAGGGGCTCTATCAGGTGGACGTTTTTTAAGTTACCCAGCAACTGGTGAACCGTTTCTCGAACATTGGGATTGGGATGAACCGGAATCACCATTTCCACGTCATCGTGGCTTTCCACGATTTCTTTTAATGCCTTGCAGATATCCTGCAAGGGCTTGCCGAAATTTTCCCGGCGGTGCATCGTCACCAAGACCAGACGCTTGCTTGAGTCGAGCGAAACTGGCGAGGGATCCTGATGCTCCTCGATTTTTTTCAAGGTATAAAACAAGGCGTCAATAACCGTGTTGCCGGTTAGATAAATATGCTTTGAATCCACCCCTGCTTTCAGCAGGTTGCTTTTGGAGCCTTCGGTGGGTGCAAAATACAGCGTGGTCACACTGTCGGTGACCACCCGGTTAATTTCCTCGGGAAAAGGATAATACTTGTTCCACGTGCGAAGCCCCGCTTCCACATGGCCAATGGGAATTTTTTTATAGAATGCCGCAAGGCTTGTGGCCATCGTGGTCGTGGTGTCCCCGTGGACTAAAACGACATCGGGCGAAAAATCATCCAGCACGTCTTTCATCCCATTCAGCACGCGCGTGGTGATGTGAAACAAATCTTGGTTGGGGGCCATCAGGTCAAGATCGTAGTCGGGTTGAATCCCAAAAAGATGCAGCACCTGATCCAGCATCTGCCGGTGCTGGGCAGTGACACAAACGCGCGACTCGAAACTTTCGCCTTCTTTGGCAAGGGCCAGAACCACCGGCGCCATCTTGATGGCTTCGGGCCGGGTGCCAAAAACCGACAGGACTTTCAGACGTTTTTGCTTGTGTTGGGAAGAGGCTGCCATAAGGGGATAAATAATTCCGCCGTGAGTGTCCCGTAAAGAATAATCCGGGAGGCTCGCTTCGGACTTTCGATGCTTAATTAAGACTTCTCTCATTTTTACATAAATTCAGGGTTTGATAGCAACTTCGGCCAACGGCTTTGGGAGGTGTTCAAACGGGTGCCTTTAAATAAAATTCGGTGCCTGGCTGCCATTGCCATGAAACGGATTGCCGGCGGCACTTCCACCTGTGGACGCCGCCTGGACCAGGCTGCTCTGGGCTGGATTTAACGGGCCCTGGCTGATTGCCTCATGAACCGCCCGGTAGGTGTGTTCGTAGCTTTCATTGGGTGATACGGACTGCTTTGGCGCTTGCGGCTTTGGAATGACCTTGTCGAGTAAATGCACCGTGGCCGCCGCTCCCAGTGCGCCCATCAGGATACCGCCGATAGGAACCCTGCCGAGCGTCATTTTGGGTAACGTCGTTCTGCCAATGTCATAGAGAATGTTAGAGACTTCCCAGGCGATACCCGCCTTGAGGGCGCTTCCCCCAAAGGCCAGTGCGGTTGAACCCGCCACCGCCAGGTCATTGTCACCGTTTGACGCTCTGGCCGCCTGATAACCGTTATACGTGTCTTTGGCCACGCCAAATCCCAGGATGCCTAGCCCTAAGCCTTTGGAAAGAGCGGTGCCTGGGGTTTCTTTAAGAGATAAAAATTCCTTAAAGTTATTGCGGCCGATCGTGTCTTTAAAATAACGCCCTGCGGTCAGCTTAGAGCCATTGACGTGGCCTTCTGTCAAAATGGCGCCGCCGTTTGCGATATTGCCGCTTTGAATATGCGCCTTGATTCTGGACGGGGCCAGTTGTCGCCAGTTTTCAGCGCCTGGCCTGTTTTCGCTCAAGCCTAAAATGTCTGCATAAGACAGGGCGCGTGTTGGATCAATTTTGCTCGGCTGCCCGCCGTTGATGCTGCCGTCAATACCCTTGCCGATACCCATACGGCCTGCCCACTTACCGGCAATGCCAAAAAAGTCTTCCATAAAACTGCTGGCCACATGGGTTGACGCTTCAGCACCGCCGCCGCCACGCCCAAAACGGGCCTGGAAGTCGGGTTGGTATGTAAAGCTAGTGGCAGTAGTAGTCATAAACGACGATGAAAGTCCTTCTGGTTTATGGAGCTTAGTTTTTTAAGTTGCCACGGCGAAGGCTGCCGCTTGAAAAACGGATGACGCAACTATCGAGATAAAATGCTTAGAAAAAGTGGCTATAAAAAAAGTGCTTATAAGGCGAAGAGTCGCCTGTCGCTCATTCGGTTGTATCGAATCCCGATCCCTTAAATGCCTGGTGAGTCTGCCTGCTTATAACCCCCCGGTAATAATGCTTAGCAGCTTGCGTTTGTGGAAAGCCAATCGTATATATCACGTATCATCACGTAATCGTGACAGGGCTCCATAGGCATAAAAACAAGAAAGGGGATTTTGATGCCCTTCTTTTCCTCCTCTTCTCTTCTTCAGGGGCAATTGATC
>JAYKHP010000028.1:0-57922 GCA_035285165.1 Vampirovibrionales bacterium | reverse complement strand
AATCTCCCAGTCATATGTCTTTATGTAAGAAAGCCCCGCCTGGCAATAAACAGCGGGGCTTTTACTATCCGAGTTTTACCTACTGGCCTCTTGCGCGCCTCTCCGCCCGCTGACGCGCAGCGGCATCTCGCCTGCGTTGACGACCTTCAGTTTCCATCTGCTGGCGGTGCAAACGCCCTTCGGCGTCATGATTTCTCGCCACGTGGGCTTTTACACGTCTAGCCAGGTCAGTATCCCCCACACCTTTGGACGTGGCACCAAAGCTTAGGGTGACTTGATCCGGCATCTGGGCAAGGGCAGACAAAGGAAGTGAAGACTCCTGGCGATTAACATCCGGGGCAGCGTTTACGGGCAAAATAGCCCCCTGGCTTGTGCCAAAGAAAAGATTGCTCATCATGATTATGAAACCCTTTATATTCAATGGTGAAGAATAATACGTTTTATTTTCAAATTAAAATATGAAACCAAAAAGAAACTATTCCAAATCAAACATTCATGTCAAATACCAGGCAAGCACTCCAGGAGCTTATATACCCAGTATAAATCAGGGGGGCAACCAGACAGATTCCTCAAGCCACGAATCAGTACTCAGACGTCTTAAAAACTGACGCGGCCGTTTAGGTTTTGAATTAACTGCTGAACTTCCTTGGGATTGACCCACTGCATCCGGTTAAAGTCGCGAATGCCTTCAATCGGACGCATCCGCATCAGCTTGAGGGCCAGGTTATCATCCACGCCGGGAAGGGTTTTCAGTTCATTCAGACTGGCCTTGTTGAGGTTTATTTTTTTATTGACCCGCACTTTTTGCGATAAATCGCGGTGATACTGAACCTGGGGATCAAAGTAATTTTCAGAATAACTGTAAGCCATCGCCGCCTGAGGCAAAAGCGCCGCTTGCAAAGAAAGACAGGCGACAAGAAGACAAAGGGCCATAAACAACTGGTTCAACACAAAACGCATCTTTGAAAGCATCCTAACTGGGGGTGTTCGTTCCGTGGGCAAAGAGATGGCAAAGCCATCAAGCAATCCAACCATAGGCAGAAACAACAAACATAGCCTAAAGTTGCTAGGCAACGAAAGGCAAGACGAATACCCTCAACCGTTTCTTAATATTTATTTACAATAATCCCCACCCCTTATCTATTATTCCTGCTGGTCACACTCCCCAACCCCCGTGGACGTAACGGCTTGTTACAAATCAGGAAATGAGAGTCAAGTTCCATCGGGACAAGACCGATACCCCCTGTGTGAACGTGAGGTGGCCCGCGTCATGTGGACGGCCTCACTTCCCCAACCTCCTCCCCAAGTCACGCGGCCGATTGCATAATCAGGCCGCTCTTTTTTGTTTTTTCTCAGCCGACTGGAGGAATTTGTCGCCATTCGCTGTTCAAGCGAGGGCTCAATCTCTAAAATAGTAGTAGGAATGGTTCAAACCCTATTAACCCTTAATAACAAAGCATTTTGAAGAATCCCCCTAACACAGCGACGGCTTAAAACGAGGTTGGGTATTGCATCGTCGGGGATTAAAAAAAGCCTGTATCAGTAACGCCCATAGTGACGCATGGGCTTCGGTCAAGAAAGTATAAACGCGGCAGCGCAAAGAAAAGCGCCGCAGGAAAAATATTTATGCTGACGCGCCTGTTGGAACTTTATCATGCCTTGTGGGAAAGGCCTTGTCCCCATACGCACTTGACCTCTTCCAGCCAGGGGGGCATTTGCCCCGATTGTGGCTATCGAGTCAAGAATGTATGGCACCTGTTGCGTTGCAGGCACTGCGGCACTAGACGCCAAGCCAAATTGACCTTTGACCTTCGTATAAGGCCGTTGCGCAAATACTGTGCCCACTGTGGCGCAAACGACTACCAATTGATCAAGCGCCACAAAATTCACGTATACGAGATGAACTATGCGCTTTGCCTGAAGGAAATTGACTACAGCGATCTCAGTCCGTCTGCTGCGCCGGTACATTTCAAATATCGCGACTACGCAAGCCACAACCCTTTTGAAAAACCTTATGCCAGTAAGTCTGGCTTTAAAACCAGCACAGTTTATGAAGGGCAAGTGGTTAAAAAAACCGAGTTAACCCGACCGGGCCGCTTGGCGTAATTAGAGAAGACGGAAATTCAAACAAAAAAGAAAGGAGATTGGAGGCCATTACCTGGCTGGAGGGGGAACTCGCCAGGGTAAAACCAATCTCCTTGGTAGGTGTGTTCCTACGGGAATATGAGCTATTAGTTTGACTCTATCTCTCTCTATCCAAATTAAAAGTTAATGTGGAGACACAGCAGTTTAGCAAAAGCCTTTGTCTAGCGGACTTTTTGCTTCTTCTGTTCCTGCTGTTTTTTCTTCTTCTGCTGTTGCTGGCCACCGCCTTGTCCAGAAATGTTAAAAAAGCTTTTAAGCGTGGATTTGGCGTTTTCAACCCGCGCCATAACCCGCTCCACCTTATTCATCATCATCACGGTGCGAACATAGGCTTTTAAATTATCATCCTTGGTGGGATCTTCAAGATAGGCCTGCAGCGCTTCTTCATCATCCCGCTGCAACAGCAACTCTCCCAAGGCGGCAAGAGCAGCCTGCTCCAGGCGTTTGGGAATACCTATCCGCAACTCCAGCGCTAACAGCTTGAGGATATTGGGATCTTTGCTCTTGGAAATCTGAATCAGGCGGATGCGTTCTTTTTCGCTTAATTCCATGCCCATCCGTTTTTCAGCCATGCGGATGTAGTTTTCAATTTTGTTGGGATCGAAATACTTAAGCTGAATACCTTCAAACATGGCTTGGTAGCGGGTTTCCAACTGCTGAAGCGCGCGCTCGGTTCCGGTTCTGAATTTAGGGGTATCCTGAGGAGCGCTGAAAGTTGAAGCCGATTGAAAGGGCTGGGTTGGCTGCGCCGGTCGAACCGGCGTCGTACGATGAACGCTGGCATTGGCATTGACGTTGGCAAAAGCCGAAAGACCGTTGCCATTAGAAGCAGAAGTTGCTGCCGACTGCGAGGAGGCCGTCGAAGCTGCTGTCTGCGCTACAGGCTTTTGGGCGGCAGCTTGAGAAGTCGGCTGGGTTTGAATAGGACTAGAAGATGAAGCCGAAGAAAAAGGTAAGCGTCGATTGGCCGCCTGGGCTGACATTTTTGGCAAGCCGTTTTGGGGTAGCCCGCTTTTGGGTAATCCGCTGGGAGTTAACGATGTGACCATAAAGCGCTTGGGATCTCCAGAATTAAACACCAATCGTCATTATGAAAATGTTTCGCTTTTTTCCATTATCCAGCAATCAGGCGCCAGGAAACCAGAAACACTAGCAGCGTGATGCAACTAAAGTTTCATAAATGCCTGTTATGAAGCGGGATGGGAAAAGAAACGAAGGATTGGCCATTACGGTAGACTTGGCTCACAAAATTCCATACAACAAGGGTCGTGGGACAGCATTTTCCATCTAAAAAAATAGGTTTTGAATCACTCGTGAAGCTTTTAGATTGGAAGGCACCCAGAGAAATTACCGGGCTAAAACAAGGATAACTCGAACCATAAATTCCAGATCACTTCCAAATGGGCTTACACCCATAACAGATGAACAGGGAAAAACTCTAACATTTTTCATATTTCGTAAATTGGTTTAGTTTCGGATTTTCACTTCAATCACATTTTCAATTTGAGGGAAAATGTTAAGCAAAAAACCTTGGCACACTGAACACATGAGAAAAAAGATTGATTCACTGCTTCAGTAGAGGGGATTTTATCAAGGGCGTTTTACGTAAGAAATAGTAGTCAGGAAAGTTTTTTGCGCCCCATTTTTCAGGCTCAGCCTTTTTTCCGGACAAGTGTAACGTTGTGTTAATCGTAAAAACATTTGTCTTTATCCTTAAAACACATGCCAGGCGGCGCGTCTGGAAAACACGGTTAACAAAGTGCAATATGGGCTTTCGTTTCAAGATCACGGCCGATCGGATCCCTGAATCGGTGGGCTTTTGCTGAATCCCCACCCATGCAGAGGGGGGAAGACCCTGAAAAAAGAGGGCGCACAAAAAATGACCCCTATGCTATAACTAAGTCATCCACTTGGTACAAGGTAAGACAGGCTGAAGCATAAGTAAAAGATTCACCTGTAGACTTTTTTACCGGAAGTCGCTGCCGTTTCCGTTTGGCAAGTGGGCGGTTGCAGCCAATCTTCCCTTCTATTCGTTAGGCCCCGTTGGCATCAGAAAACTTTCCAAACCCTTGGGTTCACTTCAACCCTGGCCTGGGAAGTTATCGGTCAATCCAAGCGTAAACAAAGTGGTTGAGTGGTTCCTTTATATATTAAGAGTGTTGGCATTTTTGTAATTATGAAACTGACCGGAAGAAGTGACAGTGCCGCGCCAACGCCCCCTCCTTTTGGTATGGGCAAAGCTCAGGCTGCCGACGCTCAACCGGTAAAGCCAACGCTCCCCTCGCTCTCTCAAGCCTCCCCCTTGCTTTCAGCACCCACCCCCATGCAAGCAAAACCCTATGCAGGTGCGCTGTTTGCAAAAGAGGTTGCCAGCCCAGATCAACACCCCCCTTTTATTCATCCTTTAAATAGCGTTTCTTCATTAAACTTCAGCGCCAATTCCCTCAGCGCGCAGACCCGGCGTTATGTCTCGGATATTTTTACGCTGACCCGAGCAAGCGCGTCATCACCATCGAAAAACGTCCGCTTCAAAGCATCTTTGCAGGCTTCTTCAAGCCAGAATAAAACCTCACAGGCAACTGCGACAACACCCACGAAGTCTTCCTCTATTGGTTTTCGCTTTTCATCCAACCGCTGGAACGCAGGCAATAGCGTTATGGTGTTTGATGTTCATCCCGCCATTACAACCCCGCTTGCCTTTAGCGCAGAAGTACCCTCAATGGCCGAGACGACCCAGCCCTTTAATAGCAGCGGCCTGGAGTCTCAAGCTCAGGATGCCCCGTCGGCGACGCTTCGTTTATCCCCTTTTGAAAAGCTAGCCTTGAGCCAATCGCAAACTGATAAAAATCGTTTTGCCACTGCACCGTTAGCCTTTCAAGGCACTCTCCCGGCAAAAACCATAACCTTTGCCGAACAAATTCAAAATACGCTTGCCACAACCAATTATCAGCAAAACCCGTTTGATGTCTTAAGCCGCATTGGCAAGTTCCAGGGCCAGGCAGAATCTTCTATCGGTCAATCAGTAGGCCCTGCACAAGCGCAAAGCAAGGACGCTTTTAATAACGGGGCTTCTTTAGAAAAACCAGACTATACGCTTCAGGCTTATTCTCGCATCATCAGGCCAGCCTCCGAGCTACCGATTGCCATTCAGGCCATTGCCGAATCCGACGAGCGTTTGCGCACGCCGAACGCCATTGCCCGCTACGCCTATCTTCCAAACAGCCAGACGGTTTTAAAGCAGCCGTTGGATATGGTAACGCCCCAACCTCTTTGGTACACAGCCGCCATTCAGTTTGCGGCCCAGGCGGTCAAGCCGGTTATTGAAGCTGCCCCTTGGCTTAAAAGCTTTAATCCGCTTGGGTTATCCGTTGATGAAAACGCCCTCTGGTTTGGCAGCCGGTGGAATGTTCCTTTAATGGAATACCGTACCAGCGATGGCCAGCCAGCAAGACTGTATGAAGTGACCCGACTTGACGATGGCCAATTGGCCCAGGTGGTCAGTAATGTCATGGTCGATGAAGTTTCCCTAAACCAAAAGCAGCCAACCCTCTTTTCGGTTGGCGATAACCCCCTGGCGCTTGTCGGCGCCCCGCAAAGTGCGCGTCAGTCAAAGCCTCTGACGCCCTTCCCCGCAGAAGCCCTGAACCCGAGATCGGCAGCCCAGGCCACCCGTGCCATCGCTGCCAACACCCCTTCGAGCAGCGCTTCTGAGTCGGGCCTTTTGAACGAGACGGCAAATGCCAGCTCGACAGGCCCTCTCTCGGCACCACTCATCAGCAGCCGAGCCCAACCGAAATTCGGAAGCCGTGCCTATTACCGACAGTGGATGGAAGAGCTTGTGGCCCGATTTGAAACCAAGGAAGGCGTCACACTCCTCACCTGAAAAAGCCGCTTATCGCACCATCGCGAAAGCGGCTTTTTAGTTTTCATTAAATTCTCAAGCTCAAGCCTGTAAGCTTAGTCGTGCGGCTCCATCACGATACATGTGATAAAAGCGGTTTTCTATAGATTCTTTCTGAGTGGGCACACGCTGTGTGTAGAGGAAATAAAACATGCTTGGCAGAGGAGGCAAATATAAAATCTCATCAGACCTATCGGATGTGCTAATTCCTCTATAACCGGCACGTAACATTTCACTATTTAAGGCGTCCTTGTCAGTCTTTAAATTTTTACCTTCGGGAAAGCCCTGGAATCCAGTAACTATAAGCGCGCCATTACCGCCAAGATTAACAGACATGATGATTTCTCCATAAAACCCATAAACCCCATGGATTGTAGCACTGTCAATCAATAGCCCCTCAATTTCCCCAAAATTCGCAAAAAAATGCTCCCCAGGTAGGATTCGAACCTACAACCCTGCGGTTAACAGCCGCATGCTCTACCATTGAGCTACTGAGGAATAAGCATTTTTTAAATTTTAGGGAGGAAGCGGCCTGAGAGCGGTCTGTCATATCGAGCCTGCCATTTTAGCAAAGGCCTGATTCAGTACTCTCTTCAGAACTGGCCAGAACTGGCGGCTAGAACGCGACAGGTGGACTGCCGCCGTCCCTGTGACGGGAGTATACCCCAGAGCCAGGGCGAATGTAAAGGGAGATTGTGGGCATTTAATTCGAGAACAGGAGATTGAAAATACCAGTTGCAAATTATTCTCAAGTAAGCTACTATAATCCTGTCAGTTGAGAATTATTTTCAACTACAGCCTCTTCGGCGCTCTGCCATCTTTTAATAAGATGCTTTAGTAAAGAGTTCCTGGAGACTTGGTTGAAATTAAGATTGCAGTGTTGTTTGAAGAGTAGGCCTCCGCAAGCGACACTGCTTTTTCTTTGGGAAAGGTTTCAGACATAAAACCACAATGCTATCAGGCGTATATTACAGATGATCCAAATCTTCATAGGGGATTCAAATCAATGGTATGACAAGCCATTCCATAGTAGAGTTCGGTAAATTTTCAGTATTGATTTGTTGCTCTTGCTTTTTTGAGGATGTTCATATGCGTCATTTATCCCGGCATTGGCCTAGAGTTCTTGCTCTTTGGCTACTTTTCACGTTCCTCGTTACCCTTCAAGCGGTAGGATTGGCAGAATCTTTTGATGACGTGGACTACCAACGCGGGTTTGCAGACTTTGCATCGGGCCCTGCCATCGGGACGATTGAGGTTACGTCGGACGGCGTTATATTCGAAGACGCAAGAGGCTCTCAATTTTTTATTCCCAAGCGGGATATTCGCCGGACAGGTTATAAAGGAACCGTTCAAAGCAAACGTTATGGGGGGTTCGCCTTGGCGGGGCCGAATCCAGTAGCCCTTGCAGCCTCGCTTGGACTGAGCGTTGTCGGGAATGCCGTTGGAAACAAACTTATCAAACCCAAAACCATCAGCAACATGTTTTACTCCATTCACTATCTGCCTGAAAACTCACAGCAGCTTCAGGAGGTCGTTTTCAAGGTTAAAGATCAAGACACATGCAAAAGCCTGATGGAATCGATTCAGACGATGCAAAGCCAGGTGACGCCTGAACTACCAGTCGACAAGACTGAACCGGAAACATCCGAGCAGTCGATATTACAATAATCAGTTCTTCATAAAGAAACATCGACTTCAGCCACAGGATTGCTTTTTGGGGGGCTTTTTCTTACGATGCCTCAGGGTCTTAGCGTTCTTCCAATCGACTAAAGCCCACTGCTTGAAATGATTTATAAAGGAGCTTCCCCGATGTCCGCTTTCAACTTTAACCGCTTTGATGATGGGAAACCCGAAGTCAGGGCCGAAATCGGCGTCTTTGGAGGCTCGGGCTTCTACAGCTTCCTTGATGACGTTGAAAGCGTCAAAGTGGAAACCCCCTATGGTTGCCCAAGCTCCGAGGTTATGCTGGGAACGATTGCCGGGAAAAAAGTGGCCTTTTTGCCTCGCCACGGCAAAGACCACAGCCTGCCGCCCCACAAAATCAACTACCGTGCCAATGTCTGGGCGATGAAAGCCCTTGGCTGCAAGCGCGTTATTTCCCCTTGCGCAGCAGGCAGCCTGCAAAAAGACGTAAAACCCGGTGACTTTGTCATTTGCGACCAGTACGTTGACCGCACCAGTGGCCGAGCAGACACCTTCTTTGACGGCCCACTCACCACGCACGTCAGCGCAGCCGATCCGTACTCGGAAGAACTCCGAAAACTGGCGGTTCAGGCGGGCAAGGACTGCGGCATTACGGTTCATCCCACCGGCACCATCGTCGTCATCCAGGGGCCCCGCTTCAGCACCCGCTCAGAATCCAAGTGGTTCCGCGATCAAGGCTGGGAAGTCATCAACATGACGCAATACCCGGAAGTCCATCTGGTCAAAGAGCTTGAAATGGATCCGCTGAATATTTCGCTGATTACCGATTACGACACCGGCGTTGAGGGTGTTCCTCCCGTCAGCCACGTCGAAGTCATCGAAGTGTTTAACCAGAACAACGAAAAGCTGAGAAAGCTTCTGTTCAGGCTGATAGAACTCATCCCGACCGGTGACACCATCAGCCAGGAATTTGCAGGCATCCTGCAAACCTCTCGCCACGGCTAAAATAAGGTTGATGTCTGCCGAAGATCATTCCTGCGCAGAGACATCACAAACCCCAAAAAGTCCCGTTCACGTTATGGAGTTTGCCTGTGCAAAATATTTTCACCCTACTTATTCTTGTGATCGAGGTCTTCAAATGGATTCTGCTCGGACGGATTTTGTTGTCCTGGCTGCCCAATATCGATTGGTATAAACAGCCATGGAAAACGATTGACGCCATTACAGAGCCGGTTTTAGAGCCTTTCCGAAGACTTATCCCTCCCTTTGGCGGCATTGATTTTTCGCCGATGGTTCTCTTTCTGGTGCTGAATCTTGTTCAAGGCGCCTTGGCCAAATTGGCCTAGTAGGACATTCTCTCGATGACACAGCCCATTCGCGTGATTTTTTTCGGCACGCCTCAATTTTCCGTACCCACCCTCCAAACGCTTCTGAACGATTCTCGCTTTGAAGTCCTGGGGGTCGTATCTCAACCCGACAGGCCCTCAGGCCGCGGGCAAAAGCTTCTGCCCACCCCAATCAAGCAATGCGGCGAGGCGGTGGGTCTTAAAGTACTGCAACCCACAAGACTCAGGAAAGATCAGGAGGTGCTCACCTGGCTAAAAGAACAGGCGCCTGATTATTTTGTCACCATCGCCTTTGGCCAGATTTTATCGCAAGAGGTACTGGACATCCCCAAAAAAGGAACGGTTAATGTACATGCCTCACTTCTGCCTGAGCTTCGAGGCGCTAACCCCATTCAGCAGGCCATCCTGCAAGGCAAGCGCGAAACCGGCATTACCACGATGCTCACCGATATTGGCGTGGATACGGGCGATATGCTTTTAAAAACCGTCCTGCCAATTGGCGAAAACGAAACGACCGGCCAATTGATGACGAGAATGGCTGAGGCGGGCGGCCCTCTTCTGGTGGAAACACTGGCAAGACATTTTGCCGGTGAATTAACCCCAAGACCCCAGGCTCATGAAAAAGCCACCCATGCGCCAAAGGCCGAGAAAACGGATGCCGCCATCAACTGGGAGTCGCCCGCCGATTTAATCCATAGGCAAATCCGCTCGTACAACCCCGCCCCTGGCGCTTATTGCAGCTTTGAAGGGCAACGGATAAAACTGCTTGAAGCATCTGCCTACCACGCGCCTGAGCATGCTAAAGAAATTCTTAAAAATGACCGTCCCGGACAGATTTGCCTTATGATCAAAGAAGGCCTTGTTGTGGCCGCAGGCGATGGAAACTATCTGTTGATCCAGCGACTGCAACCTGCCGGTAAAAAGGATATGCCTTCAGCGGACTGGGCCAGAAATGCCCTAAAAGAGGTCATCACCGTACAGGACGGTCTAAGCGTCATTCACGACAAGCGATTTGAAGCCGCACTTGAAGTCAGCGTCTGATATTTTTGGAACCGTTCGTCTGAAAAAGCGTCTTTAGTAGTGCTTAAACCGCATAAACAGCTAAACAGAAAATAAAATTCCTGAGGAGTTGAACAATGTTTTATATGGATCCGGGCTTTATGCTGGTGTCCTTGATCGGGATGGGCCTCGCGTTCATTCCCCAGATGTGGCTTAAAAACACTTACTCGAAATATTCCGAGCAGATGTCTGCCCGTGGCTACACCGGCGCGCAAGTGGCCGAAGCGATTTTACGCGACAACCAGTTGCATAATATTCCGGTGGAACTAACGCCCGGCGAGTTAAGCGATCACTATGACCCGATGAAAAAAGCGGTACGATTATCCGAAGGCAACTTTAACAGCCGTTCCATTGCGGGAATTGCCGTTGCCGCCCACGAAGTCGGCCACGCCATCCAGCACGCCAAGGGCTATCAGCCCGTCGTCTGGCGCTCGGCGCTTCTGCCTGCCGTTAATATCGGCAGCAATTTAGGCCCAATTCTCCTGATGATTGCTCTTGGCATCGGCTTTACCAGTAAAATCGTACCGGACTGGGCGTATATGCTCGCCTGGGGAGGTCTGCTTCTTTTCAGCACCAGCCTGCTGTTTCAGGTGGTGACCTTGCCGGTTGAAATTGACGCCAGCCGCCGCGCGCTTGCCATTTTATCCAACGGCCATTATTTAACCGTCAACGAAGTGCCCGCCGCTAAAAAAGTATTGACCGCAGCCGCCATGACCTATGTTGCAGCGGCTCTTTACTCGCTGATTCAGGTCTTATATTACGCAATGCGGATCATGGGCCTTCGCCGTTCAGAAAATTAACCCCTAGAATGAGAGCCAAAGCAACCACTCAAACGCCAAGGGCAGTCGCATTTAACGTGTTACTGCCCTTGGAGCGTTCAGCCCTTAAAGCGACGCTTGAACCTGACCATAAACGCGAAAAACTGGATCAGTCGCTGGAGCGTTTATTCCCCAATTTTAACGCGCCACAGGATAAAGCCTTTGTGAGCGCCCTTACCTATGGAATTGCCAGGCGATGGTTTCAGTTGGAAACATTAATACTGTGGGGATTAAATCGCTTTGAGAAGTTCGATAACGAATTTTCGGCCTCTAAAACCAAGCAACTTTTAAAGCCGCTGGATGTCAAGGCGCGTTTGCTGCTGCGCATGGGATTTTTTCAACTGCTCTGGCTGAATAGCGTGCCGGATTACGCGGCAATTGCAAGCACGCTTGAACTTGCCGAACTGGTGAAACTGGATACACGAAACAAAAAGCAACTGCATGCGGTTTTATCTGCTGCAGCCGAACCTGAGAGGCTTGCTCGGCTTAAAAAAGCCATCTCCGTTGTTCCTTTATGGCCAAAACCGTTTTCGCAGCATTTATCGGGTATCTTCAGCGAAGAGCAGCTTTTAGAAATGAAAGCTGCCAGTGAGCAAGCGCCTGATGGTTTTTGGGTTCGCGTAAACACGATCAAGATTTCACCCGAGGAATACGCCCTGACGTTAAAAAGCGAGGCGATTGAATTCAGCGCTTCAGAGCCGCTTGGCGAATGTATCCGAATCCAGAAATTCAGCGGCTCGCCAGCGCAACTGCCAGGCTTTGAAGAAGGGCTTGTCTACGTTCAGGATTTGAGTTCGGCACTGGTAACACAATGGCTTTTACCGGAATCAGGCCAAATGATTCTTGATCTTTGCGCCGCTCCCGGCTCTAAAACCACGCATATTGCAGCCAGAATTAAAAACGATGGTCGTGTTCTTGCCGTTGAAAACAATCCCAGGCGTAGCGAGCGCTTACGCGAAAATTGCAAGCGACTGGGTGCCGATTGCGTGGAAATTATCACGGCCGACGCACTTGTGTGGGAACCCGAGACGACGCTTCGTTTTGATCGCATTCTGGTGGATGCGCCCTGCTCTGGTATTGGCACACTTCATCACCAGCCCGACACACTCGTACAATGGCGAAAAGCGGAAGCGACGCAATACGCCAAAATTCAACTTGAAATTCTGACGCGCGCAAGCCAGTGGCTAAAGCCGGATGGACGATTATTGTATAGCACCTGTAGCCTTGACCCGCTTGAAAACCAGAATGTCATCCAGTCATTTCTGGCGTCGAATCCTGAGTGGCGATGGGTTGAAACCCATCAGCAGCCCATTACATCAACGCAAGACGGCTTTTTCGGCGCGGTTTTAACAAAAAAATAAAGCTCCTGATAAAGAAAACAGGAGCTTTATTTTGTATTCAAGAGTGAAAATTTTACTTCGCCTTGATTTCAATGATCTGATCCGACGCCTTTGGCGCGGTATGTCCCAGTTGGCGATCCATACTGTAATTCACCCAGGCGGTTTGGATAAACATCATTGCCGTGGTCACCACCAGGTACAGCATAACGCCTGCGGGCATCGGGATAAAGAACATCATCGCCACAAACATCAGCGGCAAAAACTTCATCATCTTGGCCTGCGCTTCCCCTTGCGGATCATGGGCCGCTTCAGCGGTGGCCTCAAGCGCCTTCTTCTTGGGGGTCATCACGCGTTGATACAACAGCGTCATAATGCCATAGAGAATAATCAGCACCAGAACATCAAGGTTAATGCCAAGCCCTTCACTGGGTTGTTTAAGCGTGGGCACTGAAACCGAAAACTGCGTGCTTTTATCGGTCATTAAAATCGGCTTGAACGTAACCTGTTCAAGCTCCTTGCTGTTGTTGTTGACCAGAAGCAAATTGACCGATTGCAGGTGTTGCTTGTAATACGACTGCTGGGCGGCATCATCAATGCCCAGGGCCTTTAAATTCAGAACCAGGCGAATGGGACGACCGGGAATCATCGGGGTGGGGAAGGCCTGCACGATATTGTTTTTATCGGCCACATGCTGCTCGACGACCGTCCCGTCTTTCATGGTCAATTCCGCCATATTGGCCGAGCTGAACTTGTCCTTGGATTCGACCTGGAACTTGCCATCCAGCGGCTCGCCCGCCTTGGTATAGAGGGTATGGTATAGCCTGTCGATACCCCAGAAATGCTCGTTTGCCGTCTTGACCAGAAACTCGGGGCTGTTGAGTGCTGCAAACAAGCCGATAAAGATCGGCAACTGAACCAGCATCGGCAAACAGCCGGCCATCGGATTGAATTTGTTTTCGCTATAAAACTGCATCACGGCCTGCTGCATTTTGACCGGATCGTCTTTATGCTTGGCTTGCAAGGCTTTCAACTTTGGCTGAAGCTCCTGCATTTTCCGCATCGAGACGGTTTGCTGGCTATTCATGGGCCATAAAAGCAAACGGATACCGACGGTTAAAAGAACGATGGCCAAGCCATAGCTGCCCACCCATTGCTGGAGGGTCGTTAAGGCGTAAAGCATGGCGTTACTGAAAATTTCCACGAATAAAGCTCCTTTGAAGCGTGATTCTTATGTCTTGCTTGTCTGTGTGCCCGTCTCTTGTTGTGGCGCCTTGTGTTGCTCTTTACTAACAGGAAGAGGTGGAACAGGGTCAAAACCGCCCGGATGAAGCGGATGGCATTTGACGATGCGCTTAAGACCCAGCCAGACGCCGTGATATGTGCCGTGTTGTTCAATTGCCCCATAAGCGTAGCGGGAACAACTGGGTTCAAAGCGGCATATCCGGGGTAAAAGCCGGTAAATCGGCCACGTCAGAACCTGATAAAGCTTTATTAAAGCAAGAAAAAGGGATTGAAGCACGACTTTGTGACAAATTACTGCTGTAGGGCCGGCAGTTAATCACTTGCGTCAACAGGTGGGTTAACAAGCGCTATTGTTTTATAAATAGGCGCTTCAGTAAAGCGCGTTCCCTGTAAATTGTTGCAAGGTTATTGCAAGCGCTTCAGCAAATGTTCGGCCAGAAGCGCAAAATCAGCCCTCACGCTGGCCTGACGAACAATGACCACGATAGCCCGGTATTGCCTGAGCCCTAAAGAAAGCCTTGTTCTGGAAAGACCTGGCAGGACTTGGTTTCGTATAATCTCCCGGTAACGGCGCTTAAGCCGGTTTCGGATAACCGCCCGCTTATCCACCTTCTTGCTGACAATAAAGCCAAAGCGGGGCAGCGGCAGGCTGTCTTGCCCAGAGACTTCACGAGACTCTAAATAAGCCTGTCCGTGGGGGACGGCCAATATCTTAAAAAAAGGCGAAGACCCCAGATGGTAACCAATCTGGGGGTTCAAGGCTTTGGCGAATAAATGGCGGGCTTTAAGCCGGGCCGCTTTGGGAAGCATTTGAGGGAAGGAAGCGGCTAAAAGCGCCTAGAGGGCGATTTTATGACGCCCCTTGGCGCGCCTTCTGTTCAGCGTGCGGCGGCCGCCCGGGGTGGCCATGCGGGCGCGAAAACCACTGACGCGGCGACGTTTGCGCTGTGTACCTTCCAAAGTGCGTTTCATAACCGGATACTCCTAAAATTAAGCGTTTTCAACCGATTCGAGGCCGCTGCAATAGGAAAGCTTTCAATATTCGGCCCTGTTATGGCTGTATTCGAGGCTTTTGCTCAGGGCTTTGTAAAACAAGGCCGTGGCGGGCGGGACACTCTTGTATAAACCTGAAGGAATAAGTTAAACCAAAGGCATTCCTCATGCAAGCCGGAGGATATCGGCGGCAAGCGCAGGATTAAGAGCTGTCAAGGTTTTGGGTAAAAAATCTTAATGTAAAAGCTTCGATACCCAGCCTTTAAAATGGCCCCGCTTTTGCTAGACTTTTGTAAGTCGTAAGAAGAACATTTCTAAAATAAAATCTCCAAATCGGTTAGCGCCAGTATTGAGAACTTCAGATTTTCAATCTTCAGCCCAACATTCAGTCCGTCATGATAAGAAGAGAATCAAGAGAGAGAAGAGTTTAACGGGGTGAGTTTTACGTCTTGCCCATCATATTCTTCCCCGGCTGAAATCATCTTAATTTAAAGCAGCGCCAGGTGAGTGCCAGGATACCTCTCGAGTATTCATGATTTATCCTGAGAAAGCGTAGCAGCGCGCTGCCTGTTATTTCGATTCCGTAATATCAAGTGTGTGGTGTCCTGTTCCCTTTATGAGCAAGCCCTATTCAAAAATCGATGCGCGAAAGCCGCTGCTGTCATCCGATAAAAAGAAACTCCCAAGAAGCCCCCAGTTTGTTGGCGAAAACTTGCTCCTCACCAATGAGAATGATCTTATTGACGATACAGGGGTGATTGAGACGATTGAGACGGTATCGCAGGCCAATCAGGACTCACAAAGCCTGTGGGAAAACGTGCTGACGTGTCTGCGTGCTAAAATCAGCAAGCCAAGCTATGAAATGTGGATTCGGCACTTGCAGTTTCGAGGCGTTGAATCCAACCGGGTGCTGCTTGCCGTCAATAACGAGTACGCGCGGGATCATATCCTCAAGAAGCATCGCGCGCTTTTAACCGAAGCTTTTTCTTCAAGGCTTGAGCGAATGGTGATCATCCAGATTGACGTGGATGAAAGTATTCCTGACCCCGCTTTGGAAGCTCCCACCAGTGCCGATGGACAAGGCGGTTTCAAACAGCTTGATGAAGACAGTCATGCCAAAGAGGCTGATGCCCTATCGCGGGCCAAAAGCCCTAAAAAGCAAGCCGTCTGGACGCCCAAGACCTTGCAAGGCAATTTGAATCCCAAGTACACGTTTGACCAGTTCGTGGTGGGTCAAGGCAACCGCTTTTGCCATGCGGCGGCCGTTGCCGTGGCAAAAAGCCCCGCGGAGCAATACAACCCGTTTTTTATATACGGCGGCGTGGGGCTTGGCAAAACCCACCTGATGCAAGCCATTGCCCACTATGCCCATCAGAACCATCCGGAAATGATCGTCCGCTATGTGACCGCTGAGCAATTTACCAACGAGCTGATTGCCTCGCTGATGAACAAAACCCAAAAAGCGTTTCGCGATCGTTACCGCAAAATCGATATTCTAATCATTGATGACATCCAGTTTCTGGAAGGAAAAGAACGCACGCAGGAAGAAGTCTTTCACACGTTTAACGCGCTTCACCAGGCAGGGAAACAGATTATCCTCTCAAGCGATCGCGCACCGCGTTATATCGCGCAGTTGACCGAGCGCCTGAAAAGCCGCTTTGAATCAGGCTTGATGGCCGACATTCAGCCTGCGGATTATGAAACCCGCCTGGCGATTTTAAAAAACAAGGTCAAGCGCGATCATTTCCAGGTGCCCGACGAAGTGCTGCAATTGATTGCAGATTCGCACCCGAACAACATCCGCGAGCTGGAAGGCGGCCTGAATAAAGTGACGGCCTTTTCAATGCTCACCAAAACGATTCTTGATCTTGAAAGCGCCAAACAGATTCTTGGCACCGGGCAGGCAGGCATCGCCCAGATTTCCAAGGATCGGATGATTGAAATTGTGGCGGCATATTACCATTTGAGCGCTGATGATTTAAAAAGCCCGTCGCGCGCCAAGGATGTTTCCCACGCGCGGCAGGTGGCCATCTATATTTTGCGCAGCCTGACGGAAGCCAGTTTCCCTAAAATCGGCGATTTGCTCGGCGGCAGGAAGCACACGACGATTTTATACGCTTATGAAAAAATGAAAGAGCAACTGGATCGCCATCCCAGCTTGGCCCAGCAGATTCAAGAAATCACCACCCGCGTCAAATCCCCCCAATAATAGTCGTTAGGGTTGCCTAATTCCAGCTGAACCAATTCGGCTCGCAACTTTCACAGGGGCCTGGATAGGTATAGCCTACCTCCTGACTACCCGGAATAATCCCGCCTATAGAACGCAGCTTGCCGTCGTAGTACTGGTATAAAAACAGGCTTTTTCCCTGATTGCCCCCCGTTACCTTCCCGTCAGGGTCAACCCCCCACCAAATGAGGCGCAACGAGTCGGTTGCACCAAAAGAAACGGTGGGATCAAAATGAATCACCGCACCATTATGCAAGAGAAGGCACGTATAAGAGGCACAGCTTCGGGTTGCCACATCCGTTTGATAACTGTCCACCAGTCCTGTGGTTTTAATGGCGACATAGTTTAGAAACGGGGTAAAGTCCGCGCAAGTGGTATTGGCATTTAACGTCCCGTTTAGCTGGGCCATCTGGTGCGCTTAGGCAAGCATTGCCGCCGTTTCTTTTCCAATGGCCTTAAACGTGCCATTCTGATTCGCCGTCAACACCTTGGGAATGGTAAACGTGGCAATCACACCTAAAATCGCCAGAGCTATCAGCAACTCCGCGAGCGTAAAGGCTTTTTGGTGAACCATTGGATTCATATCCAGCTTATCTCTATCAACCTTGTCCGTTAGGTTACCTTATTGTATCGGCAGATTTCCAAAAAAGTCCATATCCTCATCGTTTGTAGGAGCTCAGCGTTTATTCAGGCCAAATCCACCACTAAATGGCGGTTGCGGGAGAAAACAGATCGGTTTTCCTTTCAGGGCCTGCGGCGTCCATGATTCAAGTTTCAGCTTGAAAAGCCGATATAAAGGCAAAGGAAGAACACGCTGAGGAAAACAATGTCAGGCCATGCGCCGCTAACGGCAAGCTTAACTGCATGATGGGCAATGAGGGGTTATTTAAACCGCAATGTCAAACGATTTTATGAATATGGCCAATTCCCAACTTCGCGAGCATAGCCGCTGGCTGAAAGATTACAAGGCCAACCCTGAAAAATACGGCAGCGCAACAGTAAATGACAGCAGCGCTTCGCAAGATCAAAGTTTAAGCCAGCTTCAGCAGCTTTTGGCATCAAACGGTGCTATGGCAGGTGCCAACACCACCAGCACCATGCTTCAAATGATGATGATGCTGATGATGTACCAGATGATGGGGCAGGTCTTTCCGGGCATGGCCTCAGGCATGCCACTTGGCGGCGGTTTAAATGTCCCCACCCAGGCCCAATCAGTCCAAGATCCCTTTCAGGCATTTCCCCAATACCAATTACCGGGCAGCCAGGCCAGCAGTCAAAGCGCCACCCAAAAAGCGGTTGATACGTTGCTTTCACATCTCTTAAAAGATCCGGAATCCGACACAGGCCAAGAGACTATCAACACGCCAGACGTTTCCTCTTTGATGTCCGACTGGGAAACAGCGGGCTTAAACGAGGTGCAATTCGGGCAAACCATTATGTACCTGCTCCACCAGGGCGATCAGGAAACGCTTAGCGCCCTTTCCCAATGGTTACCGGAATTGCTTGGCCAAGGAAGCCTCATGCCCCTACCGCTTTTACAGGGAGATTACCTCAGCCGCCTGGATCAGTCCCGGAAAGATATCTTAGCCCAGGCACTTGCTGATGCGGGACTGTCAAACAATGAGAACGCGCCCAATAGCGTTTTGATTTCCAACCTGATGAGCAAGGCAAGCACTCCTCCCACAAGCGATGCTTCACTGGTGGAACAGGAAATGGCCCAGAGCGTGATTCGTGCGCTGGTGGCCAATGCCTCAGATGAAGCCTTAACGTCAGATGGCCAGGAAGACCTTTACTTGCCCAATCTGCTTTACCTAAGTGGGTTTGAACGGGACGAAAACGGACAATGGCTAGGCCCATTTGCTTTAGAGAGGCCTAATGACGCATCCGGGGCAAACGTTTAATCAGGGAGCCGTATAAAAAGGCAATTCGGGGATATAAATTGTTTTTATTTTATTAGTAATCCGTTTTAGCGATAAAGCGGACAAGAGAGCCATTAAAAAAAGCCCCCATTGATATCCTCTATGCAGGAGCCTTTCCTATGGTAGCCCCCGTATCAGGCCTTGGCGCCCAGACGGCCATTCCCTCTTTAACAACAACCCCACAAACCGCAATGACGGGTGGGGACCTTTCAAGTTTCAGTCCGGCGGCCTTGTCCACCTTAACAGGCTTCTTGAGCGGGCCACTGGATAGTCAGATGGCTTTAAGCCCTGATATTAACCCCCTGGGCGGAAACCGCGACTTTTTCCAGATGATGACCGGCTTGATGCAGCCGTTGCAACAGCAGGCAGCTTTATCTTTGGCAGAACTTCAACAGGCCCAGATGCTTCAGCAACAGCAAGTCCAAGCCTTGCAGGGCGGCGCGATTATCCAGCCAGGAGCCGCTGCCGTTGGACAACCTTTGGCAGCCCAGCCCGGCGCTTTACAACCGGCCATCCCCACACAGCCCCAACTCGGACTCGGTATTGGCACCAACACCCCGGTCGCCACCATTAACAATATCCCGGGTACGCAAACCGGCGGTATCCAAACCCTTTCCATTCCTAACGTCGCCGTCAACCAGGCGTCAGGCCCTACAGGCGCAGACCCCCTACAGAGCCTCGTTGCGCTCATCGTCCAATTCAGGGACGTCCTGATGGGAGCGATGCAGGGCGGCGTGTGAGCCATCGCGAATAAGCAATTTCACATATAAATTTGTTTTTATTTATATATACTTTCTTTCCCCAATTTAATTGAGAGAGCATCTCGACTATGTCCCTAAACATCGGCAGTCTTACAAGTGGATCGTTTGCGACCGAATCACTGGCAAAATTTGCATTGTCCGGCCCCCAGGCGGCCGCCAACACGCAAATCGCCATGACGGGAAGTCCCGCCAACGCTAAATTCCTCTCCGACCTGAGCCTCCAGATGGCGCCCGCGCAAGGCCAGGTTGCAGGGGCACTCCAGCTTGTCAACAGTTACAATGTCCGAAAGCAGCAGGAGGCATTGCTGCAACAGCAAGCCCTTCTGGCTCAGCTTAGCACTCTAACCGGCGCAGCCGGTGGCTTAGGTGGTGCAGGCGCAGCCATAGCACCTTTGCTCGGTCAGTTAACGGCAGCCCTTGGGGCACAAGGCGGCGGCCTTGGCGCACCCACACTAGGCGCAACAGGTCTTGGCGCCCCTGCACTGGGCGTTCCAGCTACAGGCGGCATCGCCACCCAGTCACTCCAACAACCCTCAGCAGGCGGTGGTGTAAGCCAGCAGATGGTGCTTCAGTTACAACAAATGCTCGGACAGCTTCAGGCGCTTATGAGTACCATGGCCTAAGTAAACCCATTTTTCAGGATAAATCCCTGGCCGCTAACGCCAGTTTTTTGTCGTGTGCCTGACTTTTTCAAGCACTTTGGCTTCAGGAACTCCCAGCAGTTGGCCGTTTTCCTGCACTTTTTTCCCATGGACATACACGGCTTTAATCGCGCTCGGCTGACTGGCGTAAACCAGGTTTTTCACCATATTCTGCGTCGGCTGCATGGAAAGATCATTAAGATCAACAACCGTGATATCAGCAAGACGATTAAGGCTTAGCGATCCAATGGGTAAATTCAGCGCGGAGGCGCCACAAAGTGTCGCCGAAATAATCATGTCTTCGGCATTACTGACCGTGGCGTCGCACCATTTTACTTTTTGTAGCAAGCTTGCCATGCGCATTTCCTCAATAATCGAGGCGCGATTGTTGCTACAGCCGCCATCGGTGCCCAGCGATACGGAAATGCCCGCTTCAAGCATTTCCCTCAACCTGGTAATGCCATCACCCAAAAACATATTGCTTGAAGGATTATAAGAAAGCGCGCTTTGTTGCCGGGCCATCAGGGCGATATCGGCATCATCAAGCCACACGCAATGAATGCCCACCAACCGCTCGTTCAGCAGATCATGTTCATACAGATAGCGAATCGGAGAAAGGCCGTATTTATCCAGCATCATCTGCCGCTCGTACTGGCCTTCCGCAATATGCATATGGAATTTTGTATCATACTGGCTGGCTAAATCCCGACCCGCTTGAATCAGGGGTAGGCTTGCCCCATGTAGGCTATGCGGCGCTGGCAAAACGCTAAAAAGTTTGTTATGGGCGTATTTTGGATTAATTTCTTCCATCAGCGCCTGCGTGTTATCAAGCGCCTGATCAATGGTTTCCCGAAATCTGGCTGGCGCGCCATCCCAGTCATAAAGGGTTCTGGCAAACACCAGGCGGATTCCCAAATCTTCCGCTGCCTGCATAATGGCCCTGGCATTATCATTTCCTTGATCATTGATATAGAAAAAATCGCAGACGGTGGTGATGCCCGCCTTAAGCATTTCGGCAAAGGCAAAAAGCGCACCGGTGTATAAATCCTCCCGGCTTAAAACCGTGGCGTATTTATACAGCGCCTGATCGCGCCAGGTGAAAAAATCGGCGTCGTCGCAGAAGCCTTTTAAAAGGGACTGAAAAGAATGGTTGTGCGAATTGACAAAACCTGGACAAAGAAGGCTTTGGGCGTAATGCACCCGCCGTTTTTGATCTTCCCCGCTCAAGCGCTCAATCGGCAAGCGCTCTTTAATCCAGCCGTCCTCAATGACGAGGGCAACATCGCTCATCAGCAATTGCTGGGGAAAGCCCTCGCTCGTTAATAACCAGTCTGCTGAAATAACCTGACGCATAGAGTTCAAGAATTTTCAAAAACAAGACGTTTCGCTTTAATTGGATGTCTTGAGAACTTACTGGGTGGGATCCTTACTCGCTTCTTGAAAGTGCTTGACATGTTTCCAGACGTAAAGAACCCCCAGGATAAACAACAGCCCCACAATCAAGTAATCGAACTTGTGCCAGATATGCTTGAAGGCTTCCAAATTATCGGCAAAAACAACACCCGCATACACCAAGCCATAGCTCCAGATCCAGGATCCGATAAAGGTCAGCGTGATAAAGCGCCAAAAGTTGTTTTTAAGCACACCGGCAGGCAGAGAGATAAACGTTCTGGCCACCGGCAACATCCGGCAGACGAAAAAAGCCCAATCTCCGTATTTATTCGACCAGACCTGGGCGGTATTGAGGTCATGCTCTGAAACCAGGAGCCATTTGCCGTATTTTTGAACAAACGGACGGCCCCCGAAATAGCCTATCCAATAGGACGGCACCGACCCCAGGACACAGCCAAGGGCGCCAAACAAGGCAGCCAAGTGCAAGTTGAGTTTACCGTCATGAACGAGAACACCGGCCGAGGTGAGAATCATTTCGCTGGGCAGGGGAATATTGAAGGACTCAATGGCCATCAGAAGGGCAATGCCCAGGTAGCCCATCGTTTCAATCACCCAGTTAATCCAGCCCCAAACCAGGTTAATCAGGCTTTGCCCCAGTTGCACAAAAAAGTCCATCGACTGACCCAAGCTCCTTAATTAAATTTTTGAAAGCAGTTTTAAAGATAGTGGCCCAAATGCGGAGAATTTCGTCAAGCTACAGTATACCCAAAAGACAAAGGCGCCATTTTTAAAAGAACAGCTTGAAGACATAGATGAGCAGGCCCGCGAAGAGGAAGGTGAGGGGAATGGTGAGAACCCAGGCCCAAAGGATATTCTGGACAATGCCCCACTTGACTGCCGACAAGCGCTTGGTGGCCCCCACGCCCATAATGGAAGAAGAAATCACCTGCGTGGTGCTAAGCGGAATCCCGAACTGGCTGGCCAAGAGGATGATGCTTGCAGAGGTCGCCTCGGCGGCAAAGCCGTAAATCGGTTGCAGGCGAATCATTTTCTTGCTTAGCGTGTGGATGATTTTCCAGCCCCCGGTCAGGGTGCCAAGCCCCATCATCGTGGCACAGGCAATTTTGACCCATAGCGGCACGGAAAACTCTGATGCCGGAATATGATAAAAAATCACCAGCGCAAGGGCGATAATCCCCATCGATTTTTGCGCGTCGTTCATCCCGTGGCTAATGGCCAAAAAGCCGGATGAAACCAACTGGCTTTTCTTAAAGACGCGGTTGACCGTATTGAGCTTGACCCTGAAAAACATCCAGGCCAGAAAGGTCATCATTAAAAACCCCAGCATCAGCCCCAGCAGGGGCGAGCCAAACATCGGCTGGATGACTTTCTCAAAAAAGTTGACCCAATGAATGTGGTCTTTCCCGGTGGGAGAAGCGAAAAACGCCGCCCCCAACAAAGAGCCCATAAGCGCATGAGAAGAGCTTGTTGGCAAACCCAGATACCACGTCAAAACATTCCAGCAGATGCCTGCAACCAACGCGACCAAAATCACCGGTAACGTCACATCAGTCTGATCCACAAGCCCTTTGCCAATCGTTGCGGCGACTTCCTCACCCATCAGCGCTCCTGAAAAATTAAGGATGGCGCCATAAATAACCGCCTGCTTGGGCGGGAGCGCTTTGGATGAAACCAGCGTGGCAATGGCGTTTGCAGCATCATGAAACCCATTGACGTAATCAAACAGCAACGCCAGGATGACGATTAAAATCAAGACCAGAAAACCCAAAGTCGGATCCATAGTGCAGGTAAAAATTCCTTCAAACAGAGGCGTCTGCCATCCAATAACAGGCAAGCGACTCACCATAAGACATTGCCGCCGCGCCTCACCTGGCTAAAGCAAAGGCTTTTCTTCAGGTTAACTGTGTTTTAACACAATGCGCAGCGCGACGTTTCCGGCATCGCGATAGTAATCCGAAACACGCTCAAGCATTTCATACAGGCGCACGCGGAGAATCAGCTCGCGGGTATCCGAAACGCTCTCAAACGACTTGACCATCGTCTGATCCAGCAGATCGTTACACTGATCTTCCAACTCACTGAGACGCGTTGCCTTAAAGGGGATATTCTTGGTGGACAGCTTGCCGGAAAGCTCTTTTAAAATATCATCCATATTTTTGTCGCACTGCCTGAGGACATCGACAAACTGGATTAGATCGCCCTCAAAGTCCGACAGATTGTGATTGATGAGACGATCCTTAATTTTGTTGACTTTCTTTGGAATATCGTAAAGCTCAACCGAAAGCTCCTGGATATCCTCGCGGTCAAAAGGCGTAATCAGGGTATTGCTGATACTGAGGATCAGCTTTTCGTGAATCGACTTGGCCTCGTTCTTGATTTCCTGAATCTGGGCCGCCAGAACTTGCGGTTCTCCTTTA
Source organism: Vampirovibrionales bacterium (assembly GCA_035285165.1). Classification (GTDB taxonomy): domain Bacteria; phylum Cyanobacteriota; class Vampirovibrionia; order Vampirovibrionales; family Vampirovibrionaceae; genus JAYKHP01. The sequence continues at coordinate 34,056 of JAYKHP010000028.1, read as the reverse complement.
TGATGCACCAGATCATAAAGCGCCTGAATACTTTGGCTGGCCTGCACCCCCTGGTCATGCAACAGCTTATGGAATTTTTCCTCTTTCGGTAACAGCATATGAAGCATTGCGAGAATGTCCTTCATTCAGATCCTAATTTTAGCCTACAATTTCTTTAACGACAGGGATTATAACCAATTGCGTCAAAAGGCAAAAGATTCAGTGTAATCCGTCACAGAAAATTCAAACCGGGAAAAGTCTAAGAGAGAGCCTGGAAAGAAAAAGATGGAGAGAATGGAGAGACGAAAATAGATGGTTCAGCCCAAAACTCATAAAGATTAATTAGCCCATAAGTAGGTCAAAAAAAGGGGTTCAGCAAGAAATGTGACCATTCAGTGACAAGAAATCGTATTGAAAAATGACGTTTCTTAATAATTGCTTACAATTGATTCTAGCGAGCGGGCTGCCTATAATAGAAGGACAGGTAAACAAGGGGTCTTTGAACACCTTACCGCCTCCGGTTTCATACCAGTACCCGCCTCCTTAACCCAGGCTTTACCTTCTTGGATCATACCGCCTCCGTGTTCACAGCATCAGACTTTACGGCCACAAGTTTTTAGAGAGAGTTTCCCGTGTGACCCGACATCGTTATCCCAGAATCAGCCCTGTCGATCCCATCCCTCTGCTGATCGAGGGAAATTTCAGGCCCTCAAGAAAAATTCGCCGTCTTCAGGCCATGGTCAAAGCATGCTGCATCGTCTGCTGCTTTGCGGTTCTCTCCGCCCTTGGCATTTACGCCATCAATGTTCAACTGGTCAACCACCTCAATAACGTCAGCAAAAAAACCCGCGATTTAAACGATGATAACAAAGACCTGGTGGTTCAACTCAACCGGGTTCGGGCCTTCAAAAACATTGAGGCATCCGCCGCAAAACTCTCACACCTAAAACCTGCTGAAGAAGTCATTGAGATAAACGTTCCAGAGGCTCAGCGAAAGGCGCTGGATACAATTCATGTCTTTAACAAACGACCGGGGCTCTCCCCCCGAGTTTATGGTTATTAAGCAATTTTAAGAAAACACCGCCTGAGAAGCTGCCTTCAAATGCCACACCACCCGACGCAATCATATGACAATAAAACCAGAGGCCGACAAACATCAGCCTCCCCAGATAAATGCAAGGGTAAATACAAAGACACGCTTTCGTATGCCGGTTCTAAAAAGCCGAAGCGGGTCACGGCCGAAAAAATCGGTCGCGGTAAAAATAGCGATGCAGATCAAGGGAAACGAAAAAACGGCGGCGATAAAACCGGCGTTTACCCCGGGCGTTATGCGTTTATCTTTCTTTTGCTTGCCCTTATCATCGTGGCCATTATCGCAAAACTGCTCTATATCCAGGTCATTGACGCCGAGCGGCTGAAGCGAAAAGCGCAGCAATCAAGAAACCAGGCGCTATCGCTTTATAATCGGGGAAGAATCCTCGATAAAAACGGCGTTATCCTGGCGCAAGACACCCTGCTTTATGATATCTACGCGCACCGGCAATATTTCAGTGATTTGACGCCAAAACAAATTGCCGCCGCCATAAGCCCGGCGCTTAAAATCCCTGTAGACCGCCTGGTTACAAGGCTTTCTATGAACGTGGACACCGTATCGGTCAAAAAGAACGTCTCCAAGGACGTGATTGAAAAACTAAGGGAAATTCGGGTGCCGCTTTTGGCCAAAGACCCCAAAACCTCAAAGCCTCTTTATGATGAAACCACCGGCGAGCCAATCTACAAGCACGTCCGCATCAGCGGGCTTGACTATGCCAAAAAGCCGGTGCGCAACTATCCCCAGGGAACGCTTGCAGCCCATGTACTGGGCTATGCCAATGACGAAGCCGACGTGAGCGCGGGTATCGAGGAGACAGCCAAGGAAATCCTCAAAAAAGCCCCACCGGACGTGGGCAAGGCGATTTTAAGCGGGCGGGGGGATGTAATTCAGCCAGAAAATCTTTTGCCTGAACATCTGGTCAATGTCCCCAAAGCGGAAGACGTGGTTTTGACGATCGATTCCAGGCTTCAATACCTGGCCGAGCGAGAACTTGCGCTTGGCCTTAAGCGCACCAAGGCAAAGCGCGGAACGGTCATCATGATGGATCCCAAAACAGGCGAGATGCTGGCCTTTGCAAGTTTACCCAACTACGCCCCGGATAAATTCTACAAAGCCTCCGCCGAGGAATTAAAGAACTGGGCCATCACCGATGTTTACCCACCGGGATCAACTTTTAAAATCCTCACGATGGCCTGCGGGCTTGAAACCGGGGTCATCACGCCAAAAAGCAAAATCCTCGACACCGGCAAAATGAAAGTTGGTGGCTGGACGATTCAAAATTACGATTACGGCAAGCGCGGTGCGCCGGGAATGATCGACCTGACCTATCTTTTAATCCACTCCAGCAATATCGCCAGTGCGAAAATTTCGCTGCTGATTCCAAAGAAAAAGCATTTTGATCTGCTTAAGGGCTTTGGGATGGGAGAGAAAACCAAAATCGATCTCTCCGGCGAATCTTCAGGCATTATGCACGCCCCCAGCACGTGGGATGAATCAACGCATGCCTCGCTGGGGTACGGCTATGGCCTTGCCGCCACGCCGATGCAGATGGCAGCAGCCATTGCAGCGATTGCAAACGGAGGCATCTGGACAACGCCGCATGTGATCCAAAACCAGAAAAACATCCAGACCCGCCGGGTGCTCTCTGAAAAAACCTCAGCACAAATGACCCAACTCCTGGCAAAAAGTATTCGCGAAGCCAAAACCTCTTCCGTAAGGCTGGAAGGGGTCGAGGTCGCAGGAAAGACCGGTACATCGAGAAAACCCAAGGCCAATGGCAGGGGGTATGAAAACAACGTCTATACCTCTTTTGTGGGGTATTATCCAGCCGAAAACCCTAAAGCGCTCGTGATGGTGGTTATCGACAGTCCGGGCATCGGGGAAGCATGGGGCTCAACCGTAGCAGGGCCGATTTTCAAGGCCATCGCACAGGAAAGCATTGGCTATTTGGGGCTCAAGCCTGCTAAAATGGAGTCTACAACAGAGGTCAGCACTTCTCAAAAACCGCTTCAAAGCGCCGCGCATTGATTTTTTGAAATTCAAACTTTAAATTTATTTAATTTTTCTTTTTTTAAAGGCACTTCTTTTATGAGCCAAGCACTCCCCCTCTCCTCACTGGTGGCAGCCTGTAAAACACTGAGCCTCCAAAACCCGCAAGCTCTGGCGACAGCCGGTAACACTGCAATTAGCGCCATCACCAGCGATTCACGCGCGGTAAAACCGGGCTCGATTTTCGTGGCGTTACTGGGGAGTAACACGGACGGTCATCAGTATTTGGAAAAAGCGATTAAGCAGGGTGCTGCAGCGATTGTTGTCATCAAGGATCGTCTGGAGCAATTCAAACGCGCTGGCTTAAACCTGCCTGAAACGCTGCCGGTTTTTTACGCCGAAAACACCTATAAAAGTCTGGGCGAACTCTGCAGCGCATTTTACGGTAAGCCCGGGGAACAATTAAAGCTGGTGGGCGTGACGGGCACCAATGGCAAAACGACGGTCACGCATCTAATCGAAACGATTTTGAAGCACCAGAAAAAGTCCGTGGGCCTAATCGGAACCCTTGGCACAAAGACCAGCCGCAAAACCAGTTCCAAAACAAGCGATGAAAGCGCAAGCGCATACGAAAACACGGGTCATACAACGCCAATGGCTCCCGAGCTTCAAGAAATCCTTGCGACCATGCGCGATGCAAATCAAGAATACGTGGTGATGGAAGTCAGCTCCCACGCCCTGGAACAACATCGCGTGTTCGGCTGCGATTTTCATGTGGCGGTTTTAACCAACCTGACGCAGGATCACCTTGATTACCATAAGACCATGGCACATTATCGAGACGCCAAAGCGATGCTGTTTAAAAATCTCCAGCCGGAAAACGGCAAGCGCTCGGCGGTGATTAACCTGGATTCGGATGAAGCGGAAGTCTTTATTGACGCCTGTCCCGAAAACGTTTTCCGCTACACTTATTCCCTCAACAACACCCAAGCAGCCGTCTACGTCAAAGATATTCAATACAGCATCACCGGGGCCACCTTCACGGTGATGACCCCCGTTGGTGAGTCGCCTGTCAAACTTCAACTGGCTGGTCAATTTAGCGTTTACAACGCGTTGGCCGCGCTGGCCTCTGGCATTGCACTTGAGATCCCCTTGAAAGATTGCGTCAAGGCAATTGAAGAAGTGCCGGGCGTTCGCGGACGCTTTGAAGTGGTAAGCGAAAAGCCTTTTGTCATCGTGGATTACGCCCATACGCCCGACGGGCTTGAAAATATCCTCAACGCAGCAAGGCAAGTCACCCCAACGGGCGGACGGCTGATTTGCGTTTTTGGCTGTGGCGGCGACAGAGACGCCACCAAGCGCCCGAAAATGGGCCGCGCCGTTGAACGCCTGGCAGATATGATGCTGGTCACCTCCGACAACCCGCGTTCGGAAGACCCCCAGCAAATCATCACCGATATTATTTCAGGCATTCAGCGCTTTGACGCCAAACGCATGCTGGTCAACGCGGATCGAGAACAGGCTATCCACCAGGCCATTGACCTGGCAAACCCCAATGACATCATCGTTGTGGCCGGAAAAGGCCATGAGGATTACCAGATTCTGGCGGATCGCACCATTCATTTTGATGATCGAGAAGTGGTGCAAAACTACGTCAAATTGAAATCTTCCACAAACCCGGTTTCCGCTTAGCTTATTCGTAAAGTAAGGTTTTATTCCGTGAGTTCAATATCCGCTTCAGTCGATCCTGACACGTCGGGCTCTCCCCATTCTGAAAATCAAGCGCCGTTAACGATTGACACCAAAACGCCGCTACATTTTATCGGTATTGGCGGCATCGGCATGAGCGGGCTTGCCAAGCTGCTGCTTGAAAGCGGGTTTACCGTCAGCGGGTCGGATCTGGCAGAAAACAAGCAGACTGATTTGCTGAAATCATTGGGTGCAACCATATATAAGGGCCATCAGGCAGATCAGCTACCGTCTGATGCGATCATCATCCTCTCAAGCTCCATCAACACCGAAAACCCTGAAATCAAGCAGGCCCTTGCAAGACAACAGAAGATTTATCATCGTTCGGATTTGTTGCGTGAAATTTTTCAGGGCCAGGCCTTTGCGCATCAAAAAACATTCGGTGTTTCAGGCACTCACGGAAAAACCACCATTACCGGAATGGCGGGCCTTGCAATGGAAGCCGCCGGTTTTTCCCCCACGGTGGTGGTGGGAGGCAATGTGCCGGACTGGCAAACAAACGCCAGGCTTGGCAGCTTAACAAACGGCAAACGCGCCCTGTCTATCGCGGAGCTTGATGAAAGTGACGGCACCATTATCAAGTATACGCCGGATGTCACCATCGTCAGCAATTTAGAGCTTGATCACGCCGATCATTACCACGATGGCCTTACCGCAATTAAAAAGACGTTCACGAAATTTCTAAATGCGCTTTCAGGCAACAGCGATGTAATCTTTTCAGTGGACTGTCCTGAAACGTTGGCGCTTGCAAAACAAGCCCCTTCAAGCTTGAAGAAAATCTTTTATACTGAGCGTGACTTATCGGATGCTCCAGCGGAAATTGAAGCATTATTTTCGATTGAAGGCGCAAGCGCGCTTTACTGGCTTAAAAACGTCAGGCATCACGGGTTTGGCGCCTATCAAGGCTATGTCTACAAACAGGAGAAAACAGCCGCGCTGCTTCCATCACAACTTCTGGGCGAACTGCATTTAAACGTTGTCGGCCTGCACAATCTTTCAAACGCGCTGTCAGTGGTGGCGGCAAGTGATCAGCTGGGCGCTGATTTTGAATTAACCAGTGCGGCCTTGCGGAAGTTCACCGGCATGGGCAGACGCTTTGAAAATGTCGGAAAATTGCAGGTGGGAGAAATAACGTCTAAAGAGGGCATTGCCCGTTTAATCGACGATTATGCGCATCATCCCACCGAAGTGCGGGCAACGCTGCAAGCAGCCAGGGAATCTGTCCGCGCTACCGGTGGCAACGTGATTGCCGTTTTCCAGCCGCATCGCTACAGCAGGCTAAAAGCGCTTTGGGAAGATTTTTGCACCTGCTTTGACGCAGCCAGTCACATCATTATTACCGATGTTTACGCCGCAAGCGAACAGCCGATTGAGGGTATGAGCGCCGAAGTCTTCAGCAAGGCAATTAAACATCCTGCAACTCGCGCGGAATATCTGCCGCTTGAACCAGGACAATTCAACCAGATTCGAAAGCGGGTTTTGGACCTTGCAAAGCCGGGCGATGTGATTCTCTCGATGGGCGCTGGCAACATCACGCAGCTTTTTCGCAACTGGTCCCCTTAACACATGCAAAGCACGACTGAAAGTCCAGATATGATCACCGCATCGGAATTAAAACCTGAGCGCCAGCTGATGGGGCATCAATTTTCAACTTACCGCATCGGTGGGCCGATTGAAGAAGCCTACCAGCCAGCATCCGTTGAAGAAGCCGTTGCCGTGCTTCAAAACATATATCAAAAAGACGGTATTCAAAAACCTTTAACCGTTCTGGGCTGGGGGGGAAACACCTTAATCGCCTCGGCAGGTATTTCAGGACTGACGCTTATTACGCGAAAAATGACCTGGGTTCACCCCCTTGGTAATTTCCGTTTTGAATTTGGCGCAGGCGTTCATCTTGCCAAGGTAGCGGCAACGGCCCTACAGCAAAGCTTGACTGGCGCGGAATTTACCATTGGGATACCTGGCACCGTCGGCGGCGCTATTCGGATGAACGCTGGCGCGATGAGACAGGAAACGCAAAACGTCATTGCATCCGTGACGCTGTATAACCTTGAAAAAAGACAGCTTGAAACTTGGGAGCCTGAAGCGCTCGGCTTTGCCTATCGCAAAAGCAACATCGACCCTCAAAAAGTGGTAGTGCTGAGCGCCGTCATGGGCTTTGAAAAAGGGGACAAAGATCAGATCAAGGCAAAAATGGATGAAAACGTCCAGTTCAGAAAAAGTCATCACCCCATTGAGCCTAATGGCGGCAGCGTCTTTCAGAATCCACTGCCCGATAAGCCCGCCGGAATGTTGCTGGATAAGTTAGGCGCCAAAAGCTGGGTGGAAGGCGGTGTCCGCATCAGCCCGCTTCACGCGAATTTTATTATCAACCACGACAACGGCAGCTCGCTCGACGTGCTTCGCCTGATGCGACGAATGCAGCTCGCCATTTGGGAACATTACCAGCTTTCAACCCACCCCGAAAACAAGTTCATGGGAGACGCAACAGCGGAAGAGGCCTCGCTCTGGCAGGCCTTGACGCAAGCCCCTTAGCTGTCAATACAAGCGTTGAGTGAAAACGAAAGACCCCGAAAGAAAGATCCAGTATGAATGCCGTCACCTCAAAACCGGATGTAAGTAAAAACAAGCTGATGAAACCGACCCCTGAATTCAAACTAAGCAAAACCACCCGTATTGGTGTTCTCTACGGCGGGATGGCCTCTGAGCGGGAAGTGTCTCTTCGCTCGGGCAAAAACTGTTTTGAAGCGCTCAAGCGTCTTGGCTATGAAAAAGCCAAGCTCATTGACGTGGATCAGAATTTAGCCCAATCGCTGAAGGCGGAAAATATCGAGCTGGCCTTTTTGGCCCTTCACGGAAAATATGGCGAAGATGGCTGCGTGCAGGGATTGCTTGAAGTGATGGGGATTCCTTATACCGGCAACGGTGTTGCGGCAAGCGCCCTGACCTGGAACAAGGCCAGAACCAAGGCCGTTTTGGCAGCCGCTGGCTTACCCGTCTTGCCCTCCGTTGAAATAGAGGTTGGTGAAATAGAGAGAAGTGACGTGAGTATGGGCCAGAAGCAGGGTCAGCCTTGCCCGGAAAAATATCACGTATCGGGTTTGAATTACCCGGTTATTGTCAAACCGCTTTCAGAAGGCTCAAGCTACGGCATGAGCAAGGTGGAAAAACCAGAAGATCTTCAAGCCGCGCTGCTTGAAGCGGGGCGCTATGGCCATCACGTGATGATCGAAGAATTTATCCGGGGAAAATCCATCACGGTGGGCGTCATTGATATTGACGGCACCCCGACCGTGACCCCGATTCTTGAAATGCGCCCGGTCAAATCCGACTGGTACGACTTGGAAGCCAAGTATACCCAGGGGCTCACGCAGTTCATTTTGCCCGCCGAGTTAAGCGAAGAAGTCACCCGGGCAATTCAGGACATTACACTTCAGGCGCACAAGGCGGCTGACTGCCACGGCGTGTCGCGCATTGATTTTGTCGTATCTGAAAACCCGACGGCCAAAAGCGGGTATTATATTCTTGAAGTCAATACGATTCCCGGCATGACCGACCTCAGCGATTTACCCGCCCAGGCTGGGGCGATGGGCATTTCATATGACCAGTTGGTTGAACATATTTTAAAGACCGCCCTGACGCGTCTATCGTAACCTCATCACAAGCCAACTCGAATACCATTTCTAACTAAAGGGTTTTTCTCTGGCAATGGCCCCTTCCGATGATCAAACCCCTGACAAGCCAAAATCCTCTGATAAGGCGAAATCAAATGATGTGAAAAGCACCCACGGCCACATCAATATTTTGCCATTGCCCAAAACCCGCATGAACCGTTTTCAGGACGCCCAGCAGTTTGAAGAAGGCGATTACACTCCCATTGCCCTTGATGAGCTTAAGCGCAGGCGACGAGCCAGGCTTTCCGGTGAGCGCATCCGCAGCCGACAGAAAATGGTCATTCAAAAGCGCAGGCTTCAGAAACGGCGACGGGTACTGTTAAAGCGTCTCAAATATATTGCCAATCTCGGCGCGTTTTTCATTATGGCCATCACCGTTTGGGTTTTAATCGTAAACCCCTTGTGGCGCTTTAACGGAGAGAATTTCACGCTGCGCCATAACCACTTGCTTAGCGCAAGTCATGTAAGACCCATTATCAAGGACTACCAAAAGCTTCCCATTTACCAGGTGGATCCCCAAGCCATTACGGATTCAATCAAGGCCCATTTCCCGATTGTGGACTCAGTCTATGTCAGGCGCTCCGTTTTTCCGCCAAGACTTGATATAAACGTGATTGAAAAAACACCGATTGCTGAAATTTATACCGCCCCTGAAGCGCTTGCGCCGATTAGCCTGGCTGCTTTCAGCGGCAGTGACCGTCGTTATGGCGCGGTTCCCATCGCCCTGTATGCATACCGCCCCGGACGTTACAAAACAGCGCAAGGCCAGCCGCTGATTCGTCTTATCGTTCCACCGGGTGTGCAGCTAACCCAACACGAATGGCAACGCCTTGATCATCTCATGCAACAAAGCGGCTCAATTCAGAAGCTACCGCTAAAAGCCATCGAGCTTGTGAATTTGCCCCTTGAACGCAATTCAAAAAAAGGCAAATCGCTACAGGAATACTCCGTAATTCTGCATTATCCTGAACTGATGATCTTTGCGGGAGTGCTGGATGCGGAAATAAACCAGCGCGTTGCCCGCCTGCCCCTGATTGGCGAAAAAATCCTGGCGTTTCGCTCCGCCATTCGCGCCGTGGATTTACGTTGGAGCGAACAAATCACGTTCGTCAAAACCGGTGCCCCCTTGCCCCTGTTGGCCTCACCGCCGCCGCAGGAAAGCGCCATGCCCAAAGCCACCCCGTCTTCGCTCCTCAAAGTCAAACCCGCCACCGAACCTTCCGCGGCTGCCTCAAAACCGTCCCGAAATTGATACAAAACATTATATAAGAAGCGTTAAAACAGAGAAGACACACCGTTTTAGGGCTTTGGCTTTTGGGGATTTGGCGTTAAAATAAATGGATCCAACTGGCAACATAGACAAGCGTCGTTGTTACGGGGATTTTGAAGTCCTCAAATTTTCTAATGGAGTTTAGTGTATATGAGTGGCATCCGTGTCGCCGTTTGTGGCGCTTTGGGAAGAATGGGCCTTGAGGTGGTCAAAACCGTTCTGGCAGATCCTGAACTTGAACTAGTGGCGGCCATTGAGCATCATCGAATTGGAGAGACCCTGCACGAGGCCAGTGCCGGTGTGGCCTGTTGCGAACTTGTTCTGGAAGAAGATTTAGGCAAGGCGCTTGTGGATAGCCAGGCGCAAGTATGCGTTGATTTTACCCACCCCAGCACCGTTTTTCAAAACGCCTTAACCATTATTGAAGCCGGATGCCGACCCGTGATCGGAACCACCGGCATTTCAAGCGAACAACTGGAAAAAATAAAGGCGGCACTTGAGGCCAAAAACATTGGCGGCTTAGTGGCACCCAACTTTGCCATTGGGGCGGTTTTGATTATGAAGTTCGCCCAGGAAGCGGCCAAGTATTTTGATCATGCCGAGATTATCGAGTTTCATCATAACCAGAAAGCCGATGCTCCCAGCGGAACGGCCATTAAGACCGCCGAAATGATGGCAGAAACGCTTGGGAAATTCAATCCCAGCAACGCCCCTGAAAAAGAGCTTTACGAAGGGGCGCGAGGCGCTCGAAAAACACCTGGCGATATCCCCATCCACAGCGTTCGCCTGCCAGGGTACGTGGCTCATCAGGAAATTCTTTTTGGCTGCCAGGGTCAAACCATCACACTTCGCCACGACAGCATCGACCGGGCATCATTTATGCCAGGAGTGGCCATGGGCTGCAAGAAAATTATGAGCGAAACCGGCCTGGTCTATGGTCTGGAACATTTAATTTAACGCAAGCAGATATACACAAAAGTTACTAACCAAACAGAACGCCCGCATCAATCTCTCGCTGCCGACGCTCAAAAGTATCCTTCTGCATCCGCTGAAAAGCGTTTAAAGCCGCCAGGGAATACTCCCGTTGCATGGCCGATTGGGCAAGACCCAAGCTATAAGATTTATCCATGGCGCCAAGCGCTGCCACCTGGCCAAAAGTCAGCCTGGTCGATGCCGCATTGGCAAGCCCGAAACGGGCTTCATTGATCGCATAGATATTGCTGGTGGCCGCAAGGCTTGTCGCCAGGTAACCCATACCATAGTCAATCATTAGGAAATGGCCTTTCCCGAAGAAGGAGTGCGTGAGGGGTTAATGGGCTGAGGATCAATAATATGCTGAACGTTACTGTTTAAGGCAGGGCTAGCATTGGGATTCGTTGGCGTCTTTTTTTCGTCTTGCCCACCTTTTTGATCCTCCAGATCTTCAATGATCTCAATAAAACAGCTTAGATCCTCATTGGCCAAACTGTCAAGATAGGCCCTCTCAAGCATCCCCAGCGCGATTTCATCGGCCTGAAGCATCTGGATTTGCTCATCGCTGTAAGGAATATCCCGTTGAGACAAGAGATCCAGAATATCAATCCGCTTCTGGTGAATATAGGCCAAGCGCAGCTTGAGATCATCTATCTCAAAAATAGAGGAAAGCAGCTCATAGGCGTGTTCGCTGAAGTTTTCATCGGATAAACCATGAATATCCATCGAAATAACATCCCTTATCGTCAGAACCAATTCGGTTTCAGACACCGAAGCGCACGACACAAAATCGGTTGGGTAAGCTCATTACGGTGCCGCAATTGATCATCGGCTGTAATGCCTCAAGAACTAAAGGCTTTGAATTCGGTTGAAGCAGGAAAGACGACGGGCAACCGCCAAGCGCAGAATCTGACTCCAACTCTCTGGCCTTATGGAGAGAGGTTCAATAACTTGGGTTTAACAGGTTAGAGGGTTTTGAAAAATACAGAGGAATTAAAAATCAACCGATTCCTTTAAATCTGGTTTATTACTGCTTATAGTACACGTCATGAAGCATCTTTCACATGAGCCAGTGGTATAGAGCGTCTAACTCGCAAGTATGATTTTTGACGAAGCTCAGGTTGCCTTCTGACGTCCCTTTATCGGAACTTTCATCGCATTTGGATCATCACCAGAAGTTCTTGGGGGTTTAAAAGCGGTTAACGCCCGGCTTGAAACAAAAAGCGCCAGGCTTTAGTGGGGTTATTCTTCATATTCGGCTTATAATGAGGATGCCTTTGACGTATTGCCTGATCATCCAGAGACGGACAGACGGTCGCGGTTTGGCGGATTTATCCGCCAGGCTGAGGAAAGTCCGGGCTCCACAGGGCAGGTCGCCGGGTAACGCCCGGTGCGGGTGACCGCGAGGATAGTGCCACAGAAATGATGACCGCCGATGACGGGCGAAAGTCCGAACAGGCAAGGGTGCAACGGTGGGGTAAGAGCCCACCGGCAGGGTCGAGAGGCCCTGGCCAGGTAAACCCCGATTGGTGCAAGGTGTGGAAGCAGTCTTTTCAATAAGGCAGGGCGGCCCGTCCGCTTCCCGTATTCCGCTAGAGGCGCTCTGGCAACAGGCGTCCCAGATAGATGACCGTCAAAACAGAACCCGGCTTACGGCCGTCTCTGCATGATCAGGCTTAAAAAAATTCAGGCTTAATTGCCACTGGAAGAAGCAGGCTCAGGATTGGCAGGCGGCGCCATGCCGGATGATTCCGGCTCAATGCGCTTTGCAGGCGCTTTTTGAACAGGGCGTGCCGAGGGTACAGGGGGCACCGGAGCGGATGAGGCATTATTGCCGCCAGGCAAAGGTGCTGCTGTAGATGACTTTGGCTTTACGCTTTCAGGTGAAGACCTGCTCTCTGGCTTCATCAGGGAAGGATTATCAGTATAGACGCCATCCTGCAACTGCGAGGCGCCAGGCACGTCTTTCTCCTGCTGGTCTTGAGGTTCAGCGTCGTTATCCGGCGCCTCTTCACTCTGGTTTAAATCCTCGTCTCCAACGCCTGAGGCAGGCCTGTTGCTTGCAGCCTGTGGAGCCGAATTGGCAGGCACATTGACGTTTGAGCGATTGACATTATCCCCACGGGTTTCAGACGGTGTTTTATCGTCCTTGTAAAAATTGCTGAGATCCGGTGCCGAATCCGGCATTTTGGTATCAAAAGAAAGATCCACGTTTTTGAAAAACAGGCTGAAAACCAAAATCAGGAGAACCAGTGACAGCGCCACGGTGGAAATGAATAAGATCATTAAGTTACGAGGGCCCATACGGTCTGGCGAATCCCTGCCTGATGAATGAACGGAACGAAAGCACTGCTTCTCTGAAAATACTATCTTTTAAGTCAGAGGTCTAAGAGACCCTTACAGCCAATATTTTACACGATCAAGCGTATTGGGACAGGTTTTCTTTAAGCAATCTCCGACTAAAAGCTGACCCGCACCACGGGCAGAAAAGCGACTTAGGCAATCAGCTCATGGTTTTTGCCCACCAAAAACCGCCAGGAGCAACTTCTTCCAATAACAATCCACTTGCTGAAAACCAGCGGCCTTTAGCCATTCAAAATGGGTACTCAGACTTGCGAAGTGATCATACTGCGCTTCGTGTGAGCGCCACATCTGGATTTCATCATCGCTGACGCCCAGCGCCTTTAATTCCACTATCCGCGCCTGCCAAACGGTTTCATGATTGACGTGCCCAGGCAAGGTCAGGTGTCCATCGGCACAACGAAACTGTCCGCCAGGTTTCAGCCATTTGAAGACTCTCCCGTATAACGCCTGTTTCTCACCGTCCTGCAAATGGTGGAGGGCGAGGCTTGAAAGCACCAGGTCAAATTCACCCTCGGCAAAATCCGCTTCCATAAAGCCTATTTGCTTGAGGCTATAATTTTCAATCCCCTGCCGCTTCAGCTTATTCGCACTTAGGGCAAGCATCTCGTCTGATAAGTCCAGCAAGGTGTAATGCGCATCAGGAAAAGCCTCAAACGCGCGCAGGGTTAGATTTCCGCTACCCACGCCAAGCTCCAGGATTTTAGGCGATTTAGGCTTGGGATTGATAAAAAGAAACAGCGCGTCAAAGACTTCCTCGTAAGCGGGAAAAGCCCTGCGAATCAGCGTGTCGTACTGTTTGCTCAGCTCATTGAAATGAAGCTGCAACGACGCTTCATCACCGGTGAGGTTTGAGGGGGAAGACATGGCATCAGCCGCCCATAATTACCAATACAGCAAGGTGGAGGCTAGTGAACAAACTCTTTGAAAATCAGGCAGGCGTTATGGCCGCCAAAGCCGAAAGAATTGGACATCGCCACTTTTAAACCGGCCAGGGGACGCGCCTTGTTGGCCACATAATCCAAGTCGCATTCAGCATCCTGGTTCTCAAGGTTAATGGTTGGCGGAGCCGTTTTATCCTGAATCGCTTTAACGGAAATAATTGCTTCAATTGCCCCTGCGGCACCCAGCATATGACCATGCATGCTTTTGGTGGAACTAACCAGCAGACCTTTTTTGGCGTGATCACCAAAGACGCGTTTAATGGCCTTGGTTTCAGCAATATCTCCAAGCGGTGTGCTGGTGCCATGGGCATTGATATATTGAACTTCTTCGGGCTTGATATTGGCGCATTCCAACGCCTGAAGCATTGCCTGGGCAGCGCCTGATCCGTCCTCCCTGGGGGCTACGATGTCGTAAGCGTCTGACGAGCTGCCATAGCCAATCAGCTCGCCATAAATTTTGGCGCCCCGGGCCTTGGCATGCTCAAGCGATTCAAGAATGACAATACCACTGCCTTCCGACATCACAAAGCCATCCCGGCCTTCATCAAAGGGACGGCTGGCCTTGGTCGGCTCTTCATTTCTTTGGGATAACGCCCGGGCCGCAGCAAAACCGGCAACGGCAAGCGCGCACATGGGAGACTCGGCTCCACCGGCCACCATGACATCGGTTCTCCCCATGCTGATCATTTCAGCCGCCTGGCCAATACAGTCAGAACCGGTGGCGCAAGCGGTTACAATCGCCATGTTGGGGCCACGAGCGCCAAGCTCAATGGACACGCGGCCTGAACCGGAATCGGTCAACATCATCGGTATCAGAAACGGGCTGGTTTTAGGATAGCCTTGCGTTAGTGCTCGCTTTAACTGGACTTCCACCGTTCCAATGCCACCGGCGCCGCTTCCCAGAACAACGCCAAAGCGTTGCGGATCGACATTATCAGGCGTCAGGCCAGCGTCGTCGTAAGCCATTTTAGAAGCGGCAACGGCGAACTGCATATAGCGATCCATTCTGCGCGCTTCTTTTTTATCCATATAGTTTTCAGGCGCAAAGTCGGTGCATTCCCCACCGATTTTGCAGGTCAAATCTTCATCGGGCACCAGCGTCAAATGTCCAATACCGCTGTTGCCTTTGACGACATTATTCCAAAACGCGTCAACCGTTTCGCCCATCGGGGTAATTACCCCCATGCCGGTAATCACAACTCGTTTTTTGCCAAAACAGGTTTCAGTACTCATAGTCATCTCATATCGTTATTCAGAAATCCGGTCAAAAAAGAACCGTCTGTTTATTGTCAAATAGCCGCTTTTGAAATTGCCCTCCGACGAGCGCGACGCCATCCGGAGGGCAACAGAGCAGACTTTTCTTGCCGAATCTACTTGGAGGCTTTTTCAATAAAGTTAACGGCATCCTGCACGGTCTGGATTTTTTCGGCTTCCTCATCGGGAATATCGGTGCCGAACTCTTCCTCAAACGCCATAACCAGCTCGACAGTATCAAGCGAATCAGCGCCGAGATCGCTCTGGAAACTGGCACCAGGGGTTACCTGGGCTTCATCGACGCTTAACTGCTCGACGATGACTTTCTTGACGCGATCGAAAATTTCGGTAGTGGTGGTCATAATTGATGTTGAAACCTCCAGAATTATTAATATCTTAAAGTGACATACACATTTTAAAAGAACTTGAGAAAACTGCCTGCCTGATGATCGTCTTATCTCGATAAGCCCCGCCAAGGCAGGTGCTTAAAGGGTTTCGGTTTATACCACCAAGCCCCCGTCTACTTGCAGAACCTGGCCCGTAATATAATTTCCCGATGCTACCAAAAACACGACGGCCTTGGCAACATCTTCAGCCTGCCCGAGACGTTTCAGCGGGATATGATCAATAACCTGCTCCAACGGCAACCCGTGCGTCATATCGGTTGCGATAAAGCCAGGGGCGATGACATTTGCCGTAATGCCCCGGCTGCCAACCTCTTTGGCCAGCGACTTGGTAAAGCCGATAATACCCGCCTTACTGGCCGAGTAATTCGTCTGGCCCGCATTGCCGTAAATACCGGAAATACTTGAAATGTTTACAATAGCCCCGCTTCTTTGCTTCATCATCGGACGAATGGCGGCCCGGCTGGTGTAAAACACACCGCTCAGGTTCACGTCAATCACCGCCTGCCAATCCTCATCACTCATCCGCATCAGCAGACCATCCTTAGTAATGCCGGCGTTATTCACAAGGGCGTCAATTCTGCCAAATTTTTCCATCGTCTGATCAATCACAGATTGCGCTTCCAGTGGATTACCTGCATTGGCCTGAATCGCAAGCGTTTTGACGCCAAAGACGCTCGCGCTTTGCTCGACTTCGATGGCAGCGGCTTTATTGGACGCATAGGTAAAGACGACATTGTAGCCCGCTTCGGCAAGCGCAATGACGATGGCCTGACCGATGCCCCGGGAACCACCGGTGACAATAACAGTTTTTTCTGATTTTAAAACTGGCTCACCCATTACTTGCGTCCTTTTGTTTTCAAACAGCAACGGCGGATAATGCCGTTAGCGTTGCCTCTAGCGAGGCGATATCAAACACGTTATAAACCGTGACCGAAGGATGGGTTTTTTTGAACATTCCGGTCAATACTTTTCCCGGCCCAAACTCAATGACGGTATCCACGCCCAAATCCTCAACCATCTTGGCCATCGTCTGCGTCCAGCAAACCGAGTGATCGATTTGAGAGGCAAGCTTCAGGCGCAACTCATCGGCAACAACGGTTGCCTGGGCATCCACGTTGTTAATGACCGGAACAACGGCATCTGAAAAAGCACTTTTAAGTTCAGGCGTTTCCTCCAGAAACGTTTTGAACGATTCGGCTGAAGGGCTCATCAGTGGCGAATGAAACGCGCCGCCCACCGGCAAGGGCAACACACGCTTAGCGCCCGCCTCTTTGAGTTTTAGCGCCGCCTCTTCAAGCAGGGTAGGGCTACCTGTAATGACAATCTGATCCGGCGTGTTAAAGTTTGCCACCGCAATCACGGCATCGGCATGAGCGGCCTGAAGGTCTTTTACGACATCTTCAAGCTTGTCCTGGGCAAGCCCCAGAACAGCGGACATTGCCCCGGCGGGCGCTTCCTGCATCAGGCTTGCGCGCTTGATAATAAGCCTGGCGGCCGTCTCGGCGTCAATTACCCTGCTTGCCACCAAGGCCCCATACTCGCCCAGACTATGACCAGCCGTGACATCGGGACGGATGTCCGACTTCTCCTCAAACAGTGCCAGGGCCGCCAGTGATGTGGCCAAAATGGCAGGCTGTGTATACAACGTTTGCTTGAGCGTTTCTTCAGGGCCGTTAAAACAGACCTCGCTGATCGGCTGCGCCGAAGGGTTGGTGGTTTTAAGCGCCTGGTCAAACCCATCAAAAATACGTTTCGCCGTCTGGGAGGACGCTGCAAAATCCTGGCCCATGCCAACATTCTGAGCCCCTTGGCCTGGAAAAACAAATGCGATTTTTGAGGTCATGGCGGTCAATTCCTGTTATCACATCTTATTTATACTGCCTGTAACTGTTTCTTGGCGGATTCATGTTTTCTCAGCTCCGCCTGCTTCTCAGGGCTAAGACGATGATCCACCATTGTCCACTTAAAGATGGTGGTGGCCCAAGCCAAACCCGCACCAAAACCACAGAAGAGCATCATATCGCCAGGCTTGATTTTGCCTGATAACACCGCTTCATTAAGGGCAATGGGAATGGAGGCGGCAGACGTATTGCCATAGCGATCCAAGTTCACCACCATTTTTTCTTCAGGGATATTCAGCTTTTCAGACATCGCCTGCATAATGCGGATATTCGCCTGGTGAAGAACGACGTGATCGAGATCCTCAACACTCAGCCCGGCATCGGCCAGCACGGATTGGATGGATTTTGGCACAACACCGACGGCAAACTTAAAAACTTCGCGACCGTTCATATAAACATAGTTATTCACTGGCGTCTTGGGCTCCACCAAAGGACAGTTCTCGGCGTTGGCATACAGCGTCAGTTCCATCCCCTTGCTGCCATCAAGGTGGAAGTCATTGGCCAGGAAACTGTCTTCTTCACTGGCGGTTAAAATTGCAGCCCCGGCGCCATCGCCAAAGAGAATGCAGGTATTTCTATCCGCCCAGTTGGTAAAATGCGAATGAATATCGGCGCCAATCACCAGCGCGTTTTTACAGGTGCCGGTCCTCAAGAACTGCTGGGCGATAATCAGACCATAAACAAAACCACTACAGGCAAGGGCCATGTCAAAGCCAGCGGCATTCACAGCACCTATGGCGTTTTGCACCTGGCAACTTGCCGCAGGGTAAATCGTATCCGGCGTGGACGAGGCGACAATAATCAGGTCAATATCTTTGCCGTCCATATTCGCGCTTTTCAACGCCTCATGGGCTGCTCCGATAGCTAAGTCGGCTATGCCTTCATCACCTGAAACCACATGGCGTTCCTTGATGCCGGTTCGCGAGACAATCCATTCATCGGAGGTGTCAACCAATTGGGTCAAATCATCGTTAGTAATCACCGACGGTGGCACACAGGCACCCACGCCTATCATACTCACGCCCTGAAGACCGGGAAAAGATACGCCGCTTCTTTTATTAGGACGTCCGTTTTCAAGGTTCGCCGTGTCCGCCTGATTATCCTGCATATTATTCATAACCATTATCCAATTCGCTTGAAGCTGTCTGATAAGGCCATCACCTAGCACGTGAAATGACAAATGACGCCTGTTATTTGTGGGTCAACCAATTTAAATTTAGCCCGAAAAAGATTGTGTCACAAACCGAGTCGTATTAAACACCTAACACCCTATTCTGCATTGATACAGTTAAAGTGATATGGTTACCGTTTTAAGGAACAGGCGTTACGGCGGGATCCGCCTTGATGTTTTCCGCTATTTTAACCAAAACATCATTTTCAAGCGCTTCCTTGGCAACCCGAACGGCATTCTTAATCCCTCGGGCCTTGCTGCCCCCATGGCTGATAATGCATAACCCCTGAAGCCCAAACAGCACCGCGCCACCAAACTCTTCCGGGTCAACCTGTTTTGCGGCCTGCTCCAGCGCAGGCTTTGCAAGGCCAGCGCCCAACTGCGCCATCATCGTGCGCTTAAGTTCAGTTTTCAGAGTTCCTTTAAACATCCGCATAATGCCTTCGGCAGACTTCAAAGCAACGTTTCCGGTAAAACCGTCACAAACCGCCACACTGATAGAGCCGTTAAAAAGATCGCGCCCCTCCGTGTTGCCAACGAAATTAATGGCATGATCGGCAGACAGCAGGGGATAAGCGGCTTTCACAAACTCGTTGCCTTTGCCTTCCTCCTCCCCGATATTCAAAAGACCGACCTTGGCTTTTTTAATGTTGTAAATGCTTTCCATGTAAACGCTGCCCATGCGCGCAAATTCGCAAAGCCATGCAGGATCACAATCAGCATTGGCGCCAGCGTCAATCAAAAGGCATCGATGGGCAATCGAAGGCAGGGTAACGCCAATTGCAGGACGCGTCACGCCTGGAATCCGCCCGATATTCAGAACTGCAGCAGCCATTGCGGCTCCGGTACTTCCTGCTGCAACAACCGCCTGGGCGCGACCTTCTTTAACACAGCGGGCGGCCACCACCACGGAAGCGTCTTTTTTCTTTCGCACCGCCTCTGCGGCCTCGTCCATCCCGACTACTTCAGACGCGGCCTGAATTTCAAGCTTCAAACCCGAAACGTCCTGTTTATCAAGCTCAGCCTGAATCGCCTCAGGTTTACCCACCAGGAGAATTTTAACCCCGTATTCGCGGGCAGCCAGAACGGCTCCCTTGACGGTTTCGCGGGGCGCGTGATCGCCCCCCATTGCATCTACCGCAATACAGAGCGAAGACGCCTTGGGTGAGGAAGTGGGAACATCAGCCATAATCACTCCGGCTGGCAGCGCCTGTCTCGTTTAAGGGTCAAGCCTGGAAGCCATCATTTTACTTAATATGTTTACTGACATTACGAATTGGGAAATGCTGCAACGGCAATCAGCCTAGCCTGCGCTTTTTCAAAAAGACCAATTTTTTAAGACCGGCTTTGGCAAGAACCGCCCCATGTCAGTCTTGGTACCTGGGCTTTATGATTTCTCTGGGGGTCACTTGCCGTTCATGCGTATTTTTCAAAGACCAAACACCCGCAGGAGGCAGGAACCTAGTGTTCGTGGTGAGCATGCAGCTTTTCGCTAACCACACGACCTTTGTAGAAACCGCAATGCGTGCAGACGGTGTGAGAAAGCCTGGGCTGACCACAATGTTTGCAAGTGCTGCTGGTGGGGAGAAATGCTTTCCAGTTGGCGCGACGGTGGGCCTGATCGGAATGGCCAAGGCGCTTCTTGGGAACTGGCATGATGATTAAGACCTCATGGCTTGTAAATGCTTAAAAATGGGATGCAGAGCCCAAAGGATACCAGCGAGGCGGACATCCCCTAAGCTGTTGTTTGGGAGAAGTATTGTGGCAAAAAGATTGCCAGGACACAAGTCTCTCATAAAAACAACTTCCCCCGCCAGTCAAAACAGTCAGTATTTGTCAGTGTTACAGCAACCGGCATAATAAAACCAAAAAGCCTGTTTTTACATAAAAAGATTTGTATAGTTTTTAAATTAACCCGACGCCGACTCGCAGGGCGCTTGCTGGCAGGTGGGATGGTGAGCGCTTTCCATCACCAGATACTGATGCGCCAAGTCCTTGAGGTCAATCACCCCATTTTCCTCGACGACTTCATAAAAATCATCGGCCTGAAGTTCTTTTTCCCGACTCTGACTACCTTCGGCATATTGTGAAAGCACGTAAAGTTCATCAATGCCAAGCGCGATGGGCTGAAGAAACGGCTGCTCGCAGGAATCGCAGGTTAACAACAGATCCCCCGCCAGGTGGCCTTCAAGCGCAATCCCACCGCCAGCCCTTCGCTCAATATGCCATTGGCAATGAAACGGCGTTTCTGAGGGAATGTCACTAAAGCGGTACTGAGCGCTTCTGGACGGCGGGTTTTTCCCCTGAAGCACCGAATCCACGTCCAGCGGATCTTGATCCGCCTGAACAGGGCCTGATGGAAGCGGGTCGGAGTGGGAGGCCATGAAGCGCCCTTTCTATTGGAGCTTGAGCATTTGTCGAAAGCGAAGTTTATACCTCCATCATCATAAGGGCTGGCAGAACAAGAGTCAAAAGCAACCGTTAAAGCCTTCTCCCATTTGCTTTCGACAACTTCTTTACCGATAATGGAAAAGCCTTCCGTAAGACAATAGCCTGGTAAACAGATGCTTGCTGCGCAAATACAACCCGATTACGCCATTGCCCCGGCTGAACTGGCAAGCCCGCCACTGCCTGAGAATGGCGCATTGCTTAAGCTTTCAGGCTGCGGGCTTTGTGGCTCGGATCTTGAAAAGTTCGCCCAGAAAAAAGCCGCCCCTGGCGTGGTGCTTGGCCATGAGGTGGTGGGAACCATTCAGGCGCTAGATGAGGCGTTGACCAATAAGCGTTTTCAGGTGGGCGATCGCATTGTCACCGCCCATCACACGCCTTGCGGTTATTGCCACTATTGCCGCTTTGGCAGCGAATCGATGTGCCCAACGTTTAAACGCAGTAATCTGATGCCGGGAGGATTCTCCGAAATCATCGCCTTAACCTCTGAACATCTGGATAAAACGGCATTCAAAATCCCCAGTCACATCAGCGATGAAGCCGCAAGCTGTGTTGAACCGCTTGCCTGCGTGCTAAAAGCCGTTGACAGGCTTGAACTTAAAAAAGGCCAGTCGGCGCTTGTCGTCGGCCTTGGCTTTATCGGCCTTTTAGCCGCACAAGTTCTTCACACGCGCGGCGTTGAGGTTATCGGTATCGACTTAAATCAGAAACGCCTGGAACTGGCCGAAGCGCAAAATTGGCTAAAACAGGCCATTAACGTCGATAGCCCCAAAACGCTTCAAGCGGCCGTTGACGCGCTAAATGAAACCCAGAAAGCAGACGCCGTTTTTTTAAGCGTCGTCAACACCAGCACCTTGGAAACGGCATTCTCTCATATCCGAGATGGCGGGCGCTTGCTGGTGTTTGCAGGTGCTCAAAACACAAGCATTGACCCATCACAGTTGTACTATCGAGAAATCAGCGTCATCAGCAGCTACTCCCCATCCTTGAAGCATCTTCAGGAAGCAGCCACCCTGATCTTTGAACAGCGCGTCAACGTCTCCCCGCTGATTACCCATCGCTATTCTTTAAGCCAGATTGCAGAGGCCATGGGGCTCTATCAATCCGGTCAGGCCATCAAGATTTTCATTACCGCCGATTGATCGTTGGCCCATCCTCAAATACTCCCCACCAATAACAAATCCCCAAACAACACGAGAACCCCATATGAAAGCCGGTGTTTTTTTCGCACCCAACCAGGTCGCCTATACCGAAATCGACGCGCCCACCCCCGGGCCTGGGGAGCTTGTCGTCTCTGTGGATACGGCGCTGACCTGCGGAACGGACGTCAAATGCTATCGACGGGGTCATCCCGTACTCCTCAGTAAAATCCCCTCACCGTTTGGACACGAATTTTCTGGCCGGGTGGCCAAAGTTGGCGAGGGCGTCAGACGCTTTAAAGTTGGGGATCGGGTTGTGGCGGCCAACTCGGCGCCCTGCCTGAATTGTTATTATTGCAGGCAACAGCAGCCCAATTTATGCGAGTCGCTGGATTTGCTCAACGGCGCGTATGCCGATTTTATTAAAATTCCCGAACGTATTGTGTCGCAAAACACTTATCCATTGCCCGAGCATTTGTCTTTTGAGATGGCGGCGTTTTGTGAGCCATTGGCCGTTAGCCTTCGTGGTGTTGAAATGAGCGGCGTTAAGGCCGGCGATTCGGTGGCCATTATCGGCCTTGGCCCGATTGGGCAATTACTGGTGCGAGCCGCGAGCCTTGCCGGGGCTAACGTCAGTGCCATCGGCAGAAGCCCCGATCTCAAAACATCCTCTGATAAACTTGATAAACTAGCACTTGCGGAGCGCTTTGGGCAGGCCTCGCAAATGATTGATATCCGTGGCTGGGATCTCAACCAGAAAGCGCAGCAGGAGAAACTGGTCAACACATACACGCCAGAGGGTCGGGGCTTTGACGTGGTGATTGAAGCGGTTGGGCTTCCTGAAACCTGGCAACAAAGCGTTGGGCTGGTGAGAAAAGGCGGTGTGGTGAACTGGTTTGCGGGCTGCAAATCAGGCACGGAAGTCACACTGGATACGCGGCGTATGCATTACGATGAAATTACGGTGATGAGCCTTTTTCATCACACCCCAGACTATTTTAAAAAAGCCTTGCAACTGCTTGCAGACGGCGATGTGGATCCTCGTCCGCTGATTAGTGAGCGTTTGCCGATGGCCGAGTTTGAAACAGCGCTTCAGCGGGTTGAAGCCGGTGAGGCGATGAAAATCGCCCTGAAAAACTGATCTGAATCTAAGCCGCCATCACCTGTTCCTGAGGCGCAAACACCGATTGGAAGCTTTGGACTAACTGGCTTTTCTGACTTCTGATGGCCTGGATTTGCTGGCTTGCCTGGGAGGCTTCCATACCCGATAAATTGCCTGCCATACTGCTTAGGGCGGCGCCCCGGTTATTGAGCTGAAAAATCCTTGCCAGTGCGCCGAACGCTTGCACATATTGAGCAGGAATACCGTTAGCCGACATCCCCTGGGCGATTTGTCCCAACAGCGCCTCGCCTTGCTGGGTATCAGCCATTTGAGTCCACTGCTGAATGGCCGCCTGGATATTCTGATCGCCACCTGAAAACTGGAGCATTGACTGGGCGATACTGGCATTGTCGTTGAAATTGACACTTTCGCCACTGGTTGCAGCAGCAGTGGGGGCATTGACGGATTGGCCACCGGCATAAGGACTTGGCGGCTGCGTTGTCATCGTATTGTTGCAGTTATTATCCTCCTGGCAAGGAGCATCCTGTTCATCGCATTCTTCTTCCTGCGTTTCACATTGCTGCGTCTGACAAGCGGCTTGCTGCTCATTCGATTCAGGTGCCATTTCTTCAAGCGACTGGGTTTGAAACGCCTGATTGGCCATAACTTGCTGTGTTGTGGCCTGGGCCGATGGCGTTGGGTTGGGGTTGGTTCTGGTCAGGCTTGCCAGGATGGTGTTGGTAAAATCAAGCAATTTAACCAGATTCGCCTGCAACTGCTGTTTCTGTTGTTCAACGATGGAACTTTGCGCTGTTGCTGACTGACTACTGCCTAGCTGTTGCGAGGTCTCAAAACTGACAAACGGATTGAGGCTAACGGTTTGCGACAAATGATTCGAGTGATTCGAGGCATTGCTGGATGAAACACTTGCTGAACTTAAAGGCAAGGAAGCAAACGCGTTAAATGGCTGGATTTGACTAAAATCGCTTGCTGCGATTAAAGCGGCTTGTGGTATTGCTTGATTTTTGCCTGTCTGGCCTGCCGGTATCGCTGCATTAGCGACGTTTAAGGAAGGAGCGACAAAAATTCTCGTATCAAGATTTCTGACCATAGGGAGATGGTCTCCTCTACTCGCTATCTCTACTCTGCTCTTTTTTATTGATTGGCAAAACAGCGTTAGGCCATAAGACCGGTTTCCCACGCTAAAAAAGAACACACGAAGCTGACCATTTGAATTAGCCGGCTTATTCTACTACTCACTCAAGACATTCAAGATATTGGGAATCTTAAATAATAAAAACGGTCAACTATGCTCAATTGCCTGATTTCAAAGGGCTATCCGCCTTAAGCCACCTCGTTCTATCAATCCCACCTCCTTTTACCCTCTCTTTTATTTCCACAGGATATGCTGTAAGCGTGCTAAAGTCTGAACGGCAAAATCGAGAAAAGCTCTTAAACAGAGGCTTTTAAAACAATTCAAGGTAAATTGTAACGAATCAATAACAACCTGCCCTCAAAAGGCAATCCCGCTTTGGCAAAATTGTTTATATCAATATGATATCCACAAGCGATATCACCCACCCCCTTAACGCTTCTTATCTAACGTGTGTCAACTGCTTATCGTATCAATCATTGAGGCTTATTCAGATGAAGCAACTTTTTGGCTTTCCCACCGACAACAGCAGCTCTGCTGAGCGTCCCCCCACCGTTCGCCCCGCTGCTCTTGCTGATACTGCTTCTCTGCAAACACACATTAAATGCCAGCAATATGACCTTCAACAGCACCAGGAAGAGTTCCTCGCCTGGCTGGAATCCACCGAGATTAACGGCAAGAACGCCAATCCTTACAAGAAAATCCGCTAAAGCGCATTAAAACACTTTCAACTGCTTCCTCTACTCATAAGCTACTCCTATTCAACTCCTTTTCCTAAACTCACTTCCTTCCCTAGCTGCATACGCATTCAATCCAGCCTTTGCCTTGACCTCCTTCTCAAAGCAAAGGCTTTTCTATTGCCGATGCCGAAAAGCCTTTAATCAAGCCAGACGAACCGGATTATAAACCACTGGCGAAGCAGTTGCGGATGCCGTCGGTGGGTTTTGGGCCGGTGAAGCAATTGTTATGGGCTGGGCCGTATGATTAGTACTAGAAGGGCTCGAAGCAGAGACTACATTTAACCCACTGCTGGACGGTTTTTTTTCGGCCAGTTCCTTGGCGGTTTGTTGGCTATAGCTGCTCGGCGCCATCAAAAGAGAAACCCAAGGCACTTTAGGCTGAGATATCCCATCGGCCTTTGCCTTTAATTTGGAAAGTTGCAGCGCCGTATAGGTACTGGGGAAAAGAACCTTGGCAATCGTATGCTTCCAGGCATTTTGAGGGGTTTTATCCGGCGCGTGCTTACTGATGGTAAACGCGTTGTACCAGGTGGGCAAAATATAGCGAAGGATAGAATCCTGATGCGTTTGGGGAGAAAGACGCTGATCCAGCTTGCTAACCTGATTGGCCACCGGAATATTAAAGCCCGTGTACAGCGCGAAGTAGAGTAGAAGGCCCAGTGGACTGTTGAGGAAGTTGTTAAACCTTAGCCAGGCTGATTCTTTGGCAACAGCCTGAGGTGGTATCGGAGACGGCATAGTCATAGCGCTTTAAATAACCCCTTAACGATTGAAAAAATGACCATTGAGAATCTGAAAATCCAAGCATATGAAACCCAAGCCGCTCAATCTGATGCCATGCTTTTTATAGAGCTTCCATATAAAGCCCAAACAGCAAAAAAGCCCCGCAAGAGGGCTACTGGTTTGGATTTTTTCGAATCCCTCCTGGATAAACCAGAGGGGTTGTCTTAAAAATGGCGGAGAGGGAGGGATTCGAACCCTCGACAGAGGTTTAAGCCCCTGTAACTTCTTAGCAGGAAGCCGCTTTCGACCACTCAGCCACCTCTCCTTGCCAAAATCCTTAGGTCTCACACTAGACTAACGTGCAAGCTAAGGCGAGTCAATCCAAAATTTACCCAAGCGGAATTTTTACCTCCCCAAAGGTATTTCAGGACTGAGCGGATAGCACGTTACAGGCAGACGCGCTTGATTGACTCCCCCCTGGCATTGCCCTATACTGCCCTAGGCTTTGCCCCGCTTCACAAAACCAGGGCCGGATTTCCCCGCCCGGGACATCAGATTTTTCAGGAGTTTTAAAACAGTCGTTATGGCAAATGTCGTGGTTGTCGGCGCCCAGTGGGGCGATGAAGGCAAGGCCAAAATAACCGACCTGCTGGCCAGTGAGGCCGACATCGTCGTGCGCCATCAGGGCGGCTGTAACGCAGGGCACACGGTCAAGCACGAGGGCAAAACCTTTAAGTTCCACCTCGTCCCCTCAGGTATTTTATACCCCGAAAAACTCTGCATCATAGGCCCCGGCACCGTCATTGACCCCGGTGTCCTGCTTGGCGAAATTGACGCCCTCAAGGCCCAAGGTCTTTCGGTGGATAACCTCAAGCTGAGCAGCCGCGCGCACGTAACCCTTCCCTTTCACCGCCTGCTCGATAAAGCTCAAGAGAATAAGGCCCAAGAGAGTAAAGCTCAAGAAATCGTTGCTGAAACCGCCTCTGCCACTGCGGACAGCCTGAGCACCGGGAAAATAGGCACGACGGGCCGTGGCATTGGCCCAACCTATATGGACAAGGTCGGCCGCTTCGGCATTCGCATCGGCGATCTT
The DNA here is from genome assembly GCA_035285165.1 of Vampirovibrionales bacterium. Classification (GTDB taxonomy): domain Bacteria; phylum Cyanobacteriota; class Vampirovibrionia; order Vampirovibrionales; family Vampirovibrionaceae; genus JAYKHP01. The sequence continues at coordinate 6,894 of JAYKHP010000028.1, read as the reverse complement.
TACGACAAGCCCGAAATTCTAAAAGGCAGGCTTCAGTCCATTTTGGCAATGACCAACATTATCCTGGAACACGGCTTTCAGCAGCCGCCTGTCGCCCTTGATGACATGCTGGCCTTCTGCACCGATGCCGCCGAAAGGCTTAAACCCTATGTCACGGACACCGTGGCACTCTTACACGACGCCCTGGATGACGGGAAGAGCGCCCTGTTTGAAGGTGCCCAGGGAACGCTTCTCGACATTGACTTTGGCACCTACCCCTATGTGACAAGCTCAAACGCCACGGCGGGCGGTGCTTGTACCGGCTCAGGCGTTGGCCCCACCCGAATTGATCACGTCATCGGCGTGATGAAAGCCTACACCACCCGCGTGGGGGAAGGCCCCTTTCCCACAGAACTCAATGACGAGATTGGCAGGCACTTAATTGAAGTGGGCCAGGAGTTTGGCACCACCACGGGCCGGGTGCGCCGCTGCGGCTGGTTTGACGCCGTTATCGGGCGCTACAGCGTTCAGGTCAACGGGCTTGATGGCCTTGCCATTACCAAGATTGACGTCCTTGACGATCTCGATCAAATCAAGCTTTGCGTGGCTTATAAAAACCGTAAAACCGGTGAAACAACGATGAAGTTTCCCACCCAGCTTTCAGAACTGGATGAAATCGAGCCGGTGTACGAGGATTTTCCAGGTTGGAAAACACCCTTGAGCGAAATTCGCAACTTAAGCGAGTTGCCGCCTGAAGCCAAGCGCTATCTGGAGCGGATTGCAGAACTGGTAGGGGCCAAGGTTTCCATTCTCAGCGTGGGCCCAGAGCGCAACCAGACGGTTATCGTGGAGAACCCCATCCACCAAAACGCCAAGCTTCGCGATCTTGCCGCAAAATAATGTCGGTTTTGGCCCAATGTCTTTTGCTTGACGGGCATACTTGACCCGATACAATAGGCTAAAGCCGCCGGTTTTTTTAAATGCGAGTTTAGCTCAGCGGTAGAGCACTCCCCTTTTAAGGGATAGGTCCTGAGTTCGAATCTCAGAACTCGCACCACTTTTATTTAACCCGCCTTAAAAAGGAGTCCGTAATATTCGGGCTCCTTTTTTTAATTGCTTGCTATATTTTAAATTCTTACCTGATAGCCCTATGCGCGTAGGCGCTGTTGATGGGCGCCGATATACTTTGCCGCCACCTGCTTGCGATCCGCATGGCTACCCCGCAGCAGGCTTCCCAAAAGCTCCTCGATATCATCTTCATCAAGGCAGCCGTCTTCATTGACATCCAAAAGCGTCAACTGCTCAGGCGTCAGGTGAAACAACAAGGATTCTTCTCCCGATTCAAGCAGGAGCTGTTCAATCAGCAAAACATCCTCGCGATCAAGCTTTTGATCAAGGGAACGCCCCTTTTCCCATTCATGCACTTTCTTCATAATAAAATTTCCCTCCCGTTAAGCTCGCCGTGCTAGACAAGCTGATTAACACCAGAATGATCTTTCTGATGCGTCTTATTTTCTTATTTGGCTCATATTCTCGTGGGTTGCTATTCAGATGATAGTTTTATACCCTCTATTGTATTTCAGCCGATTTCCCTTCGATTGTCTATTATCCCTTAGAGTAATTGCCGAAAGAACAATTGCCGGGCACTAAAAACACGAGCATCAGTTTTGGGCAACCATGCCCAGTTTTTGCATCAGCAGTTCATCCCGGTTTAAGCCCGGGTTGGCCGTGGTCAGCAATTTTTCACCGGTAAAAATCGCATTGGCGCCAGCCAAAAAGCAAAGCGCCTGAAGCTCGTCGCTCATTTCAAGCCTGCCTGCGGATAAGCGCACCTTGGCCCCTGGAAGGAAAATCCTTGTGGTGGCAATGGTGCGCACCAGTTCAATGCCATCCACCGGCGCCTGATCCGCAAGGGGTGTTCCCTCAACCGGCACAAGGCAGTTGATCGGAACCGATTCTGGCGGAACTTCAAGCTCACAGAGGGTTTGCAAAAATTCCAGGCGTTGTTCGACGGACTCGCCCATTCCCAGAATCCCACCGCAGCAGACATCAATGCCAGCATCGGCCACGTGCTTAATGGTATCCAGGCGATCCTGAATCGTCCGCGTAGTGATAATCTCAGGATAAAAACTCGGGGCGGTGTCAATGTTGTGATTATAAGCTTTCAGGCCCGCTTCTTTTAAGGCGACGGCTTGCTCGGCATTGAGCATCCCCATCGTCACGCAAGCTTCCATCCCTTCGCCTGTTACGGTTTTGACCAGTTCAAGCACATGATCAAACGCCTTTTGATGGGGCGGTGTGCGCCAGGCAGCCCCCATGCAAAACCGTGTCGAACCGTTCGCCTTGGCATCGGCTATTTCGGCTTTGATTTGCTCCACGCTGGGCAAATCCCAAGTGTCGATTCCCGTGTTGTAACGCGCGCTTTGCGGGCAATAGGCGCAATCTTCCGGGCAATTGCCGGACTTGATGTTGGAGAGCGTGCATAGCTGAATTTCACTTGGCGCGTGATTCTCTCGGTGAATCGTCTGCGCCTGGTACAACAAGTTGGGAAACGGCTGGGAATAGACCATGCGCAATTTATCCAGAAGCGTCAGTGTTTGATTACTTGTTGGATTGTTTTGCGTTTGGGTATTTGGCTTCTCATCTTGCATCATGAAATCAGCTTGCGTCATTTCAATTCATCTCTCTCTTTGTGTTTTCTTTGTTTTTGTTTTAAAAACCCTCGCAGGGGGGCCACAACTGGCATAGCATAGCACAATCAAAAGGGTTGATAGCGCCAATCGGTTGTACGTTTAACATGTGAGATAAACTAACATGCCAGACAAACAACGTGCAAAAAAAGAGCGGGGCTTGCCCTCCCTCTCTTTGCGCATTTTAATAGACTATAGAGTTTCAATAATCGAAAATCAGGCAGAGGAGTGCGTTTGAGTGAAGCGAAGACGCTGGTATGATCAGGAATCAACGCTTACCCGCTCCCTGGAGCAGGTAAAGCGGATGCCGCAACCTGAAATTCAAAGCTTCTGCGGCAAAATCCTGCGCCATTTATCCGAACAGATGCGGCGGCAAATCCAGGCCAGCAATCAAAACGGTGTCACTTCCATCGGCCTGCAGGGGCTTGAGGGCCTTTATCACTTCAAGAAGCAGGAACGTCGCTGGTATGACCCCATGGCAGAACTTCAACAAGCTGTGGGAAGTCTTTATCGCCTGCCCTCTGAAGGGCTTGTCGCGCTTGGCTTTAGCCTTGGCGACACCATTGGCCTTGTAAGCATCTATGCACAAGTCTGCCAGGAACTTAAAGAAGATCCAAAGCCGAGGGAAATGGTGCTATTGATGCAAAAGATCCTGATGGAAGGCCAGGATGAGGCGGCTGCGTTTGTAAAATCCCTGGTGGGTAATGATTTATTCGCGGTGCTGTATCAATCAACCCGATAATACGTTTTGATAAGGGGATTTAAGGAAGATACAGGATCACGTCTTCCCAGTAGCCTGTTTGGATGGTGGCTTTTTTCAACCCGCTTTCCACTTCAGCACAAAGTATTTCCAGCGTTTCAAACTCCTCTTGCGGGCTCATCAGATTTTCTCCATACAAGCAAAGACGAATACGCGCAGCGCTAATATCGGGCTGGGGGCCCTTAAGTCCCTCCACGCGCTCGGCAATCTCCTCAAAACGGCTCTGATACGCTTCAAAGCGGGGGTCATTTACATCCATAACAAAGCTTCCATTAACGCCTATAAACTAAGCCAGCGCCATTATAAGCCAAGCTGCCTTTCAAGCCTATTACAACCCGTTACACGAAAGCCTCAAGGGATTCAGCTTTAACGGCCTTGGTCGATATTTCTAAAAAGAAGGGTTATTGTACACCCTCGGTGTCAGGGAGAAAAAGTGATGTCATCAGTTTCAGGCTATTCTTCAGCTTCAGGCTTTTCTTCAGGCAGCTTAAACATCAGCGCAAGCGGCCTTAGGGACGCCCAGGCGCGTATGGACGCCGTGGCCAACAATGTGGCCAATGCCAACACGCCAGGCTTTGAAGCAGACAGAATTGACGCCAAGGCGGATGTCAGCGGTGGCGTGACACCTGAGGTAGCGCCAAAAGAGCAACTAGAGGCGCTGGATATGGCCAGCCGGGACAAGTTGCTCTCCAATACCGATTTACCCACCGAACTGGTGAATATGATCCAAGCCAAGGCGGCCTACCAGGCAAACGCCTCGGCGATTGAGCGAAACCAGGACACTTGGCGAGAGTTGATGAAAGCGGTTTAGGGGACTCTTTATTGCCTCTTTTATTAATTTACATTTATTTACATTCGTGGGGGTTATTACGGCTTTGTGATGCAAAGGCGTCTAATTGAGAAAAGTCGTTTACGGAATCGCTGACCTCGACTAGAATCAATGTCTTACTTTTTTGGCCTGACTGATTGGGGCTCGCTTTTGCGCCAGCGCCAAGCCTTTTCCAAGCAGGGCCAAAAATATCGCCAAAATATCGATTTGAATTCAAAAAACGCCAGAGACAACCCATTTTAAAACTATTCCAAAAATAGAATGACGGGTTTTTAAAAAGCAACCGCAGTTTCCTCCCAAACACTTGTGGAGCCGATTGGGCTTTGCCGAAGCGGGTTGTGTTTCTGCTTTAGTTGCTGAATGATTTTATTTGCTGAATGATGAATGAATGCCAAAAGCCCACGGGCAAAGGGCATAATACGGGAAGGACAAAAAGGCTATGACCGTTATGACCAAGAGCGAGAACTCCCTTCAATCCGGGCTTCAAAGCACTAAAGCCAGTTATTGCCCTTTTGAGACTTCAGGGAGGCAGTTCTACCAGCTTTCCGTCAGCGCGTTGATTGAACATGCGGTTCTCAACCAGGAAGGCGATCTTTCCGAAAACGGCGCCCTCAGCGTTCGTACCGGGAAATTCACGGGCCGAGCCCCCAATAATCGCTTTATTGTCGATACACCAAACGTCCATGGGCAGATTGACTGGGGCAATGTCAACAAGCCTATTTCCAAGGAAGTGTACGAAAAAGTCTACAACCGCATCAGCGCGTATCTGGCGCAAAAAGATCTCTACATCTTTGACGGCTTTTGCGGGGCCGAAGAAAGCCAGGCACTGAGCGTTCGCTTCATTAACGAGCTGGCGTCTCAAAACCTTTTTGTCCACCAGATGTTCATTCGCCCAAGCAAGCAGCAGCTTAAGGGTTTTACGCCCGAGTTTACGGTTTTAGCCGCCCCCCAGCTTGATCTTGATTCTGAGCAGGACGGTGTCGGCTCAGAGACTGCGATTATCCTGAATTTGGAAACCAAGACGCTTTTGGTGGCAGGCACCAAATACGCAGGCGAAATGAAAAAAGGCATCTTCTCGGTAATGAATTACCTGATGCCTGAGCGCGGCGTATTTCCGATGCACTGTTCCTGTAACGTTGGAAAAGACGGCAAATCGGCCCTTTTCTTCGGTCTTTCGGGCACCGGCAAAACCACCCTTTCCGCAGACCCGGAGCGTTACCTGATTGGCGATGACGAACACGGCTGGAGCGAAAGTGGCGTCTTTAACTTCGAGGGCGGCTGCTACGCAAAGGCGATTCGCCTGTCAAAAGAGAATGAGCCTGAAATCTGGGACGCCATTAAATATGGCGCTTTGGCGGAAAATATCGTGCTGGATAAAAGCACCCGCGTCTTTGACTACGATGATGACGCCATAGCCGAAAACTCCCGCGTGGCCTACCCCATTCATTACATCCCCAACGCCGATTTATCCGGCAAAGCGGCTTACCCTTCCACCGTCATTTTCCTCACCGCTGACGCCTTTGGCGTGATGCCCCCCATTGCCAAACTGACAAAAGAGCAGGCGCAGTATCATTTTATCAGCGGCTACACTTCAAAAGTGGCTGGCACCGAACAAGGCATCAAAGAACCACAAGCGGCTTTCTCCAGATGCTTCGGAGCACCGTTCATGCCTCGGCGCGTTTCGGAATACGCCAAGATGCTTGAGCAGCGGATTTCAAAAAACGACGTCTCTGGAAATAATGTAAACGTTTACCTGATTAACACCGGCTGGCAGGGTGGCCCTTACGGCGTGGGGAAGCGCGTCAGCATTCCCTACACGCGGGCAATAGTCACGGCGGCCTTGGATGGAACACTTGAAGGCGTTGAATTTGTCCAGCATCCGGTGTTGAACGTGCTGGTGCCAAAATCCTGCCCCGGCGTGCCGGATGAAATTTTAGACCCTAGAAACAGTTGGCAGGACAAAGCGGCTTATGACAAGCAAGTCGTGAAGCTCGCCTCAATGTTTATTGAGAACTTCAAGCAGTTCTCAGGCGTCGATCACCTCATCGCCGCAGGCCCCCGTATTAAGTAACAATTTAACTTTTCCCAGCTTGGGCAAGTCAATTCCATGTAAACCAGACCGGATCGAGTGAGGGATCCGGGTCATAGGTGTTGCCGCTGGAATTGGTTGTTCCTGGTGCTACATGGGCCCGGGATGATACACGCCCATTCAGGAATTTACTTGCCGCTGTACCCAGTAATCTACCGTCAGGATCAAATAAGGCTTCAATCGCATGGCTATCGCTTAGCGTGCTATAGCTGACATTGGAGGTTCGAAGCATACCACCGTTATGCATAAGCAAGCAGGGCGAAAAATTTCCGCAGTTAGACGAAGCGACCCCCGGACGTCCATCGATACTGCCTGTCGTTTGAATCCGCACATAATTCATAAAAGGGGTTAGGACATTACTGTTTGTCGTCGTGTTAACGGTGTTTTGCATTTTATACATATCAAAGCTGTTGGCGATGGTTGCTGCCGCTTCTTTAGCGCTTGCAACGTATTGGTTGTTCTGGCTGGCTATCAGTATTTTTGGAATGGTAAAGACGGCAATCACTCCCAAAATAGCCAGCGCGATAAGAAGTTCAGCAAGGGTAAA
>JAYKHP010000027.1:0-101484 GCA_035285165.1 Vampirovibrionales bacterium | reverse complement strand
CGTTTCTATGCGGCTACGTAATAAAATACCACTGTTTTATCTTCAATATTTCCCCTGCAATTCCAACTTATGCTATTATCCCAAAACTCTACTTCCTCTTGGTACCCACCATGGGTCTCGGTCAGTATTCAAAAGCATTTTGGGTGGCTGCGAGACAATAGTAAATATGCTAGCATCTATACGGAATAAGATCGGTGACGCTCATGCAACCGGTACACGACCAGTAAAACCAAAGGTGAGACATGCAAATCTAGCAGTTAATCTTGCTGGCACAATGGCTTCATTTATTGTTGAAACCTGGGAACCTAAGAACAAAATACCTTTTTAATGGACCTTACTATAGATCCTTGCAGCTTCTACAAATAACTAATTTGGATCCAAAAAATCCCAATGTTCTTGAACGGTGGTTATTTTTTTAGGGTTTGAAGGTTTTTCTTTAGCTGTTTTGGCAGCCTTTGCAGCTTTTCGGAGAGCTGCCGTAGCCACTTTCTTTACTTCAGAGCGGAGATCAGCATATTGACTATTTTGAGAAGGGTTTTTCATGATCCAACTCCTTGTATAAGTGCCTGTCATATGCCTTCATCATAAATAATTGCCATTGATTAGAGTGAACTAACTATACTGGCTATAAAGATTCGAACAACAAAAAAGCCTCTAAAAAGAGACTTATAGTTGTTTATTTAATTAAAAATGGTGGGCCATCGGTGACTTGAACACCGGACCTCACCCTTATCAGGGGTGCGCTCTAGCCAACTGAGCTAATGGCCCACGAAATGCTTGAATTGTCAGAAAACCACGACCAAAACTGCCGTAGAACGTTACTGTACGATAACCCCCCGGCAAGATCAAGAGGGATGCTTGAAGCCATCCAAAAACCCTCTTTCAGTCCAAGCGCTGTATCTTCACAAGCGGGTTGATTGGCACGCAAGACTCATCAGGCATAAAGCTTTATGCCCAAGAGGCACCCAAGAAGCGGCAATAGTCCCCTTAACCCAGGCAAACGTGCAGATTCTACCAAAACGGGGTATCCTTATAAAAATTGCTCATATCATTGCCCAAGGAGCCCTTTCGCTATGTCCTCGCGCTATACTTTCCACGCCCCGGCCGTTCTTGATTGCCTTAACCGCATTCTGGAGGCCGAATTGGCAGGCGTTATCCGCTATACCCACTACTCTTTTATGGTTTTTGGCCCCAACCGTATCCCCATTGTCGACTGGCTGCGCCAGCAAGCCAGCGAATCCCTGCTCCACGCCCAGGAGGTGGGCGAACTGATTACCCACCTGGGAGAACACCCCTCCCTCTCCATCGGCGAGCTGCTTGAAACCCACAACCACGACACCCAGACGATTCTTAAAGAAAGCCTCGAACATGAAACCCGAGCCCTTGGGCTCTATCGTCAGTTGCTCGAACTGGTGCGCGACAAGTCCGTGATGTTTGAGGAGTTTGCCCGCAAGATGATTTGCCAGGAAGAAATGCATACCGGGGAAGTGGAAAAAATGATGGGTGGCCCCGCGCCGGTGAAATAACCTTCGTGGCAATCTCCAGCTTAGCTGTTTGAGGGGTTGCCACGGCGTCGTTTTGCTTCTCCTCGCAATGACAGCTAACCTGTCATAATGGGATAGTTGCCAAAATCTGTTGGTAAAAAAGCGTATTTAAGTTTCTTGCGCTTCCTGTTCACTTTGCTTTGCAGCCGCACGCTCAGCGGCTCGACGTCGTGCCCTGGCTGAGGGGGCCGGAGGTTGAGGGCCATAGGGAGAAACCCTAGCATGGGCTGAGCTTCCCCGGCCTGTATGGCCCTGTGCCTGAGGCCCTTTCGTAAGGCTTCCCGGGTTAGCCCGGCGGCCAATGCTGGATTTTTTACCGCCACCAAACGTGACGGTGTCGGCACCAAGAATCGAAAAGCCGTGAACAACCTGAGAAGAAGCTTTATGGGAATTTTGCGGCTGAAAAAACTGAGCTGTTTTGGCGTACGGGGAATGATAGGCAGACGTGCCGAAGCGAATGTCCATTGTGATTTTCCTTATTTTATTTTTTATTGCTTTGTTTTGCCCTGATTAAAAAATCCTGATTAAAAAATTCTGATTGAAAAACCCTGACTGACAACCCGGCTGACTTGCCAGAAAACGCGAACACTTAAGCGCTCCAGCCATAGCCTCTGGATCGCTCCAACGATTCTTCCAGAAAAGCGTCAAGCTGTTTGGCCACCTGTTGTCCATAATCGCCACCCAGCAAGTTACTATGATTGGCGCCCGGCAGGCAGAAGTAATCGACGCTGTAAAACCCGTCTCTGTGGTCTTGGCAGCGTTTCCAGATGGTGTCGCGCACCAGGTCGTCTTTTTGTCCCTGGATAAACAACGTTGGAATCTCTTGAGAAACGCCTGAGAGGCTGGGTGTCACGTCAAACGGCGCAAAACCGTCTAAATTAAAAGCGTTGCGCACCAACGAAAGCGTCCGGGGTTTTTCCGCTTTTTGTAATTGTTTATCCCCTAATTGCGAGCGCCCCAAGACGTTCTTGAACGCCACTTCAAACGTCGGTGGCGTGGCCAGCAGCACCAACGCGCGATAGGGCCGCTCGGGCTTTCCAACGTGCGGATCATACGCCAACAGGTTGGCGCTTAGAAAACCGCCGGTGGAATGCCCTGCCAGAACCTGGCGGTTATAGGGAACATCAAGCCACACGGGTTGGTGTCGTCCATCCGGTTTTAGAGGGCGTTGCCCAGCCAACACATCGCTTAATGTTTCTAAGTCATCGCTCAGGCGCGCTTCGATTTGTTTAAAGCTAAAGCCCTGTTGGCTGATATGCTTGCCCGCTTCATCCAGCAAGGCGTATTGATAGGCCATAACGCCGTAGCCGTTGTCGGTAACGGCTTGAATAAAGGGCACATAGTCCGCGATTCTGCCAGCGGCTCCTGGAGAGAGCAGGATAACCGGCTTTTGGGCATCTTCCGGTGGAATATAGGCTACTGGAATTTCTCCGTTGCCCACTTGCGAGGTCACTTCAAAAAACAGCGGGTTGCGGGCCAGATCCACGTTCTGAAGGGCTTTTCTTGGAGTAAGATGATAACCTCGTAAAGCCGTTTTGCTTCCCACCTGCACTAATTCGTCCTGATCCTCATAAACCGGAAACGTGGCGTTTTGGATTTTAGATTGGAGGGCTTGGGGCATGATCCCACCCAGAAGCCACCGGGCGATGAGTAGTTTTTTCGTGTTCGCCGCCGAACGCGCACGGTCGGGGCTTGCTGGCTCAGATGACAAAAACTGGCTGTCCGGCTCGGCAGAGTCCGGCAGGATATACCCAAAATGAAGGGCTGATGTTGAGGCGGTTAGGTTTTTTTTACCTGCGCTGGGAGGAAAAACATTTCCCTGAGCGCTCAAGGCTAACTTAAGGGTGCTGTAAGAGGCACCGAAAGGCGTTGTGGAAAGCACTGTATATGAACCCCGGTGTATAGATGAACGCTTGTGTATATCAACCTGAGATGAGGTTTATTTTACTACAAGCCGGGCTTATCTGGCGCGTACGGCCATTATTTGTGTAAAGCGCTCTTATAGCTAGTTTCTTGTTAGAATGCCCCCATGATGGTCGATGTTTCTTCTCAGTTATGGATGACGCCCAGTTTCACTGCGCCAGCGTCTGGCAAGCGCGACGTTTCTGTGGCCGAGTTATCATACGCAGGGGCGAATGCGGGAAGTTTGGGCGCGAGAAACCAGCTATATTCTGATACGCTGATCGTCGATGCGTTGCCTGGCGTCAGTGCCCCCGCCTATGTGTTTTCGATGATTCAGAACACACCCGCCTGGATGCGTGCCTTGTTTAAATTGCATCATGTGATCAGCAGGCCGTTGACGGGTTCAGCGTCCAGCACTGCACAAATTCTGTCGGGGTCGTCTTTGGCGGCGGGCGATGCCCTGGGCCCGTTTCCCGTTCTGGCTGTTAGTCAACATGGGGTCTTATCCGGCAGTGACGAACAGCATTTGCAGTTTAGAAGCTTCTATAGATTGCAGCAAGGACTTGACGGGAAGGACAAAATAGCTTGCACCACGCTTGTCCGTTTTAAGGATACGGTTGGCCGGGCCTATTTTAGCCTGATTAGACCTTTTCACCAGTTGTTTCTTAGTACGATTATGAAACGCGCCACATATGCCCTTGGCCATGCTGAAAAGCGCTAAAAACTAAATTTGGCAAAACAGTATGTTTGTCTAGTCATTCAATTCCAGCTAACTCTTTTAATTCCAGCTAAACCAGGCAGGGTCGCAGGTTGGGCAAGGGTTTACCTGCGTATATGAGCTACTGACCGTATTAGGTGTTGTAGAGCCTACCGTTGTTATACGGCCATTAAAATACATCCAGATTTGTAAACTATGATTGGCGTTTAATGTGCCATCGGGATCAAAATTCACGTAAACGGCATTTGTATTGGCAGTGCCTGAAAATGATACCGAGTTTGGAAATCGAACAATGCCCCCGTTATGTAATTTATAGCAAGAAGTAGATGCACAGTTTATGCTGCCTTCAAACTCATGCCCATCAATACTGCCGACGGTTACTCGGGCAACATAATTCATATAAGGCGTAAAATCAGACATTCTGGTGGCGGCAGTGGGCACATTGTCCATTATGTAAGAAGAATAAGCACCCGTCATCATCGCCATGACCTCTTTTGCCATGGCTTTGTATTGACCATTTGCCTGGGCGGTTAAAACTTTCGGGATAGTAAACGTGGCAATCACACCCAGAATCAACAGGGCGATGAGGAGTTCGGCTAACGTGAAGGCTTTGAATTTCATGTTGCTAAATGATCTTAATTCCAGCTAAACCAGGAGGGTATATATCCGCTTGCGGGCGTTTCTGGATTCAAACTACCGTTACACGAATAATCCGTTTGAGACGGGTTGCTCAGGCCATCAACCGTCGTCTGCCTTCCGTTGTAATAAAAAGCCATCCCAATACCTTTTCCCGGGCCTGTTGTCGAACCGCTATACTGACCATCAGGATCGTAAGAGTACCAAATCATATTCGTATTGGTGCTATTTCCAAAACAATCATCAAAAAATTTAATGATGCTGCCGTTATGAAGCTTTAGGCATGGCGCCGTGCTACTGCAAGTGTAGGATGTAAGGCCTTCGTCAGCGTCAATGGTTGACGTGGTATCCACCCGGATGTAGTTCATATAAGGGGTAATATTTTTTAGTTTTGTTGTCGCGCTCACCCCATTCTCGCTTTTATAGGCCTCATACGCTCCGCTAACCGAGGCAATAACCTCTTTTGCCATCGCATTTTTTTGAGCATTTTGGTTTGTCGTCAACACCTTGGGAATCGTAAACGTGGCAATAACACCCAGGATGGCCAGGGCGATGAGGAGTTCAGCTAGCGTGAAGGCTTTTAATTTCATGTTGCTAAGTGATTTTAATTCCAGCTAACTCTTTTAATTCCAGCTAAACCAAGTTGGGTCAGAACCGGGTAGCGGATTATCCGTATATAGACTAGAGACTGTGTTTGGATTGATATTTTGCCAAGTTGTTAGACGGCCTGAATAATACAGCGTAAAATAGACACTCTTATTTTGGGTGGTGGTATTACTATAGCCATCTTCAGGATCAAATAAAAACCAGATGGCATTTGTAGACTGTGTGCCGCCAAAACTCATGTTTTCCATCCACAAGGTGCCGCCATTGTGCAATTTTATACAAGGGTTACTTGTCGAGCATGTGGCGGTAGTGCCCCCTTGAATATAATCTACTGTAGAACTTGTCCTAACGCTAACATAGTTCATATATTGCGTTAAATCGAGATTTCTGGTAGTGCTGCTTACTGCTTGATTGAGATAGTATGCACTATAGGCTCCAGAGATCATTGCCGCAGTTTCCTTGGCCGCCGCTTTAAATTTCCCGTTCTGTTGCGCTGTAAGTACTTTTGGAATCGTAAACGTGGCAATCACGCCCAGAATCAACAGGGCGATGAGGAGTTCGGCTAGTGTAAATGCTTTGAATTTCACTGTCCCACTCAATTTTTACTTCCATCGTCTTATCGGCAATTATACCAACCCCTGAACGCATCTCCTCCAGGCACCGTATAGCAAAAGCCCCCAAAGCTAACGCTCTGAGGGCTTGGTAAAACTGGTGGAGCATAGGAGATTCGAACTCCTGACCTCTTCAATGCCATTGAAGCGCGCTACCAACTGCGCTAATGCCCCGTTTGTCTGGTCAATTTGAATACAATCACGCGCGCCGAAGCGCCAAGTGTTCCAGTACTGTATCCCAGGGGCGATTCAAATTCAAGCGCTGGATGTTATTGATTTTTTTCAAGCGCCAGCAGCCAGGCCTTGACCTCCACGCCACCCTCTCGGCCCCGCATATAGCCTGTCAGCCTGCCGTTGGCCCCAACCACGCGGTGGCAGGGAATCACCATTGGCAAAGGGTTTGAACCATTGGCCTGCCCCACCGCGCGAAACGCCTTGGGCGATCCGACCTGCTCCGCCAGCCATTGATAAGAGCGGGTTTCCCCTCTGGGGATGCTTAAAAGCCCAAGCCAGCAGCGTTTTTGAAAGCCAGTTCCAGAAAGCGCCTGCCAGTCAATCGGAAGCCTCTCAATCGCGCTTTCTTCGCCCGCCAGGTAAGCCACCAGCGCTCGTCGCCAACTGGCGACTTTCGGAGGTAATTCAGATTGCTCTAACGGCGCTGCCACCTCAACAGATGCCTGATCCAGGAGCGTAATGGCCTGTAAGCCTTTCTCACTGGCGTAGACTTGCCAAATCCCCTTGGCAAAGGGGAGATCAAAGCGCCAAACAAGGGCCGTCGCCTGTTGTTGAGGTTGCCGGGCTTTTTCCAGAACCGCCGCGTAACTCATCGCCTATTCTCCTTTTTTAGAAATTTCATTATACTGTCAGCGGTTTCTCGCCGATTCAATTATTGAGAAAACTTACAGGAGCAACAGGGGAATCATAATAATGAAGGGAAGCAACGCCTGCCAGCCGGAGCCTTTTGCCCCACTGCCGCGAGGATTGTCGCCACCTCCGGAAACAACGGCAATCAGCCGCTCCAGACGGTCGCCCTCTTCCATCTCAGGCGACGCCTGCTTGAACACCTTGGTTTCAAGCCGACTCAACCGGTTGGGAATCGGCTCGTTGGGATAGGTGGTTTTCAAGAGATCCTGCTCCAGATTGCCCAAGGCTGCGCTCATATCCGCCTGCGACGCTGCCGTCTGCCCGTCCAAAAGCGGGTCGCCATTGGCGGAATATTGTTGGTCTTGGGGTGCTGTATTGGTATTTCCATAACCACTCGGGTCACCCGTGTTTTGAACGCCGGGTGGCGGAGAATAAGGCTGGGAAGGATAGGGTTGCTGAGAGTAGGGGGGTGGGGTGCTGGAAGCACTTGGGTTGGTGCTGGTGGGATATTGGTTAAAGGGAGGGTAAGGCTGAGCGCCCTGCTCCGTATAGACGGCACTGTATTGTGGCGATGAGGGCGGATTTTCGCCCAGAACGGTTTGCTTTAAAGCGCTAATGCGCTGGTTAATGCTGCCTTTTTGGGCGCCCCCGGTTTTGGGGTCTTTGTAAACCGCCTTTTCCAAACGCTCCAGACGCGGCAAGACGGCTTCTTTTGGGTAAGTCTTGTTTAAAAGGTATTGCTCCATCTCTTGCAGGCTCTCTGTGGCGCTTTGCGTGGCTGAGGCCTGGGCAGGGGGTGAATTGCCCGATGGATGATGCGGCTGCTTCTGGGCGTTATAGTTCGGCGAGCCGTATGAGTAGGGCTGCTGATAAGGCCGGCTCTGTCCCAGGGCATCCTGGGGCTTTTCGGGCTCAATCCGGGGAAAGACGATGGCGTCTTCAAGCTGTTTGAGCCTCTCTTGAGCAGGGCGCTTCTGGAAGGATTCTCCAAAAACCGTTTTCTCAAGCCGCTCCAGGCGCTTCTCATTTTCCTCGCCCTGGTAGGTGGTCACGAAAACAGTCTCTTCCAACTTGGCAATACGGTTGGTATCGCTCATATGAGCCGTGTTATAAGGGGCAAAGGATTGAATGAGGGTTGAATTTCCCTTGTTTTGAGTGCTTTTAGGCCTACTGGCCGCCTCCGCGCTCAAAAGGAGCGGACTCAGGCTAGCGGGAGCCAGCATCAGGAAGACGAACAGTACTGCAAAAAAGGCTTGCCTTGCTTGGTAGCCCAGACGCTTAACGCTGGTTGGAACCCGGCTGGGTCGGCTTGGCACGGTTTTGTTCCTTTTATACTCTGCCTCTGGCTTATGCTCAAGGCTTTTAGCTTACACTCAAGCTGAATTGTACTGATAAATACCGCGGGCGCTTGTTCCCATTATTATAAGGATAAAGCGAGCCGTCTGTCTGGAATGGCCTTAAGCCTTATAGTTTGACGTTTCCCGTACGCAAAAGTTCAATCTCTGGGGCGCGTTTCTACAGATATTACCTGTATATTCCTTTTGCATTCAAGGAATATCGACGACATATTGAGAGAATAACTGGCCGAAAGCAGCTTTTTTTGCCTAAAACGCTCTGCCTTAAGCATTTCCCGGGTTTTGTAAAAAAAATATTACAGATCAGGCTTTGAGGGCAATTCGATATACTCGGTTGTTTTTATTTTAGTAAGCACCTGTAAATCCATTCAATCTATCGTAGGTGCTTAGAGCGCAATAGAGAGCACAGTATCGTTATTGATTGATCTTCCCCACTTGTTATCAATCAGACAGATAGGCTCAATGTTCATTTCCCCATTTGTTCCCTCACTTACTTTGTGATCCCTAAGGAGAAAGTCAATGGGTTTCGCGGCCAGTCAAGCTCGATATCTCATTCTGACTGCCAGAAAAAGCGACCTGGAACTGCAAGGGCAGTTCATCAACCAGGCTCGGATGCAATTAGCCAACATTACGGGTTCCCTCTTTACCATCGCTTCCAACCTTGAACCGGAAGCTCCCGAAGCACAACAGCTTCAAGCCCGTATCGCAGCCATCCAGTCAATTGACAAGTCGCTCGAACTGCACCTTCGTCGTGTTGATACCCAACGTGACGCGGTTCAGACCGAAATTGAAGCTGTCAGAAAAGTTATCGGTAAAAACATTGAAAGTACCTTTAAGACATTCGCTTAAGGCGGGTAATGTCTAGGCTGAGGTATTTAAATTTCAAATTCAAGTAAACTGGGACTTTGGCAAAACAGTGCCCGTGTTTTACACTGCGGTTTATGCAGCCTCCGATTATAGAAACCGATGTCGTAAAACCCGATCATGGACAATTGAAAGTCCCTGTGAACACCCGGCAGAAAACGCCGGAATCAACGACTCGTAAAACCGTCAATGCAGTCAAAGGGCATCGGAAACGTTTGGGTGCGCTTGGCGAAGCGCAGGCCTGCCGTGTTCTGGTAGCTTCTGGCTACGAGATTTTAGAGCGCAATTGGCGTTATGGCCGTCTGGGAGAGCTTGATATCGTGGCGCTTTCGCCCCTTCATGCGCAGATGGGGCAAACACTGGTCTACATTGAGGTGAAGACAAGACGAAGCCAGACCTATGGCTCACTCTTTGAAACGCTTTCTACCAAACAAAAGACCAGGCTGCTGATGCTTGCCGAAGCGTTTGTCGCCCAATACCCGCAGTATGCGGCACTGGCCCGGAGAATCGATCTCTTCTGTATTTCGCCGCATAGCAGCCCGGATAACACCCATGGCGCCCCCGGGCAGTATACGCATCTGGTCAATGTTTTGGAGCTGGCCTAGAACAGTGTAAACATCGCTTTGGCTTTTACTTGCTATGATAGGGAGATTGATAAGGGATTGAGATTTGGAACCTATTCTGATGAGCGATGAAGCCGCCCTGAAGCGCCATAAAGTGACGTTCTTACCCAGCGGGGAGGAAATAGAGATTGATGATCAAACCTCTCTTCGCGAGGCTGCCCACTTGGCGGGTGTGGACGTGCATGACCGCTGCGGGGGCATGGGGGCTTGCTGCAATTGCGTGGTGACCGTGATGGAAGGGATGGACAACATTTGCGGCAAAACCATCATTGAAGAAGCTGTTTTTTATCTCGATGCTGCCGACAGGCTTTCCTGTCAGTGCCGTATCAAGGGCGATGTGGTGATTAAAACGCTCTGACTGCTTTAGCGCTCTTGTAAGGGCCTCGGCAGGCGGGGGGATTTTTAGGCGATGGATGCCCTTTACCCGTTCCTGGTCGGTAATGCGTGGTAGAATGGCCTTATGAGACAAGTATCCAGGGTATTTGGAATCGGCTTGGGCGGAGGAAGGCCTCTCCGTCTCAAAACGCTGATGATGGACGGGCTGCCGGTACTGATTATTGGCTTTGTCGTTCTTATGGGTGCTTTTGGCCTGGGCCGGGGTATTATTGCGCGCCTTCAGGACAGTGCCGAGCCGGTTTCTCAGGCCTCGCTGCCCAAAACCGTCAATGGCATTGACATGGTGCATGACAAGGCGTATGACGGCTGGTACGAAGGGTTTAAGGGCTTCAAAAAAGCGATGGCTGAGCATAAAGATAGCAAGAAGCCTATTATTGTTTACTTTTACGCCCCATGGTGCGGATTTTGCGCCAATTTCCACCAACACCTGCTCAGCAATCCCCAGGTCATCACGGCGATGACACCTTATCTGAAGGTGCGTGCCTATTCAGGCGACGGGGAGGCCGAAGCGCAAATGATGGGCGAGTTTGGCGCCGACGGTTTTCCGACGGTCTTTATCAAGTCCGGGGAGGGCCAGATTTTCAGGCGCGTCAATATTTACGACAGGCAGGGCGAACTGCTTTCGCCGGATGGATTTATCCAGCGTCTGTCGCAAATGGCTCAAAATTAACTTGGAATAAGCCCCAGTCTGTTGTGAGAGAGATCTGACCCCCATGAGTATTGTTGCCCCGGTGCAAGTGTCCGCTTCAAGGCTTCTTCGCCCTTCGCAAAGTGTTCTTTTGATTGTTGACGTTCAGGAAAAGTTCAAGCCGGTGATTCCCGGATTTTCTCAATTGCTGGCCAATATTGAGATTCTTGCCGATACGGCAGTCCAGCTTCAGATTCCGGTGATTGTCAGTGAGCAATATAAAAAAGGCCTGGGAGAGACGGTGTCTCAGTTGCGTGACCGTCTAGGCGAGTCGGCCCGTTATTTTGAGAAGACGGCCTTTGGCTGTCTGGGCGATCAAGCCCTGCTGGAATATCTGACCAGTTTAAGCCGCCCGCAAGTGCTTTTGTGCGGTCTGGAATCCCACGTCTGTGTTAGTCAGAGCGCTCACCAGCTTTTATCCAAAGGTTTTCAGGTGCATTTAATCAGCGAGGCCATTGGCGCTCGAACCGATGAGAACCGTCGTATCGGTTTGGAAAAAATGCAGCAAAGCGGGGCTGCCCCCAGCAGTGTTGAAATGGCCCTGTTCGAGCTTTTGCAAGACGCTGCCCACCCCCAGTTCAAGGCAATCCAGGGATTGATTAAATAACAGAATTCTTAAGCCATAGTTGAACCGTTGCCGTAACTATGGTTTATTAATTTTGAGTTGCAAAAGCTTACATCTAAAGTCAATTTTCAAGGGGCGTGTCATGCAAATTGGAAATGGTTTTTCAGCCTATACTTTTACGCCGCAGACGGTGCGCTTTAAAGGGGAAGGTGCCAAGACCCAGTCTGGGCAAGGAAGTAATGGTTCTTCAGGTGATAATAAGGTGGTAGATCCTCGCTATCCTCATCATCGCACAATTATCCGAAGGCCAAAAAGCTAAGTCTTATAGACTTGACGTGTCTGATTTTAAAATATAGAGGGTGGTATTGCCAAATTGGCGCCGGATAAAATTTTCCAGCACCATCTCTTTGCTGTCGTTTTCAATAATCAAATACCCACCCGGTTTTAACCATTCGTTTTCTTCAAGAGCAACGACCAACTGAGCAAGCCCCGGCAGGCCGTAGGGTGGATCGGCAAAGATAATGTCAAACGCTTCCTGACGGTTTTTCCGTCCGGCAAAGCGAAACACATCCATCATCACGACCTTGGCTTCTTCTGTCGATAATCCCAGCTTGTCGTAATTTTGCTGAATTAACTGCGTATGCGCTCGGCTCTGCTCAATGGATAATGCAAAAGAAGCCCCTCGGCTGAGCGCTTCAATGCCCATCAGGCCGCTTCCGGCAAACAAATCCAAAAATCGCGCGCCGGGCAAGTCACATTGAAGGATACTGAAGAGGCTCTCTCTCACAATGCTTGTGGTGGGCCTGATTTCAGGCTTTCCTGGCTTGTTTCTGGGCGAAGCCAGCATTTGGCCCCTGAATTTACCGCCTGTTACGCGAAGCATCTTGTTTTGACCTATTTGGGAATGAACGCCAAAGCATTACTCTAGAATGGACGCTAAAGCGTCCAGCCAACCCGCACCTTGTGCAATCAGTAAAAGTCCCGCCAAAATAAAAATAGCACCGCTTAAAGCGTTAATCACTTTTCCTACGTGGCGAACGATGGCAATGTGTTTGAGTAAGCCGGTAAACAGCCCTACCACCAATAACAGCATCGATTGCCCAAGGGCGTAAGCGAATAAACTACCGGCGCCCAGCAGGATGTGTTTTTCCTGGCTGATAAAGCCTAAAATGGCGGTTAAAAACGGTGTGCCACAAGGGGAGGAGGCCGCGCCAAAAGCCATTCCCAACATTATCGGGGCAAAGACATGGCCGGATTTTGTCTCGGGCAGGCGCGTGATGAATTGCGGCAGCGGAACCTGAATGATATGCAACAGGTGAAGCCCCATTAGGATTGCGATAACGCCCACCAGGTAATACCAGTTGCTTCCCACCAGGCCGCCGAAGGCAACGCCCAAAAGGCTTGCCGAGACGCCCAGAATCGTCATCACCAGTGAGACACCCACAATAAAAAGCAGCACCTGGCGCAGGATATCCCAGCGGGAATCTTCCGTGTATCCACCGACATAGCCGATTAATACAGGTAACATGCTGATGGCACACGGGAGAAGAGAGCTAATGACACCGCCTGCAAACGAAAGGCCGATAACGGCGATAGAATGATTGCTAAGCGCTGATATAAGCTGGTTTTGGAGGGTCATCGGCTAAGGCCTGCCATAAAAACTGTGCGGGACTCTATATACATAAGGCTAGGAAGAAGAGCAAAAATCTTATTTTTTTGAAACCGGCTCTACCTTGCTTTTCTTTGTGGTCGTGCTTTTCAGGGTGGCCAGAATTTCAGCTTCCACCGTCTGCGGGGATTGGTAATTGTATAGCACCTGCCGGATTGCGCCTTCAGGCGTAATAAAAACCAGAATGGGTACGGTTACCGGCTTAAAGGCGTTAAATACAGGGGCAAAGCGCTTTTTATCCTCAAGAATGTCGTAAGACTTAAACACCAGGCCTGGATGTTTGGGCAACGCTTTTTCAATCACCGGCTTCATTCGCTTGCAGTCATAACAAAACTTGGAATGAAACATCAGCAGCAGGGGCTTTTGTTTGGCTTCGGGAAAAAGTTGGGCGACTTTCTGGGGAGGTACCTTGGCCATTCCCACATATAGCTGGGCGTTTTGACTTTTACCGCTTTTTTCCTCAACTCCGCTGGAAGCCACCGCCTCAGGTTCGGCCTGCGTCTTAAAGTAGGCATTACCGGTAATGATGCAGCCAATGAGAGCCATAATTCCCCAGTAATAGCCGGGTCGCATTCTTTTTATCATATTTTTAGAACCTGTTTCTTATTTCTTATAAATCTATAAATCTATCTTTTTTAAACCGCTCATTAAGTAGCTTGTACAATTACTTTATAATTCCATACTAACAAAAAGCGGACATAAAAACGGGGATCTGGATAGTGCTTGGCAACATAGAGAGAATGGCTTCTTTTGTATTAATCAAGATGGATAGTGTTGGCTGGGCACAAAATCCACCTTGACAGTGTTTATCTTTATTTTATAAAAACAAATTAAGTATTGTAAAGCATCAAAAATCATAAAAACGGGGATCTGGCAAGTGGGGGAAACTGTCTCTTAGACACGAAGTCAAGGGATGTTCAAGAACTTGTAACAAAATTGACGCTTGTAATTGTTTTGCCACGCGTTTATGCAGTGCGCCGAAAAAGTGCTAAGATACTGACTCTAGACACCCCTATCAAAAACCGTTTTCACTGAAACATTCTGTTACATTAAGGTCGCACCTGTCACAACTTTTCCAAATTCTACGTTTATCTGATTGGGACATAGTTATATCGACAAGCGCAGGGCTTTTTCAGGAACAAGGCCCCAAGCAGCGTCGGGAAACTCTAATTCTAAAAGGCATACTCACCACTTCTGGTTATTAACGTTTTAACTGAAACTCATAAATCTTGAGGTTCGGCCTCAATCAGATTCGGCGCTGTATGCTCTGTCGGGGCTTCAGCCTCCACGCTTCGTCCACTTCTTTCATACACTGTGCTACTACCGCTTGCTGATCAATAAGACACTCGTGTCCGTTGGGCCAAGCCAATGAAGCGCCGGGCTTTATGGATTGAAGTGATTATGAACGACTGAAAATGTTTGAACAGGTGTCACGCGTTACCATCTTCGGGAGGAATCAAAAATTCATATGGCTACCACGACCAGCACAACTTCCAAAAAATCGCAGAAAAGCAAGTCATTCAACGATTTACTCCAAGACCTCCAAAACAGCCCTTCAGAAAAAGTGCGCTACAACGCCGCCCGTATGCTCGGCGAGATGGGCGATTCTGCTGCTGTTGACCCTTTAATTGAAAGTCTTAAAGGGGATAAGAACGGCTCGGTTCGCTTGTATGCCGCCCGCGCTCTTGGTGAGCTTGGCGACCCGATGGCGACTATTCCGCTGATTGAGTCTCTTCGCGAAGACCGCAACGTGGATGTCCGTGTCCGCGCCGCTCGTGCCCTTGGCCGTCTCGGCGGTGAAGAAGTCGTGCTTCCGCTGGTTGAAGCGCTCAGCGACGGCAACAGCCAGGTCTGTATGACCGCTGCCGACGCGCTGATTGAGATTGGTAAAATCGCGGTTCGTCCGTTGATTAAAAGCCTGGTTCACGACAAGGTCAATGTTCGTTGTGACGCCGCTCGTGCCCTTGGCGAGCTGGGTGATGCCAGTGCCGTTGACGCCTTGGTGGGCGTTCTGAACGACGAGTGGGTCAATGTTCGTATCTACGCTGTTCAATCTCTCGGTAAGCTTGGCGACACCAAAGCGGTTCCTCATCTGATCGAGGTTCTGGAAAACGAAGAGGAAAACAACCTCGTTCGTGCAGGTGCAGGCGCTGCATTGGGCTTGTTGAAAGATGCCCGGGCCCTGCTGCCGCTCCGCAACCTGATTATGAAAGCCGATGAGCTGGGTGAAATCGAGGATACCGCCTTGAAAGCCTACAAAATGATTATGGCTGCCAACTGGAAAGCTGTTCCTGGCGCTAACTACAGCAAGAAGCAACAGCAACCGGCCCAGAAGTAAGAAGTAAACGTTTCAACGAAACGAACGACTACAAAACGGTAACGCGATAAACCGACAAAACCGCCCTTGTTATGGATAATGGGGCGGTTTTGTTAATTTCCTCCTTTTCAGCCATGATTAGAGGACATTCAGGCAATTTTACCTTTCCTTAATGCCTTATTTGGTAATAGAGCGCCTTTTGCGCTTGACGGGGCCCTTGCCTTGAATTATTGTGAAAGCTCTTGACGCTTTGAGTATCGGGCTCTGGATTATCCTCCCTTCCTAAAGCATGGGCAGGACAACCCCGTCACTGGCGCTTTTATACGGATTTTTTTACGTAAGTCGCTTTTCCCGCTTGATTCGTCTTCACTTTTTTCTTCACGCTTACACAGTTTTTCCAGCTTAATTCATGGAGTTTTACATTATGTCCAGTGCGTTTGAATTACAGGCGACCGATCGCGATGATACCTTAAACCCCCGCCAACTGCGCAAGGCTGGCTTTCTGCCTGCCACCATCTACGGCAAGGGCCAAGCTGCTGCTAGCAGAAGCATTCAAGTGCGCGCTTACGATTTCACCCGGGCGCTGTACAAGGGGCATCAGGTTTACCGCTTGGTGGGTGCAGGTTTTGACGGCCTTGAAGTGAAAATTCAGGCGCTGCAAACTGAAACCGTCAGCGAAAATCCTCTTAATATTGAATTTGTTGAACTGGGTGCCAGCCAATCCAAAAAAGCCCCCGCAAAACAAGCTGAAAAAGCACCGGCTAAAAAAGCTGCTAAAAAACCTGCCGAGCCCGAGGCTGAAGCGGCTCTTGCCAGCGCTTAAACCTTAGTCTTATTTAACATTAAGAACAGCCCTTCTTTTGTGAGAAGGGCTGTTCTTTATATCGTTTGGTTTTTAGAAGAACAGGCCTCGCTGGGCAAGGACATTACTGCCGCCGATATTGCCGACAACGCCGTTGAAGAGACTGCCAAAGCCGATGGCGCTATTAAAGTTGCCGGGTAACGGGAGGCTTGCAATATCGTCCAGTCGAATATTGCCGTTGTTGCCGAAGGGTTGAGATAACAGCGGTTGATCAGTGACGCCGGGGATCGACCGTGTCCGTTGACGGCCATTGCTTTGGTTCTGAAGGGTTTGTTGTAACAGGTTATTGAAAACGTTAAAGTTCGCGCTTGCGTTGGTGCCGGGCGTTGCCGCAGCGGGCGGGCTTTGAACCGCTCCTCCCTGCGCTTGTGGCGTAAACGGATTGGGAATAATGGCAAAGCGTTGGCCACCCTGAAGGATTTCACCCTGGCCCGTGGGGGGGGCCGGAGCAGGGGCAGGCGCCGGTGCTGGTGGCAGGATGGAGGCCAGCTCGACTTCGTCGGTGGGCATCATCATCGTTGGGCCATCACTTAAAACGGCGGCGTTTGCCGGATCTGCCATAACTTTTGCAACGGCTGCCGATATCTCGGCTGGGGTCACGTTCGGGTTAATTTCAGTCAGTTTCTGGGTCACCAGCTTGGTGATATTACCGTTGACACCCAAGGCAAACCTGGTTGGCGGTGCAGGGGCTGCAGGAGTTGCCTGTGCGGGCGTGTTATCAATGGCAAATCCCTGACTGCCATTAACCGTAAAGCTTTGCCCTGAATTGACCACCGGAACCGGGGTCATAACAGTGCTTCCACTGGAGGACTGAAGCGGCATCAGCACGAATGACGGCATATTTGCAGCGCCGCTGCCAGTTGCGGCCGGAGCGGAAGCCGTGATGTTCGCGTTATTGGCAGGCTCCACCGGGGCTGCTGCCGGCTCGGGTGGCGGTGGTTCCAGCGATGTGATATTCACCTGCGCATTGACGCCCAGGCGAGTAGCCTCATCCAAGGTATAGCCAGAGTCCGCCAGCACCGTTTGGGTGGCTGCCGAAACTTCCGCCTGGCTGACATTGGGATTGCGCTCGCGCAACTTCTGTCTGACCAGACCCTCAATTGCGCCATTCGGACTACTGCCGAGACTCACAATAGTGGGCATGTGGGGGACGACTCCTGACGAGGATTGCTTACGATGGGGATTTGCTACGCATTACAGTATGCTCTTTGCGAAAAGAGCAGGGGAAAACATGAATTGCTCACTTTTATAATAAAAACATTTGTTCTGGTGAAATTGCCTAAAATCCAGTCTGCAAAAGAAAAAACGGAACGAGTCCAAAGGACTGGATGTTCCGTTTAGGGCAGGCAATACACAATGTAAATCTGTTGGCGTTAAAAATGGGGGATACTGGATATGAAGTGGATGTCAGTTCAGGCGGCTTGGCTTATATCAACCATAATCCGACTTTGGTGGCCACTGCGGCCAAAGAGGTTGGGCTGCTGATGGCTAAGGAGGGAATGACAATGGGAAGGGTGAGCAGGCCGAGGGCCATACTGCTGAAGGCTTCCTGAATACCGGAGGGGTTCCAGTGCTGGGGTTGCGGCATGAACAAGTCGTTGGTTTCTTTCTGGCTCGGCGGCTGCTGGTATAGGAGAACTTTTTCCGTGTAGCGGGTATAGGCCGAGTTGTCTCCCGTTAGCTGCCGGACGAAATCCACACGCTGCGTGGCATCAAGCTCTTGTAGCTTTTGAACCAACTGGCTGGCATTGCTGTTTTCATCCATGCGATAAGCATAAGGGTTTCCGTTTTGGGATGCCTCGTGTGACTTTGCTTGATGCGCGCTGGCGCTTAAATCATTAAAAAACTGTTTTCTCTCGGTGCCCGAAAGCTGTTGATGCTGTTGCTTGAGAAAATGTGCCAGGTCGGCGGGGCTTGCGCCGGGTGCAGTTAAAGCGCTTTTCTCAAAGCGGTCAGCGCTTGGGGGTGTGATAAAACTGGACGGAACAGGTATTGGGGGCGGCATAAACATCCCGCCTACTGGCAGTCCCGTTTGTTCATCCTGCGCGCTGCTTCCAAAAAACGGGTAGGACGCTTTTTGCATCAGGTTGGGCAGTCGCTGGGATGAGGCTAAATGTGACGTGGATAACGTTGTGCCGCTGGCCGTGTTCATTCAAATGATCCCTTTTATTTTTATTGCCTGATGTCAATTGCTTGCGGGCTTATCCTGCACACGCCACAGACGTTCATCCGTTATAAACGGATATAAGCCGGAGGCGGCCGTTCACTTAAGTCGGAAGTCTGAATCATCATCAATGCCGATCTCCTTTCCAATACATCAAATACAAAACATATGCCGCATTAGGCACGCTAATACGGTGCTGCCAGGGTGGGGCAGCGACAGACGATAACGTTAGGCTAAATTGAACGCCTGAATTTTTCAGGCAAAACAACAGCAGTAGCACTAAAAAGCACCCGCTGGCAATACCGTTTCCGATTGCTCTCTTTTTGAAACCTTTTACGTTTAGCAGCCGAAAGCAAATAAATCCTGTTGAATCCCAAGTCCCAGTTAATAATTATTTACTTTTTGAAATTGCTTTATTTAATGAAGCAATGTCGATAAATATAATATAGCAGGGCGCGCCGATTTTGAAAAACAGTTTTTTAAAACTGACGAGAGCAGCCAGCTTAAACCAGCATCCGAAAGGGGTTTAAGCACTTTACATTATTTAACAAATTTGCCCACGATATATTGACAAAAAATATTCAGCATTTTACCCAGAGCCTAAAACCTCCATGGAGGTTTCGGTTTTTTGAAAAATCATCCGCTCCAATTGCGGATGCTGTTGCAGGTAATCCGGGGATTCCACCACCTTAAAGGCGCATTGACGGGCTTCTTCAAGAATCGCCTTGTCCATCACCAAATCGGCAAGCATCAGTTCGGGTAAACCACTTTGGCGTGTGCCCAGAAACTCCCCCGGCCCGCGTAATGCCAAATCCCGCTCGGCGATTTCAAACCCGTCTTCGGTTTGCGTCATAATACCAAGCCGTTCCATCGTTTCGGCTCCCCGAGAATCCGACATCAAAACGCAATACGATTGGTGAGCCCCCCGACCCACGCGCCCGCGAAGTTGGTGCAACTGCGCCAGGCCGAAACGATCCGCGTTCTCAATCACCATCACCGTGGCGTTGGGGACATCCACTCCCACTTCAATCACGGTGGTGGACACCAGAATATGCAGCTTCTTTTTGATAAAGTCGGCCATCACCGCTTCTTTTTCCTCGGGCCGCATCTTGCCATGTAAAAGTCCCACGCTCAGATCAGGAAACACCTCTTTTGCCAGGCGTTCTGTCTCTGTGGTGGCCGCCTTGGCCGAAAACGCCTCTGACTCCTCAATCAGCGGGAAAACGACATACGCCTGCCTTCCCTGCCCAACCTCATAACGGATCAGTTGATTGGACTGCGCCCGCTGGCTGCCGCTTAAAAGAACCGTTTTAATCGGCGTTCTGCCTGGCGGACGCTCGTCGATAATGGAAACGTCCAAGTCTCCATGGGTTGTCATGGCAAGCGTTCTCGGGATGGGCGTGGCCGTCATCGTCAGCATCTCGGGATGCTCGCCCTTGTTTTTCAAAAGCGTCCGCTGTCGAACCCCAAAGCGATGCTGCTCGTCAATGACGATAATGCCGAGTTTTGAAAATTCCACATCTTCCTGAATCAGCGCATGCGTGCCAATGGCCACATGAATTTGCCCGCTGGCAAGGCCTTGTCGTACTTCCCTGCGCTCCTTGGCGCCAGCCTTTCCCAGTACCAACGCGGTTTTTAAGCCCAGGGGCGTTAACCACTCGACAAATTTTCGGTAATGCTGCTCGGCAAGGATTTCTGTCGGCACCATCAAGGCGCCCTGAAACCCGTTTTCAACGGCAATTAACAATGTCAGGGCGGCCACCACGGTTTTTCCGCAACCGACATCGCCTTGCAGCAGCCGATACATCGGCTGGGTCGAGGCCAGATCGGCACAGATTTCCTCAAGCGATCGCTTCTGGGCGTTGGTCAGCGTAAAAGGCAGGTTGGCAATAAAATGATCACTATAAGAATCCGTTTTTCGCATAAAAGAAAACGCTTTGGCGTGGCGCTTGTATTGTTGCCTTAAAAGCGCCAGGCGTACCTGAAGATAAAACAGTTCGTCAAAGACCAGTCGCGTCCTGGCCGCTTCGGCAGCTTGCTGCGTGTCTGGAAAATGGATTTGACGAAGCGCCTCATCCAGCGGAATCATCCGGTACTGGCGTCGAATGTCTTCGGGCAAAGGGTCGGCAATGGTGGGCAGATAGTCTTGAAGCGCGTTATGGATGGCTTTTCGCAACGTGCGCAGGTTCAGGCCTTCGCATAAGGGATATACCGGCACGATTCGGCCCGCATGAATGGATCCGCCAGTGGCCTCATCGTTTGGATCATTGGCAGCATAGCTTAAAATTTCAAGCTCCGGCCGGTCAATGGCGAACGCTTTCTTGAAACGATCCCATTTGACCTTGCCTGAGATCAGAACATCGGCGCCTTTAACGTAGCGGCTTTTAAAGCTTTCCGCCTGAGCCTTTGAAGATTTGGCTAAAAACCAGTTGGCATAAACCGTTCCCGTCCCATCACCAATACCTACGCTGACAATTGTCATTCGTTTTCCCTGCGGCTGGTAGGCGCTGCTGGATCGAATCTGTCCCAGCACCGTGACTTCCTTGCCTTCCTGCAATTCTGAAATATTGAGCCGATTTTGATAATCCAGGTAACGCCTGGGGAAATAATAGAGAAGGTCTTCAACCGTATGGATGCCTACCTGTGCCAACACCTGGGCAAACTTGGGCCCAACGCCTTTAAGATACTGTACCTCGATTTGATCCAGCGCTTTGATTTCCTTGCCCAAAACATTTTGAGCGGGAACGCTTGCCTGGGTGGTACGGCTGTGGGGCGTTTCCTGAAGCGAGAAGGTTTTTAAGAACTGTTCGACGGTTTCCAGCGTATGCATTCTGGCGTTGAGATCCATGAAACGATATTGCCTGAAACGATTGAGCAGCTTGCCCAGCTCAGTATCGTTTGTTTCGTCTGTTTTGCCGCCAACAGAAGTTTTTGTCGGTGATTGTGGTGGATAAAGGAACTGAAAATCTTTCAGCGTGTCATAGACAAAGCGGGAGAATGATTTTCGTTTGCCCTGCACGTCAATATAACGGCGCGCCTTTTCAATGGTGACCGCCTGTTTTAAGTCTTCAAGCTTTAGGAGGGCTTCTTCCTTATTTAGCATTTTTTTATTCGTATGGACAGCTTTTGGTACAATATAGTTTATGATAACCGCAGGAGTAGGCGGATTTTTTATGAAGGCGCTTATAAAGACTCGCTCCTGGCGTGCGCCGATATTTTTTGAAAGGCTTAAGTTTAAAGGGGCTTCCTCCCCATCCATGAATCATTTAAAGAGGCTTGTAAGTGTAATGCGTGATTTTGCTTCATTTTATCGCTTAGGTTATCGCTTGGGCGTAAACAATATCCCGATACTCCTACTGAGAAATCCGATAAGAAGAAATACGATAAGACGTCCAGGAAAATTTTTATCAGGGCAGTTTTTAATTATCGCCTTGGCGCTGTTGACGCTGACCGCGATCCCGGTTGCAAGCGACAGGGCCTATGCCCAGCAGCCCCAGGCCGTCAGCTTCTATAATCAGGGCATTGACGCTTACAATCAAGGCAATGTAAACAAAGCCATCAGCCTTTTTGAAAAAGCCGTCACCTATGACGCGACTTATACTGATGCGTATTATAACCTTGGTTCGCTCTATTACCAGAAGGGTGATTATGATCGGGCGGAAGCGGCCTTCAGAAAATCCGCAGGGCTTTCTCCCAAAGACATGCAGGCCCGGTATAACCTTGCCCTTTCGCTTGATAAGCTTCAGCGCTACCCCGAGGCCTTGACGTTCTTGCAGGAAGTGCCCCCTTCGGATCGCAACTACAGCAAAGCGCGGCAGAAAATTACCCAGATTCAGAACCAGCTTGCCGCCCAGCAGGCCGCTCAGCAAAACGCCCAGGCCCAACCTCAGCAAACAACCCAGGCCAGCGTGATTGATTACAGCAAGGTCAGCGTAGCCCCCTTCTCAAAAGGCTTTTACGGCCCCACCGGGATGACGCTTGGGCCTGAAGGCTATCTATATGTGGCCAATTATTCCAAAAACCTGATTTATAAAGTCAGCGCCACTGGTGATAAAACGGTTTTCGCCAAAAGCGACCTGCTTGGCGGCCCGATTGGCCTGACCTATAACCCAAAAACCCAGGATATGTACGTGGCCAATTACCTGAAAAACTCCGTTTCAAGAATCAATGCTTCGGGCCAGGTGAATACCATTGCCACGGGTCTTAACAAGCCTTATAACCTGTTTCTGGATACGTATAACAATGTGCTGTATATTGGTGAGCAGGAAACCAACGCCATTTCAAAAATCGAGCTGACGCCCTGAGTTTATCTCCCTGAATTTATTTCCCTGAATTTAACAAAGAGCCTTAATGGCCAAATGTGATAATTAGCATTTTCACAAGCAATGTCTTGGGGTACAGTGTGACTTCAACACAAAGTAAGCCTGTACTTGAAATGGGCAGTCACTAAACAAGCAAGTTTGCCGAAATCGTACAAATCAGCTTGCTTGGGCAAAAAAATCC
Source organism: Vampirovibrionales bacterium (assembly GCA_035285165.1). Classification (GTDB taxonomy): domain Bacteria; phylum Cyanobacteriota; class Vampirovibrionia; order Vampirovibrionales; family Vampirovibrionaceae; genus JAYKHP01. The sequence continues at coordinate 78,597 of JAYKHP010000027.1, read as the reverse complement.
CCTCCATCGTGTACTACCACGCCGGAGGGGTAAGAGTTGAATACCATTACCCTAGAAGAATAACGATATTCTCTTCTCCCTTTTCTCGTCCCACTTAAGTCTGGGGTTGCTGGGGTTCTCGACTGCGTCGGAGTAAGCCTGGCTTGCTCCTGGGGATTGAATCATCCAATAGCGCTCTGGTTAGGCCAAGAGTTGCGACTAAGGGAGGCATTGCCAATGCGACCTGTTATAAAAAACAATAGCTAGGGCAAAGCCGGACGATTCCAGTCGAGTGATAAAAAGTCAATGACGATAGGAGACCCGAAAGAACACCAGCCACGGGTGTTCGGAGTCAAGTGTCAACGTCTGATATCTCCTTGAAGTTATTTTATCGGATTTGGGGTTGAAACGCGAGCTTCAACATGAAAAAACCACTTTTGAAAAAGGGAGTCTGGGGGATGAAGAAGTGATCAGCGCGAAAGCTTGCTGGAGCATATATTTTGCTAAAATGCCTTTTGGCAACAAAAATCACTTGTTCACTTTCTCACAAATGGATAAAGACACCGAAGCGGTTTTTGATGTTAATTTGTAACACCATTTTTAAAAGATTGTTTATATGTAATTTCGTTTATTTCATGATGAAAATTATTGTGCTTGGCTTGGTCAAATTAAGCGATTTTTTCAGCCCAGTCTCTTGAGGGTTGCAAGCGCCTGCTGGATGTGGGCTTCGGGCTTGAGTTGCGAATTAAACGCCAGTTGGACGATACCGTTTCGGTCAATGACGTAGGTGACCCGGCCGGGTAATAAGCCCAGCGTTTTTGGGACGCCGAAAGCTTTTCGGGCCTGCTGCCCGGGGTCGCTTAGCAAAATATACGGAAGCCGATGCTCCTTGGCGAAGGCCGCCTGTTGTTGGGGCGAGTCTGAGCTGATGCCGATTACCTCGACGCCGGCATCCTTGAAAACCTCGTATTGATCCCGAAACTGGCAGGATTCCTGGGTACAGCCGGGAGTAAAGGCTTTTGGATAGAAAAACAGCACCACGGCTTTTTTACCTTGATAATCGTCTAAGCGCACCAGTTGTCCGTTTTGATCAATCAGGCTGATGCTGGGGGCTTTGTCGCCTGGGCGGATTGCTCTGATGGTTGTTGCCATAGTTTTTAGGGCCTGCCTTTCTCTTGGACAGTATGGAGGTTGATGACTTATTTTGGGCTTTGCCCTTTTTTGATTTCGATTTTGATTTTTGGGGGCCTCTTTCCCTCCTTGGAAAAATCGCCTAAAATGGGCTTAAGGAAACGTGTGTGGTTCAGAGGCCTGAAAATTTCGGCAATCATCACCGGCCCTAATAATTTAATCACTCGATAGTAATCCAGGGGACGCACGTTTAAAACCCCCTTAAGAGTAGTTATTTGGCAACAGAGAGTAGAGAAAAGCCCTATGGCAGATCAGGCGCCCCAAGTGTCGCAATCCGCATCGGTATTGCGCACCAAGCCGATTGAAACCATCCTGGAAGAATCAAGGGAAACGGAAAAAGGCTTAAAGCGGGTATTGACCGCAGTGGATTTAACAGCCATCGGTGTTGGCGCGGTGATTGGCGCTGGGATTTTTGTTCTGACGGGAACGGCTGCACGGGATGCTGCGGGTCCTGGCATTATGCTCTCCTATGTCTTTGCCGGTTTTGCCTGTATCCTGGCCGCCTTTTGTTATGCCGAATTTGCCGCCCGCCTGCCTATTTCAGGTTCCGCCTACACCTATGCCTATGCCAGTGTGGGCGAACTGGCCGCCTGGATTATCGGCTGGGATCTCATTCTGGAATATACCATTGGTTCTTCCACCGTTGCCGTTGGCTGGACGCATTATCTCAAAGAACTGTTCTCGGGCTTGGGAATGCCCCTGGCCGACTGGCTGCTGCATATCCAGTTTGGGCCGTTTGCCGTAAACCCGATGGCGTTTGTTGTCATTGCGCTGCTGTGCGTTTTGCTTTGTATCGGCGTTAAGGAATCCGCCCGGTTTAACGCGGTGATGGTGGCGGTCAAGCTTTTTGTCGTTCTTTTTGTCATCATCGCGGGCCTGCCTTGGGTTAAAAGTGAAAACTGGCAGCCGTTTCTGCCTTATGGGCCGATGAGCATCTTTCAGGGCGCCGCCTTGATTTTCTTTGCCTACATTGGTTTTGATGCGGTGTCAACCGCCGCCGAAGAGGTTAAAAACCCGCAGCGTGACTTGCCGATCGGTATTATCGCCTCGCTGGTGATCTGTACCATTCTGTATGTTTTGGTTGCAGCCGTAATTACCGGTATGGTGCCTTATCCTCAAATCGATGCGGGCGCGCCGCTAGCCGCAGCCTTTGGTACGGTGGGAAACACCCTGGCCCAGAAATTAATTGGCCTTGGGGGAGTGGTTGGATTACTGACGGTGATGTTGATTCTGTTGCTTTCTCAACCCCGCGTTTATTATTCAATGGCCCGCGATGGTTTGCTTTGGCCCTGGTTTTCCGCCATTCACCCCCGCTTTAGAACGCCGGTGAACGCAACCCTGGTAACATGCGGTATTGCCGCCTTTATGGCGGCAATAGTCCCGATGGAAGACTTGCATCACATGGTCAGCATCGGAACCCTTTTCGCTTTTGTGGTGGTGTCTGCCAGTGTGTTGATTGCCCGCTACAAAACGCCTAAAAATGAAAAGACGGTGATTCAGACGGTGTTATGGTTATTTTTTGGCTTGCTGCTTTTATGCTTTGGCGCAACGGACGCCATTGAGCATCCCATAATGCTCAGCTTGCCCGGTGTCGGGGTTGAAACTTACAACATTCTTCCGCAGTGGCACTGGCCTGTTCGTGGCGTCAGTGTCGGCTTTGGCGGGGGCTTAACGTTGTGGTTTACGTGGAGCCTGCTCCAGATGAAAGCGATGAATTTACCCACCACCTTTCGTTGCCCCCTGGTGCCGTGGGTTCCCATCGTCGCAATGGCGGCCAATCTTTATATGATGGTTAACTTGAACCTTGAAGCCTGGCTTAGGCTTTTTGTCTGGCTGGCGCTTGGGTTGGTGATTTACTCTTTTTACGGGCGGGCCCATAGCAAGCTGAACTGATGAATAGCGGGATAGTTACCAACAACTTTTTCACGCAGGCGCTCTAAGGCTTTATTGAAGCTGCTCCCTCTCCCCTTGCTTTATCCGAAAGGGAGCGTTATGATCACAAGCAAAAGAGGCTTGAGATTTTTAATCGTTGCCAACTTGGGGCACTTTGGCCAATCCGTTTAGCAATTCATCTGTTCGTTTGGGTTCTCTAATAGGCTTGCAAGGCCATCTGCAATTATTGGCTTATTCATTATTCGGCTTTATTTCATTCATTAGGGTGCTTGCTTGAGAACAGACATTCATCGGGCTATTTTAACGTTGACGAGGTTCCAAGCGCCGAGTAGGTAAGGACACCGGTTTATTCATTTTGAAGCATTCTTTTCGTTGGTTGATATTAGCTTATGCGTAAACAACTGCTTTCAGCCGCGTTTCTTGACAGGCTTATCACATCAGACACTCGGGCCAGAGAAAATGTCATGATGGACGACTTTCGATCGCAAGAGCAAGACTTTGCCATGCATACGCAATGGTTTATCGAATCCGTGATAAACCAGAACTATGCCATTGAGGAAAAGCATCTGCCGACAGCGTCGCAGATGGCGGTTTCTTTTCATTTTCCGGCAGGGCTTGCCTCCTCCAGGGAGCCGGTATTGGTTTTAAAACGCTTTGCCGCCCGCCTCTTGATTGCGGATGACGAGTCTCGCCTGATTCTGACCAATCAGGACAATCCCGATGAGTATTTCCTGGTGGAAGTTTTTTTTAAAATCAAGCAGCGTTATTGGTTTTTCAGGCGACCTGAAACGCTTGTGAAAATCCATTACCAGGATGCCTATAAACAGCCACACCATTATCAGTGTGTTTATGGCTGGCAGCCTAACGCGATTGCCCTGCCCTTTATCAAGCTGTTAAAAGCGCTTACCAAGATTTTCAATGAACAGCAACGATTGGGCTAATCTTAAATATTTTCCTTAAGCCAGGCCAGAACAGATGCTTCAAGCCGATTGCCCGTTTTTTCCACCACCGCGCGCTGATAAGACGCTAACCAGTCAGCCTGCTTTGAATCCAGACTTTCAAAATCGATCAGACGGTTATCAAAGGGAATATAGGTCAGGCTTTCAAAACCGTACCAGCCCGGTGAAACCTCCACCACCACGTACAGGTTTTCGCAGCGAATGCCGCCCCACCCCGGTTCATAATAACCGGGCTCAATACTGACGATCATGCCGGGCAAGAGCGGCTTACTGGCCAGGCGGTGAATGCCGCAAGGGCCTTCATGGACATTGAGGAACGCGCCCACGCCGTGGCCTGTGCCGTGGCCGTAATCCATTTTTTCCTGCCATAGCGTCGCGCGGGTAATCCCATCAAGCCTGGCGCCTTCAGTGCCCTTGGGAAAAATTTGCGAGGCGCAGTTGATATGGGCCTTGAGAACAGCCGTAAAACAACGTATTTGTTTTTCATCAGGCTTGCCAATGATGATGGTTCGCGTGTCATCGGTGGTGCCCCCAAGATACTGGGTGCCTGAATCTACCAGAAACAAGCCACCAGATTTAAGCTTGACTGTCTCTGAGGGTGTGCCGTAATGGACAATAGAGCTGTTGGGGCCAAAGCCCGCGATCGTGTTGAAGCTGAGCCCTTTAAAATCTTGCTCTTTTGAATAAAAAACTTCCAACTGATCGGCGAATGATTTTTCATTGAGGGATTCTGGCTTATCCTGCAACGTTTTTTCAAGCCAGTGAAAGGCGCGAATTTTTCCGGTGGCGGCCTTTAAATGCGCTTCTCTCATCCAGGAAAGTTCAACCGCATTCTTAATGGCCTTATCAGTTTCAACCGGGTTGTCTTCTTTAACGATAATGGCCTTGGCTTGCTTGAGCAAGCTCATCGTGCCGGACGTGGCATGTTTTGGGTCAAAAAGCACGCGCTTGTTTTTGCAAGCAATGGGTAACTGGCTTGCGTAATCCGTGTAAGGCAATAATTTAACACTTTTCGGCAACGAGTCGATCGCGCTTTTTTCAATCCGGCTTTTTTCGCAAAAGAAATAAACATCGTTCGTTGTCGTGATCACGTAAGACAAAAACACGGGATTGTATGGTATATCCTGCCCACGCAAATTCAGCAGCCATGCGATCTGATCCAGCTTGGTCAGGACGGTTGCCTCACATCTTGAATCTTTCAATTGTGTTTGTAGGCGGTTGATTTTATCTTCCGTTGATCGCCCGCTATAGTCTATTGGAAGAGAGTATACAGGGTTTAAAGCGGCTTCGGGGCGTGGATTTTTTTTGTTCTCGCGCCAAAGCCTGTCAATTAAATTTTCCCCGAGCGGCACTAATTCGATATTGGCGCTTTTACATTGTTTCTGGAGATCCTGTATCGCCTGGGCGCTCACGGTAAACGGATCAAATCCAAGCTTTAAGCCGGGCTTTTGCTTTGCAAGGGCAAGCAATGTGTCTATCAGGCGCGGATGCCCTTCCAACCCCTGCCTGCTGACATGCACCGTTTCCAAATCGACTTCAAAATCCGCCTGTTCGTAATAGCGCGAATCGACAAAAAGTCTGACCGGGAGGTTTTTTAGCAATGTGGTAAGCGCCTCGCTAAAAACCAGGGCATCTCCCGCCGAGCCGGTAAAGCCGGTCAAAAATTCCCGCCGTTTGTGCGCCTCGGGCAGGTATTCGTTCAAATGTTCGTCGGAGGACGGTACCCAGTAGGCATCCACCCCATGATCAGCCATCAGTTTCCAAAGAGAATCGCAGACGGCTTTCGTATTGTTTTTGGAGACTGTGGCGACATTAGACTGGTGCTTTGAAGGCATTCGCGGATAACTCTCTTTTGGTTTGTCGTAACGATAACGCCTTACAGCATCTTAGCTTATCCTCCACCGTTACCGCCAGCCTGCCTGAAAATTCCAACTGATGAAGCCATCGTCAAGGTGGGTGGACAACCCACGCATTACTCGATCTACTGTACGGATAAGCTTTACAAGAGTGATTCTAAAGACTGGGGCCCCATTCCTGCAGGCAGCATCCCGGCAAAGCTTTACCAGTATGGCTGTGGCCACTAAGATTTGTCCAGATTCAGATAATCCGGATTCAGATAATCTGGGGCCTGAGATGATAGACATACAGGCGGAAGAGCCGCATGCCCACCCAGGTGCAGGCAGCGTAATAGATAAAACCGGCCAGCACACAGAGGGTTAACAGCGGGATGAGTTGAAAAAATAACACCTCGGGGCCAGCGGCCTTCAGTTTGTATATCAGGTCGATATAGGCGCCGATCAGGTCTGAACTGCCAAGCAAGGCCTGAAAATCGATATAAGGGGCCATAACCTTGGATAAAAGCCACCAAGTGGGGGAGAAGAAGCTGCCTACAGCCATAATCAACAGTCCTGCCAGCCATTCGCCGACGGCTTGTTCTTTGCCAAAGCCATGACCGTTGGAAAGGCGGGCTTGCTTGTTATGATAGGTACTCATCAAAAAGGTGGCCTTTATGTGCTTGCCTGAATAAATCCAATTCGTATCCCAAAGGGTGTCAAGAGACAACAGCGGTATCTGTTGGTCGGGATATACAGTATATACATTTATATAAACACTTGAAAATCAGGAAAAATGCGTCCTCTTATCAGAAAAAGGGCTTCAATATTACATGATGTAAAGCTTTAAGGCCAGAATGCCTTGGCGCACGGTTTTTGGGCGGCATCTTTTGTAGAGTGGATTAAAGTTCCTGGTTAATGCGCTTAAGGGCCATGACCAGAGTGCTGAAGAGAGTAACGCTAAAAGGATTCCCTCGGACGTGGGAGATGAGAATAAACAGTTTGAGGCAACACCGCATAAGCTGAGAAAAGCCCGCGAGCAGGGTCAGGTCTTTAAAAGCAAGGATCTTTCAAGCGCGGCGTTTCTGATTGCCATGTTTATGGGGCTTTTTGCCGCAGCCCCGCTGATCTGGCACGAGATTGCAGGTCTTTTTATCCAGGTCTTCGAGCAAATCCCGAACGCTACCATTGAAAAAATTGGTTGGCAGTATTTGGCGGTAATTTCCCTGAAAGCCTTGGTCATTTTGATTGCTCCCTTCCTTTTTGGGGCGGCCCTGTTATCGATCGCCGGAGACTTCTTTCAGGTAGGGCCCATTTTTTCCACCAAAAGCTTAAGCCCTAATTTTGGAAAACTGAACCCGGTTAAGGGGTTTCAGAATATTTTTTCCCAAAGAACGCTTGTAGAGCTTGCCAAGAATATTGTTAAGGTTTTAATCCTTGGCGTGGTGGGCTATCTTGTCTTTTCAAGCTATATTGAAAAGCTTCTGAAGGTGGGGGAGGCCGAAAACATCTTTGTCATCATGACGGTGCTAGGGGAGGTGCTGACCAAGTTTATTCTCTACGCCGGGATTGCGTTTTTTGCCATTGGTCTGGCTGATTTCCTCTTTCAGCGCTGGAAGTTCATGCAGGATCAGAAAATGTCCTTCAAGGAAATGAAGGATGAATTCAAGAATACGGAAGGCGATCCGATGATTAAACAGGCGCTTCGCCAAAGGCGGATGCAACTGTTGCAGCAAAGTATGCTGGAGGCGGTTCCTACAGCCGATGTAGTTACGACCAATCCCATACACGTCGCCGTCGCCCTGAAGTATAATGCAGAGATGATGGAGGCGCCCAGGGTCGTTGCCAAAGGCACTGAGCTGTTTGCCCAAAGAATCAAGGAAATCGCCCAGGATAACGGGATTCCCATCGTTGAAAACCCTGTTGTCGCCAGAACCCTTTTCCGTTTCGTTGAAATCGACCAGGAAATTCCTCCGGATCTATACCAGGCGGTCGCTGAAATCCTCATGTTCGCCTGGCGCGCGCGCGGCGTCACCCCGCCCAACCAATTGCCTCAAAGGCAGGTTCCAAACACTCCGGTAGAAAACGCTCCAGAGTCTGCCTCTTCCGATACTGAAACCTGAATGATATAAGCCCCTGAGTAGTTGAAGCGAAGTATCCATACAAAAACCCTAACGCTTTTTCGTTATGTGAGCATGTGTAACACAGGTAACGTTTGTGACAGCCCGTCAACAAAAAGTTAACGTCACCAAGTATCTTCCCCTCGTTGAGCGCGTGGCGAAAGTTGAGTACCGCCGTATCCCCCAGCATATGGTGGACTACGAGGAGCTGGTCAGTATCGGGGCGATTGCGATTCAGTCGCTGCTGAAAAACAAGTCGCCTGAGCAAATCGAAAAAATGAACACCTCTTATATCGCAACAGCCACCCGCTGGGCGATTAGAAACGAACTGCGCACCCGTTACAAGTGGTACACGCTGAAACACAACAAGCCGGAGACGGAAGAGACGCCTGGCGGAGAAAGTACCGACAGCGTCAATACGTCAGGCGAGCAAAAATCCGGAGCGTCTTCAGAGAACGTCCGTGAAGCGGTTTATGAAACCATTCTCTCCATTGAGGGGATTCAGGACAGCAGTGACGGTGATTCGCCTTACGACTTCCTGAAAGACGGATCCTCAACGCCTGAGGAGCGACTGGAAATCGTTGAGCTTGGCCGCGCTATCAAGCGGGCCATTGAAGCGTTGCCCACCAAAGAGCGCACGATTATGGAGTACCGTTTTTATCGTAATATGCAGGTGAAGGACATCGCGGCGATGGTGGGCCTCTCAAGCTCCCGGATTACCCGCATCGTCCAGGCGTCATTGGATCTTGTGCGCGAGTACCTAAAAGAGAATGACCACATCGAGTGAGGCTACTGAAACACGGAGGCGGACTAAACGCCTTGATGTAAGACGGTTTTTTTCAGGGGGACTTATTTTTACAGGCCTTTTTTTAATGGGCCTGGTTTTCCAATGGACGCTTAGAGAGCATAACGCCCTGAGCGATGATGCCCGGGTTTATCTCAATAGCGCCGCCTCACTGCTCCATGGACATCTTCCAATCGCGCTTAACGTCCATTTCCTTCGTGCCCCTGCCTATATCTTGGGTGTGCTTTTTCCCTCGATGCCCATTTTTGAGGCCTTCCCCGCATTGGGTGGCAAGACGGCCTATTTGAATTTCATCCGCATTGAGCAGGCGGCATTTTGGGCGTTGCAACTGCTTCTGGTGTATCAGATTACCAAAAACCTTGTTAATACCGACGGGTTAAGTCGCAGTCTTAAAACCTGGCTTCCTATAATTTCGCTAGCGCTTGGTGTTTTGTATTTCCCGCTGTTGTTTCACACGGATCGCATTCTGGTTGAAACCAGTATGACGATGTGCCTTCTTTTAAGCGTCTGGTGCTGGCAGAAAAAGTGGTATCAATGCGCGGCTTTGTTCGTGGTGATGACGCTTCTGCATAAGAGCGGTATGGTGATTCCGTTTCTGATCGTATTTCCAGTGACCTGGCTTATCGCTTCCAAATGGATCCGCCTTTGCCAATCGCTTCATCCAGAAGATCACAAAGGTCTGGGGTATGAAAGCACCTGGCTTCAAGCCGTTAAATTATCACTGCTTTGGGTTTTATGCCCCCTGCTGCTCTTTTTTATGCTTTGCAACTTGTTGCCGCAAACGCCGCTGGATAGTGTTTATTTCTGGCAATTTACGTCTACGGAGGGCTGGTCTTCGTTTTCCAGGCTTGCCGAAACGTTTGGTAACCTGGACGTTTTATGGGTAGACAACGTAAGCAACAGCACTATTCACGAAGGCATCCAACTGCTGACTCAAGACCCCCTGATGATGCTCGCAGGATATTTTGCAAATCTCGGCAGATTGTTTTCCCTTGTGGATAATCCCTACTGGCAGAGCTGGTTTTTTATGACGCCAGATGCTTTATTGTTTCTATATGCCTTTATACTTTTAGGGTTATTCTGGACGTTACCTCATTTTTACTTAATGCCTGTTTTCTTAGGGCAGGTGATCTCAGTCGATGACCCCGCACTGAAAGCCATTCCCCAGCGAAGAGAGATGGCCAGGAAACTTCTTCCGTTGCTGGTGTTATATTTTTCATGGGCCCTTGTTTTTGCATTCACCAATGTCGAAGCGCGTTATATGCTGCCTGTCATGCCAGTTGCTATTGTCGTTTCGGCTTACGGCTGGTGGTGCTATTTTACGACCGGTGGAAGATTCAATGCCTGGCAGCGTAGCGCCTACGCCTTCATTATTCTGTTGCTTTTTGCCTTTGCCAATTATCAGAAGATTCCTGATACCTTTTACAGTGTCATCGGAAGTCTGCTGACGCGATATCTCACATTCATACCCTCTGTGTTGCCTGGTATAGGGCTCGTTCCCATACTGGTTACAATTCTTTTTTTTCTGGTATTGATTTATATAGTGGCATTTCCTTTTACGTTTGACCGTGCGAAATCAACTGACCTTGAATTTAAAAAAGAGTGGCGGCAGTTGTCATACCTGAAGCGCCTCAGGCAGACTGCAAAGACTTTTCCCCTCTGCCTATTGGTAATATTGTGCTTAATGATTTTGTCCTCTACTTATATAATGGATTCCGCTGTCATTGAAAGTCAGGAAGCAATTCCTAAACACCGGGGCTTAAAACAAGAAATTGCAGTCGATCACATCTTTTGGCAAAGGCTGGGGCTTAATCAGGCTTCAAAATCCCCTGACACAACCATTGAACCCACGGCGACTTTCTTGGCGCTTGAAGTGTATCCCGTTCTGGATAGCGGGACAGACCGTCTAAAGCTTTCTGTCAACGGTTTTACTCTACCTGAAAAGTCTTATACCAGGTCTGATCTTCCGCAAGGAATGTTGAATCAAACCCATCTTCTGGGAGGGATTCGTTCATTCGATAGTCTCCGTCAATATCGCGTTTACCGTATTCCAAATCATCTGCTTGAAGCCATTCGCAGTCAAAATAAACGTCTTCCAAAGGCAATAAGCATCAACCTTCAAGCAAGCCAGAGCTATCGCCCCTATCACATTCTGCTTGACTATCCCGCGATGTCCTTCCAAGGGAATCGTGGCGTGTATTATCTGCCGAATCCCGATTGGGGCGCTTATTCCATTTATCGTGCCCTGGCCTTGCGGGACGGGAGGCAGTATGTCGAGCTTGGACTCGATGGGGCAAAAGCCAGATTGCGGATGGCGTTGTTTCAGATTCCCGAGAAAGATATTGCCGATGGGCCGTTTATGTACGGACATCTTCGGCAAAAGCCGATCGGCAAGGAAACAAAATCGCAAGGTAAAGCGTCTTCATCAGCTTTACCCGTTGCTTACAAGGCGTTCTATCTTTATTTTTAAACTGTTACAGGATGTTTGTGACACATCGGGTCAGAACAGGAAATTGTCATAACGCCTGCCTCTAAAGTGCCGGTTTTGGTTAATGTGGATTAATCGCGCGGGCCCTAAGCCTGCATCTGGGCCAGTCCGGTTAATTCTTTGGCGCTTTTCTGGTACGATGGCTCCAATTCGATAGCCTGACGGTGGTCTGGGCAAGCGTCCGGATGCCGGTTTTACCTTCTTCCCTGTTAATGAAGATCCTGATGTTTTTGCGATCGTTGTATTCTTAACTTTCGGGCTGTTCCTTTACCGATTGAGTTTAGAAAGCTTTGTAACGTCCTATGTCTGTGACCACTCCAACCTCGGCCAGCACATCCTCTAAGTCCGGTGCAAGCGTGGTGTCCGCTAAAAAGTCAAAAAAACCGAAATGGGCTTTTATCGCCTTGCTAATTGCTGTTGTGGCGATTGTGGGCTGGTATTTTGGCTCCTACCTGCCGGGAACTCAACCACTGGAGCTGGCGGGACTGGTGCAGGCCAAGGAAGTGAAAAACGCCTCTCGCTTTGGCGGGAGGGTTTTGGCGATTCTGGTCAAGGAGGGCGAACAGGTCAAAGAGGGCCAGCCCCTGGTACGCTTTGACGATGTTGAGTTGAGAGCTCAAATTGCCGATGCTAGAGCTACTTTAACCCAGGCTCAGGCCAGAAAAAGCCTGTTGCTAGCGGGAACCGACAGTGGTGATCTCAAGCAGGCATCCGCCAAAGTGGAGCAAGCCAGCCAGGAGCTGAAAATTCTCTCGCAAGGCGCCACTCTTGAGCAAGTGGAACAAGCCAAGACAACGCTTGCCAATGCCAAGCTCAAGCTGGAGTCCTCCGAAGCGGCCTATAAAAGCGCGGATCGCATGTTGGATGAGGGTATTATTTCCAGGCAGCGTTACCAGGAAATCATCAGCGGCTATGATGCCTCTAAAAGCCAGTACGCCGCTGCCGAAGCCAACTTGAAAAGCACCACGCGCGGCGCTCGCCCTGAAGATCTTCAAATCGCCCGCGCCCAACTGGGCGCTTCCAAGGCGCAATACCAAAAACTAGCCAAGGGTGCCAAGCGGCAGGATCTTGAAATCGCCGACGCTTCCATTGCCCAGGCGCAAAGCAATCTGGATGCGCTTGAAGCCCAGCTTTCCGAAGTGACGCTTAAGGCGCCGATTTCGGGCGTAATTACGATGTTGACGGTTTCCGAGGGTGAACTTGTTCAGCCGGCCAGGCCCGTGGTGACGATTATTGACTCGGAGAACCTCTGGGTGGATGTTTTTGTGCCTGAATCACAACTGGCCCAGGTACAGGTGGGGCAGAAGGTGCGCGTAATTCCCAGCGCCATTGACAAGGTCTGGTATGACGGCACGGTCAGTAGCATCAGCATGAAAAGTGAATTTGTTCCTGAAGGCCAGAGCGCTTCCAATGATAAGGGCGAAGAGGCGTCTTTCAGGGTGAAGGTAATGGTGCCGGGCAATGCGCCGCCGCAGGGCAAGCCCGAACGCGAAGACTTGTTCTTACGAGCAGGAATGAATGTCCATATCGCGTTTTAACAAGACGGCAAAGAACTACACATCCGGTTTTTTGATACGAGTTACCCCCTCCCTTTAAAAGTTAACGCTTCCATGACGCAATCCCCTGTTATTTATACGGAAAACCTGGTGCGGGTCTTTGGCGAGAAAATCGCTGTGGATCACTTGAACCTCAGCATCGCCAAGGGGGAGATTTTTGGGTTTCTGGGGCCCAACGGTTCGGGGAAGTCCACCACGATTAAAATGCTCTGCGGTCTGCTTTCGCCTTCTTCTGGCCATGCGGTGGTCAGTGGCATTGATGTTAATGAAAACCCGGAGCTGATTCGATCCAAGATTGGCTATATGCCCCAGAAATTCAGTCTCTATGAAGATCTCACCGTTCAGGAAAATATCGATTTTTACGCCCATTTGTACGGTGTCAAAGGGCAACGGGGCCAGCAGCGAAAAAAAGAAGTCATTGATCTGGTGGGGATTGGGCATTATCGAAAATTCCTGGCCAAGCAGCTTTCAGGAGGTTGGAAGCAACGTTTGGCCCTTTGTTGCGCGCTGGTTCATGAGCCCGAGATTATTTTTCTCGATGAGCCGACTGCCTCAATGGATCCCGTTGCCCGCCGGGAACTCTGGGATTTGCTCTTTACGCTTGCCAGTTCAGGCGTCACGCTTTTTGTCACCACGCACTACATGGATGAGGCCGAACGCTGTAGCAATGTCGGCTATATTTACAACAGCAGGCTGATTGTCAGCGGCGGCCCGGATGAGCTGAAGCAGGCCAGGGAAGTGGTGGGCGAAGACACCAAGCGGGTCGAAGTGGTTTGCTATCCGCTGGTGAAAACGTTCAATACGGTTAAGGCGCTGCCTTACGCTAATGACGTGACGATTTTTGGCCAGGCCCTGCACGTGATGATGAATGATCACATTGAAACGCAACGCCTGCTGGATGACCTGCATCAGGCAGGGGTTGAGGTTCGCGATTTCAGGGAAATCCAGCCGACCCTTGAAGACGTTTTCGTCACGCTGACCAAGGCGAATATTATTGCCGATGAAGAGCGCCTGAAACAGGAAAACCCCATTGTGGGCGAAATTCACAGTGTGCTGGACGAAGAAGGGGATCTCGAATAAGGTCTCAATGATGATTCAGCTACGGTAACAATCATAAGAAATTAAACCCTCATGAAAATTTTCAATCTCGAACTTACCTGGAACGGCGTTCGCTCCATCTTCAAGAAGGAGCTTATCCAGCTGTTCCGCGATCCCTATCTGGTGGCTTTTATCATTGCGCTTCCCATTGTCCAGTTACTAGTGACAGGCCTTGCCGTTGAGCGGGACTTAAAGCACATTGCCACTGTCGTTTGCAATTACGATAAGCAAAACGCTTCAATTGAGCTTGAAAAGGCCTTTGATAAAAGCCGCCTCTTCGATATTCAGGAGTATGTCTATTCTCAAGAGGCGGTGGTCAGCGCTATTCGCCAGGGGAAGTACAGGGTGGGCATTATTATTCCGCCCAATTATTCCGAAACGCTTCAGTTGGGCCAGGAAAACGCCAAAGTGGACGTGGTGCTTGACGGCACGCAAGGAACGATTGCCCAATCCATCGTTAATGGCGCCAAGTTGATTGTCGCCAACCAGTCGCGTGAAATGCTTGAGCGAGGTCAGTTGCATTCAAACGGCGGTGGCACGGGGCTTGTGGATATGCGGGCGAAAATTCTTTATAACCCTGAAATGAAATCCTCTTACTTTCTGGTGCCCGCCATTTTAGCCATTGTCATGCATATGCTGACCATTTTGTTTACCAGTTTTGCCATTGTGCGCGAGCGCGAATCGGGAACGCTTGAGCAACTGATGGTCACGCCCATCCGCCCGGCTGATCTGATGGTGGGAAAAGTATTGCCCTATGCGGCGATTGGCTTTGTGGACATGATTCTTACCCTGGTTGTGATGATCTGGTTTTTTGATATCCCCATAACCGGCAGTTTTTGGTTTCTTTGCCTGGCGTCGATCGTCTTTATTTTCACCTCGCTTGGCATTGGGCTTTTGATTTCCACCACCTGCCAAACCCAGGTTCAGTCGATTCAGGTGACCACAGGCTTTTTCCTTCCCAGTCTTCTGCTTTCAGGTTTCGTGTTTCCCCTTGAGCCGATCCCTTGGTTTATTAAAATGGTAAGCTATTGCCTGCCAATGACCTATTACCTTGATATTATCCGGGGCGTGGTGATTAAGGGAACAGGCCCCCAGGAGTTATGGTTTCAAACCATCGTTCTGCTTGGCCTGGCCGGGCTGCTGATGGGCGCAAGCGTTTTGCGCTTCAAGAAGCAGATTGCCTAGGGCAAGCGAGCAGGTAAGATCAGTTTTTTGAATAACAGGATACCCATATGATGATGCGTGGCTTTCGATTTTCGCTTTGCAAAAGCGCCGTAAGAATAACGTCTTTGGTTTTGGCGCTTATGATGTTTGCCGGTGTTCTGTTTGTAGAGGCAGATGAAAATGCATATGCCCTGTCGGTTTTGGGAAAGAATAAATCGACTGAGGCCCCTCAGATTCAAGGGCAACCCGCACTTAAAGGCACTAAGTACAAGCCGGACGAGGTGATGCCGCCGCTTCAAAAAACCATCCGGAAATCTGAAATCCGTGTGCAGCAAGCAGAAGAAGTATTAAAAGAAATCGATGAGTTGCGTTGGAAACCGCTGCCGGATGATTTTGAGGCATTGTCCTTAAAAACGCTCCTGGTAAACACGGAAGATCATCATCCCAAGGCAAGGCTGGAAGAAAACGCCGTGATGCGTTCGGCCATTACTCAGCAGGCGATTCTCGATAGTATTACGGCTTATTCTGGTTTGATTCAGCAGTGGCTATTGCAGGCCGCGCTGTATCAGGAACTTCGGGTACGCAAAAAAGAAGTGCTTTTAAGCGCCGAACGCTTTGAGTTGGGAGATGTGACCAGTATCGAAGTGCTGAAAAGCGAAGCCAAGCTTCTGGAATCCTACCAGCGTTTTAAGGAGGCGCAGAAAAAATACGCCGAGACCTCGCAGGCAATGGCATTAAATGCAGGGCTTGACACCCGTCCCTTGTATTTTCCTAAGCTACTGACCTTTGACGGCACGCATTACCAGGTGGATTTCCCTCCCATTTTGCCGGAAAAACTCCAGGCTAAACAGGCAATGGCGGCAGCCAGCTACTATAGCCCTGAAGTCAGGCAGCTAGAGGCGGTTCGCGACGAGTTTCGGATGAAGTATCTTGGCCTCTCAACAATTACCCCGCCCGGGGCCGCGCACTTAAAAGGGCTTGAAACCTTGATCCAGCAAGCACGAAAGGCTTCAGAGGGTGTTGCATATAGGGATTACCAGAATCTTACCACTGCTGGTGACCTTGAAAAACGTGCCTATGCAATGGTGCAACTGAGTGAGAAGGCGTATTACCAGATTCAGGTGAGCTATGAGGCCGGATTCTCAAGCGATAAGGATATTGAAGAGATCGCCCTTGGCAGAATGTCTGCAGAAGCCGCTTTCATAGCGGCCATTGCTGATGCGTACACTACACGGACAAAGCTTTTAAGGGATATGGGCCAGCTTTCGGCCCACACGGCCCTTCACGGGCTTGATCTTAAGGATCTGGAGAAGAAACGTCCCAGAAGGTTATTTGATTTTGAAAAGTCGACGGAGCCGCAAGAGCCTGAAACGCAGAAACTACCTGAAACTGAAGTGCCAGAATTGCCTGAAATGCAAACCGTCCCTGAAGATGAGCCTTCAGAGACGGTAACGCCATAAATATTGCTTAAATCGCCTTAATTCAGGCTATGCCAGGGCAACAGATCTGCCCATGCGTCAGGATTAGCATGGCCCACCTCGTCACGCTGGATCCGGGCAATCTGGAAAATTTGCTTGAGGAACATGATTTCAACTTCAAGCAAAGGGTCAACATTCACCCGGTTTTTGACGGGCTCTGTGACCACGCCGAGGGTTAATGAAAGTTCTAACTCAGTCATCATAATGCAGGGACCTCTCTCTACACGGGAATTTTCAGGGAATTTTGTCAGGGGATAAAATTCCAAGAAGCCGTTACCGATCAAGTACAATCTGATAGGCTTCTGATATATAAATAAAAAACAAGCAATCTCTCAAATTGCCCCCAAAAATCGCCGCTATGTTTGGATCGCGCTCGGATACTCAAATGCCTGGGCCATTATCGCCATAATGCGCTGGATCAGCATCAATTCGGATAGGACGACGTATTCTCCATTGCCCTTGCCGTCTCCTGGCTGTTGGTGGTTATGATAGCAGGAGGCTTCAAGACCGGGAACCTTTTGACCTGAATAGCGTGTGGAGTTCACCTGGTTGAATATGCCCAGATCGCTTTGCCCCTGAGCTGCCACGACTTCAGGGAGATCGTCAAGGCTTCTCTCCGCATGGCCGGTTTCAAGTGCAGCTTGCCGAAAGGCGTTCTGAGTGATTGAAACAGGCCGCGCGTCAGGCCTTGTGTAATAGGCCTCGGCTTCGGCTCCGGGTTTGACCACCCACTCAATGCCTGAGGGAGCTAGCCTCTTTAAAGGCGCTAACACCTCCCTGATGTTTGCTTTGAGAGCTTCTTCATCTCCCCGGATGTCAAAGCCCACAACGACACCCTGAGGGCTTTTTGGCTGAATGCCGTCTGCTTTCAATAATCCGATGTCCTCGTCTGTGAATGGAGAGATAGCCCCCATGTTAATGGCTGAGCCATCTGGCTTTCGGCCCTGATAAGTGTTCATAAAGGTTTTGACGGTAAAGGCGTTTACCTGCGCTTGCTGAGGCGCTACCCATTGCGTCGGTGCCACTTCAATTGTTGACGTTGTTTTCTGATGCGCATTCGCCTGAGCCAGCATTTCTGCAAGCAGCTTGCGGGCCTCTTCAACGTCTTTGCTTCTGCCTGAAATTTGCACCATAGCATCCGCGTTTCCGGCAACCGTATTGAGGAAATCCGGTGTTCCGCCTGCAATATGCTGTATGCGAATATCGACACGCTGTTTGGGGTCTTTTTTCTCGTTGGCCGCTAACAAGCCGCCCAGAGATTCAAGGAGGGACTTGACGGCGTTGCCCCCGCGCGTCATTTCGCTCACGTGCTGATACTGCCCTTGTGTTTCAATATGCAGGCTTTCCGACTTATCTGGCCTTTTTGAGACGGGGGAGGGTTTTGCGGCGGTTTCCCCGGTTGGGTAAATCAGGATTCTTTTCTGCTTAACGCCAAACGCCTCGTTGTATAGGTACTGGGTAATGTTGTCATCGGCGTGATCCCAGACAATAAGACTGCTGGCGTCTTCCACCCAAGCCGGATCCAATTCCCTGGCCCCTTTTAATCCGGCCTCTTCTCCAACCGTAATGATATAGCGTTTGGTGGGACGAGGCTCGTGGATATGACGCTGGGTGTTCAAAATATCGAGCATCATCGGGGCAAGCGCCGCTTTATCATCGGCCCCAAGCACATAGCCAGCAGGGGCAATCACCTTAATTTCCCCGCTTGCATCATCATGCGTTAAAATAGGCGTGATGTCGTCTTTGCAGGGGGATACCGTATCCATATGGCCAGCGTTGATGACCACTTCCGGGGTCAGGGTTGGGTCACAATCCGGGGGTAATATCCCGGGAAATGAAATCACCAAATTGCCCTTCATATCGTCGATGATATAGCCATTGTCAGGGGGCAGTCGCCTAGCCTCTTCGGGCGTCAGGTTTGGTTTATACTCAAGCCCCATTTGCCTGAAACGGCTAATCAGGTGATTCCTGATATTGTCTTCTTGTCCCGAAGGGCTTGCGATTTTCGCCAGCTCGATAAAATAATTCAGCATCAAGTTTTCTGGAGGGGAAAGCGATAGCGCATCGCGTGCGACTCGGCTTTCTTTACCAAAAAGAACTGCCGCAGGGGCTTTTCTCCTTGCCCTACTGGCGGATTGCACTGGATAGGTGCTGTTAAAAGTCCGAGGCTGTGAAAACAGAGGGGGTAACATATCCAATTCCAATGGGGGGTTAAAAACCGAAAATAAGCCTAATCACAGCGTTAAAAGGGCAGAGCCTATATAAGACGCCTGAAGGACTTAAAACTGGAGGAATTAAAACGGGAGTCGTTCAAAAGTTGAGCTTTAGATAAGTCTCGTTGAATAAATTTAAGGGAATTAAATTTAGGGGAATCCCGCTTTGAGCCATGTCGACCTTTGAGTCATGTTAACAAGGGGCAAGCGATGGAAAAACGCTTGCGGATGTTATTGCAAATGATTTGAACGCCTTATTGTACCAAAGGGTTTGCCATCTGCCAAAATTAATAAGCCCCTGACGTAAAAAACGTAAAGGGGCTTTGCGCTCTCTTTCTTCTGATTCTTTTTAACGGGGCTAAAAGCCCCTAACCGAGACGTTCTTTACCGCTCGTTTTGCCGCTTCTTAAGGATGCTTGGGAAATTTCCGCCTCGATAAACGACTCAAGCGAGCCTGCCGTCGGTTCATCTTCATCCAGTCCCTGGGCGCTGCCGGTTTCCAGCATATAAATATAGTCAATCATCATCAGCGCCACTTCCAACTGCTTGTTGTGAGGCAGGCGCTTAATGACTTCGATCAGCTCTCGGGCAGAGGGGTTGAGGTTCGCCCGGCGCATTAAGGGGAAAAGAAAGGAGATTTTTTCAGGCGATAGGCCGTACTCTTCCAGAAGGCCCATTTGCTCCATGTAGCGCATCATAACCCTTACCGTCAGGGACTGGTGCTGCTTGGAGGCGTTTTGTAAAAGGCTCAGGGCCATGGATAAAGTTGGATCGTGATCATACCAGCGGCGATGCATCAGGCGTTTACCCCCGAAGGTTATTGAAAATGCCCGAAGGCAATCATAAAAATAATGAGGTGCCGAATAAGGCAATGCCAAAGGAAACCCTGTAAAGGAACCGGTTCCCACCAAAACCCCGCAGGCCATTCAAGGCAGCGCTTGGCACAAAGCTTGTATCCGGAAATGTATATGACTACGATATCGGCGACCTTGCGATAAACTCAAGTGCCTTTTCCTGGATTGTGAAGCATTGTGAATACTAGTGCAAAAGGACTAGGGTGCCGGACTCAGGAGACTATCGAGGATGTTATCCATATTCTTGCGGAGCTGATCCAGCTCTTTATGATGCGTCAGGTTGAAGTGGATGGGCGTAATGGCCACCATGTTGTTGCGAATTGCCTCTACATCGGATTCCGGCTCCTCGCTGTCATCCACAATCTCGCCAGCCAGCCAGTAATAGGTTTGCCCCCTGGGGTCAATCCTCTTCTCGTAGGTATCCGTATACATCCGCATGCCAAGTTCCGCGATTTTAACCCCCGCAAATTCGCTACGGGAAATCGCCGGAATATTGACGTTGAGGACGCTTTTTTGAGGAAAACCCATTGCAACGGCCATCGGGAGAAAATCCCGGATAAAGGTCGCCCCGTGGGAAAACTCCGCCATTTTTTCCCCGCCATTGACCAGGGAAACGGCAATACTGGGCAGCCCGTTGATGGCGCCTTCCAATGCGGCGCTGACGGTGCCCGAGTAAAGGACGTCACAGCCAAGATTAGGGCCGTGGTTAATACCAGAAACCACCAGGTCGATATTTTCACCTTTTAAAAGGACACTTAGGGCAATCTTGACGCAGTCGCTGGGTGTGCCTGAGACGGAAAAAGCCTGTTGAACCGGAAAATCCAGATCCACTTCCTTGACGCGCAGAGGGCGATGAAGGGTAAGCGCATGGGCCATAGCACTCTGCTCAACATCAGGGGCAACGACAAATACGTCGTGTTCCTCGCTCAGTGTCTCTGCCAGCGTTAAAATCCCGCGTGCGTGAATACCGTCGTCATTGGCCACCAGAATCCGCATCAAACCACTCTCTCTATTAAATAAGTCAATCAATACTTACCTCCATTCTACCGGAAGCAGGTGTGATTATCCGAGTGGCTTTGATGGGAATCGAGCAGTCGAAGGAGCCAACAGTCTTGAAGCTTCTAGCCAATCAACGCTGCCAGGACTGCCTTTTGGGCGTGCAGGCGGTTTTCGGCCTGATCGAAGATTACCTGCGCATGCTGCTCCAGCACATCATTTGTAATTTCCTCGCCCCTGTGAGCGGGCAGGCAATGCAGGACAATGGCATCTGAGGTTGCGGCCTCCAGGAGCTTGGCATTGATCTGAAAATCCTTGAACTTCTCTTTCCTGTCCTCTGCCTCAGCCTCCTGCCCCATGCTGGCCCAAACATCGGTATACAGAACAGAAGCGTCTTTTGCCGCAAGCGCAATGTCATCCGTAATGTCGATTTTAGCCCCGGTTTTAGCGGCGATTTGCTTGGCTTTTTCGGTAATGTCCACTTTGGGCGTAAAGCCTGACGGGCAGGCAATGGTCACGTCCATTCCCACCAGCGCGCAGCCTTCCATCAAGCTATGGGCCATATTGTTGCCATCGCCAACGTAGGTCAGCTTTCGGCCCTTAAAGTTGCCCAGATGTTCCTGAATGGTCAGTAAATCAGCCATCACCTGGCAGGGGTGATGATCGTCGGTCAGGCCGTTAATCACGGGAACACTGGCGTATTGGGCCAGTTCCTCGACATCCCCCTGGCGAAAGGTGCGGATCATAATCCCGTCCACGTAGCGTGAGAGCGTTCTTGCTGTATCGGCAATGGTTTCCCTCACCCCCAGGTTGATTTCCTCTTTTTTCAGCATAATCGGGTGGGCGCCAAGGTCGAAAATGCCCACTTCAAAGCTAACGCGGGTTCGGTTGGAAGGTTTTTCAAAGTACATCGCCACACTTTTTCCCGCCAACAGGCTGTGTGTCTCACGGTTTTTCTTTTTCAGCTTCAGTTCGCCCGCAAAAGCCAGAAGCTCCTTGATTTCCTCGGGCGTATAGTCTGAAAGCGCCAGAAAATCGCGATCTTTGAGAGAAACGATGAGGTTATTCGGGGAAACGCTGATGCTCATAAAAAAGCCCACTCCTACAATCAACTGCCTAAAGCCTGAACCTGTAAAAACCAGAACAAGATTCTATCGTATTTGGTTTTGATTTTCAGTAACTATAATCGAATTCGAGAACCAAATTAGAGCGTTTCTGACGGTGATGAACGATTTCCATGCTTTTTCAAAGGTGCTTTTAAAAGAGCGGTGTCCGGCTCTACAGCGGGGCGTGATTTTGCTGCTGGTAGGTTTCTTGCCGGGGCTTAATGTCATAGCCCAGGCTGCCACAGGCCCTTCGGAGCGAAACGTCTCTTCGTCACCCCCTAAAACCACTGAAACGCTTCGAATCGAGCATCTTAACAAGCCGCGCTTAATTGTCAATATCTCCTATAAAACGATGGGCCAATCAAGCCAAAGCGCTGGCAATTCAAGGCAGTTACTCGATCTTTACCTGCCTGCGGCGACCAACACGGCAGCGACGATTAAGCCAAGTCCTGCCCAAAAGCCTTCCAGGCTCAGTACCCGCCCTATTGCCCCCTTGAAACGAACGGCATTGCTGTTTATCCACGGAGGGAACTTTACGTCAGGCAGTAAGGAGCAGTTTTCGGCCTATTGTAACCTGTTTGCCAAGGCGGGGTTTGTATCGGCCACGATGAACTATAGCCTTTCCCCTGAAAACCCCTCTCCTGCCGCTTTTAATGACGTTCGAGCAGCCGTTTCCTGGCTTCAGGCCAACGCCGGTAAATATGGCTTTGACCCTAGTCGCATCGTGCTGGTGGGATATTCCGCCGGGGGAACCCTGGCCCTTTTAAGCGGCCTGGATAAGGCAAGCGTGAATCCGGATAATCCAGTGGCCAGTAAAGCGCCGCTTTCTGAAAGAGAAATGGATCTTTTACCGCTGGAAGACTTATTACCGCCTTCATCCGCTCAGCCTCATCCACAGGCCCAAAATGCGGCTCATGCTTCACAAGGCAAGGAGACAGCCGGTAAAATACCTTCCAGCCAGCCTTCTGTTGCGGGCGTCGTGAGCGTGGCTGGCATTAGTGACTTTAACGCCTTTTTGACCCATTCCAGGCTGGCGCGGCTTAAACAGGATATCCGGCGTTACCTGGGGGAGGATGATGCGCGCAAGGCGTCGCCGCTGTATCAGGTAAAGGCCAAAGCGCCGCCTATTCTCTTGATTCACGGGGATAATGATAAAATCGTCCCGCTTTCCCAATCGCGCCAGATGCTTGAAATGTTGGAAGCCGCCAGGGTTCCGGCTCTGCTTCGATCTTATCCCGGCGTTGGTCATGAGATTCTTTCCCCAAATCCCCAATTGGGCCGGGTACTACGCGAGTTGACGGAGTTCTTTCTCTACATCGAGCGCCGCAGTATAGCGCCTCAGAACAAGAAAGCCGATGCTTCCTAATGATGATGTTAAGTCCGGTTTGGGAGGAAAGACCTGGGGAAAATTGACGTGCCTGAAAATCAGGTACTCGGCTTCTGGCAAGTGGGTAGCATCTTGCCCCTGAACAGTCACAACAATTTTCCCCAGGTCTTTCCTCCCAAACCGGACATCTGGCAACAGTAAGGCGTACGGTTGCCTTTGTTTTATAATGGGTTCTGCTTATGTTGTCCTGTTCAATTAAAGAAACCCTTATCCAATGACATCCATTCAGGTAAATCTTCCCGACGGCAGTGTTCGTGAACTTCCGGCAGGCGCCACCGCCTATGACTTAGCCGCAGCAATTGGCCCCGGCCTTGCCAAGTCGGCCCTGGCAAGCGTTGTGAACGGCCAGACACGGGATCTTCTTTTCCCCCTTCAGGATGGCGATACGGTTCGCCTGTTAACCAAGAAGGACAAGGAATCGCTGGATGTCTTAAGGCACTCTTCGGCGCATATTCTGGCCCAGGCGGTTCAGAATCTGTTTCCTGGCACCAAGGTTGCCACCGGCCCCAATATCGAGAACGGGTTTTATTATGATTTCGATATTCCCAACCACAAGCTTTCGCCTGAAGATTTTGAAAAAATCGAAGCGGAAATCAAGCGCATTTGTGCGCAAAGCCAGGTGTTCGAGCGCCAGTACATCGAGCAATTGGATGGTGTGGAAGCCCGCCTGAAGGAATTTAACGAAAAAGGCGAACGCTACAAGGCTGAAATTCTTGATAAGTACAAGAACGATAATCCGACGATTTATGTCTGCAAAGATGCAAAATCCGGGGAGACGATTTGGTATGATTTGTGCGAAGGGCCGCATTTGCCTGATACAAGCTGGATTAAAGCCATCAAGCTGATGAGCGTTTCAGGCGCCTATTGGCGGGGTGATGACAAGAACCCGATGCTTCAGCGGGTCTACGCAACCTCGTTCTGGGATCAAAAAGACGTCGATGCTTACATCAGGCAACTGGAAGAAGCCGAACGTCGGGATCACCGGAAAATCGGCAAAGAGCAGCATTTATTTAGCATTGAGGAAGAAGTGGGCTCTGGCCTGATTCTTTGGCATCCTTCCCTTGCCTGCTTGCGCGAAGAACTTGAAAATTACTGGCGAACAGAGCATCGAAAGCGCGGTTATGACATTGTTTACACGCCGCATATCGCCAAGCGGGATCTATGGGATTGCTCCGGCCACACGAATTTCTACATGGAAAACATGTATACGATGGAAATCGACGAGCAGGAATACATCGTCAAGCCGATGAATTGCCCGTTTCACGTGCTGATATTCAAATCCAGAATCAGAAGCTATCGTGAACTGCCGGTTCGGCTCTCGGAATTGGGCACTGTTTATCGTTATGAAAAATCCGGCACGATGCATGGTTTAAGCCGCGTGCGCGGCTTTACCCAGGACGATGCGCACCTGTTTTGTAGAATCGATCAGATCACGGATGAAGTGCTGGGGGTTATCAAGTTTGTCGATGACACGCTGAAACTTTTCAACATGGAATTTGAGGTGGAGCTTTCCACTCGCCCCGAGAAATTTATCGGCGATAAGGCGGTTTGGGATAAAGCGGAGGAAGCCTTAAAAATTGCGCTTGAACAATACGGTCTTGCGTATGAAGTCAACGAAGGCGATGGCGCATTCTACGGGCCTAAAATCGACTTCAAACTAAAAGACGCTATTGGCCGTACCTGGCAATGCTCTACCGTACAGCTCGATTTCAATTTACCCGAGCGTTTTGAGCTGAAATATACCGACAGCGATGGCCAGGCGAAGCAGCCGATTATGATCCACCGGGCGATTTTTGGCAGCCTGGAGCGCTTTGCGGGAACCCTCATCGAGCATTATGCGGGTGCGTTTCCCACCTGGCTTGCGCCAACGCAAGTCATCATTTTGCCGATTGCCGATCGCCACATCGACTATTGCCAGCAGCTTGAAAAGCAACTTCGCGAGCAACTGGTGCGCGTGAAAGTGGATAGCAGCAATGAGGGTATCGGTAAGAAAATCCGCGACGCGCAGTTGGCCAAAATCCCCTATATGCTGGTGATTGGCGATAAGGAAATGGAGGCGGGACAAGTTGCCGTGCGATCCAGAAGCCGTGGTGACTTGGGCGCCGAGTCATTTTCAGCCTTTAGCGAACAACTTTTGCTTGAAATCAAATCCCACGGAACGCAGGAAGTGACTTTACCTCCCGTAGCCGTAAGCTAAGTCTTTAGAAACAAGAAAATTGAGGCGAGAGGAACCCGCATGCGTGACGGTTGGCATCCGAAAAAACTTGTCGTTTTTTTCTGTCTTTTCCTATTGGCGTTTATTCCCCTGGCCAACATTGCTGCTTCTGCAAGAAGCTTGCAGGAGATTAATCTGGCAAAGTTGCTGAATGATAACTGGAACGCGTATCGCGATCGTTTTATCCAGGCCGATGGCCGCGTGATTGATCACCGTATCGGCATCAGCACCTCGGAAGGGCAATCCTATGCGATGCTTCGCGCGCTCTGGTTACGGGATAAATCCACCTTCGACAAAACTTACGACTGGGCGTTGAGGAATCTTCAGAAACGGCCTGCGGGCGATCATCTCTTTGGCTGGAAATGGGGGCAATTGCAGACGGCCACCTCTGTTGATGTGCCGAAAAATTCGCCGCAATGGGGTCTTTTGGATGCCACAGCAGCCACTGACGCCGATCAGGATATCGCCCTTGCGTTGATTCTGGCGCATAAGCTATGGGGAGACGCCCGTTATAAAAATGACGCCCTCGAGATTCTCAATGATATCTGGGAAAAGGAAACCATCGACAGCCCGCTGGGTCGTGTGGTGCTGCCCGGGGATTGGAAAATCGATCCCAAACAGGTGCAACTGAACCCCTCTTATTTTGCGCCCTATGCGTATCGGGTTTTTGCCGATTTTGATCGTGATCATCGTTGGGATGAACTGGTGCAAAGCAGTTACGACATTCTGGAAAAATCCTGCCAATTGACCCAGACGCATTTACCGCCCGATTGGGTGTCGTTTTCCTCGGTTGATGGCAGTGTGGCGCTGTATAGCGATCCAAAAGATCCCAGAAGCGATTATGGTTACGAGGCGATTCGCGTCTTTTGGCGTCTGGGCGTAGATGCGCTGCTGATTGAAGAGGACAAAGATGCCGCTGCTCGAAAGAAGCGCTCCAAGCCCACTGACTTTGCCGCGGCGCAAGCGCTATTAAACGCGTCGGATTACCTGACGCGCTTTTGGGAGATTCGTGGCGACATGCCAGCCACCGTGAGCTGGCATGGGATTCCCAGAAAAGACAAAATTGAGTCTGGGGCGATTTATGGCGCCAGTCTGCCGTTTTTCTTTTACCAGCAAAGCCCGCAAAGTCAGTCTGTTTTGCGTGACGTGCTGGTGAATCGTGTGGTGCCTAACCTTGAGCCTGGCGGGCAGTGGAATACGACGGATGATTACTATTCCCAGAATTGGCTTTGGTTTGGTCTTGCAAGTTACGCCTTTATGAAAAAAGAGGTGAAATATCCCAAAAAGCTCTCCCCTCTGGGCCGTTTGGAATGGTTTATGGATTTGAAATCATATTGATTTCAAAAAGTAATGATAAAAAATAAAAGCTGAAAAAATAAAAAAGGAACTTTAGATGAAGGCGTTAGCATTTGGCGCATTGGTGCAGATTCCCCATCAGGGCGTAGGCCCGCAAATGGCCTCCCAACTCGCTGCTCAATGGCAGCAGGCCTACCAGGCCGAATCTGGCCCTGGCAAAGGCCCGGCTGAGCAGTTCGCAATTCGTCAGGCCCCGATGGCAACTTACGTGGGTAATGGTGAGCATGCGCTTCTGTTAAGAAGCATGCCGCCCTTTCCGCCCAATGTGCAGCTGAATATCCTGGCGTAATAATTGTTCAAAAAGCATAGTGAGGCACATTTGATATGAGCGATTCTTCTCAATTAACAGGTCAACTGGCGCGGCGCGATTTTCTCAAGTACGCGGGCATCATCGGCGGTACGGCTCTTGCCTTGAATCATAACCAGATCCTGGCCCAGGCGGCAAAGGCTCCGCTTGGCAAAAACAAGGCAAACCCTTTGTCTCCCTTAAGGCAAGGTGTTGCCGCATATGATCAAACGCGTGAGATCGAAGTTAAAGCGTTTTCCAATCTTTTGACAGTCGAAGGCATTAGTCAAAACCAACTCAA
This sequence comes from Vampirovibrionales bacterium, assembly GCA_035285165.1. Lineage (GTDB taxonomy): Bacteria > Cyanobacteriota > Vampirovibrionia > Vampirovibrionales > Vampirovibrionaceae > JAYKHP01. The sequence goes on along the minus strand of JAYKHP010000027.1, from coordinate 51,320 downwards.
CCAACATATCGGGCTTTACAAGGCCTACGTCAAGAAAATCAACGACATCCAGGCGCAGATTAGTGTCACCGATCCCGATCTGCTTGCGATGAATCCTACCTACAGCCCTTATCGTGAACTACACGTGGAGCAGACGTTTGCCCTTAATGGCGCCGTGCTGCATGAATATTATTTTGATAATCTTGGCGGTAATAAAACGCAACCGTCTGCAGATTTTGAGTCTGTCATCAGCAAGGAATTCGGCAGTTGGGATAATTACGTCAGCCACTTTAAGGCGCTTGGCAAATCAGCCAGGGGATGGGTGATGACGGCCTATAACCTCAGGGATCACCGCCTGCACAATTACCTGTTGGATGCGCACAACCAACTGGTGCCGTTTTATGTTATGCCCGTGCTGGTCATGGATGTTTATGAGCATGCTTACGCCATTGATTTCGGCGTTGCCGACCCTGCCAAAGGACGCCCTGCCTATATCGACGCTTTCTTGCAAAATGCGGACTGGTCAAAGGTGGAAGAGCGCCTAGATATGATGCTTTGGCATAGTGATAAGGCCAGCAAGAAATAATATTTTAGACTGAAGGCTAGAGGCCGTATATTTGGGAGTATTTTTTCTCCAGGTAGTCCACGAAGTACTGTGCATTGAGTGGCTCGTTACAGACGCGCTGGACGATTTGCGCGGGGCGCTCGCTTTTGCCCACCCAGTGAATTTGCTCATTCAGCCAGCGCTTGAGGGTTTTCAGATCGCCGTTTGCGATTTTCGCTTCCAACCCCGGAATATCCAATGTGGCCTGTTGGAAAAATTGGGCCGAGTATAAATTGCCCAGCGTATAGGTGGGGAAATAGCCGAAAGAGCCGTGTGACCAGTGGACATCCTGCAGGCAGCCAATCGCGTCATCGGGCGGCGTTACCCCCAAGTACTCCTGATACTTGGCATTCCAGGCGGAAGGGATATCCGACACCGGCAAATCGCCCTCGATAATCGCTTTTTCAATTTCATAACGAATCAGAATATGCAGGTTGTAGGTCACTTCATCCGCTTCAACCCGGATAAACGAAGGCTGTACGGTATTAATGGCCTTGTAAAACCGATCGAAAGACACGTCGTCCAATTGCGGGTGATAAAGCCCCTGAAGCTTGGGGTAGTAATAGCGCCAAAAGGCGTGGCTTCTGCCAATGATATTTTCCCACATCCGCGACTGCGATTCGTGAATGCCCAGCGAGGTGCCGTCAGAAAGGTTGGTGCGATGCAGTTGCGGATTAACGCCCTGGCTGTACATCCCATGGCCTGCCTCATGCATGGAGGAGGAAAGTGCTGAAAACAGGTCGGTTTCAGAAACGCGGGTGGTCATACGGACATCCGTATAGCCGGTGCCGGAACTAAAAGGATGGGCTGAGAGATCAAGCCTGCCCGCATCAAAATCAAAGCCCATTTCAGTGAGGATGAATTTTAAAAATTGCAGTTGCTTTTCCGCCTCGTAATGCCGGTTTAAAAACGACGTGTCCACTGATGCCTTGCTGTTTTGAATGCGCTTGAGAAGGCTGATTAGTGAGGTTTTCAAGGACGCGAACAAGGGCTCAAGCTGTTCTGTTGTCAAACCGACTTCGTATTCATCTAGAAGCGCGTTATAGGGCGAGCCTTCGTATCCTACGATATCGGCAATTTTTCGGTTTAGCTCGACAATTTTGCAAAGCAGGGGCTGAAAAATAGAAAACTGCTTTTTTTCACGCGCCTCAATCCACACATGATGGGCCTCTGCGGTTAGTTGAACAAATTCTTCCATTAAATCGGTGGGAATTTTGGCCGCACGTTCGTACTCCCGGCTAAACTCCCGTACCATTGCCTGCGGGATAATATCAAGCCCTGACTGCTTTTCTAGAATTTTTAAGAGTTCGGCAAGCTCCGGGGCGGTGGTTTTTTCATGAATCAGGCGCGTCAGGGTCGCCATTTGCCTAGCGCGAATGATGGCGCCTTTTTTAGGCATCATGGTTTCCAAATCCCAGCCGAGCAAGCCCTGAATGGAACTTAAATCCTGTATCTCGCCAATCGTTCTTCGGAACGATAGCATCTCGCTGCTTTCGGCAACGGTGTTTTGGGTGCGCTGTGATACCATGGTGCTTTCCTTTCGCTAATCGCACTGTCTCATTGCGATCAATCGGCCAATGCAGTTGCATTTGACCTTTAATATATTTCCTTTATTATAAACAGCTTGCGTGGCTACGTCTTGTTGAACTCATTTCATTCAAGAAAATAGCTCTCTTGCGCCATAGGGAAATGCCGGAATTTCGTCTTTAATGGCATTTGGGTTTTTTGCTTGTTCTCTGGCCCTGTCCTTTTTTAAAGTCTGGCGCCCCATTTGAATTTATGATGCTCCAGCCATTGGGAATAAATATTAATGAGCATGGATATCTTTAAAGCCAACGGACGGCAGCGTAATGGCGAGCGTTTGTTTCTGTTTTTAAGGCGTCACTCCATTATGACGCTTACCGGTGTTTTGGTATTGGCGCTGTTTTTATTGGCATTGGTGATTCCTGGCCCGCTGGTGCAATTTAGTCATGGGATCAACGCCTGGATTTATAAGTATTTTGGGTGGTTCTACCTGCTGTTGGTGCTTGGCATGCTTCTTGGCAGCGTGGCGCTTGCCGTCTCGCCCTGGGGAAGCCTGAGGCTGGGCAAGCCCAATGAAAAACCGGCGTTTGATAATATTTCCTGGTTTGCCATGTTGTTTTGCGCCGGGATGGGAACAGGGTTTCTTTTTTGGGGTGGGGCTGAACCCCTGCTTCATTTCCAAAACCCACCGCTTGTAACGGGGCTGCCAAAAGAGCAGGCGCTGGCCTTAACCTATTTCCACTGGGGGCTCAGCCCCTGGGCGATTTACGCGCTGACGGCGGTTGCGATTGGCTATTTCTGCAATCGTCGCGGCTTACCGCTTCAGTTCAGCCGATTCTTAAACTGCAATAAACCCTGGCAACGCCTGGTGGTTGATGGGTTTATGATTCTTGCCCTTATTTTCGGCATCGCGGCCACCTTTGGCATGGGTGTTTTGATGATCGAGGAAGGTCTGGCAAGCCTGTTACCGGTGTCTGAGGGCGCTGTGCTTAAAATAGGCATTATTGTCGCGATGACGGTATTGTTTCTTGTTTCGGCTTACCGGGGACTGAGCAAGGGGATTCGCTTTTTAAGCAACACCAGTTTGACGTTGACATGCCTGCTGCTTCTGTTGATATTTATTTTGATTCCAAAAGATGGGCTGCTGGAGAGGTTTGTTACAAGCATTGCTTTTTATTTTCAGGGGCTTTCAGGCTGGAGTCTGGGTTTTGGGGATTTTCACCCCGGCAACTGGCCGCAGACCTGGACGGTGAAATATTGGAGCTGGTGGCTGGCCTGGGCTCCTTTTGTGGGAAGTTTTATCGCCCTGATTTCAAAGGGACGAAGTATACGGCAGGTGCTGATTGGTAGCATTATCGCGCCGACAATGTTTAGCGTGGTGTGGTTTTTTGTGATGGGAGGTGCGGCCATTGGCTGGATCGAAAGCTTGCAGGGGATTGGCGCCAACCCTCCAATTTCTTTCAGCGATGCCGAAAGCGTTTGGTTTGGGATGCTCGATCATTACACGCATAGTTTGCCATTGGCGCTGTTCAGCATCATGATGGTGGGCGTGTTTGTCTGCGATTCTCTTGATTCGGCAAGTTTTACGCTCTCTTGTCTCAGCCGATACCCGGATCCTGAAATCCAGCTTGAGTCTTCTGAAAGCAAAGTGGCCTGTGAGCAGTGTGGCCTTGAAGTGATGCTGGCCCATAGTGTGAAAGAAGACCCTGAAACCGGTGAAAATAGTGCGATGCCTGAAGAAGGTCCTTTCATCTATACGTTTTGTTGGGGGGTTTTGCTGTGCCTTTTAACCGCGGCCCTGCTTTTATCCGGTGGTATTGATATCCTGCAGGAAGTAACGCCCATTATGGTGCTGCCGTTTTCGTTGCTGCTGGTCATGGTGCTGGGACGATTTATCTACGAGCTTCCCCAAAGTGCTTCAGAACAAGAAAATGTAACACTAAGCCTCGCGGCTTTACCGCCAAAGCCCACTTGCGAGCTTCATTCCTGCCAGATGAATCGATGATCAGCCGGGGAGACGCATAGACAAACGGGACGCTTTTTTTTATGCTGGGGCCATATCGCCAATGCTTACTGAACCTGAAGCAAGAGCCTGTATTTTATGAGCTTTTCCGCCAACACCCCTGAACCGCAGCGACAGAATCCTACCCTGCTGGATGGTAAAGGTCGCTTTAGCCGGTATTACACGTTGGATGAGGCGGCAGCCGCTTTGCCAACCGTGCGAGCTTCTCTTGAGCAGGCCCTTGCTGAGCTTGAAACGCTTAAAGACAGTGTCATCCTGCTCAAGCGGATTTTATTGAGCAAGAAACGATCCGGTACAGAGCTTGATGATGAATCGCTTGAAGCGCTCAAGCAGCGCTATCGGGAAGTGGAAGAACTTCATGCCAAGTGGGTGGGCCATTTTGGTTCTCAGGGCATTATTTTAAGGGATCTAAGCCAGGGGCTTATTGATTTTCCTTACTATGCGAAGTCACTGGATGAAGAGTTTCTGCTTTGTTGGAAGTTTGGCGAAGATGGCTTGTTTTATTTTCATCCCATCGAAACCGGATTTGGCGGCAGGCAGCCTATTGCCCTTTTGCCAGAGTAATCCCTGAAATAATCTGAAGAGACATTTTGTTTATGGCCATTACGATGGGGACAAAAAAAGTGCCCCTGCTGCTGATCATACTGGCGCTGCTGGTGGGACTTGGCTTCTGGTTTCTGGGCCGCTACATTCCCCTTGAGCGTTTGCACCCATCCCAGACGCCGCCTGATAATCTTCAGGGCATCGGCAAGATTAAAACGGCTTCCACTGAACCTGTAGCAAGTGCTACGCCCACTCTGCTGACAATGCCCTGGGCAAAGATTATTAAGCGCCCTGAGTTTTTGAAAACCTACAGGCTTAAGCGTCGCTTGGAATTACTGGGATTTCAGTTTACCCATTTGGAACATCGCAAAATCCCCCAGCAGGTGATTATCGCCGAACATGTGCCGCCGGATTCTTCGGCGCTGCTGTTTTCCAAAAAAGTGAATATCGACTTGGTGACGCTTGTTTCAAACCAGCTTATGGCACTGCGTAAACAGAAAAAAGGGGATCCCACGCAAGAACATCTAAGGGTTGAAAAGCTTGAAACGGTTTCCACTGAACCATTGTTGCTATCGGTTGATGAATCGGCAAAACAAAAAAAGCGGCATCGCCTGCAACATCGGCAGGTTGCGGTCACCATCCGCTTAATGTCTGAAGAAAAACCCCGACAGTATTTGGCCTCTATTGTTCGCTATCCCGCATCGCTGGAAATGATTTCAGGCCCTTCGGAACAGGTGTCATCATCGCGATTGGACACGGTGGTGGTGACTTTTGCCAGGCCGAAAGATTTTAATCCCAAGCTTTTAGGCGAGTTGTTGGTTTTTAAGCCTTAAAAAATGGAAAAAGCTTGGCAGGAGCGGCACAAAAATCCCGAAACCGGGTTTTATGCAGGTAAGGGGTTTTAGACTGATAAGGGTTATTTCCCATTTCCGGTAGGAATGAATTGGCAAGCAGGCAGGGGTAAGCACTTGAGCGCGTTTCAGCAACAGTATCATCACCATGAAGCCGAAACACTGGTGGCACAGCAATTGGCGCTGGTTACCGGCGATTGCTTCCGGTTGGTGGTGGATACCAGAAAACGCTTGTCTAAGGTCAGCAAGGCGGCTAAAGAGGCCGTTCAAAAGCATTATCGAACCCCAGAAGCGCTCAAGGGGTTTATTGAAAGCTATGGCACGCCGGTCTACGTATTACCGGACGGATTTTTTGGGGAAATTCAAGCCAAGATGACAATTGCCTGTCTGGGCTTTCAGTATGGGTATATTCCAAAACCAACGGGCGCCAAGGCTTTGAAGCGGTATCAAAAATTATTATCCTGGCTTGAGGGAACCTGTTCCAGGAATCATAAGGCTTTACAGGCTCCAGCGTTCTCTGTTTCAAGCGCAGACAACGAGCTTCAGGGGATTTTTCTCTTGTGTGCCTCGCAATTCAACGTGCCCTACCTGACGCATCAACTGCATCACTGGATGGCTTGCCGTTCTGGCGCTGAAGGCTATTGTGACAAGGCCCAGGCCCTTTATAAAAGCTTCTGGCAGGAACATCATGGCCAGGTAACACCCGCTTTGCTGAAAAAGATGGGCACCGCAGAATTACTCACGCTCAGGCAGGCCATTAACCGGGATATGGAGGCGCTGGAATTCCTGCGTGCAATGGTGGACGAGGTCTTCGCACCGGCCAACCAGGCCAAAAGCCTTAGAGATAAGCCGTAAATAATAAAAGCTGAAAAATCTTGTCAACTGCCGAAGAAGCTTATTCCTGCTCTGCCAGGGAGGGCGATTCAAAGAGGTGGTTGATTCTGGCCACCAGCTCCTCGTTATCCAGTTCCCGCGTAAAGGTGTTGAGCTTCTTGGCCATCTGGAAGCACTGGGCGGCATTGAGTTTCTGATCCAGGAAGCTATAGGCCCGTCCCAGGTTGTAATAGGCCAGGGCGTAATTTTCGTTAAGGGAAGTGGCCTTCTCCAAAAGCTCAATGGCCTGCTGGACTTTACCCATTGAATCAAGGTAAATCACGCCCAGGTTGTTATAGGGGATTTCATAGAACGGGTCAAGCGTGATGGCCTGCTTATAGAGCGTTTCCGCTTCTTCAATGCTGTTCTGCATCCAGTAGAGATAACCCAGGTTGGAATAAAGCCTCGGATTATTCGGGCTGAGGCGGATGGCGTCTTCATAGATCAGTCGTGCGTTGTTGAAGTCCTTTTGTTTAAAGTGCAAAAGGCCAAGCTGAACATACGTTTCCACGTCGCTGGGGTTTAAATCCACTGCCGTCTGATAGGCCATCATCGCCGCTTCCGGGTTGTTATAGCACTCCAGATGCATGTTCCCGATACTTTGGGCCAACAGCGAGCGCCAGATGGGATCCTGGCCGAGTGCCAAGGCGGCTTTATAGTGGCTCAGCGCCAGATCAAACTGTTGAAGGCCATAATACACATTGGCCAGGCTGCAATGGGCGTGGGCATCCTTGGGGGAAAGCTCGATCAGCCGTTCGTAAATCGTCAACGCTTTTTCCATTTCGCCTTTTTCTTCAAGCAACTGCCCAAGCTGAAAATAGGCGTATTCGTTGGAAGGGTGACGGCGAATGGTGGTTTCAAACCAGTAAGCGGCCTCCACGGCTTGGTTTTTCTTGCGATATAGCGTGCCGATCGCGTTATTCAACGAAGCCATTCCCGGGAAGCATTCGGATAGAAGCAGGTAAAGCTTCAGCGCCCGCTCGCTGTCCCTGGCTTCTTCGAGGATATACCCGTAGAACATCCGGGAAAGCACGATGACAGCATCACTAAGGGAAAGACGGTCTTTCTCAAACGGCAGTGTCACGATTGAAAGCGCCAGGTGCTTAAGGCTTTTAAGCTTGTTGAAGAAACGATCCCGTTTGCCAGCGCCTTGATGGGAGAGTTGCCGATGAACGTGGGAGAGGCAAAGGTGGGAGCGAAACGCTCTTAAACCGCCTATTTTGGTGGCACTTGTCATTGCTTCGATACAGGCGGTGAAGTTTTTTTGGCGATAGGCCATATATCCCAGCGTATGCCAGGCGTCATAGCAGTGATTGTCCAGCACCAAGGCCTTTTTTGCCCATTGCTCCGCCTTCTGGAAGCGACATTGCTTAATGGCAAGCCTGGCCATTCGCCCTAATACAAAAGGCTGGCTGGGTTCTAGCTCAAGGGCCTGTGCATAGAGGTTTTGCGCCTTATCCAGGTAATTCTGGGACTCCCGAGCGCTGAGATGCTTCAAATAAAGCGCTTCGGCGGCTTGTACATAGTGACGAAAAGCCTGTTTCTGCTGGCTTGCTTCCTGCTGGGTCACTTGACGCTCAAACATGATGATGGGAACCCCTTTTTACGCTAAACCCCTCGCGTGCCTGCTGTGGACAGACGGGAACGCTTTTCCTGACTAAAATTACCGGAACCTTAAAAACCTGAATTACCCAATAAACGTGTGAATCACTTTTAAACCTGCTTAAGCCTTATACCCCAAGTGATTCGGTGTGATACCCGCAGCCATTGTTGAGATTAATTGATACCAGGTGATAGCCGGATGCGGTATAATATCGTGTGAAAGATATCGTCGCTTGCGATTAAAACTGTTGGCGATTCCCCATAAGGCGTTACAAATATTAACCGCCTGAACCGTCTCGGTAGCTGATTCTGCTAGCAACTTTTCCTCTTTTTTTGTTTTTTATTTATATAGGACACCTTGGCTTCTCCCAGTATTTCAAGGAGAACGCTTGTTTAGGTAGTCTTCGCAAGTTAGCTTCAACGCAGTCGAGGTGAACAGTTTGTTGAATGTAGGTGCAAATTCAGGCGGTAACGCTTTTGCAAACGTCAATTTTGGCCAGCAACGCTTAGCAAGCGCCGGTCAGGGTGGCCAAGGCGGCCAAACCCCTCAAGGCTTGCAGCGCTTTGGCGGTAACAGCGGCATTGATTTCAGCGATTTTTCGACCCTGGGTGCTGCGTCGGCTTCCGGCGCCGGAAACTATGGCGTTCCGCAGGTTAACTTGAACCAACCCGCCCCTTCAACAGCATCAGGGATTGGTCAGCGCTTGTCCGTCAGCGCATAGGCGGTACGCACAGTCTTTCAAAAAATGCTACGATAAGGTCAGAGGTCAATAGCCTCTGACTTTTGGTTTTGAGTCTTTTTTACTAAAAACATGGCCTACCGCTTTGAGCGCTTGTGCTTTCTCCAAGCCTTGGGTTATTCAAAACGGACCAAGCTCAAAACTTCTGTTTACAGGCACTGCTCTTTACATTCAAGTGCCTTAGCCATATGGGAAACTTGTTTTATGTCGCAATCCGGTGTCAAGCATTTGCCCGAAGAGCGGCCTGAAAAAAAACACCGCAATGATCAGGAAAATACGCTTAATGAGGCGGCGATTCTGGAGCGCATTGCAGGTTTACTTTCGCACCAGGCCATCGGCCTGACCGGACACCTGGATGACGACGCGTATTTCTGTCCGCAAAGACGGCTGATCCTGACCACCGACATGTTGGTGGAAGGCACCCATTTCCGCTTTTCCACCCACAGCCCCTATGATATCGGCTGGAAGGCCGCAGCGGTCAATATCAGCGATATTGCCGCCATGGGAGGAAAACCCGATTTTCTTCTCATCTCCATTGGCCTGACCAAGGCGACCAGCACCGGGTTTATCGATGGACTCTATGAAGGTCTGTCGCATTGCGCAAAAGCGTATCAGGCTTTAATCGTTGGGGGAGACACCGTTTTTTCCCCTCAATTGACCATTAACGTCACCGCCGTTGGGCAACTGCCCCTCCAGCATACGCTGGGCACCAGAAGCGGAGCCCGGCCTGGTCATCGCCTCATCGTCACCGGCCCTCACGGACTCAGCGCCGCAGGGCTGTACGCGCTTGATCACGGGATTAAAAACGCCCCGGAGCTTTTACTGCAAACCCATAGGCGACCAACACCCAGAATCGAGCAGGCATTAACACTTTCCAAGCGGATTACGCACTACGCCATGATGGATACCAGTGACGGTTTGGCCGACGCCTGCCTGAAGCTGTCTAAACAAAGCAAGGTTCAGATTATCCTGGATGAATCAAAACTGCCCGTAAACCCCGATTTGGCTCATTTTGCCGAAAAACAAAAACAAGACCTCATGCAGTGGATGCTTTATGGGGGTGAGGATTTTGAGCTGATCGCAACGATGCCGGTTGAATTGCCGCTGCCCGCAGGATGGCAGGAAATTGGCCGCGTTCACGAACTACCTGCCATAGAGCCTGCTCCTAATGGCGCTCATCCCAATTATGATAATCCAACAACCTCTCCTGTCGTCTTGCATCGCTTAGATGGAAGCTTAATGCCGCTGGGCCTTGATAAGACGTTTTCTCATTTTGGCTAATGGCTTTTAAAGCGCTCGTTTTTCCCGTTTAATACGCTCTTGTGACGCAAGCAGAAACAAGAGGCGATAACACAATGGGTACAGCATGGGCCATTGTTCCGGCAGCCGGAAGCGGCCAGCGTTTTTCTCAAACACAAGACAAGTTGGCGGCTTCCTTGGGTGGTGTTCCGGTCTTGGTAAGAACCATTCAGGCCCTCCTTTCGGCAAGCGAATTGGCGGGCGTTGTCATTGCCGTTTCAGATGCCAACCGGCTACAGTATCAGGCCCTTATCCAGGCGGCCGATTTTTCCGCGTCGAAAATAATATGGACGCGAGGTGGAGAGAGTCGTTGCGCTTCGGTTTATGCCGCTTTAAAAGCAGTGCCCGATGGCTGCGGGTTTGTGGTGATACATGATGCCGCCAGGCCTTTGCTCAATCCTGGCTGGATAGGGCAAGGGTTGGCGCTTTTGCGACAGGGGGCTCAGGGTGTGGTGGTTGCTTTACCAGTCTATGACACGATTAAGCGCTGCTCAAGTGACGGCATGATTGAGGCGACAATGGACAGAACGCTTCTCTGGCGGGCGCAAACCCCGCAGATGTTTCATCGGCCAGCACTTATGGAGGCTTATGAAAAAACCGGCTTCGGGCACTCTGATAAGAACGACTCTAGTATTGCCGTAACGGATGATGCCCAACTGTTGGAGCTTGTTGGTCTTGGCCCGCTTAAGATTTTATCGGGCAGTGTGTGCAACCTTAAAATTACCACGCTGGAGGATATCCGCCTGGCCGAAAGCTTTTTAAGTCAACTGTAAAGTTTTCAGGCTTACGTTCAAGTGTGGATATAGCCGTAATAACCATAGGCCGTTACGATACCGAGCAAAGCGCCGACCAATACTTCAAAGGGGGTGTGGCCCAGAAGTTCGCGAAGGCGGTAGGGAACCTGATCGGGATGGGAAGAATAAATATCTTCGGTAATTTTGTTCAGAATCCCCGCCATCTTGCCAGCGGCCTGTCTTAGCCCTGCCGCATCGTACATAACGATCATGGCAATGCCTGCCGCGACTGCAAAAATCGTGGAGTTAAAGCCGTCCAAAAGTCCGACGCTGGTTGCCAGGGCTACCATCGACGCGCTGTGGCTTGAGGGCATGCCGCCGGTTTGAACCAATATTCGGAAGTTTATGCTTCTTCCGATGGCCAGGTACCAGAAAAACTTGAATAGCTGGGCCATCAGCGCCGCAGATGCACTGGATAAAAGGACCTCGACGCCCGGGCCAATTGCCGCAGGGGTACTCAGTGGTTCTGCCATCAGGGTTCATTCACTCTCTATGTCATCTAAAACAAGGGTTGGATAAGCGGCAAGAACAGACACCCAAACGGAGACAGTGATAAGGGCCGATGCCTGAAGCGCCCACGGTGTTTAAGTCTAAGAGATACGCGTATGAATATAATCCGCCAAGTCAAGAAGCGCGTTAATATTTAAAGAAGAGCCATGGTTCAAATGACTGCCAGTCAAATTGCGGCCAGGCGTTATATCAGGGATATTGTCGAGTTGAAGAGATAACTGCCTGAGCTGTTCTTTTGCCTCAGAAATCAAGTTTAACGCCTGAAGCCTGGAATTAGCAAGCCCATATAAGGCCGGGAAAGTCGCTTTTTGCTGGGTCAGGTCTTTTCCCGCCGTCTTGCCAAGCGTTTCAGAGGTGGACTGGATATCGAGCAGGTCATCGACGATTTGAAAGGCAAGGCCGATTTTATCACCAAAGGCCGTTAACGTTTCAATGACGTGATCACCCGCACCGGCAAGCCTTGCCCCTGTTCGTGTTGAGAAGCGAAAGAGGGCTCCTGTCTTATACGTGTGGATATATTCCAGAACCTCAGGCGTAAAAGACTTTTCCTCGTAGTGGATATCGACGTACTGCCCGTTCACTAACCCTTTGACGCTGGTGACATCGGAAAAATCGTCAATGACCTTCAAGATAGTCTCCGCGCCTACATTTTTGCCACGTGGAGTGTATTTGGTGATAATGCCAAAAGCCATCGCCAGGAGCGCATCGCCAGCCAGAACGGCGGTTGATTCGTTATAGGCGATGTGAAGGGTGGGCTTGCCTCGACGCAGCTCATCGTCATCCATACAGGGCAGGTCGTCATGGATCAGGCTTTGCGCGTGCACCAGCTCAATGGCGCAAGCCGCGGGCAGAATGGAGGATAAGTCTCCACCGCAGGCCAGGCAGGTTTCAATCGCTAGAACCGAGCGGATGCGCTTGCCACCGTCCAGCGTGCTGTAGCGCATAGCTTCCCAGAGTTTTTTTGGAGCTTCCAGCATCTCTTCTTTATCGCCGGATAAATACTGTTCAAGCGCACTCTGAACCGCTTGCAAGGAGAGCTGAAAGCGGTTTTCGTAACTGATTTTTGAAATATTGGTCATGATCTTCGAACAATACGTGGGTTCAATGTGTGTCCAGTAGGGCTCATATTATAAAGGAAACAGCAGTTCAGTCCGGTTTTTTTTCCAGCTCATCCTGTGCCTGGTGATGTTCGGCAAGGAGTTCTTGTCGCTGGGTACGCCTGGAGCTTTCCCTGCTTTTGCCGCTCAGACGCAAGATGTTTCGATCCGACTTGCCCTTGCTGCTGACACGCTTAAAGCCAGATTCCTGTTTCTGGCTGCTTTGCCTGCTTTGCGCTTTATAAGATAAGGCTTCGCTCATCATGGCGCAATAAGTGTCATAGCGGCTTTGATCAATCAATCCGGGCTTAGGCGCGTGGGTATCATCATCCAGAAAAGCGCAGTGCTGGGTAGTGGTGTCGGCAGTAGCACTGTCGTCGCTGTCGGATTGCTTCGGCAAATGCAGGCAATCTTTATACGCACAGGCCGTTTCCACAGGCGTCATTTTAAAGTCGCAATAAGCCTCCACCAGTTGTTCGGGAAGGGTCTGATCGAATTTCAAATAGCTAAAGCCTGGCGTATCCGCAATAAAAGTATTGTTGCCAAGGGCAAGCAGTTCGGTGTGCCGGGTCGTATGCTGACCGCGCTCGATTTTTTCAGAGACTTCCCCCACTTTCAATTGCAGGTCTGGCTGAAGCGCGTTCAGGAGGGAAGACTTTCCTGCACCGCTGGGGCCAGCCAGAACGGTGACCTTTCCTTCCAAAAACGCGGTAACGTCTTTCAACGTGTCAGGCTGATAAACCGAGACGAATGCAATGGGAAAGCCAAGCGTTTTGCCATAGAGTGATTCAATGGCTGAAAAACGCTCAGGCGAATCAAGTAAATCCGACTTGCTGAAGCAGATGATGGCGGGAATTTTAGCCAGGGCAATATGCGTGAGAAAACGATTGAGCGAATGGGGGTCAAACTCGGGCTGCTTTAGCGGATAGACAATCAGGGCCTGATCCACGTTTGCAATTTTAGGACGGGCCAGCGCGTTTTGCCTGGGTTCTATTTCAACGATGCGGGCGGTTTTATTCGCCTCGTCAATACTGTCAAGCGTTACCCAATCACCCACCAGAATATCACTCATTTCTGCAGTATCAGTGGCGTCAGCGCCGGTGTTTTTTTGCATTTTCAGGGCTTTTTTTAAAATTCCCTTTAGAAAACACTCGTATAGGCTTTCGGCCACATCCACGTAGAAATAATTGGAATGATACTTGCGAAGCCTGCCCCGCATCAGCAAACCCCTGCAAAATCGGACATTTTATCTTGTTGACGCTTATCCTTTTCTTGAAGAATACTCTTAAAAAGCGCGATGGCTTTTTGCTGCTCAGTTTCAAGCGTATAATTCAACGAGCGCGTAAAATAGCGTCTGATTGACTCTTCACTTAGCGAGCAGCGGGACTGGGCATCGGCAAGACCGGCCTTGAAAATCTCAGCGTCCTCAAAAAAGCGCTTTCGTGCCTGCACTAGCATTTGCGTCATACGCTCAAGTTCTGTCGGATGTTGCGCTGCCCAAGTCGAACGGGCCACCCAGACGGCAAAGACAAACGGCAGACCGGTCAGTTTTTGCCATTCGCAGGAAAGATCATAGAGATGATACGCTGATGTCAGGCGAACGTTCTGCTGAATTAAAAGCGCGTTGTCCCCAATGACCAACGCCGCGCCGTTTTGCATAAGCGCTTGTTCGTATTCAGAAGCGGTAAACGTGTGGAAACGTCCGCTGAAATCCAGGCCGGTTTTTTCCTCAAGCAACCAGCCCAGCAAGGCGATTGAGGTTTCCGAATCGTCCGGTACCGGAATGACCGGTGTTTGAGAAAGAAAGCGCGGGTCATCCACCGGGAATTTGGATAGAAATAAAACGCTTTCAACCGCCCCTGGCGAACTGACGGAAAGATCAGGCAGAAGCGTCAAGGCGTCCTGGTGCCTGAGATAATGCGCTGATGAGACGGGTGAAATATCCAGCAACCCTTCATCGATCATCGTGTTGAGTGTTGCGGGATTACGGTAAATAAGCTCGCAACCGCTTTCTTCAAGAGCCGCTGCCTGTTGTTTTAAAGCCGTGTAAATTGGAATGGTATTGATGAACTCAATTGCCCCAAGCCGGATGCCTGGCGGGGCTGGGCTTTTGCCACAAGCTTGCTTACTTGCTTTTGGGTTCATAAACTTTGATGATGTTGTAGGTCGTATCACGCTCAACCGGAATTTTACCGGCCTTGTAGATCATGTTGATCAGTTCGTCCTTGGTCAGCGCTTGCGAGGCGTCGGTGCCAGCGGAATGGGCAATTTTTTCCTCAATGACGGTTCCGTCAATGTCATCGACGCCGAAGCTTAAGCTGACTTGCGATAGCTTTTCGCCGATGTGAATCCAGAAGGATTTGATGTGCGGCACGTTATCGAGCAGAATCCGGCTGACGGCGAAATTTTTCAGATTCTCGACGCCGGTCAGCGCATGCTTTGCGTCAACGGCGTTTTTCTCGTAATAGCAATTCAGCGGAATAAACGTCATAAAGCCGCCGCTGATATCCTGTTGCTGGCGAATGGCGAGCATATGATCCACACGCTCTTCAGGGGTTTCACCCAGCCCCGCCAGCATCGTGGCGTTGCTTTTCAAGCCCTTCTCATGGGCAAGACCGTGGATTCTCAACCACTCGCTTGCGGGAATTTTATCCACGCAGACTTCCTTGCGCACACGATCGGCGAAGACCTCGGCACCGCCACCGGGCAGGGAGCCAAGCCCTGCTGTAATCAGCTCATCCAACGCCTGCTCAACCGGGATACCTTCAAGGTTGGCTAAATAGTCCAGCTCAACGGCGGTCAGACCTTTGATGTGGACATGGGGGAAGTGCTGTTTGAGTGCCTTGAACAGATCGACATAGTAGGCAAGCCCTTGCTGGTCGTATAAGCCAGAGACGATATGAAACTCGGCCAGATTGTCTTTTTGCGGGTATTTGTTGACGTGTGCAATCACGTCATCGACGCTCATCACGTAGGCAAACGGCGAGCCAGGCCCTTTTTTGAAGGAGCAGAAACGGCAGTTGGCTTCGCAGATGTTGGTGGGGTTGATGTGGAAGTTATGTACCCAGTAGACGTAATCCAGGGTTTTTTCGTCAAAGGGCTGAGCTGGATTGTGTTTCTCGAAAAGCCTACGGGTATGAATAACACGGGCCGTATCGGCCAGAATGCCGATGGAGAGCAGGTCGTCGCAATGGTATATCTCAATGGCTTCATCGCGGCTGATGCGCTCGCCAGAGACAATCTTGTCGTAAAACCTGGCCAGCGGATTATTGCCACTGGTGATATACGCTTGTTTTAATTCACTTGGATGTGTTTGAGGCGTTAAAATCGTTGCCATGAAGCTGAAGTCCTACGGGTAAGTGTCTAAACGAAGCGCCGCCGTTACCAAAACGGGACAAAAGCCGCGCAGTCATTCTCCTACCCCCGATTAAACCATATTCACAGGCTTAAGTCATCCGAGTAAACCACGCGTAACAATTAGGATTTAACCAGGATTTGATTTACTCACCCAGCTTCAGCACGGCCATAAATGCTTCTTGCGGGACTTCGACGCGGCCTACGGACTTCATCCGCTTTTTACCAGCCTTTTGCTTCTCCAGCAGCTTTCGTTTCCTTGAAATATCGCCGCCGTAACACTTCTCTAAGACGTTCTTGCGAACGGCGCTGACGGTGCTTCTGGCGACAATCTTGCCGCCGATTGCCGCCTGAATGGCCACTTCAAACATCTGCCGGGGAATCAGTTCCTTCAGCTTTTCGGTCAGCACGCGCCCCACGCTGAAAGCCTTGTCCTGGTGGACAATCGTACTCAGCGCATCGACCGGCTCTCCGGCAAGCAGGATATCGAGCTTCACAAGCTTGCTGCGCTTATAGCCCGAGAAGTGATAATCCATCGAGGCATAGCCTTTTGAGCGCGATTTAAGCTGGTCGTAAAAATCAGTCACCATCTCATTCAGCGGTAACTCATACTGCAAGTTTACCCGCGTCTTATCCAGGTATTCCATCCCTAAAAATTCGCCCCGGCGGGTTTGCGCCAGCTCCATCAGCGGGCCCACATAATCGGTGGGCGTGATGATGTTGATTTTGACAATCGGCTCTTCCATGTATTCACGCTGTTGCGGATCGGGTAATTTAGACGGGTTGTCGATTTCCAGAACAGTACCCTTGGTGGTGTAGACTTTATACACAACGCTGGGGGCGGTTGTGATCAGGCTGAGGTTATACTCGCGCTCCAGCCTTTCCTGAATAATTTCCATATGCAGCAGGCCCAAAAAGCCGCAGCGAAAGCCAAACCCCAACGCCTCGGAAGATTCCGGCTCAAATGTAATGCTGGAATCGTTCAGCTTGAGCTTATCCAGTGATTCTTTCAATTCGCCGTACTGATCATTATCCACCGGGTAAAGCCCGCAAAAGACCATCGGAACGGCGCGCTTGTAACCGGGCAGGGCTTCGGGTGCAGGCTTTGCGTGATTGGTGATCGTATCGCCCACAAAGTAGGCCATTTCCTTAATAGACGCTGCGACATAGCCCACTTCGCCAGACACCAGGCTGTCTTTTGGCACCCGGTTGGGGCGCATCACGCCCACTTCGGTCACGTCAAACACCTTGCCGTTGGCCATAAAGCGAATTTTATCGCCCACGCGCACTTCGCCATCCACCACGCGGATATAGGTAATCACGCCCATGTAGGCGTCAAAGTAGCTGTCAAACACCAGCGCGCGCAAGGGTTTTTCCTGGTGAATCACCGGCGGGGGGACGCGCTTGACGACGGCTTGCAAAATCTCTGGAATCCCAATGCCTTCTTTTGCGCTTGCCAAAATTGCCTCGGAGGCGTCAATACCAATCACCTCCTCGATTTCATGTTTTACCCTGTCCGGGTCAGCGCCGGGCAAATCAATCTTGTTTAAAACGGGAATGATTTCCAAATTGGCGTTAATGGCTAAATAGACGTTGGCAAGCGTCTGCGCTTCAACCCCTTGAGAGGCATCCACAATTAGCAGCGCGCCTTCACAGGCTTCCAGGCTCCTTGAAACTTCATAGCTGAAATCCACATGGCCGGGAGTATCGATGAGGTTGAGGACATAAGGCTTGCCGTCTTGCTTGTATTCCATTCGCGCCGCGTTCAGCTTGATGGTAATGCCCCGCTCGCGCTCAAGATCAAGCGAATCCAACACCTGGTTTTTCATCTGCCGGCTGCCAATCGTGTTGGTCGCCTCCAGCAGCCGATCCGCGATGGTTGATTTCCCATGGTCAATGTGGGCAATAATACAAAAATTTCTGATGTTGGATTGATTACTCATTACGATCTTTCGTTGTGTTTTCAAGGGGCGTTGCAAGAAGCCTCAAATGAGGCGACGTGGCAATCTCCAAGTTATTTGACCGGAGAAAGGTTCTTGGCTTCAAGTTGCGGGTGCCAGTTTGCGATGTTGTCTTTTACAAAGGCGAGGATTTCGCTTTCTTTTAAATCCCGGGCTTCTCGGCTGTCGCGCAGTTTAACTTCCAGTAAGCCGTCGGCAGCTTTTTTGCCCGCCGTAATGCGAATGGGAATCCCTATTAAATCCGCGTCCTTGAATTTAACGCCCGCCCGCTCGTCTCTATCATCCATCAACACCTCAATGCCATTGTCCTGAAGCATTTGGTAAATTCGGCTGGCAAGAGAATTTTGCGTTTCATCCGTGATATTCACCGGCACCACGATGACTTTAAATGGCGCAAGCCCCATCGGCCAAACAATGCCGTCCTTGTCATGAAAGCGCTCGATAGCGGCGGCGGCTGTGCGCGTTACGCCAATGCCGTAGCATCCCATAATAAACGGCTGCTCGGTGCCATCTTCGGCCGTGTAGGTGGCGTTCATCGACGAAGAATATTTCGTGCCAAGCTGAAAAATATTGCCCACTTCAATGCCACGCGTCATCGCCAGCGCGCCCTGCTTACATTCGGGGCAAGTATCCCCGACCCGGGCCAGGCGGATATCGACAACCGTTTCAGGCAGTGCCAAGTCAGCGCCCCAATTAGCGTTGACAAGATGCTTGTCCACCTGGTTGACCGCGACATAAAAATCTTTCATATCTTTGACGCTGGCATCAGCAATTATTTTGATCTCTTCTGGCTTGATTCCTTTTGGCAAACCGATTGGCCCGATGAAGCCTTTGGCCGAACCACCGGTCAATTTGTCGATTTCCTCACCGCTTGCCATTCTCAGTTCGTTTGCACAAACCGCATTGAGCAACTTCGTTTCTTCAACGTCATAATCCCCCCTAATTAAAGCCATCACCGGCGTTTTTTCATCGGCGATGTATATCAGGCTTTTTAAAATCAATTCGGGATGCATTTTGAATTGCCGGTGCATAATCTCAAGAGAAGTTGCGCCGGGTGTTTCCACCACTTCGGTTTTGGCGTAAACGCTTTTTTGGCTTGACTGGCCCAAGAGCGATTCGGCCCGCTCGGCGTTTGCGGCGTAATCGCATTGTTCGCAATAAAAAACGTCATTCTCGCCGCTTTCCTGTTCGCCCTCGGCAATGCGGGTCAGTACCATATATTCGTGGCTGACGCTGCCGCCAATCGTACCGCTGTCGCTTCTGACCTGCCGCGTTTCAAGCCCGCAGCGATTAAAAATCCGCGTGTACGTCTCGGCCATATTGTCGTACTCGGCGTCCATGCAGTCCTGATTGGCGTGAAAACTGTAGGCGTCCTTCATAATAAATTCGCGCCCGCGCAAGAGGCCAAAACGGGGCCGGATTTCATCGCGGTACTTGGTCTGAATTTGGTATAAATTGACCGGCAATTGACGATAAGAGCGGATTTCCTTGGTGGCGATATCCGTAATCACCTCTTCTGCCGTTGGGGCAAGGCCGTATTCTCGGTCATGACGATCCTTGACACGCATCATCAAAGGGCCGTAAATATCCCAACGCCCCGAGGCTTGCCAGACTTCCGCCGGTTGCAGAATCGGCATCAAAAGTTCTTGCGCGCCCGCCCTGTCCATCTCCTCGCGGACGATTTGCTCGACTTTTCTTAAGACGCGCCACATCAGGGGCAAGTAGTTATAGACCCCATTGGCCAGCCTGCGGATATATCCAGCCCGCATCAACAACTGGTGACTGACAACCTCGGCTTCAGCCGGGTTCTCGCGCAGCGTGGGCGCCAGGAGTTTGGAGAGTTTCATTGCCGGACGGCCTTTTCCTTAAGATAGCTATACACGCATTTATCATAGGGGAAAGGCAGCTCTGAATCTAGCAACCCGGAATTCAGCAATCCAGGGTATTTCGTCACTTTCGCTTTTGCGGGAGTAACGACATGAATCTTGACTTAGGAGTTGATGGACTCAGGCGCTGGTTCGATAATCACCGTTTCTCCGGCTTCATCGCCACCGGCGACGATATCGACTGGCTGACGACCGGTATCGACCGTTGTGACGGGACAGGATTCGGCGGTTTCTCCACGCTCTTTGCGCACCCGGGCAATAACCCCGTGAACCTCATCCTCGTCAATCGTCTCTTTTTCAAGCAGAACTTTTGTCATGGCTTCCAACATGTCGCGGTTGTCGCTTAACAACTGCCGGACATAGCCGTATTGGCGATTGACCAGTTCCTTGACCTCTCGATCAATCAAGGTGGCCACTTCTTCGCCGTAATCACGCTCGGTTCCAAAATCACGTCCCATAAAGACATGTTCGTTGCGCTTGCCGTAGGTAATTGGGCCAAGCTTGTCGTTCATCCCAAAAACCGTGACAATACGACGGGCAACGGCGCTGACGCGCTCCAGGTCATTGCTTGCCCCGGTGGTCACATTCCCTTCGCCATAAACGGTTTCTTCGGCAACCCGACCGCCAAGAAGCATTGCAATCTGGGCCAATAATTCATTCTTGGTGGTGCTAACCTTGTCATCATCCGGCATCGTCCAGGTAAGACCAAGCGCCATGCCGCGCGGAATAATCGATACTTTTCTCACAGGGTCGCAGCCGGGGGTCAAAATACCCACCAGCGCATGGCCCACTTCGTGATAGGCCGTGTTTTCCTTGTCTTTCTCGCTGATGATGCGCGACTTTTTCTCTGGGCCCGCCAGAACTTTCTCAATCGACCCTTCGATATCATCCATGTTGATAATGTCTTTATTCTTGCGGGCAGCCGTCAACGCCCCTTCATTGAGGAGATTGGATAAATCGGCGCCGGTAAAGCCCGGGGTGCGCTTGGCGAGAATTCTCAAATCCACGTCTTCGGCCAGGGGCTTACCTTTGGCGTGGACGCGCAAAATTTCCTCGCGGCCTTTAACATCGGGCCGGTCAATCATCACCTGGCGATCAAAACGCCCCGGTCGCAACAGCGCGTTATCCAGAATATCGGGGCGGTTGGTGGCAGCCAGGACGATAATGCCCGTATGGGGGTCAAAGCCGTCCATTTCTACCAGTAATTGGTTAAGCGTCTGCTCGCGTTCATCATGGCCGCCGCCCATCCCAGCGCCCCGTTGACGACCGACCGCATCGATTTCGTCCACGAAGATAATACAGGGGGCGTGTTTTTTGGCCTGCTCAAACAAATCGCGGACACGGCTTGCGCCCACGCCCACAAACATCTCGACAAAATCTGAACCGCTGATACTGAAGAAGGGCACGCCCGCTTCGCCTGCGACAGCTTTTGCCAGAAGGGTCTTACCCGTACCGGGAGAGCCCACCAGTAAGATGCCCTTGGGGATTTTGGCGCCCAGCTTCTGGTAGCGCTCGCCGTTTTTAAGAAAATCGACGATCTCCATTAGCTCGGCCTTGGATTCATCAATGCCTGCCACATCGTCAAAGGTGACTTTGACCTTGGGATCCATCTGCATCTTGGCCTTGCTTTTGCCGAAAGCCATGGCTTGCGAGCCGCCGCTTTGGGCGCTTCGATATATAAAGACCATTAAGATAATGATGAAAATCGGGACGATGAGTGTTCCCAGGAGGCTCATCCAGTAACCGTTGGATTCAGGCGGGCTGAAGGTGAAGGGAACATCATTTTTTTCCAGGTAAGGCGTAATAATTGCAACGCCGTTACCTTCGGGCAGATTAACTTTGTATTGGATTTGTAAGGCTTTGGCCTTTTCCTGGTCGGATTTTTCCTGAACAACTCTTCTATCGATGTCCTTTTCGTTCAGATTTTTTTTTGCCAGGCCTTTTTCAGCGCTTTGTTGCTGCGGTGCTTGTTCTGATAATGTTTCGGACTGATTCGCGTTGCCAGGCTTTGGCAGTGCTGTGCCATTGCTTGCGCCAGCCTGATTTTCAGCAGGGACGAAAACCGGTTTTGCGTCTGCCACGGCCGTGTCACCTGATATGGTAACTTTTGCAATTTCCCCATGCTCAATTTTCTGAAGCAGTTGGTAAAACTCGATTTGATCCACCTTGGGGCCATTGGAGGGCAGCAGGGTTCGGAAAAAGATCGCCATTAAAACCAGGAGAACCAGCAGAAAGATGCCAGATGATTGTTGTTTTTTCATAGTTCAAGAGGTGTTTCTAAAAAAATAAAAAATTGAATGCTGTTTGTACGGCAGGCCAGAACCATTCATTACGAGAACTTGAGAATGAGAGTATGAAAATGCTTCTGGCTATATTGTATGGCGAGCCTGAAGCAGACTGGTGAAAAGGCCTCCCTTGCTTTGCTTGATTATAGCACAAAGCTTGGCTGAATGCGGCGTTTGGTCGATTCATGAGCGCTCGGCGGCAGGAAAATCCGATAAAGAAATGAGCTTTTCCCCTGAGCGCTTAGTGCTTCTTCATAATAAGCAATCGCTAGAGCAGGCGTTTTATGCTACAGTCTAGACTGAGGCTTCATATTGA
Organism: Vampirovibrionales bacterium; assembly: GCA_035285165.1. Classification (GTDB taxonomy): domain Bacteria; phylum Cyanobacteriota; class Vampirovibrionia; order Vampirovibrionales; family Vampirovibrionaceae; genus JAYKHP01. The sequence goes on along the minus strand of JAYKHP010000027.1, from coordinate 29,079 downwards.
TGTTACCGGTAAACACGTTTGAAGGGCAGTTTGAGTTTTCATGAGTACGCTGAATACATTTTCCACCGAGACATTCCCCTATACGATTGGGTATGTCTGTGAGCTTTTGAGTCTGAACGACACGGAAGTCAATCATTATGCGCGTTTGCTTGGTATTGCCCAGCAGCGTGACGAGCGAAGCGGCAAGTTGATTTTCTTTCATCGCGATGTCGAGGTTCTAAAACGGGCTGTTGAAATGGTGCGCGCCGGTGAAGACATCCAGGAAATCGCCAACCGTCTTTCGGTTGCGCCAACAACCCCGCACTCCTCCGTTGCTCATACGGGAGCAGAGCATCCCGAAGCCGCAAGTTACGATCCGTCAGGCTATGCTTACCAACAGGGCGGGGGGCACCTGAGAACTGAATCTTACGAATCCGTCCCGCGTGGCGGCAGCGCTTACTCTTCAGCCGAGGTGAAGCCTATTTCAGCGCACATCTCGCCAACCCCCATTTCTCCCTCAGTGGCAACATCCCAAGCAACAGCCATGCAGGGGACTCAAAGCACCGGTTTTTCGGCTTTAAGCCAGCACCCTTCCCGCGATAGTCTTACCGTGATGGTTGAAACCGTAAGTCAGGTTAAGGAAGGCATTATTAAAGACTTGTCCCGAATGCTGGATGACAAGCTTTCAGGATTGGACGAAGTGGTGGTGCAGTTGATTCGTTCTCAAAGTGAGAACGAGTCCCTGAAAAAACGCCTGGAAGAGCTTGAGCGTAGTAAAGGGGAGCTTGAGCAGGAGCTTTCCAGCTTCAAGCCGGTTCAGTTCGGGTTTTATAAGAAGACGCGTTAAGAAAATCTATTTAAGTCTTAAAGCTACAATGGAGTTGCAGTAGCGCCATGCTTCTGCTTTCAAGTGTGTAGCTTGAAACGGTTTTATCCAAGTCCTTGGGGCTAAAGTCCGCTTCCTCTTTCGTGTCCAGTAATACTTTCCAATAACCGCCCAGGGGGTGTAACGGGAGGTTGAAGGTGATGGACTTTTCGCTTGCGTTGAACATCAGCATCAGGATGTCATCCTTAATCGGGTGACCTTTCTCATCCACTTCATTCATGTTCTGCCCGTCAAGCAATGCGGAAAGCCATTTCAGGTTGGGATTCGCCCAGTCCTGCATCCGCATTTCTTCCCCGTCCGGGCGATACCAGACAATGTCCTTGCTGAATTCCGCCGTGCCTGGAATGCGCACAGGTCTTCCCGCGAAAAACTTTCGCCGCTGAAAGACGGGGTGTTCTTTCCTGATGCCAACCACCCGCTTGAAGAAGGTCAGAAAATCCTTGTCTTCATTCTTGAGGTGCCAATTAAGCCAGTTAAGCTGATTGTCTTGGCAGTACGCGTTATTATTGCCATGTCGGGTTTGTCCCAGCTCATCACCACCGAGGATCATTGGAACCCCCAGCGAAAAGAGCAGAGACGCCACCATGTTACGCTTCTGCCGAGCCCTTAAGGCCAGGATGTCAGGGTTGTCTGTCGGCCCTTCAGCGCCCATATTCCAGCTTCGATTATGGTTTTCGCCATCACCGTTGTTCTCAAGATTGGCTTCATTGTGTTTCTGGTTGTAGCTTACCAAGTCACTCAGCGTAAAGCCGTCATGACAGGTAATAAAGTTAATGCTGGCGTGGGGGTTTCGCTTGTTGTTCTCGTATAAGTCACTGCTGCCTGAAAGTCTTGTGGCCAGACGGCTGACCATACCGTTATCGCCCTTCCAGAAACTTCTGAGTGTATCGCGGTAATCGCCGTTCCATTCCGTCCACAGAACGGGGAAGTTTCCCACCTGATAACCACCCTCACCCAAATCCCAAGGTTCTGCAATCAGCTTGACCTTGGAAAGTACCGGATCCTGGTGGATGACATCAAAGAAGGTCGCCAGCCGGCTGACCGACTCTTCCTCTCGGCCCAGTGCCACGGCCAGATCAAAACGAAAACCGTCGACGTGCATTTCTTCCACCCAGTAGCGCAGGCTATCCATAATGAGCTGGATAACCCTGGGGTGACTCACGTTGATGGTGTTCCCGCAGCCTGTGTAATCCTGGTAATAGCGGGGATTATCCTTCACGCTTCGGTAGTAGGCCAGGTTGTCGATGCCTTTAAACGAAAAACTGGGGCCAAAATGGTTGCCTTCAGCCGTGTGGTTGTAAACGACATCAAGAATCACCTCAATGCCAGCGGCGTGCATCGCCCTGACCATCGTTTTAAATTCGTGAATAGGTTCATCATAAATATTCTGCTGGTAAGAAGTTTCAGCGTGATGGGTATGGGCTTTCTTTCCCCGAACCGAGTAGGCCAAGTCTGGCGCGAAAAAGCCCAGCGTGTTATATCCCCAGTAATTGACGAGATTTTTCTGGGTTAAAAAGTGATCGTCCACGTGCTGCTGAACAGGCATTAACTCGATAGCGGTGACGCCCAATGATTTTAAATGCTCGATGACCGGTTCGCTTGCAAGCCCGGCGTAGGTTCCTCGAAATTCTTCGGGAACGCCCGGATGGTGCTGCGTCATTCCCTTCACATGGGCTTCATAGATAACGGTTTTATGCCATGGCGTTTTGGGATGCTTGTCGTCCCCCCAGGAAAAGGTCGTATCCACAACGGCTGCCAGGGGTGCGTAGGGCGCGCTGTTTTCCGTGTTGATTATCAAATCCGCCTGTTCGGCAATGGCGGGCTTGGTGCGCGGTGATGGCGGGATATAGCCATAAAGCGAAGAATGCCATTTTGGGAGGCGCACGAAGATTTTGGCGTAAGGATCCACCAGCAGCTTGTCGGGATTGAAGCGCAGACCTTTTTCAGGCTGGTAAGGGCCGTATACACGGTAGCCGTAGATTTGTCCCGGCCGAACATCGGGCAGGTAAAGATGCCAGACGTGATCTGTATATTCCGTCATCGGAATATTGATGTATTCTTCCATATCCTCGGGCGAATGGAACAGGCAGAGTGCGACTTTTTCCGCGTATTCGGAAAACAGCGCAAAATTGACACCCATCCCGTCCCAGGTGGCGCCCAAGGGAAAAGGCTGTCCAGGGTATATTCTCAAAATTGAGCTCTCACGTGAATTTTCTTGCCAGTCATAGAAAATCTATTGTAGCATCCGACGGTTGCCATTATGGCCAAAAACACCAGATTTTAAGGCTATTTGGATGATTTTTTGCCGGTTTCGGCATTTGTTTTAAGTGGCGTTTCAGGAGGCGTATCGTCGTCGTCTTTATCCAGTTGGGGGTCTGCTTGGGGACAGTGGGGTGGTGGGGGCAAAGGCGCGGGGGTGGCAATGTTGGAAAATCCGATACCCGCTTGATGGAGGGTTTTATGAACTTCCTGCAGCAAAACGTGCGTGAGCGGAAATTCATTTTTGTAGTGGCTGACGGCCACCCGCAAGCGGTAGCGAACGCCTAAATCGGTAAACTGAAATAATCTGACGACGGGTTTTTTAGACTTGTTGGCCATCTCTTCACGGTCAATCACCCGCTGGGCCGCCTCAAGAATAAGCGACTCAACCTCCTGAAGATCGCTATGATAATGGACAATACCTTCCAGGGTAATCAACATCCCGAGATTTGGCCTGCTGTAATTGGTGACAATGGCGCTTGCCAGCTTGGCGTTGGGAATTATCACCAGGTTTTCGTTGAATTGGCGAATGGTGCTGTTTCGCCAGCCAATATCTTCGGCGTAACCTTCAACGCCATTATCCAGCCGAACGTAATCGCCAATGCGGATTTGTTTTGAAAAAATAATCTGAAATCCCGCAAATACATTTTCAAGCGTGTCTTTTAGTGCCAATGAGATCGCCAAACCGCCAACACCCAGGGCAGTGAGGATGGGCAGGACGGAAATGCCCAGTGTCTGGAGCATTACCAGAAGGCCGAGACACATAATGCCGATTCGGATGATGTTATGAAAAATCGAGGTGGATGGAAGCGATTCAAAACGCTTGTTCAGATGCTGGATGAAGCGAATGGCCATATCGCTGATAAGCCAGGCCAAAAGCAAAATGACGATGGAGACGATGAGTTGATGGGCAATGGGCTTGGCCGAACTGATAATTTCAAACCGGGTGAGACGGGGCAGAAGGGCTACGGCCGTATCGATGCCAAAAAGCGCGAAAAACGCGAAGGTCTTGCCGAAAAAGCAGCGGATAATGGCATCGTCAAGCTCCCAAGCCGTCTTTTCGGCTGCCTTATAAACGAGCCTTAAAAAGACGAGATCGACTAAAAGCCCCACTAACAGCCAGATTCCCAAATTCCACAAGGAAGGTAGCCAGGGCGAAAGATCATTGCTGAGAGCCGATACGGGTGCCAGCGTATACGCTCTAAAAAACGAAGGGTTCATAAGCCAAAGTCTCAGTTGTAAAGGGTAATCCTGATAAACAAGTCCCTATAAAAACATGACGGGTGCTAGCTCCGGCTCGTGGCAATGGCTTTTTTAGTCTGGGCAAAGCGCTCAAAAACCACATCCACATGCTTTAAATAGTCCGAGGTGTCAAAGCAGGCATCAATTTCTAACGGGCCAAGAACGGCGGTGACTTCAGGATCGTTGAGCAGGTTGCGCTTAAAGTCGCCATCTTCCGTGTTCCATGCCGAATGCGCATTTCGTTGCACCAGCGTGTAGGCCGTCTCCCGGCTTAGTTTGCCTTTTTCAATCAAAGTGAGCAGAACGCGTTGTGAAAATATAACGCCGCCATAGCGGTAGAGATTGCGGCGCATATTGTCTTGATGGACGCCGAGATTGGCAATGACACCGTTAAAGCGATGCAACATGTAGTCAAGGGTAATAAAGGCGTCGGGAAAAATCACTCGCTCTATAGAACTATGGCTAATGTCGCGCTCGTGCCAAAGGGCGATATTCTCCAGGGCGGGCATCACATAAGAGCGAACCAGTCGGGCAAGCCCCGTAATGTTTTCGGAAGCCACCGGGTTTCTTTTGTGGGGCATCGCCGAAGATCCTTTTTGCCCCTTGCTGAAACCTTCTTCCACTTCTAAAATGTCGGTTTTCTGTAAGCCCCGGATTTCAGTGGCGAATTTTTCAAGCGAGCTTACCAGAAGGGCGAACGCGCTGAAGAGACTGGCGTGGATGTCGCGCGAAATGATTTGGGTGCTGATTCTGGCGGGCTTGAGTCCTAAAAGCTCACAGGTTCTCACTTCCACATCGGGATCGACGTTTGAGTAGGTGCCCATAGCCCCGCTCACCTGGCCGATTCGGTTCTCTTCAAGTGCAGCGTTCAGGCGCTCGTATTGCCTGTCGAGTTCATCCACCCAGTTCAACAGCTTCAGGCCAAAGGTGATGGGTTCTCCGTGAATGCCGTGGGAGCGCCCCACCATCACCGTGTGCTGATGCTCAACGGCTTTTTGATAAACCGTCTGGCGAAGCGTGGCCAGTTTTTCAAGCAGCAGCTTGCCTGCGCGCTGGATTTGAAGCGACAGGGCCGTATCGATTAGATCAGAACTGGTCATGCCCATATGCACGTAACGCGATTCATCTCCGACGTACTCGGCCACGTTGGTCAAAAAGGCGATAACGTCGTGCTTGACCTCAAGTTCAATTTCATCAATGCGAGAAATGAGGAACTTTGCCCGCGCGTGAACGTGTTTGTGGATGCCCTCGGGAACATCGCCTCGCTCTTCCTGCACCTTTAAAACGGCAAGCTCCACTTCAAGCCATGTTTCAAACTTGGCTTCCTGCGCCCATAAGCTACCCATTTCGGGAAGGGTGTAACGCTCAATCATCTTTAAAGAGGGGCCTTTCTCTGTTTCAGGTTGGAAAAAATCGGTTTTGGGAAAATCGCAATGATGTTCCACAGCCTGGGGCTTTAATAAAAACCAGATTCATCCGTTCATAGGATATTTTCCGCCAAGCCCTGGCCCATAATCAAGTTAAGGTCTGTAGTAAAGAGAAGTTGAAGCAGCGATTGCTGCTGAGAGCGGGTGTGTTGTCGATATGAAAAAGTTCGATGCCATAAGATTTAATGCTATCCCCATGGACGGCGGTCGCTGTTGGCGCCTATGCCTGCTGGCTTGCTTTTTAAGCCTGACTATTTATAGCGTCAGTGATGCCGCCGACCTTGAAATTTACACCCCGACCTCAGGCCCATCGGATGATGCTGCCACGATGACGCCCTTAACCAGTTTGCAGGATGCCATGGCGCGTCCTGATCTTTATCCCTCAGTGGAAACAGGTCGCCCTGAGCAACAAAAACAAAACCATCAGCCTGCCCTTAAGCTTAAAAGTGATAGGGCAATTCAGGCGGTCAATTCTGATAACAAGCCGTTGAAACTGGCCTCTCCCCAGCCGCTTAGCCCGGAAGCTTTGCCCAGCTTATCCAGCTTTGCGGCGCCTGCCAAAACGAAAGCCGAGTCTTCTGCACAGGCGGTTTCTTTGGCGGCCTCCCCCCGCATTGATATTAACGCGGATGCGCCCATGGCCGAATCCTCACTAGAGCCGGGCCTTCAGTCCCTAGAATATAAGCCCAGTGAATATAAACCCAGTGAATATAAACCGGCTGAATCTCAAGCGCAAAATCAAAATTTGACTGCCTCGGCTGAATCCGCACATCGTAAAAAGGAAAAACCGCCCAAATCGGTGGTCTACTATACGCCACTGCCTGCCATTGCCGTTTTCCCAGTGGTCAAACATGGCAACAGCCATATGTTCTCCGATGTGGTTAACGTCTTTGCCAGGGAGTTTGCCTTAAGGCTTGAGGGAATGGCGCCTGGAACCCGGGTGTTGAATCCCTTCTACACGCTTGAAAACCTCAAAGGCCAGGGGCTTTATCGGGATTATCAAAAGCTGGTGGAAAGCTATCTCTACGCAGGCCGGCCGGATCCGGTGACGATGGATTATTTCCTCAAACGCATGAGCCTTGGCAGTGATGAGCCGATCAGCCGGGTTTTCTTTGTCGAAGCCGATCTCGACAACAACGAGCCGATGGCCGCAAAGGGTTTCGGCGGTGCGGTGGATCGCATTCGCAACGTCTTTGACGGCTCAATGCCTGATCACATGAAATACTATGTCCGGGGACATATCCAGGCGTTTGACACTGAAGACCCTACAATGCCCAGAATCTGGCGTTTCAATTGGCATCGTTCCCTTCGTGCAGACCGCTTTAATAACGTAACCCCATCGGTCTACGCCGATTCGGACGCGTTGCGGGTCTTCAGTGAAAATTCCTCCTTCCTGAGTAAGGAGGCAATGCTGGTTTTGCCCAAGGCGGTCTATATGGATGAGCACGTGGATACGGCCGTACAGGGACGCCTGGCGAAAGACGACGCTGCGCAACCAGCTTCGCCCGAGCTTCAGGCACTACCTTCCGACACGGCAATGAAGCCTGCGGGTTACGCTGACAGTGGCGAAACGGGCGTACATAATACAGATACGACCGATGAAAAACCTAGACTGCGGGACGCGACCCAAAGACCCAGGGAACCCCTGGCAGAGTCAGGTAAGAAATTATTTAACCGGATACGCAATTAACGCCTGGCTAGCCAGAGCCTTGCAACGCATTACGATACGCTGCAACGCAAGCGGAATTCAGGCATAGACCAAGTGTTTACGCCATTAATCGAGCAGATGCTTCGAGCCGGGCGCGTTGTTGGTCTTGATGTAGTTTCTAAGGGCTTCGCGAATCAACTCGCTTCTGGAGCGTTGCTCATCATCGGCCAGCTTGTCAATTTCCTCAAGAAATTTCTCCGGCAATGAGATGAGTACGCGTGTACTTTTTGCCATGGGTCTAAATCCTTACGTTATGTGTCCTCAATCTTCCTCTGAAAGTCATTGTTAAAAATTTAAAGTCTGAAAATTTAAAGTGTGAAAAATGATGGTTCACTTCAGGTTAAAACGACCTTGGATTAAAGCAGGTCGTCCTCATCAAGAACCATGGATTCGATCAGGGCCGCGTTGACTGCCGCATGCGGATGGTTGCGGGTATAGTCGCGTAAGGCCTGGCGAATCAGTTCGCTTCTGGAGCGATGCTCTTGTTGTGCCAGTTCATCTACCATTTGAAGGAAATCTTCACGCATCGAAATTAATACTTTGGCCATGGACGGGTTCTCTCCTCTTTCTCAGGCTGTTAGAACAGGCGTTCTTAAGCCGCTTCGTTTCTTTCGTTGCTAATTATCAAACTGAACTACACGCTTGGTGGATGTAACGCATTGATGATCCACAGGACGATACAGTGGCTATCTTTTTCTGGATGGTTCCTTGTGCGCAATATCAATAGGAAATACTTTGCTTACCACAGTTTTCACCATTTTGCGCACATGGTATATACAGAATAAAAACACCGTCGCGGTAAAAATTGCGCCTGAGTAGAGCATTTTATATACAAATCTTACATCCTTTTGTAGTGTTTTTTCGTTACAAAAGCATTCTTGTAAGGGGTCACCCTAGGCTTATATCAGTAAAACTACTGACAGTGGCAAGTGTCGGGCCATCCTAGTAAATAAACAAAAAAATTAACAATCTGAAGCGTATGCGGGACTTGAAGCCTGGTGGCGGATTAGGGAGAATGAAAACGACAAGACGGCGTAATCTGTAAAAAAGCCATTCATAAGCGCCTGTCTAAACCGCCGATAACCCGACGCAATGCCGATACTCCCTTCAGTCCAAGACAATTCCCCTGACGCTCGTCCTCTCAGGCGTAGCGTCGCGTTTTACACGCTTGGCTGCAAAACAAACCAGTTGGAGACCTCTACCCTTGCCGAGCGTTTTGCTGCGGGTGGATGGAGAGTGGTTCCGTTTGATGAGGCTGCTTCGCTATACGTGATCAACACCTGCACGGTAACAGAGCGGGCGGATAACGAGTCTAAGCGTATTATTCGGCGGGCAAGGCTTTCAAGCCCGAACGCCCAGGTGCTTGCCACCGGCTGTTTTGCCCAGATTGCCCCGGAAGAGCTTGCCGCTCAGCCCGGCGTTCACTACGTGGTGGGCAATAACTTCAAAGACCGGATTCTTGATATCGTTGAACAGACGCCAGCTCCTGAAAAGCCAGTCATTCAGGTGTCTGAAATCGATAAAAGCCGTATTCTTGAAGGGGCTTCCAAGGCGGCACCCGAAAGAACCCGTGGCAGCCTGAAAATACAGGATGGCTGCGATTATAAGTGCACCTATTGCATTATCTGGGAGGCCCGTGGCCTTAGCCGAAGCCTGCCAGTTGAGGATATCAAGGCCAGCCTTATTCAGATGATCGATCCGGATTATAACGCCCTGCTGGGCCAGGAGGCCTTTAAAGAGGTCGGTTTGACGGGTATTAACATTGGCCAGTATGAGGATGTCGGCGCCAATGGACAGAAAAAAGACCTGGCCGACCTGCTGGCCGAATTGATACAGATTCCGCACGCGTTTAGGCTCAGGCTTACTTCGCTTGACCCGCTTGAAGTGAGCCAGAAGCTTGTGGACGTTGTGGCTGAAGGCGTTGCACTGGGAAAAATCTGCCCGCATTTTCACCTGTCTGCCCAGAGTGCCGAGGATAGTGTCTTAAAACGTATGGCACGCCGCCATCATGTGGATGAGATGATGACCGTTTGCGACTATATTGCTGAGAAAATTCCGGATGCTTCGGTGGGATCCGACATTATCGTGGGTTTTCCAGGGGAAACATCTGAAAGCTTTGAAACGACGTTTGAAAATCTTAAGCGCTGTAAGATGAATTACTTCCACGTGTTTAGCTACTCCAAACGTAAGGGGACGCCTGCGGCTGGTTTTGGCGATCAGGTGCCTGAGCGGGAAAAGAAGGCGCGTGCCAAGCGTCTGAGAGCTTTATCAGACGAAAAAAGTATGGCCTACCGGCAACGGTTTTTGGGAAAGCAACTCGCCATTCTCGTTGAAGATTCGGGTCTAGCCGGGACAAGCGCCAATTATTTGCATGTGGATTTGGATAATTCGGTGCCGTTGAAGCCAAACACTATCGTTTACGCTACGATTACTTCGGTTACAAAAGAAACGACTTCCGCAACTTGTCATTCCCGCGAAAGCAGGAATCCCCCCAGCTATTCAAGGAAATTATCATAACCCATTTTATAGATTGACCGTTTCCAGGCAGGGAGGTTCCCGCTTTGGCGGGAATGACGAAGTTTATTATCAAGCTTACGAGAGCAATAACGAATGTCACACCCCTACTACATCACCACGGCTATTGATTACGTCAACGCCGCCCCGCACCTGGGCCATGCGTATGAAAAAGTGGCCACCGACGTGATGGCAAGATTTCAGCGGCTCATTGGCAATGAGGTGTTTTTTTTAACCGGTACGGATGAACATGGCATTAAGATTGAGAAAACCGCCAAGGAAAAGGGGATTACCCCACAAGAGCATACGGATCGCGTCTCGCAAGAATTTATTAAAACATGGTCGGAATTGAATTTAACCTATGACCGCTTTATCCGCACCACCGAAAAAGACCATTATGAACTGGTGGCAAAGCTTTGGAAAAAACTGCGCGACAAGGGCGATATCTACAAGCACAGCTACACGGGCCTGTATTGCAGTGGTTGCGAAGTGTTTATGACGGCCCGTGATCTCAACGAGAACGGCGAGTGCCTGATTCACCAGCGAAAGCCTGATGAAGTGCAGGAAGAGAACTGGTTTTTCAAATTATCCTCTTATAAACAGAAAATTCTTGATCATATCGAGCAGCACCCGGATTTTATCTGGCCTGATTTCAGGCGCGAAGAAGTAAAAAAAATGCTGGAGGAGTTGCAGGATATCAGCGTCTCTCGTCCGAGAACGACGGTGAATTGGGGTATTCCTGTGCCGGATGATGATGAGCAGGTGATTTACGTCTGGATTGACGCGCTGAGCAATTACATTACGGGTGTCGGCTGCTGGCAGGACGAGGCGAAATTTGAAAAATATTGGGGCACCCAAGAAAACCCGAACGCCATTCATGTGATTGGCAAAGACATTTTGCGCTTCCATGCGATTTACTGGCCCGCGATGCTTCTGGCTGCCGATTTGCCGTTGCCGAAGCAGGTGGTGGTTCATGGGTTTATCAATTTGAACAATGATAAAATCAGCAAAAGCCTTGGCAATGTCGTTTCGCCCGCCAGTCTGGTTGAGCGTTTCAATTTGCCCAACACGGATGCGATCCGCTATTATCTGATGACGGTGGCGCAGTTTGGCCAGGATGGCAATTTTACGGAAGAGGATTTCAAGCTGAAGGTTAACGCGGATTTGGCCAACAACCTGGGTAATCTGCTGAATCGAACGCTGAATATGACCAATAAGTATTTTGAGGGTGAGATTCCATCATCTGGTCAGGATAGCTCTTTATATGGAGGCTTTGCTTTGCCTTCTGAGAAATCAATGGCGCAAGTAAAAGCCTTTTATGAAGGGTTTGATTTTCAAAATGCTGCCCATGAAATTCTAAACTGGGTAGATGCCGCTAACGCCTTGATTGCCAGTAAAGAACCATGGAATTTATTTAAAGAGAATAAGCTTGAAGAATTGGCAAGTTTAATGCATTGCGTACTGAATACGTTGCGTCAGGTTGCAATTGCTTTGTCGCCTATTACACCTAAGTTGGCCCAAGATATTTGGACGCAGCTTGGCTATGCTAGCTCTTTGACGGCAGTCTCATGGGAAGCTATTGTCACAGTTGAAATTCCTTCCAGGCAAAAAGTAAACCTGCAAGGGCCGATTCTGCCTCGCTTGGATAGCGAGCTTGCCGGTGAGGCGAAGAAAGCGAAAATCACACAGTAATATTTGGAGATTGCCACGGCCTTCGGCCTCGCAATGACATTTTATGATGCTCCCAACAGCGCCTATAGTCGATACCCACTGCCATCTGGATTACATTGAGCGGCAGGGACGTGAGGAAAATATCCCCCACAGCGATGCCGGGCATGTCTTGTCACGGGCAATGGCCGAAGGCGTTGAATTTATCATCAACCCCTGCGTCAGCCCCGAATATTACGACCAGGTGCTGAAAATAGCCGAAGCCCACGACAACGTGTATATGGCCGTGGCCATTCATCCCACCGATGTTTCCGACACGCTGAAATACCCCGACTGGCAAAGCCGTATTCGACATTTGCTAGAGCATCCCAAGGTGGTGGCCATCGGGGAGACGGGCCTGGATTATTACTGGAGTACGGAACATATCGATCTTCAAAAGCAATGCCTTAGCATGTTTTTAAAGCTGGGGGTTGAGTTTGACAAGCCCGTGATTCTTCATGACAGGAACGTCAGGGAAGGCGATGCCAGCGGCTTGAACTCGCATGAGGATATCCTGTCGCTAGTCAAGTCTGCCCCCGGCGTTCGCGGCATTATGCACTGCTTTTCAGGCGACGCCGACTTTGCCCTCCGTATGATCGAGGCTGGTTTTTACATCAGTTTTGCGGGCAACATCACCTTCAAAAAAGCAACCGACTTGCAGGCGGCCGCAACTGTGGTTCCCTTGGAAAAGATATTGGTGGAAACCGACTCGCCGTTTTTAAGCCCAATGCCATTTCGCGGTAAAATGAATGAACCGGCCCGGGTGCGCTACGTGGTTGAGAAAATTGCCGAACTGAAAAATCTTTCTTACGAGGAAGTCGCCTTGGCCACCACCCGAAACGCCAAATCGGTATTTGGGATTGTATAAGCTAATTGAGGAGATTGCCACGGCCTTTGGCCTCGCAATGACCAAGATGATATGTTGATAGTTTTACCCTCAACGCCAACCACGCAAAAGGCGAGCGAGTATCTGCACGAAAAGCAGGTGCCGCATGACTTGATTCCGATCCCAGACTCGCTGGGTTACAAAACAGGGTCAGAGATCGGGATCTATATTGAGTCGGAAGATCACACGGGTGTGCCGATGGAATTGACCCGGGAACGTTTCGTTGTGATGCGCGTGTTCAAGGATTTTAAACGCTGATGATATTCAAACGTCTCCTGCTAGCTTCAACGCTAAGCCTCCTGATAGGTGTTTTTTCATTGGTGTTCAGCGGATGCCGAAACCAGGCGGCGACTGATGAAAGCAAGGACATTGAACTTGTTTTCTGGACGATGCAACTGGCGGATTTCAAGGCGGTGATTCAGCCGATGCTGGACGAGTTTGAAGCCGAGCATCCCAATGTTCGGGTCAAGTGGGTGGATGTTCCTGGAAATGAAATTGAAAAGCGGACGCTGACGGCGGTGTTAAGCCCCAACGTGCCGGATGTCGTCAATTTGAACCCGGATTTTTCGGCGACGCTTGCGACCAGAAACGCCCTGATCAATATGCGCAGCGCTTTGCCGAAAAATGTTCAGGAGACGTATCTTCCTGTAGCCTGGCAAGCCGCCAGTTTGGAAAATAATCAATCGGAAATCACTTTTGGCCTGCCGTGGTATTTGACATCCCGGGTGACGCTTTATAATCGCGCGTTATTACATAAAGCGGGTTACGCAAAGCCGCCCAGCGATTTTTCCACGATGCAGGAATTTTCCGCCCGCATCAAGGAAAAAACCGGTAGTTACGCCTTTATGCCGATTCTGACGCAGAGCGGAAACTTCCTGAAGGAATTGGTTAAAATTCAGGTTCCGCTTTATGATGTCTCGGGAAAACCGGCATTTGACACGCGCCAGGCGCTGGCGCATTTGAATTTTTACATTAGCCTTTATCAAGGCGACCTGATTCCACCGGAATCACTCAGCGAAGATTACCGGGCGGCGGTGGATCGCTATCAATCGGGCACGCTGGCCCTGTTGCTGGTTGGGCCGAACTTTCTGAGTATCGTCAAGGAAAACGCGCCTGCCGTATATGCCAAAACGGATGTTGCCCCGCAGTTTCCAGCCGATAGCCCCTTTGTTGATTTTTCAGAAATGGTTTTAGTGGTGCCGCAGCAATCCAAGCATCCCAAGGAGGCATTGGCGCTTGCCGCCTTTATCACCAACGCCAAAAACCAGTTGGCGCTGGCTAAGGCGGCGCCGGTTTTGCCTTCAGTAACCAGCGCCTTGAATGATCCTTTTTTTAAGGGCGGCCATGATGCCCTGAGTAATAATGAAGACATTATGGTAAGGGCCAGAGGGATCAGCGCCCGGCAATTGCTCAACGCCAAGGCGGCTTATCGTATTCGGCCCCGCCAGGCGGAAATTAATGAATTGACCAACTATTACGTGCAATTGGTGATGCTGGGGCGGATGGATGCCAAAGAAGGGCTAAAAACGCTGGCTCAAAAAATAGACGTGTTATAGCACCTGTTACATAGCAAGATTACGCCAAATTGTGCTTGCATACCCTGGACAATGATTTTTCCTCATAAAAAAGGACGAGTCTTTTGCAAGCTGATAATTGTTTTTTGTTTTAAGATAAGCATTAAATCGCTTGCTGTAACCGAGCTTGCCGCCACAAGGGGGATTAAAAAATAGCCATTAGTATAATATCGGACATTTTGATCCCTCCTTATAATGAGCCTACTGTCTACCCGCATTGCCCTCTGCTAGCCAACGCAATATAATGGTTAGCCTGGGATAATGGCTATCATGGTCTTGCCAGTGTTTTTTTGGTCAAAAAAATCTGACATTCCAATGAGCAGGCAGTGTTTCTTACTCAACCCCCTTCCATTATAATCGCCAGTAATATTTCCCTCGTAACATTTTCATTAGCAAGTTTGTTAGCAAGGCCAAGAGATAACATTTGGGTATTGATAGGCAGTGTCGGTTTTTTTTAGCGAGTACTTTAAAATTCGCTCTAAAATCTTTTAGCAACCGTTTTTATTCTTGCTTGAATGAGAAATCCCTAAACAATAGAAACTATCCAAATTATAGATAAAGGAAAACAGTCTATGTCAAAACAATTTTATACAATTGTTGCCCTCTCTCTCAGTATTGGTGTTCTCACTGGCGTTTGCATGCCGGTGAACGAAGCGGACGCTGCCCAAAAAATCTATCGCTCCCGCGCCAGCTATAATTATTCTCCCAACCTGAGAACGGCAAATGCCTTGATGCAGACTGGAAAGTATAGCCAGGCGGAAGCTGCTTATACCATCGCGTTGAAGAAAAACCCATCCAACCTGCAAGCCAGATCCGCCCTGTCCGTCGCGCAAGCCGAGCTTTTTAAACTGGATGCCGCTGAGAAAAACGCCAACCAGGTGTTGGCCAAAGACCCTAATGATCCGGCAGCCCACGTCGCGCTTGGCATTGTTCACAGAAACCGTACCGCTTCGCACGATATGTTTTACAAAACCCAGCGTGATGAGCTGCTGGCCAAATCCGCTGCCGAACTTGAACGCGCAACGCAGCTGGATACCGACTTTGCCGAAGGCTTTAACCAGTTGGGCGTTACATACCGGATGCAAGGACGTTTTAATGAGGCCCAGTCGGCTTTTGATCGTGCGATGCAGATTGACCCGACCTATGGTGAGGCCCTTCTGAACGAAGGCATTATGAAGGCCGAGCGTGGCGACACCTCAGGCGCCAAGGAATCCTATCGCGAGGCAATGCGCATTAACAGCAAGAACCACATGGCGCATTATCGGATGGGTGAGGCATACATTGCTGAAGGCAATTACCATGAAGGTCTGAAACACCTGAATAACGCCCTTTACTTGGATAAAGGCAACGCCACGATTATGAGTAAAATGGCGGAAGCTTATAATTCGCAAGGTAATTCGGGGGCGGCTGTTTCCTTCTACAGAAAAGCCATTTCGGCAAACCCTGCCTTCATGCCCGCTTATGTTGGCCTGTCAAATCTCTTTGACGGACGTGGCGATGGCGAGGCTGCGATGACCGAGTTGCGCAGCGCCTTGAATATGAATCCCAACAACACGGCGGTTCGCAACCAGTTGGGTAAGCTTGCTCTTAGCGTTGATAAGCCGGATCAAGCGCTGGCCTATTACCGTGAATCGGTTAAAATCAACCCGAATGACGCGGATGCTCTTCAGGGTCTTTCCCAAACCTTAACGGTCGTCGCCCAACGGGCTGCCAGCACAAGCCAAGCGCTTGGTCAGGACAGCGATCTGGTCGATGCCGAACAGGCAATTAATGAAGCGCTTCAACTGAACCCCAATGACATGAGGCTTCACCTGGCGGCTTTAAGAATTAGCCAGTTAAGCGGTAAGCCCAGCGCTTCTCAGGCTGAGTTGGAGCGCATTGTTGCAATGCCAAGCGCCAATGATACCGGTGAGATGCTTAAAGGCGAAGCGTATCTTTCTCTCGGTCGCTATGCCGAAGCGGATCAGGTTTTCACGGGTCTGATGCAACGCTCCAGTGGCGATAGCGCCAAGCTGCTGTTAATTGGGGATACGCTGAAAGCCAATGGCGATTTGGACACGGCGGAAGATGCCTATCAAATGGTGTTGAGCCGCGATCCTAACAACCTGAAGGCCGAACGAGGCATTCAGCGGATTGAAACGGCCCGTGAGGCGTCAAGCCGTGATCTTCGCCTCGCCAAGTCGCTGAATAACTTCTGGCAGAAAAACAGTTCGGTAGATTTCTACGAGGATTCGCTCAAGAGAAATCCCCGTCAGCCTGAAGCACGCTTGGCGCTGGCCAAGTTGTATGAGAAGCGTGACGATTACGCCAGTGCCGCCAGCAGCTACCAGTTCTATCTGGGACTGATGCCGAACCTGGAGCCTAAGAAACGTCAGCGTTATGAAAAGAAAATCTCGCGCCTGCAGGAACTGGCTGCCCGTCAAGGCGCCAGCACGCAACAAACAACATCCGTAAACGGTGCTAATAGCGCAACCCGTTATTAATGCCCTGAGCCTGTCTTTATATGCCCCCGAAACGTCACACCCTTCGGGGGCATATTTGTTGTTATGCTTGTCAGGGTTTTCAGGAGCCCCCAGAAAATCCGAGGAACCCTGCTACGCCAAATACGTCCTGCATCATAACGGCTACAGTTTGCTTTAATCGGAATAATGAAAATTGTTCGTTATCAAATAATGAGGAATTCTTTCAATGAATAAGCCTTATGTGCTCATCAGTATGAGTTTACTCGCAACGGTTCTGATGTCTTTAATGGCGCCTAATATCGCCCAGGCTGAAGTCAAGGATCAGGCTCGTAGCGCCTGGCGTAACCCGATTGTGAAACAAGCCGCCATTGGCGCAGGTGTTGGGGCTGCCACCGGTGTATTGACGAGGGAATCTTCCGTCTGGAAAGGTGCTGGCGTTGGTGCGCTTGCCGGTGCCGGAACTGGAGCAGTCGATTCCAGCAGAACCCTTCGAGACAAGCCGCTGGTTCGCAGTACGGCCAAAGGGGCTATTATTGGCACAGGTGCCGCTGCCGTGACGAACCGGGGAAAGGTCAAAGGCGCTGCGGTTGGCGCTGGGGCCGGGGCTGGCACCCATTTCCTGAAAAAATGGTGGGATGGCCAATAGGCCAGGTTGAAAATTTTCTTGCAAAAGCCTGACCGAAAGCATTCCGGTCAGGCTTTTTGCCTTTTGTAAAGCGAAATATTAATAAACATTACTGTTCATGAAGTCCCTTTGAACCATATTGGTAACGCTTTTGGCCTAGATTAGCCAATCGAATACCTAAAAATAGAAAAGAGGGGGATACACAATATCCACTCGCATTGGTATAGTTAATATCAGGAAACGAAAGTAAACGATATTTGGTAGAAAACTCGTCAATTGAGAATCGGGAATGGTAGGGCGCAATTGTAATGAGTTTTCCAGAGCTATAACTCATTCAGCCATTGAAGCAAATCATTATGGTTCTTGATTGGCGGGTTTCGCCGATTTTGTTTTTGCTATGGGTAAATTGAGAGTAATTCGCGTTTAATCATCACGCTACCACTGTGACACGTTTGATACTGATCAGGTGTGCTTTTTAGGATTAAAAGGCGACGCTTCCCACTTATTGTTTAAGCTATAAGTTGTCCAAGCGAATCACCCCTCTTAAGCAAATTCCCAATTTTATTTTTTTCCAGGCCACTGGCGTCATACACAGAGAAAAGAGGGAGAATACACGAAAACAAAAATTCATTACATCTGAATTTGTGTTTCTTTATGAGTCACGTTGCATACCAGCTTGGGGAAGGTTGGTATTGTTGGAAAATGAGTCACCCTAATCTTTCTTTGTCTCCTAGTGCTGATACTCGGAAATAATACAGTTGCTTGAATGTGTCGAAACCAATATGAGTTTTAATCATTGATAAATCTTAATCATTATACATTTTAACTACGGGTGAATTGGAGTAAGTGCAATATAACTAAAGGAGTGTGGGATCAATGTACGTTTCCAATAAATACTATCAAGACTCAAACACAAGAAAAACCGGTACGAGAAACTTTGCTTATATGGGCTACACGGATATTCTTTCGGATTTTCTGCATAGCCAGCAAAAACAGAAATTACAGTCTTATCTGGCCGATGATTTCGAGGATTTATTAGACGAATAGCCAGTCTGAAACACTGAAAAATAAGAAAGAAGTGGAGTGGCTGAACCTTAAAGATTAATTCATAATAAGTTACATAAGGTTAGCGAATGAAATATTGCTAAATTAAAGACGTTATTGATTTTTTCAAAAGGTAACAGCTACTCCCTTGTTTCATTTAAAGGAAGTGCATTATGCGAAATTCATTAAAAACAAAATCTTACGAGTCTGACATGTTTATGGCCCACAGCCAGTTCGATGAGTCACCGGTACGTGATAGTCGCCTGCAAGATGTGCATGACATTGACGAGCGGATCCTGTTCACTGAGCGTTCACTGAACAAGCCGAATCGTGAACCGGGCTCCATGCACGAACTTCGCATTGAGTCCTTCCCGGTTTGGTATTTTTCAACGGTGGATGCTTCCACGGCTGAAATCGCCAACGTGCTTGATATCCTTGTCAGGGATTATCAGGAGCGCTTTGACGTTGAGGGTCTGCTAATTCCTTCGGTCATTGAATTAAGTCTTTATTTTCAATGCCCGGAAGTCCAGGTTTACGATGCTTTTGAAATGCTGAAACGTAAACAGTATCGCTTGTCTTACGATGCCAACTGTTCCAAGGTCTATGTTCTCAAGCGTCAATTCTCTGCCGTTGAAGGCTGGGAGCAGGCAGCCGATGACGGTATCGACTGGCGCGATATTACGCATGATTTTTATACCGACGTGGTTCAGCCCGTTAAGCAAAAATTGGCTACTTTATTTGGCTAAGTCAAGTTTAAATGACCTTAATGCCTATACATTACATCAACCTGAGAAACACCAAGCCCTGTCTTTAAGCGGGGCTTTTCCTTTTGAAATGGTAAAATATATAACCCCTTTAAAAGGAAAAAGCGGATGCATACACATCCGCCACATGGGTCAAAGTATTAGGTCGTCTGGGCAAAAAATAAATTGAATAAAGCTTTGCCTAAAAGCAATTGGGAAGCTGCTTCCCTGTGCTTTTGACCTGATTATCATCTCTCAGAAGCCGAGGGGCCACAATTAGACGATCGATTAAAATTTAACTCCCCATGAGTATAGGTTGCACTTGTTACCTGGACAGGAATATTTTATAGGCATTTTGGCAACATTTATGATTGAGGGGTAGGCTAGCTATAGGGGCTGCCTGGCCAGAAAACCGGTTTAGGCTTCTTCGGGAAGGTAGCACTGAAATTCTTTTAAGCGCTCCTGTAATCCGTCGTAGGTTTTTTGCTGCAGGCTATACATCTGCTGCTGGTATAGGCTTACCACCATCAGGATATCTTCGGGGCTTAGGCGAATCATTCGCCTGCCATCGGGGTTGTGGATAATGCGCGCCATAATCTCCTCTTCTACTAATGGTCATCTTTTTGTAATGATTCTTCTCGGGCCATTTCCAGTAACTCATTGCTGTTAGAATGTCAATATATAATGTGCCCATGCCGTAGGATGGAGCCCTAAAAAACTGGGCGTTTGAAGCAGGAGATTTTTCCGGCGTGGTTTTTGATCATAGCCATCCTTTCCCTCGTCCAAAACCCCGGCTTGATGTATAAATAGTTTTTGAAATGCTAATTGAAAATTGAAATACCTCTCACAACGATGATTACCCCTTCTCAAGATCCAAAATCGTTTCCTGCGTCGACAGGCCATATCCCTGTTCTGTGTGAGGAGGTTCTAAGCGCCCTGTTGGCGTCGGAAGTTCCTTATAAATGCCAGCCCCAGCTTTATGTGGATTGTACGCTGGGAGGTGGCGGACATAGCGAGGCGTTAATCGAACGCTATGGAAAACGATATGGGGCAAAAGCCCTGGAGGAAAACTTCGTGCTGCTTGGGATTGATCAGGATAAGGGTGTTCTTGAAAATGCCCAGGCCCGGTTGCGGTTGCGCTATCCGCAATTGAAACTGCATTTTTACCATGGGAATTTTTCGCAAATCAAAGCCGCGTTAAAATCTGTGGGCTTTCCTGATTGCGCTGGTGCCATCACCGGGGGACTGTTAGCCGATATTGGCGTTTCTTCCTTCCAGTTTGATCAGGGGGAGCGGGGGTTCAGTTTCAATAAGGAAGCGCCCCTGGATATGCGGATGAACCAGGCGCAGTCGCTGAGTGCGGCGGAAGTCGTCAATACGTATTCTGAGAAAGAACTGGTGCGGGTATTCAGTGATTTTGGCGAAGAGCGTTTCTCCAAGACCATCGCTCGTCTGATAAGTGAGCGGCGAAAAGAAAAGCCGTTTGAAACAACGCTTGAGCTTTCGCTTTTAATCAAGACCCTTTATCAGCAAAAGCTGCCGCCCAAAGCTTACAAAATCCACCCCGCCACTAAGGTTTTTCAAGCCTTGCGGATTGAAGTGAACCAAGAACTGTCGGTTCTAGAGACGCTGCTGCAAAGTCTGCCCGAGGTATTGGGTCAAGGAGCCCGGGCGTGCGTTATCAGTTTTCATTCGTTGGAAGATCGAATCGTTAAAAACGCGTTTCGGGCTTTTTATCAGAATGACGGGCCTTTGATGCTGTTAACCCGAAAGCCGGTGACGGCAAGTGAACAGGAGATTCTTCAGAACCCTCGATCTCGAAGCGCCAAGCTGAGAGTCAGTGAGCGTCGCTAAAAAAGCGCGCATCAGGGCTGCGTGTAAGTGGAGGTGAAGTGATACGGTTCGCCCGGGACAATGAAGGGTTCCACCTGCGTATTATCGAATTTGAGGTCGATACTGCCTTCCACCTGGTAATTGTCTCCTGCGGGCACCTGGATTTTATTGAAATGAATTTCGTATATCGGGCCCTCTGTACCGTTGGTAATGTTGGCAAGTTCACCATCAAGGCGGGTTCCCAGGGGAATTTCCAAGGGGGCGCCATTGAGGGTGGTTTGAACTGGCTGGGTGAGTGAGAAATAAACGGTGTCGCCCACAACCATTTTGTTTTTGAATAAGGCGCCGTTTGGCACAACGGAAAACGCGACACCGCTGGGCAGATGGGGGAGGGTAGCTTCGTTGACGGGCAAGAGGAAGCGCTTGTAATCCTGAATTTCCACCTCCCGGCTCAAAATGGCCGAAAGTTCGGCAAAATCAAGCGGAGCCTCTATATTGAGTTGATTATCCGGCTCGGGCTTGGGTAGAATGAGCTGCGCGTTCACCAGGCGGGCAATATCGGGCCGAATCCGCTCAGGGATGCTGCCGCTGTCTGAAAACGGGCTGAGAATTTTGTCGGATAAAGCCAGCGAAGGGCGAGTGCCTGCCAGAAGTCCTGCAAAAATCAGGTAGGCGTCTTTTCTGCTGACAATGTCATTGGGATGAAAATATCCTTGTGCGTTTCCGGTCAGCAATTGCCGCTCCCTGGCCACTTCAATCGGCGCGTAAGCCCAGTAGGTTTTGGGAACATCGCGATAAGTGGGGTATTCACTCACCAGGCTGGTATTGTGCCCCTGCGACTTGATCAGGACGTTGGCAAAAGCCCCTCGGGAAACCAGGGCGTTGATGTTTCGGCTATAAAGGTTGTAAACTGCCTGGGGCAATATTTCTCGCTGGATGAGAAGGCGCATCATCGCCTGGATGACGATTTTTTCAGGGATGCTGGCGGTGACAGGCAGGCTGCGCAGTGACAGGCGCTCTTCAAGGAATTTGGTAAACTCTGGGGTTTCAGCCGAAGGGATTTCAGACTGCGGTAGGGGTGCCGGGCCCGTTAAATCTGGCTTTGGTTGAAGGAATTTTGTTGGGTCGTCTTGATTTGGGGCGAAGAGAATGCTTTCCGTCGTATTACGGTTTTGGTTTTTATTTGCCGGGTTCAAAGGTGGTAGCGAAGGATTGTCAGGCGTCAGTGTATTTGGGGTTTGCGAGGCGGCCGGAATATCTATCCGCTTTTTGTTAGCTGCATCTGGGTTAGGTGCATCGGGGCTGGCCTCAACGGGAATACTCTGGGCAAACGCGCAAGGTAATAGGCCCAGGAAGAACAACGCCAGGGTACAGATGGGGCGAGAATATCGGGTGAAGAGCATCAAACGCGAATAAGCCTGCTTCAAGAGACAACACGAGTAAAATACTAAACCCCTATTCTACCCCGCGCAAAACAAGGCAAGCTTAGCTAAAATGATAATTAATTTAATGCCCCTTGGAGAAGGCGCGGGCTTTGACGTCCTCGTAGGCTTCCCTGATTTGCGTCTCGGTTTTGAGCCAGTCACCCGAATTATCAATCACGCGGGTGGCTTTTTCTTTCTTGCTCTCTTGAGGGTACTCGCTCACAATGCGCAGGTGGCCCTCGTCTTTGGACACTTTATCCTGAATGACCAGCCGCTCAAGCTGAATCTGATAATCCACCCAGACCATCCAGACCTCATCGTATAAATGCTCACTGGCGGTTTCAAACAATAGGGGCGATTCCACAAAGCGCACGGTCGTGCCAAGCGGCCCGTAGAGAAAGCGTTTGACCTCATCGCGCACCAGCGGGCTGACGATGTCCTGTAAAAACTGCTTGTCAAAACCTGTGGAACTTGTCAGTTCCTCTAGCTTTTTTCGCGACAGTTTACCGAAAACGTCCACCAGTTGGGCGCTGTATTGCTGGCTGATCTTGCGCATCAACTCGGGCCTGCTGCTGATGATGTTAAACGCGATTTCAGAGGTGTCAATAGCGCTCAGGCCCATTTTGCTGAGGAATTTGCGCACGCGGGATTTTCCCGAGCAGATGTTGCCCGTGATGCCGATTTTGTACGTGCGGGTATGCACTTGCTTGTTGCCGCTTGAGGATGTGAGGGAGGAGTGGCCCATAAAAATAGGGGTGCCTTGGGTTTGCGGTAAGTTCGATTTGGCCGGAAGTGGAGGGGTCAGCCATTTATGGCAGGCGGCGATACCCTGAAAATGGTATGCTGGGAAATAATTCAATCGTAAAGAGCCAGAATGTCATAGCCCCAGAGGGCAGTGAGAAACGCGGACGGTTTCTTTAGCCAATTATAGAGAGCTAATGGGCTGCTTCCTCTTTTTTACGTAAAACCAAGCCAGATGCTGGCGTTTGACGAGCAGTGAAGATTAAGCACAGGATATGCCGCTACCCGTTACCAGACTGTTATACGATGATCTTCGGCTGATTGTGGAAAAGCTTCAATCACCCGTGGCACTTTTGGATGGGCAGGGAAGTCTCGATACGCTAAGCGCTGCGGCCCTTCCGCTTTGGCAGACGTTTAACCTCAATGGCGACTGGCTGGCGGAGGCTGAGCCCCAAAGCCAGACGCTCAGTACCATTCTGCCAAGGCTATTGTCGCTGAATATCCCCACCTGGGTTTGCGGACTGGATGACACGTTGCTGGTTGCCACGCCGCTAAGCCCGGCACCGGAGCATAAACCCGGCAAAATCCTTCCCCAAAAAGGCTATTGGCTGGAATGGCTCAGCGGCTGGGATCAGGCCGCAGCAAGCGACGAGCTGGCCAGCCTGTCCGAACAGCTTGCCATATACCAGGATGTGGCCCAGGCGGTTAACTCTTCGCTGATTTTGGAAGATATTTTTGAATCGTTGGCCGATGTGATCGCCCGCTATATCCCTTACGATGAGGCTGTCATCCTGATTCTGGATGACAGCCAGAACGGCATTAAGCTTCTGGTCAGGATGTACCCTGATGGGACACTGGATATCAGCGGTGAAAACAATGCTTTTGCAGGTTACGACCCGGTGGTGGACATGGCCCTGAGCAAGCAGAAATTGCAGACGTATCCGGCCCGTCCTTCTGAACTGGCTGACCTGGCTGACAAGGCTGAAATAGGTAAGTCGTCTGAAATTTCTGAACAAAAGGTCAAAAGCCCTTCGGGAGTTCCGAAATCGCTGGTTTTATCAGACGCTGCGGAGGCAGCCTTGGTGGTGCCACTGGTGAATAAGGGCATTATTATCGGTCTTATTGCCCTTTCCTCCAATGGCCAGACCCTTTCAACAGGCCAGTCGGCTTATAACAGCTCGCATCGAAAGCTGCTGCTTCAAATTTCGACTCAGCTTGCCGTTGCCGTGGAGAATGCCCGGCTTTACTGGCAAACCCAGGCGCAAGCCAGCCGGGAATTTCTGATCAACCAGCTTACAATGGCCATTCGCCAGTCTTTGGATATTGACGTTATCCTTTCAACGGCGGTGATGGAGCTTGGAAAGGTTCTGGGCGTCAGCCGTTGCTATATCCGCTACTTTGAATCGACCCTGACGCCTTCTCAGGCTGAAAATGCCGATCCTCAAACCACCCCCCTGAAGACCACCCGACTGTTTGCCTATCATATGCCCGGTATTCAACCCCTGAGCGAGTGGGATCCCAACGATACGCAAACCCATGAGTACCAGCACGAGGCCTTTGAGCAGCGGGTCTTTCAATTTAGGAAAGAGCCGTCATTTAACCCGTTTATCCTCAACGACGTGCGCGATTGCCCATCTGAACTGATGGAACAGGCGTTTTTCGATAAGAACCAGATTAAATCGATTGCCATCATCCCGCTATTGGTGCGCAATACTTTGGTAGGGACAATGACCCTTCACCAGTGTGAAAGCTATCGTGCCTGGGTAATGGAGGATATTGAGCTGGTCAAGGCAATGGCTGAGCACTTGGGTGTGGCGCTTCACCAGGCAACGCTTTTTCACACGCTGGATACGCAAAATCGACAGCTTGAAGAGACTTTAAGTGAGCTGCAGCAGGCCCAGTTATACCTGATTCAGTCTGAAAAAATGGCTGTTTTGGGACAGTTTGTAGCGGGTATCGCCCATGAGGTGAACACGCCCCTGGGAACCGTGATGAGCAATACCGATACCTTAAGGGCTTGCCTGACCCGCCTCAAGGGCACTCTGGCTGGAAAGCCCGCTGACGATGGGCAGGAGCGGGTTTTAAGCAGTATGGGTGGGCTTTTGGATCTGAACAAAATGGCCGGAGAGCGGATTCTTGAGATTGTTAAAAACCTCAGAAACTTTGCCCGGCTTGACGAGTCAGAACTGAAGACGGCTGATCTGCACGAGGGGATTGAAAGTACGCTGCTGGTCATGGGCAGCTCAATTCCCAACGGGGTTGAAATCATCAAGGCTTATGACCCCAAGCTGCCCTCGCTGACGTGTTATCCGGGTTTGTTGAACCAGGTGTTTTTGAACCTGCTGGTCAATGCCACGCACGCGCTCGAAGATAAGCTTAAAGAAGATAAGCTTAAACTTGAAGCAAAGAACAAGCCTGCCATTACCATTCAAACCGTCTTTGACGAAAAAGCCCGACAGATCTCCGTTCACTTCAGGGATAACGGTAAGGGGATCCCCCCGGAAAACCTGGCGCGCATCTTTGATCCGGGCTTCACCACGAAGGGGGCGGGGGTTGGAACCGGCTTGGGCCTTGCGCTTTGCTATCGCATCGTTGAAAAGCACAAGGGCCACATCCTGGTCGATAGCACCGTCGGTCAAGGCACAACCTTCACCGTGCTTTTGCCTTGCCTGAAACAATAAGCCAGGTAGGGGAACTGGCAATCGAGAACTTTGCAGGGGTTTTTATCAGCAGAGTTCTAAATCCAGCTTCCTGAACAGAAATGATGACAATGAACCCAACCTCCGCCGTCGCCTCCCCATTGCATGGCTATGGCAAGCATTACCAAACCCACCCCCAGCAATACAGCCATAAAATAGGCACAGAGGGGAATAATCACCTGCAACAGGCCGTCCCCACTTTTGCCAACCAAACACTCTATTTCGGAAAAGATACGAGCTTGGCTGATTTAGCTGATTATCATTCTAACAGCCGTATCGACCATTGTATCGCCAGAGCCGAAAACTCACTGCTTAACGGAAGTGAGCGTTTTGCAGAAATCCCAACAGGGTTCAGACGTTGGTTGTATCATCGCATGTTGAGTCATTACAAACTTGAACCTTTAACGGATGAGCAAAAAAGACAGGTTCTGCCGCACGAGCTAGGACATGCGCTGAGCAATTACGCCTTGGGTCTTAGCGCTCAAGAACTTACCTTAATGCAAGGTAGGTCTATTGGGGCTCACGTTTACAGCTTTCATTCATATAATCCCAAGCAGGTTAGAGATGTCCTCCAGTTTCTGCTTACGGCTACGGCAGGCTATGCATTTGAGGAGCATCTTTATTCCCCCAGACCTACCCGAGCGGATACGGAACGATTACAAAGAAACTTAATATTCGTTTCAGCAATTGATATTAACCAAATGCGTGAAAAACTCAGGGAGGCCAGACAATTGGGAACGCTTCGGCTTCCTCCAGGCACTGATCTGGAACCTCTGGATGTCGAGCGCCTTTATCAGTTAATTCAACGTCATAGGGAAGCCCGGCAAATCTTAACGGGCGAGGAGAAAAAGTTTATTGCCAGAACTTATCGCGCATTGCAACAGACGCTAGAATACCCTTATATTCAAGAAGCTCTCAGTATTTCAAGAGAAATGGCAAGGTCATTGAATCCCAAACAGCGTTACTTAAAACTGGTTGAAGATTGCTTACCCTATTCCGTAATTGATGAAAAAACATTAAATGTCTTATTAAAAAAACATATGGGTGATGCTGGCATTCGGCGCCTCCAGTTTATCGCAGAGGGGATTTTTGAGGCACACAACCCGGATCACATTTATTATAAAGCTTAACCCTTTTGCTCGAACTATGTTCGCTATATGATGGGGAACCCGCTTTGGGCGGGCCAGGCCCCGTTATATCAAAGTGAATATGGTGTTTCCGACAGGAAAGTTTCAGAAAATGTCCCAACCGTCTGCACAAACGCTTCGTGCCCATGATAACCAGTCCGTAGGGGTGTACCCCGCCTTCTTCGCCCAGCGGACGCACTTCTGTGGTGAACTGGCCAATGACGCTGTTTTAAAGCATAACCTTCTTGAAAAAACCGTCACCATCAACGGCTGGGTATCGGCTAACCGGGACTTGGGCGGTATTACCTTTGTGGAAGTGCGCGACAGAAGCGGTATTATCCAGTTGGTGGCAGACCCGAGCAAAAACCCGCAAGCCCATAAAATCCTTTCCAGCCTGAGAGATGAGGCGGTTATTACGGCAACGGGGCCAATTAGCAAGCGTCCTAGCGATACCATTAACCCCAAGCTGGCCACAGGCGAACTTGAAATCTATCCTTCTCAAGTCGAGCTGCTGAATAAATCCAAGCCCCTGCCTTTTCCGCTGGATGAAGAGGGCGAAAATGTCGAGGAGTTCACCCGCCTCAAGTATCGCTATCTCGATTTGCGGCGCCAGCGCATGTTCAATAACCTCAAGCTTCGCCATGATATTGTCATGGGTATTCGCACGCACCTGAATCAAAAAGGCTTTCTGGACGTTGAGACGCCGATTCTGATTAAGACCACCCCTGAAGGCGCCCGGGATTACCTGGTGCCAAGCCGTGTTCATCCGGGAAAAGCCTTTGCCCTGCCGCAATCGCCCCAGCTTTATAAGCAATTATTAATGGTTGCGGGTTTTGAGCGTTATTATCAGATTGCCCGCTGCTTCCGCGACGAAGATTTGCGCTCGGACAGGCAGCCGGAATTTACCCAGCTTGACTTGGAAATGTCGTTTGTTTCCATGGAAGATGTCATTGCCCTGGTGGAAGGCTTGCTGAAGGAGGTTTTCGCCGTTGCGGGCGTTTCGATTCAAGCGCCCTTTAACCGTATTACCTGGCATGAGGCGATGGACAAGTACGGTTCTGACAAACCTGATCTGCGCTTTGAACATTGCTTTACGGATTTGACCGATGTCTTTACCAATACCGAGTTTGGCGTGTTTCGCCAGGTGGTGGATAAGGGCGGGGTTGTCAAGGCGCTTCATGTGCCCGGTGCTGGCGAGTACTCCAGAAAAGAACTGGATGATCTGCAAGTCGATGCCAGACGCTATGGCGCCAAGGGCTTGGCGTATATTGTCTACACCGAAGAAGGCCCTAAGTCGCCGATTTTAAAATTTATGAGCGAGGCCGAGCAACGGGCCATTCAGGAGAAAACCGGTGCCAAGGTGGGTGACGGTGTTTTCTTTATGGCGGATGAGTTTATCAAGGCCTGTTCAACGCTTGGTCGTTTTCGCCTGCAATTTGCGGATAAACATGGCTGGCGCGACGAAGCTGGAAACGCCAAGCACAGTGTTCTCTGGGTTGTGGATTTCCCCATGTTTGAAAGAACGGATGAAGGTGTGCTTGCGCCCAATCATCACCCGTTCACCTCGCCGCATCCTGATGATGTCGCCTTGCTGGAGACGACGCCCGAGAAGGCCCGCTCGCTTGCTTATGACGTTGTCTACAACGGCGAGGAGATTGGCGGCGGATCGATTCGTATCCACCAGGCGGATCTGCAAGCGAAAATTTTCAAACTGCTTGGCTTTAACGATGAAGCGGCCAGGGAAAAATTCGGCTTCCTGCTCGAGGCTTTCCAATATGGCGTTCCGCCCCACGGCGGTCTGGCGCTGGGACTGGATCGCATCTGTGCGCTTTTGGCCAACTGCGAGAGCATTCGCGAGGTGATTGCATTTCCGAAAACCAACCAGACGATCTGCCCGATGACGGAAGCGCCCGGCAGCGTGGATGAGAAGCAGTTACGCGAACTCCACTTTCAATGGAATCTGCCAAAACCGAAGCCCGGCGCTCCTGACCAAAAATGATGCTCTTTATTGAATTTCAAAATTGCCCGTTATACGATGAAAAGGCACTTAGGCAGACACAACTTTACATGTATTTTTAAAACTGAATATTAGTCGCAAAGACTGGCGAGGAAGTGATCCGAATGGTTAGGGAGCCGCCTCGAAAGCGGTCGCCCCGCAAGGGGTTGCAGGTTCGACTCCTGTCACTTCCGCCACTTTGC
>JAYKHP010000026.1:0-70679 GCA_035285165.1 Vampirovibrionales bacterium | reverse complement strand
CTGGTATCCAGTTGAACCGAAAGTTCCTGGCCGACATTGCCGTCCGCGACGCCAAGGCGTTCGCCCTGATTGCCGAGAAAGCCAAAGCCAGCTTGGCCTAGAAGTTTTTCCAATAAATGGAAATTTTTAAAAGCCACTTGTTTTCATTAACAGGTGGCTTTTGTCTTAAAGTTCAATTATTACCCCTGAATTCCCTATCTCGCCCTGTGTCAAGCATCGCAATAACGAGTTGAGATGATTT
Source organism: Vampirovibrionales bacterium (assembly GCA_035285165.1). Classification (GTDB taxonomy): domain Bacteria; phylum Cyanobacteriota; class Vampirovibrionia; order Vampirovibrionales; family Vampirovibrionaceae; genus JAYKHP01. Next base: position 70,438 of record JAYKHP010000026.1, on the reverse strand, counting down.
CATTATGACCAGTACCCATCCTGTTACGTTTGAAGCAATGAACTGCCCCTATACTGGATTCTCCGTTACGCAGTCGCAGTTTCCGCACCCTCGGAAGTCAGTTTTACCCTCAATGGTGATGTCTTCAGATGTTTATTTTGGTAAATTAGAGCGGACTAAGAAAGTTGCGGGTGCGGTTCGAGACCGTCATGTTGAAGTACCACTTTCCACAAGATTGAAACTATATGCAATGGCACCTGTCGTGCTTGCTGGCAGTTGGCTGGGGCTTTCTTCAACGATTGACTTCGTAAATTATATTGCCGGACATACTGGCGCGAATCCAGCAATTGCCAGAATGACGGAGTCTCATGCGCGTTTGGAAGCCCTGAATGATCCGGATATAGCGCCTGATCCTGAAGCTATTGCCCAAGAGCGTCAGACGATGACTGAGGCCGTGTCTGAGTATTTAATCACGACTGCACAAGAGGCAGGTGAGGCTGAACTGGTGGATTCAATCAACCAGTTAAAAGGCATGTTGTCCGCCGAAGATCAAGTGCTTATTTCCGACCTTGTTTCTAGTATCGAAGAACCAGGCTCGGGTGAGCATTTGCGTAACGAGAAGACCTATCAAAAATTTTATGACGCTTTTAAAAAAGCGCATCCTGTTCCGCCAGAGCATGCAGAGGCTGTTGATAAAATAACCCAAGATATTTTAAATGATCGAACCCTCGAAACCAGTACCAAAATTCTTCTGGCAATTCTCTTTCTGATGCTATACGCAATTGTATTCAACAACTTTTTTGCCGCCAAGGCGGAACAGGCGGATGACTTTTTAGGCACGCTAGGGTGGAGAGCTTTGCAGGGGACGAGCGCTACAGCCAAGCTATTGACTCTGACCGTTCCGCGTAAAATCTTCCCACCCATTTTTCACTTTTTTACCGAGCTTCCCATGACCCATGAGTCTCAAGCAGCTTCTGCCAGAAGAAAAATGGGATTAGATTTTGATGATGAACCCCATGGTGATGGGTATGGCGATTCTGAAACTGAGCGTCCTTGGAATCGGTCTGGCCGGGATCCAGACTTAGATTCTCCTGGCGGATTTGATGTGCCTGATGAAGATCCTGTACGGCCAGACACAGGAACGGTTGATCCGCATGATCGCGCTGAGAGTGCTAGAAAGAGAGCACTGTCAAGTATTGAAGTGCTACAGCTTGTTGAAGATAAGCTGGATCCCAGAATAATGGGTAAAACTCGCGGAATAGCTCTACAATTGCAAAGTGTTTACAATGAAGCCAGGCTTAAGGAGCTGATGCAGCAACTTTTTCAGGAGTCGTGGATTAAACAGTTGCCAAGAAGCGTCGTTGTGAAAGCAAAAAGGGACGTGAAGGCCCATATATTGCCGCCGGGTGAAGCTGCAAGACCTGGAGAGTTTGGGCTTGGCATTCTAGGGGAGCTTCTGGAACAGTATAATCCCGATGCTCCACCGTCAGGCTGGCGTGATAGGCTCCCTCATCTAAGACGCCGAGGACAAGGGGGCGCATAAAATTTGTAATGGAAATAGATAGCCAAGGAAGGCTGACTATGATAAACATGCTTGCAAGCAGCCCTTGACCTGCCTTGTATAAACTATAGAACATCTCCGAACGCAATTTAAGCAATTTAAAATATTTAGGGCTTTTAAACTCGAAAGCAAATTACTGCACTTCCAAATCTTGTTTTAAAAATGAAATGCTGTTCATACTAAAGATAGATGGAATTTTAATCAAGATGACCACTTTGACGCCGCTACTTAACTCTTCAATAAATGCCACAGTTTATTCTTCCAATTCTGGACTTACTAACAAAAACCACCAAAAGGGGATGGAAGGTTTTCGCCCTACTGATTCAACAGGGCAGGATCAATTGCTTCTGTTTGGAATTGGCAGAGTTAGTAAAGAGGCCAAGCAACGTCAACAGCAAGTGCTAACACTGAGAAATGAGATAGCAACTTGTAAGTCGCTTCTGCCGGGTAAACAGAGAACGGCCCAAGAGGCAAGGCGCGGTTTGACCCAAGCAGAAGAATTTTTAAGGGGTCTGCCAAGAACAGATCCACACCGTCAAGAAGCGGAAAGTAGAATTGCAACTAGAAGACGAACGACTGAAAGTCTTGAACGATCGTATGCGGACGAAGTACAACGTTGTTTTAATCTGGAAAGGCAATTGGCTAATCTTTTAAAGAACAAATAAATTTGCCAGTCCAGTTGTTTGACCTGTCACATAAGGGGCATCGGTATTTAGGGCTGAAATTATTCTTTGCTCACTTGCAGGCGTTTAAAGATAATGACTTGTGTTGCATAACTCGTTAGAATAAAGCAATGCAAACCTTATCGGCGCATCAGCTTCTAGAAAACAAGCAGTACACCACCCGGGCATACTGCCTTAAAAGCTGGCCTTATGGCGAAGCGGATCGCATCGTCCACTTTTTCTCAGCCGACTTTGGCAAAATCAGCGCCATTGCCAAAGGTGTTAAAAAAGCCACCAGCAAGCTTGCAGGCGCCTGCGAGCTGTTGCACCTCAGCAGCCTCCAGCTCTCTCGCGGCAAAAATCTCGACCTGCTCCAGCAGTACCAATCCATCCAAAGTTTTTCAGGCATTCGCACCGATATCCTCAAGCTCGCCTACGCCCAGGTTTTTGCCGAGCTGGTGTACGTCCTGGTCAGCGAGTTTGAACCGGATAGCGCCGAGATTTTCGAGCTGCTCACCGCGCACCTCACCGCGCTGGAACAATCCCAAGCAAGCCAAATCGCGCCGATTTCCATGCGCTTTCAACTGAAGATTCTGGAAACGGCAGGCTACCTGCCAAGTCTCGTGCGCTGTGTGCTGAGTGATGAAGCGCTTCAAAGCGAGGCATTGTATTATCCTTTCAGCGTACCACTGGGCGGGGCCGTTTTATCCCGTGACACCATGCTGGAGCATCTGCCGCCGGGCGCAGGCTCCAATAGCTATAATATTTATACCCAGGATACGTATACGTGGGTGAACGTCTCAAGCAAGACGCTCTTTGGCCTGCAAGCCTTGCTGCGACAGCCGTTGGAGATGACTACGGCTTCCGCCGATGCACCCTCTTTTGATATTCCCAAAGCCCAGAAATTTCTCCAGTTTTATATTGCCCAAAAGCTGGAGCATCGTTTCCAGTCGTTTGATTTTTTAATGAGCGTCCTTACGTGACTGTTCTTCAACCTCCGGCTACCTCCCTGACGGGGTTGGCGTCTTGATGCGAGGGCGTCTTGATGCGAAAATAGCCAGGCTAAAGCGTCGTTAAGGCAAGAGAGCATTATTTTTCTATCATGACCAATCAATACCTGCTTGAAATCGGTACCGAGGAGCTGCCCGCAGGCTTTTTGCTTGGCGCTCCCGCAGAACTTGGCGAGAAGACACGCCAGGCCTTAAGCGAGCATGAATTGCCGTTTGATGACGTCCAGGTGCTGGTAACGCCCCGTCGTATGGCGCTTTTGATTACGGGGCTACCTGAAGTTCAGGCGGCTCGCGAACAGTTGCTCAAGGGCCCCCCGGTCAGAATTGGCCTGAATGATAAAGGCGAGCCCACCCCGGCGGCGATTGGTTTTGCAAAAAAATCAGGCATCGACGTTTCCTCCCTGAAGCCCCAAATTATTGACGGTGAAAGTTACCTGACCTGCCTTCAGAAAATTGAAGGGCGCGCGGTGCAAACCCTCTTGGCCGAGTTGTTGCCCAAAGTCGTTTTAAGCTTAAGCGGTTCGCATTTTATGCGCTGGGCTAATCACGAGGTTAAGTTTTCGCGTCCCATTCGCTGGCTGCTCTCCCTATGGAACGAGCAGCACCTGCCCCTCAGTATCGGCCCGGTGTCGTCGGGCACGATATCATACGGGCATCGAGTATTATCAGACGGGCCGATTGAAATTAACAGCGTCTCGGCGTATGCCGACACCCTGGAAGCCAAGGGGGCTGTGATTGTTGATCAGGGGGTTCGAAAAGAACGCATTCAGTCAGCGCTGGCTGAAGCCGCCGCTTCTTTAAAGGGCGTTGTGGTTGAAAACGAAGATCTGCTCGATACGGTCACGATGCTGGTCGAGTTCCCTTCCGTGGTGACGGGCGCTTTTCAGGAGCGTTTTTTAAGCGTGCCCGATGAAGTGACCACCACCGTGATGGCCGTTCACCAGAAGTATTTCCCGGTTAAAAACCAGGCGGGTGATCTTCTGCCCCGCTTCCTGACGGTTTCAAACGGGAAGAAATCCTCTGCCGAAACCATTCGCTTGGGCAACGAGAAAGTCATCACTGCCCGTTTTGAGGATGCCCGTTTCTTTTTTGAAGAAGACCAGAAAATTCCCCTTGCCCAGAGGATAGAGGCGCTTAAGGGCGTGACGTTCCAAAAGGGTATGGGAACGATGTACGATAAAACCAAGCGTCTGACGCATCTGGCGGGCATTATCGCAAAGGCAATGGGCTTATCAGGTCAGGCAATCAGTGATACGGAGCGTGCGGCGCAGTTACTCAAGGCGGACTTGGTGAGCGGTATGGTTTTTGAGTTCACCGAGCTTCAGGGGGTGATGGGGCAAAAGTACGCTAAGCTTCAGAATGAACCTGAGGCGGTGGCCAGCGCTATTTTTGAACATTACCTGCCTCGCTTTAACGGAGATGCGGTAGCCAAAACCCCTGTGGGCATTGCCACAAGCCTTGCCGATAAAATGGATACGCTGGTTTGTGTTTTTGCCCAGGAAAACGCCAAGCTGCCGACAGGATCGAAAGATCCGATGGGGCTTCGCCGAATGGCGCTCGGGGTGATTGAAACCGTTTTTCAAAACCGCTTGCCGATCGATATACTGGCGCTTTTAAAAGCGGCTTATGTCGGGCTTGGATCGCTTGCAACACTGGAAGAAAAGCAGGCGCTTTCAAAGCTCAGCGACTTTATGACACAGCGTTTGAAAGTGAAGTGGCTGGAAGAGAACATTCGCCATGATGTTATCGATGCGGTTTTGGGCGCTGTGTCTGTTCAAAACCCGCTTGAAAACCTCTTGGATGCCAGGGAGCGGCTTTCGGTTCTTGGCGCCTTGATTCCCAATGAGTCTCAGTTAAAGGCCATTTATGAACCTGCCAACCGGATTGGAAAAATTCTTGGCGAAAAGTATCAGGACTGCGTGCTGTTGTCGGATGTTGATGTGGCCCGTTTTGTCAGCCCCACTGAAAAGGCCTTGCTTTCCGCGCTTGAAGCTGTCGTTCAAGCGTCTGCTTATCCGGCGCTGGTTTTGGCGCTTGAAACCTTGCAAGGGCCTGTTGAGCAATTTTTTGAGGCGGTTCTTATCAATGATCCTGATGAAGCCATTCGCAAAAACCGGTATAATTTACTCAGTGTGACTCAGACGCAGTACCTCCGCATTGCAAATTTCGGCAAGCTGGTGGTGAGCTGAAAGATTTTGAACGCCAGTAAAAAAGCCAGACATAAGAGAGTATAAAGAGTAAGCAAGGAAACGCACTCTAGCGTCTAGCAACAGCGGGCGGTTCTATCAAACAGAGGCAAACGAGATACCCCCGAGATACACCAGAGTAGTTTGGAAAAAAGCAGACCCCATGTCCAAGTCTCCCCAGGAATTGCCTGTCGATATCCGCCGAAAATCGGAACTGGTGCAGGATCGAATCGGCGTAATGATGATCATCACCGTGATGGCCATCATTACCTTCCTGCTCTTTTTACTATCGGTGATTTTGGGCTTTATCGTCGCCAAGGGGGCCGCCTCGCTACCTGACGTGCGAACGCTTGAAGAGTGGCGACCCAATGAAAGCACGCGGATTTTTGACAAGAACGGCGTTTTAATTGCCAACATCCATGGGGATGAAGATCGCGTGGTCGTTCCGCTGTCTGAAATTTCTCCCAACATCAGTCGCGCGGTAATGGCCATTGAGGATAACCGGTTTTACGAGCATTCCGGTGTGGATGTTCGCGGCACGATGCGCGCCTTTGCGCAAAACGTCAAAGGCGGAGATGTTCAGGGGGGAAGTACCCTGACCCAGCAGTTGGTTAAAAACCTCTTTCTCACCCCCGATCGCAAAATCACCCGTAAAGTCGCCGAGGCCATTCTGGCGATGCGCGTGGAAAATCACTATGACAAGAACCGCATCCTGGAGATGTACCTTAACCAGGTCTATTGGGGCAATCAGTCCTATGGAATTGAAAAAGCCGCCAGGCGTTACTTCAGGCATGCGGCTAAAGAGTTGACCATTGCCGAAAGCGCTTTATTGGCAGGCCTTTTAAAAGCGCCCGAAGGCCTTTCCCCATACGTTTATCCCAAGGCGGCCCGCCTTCGCCAGCTTGAGGTGCTGGGCAAGATGCGGGAAAACGGTTATATTACCGAGGGCCAATACCAGGCGGCGCTTGAAGAGCCCATCCAGTTGAATACCCGAACGCCCAAGGCTTCCAAGCACCCGTATTTTGTTACTTATGTCATTCAGGATCTTGAGCGTGAGTTTGGAACGGAAGTGGTTCGCCGTGGCGGCTTGAAAGTCTATACCACCATTGACAGCGCTATTCAAGAAGCGGCCGAAAACGCCTTGAAAAAAGGCATTAAAGAGGCTGGCGCCTGGTCAAACGTTACGCAAGGCGCATTGGTTTCAATCGACGTGTTGACCGGTGAGATTATTGCGCTGGTAGGTGGTATTGATTTTGAGAAGAACCAGTTTAATAACGCCACGCAAGCCAGACGTGCCGTGGGTTCTACGTTTAAGCCGTTTGTTTATCTGACCGGTTTTAGAACGGGCTTGATAACGCCTGAATCTCCGATATCTGATCGCCCGGTTAGCTTTAACACTGGCTTTGGCATCTGGTCGCCCCATAACTGGGATGGCCGTTATATGGGCGCGATGAATATCCGTAAGGCGCTGACCTTATCGAGAAACACGACAACCGTTCAGGTGGGAATGAAGCTAGGCATTGACGCGGTGATTGAAACCGCCCGGCTTGCCGGAATCGAATCGAAAATCGATCCCAACTTTTCAAGTCTTCTGGGCTCTTCGGGTGTTTCCCCTATTGAACTGACAAACGCCTATGGTACTTTTGCGCGCGGTGGTATTCGGATGAAGACCACGCCAATCCGTCGTTTGGAAGACAGCCGGGGTAATCCGGTCGATCTTGAAAAGCCAAAGCCTGTACGGGTGTTTGATCCCGAACCGGTCGCAAGCCTGGTGTCTATTCTGGTGGATGTTGTGGAAAAAGGAACCGGTAAGGCCGCGATATTAAAAGGTCGCCAGGTGGCTGGGAAAACCGGAACGACGGATCTGGTGCGCGATATCTGGTTTGTCGGAATGACTACTGATATGGTGGCCTGTGTGTGGCTGGGCAATCAGAAATACGTGCCCTTAAGAGGCGTGTTTAGTTCTAATGCCGCCAAAGTTTGGGGCGAGTTTTCCCAGAAATATTATGAGCTTCACCCGGTGCCGCCGCTTGATTTCCCAAAGCCTCAGAGCATGTTGGTGAAGAAAAGCGTGATTTATAATACGACTGGCATGCCTGAAAAGCCCAAAGAAGTGGATGAAGAGAACCGTTCACCCGAGCCCTTCGTGCCCTTGCCCTCAAGGAGCGGCCCGCTGCTGGATCGTGCCCCGCTCGCTCCGGCCGCCGCTTCCGGTGTCGCTAGCCCCTCTGTGTCTTCTCCCTCATCCTTTAAGCCTCTGGTTCCCTCGGCCACCCAGCAAGAGAGCCCGGATCAGGGTGGCACCACAAATTCAAACGCTTCCACATTTGCGCCCATCGTGCCGCAAAACCGTAGTAATCGAAGTAATCCGTAAGATAAAAATCTGAAATAATATTTCTTAGGGATTAAGGCGCAATTGGTTTACTATTGAGTTCTGTGCGTCGATCTGTTTTTTTACTCCGCTTCTTTTGCAAGGCGTTCGCTGATGAAATACCATTTTATCCAGGAAGAAATCACCTATACCGGTGCTGAATTAAGTCCTCACTGGATTTACCGTAATTTCGGCATCCTGGGCGATTCTGTCGTGGCGTTTATCGGGCCGACCAAGGTGACGCAGAACGATATGGTCGATTTGGAAGATGTCCTGAATGATGATTTTATCTATTCCAAGCGGATGTTGAATTTTATTATCGAGATATTCGCCTTGCCCCTGCAGCAGGGGGTTTTACTCCAGCGGTTATTTTCAGGCATTATTCAGGATAAATTGAACCAGGCGCTTGAGTCAGCCAATATCAAGCGTCGCGGGGACGATTTGTTCTATCGGGAGACGCAGAAGCTGTCGGTTTCAATTTGCACGCTCAGCCCGACTTCGATTTTGATTCATACCGGCTTGAATATTGATGCAACGGGAGCACCGGTGGAAGCCTCGGGGTTATCCTCCGAACTTGGGATGAGCGATGCTAAAGTGATTGAGGCGTTTGCCACCAGTTGCATGAGAACGTTTGTCGAGGAATGGGAAGACATCAAGCTCTCCTGCTGCAAAGTCCGAGCCGTGATTTAACTTATAACATCCGTTGGCTCGCGTGTAGGACTGTTACACCAATGACCTCATCGTTTTCATAGCGTATGATCATGTTATCGTCAGTAAGCTCGCTGTCATTGGCATGGCTTGGCTTTTTAAAATTTATATATAAAGTGTCCGCTTCCTCGTCGTAAGAGATAGCCAGAGGCTTTTCTGAGAAGCTTCTTTGATGGACGGTATAAGCTTCAAATATTGATTGACATTAAATTGCTGGGCGCTCATAGACGACCCTCCTTCTGGTTCTACTCAACAGAGGCGAGGGTTCGGGGGAAGGTTTTGAGGATTTGATAGCTGGTGTCGCGCTGGGCGGCGTCAAAGCCTGCCTTGTGAATCGCCTTGACCATCTCTTCCACGCTTTTTCGCGTTGGGTTAATGCCCGCCTGGGTGACGACGTTTTCTTCCAGCAGCAAGCCCCCCATATCATTGGCACCCATCTTCAGGGCCGTCTGACCGATTTTCATTCCTTGCGTAATCCAGGATGATCCGATGTTCGGGACATTATCCAGAACAATTCGGGCAATGGCGCTGACACGGAGATAATCCACACCCGTGGCCGGAAGCGCCGGGTGTTTTTCAAGCTTTGTATTAGGCTTTTGAAACGACCAGGGAATAAACGCTAAAAAGCCGCCGGTTTTATCCTGCAAGTCGCGAATCTGAAAAAGATGATCGATAATGTGCCAGTCTTCTTCCATCATGCCAAACATCATCGTGGCCGAAGTTTTCAGGCCAAGCTCATGCGCTACTTCCATTACTTTTAGCCAGCCGTAAGTGTTTACTTTTTTATGGCTGACTTTTTTGCGGATATCATCGTGCAGAATTTCGGCCCCGGCCCCCGGAATCGAGGAAATACCTGCGTCAATCAACTGCTGAATGACCCAATGGAGGTCTTTGCCGGTGAGAATCGTCATGTACTCGATTTCAGTGGGCGAGAAGCTGTGAATGGTGAGCGTGGGGTAATCCCTTCTGAGCTGGCGGACGATATCGAGGTAATAATCAAAGGGCAAATCCGGGTTAACACCGCCTTGCAATAGGAGCTGGGTTCCACCGGCGGCCACCAGTTCGTCCACTTTTTCTTTGATTTGATGATACGCCATCGTGTAGGCGTCATCGTCTTCCTTGTGACGGTAAAAGGCGCAGAAAAGGCAATCGACGTTACAGACGTTGGTGTAATTCACGTTTCGGTCAATGACGAAGCTGACCGGGCTTCCTTCCGGGTGGAACTGTCGCTTGATACTTTCGGCCATAATGGCAAGCTCAAAGAGGTCCGCTTGCTGAAACAGCTTTAAGGCTTCATCGCGGTTAACGCGTTGGTGCTGATATACCGTTTGTTTTTTTGCAGAAAGCGTTGCGGACATTGGGCGGTTTCCTTAAAATGGTGTTATGGGGTTTAAAGATGTCGTTTGACTGTTTTTTGGATTAATTGCTGGGCGTAGCGCGCAATTCGTCTTAAAGTGCCGTGTTGATATTGTTAACCTATTGTTTGCGGTTGTTTGGGGTTATCTCGTTTACAGGATACAATACAAGCATCCTTTTCGTCCCCCTTTGTGTCCGCTTTTTTAGCTTATAAAGCACGTCACACCTGTTAGTCCCGCTGCCATAGGGCCTCAATGGCCTGGTTCCAAGCTTTTATAGGTCAAAACACCAGAAAATGACAATGACGCTTCAAAACAAAGAATCTGAAAAATCCGAGGTCTTAATCAATAAGACCAAGCCCAAGTATGCGCAGGTCAATCAGTCGGAAATATATCTCTATGAGCCGGTTTCGCCTGTATCGGACGCGGTTCGCGTGGCGATGGTGTATCCTGCAGCCTATCAGATCGCGATGTCCTCGCTTGGATATTTAACGTTGTTTCAGCTTCTTGATGAGAATCCGAATATCGACGCCAGTCGGATTTATGCCGATACCTGGGACAAGTATCGCTCTACAAGCCAAGGCGCTGGCGCCGAAATGATGGGCTATTCCTTCTCGTTTGAGCTGGATATCATCAAGATTTTCGAGAGCTTTGAGGCTTTCGGGATTCCCCAGTACGCTCAAGATCGTGATCGCCACCATCCCCTGATTTTTGCCGGGGGGCCTGTGCCGATGAGTAATGCCGAGCCGTTTGCCGACTTTTTTGATTTCTTTTTAATTGGTGAGGGCGAGGAGATTATCACCGACTTGGCGACCGCTTATGCCAAGTATCGCCATTTGGGTAGTCGCGAAGAACTGATCCGCCGCTTGGCTGCCGAAGTGCCGGGACTTTATGCGCCATCAATGTACCACGTCGAGTATGCGTCTTGTGGGAAAGCTGACTTTGGCCCTATTAGCGCGATTACGCCCAAGTATGACGATGTTCCGGCCGTGGTGCAAAAGCGTTTTATTGAAAACATGGACGGTTTTGTCGCCTCAACGCCGATAATTACTGATAAAACCATCTTTTCCAATATGCTTCTGGTTGAAGTGATGCGCGGCTGTGCCCACCGCTGCCGGTTTTGCCTGGCCAGTTATTCGATGCTGCCCGCCCGGGGCGCCCAGATGCAACTGATTATGGAGAAAATTGAGCAGGGCATTCAGCATACGGATAAAGTCGGTCTTTTAGGGGCGCTGATTTCCAATCATCCCGAGTTCCCCGAGCTTTGTGACTTTTTGAACCATAAAGAAGGTCTGACGATTTCAGCTTCAAGCCTGCGCGCTGATACGATGACGCCTGAGATTGCCAGAACCTTTAAGAAGGGCAAGCAAAAGCAACTGACCATTGCCGTTGAAACGGGCTCAGACAGGCTAAAGCGCCGCATCAACAAGAACCTGACCAACGAAGAAGTGGTTCGTGCCGCTTCCTACATTGCCGAAGCCGGGCTGGAAGGTCTTAAGATATATGGCATTGTTGGCCTCCCCGATGAGACGGAAGAGGATGTCGTGGCGCTTGCCGAACTGCTAAAGGATATCAAGAAGGCCAATCCCAAGCTGAAGCTTCACCTGGGGTGCAGCTCCTTTGTGCCGAAGGCCGGGACGCCTTTTCAATGGCAGCCCAAGGTCGAGAACAAAACGGTTGAAACCCGCCATGAAATTTTGCGCAAATCCTTGCTAAAAGTGGCCGATGTCCGCGCTTCAAGCGCCAAGTGGGATTATTTCCAGGCGTTTCTCTCCCGGGGTGATAGACGTTTATCCAAGCTTTTGGTGCGCTTCTACCAGCTTGGAGGCTCCTTGGGCGCTGTAAACCGGGCTTTTAAGGAGCTTAAAAGCGAAGGCGCGATTGATTTTCCTGAATTGGACTGGTACGCTTGCCGTGAACGGCCAGAATCCGAGATTCTGCCTTGGGATATGATCAACCTCGGCGTTGCCAAAAATATCCTGTATAAAGAAGGGCAGCCACCACCCGGCTTTCATTAAGCTCCGTGTATGATTTAGAGTGGCAATAAAGCTGCCAATCCCAAGTCGTTATTGCCAGTTGTTAAAATTGAGTCCCAGTTTTTCTTTATATAAAGTGAACTGTTGAAGCGGATAACCGCGATGAACACCGATACGGAACTTTATTCCAATCGATCAAGCGATCCAGTTGTCACCGCCACGGATAACCCTGTGCTGGGTTATGAGGATTTGTCCTCCTCGGATCGAGACTCTTCTGAAACGATTTCCCTCGCCAGCTTATCCAAAAGGCGTCTGTTGAACTCGGCAAAATCCTTACAGTATGCCACGTATGGACGAAGCCAGCCTGTGGAGGGCTCTGCTTATAGTAATTCTGGGCCGCTTTCAGCTCAGCAGGCAGATTCTTCTGCCGAAGGTTATACTGTTCAAGAAGGCTTTGGGGTAAATCATCAATCGTCTCAGGTAAGGCAGCAGCTTTCTTCAGGGCGAAAGTTTCGAGAAGACTATGCTGGACGGATATCGGCGGAAGCCTGGGCTTCTCGCCAAGAGGGGTTTTACTGGAAAATTGCCTTTGCTTATAGCCTGATTGTCTATCTTTGGGTTATCGGTTTTGTGTTTGCGGCGGCCTTTGTCAACTTTGACCAGGCCATTTCCGCTCTTTTGCTTTTGCCGCTTGGCTTTGCTGTCCATCTTGGGGCGCAAGCGCTTGCGATTGGAAAAATTCAGGCCAATGGCTTGAGAGTCAGCCTCTCCCAATTCCCGGAAATCTTCCAGATGGCAGAGACTATTGCCGCGAAGATGGGTCTGGGAAAGCTTCCGGCTATCTATCTGTTTCCTCAAGCCAAAGCGGAGCCGGGTTTTTTAATTGAGGTATTCAGCAAAAGGCTTCTGGGAAAAACGTTTATCGTCTTGCCTTATGCGTTGCTAAACCTGGCGGATGAAATAGAGTCTCAGGCAACGTCTATTTCGGCAAGACAAGATCACTTGACGCGGGCGCTGGCGGGGTCTGACATTTTACGGCTGATTTTGGCCCGCGAGCTTGCCAGGGCAAGGCAAAAGCATTTGCAGGGCCGCTGGCTGCTCTGGCCCGCGCTGTTTACGCCTGGGCTCGGCTCGGCCTATAGACGCGCTTGTGAAATCAGTTGTGATCGCATGGCGGCTTTTTGTGAGCCCCGAGGGGCGTTAAACGGTTTGAAAATTCTGGCGTTTGGAAACAATCTCAAGTCCTGCCTGAACATCCATGCTTATTCTAAGGACACCAAGCGTCAGCGCAGTTTATTCAGGAGTCTCGCCGAATCGGCAAGCAGTACGCCCATGTTGAATGACCGCATCGAACAACTGCTGTCCCTGCCCTTTATCCAGGCCAATGAGACGCGTCCATGAGTTCGTCCACTGACGGCTAAATAACTCCTCCAGGCAGGGGATAGGGGGGAGGGAATATCTGAATTACATACGCTAGATGCTACCTGGGTGCTACAATGAGAAGAGCATTGCGAGAAGAGCATTGCCCCGCTTTTTTTTGTGGTCGTTTGGGAAGAGCTGACGCGCTCGCGCTAAAGAAGAATGATTCGATTTTTATATCAAATCTGTGATTTTTTCGGCTCCGTTTTTGCCTGGTTGTCGCCCATTTGTATTATCCATTGGTTAATCGAGGCGACTAAGGAAAAGACCTTGATGGGCCTGGTGCAGTGGATGGATCCTTTTTTTCATCCGCTGAATACAATTTTTGAGCCGCTTTTTCGCCCGCTTTTTACGCTCTTTAGCGGTGTTCTAATCAATCCCTTCCTGCAATTGCTCGACAATATCGCTTCTACTTATGGACAGTTTGACCTGATCCCCCCTGCCTTGCCGTATGACATTACCATGGGCATGTCGGGGGCCACGTCGGGCGAAACGTTGAGCATTACCCAGGGCTTATTGGGCTTATTGTTCACTTTTCTCTTTTTTCTCTGCAGTTTTGGCTCCCAGATGCTTAAGGCTGCTGAGCAGCGCATGGATGTGGCCAAGCAGGATTTTATGCAGCGCCGCCGCCTGCAACAACTACAATCAGAACATCGCAAACACCAGCATCGCGCCGTGATCAACAAAAACATCATGGTGTCGATTATGTGTGATTTTCAAAAAAACGCGACCACCCAAAACACTGTTGAGCAGCTACTGTCGCGCTCGGGAGGCATCAGCCGGGATGTGACGCCGGATACGATGGCGGTTGAGTTTCAGCAGATTGAAACCGGGCTTAAGTTTACAAGCGATGTGCTGCGCCAAGTGCTGCATTACTATCGAAGCCTTCGTCCGATGGATGTCCAGCCGCCCATTAAAATCGGTGTCCATACGCATATCGTCGATGAATCTCCGCAGGCGACTATTCTGCAATGCAAGGCCCTGTCGAATTTTGCAGGCAATAACCAGGTAATTCTTTCGCAGGACATCAAGCATATGCTGGATGCCGTTGGTTTGCAGCAGCAGTTTGTTTTATCGCCCCTTGGGGCCTATTACCTTGAAGGCATCGGTGCTCAGGAGCTTTATCGCCTGGAGTTTTGACCGGTGCTTACATCCCCGCTCTAGAAGCGTTTGGCGCTCATATAGTAAAATCAAAAGCAGCGAGTGTTTATATTCGCTGCTTTTGATTTTTTGCATTATTGATTTAAGTCAAAAAAGACTTACGCTAAAAAGTTGAACCCGCCCGGCGTCTGAGCGGCCTGGCCGCCTGCGACGCCAAAATTACCTGCAACGGTGGTACCTCCGACGTTTCCTGGCCCTGCCGGTGGCAGCGTCACGCCGCCGGTTGGAGATGCGCCAATGGGCGCCGGTCTAAAGCCACCACCAAGTGGGAATGGCCCGAATGAACCGTCAGGATTGCCGAAAATGTTGGTCACCAATGGCGGAAACACTGGCGAAAATCCGTTTAATAAAGGCGTTTGCAGAGACGTGGTCCATAGTAAATTGGGTAAATCCCCCGCGTTTGCCGCAAAGGTATTGGGCCAAAATCCCAAGGGCCCGCCTTGCTGAAACATCGTAAATGGTGAAGCTGGTGTAAATTGTGTTGACACGAAGCCATCTCCTCTTTGAACGCCATAACAGGCGTAAAATATGTAACCCCTAAACTCAATCGTGTAATCTTGCAGCCATTCCCAAAAACCAAAACATTCAGAAACCAGACTGCCTAGAAGCTTATATTGAAGCTTTCTGCTGTAATTCGTATCCCTTAGCCACGCTTGTTAGCGTTAAGCAACTTCCTTAATCAAAATAAAAACATTTGTTCTGATAGAATTGCCTTTTTCTTCAAAATAAATGATTCAACAGAACGGAAAAAGCAGCGGATAATGCCGTATCCACTGCTTTTTAACGATTTTATAAAATGATCGTTTTATCCCAGCAGACTGCCAATACTGCCGAGTCCGCCGAGATTACCAAGACTTCCGAGGCTGCTGCCCAGGCTCGCGCTTTGCGTTGGGAACATCATCTGCTGCTGCTGGGCCATGATGGATTGCAGGAAGTTGTTGTTGGCATTCAATAGGCTGCCTGCGTTAAGCGCTGGGTTGGTGGCCCCACCTGCGATGCCGACGTTACCCGTTGTTCCTCCAATATTCCCAGGAGAGGCGGGAGGAAGGGTGACGCCGCCTACGGGGGCTGCGCCGATAGGGGCTGGCCTGAAGCCTTGCCCTAGGGGTAATGGCCCGAAAGAGCCATCGGCGTTTCCGAATATGCCGGTCACCAATGGCGGAAACGCCGGGGAAAAAGTATTTAATAAAGGCGTTTGCAGTGAAGAAACCCATAAAACGTTTGGGAGATCGCCTGCGTTTGCTGCAAAGTTGTTGGGGAAAAACCCTAACGGCCCGTTCGGCTGGAACATGGTAAACGGGGAGAAAGGTGTAAAAGGTACGGCTGTTGCCACGGGGACTGCTCCTCTTTAATGCGCCAGGGGGAAATCAAAATGCGTTTGTTTTACATACCCAATAAATGCCCATGTGCCATTTAACGTCTATTTGCGGCTCATTGCGATTATTATCGTCTTCTGGCGCCATAGCGTCTTAAGGCAAGTGGTTGTATCAACTGTTTCCAAGTCAATGGGGGAGCGTTATATATGCCATGCCTCACTCATGAAATATATAAAGGGGTTCACTTTCTTATTAAAAATAAAAACATTTATAACAGGGGAATTGCCTCTTTTGTTTCAAAAATATATTGTTTGATGACCGTCAGAGCCCGCTCGGCATAATAGGCGTTGCGTTGGGGCTTATTCCTGCGAAGCAGTTTATAGGTTTTTACATCTGTAAATGAGGCAATATCGAGAGGTTCTAAAATACCCCAATTGCTGTTGATGGGCTGAAAATCTTTTCCAATGGCTTCGGCGCGGGTAATGTAATGAAGCAGTGCGCCCAACATGGTGGTTTTTGGCGGGATGCCTGGCGTTTGGCCCAGAGCCAGACGCGCCATGTTGAGTGCCGCCCAGAGCCCTGTGGCGATTGATTCGCTGTAGCCCTCCGTGCCCGTGAGTTGTCCCGCAAACAAGATATGGGGATGCTGTTTTAATTGAAGCGTTGGGGCTAAGACTTCGGGGCTGTGAATATAAGTATTGCGGTGCATAACACCGTAGCGAACCACCTCGGCGTTTGTAAGCCCCGGAATCATCTGGATGATTTTCTTTTGATCGCCCCATTTAATATTCGTCTGGCAACCGACCATATTATAGAGCGTTCCTTCGGCGTTATCCTGGCGTAACTGAACCACCGCATGGGGAATCTGACCGGTTTTCGGGTCTGGCAATCCCACCGGCTTAAAGGGGCCATAGCGCAAGGTGTCGATTCCACGACTTGCAATGACCTCAATGGGAAGACAGCTTTCAAAATAAGAGGCCGATTCTTTTTCAAAATCTTTCAGTTCGGTTTTCTCAGACGCGAGAAGCGCTGTGAGTAATGCTTCATATTGTGGCTTATCCAGCGGGCAGTTAATGTAGCTTTGCTCGGCGGCATTGGTTTCTGTTATGTCAGAGGCGTTGGTTTTTTCATTCGCGTATCGATCACTGATATACGCAATACCAAAATCAATTGAATCTCGGGCGATAATCGGCGAAGCCGCATCAAAGAAGTATAGCTGCTTGCGGTTGAGCAGGCGGCCGATGGCTTCAACAAGGGCAGGTGTTGTCAAAGGGCCGGTGGCTATCAGGATATAATCCGCTTCGGGCAGCTCGGTCACTTCTTCGCAATGAAGATGAATCAGCGGGTGATTCTGAACAGTTTCTGTGACTCGGGCTGTGAATTGTTCGCGATCAACCGCCAGGGCCTTTCCGGCAGGCACCGCCACTTGTCGTGCAATCTCAAGCAGTTTGGAGCCAAGGGCTTCCATTTCAAGCTTTAACAGGCCGCTTGCGGTGCTTTCCCCTTGAGAGCCAAAACTATTGCTGCAGACGATTTCAGCAAGCGTGTCGCTGTGGTGCGCGGCCGATCGCTTTTCGGGCTTCATTTCATAAAGGTCAACCTGGAGACCCAGGCCAGCCAGTTGAAGGGCGGCTTCAGAGCCTGCAAGGCCCCCGCCGATAATCGCCAAACGTTTCTGTGTCATTTAATCAAGGTATCCGTTAGGGGGTGGGCATTCAATAAGTAAGCGAGAGGGCGTCACTAACAAGCGCAAGGCTATTATAAGCAGGATGACGTTTCAAATGAAGACTGCAAATGACCTTCTACCGTTTATCAATATTGTTTCTCTGCATCAGGCAATTCTGATGGGCTCATTGTTTTTATTTTAATAACAGGAAGTTAGATGACGTGGGGATAACTCCCATTGCGTCTCGTATGGAATGACTCGGGTAGAGAAAAATAGGGGATGAATCTAAGGGAACGGCTTTTTAAGAGCAATCGACGAACGGACGTTTTGGCTTAGATAGTCTGACTAGGGAGTCGTTCTGTTTTTAACTACTAGGGAAGAGAAAAAACTGAATAGTGAGCAACGAGGGTAGGAAATTCCGCCGCTGGGGATGATATTTGGCGCGGAATCGAGGGAAAAGGAGTACGGGTTTTGGGATTCGCAGCAAGCCAAGCACGATATTTGATGCTGACCGCCCGCAAAAGCGATCTAGAGCTTCAGGGTCAGTTTATCAACCAGGCCAGGATGCAACTGGCCAACCTAAGTGGGCAATTATTTACGATCAGCTCTAACCTTGAGCCTGAATCCGCAGAGTCGCAACAGTTGCAGGCTCGTATTGCGGCCATTCAGTCGATCGATAAGAGTTTCGAGTTGCACCTTCGCCGGGTGGACACCCAGCGTGATGCGGTTCAGACCGAAATCGAGGCTGTCCGGAAGGTTATCGGTAAAAACATTGAAAGTACCTTCAAGACGTTCGCATAAATAGCGTCACGCTTAGGGGCAACCGTTAGTATGCCTAACGTTTAGCATACCTGACGTTGACCTTGCGCGCCGTCTTTTAGAAGGTACTTTCTCTTAATCTTCATCAGGCAAGCTCATTGCCTGTATCCTCACCTGCTGATGTTTTCTGGAGACATCAGGAGGATTTTTGGCGTTTCTGCTGATCTTTTAATTTGAAGTCTTTGGGCTTAACAATCGATGTTACGCTCGGTTGGGAGAAATATTTTTGCGCCACACGCTGGATATCCGTTGCCTGCACTTCCTGAACCATCTCAGGGAATTGGGCGTCAAACTGATAGCCGACCCCCAGTACCTCAAAAAGTCCCAGATAATAGGCCTGGCTGGCATTGGTCTCATGGGCCAGCGCGAAATTCCCAGCAAGCTTGTCTTTGGCGTCCTGCAATTCGACTGCAGAGACACGTTCGGATTTCAAGCGGTTAATTTCCTTGCTGAAGCCTTTTTCCACCTGAGTGAAATTTTTGGGGTCTGTACCGATATAAAGCACGAAACGGCTATCGAGCTTTCTGCTGGGATAATAGCTGCTGACAACGTAGGCAAGTCCCTGTTTCTCTCTTAAGTTCACGAAGAGCCTGGAACTCATGCCAGAACCCAACAGGGAATTAAGCACTTTCAACGGCACATGATCCGGATTTTTGACCGGTGGCACCAGCCAGCCTTTGGCCACCCAAGTGGCGGCCTGTTTGTCTTTGCTTTCCAGAATTTCTTCGTTTTCAGGAATACTTTTTACCTTGGGCAGCGTTACCGCTGTTTTGCTTTCTTGTGGGGTATTGTTGCTCGTTGCGCCATAGAGTGTTGAAAGATAAGGCTTAATCGCCTGGGCATCAAAATTACCCACCACCACCGCCAGCGTATTGTCAGGGGTCAGGTTTTTTTGCGCAAACGTCCTTACCGTCTCAGGTTGAATCATGTTTAAATGATCCTCAATCCGTTTGCCGACATTCCCATAGGGATGATCCGGATAAAGATTGAGCGATAGATTCTCAAAGGCAATTGCCGATGGGTTATCCCGGCTGGAAAGAATGGATTGTTTCAAAAGTTCTTTCTGTTTGGCCAATTCCTCCTGGCTGTATTGCGAGTGGTTCAGGACATCCTGAAGAACGATCATCAACTCGCCAAGATCGTCTTTCATGGCATCACCAGAGACTTCCAGGAAGTCTTCGGAAGCAGACACGTTTAAGCTCATGCCTCTGGACTCTAATTCCTGGCTGATTTCTTCAGCGCTCCTGCTGTCGGTCCCCTGCAATAGCATCTGGCTGGTTAATTGCGCCACGCCAGGAATGGGCTCTTGTAACTGACCGCCTTTGACAAAAAGCTTGAGCGCAACGGTTTCAGAATCAGGGTTCTCTTTCAGTAAAACGGTCATGCCATTGGGCAGCGTTATTTTTTCAACGGCGTTTATAACGGCCTTGCTGCTTTGGTTTTCCGGCTGGGCTGACGGTTGCCCTGGCGACTGGCTGATATCGGTTTTTGCCGCTTCAGCGATTTTATCCTGCTGCTGGTGCTTATTTAAGCTTGCAATATAGTTCTCTCTTGCTGTTTCAAGCAAGGCCAGGTTCTGTTCATTTTCAGCCGCGGTGTTGAAGTCTCCCTTGCTAGGCAGCATCTCAACCACAACAGCCTTGTCAAACTGCAGATACTTGCGTACCGCTTCTTTGACATCATCCAGCGTAATTTTCTGAATTTCAGCAACATAGTCCGTGTAATCTTTCAGCGTGCCAATCGTCACGTTATAACCAATGGTCTGGGCCACGCCGTCGGTGGTTTCATTGAGAAACACAAAATCTTTCAACACCTGGGTTTTTGCTTTGGCAAGCTCTTCAGCCGTAACGCCTTTTAAGAGCATGGTGTTGAGTTCATCAAGGATAATGTTTTTGACTTCATCGCGGTTGGCCACCTGCATTTTGGCGTCAATATTGAGCAGGCCCGAGTATTTTTGGGTCATATTAACCGCGCTGACACCTAATGCCAGAGGTTTTTCCTCCACCAGCCTGCGATAAAGCCTGGAACTTTTACCGTCTCCCAAAACTTTCATGGCAATATCAAGCGCGTAGGAATCATGCGCCTGTTTTATCGAAGGCCCTAGAAAACTCAGCGTGTAATACGCCTGGGTGACATTCGGGCTGAGGCTGACTTCTCCCAGCGCTTTGGCGGGTGCGACGGGCATTTCAACCATGGGGGCCTCGTATTTTTCAGGCCGTTGATAGGCAGGGGCCGGAAAATACTGGCTGACCATCGCCTTGACTTTTTCAGGATCCACATCGCCCACGATAACGGTGGCAAAATGTTGCGGTTGATACCAGTAATGGTAATAATCCAGGATGTCGTTTCGAGGTACACTGGCAATCACCGACTTTGGCCCAAGCGTGTCAAGGCCATAGCCATGATCGCCATACATCAGTTTGCTCAGGGTGATGTAAACCTGGCGCTGCGGGTTGTCCAGCGCGCGATTGATTTCTTCCTGCACAACCGCGCGCTCGCGGCTTAACTCGTCTTTGGGTAAATTGGCATTCAGCATCATATCCGCGTGAAGCCCCAGCGCCTCCTCGAAATAGGGAGATGCCGTGGTGATGTAGTAATGTGTAAAGTCATCGCTGGTCTGTGCGTTGAATTCCGCTCCCTTGGATTCCAGAATCCGCTCGATATCCCCAGGCTTGTAATGCGTGGTTCCTTTAAAAAGCAGATGCTCCAGGAAGTGGGAAACACCGTTAATATTGTTGGTTTCATTCACTGAGCCGGTTTTGACCCAAGTGTCGATGGTGACGATCGGCTTGGTGTGATCCGGTTTGACATAAAGCTTTTGACCTGTAGGAAGTGTGTATTCAAAAATATCGGTGCTGGCTTCATCGTTTATGGGCGTGACGGCTTGTGCCGGGGCAGTGCTTTGGGCAGAAGCGGTTGAGGATACCAGGCTGATAGAGAGGACGGAGCCAATGGCTGCCGGGATGATGGCCACAGAGGCGGCCAGAATGTTAGATAGAACCATTTTTCCCAAAGCGGTTTGCCGAATCATGAAACGACTCCTCAAAAAGACAATGGCCATTTCTTAATTTTTAAAATGGCGCTTTTGAATAAAACGATAAAAAGCGATATGCAAAGCCAGTGTATTGCCAATTATAACAAAGTCCGAGCCATAAAGAACTTTATTCCAAATTGAGGATAGTGGGCCATTTTCAAAAATGCTTGTTTTGCCCGCACAGCAGAAAACCACAATGCCTAGTGAATACGACCATCCACGTTTGGGGGCATTGCAAGCATTTTTGAAAATGACCCACTACCAATAGAACGCAAATTAAAACCCCCTGTCGTCTTATTCAGGGCGGCAGAGGGTTTAAGAAAGCACTAGCAACGATATGAAATTTAAATTTTCAAATAACCTTTCACTCCCTGAAACATCGCCGTTAAAAGGCCGATGTTTGAGAGCGGATCGATTCCGCCGGTGGTCAAAAACTGCTGCATGCGGTTTTGCCAGTAGACGTAAATTTCTTCTTTGCCCAATTCAAGGACGGAGGCAATGGCCTGTAGCTTGGCCCAATCAAGCGGCATCGGTAAAGCGCCTCGCCACATATCGACAATTTCAAGGCGCTGGTTTCTGGGAAAGCGCTTAATGAACTGAACATTGCTTAAGCCAAGGTCACGTTGGCGATGCTTGAGAAACTCAATGCCCTGATCCACCAAACGAGGCTCTTCAGGCCGTTTATACTCGGGAAAGCTTTCGGGTTCAATCCCCATCACAACGGCGATACGCTCAAGCGTGGTGGTTCTTGAGGAAAAGGGGACGTTTTTATCAATCAGGCTATAGACATAGGAGAGCGTAACCCCAATCATCTCGGCAAAATCTTTTTTGTGAAGACTCACCTCGTCCAAAAATGCCACAAGGCGATCACTGCTGGCATTAGCGCCACTGACATAACGCCCGTTGCCGTCTGAATGCGGAGACTCTTTTGTGATTTTTTCAAGCTTTGTCATTTTATCTAACGGTTGATGTTTGGTATCGATAATGTTCGAGCTCATAATGACTGACCGTTCCTCCCCCTAATGCCCCTAAAGCCAGGCAATGACTTTTGGGAAACAGGACGTTATTGAATCAAATTGAAATCAGTGTTGAGAAAAAAGTGGCTTGCGTGCAGATGAGTCTGCTTGTTTCCAAATACCGCCATATGCAAATACGCATTCCATCATACAGCGCCACTTCATTATTCAGGCACTTTTTGAAGGTGCGATGTAACAATTTAATAAGCTCGATTGCTGAGCTTAGTGGCTGAGTGATGAGACGAATGAAGGGGACAGAAACTGATTGTGGCTTGCTTCCGGTAAGGCTGATTTAAAGGCCAAAAGCCGGAATCAAGCCGCTGGAAACCATACACGCTGTCTCGTTTCAATGATGGTAACAATGCTACCATATCTCTTTAAAATGGAAAACGCCTCTTTAAGCGGATAGACAATTTGGAGGCTTTTTATCTTGAATGAAACGCCTGAAAATCACTGAAGCTTTGGGTTTTAAGAGAAACATCGGGATTGCAAAAAAGGCACTGCAAACAGCTTTATCCGGTTAAAATCTTGCCAGAGCGGTTTTATCCTTTTTAAAAAAGCGTTCCCTTCAGAGCCAGTGCCGTAAATCCGAGAAGAAGGCTAGCGAAAACCACCAACATATGAAAGAATGTAAAACATCTCACCAGAAACAAGCGGCATGACTCAAAATTCGGTATGCTGAAAAATAGGAAAACGGGTCAACTTTTGTCCCGATGGTGTTTTTGAACA
This sequence comes from Vampirovibrionales bacterium, assembly GCA_035285165.1. Lineage (GTDB taxonomy): Bacteria > Cyanobacteriota > Vampirovibrionia > Vampirovibrionales > Vampirovibrionaceae > JAYKHP01. The sequence goes on along the minus strand of JAYKHP010000026.1, from coordinate 47,470 downwards.
TATAGTAGCTTTTTTTCCTTAACAGGCGCTGCTTCCAAACTTTATAACAGCAGCAAATGCTATCCAAACGAAACACTATCAAGAGGGTTTGAATGCAAACATCAGCCTTAATCGCTTACGACAATGGTTTTTGATATTACGATCGTCTTAACGTAAGCCGGCATTTGAACCAAACATAAGGATACGGTTTATGACCTCTACACAAGCCAATCTCGGGGAATTGAAACAACAGCTTCCGCATCTTCGTGAAGTGACCGACGAGGGTTGGATTCTTCAGTGGGGCTCTGCTGAAAGCGAACAAGATGCCAATGCAGCCCCGGTTTTCGAGCTTTTATGCCCATCGGCCTCCATCAGTACCCTGGCTGCCTTGGATCAGCGCATGAGCCAGGCATATGATCAGGCCAGAATGCTGTTTATCTCTAAAAGCTAGGGATGGGCTGAGCAGTTTTACAAGGGGACGGCGCTAGGCAGCGCTGCTTTTTGCCGCTATCATGCAAGACATGAGTGGACATTTTCCAATATCTTCCGAACAGACCTCAGCGTTTAACCTTGTCGAGGGCCCTGAGGGGCTTCTAAGTCGCTTAAATCTGCCTGCTTCTGCCATAAGCCTGCGTTTTGAGCGCTCAGGGGTTTGTGGGGGGCAAACGAATATGGCCCGCGATCAGGCGCTTCTGGAGATGCTGTGTGAGGCTTCTCAGACGACTGACGCGCCGGTTTTAATGGTCAGGACTTATCTTTGGGACAAGCCGACGCTCTCGTTGGGTAAAAACCAGCCAGAGGCCGATCACGAGCGCCTGCTGGCTCTTTTTTCAAAAGGCGAACAAGCCTCTGCTTTGCAGACCCGCCCAGACCTTGTGATTCGGCCCACGGGAGGCCGTGCGATTTTACATCACCAGGATATCTCATTTGCCTTTATCACCAATGCGCCGGTATTTTTAAAGCTCTCTTTAAAAGACAGTTACTGCGTTTTTACCCTATGGCTTAAACAGGCTCTGAATCGCCTTGGCTATCCCACCCAAACGGCCTGTAACGCTAATAACCGCGATTATCTTCGCTCACCGCTTTGCTTTGACACCCACACCCCTTCGGATATTCTTGGGCCGGATGGCAAAAAACTTGCCGGATGTGCTCAGGCGAGGCGCTCTCGGGGAATTCTGCAACATGGGTCGGCTTTTTTGAGTCAACCGCCCGAAGCGATATACGACGATTTTTCCCAAGCCCTCTTTGGTGCCGTCAGCCAGGCATTTGGGCAAGAGGCGTCCTGTCTTAAGACTTAAGCCTAAGCGCTTGGCGCTGCGGGTGGATGCAGCGGGATTCTGAAGCCAAAGGTGCTGCCTTGGCCCACGTCGCTTTTGACAAACACTTCGCCATCATGGTGGTTTTCAACTGCGATTTTCACCAGGTGCAGTCCCAGTCCTGTGCCTTTAATGGTGTGAACCTTGGTTTCCACCCGATAAAAGCGATCAAAGATGAAGGGAAGATGCTCGTTGGGAATCCCAATGCCGGTATCCTGCACCGAGACTTCCAAGGAATCGGCCAGTTCTGAGACTTCTGCCCGGATTTTAATCCGCCCGCCTTCAGGCGTGTACTTGATGGCGTTGCTCAATAGATTTCGGATCACCCGCTCAATGGCGTCGCTGTTGATATAAACCTTGGGCAGGTTGGATTCAATGGCGCTGGTGAGGCTGATGCTTTTCTGCTCGGCCAGCACCTTGATCGATTGGGTGGTCAGGTTAATCACCGGCGTAATGTCGGCCCATTCGCGCTCAAGCGTTACGTGGCCCTCATCAAGCCTTGAGAAATCGAGGATGTCATTGACCAGCTTTTTCAGTCGGTCGGTTTCCAAGTTAATTGTTTCGATAAATTCTTTGTAGGTTTCTTCGTCCAAGTCCTTGCCATGGTTATAGATCGTATCCACATAGCTTTTAATGGTGGTGACCGGTGTTCTTAGCTCATGGCTGACGTTTGAGATGAAGTTGGTTTTCAGCTTATCCACTTCCGTTTCGCGGGTAATGTCGTGAAGGCTCATCACCAGGCCAAGCGTTATGCCTTCTAAATCCTGAATAGGCGAGACGATCACTTTAAGCGTGATTTTGCCAAGCTCGACCGTTTTTGAGAAGTGGCTTGCGGGCATATGCAGATGGGCGGGGTGTCCCTGGCTTTGCAGCAAAGCCTCCTGATACTCTTTTAAGACAGACTCAAAGCACTTGAGCCCTTCAATGGTGCTGTAATCCATAATGTTGGTGTCAATGGCCCAGCTGCTGTCCTTAAATCCCAGAAGCTGGCAGGCGGCATCGTTGATGATGTTGATTTTTCCCTGTGTGTCACACACCACCACGCCATCGGCGATGCTTAACAACATGGCTTTTAATTTATTTCGTTCAAACGTGATCGTCTCGACGTTTTGATCTTCATAAGCGCGAAGCCGCATCGACATATCGTTAAACGAGGTGGCCAGAATTTTCAGCTCGCCCCAGAGATCGTTTTCCAGGATTTTATAGCCAAAGTCTCCTGTGGAAAGGCGCTTGACGCCTCTTACAAAAGTTTTGAGATTCTTGCTTAAAATGTAGGCGTTAAAGGCCACGGCAAAAATGGAGGTGAACCAGGCGCATAAAAACACCCAGATGATAGTGCTGCTGGTGGCATTCTTAATGTCCTTGAGCGTTTTCTTGGTGAACTTGATATGAATGACGCCCAGGTCGATATTTTCGCCATTTATATTGGCCACAAGCGGCGCAATGTGATCTTCCAACATGGCCGTGTCGGTTTCCGCCGAGGGGCTTCTGCCGATTATAGGCTCCGTCCCGTTTTTTGGGCGCACCTCGATTTGTGCAATATCTTCCGTGTGCGCCAAGGTTTCATCTAAAAATTGGCTCACTTTCAGCGCAGGGCTGTAGGGCGCGTTAAGCCGCTCGCTGACACCGCTTGCCAGCACCTTGGTAATCATCACGTTGAATTTGGCGTAGTTTTCTTCAAGCGTTGACTGGTAATTTTTATAAATCCCCCAGGCGACAATGCCGAAGGAGAATGAAATGGAAAGAATGATGATGAGGAGGATTTTATTTTCGGAAGTTAAAAAGTGCTGTGCCTGAAACAGGGGTTCGGGTTTCTGGGAGCGTCCGGCGGGCTGCGACGCGTTGCGTTGTCCTGCTGGGCCCTTTTGCAAAGTCATAGTCGTCACGGTCTGTCTTTAAATATGTTGTCCTGATGAAAACGGGGGAGCGGGAAAATGAAAATCAGGCGCCGTCCTGGCGTCAATAAAGGGACGCAATGCCGGTGTGGATTTTCATCATTGGTTCTGTCTGACGTTACCCATTTATAGGATAAGGAACTGCTTATGGGAGGCCGGCAAAACGCATTGCGCAGATAAAGGGAAGTTAAAAGATAAGGGGAAATTAAAAAATGAAAAGAAAATTTTGAATTGGAGAAAATAAATTCAGAAGCTGAGAAAGCCAATCCGGAAATCTCACAAGGGAAGCAACAGGCGCAAGGGTGGGGCCACAGGCAAACGCCTCGGGCAATCAATCCAAAACCATCTAACCTGTTGTTTGTAACAATATTATAACCTGATTGCCGCCGAATGCGTCTTGTCTCTTTAGATATTCTTGACGCGTAGCGGCGGCCATCCGATTAGAGATCAAGACGTCATTCCCGCTTTCACGGGAGTGACGTCTGCTATAAGGCTTATCTTATTCCAGTAAGCGGCCTTGCAATAATTGAAGTGTGAACTGCTTGGCCTCTCTCAACTTGTGCGCTTCAAGATCAAAATCGGCGGGCAGTTCCCTGTACTTGGTGGATAAATTGGTGGATAAAACAGATAAGCCAGCATTGGGAGAACCCAAAGGAGTTTCAGAAGGATGCGTATCAGGGAGATGGCTCTTGGGGGGTAGCGCAAGTGTGGTAATTTCAGGCAGCGCCGCTTTGGCTTGTGATGAGGATGCGTCTGATAAGACGCTATAGACCGTTTCGTTAGGAATGCTTTCAATCGCGCACGGTAATTCTTCTGAGGCTAAGTCCTCATCAAGAACTTTATCAAGTTCCGCTTGCGCTTCAAAAACGGCTGCTGACCCGCTAAGCAAGGCGACACCGTTTGCAGGTGCGGCAGAATCGACTGGGGTATTTGGTGGGCTTTTGGTAAAACCTGAAGCGGCACCGCCTACCCCTAAGCCTTTGGGAGTGCAAAACCCTCCGGGCTGGCGCTTGTTGGAGCTTCGACTTTGCCCAATACTAACGTTATGCGTGGCTTTTTCCCCAGCACCTGCTCGGCCGCTTTTTCCAGGTGGATAAATTTAACGGGCTTTTTCAGGTTCTCCAGATTCTGGTCACTGCTGCAGCCAATGGTCAGAGTTTCGCCGTCAAAGGAAATCATTGAGGTTTGCTGAAGCAGGAGCGTCTTGGTCATCGGGCTTTGCACCTGCTGGCAAATCTGCTGGTAAAGATCGCCGCTTGCCAATGGGGATGCTTCCTGATGAGCTGGCCCGACTGTCTCTGTCTCCGGCTGTCTGGAAAGATCGGGCATGCTGGCAGGCGTTGGCTTTGGTGTCGCGTTTGCGTTTTCGCTTGTTAAGGTGTCGGTAGGAGGCCCGCTTGCCTGTGGACTTTGCTGGCGCTGTATTGCTTTAGGGGGAAGCATTCTGTTGTTGGCGGGGTTACTTGCCTGTAGGCCTAATTGAAGAGCATTTTCCAGGCTTTTTTCAAGGTCTTCCAAGCGCTTGGCCAGTTGCTCGACCACGTGGATATCCTGCCGGTGCGCCAGTTCCAACAAGCCCACTTCAAGCCAGAGTTGGGGTTGCTGGGTGTGTCGGATATTGCGCTCAATGCCAGAAAGTCGGTTTAAAATCTGGGGCAGTTCTTCCAGGCGGTATCCCTGGGCTTGCTCACAAAGCTTTTGATAATAGGCTTCAGGCAAATCCAGCGCGCTTGCGCTTAAGTCATTGCGGCTGCTTTTTTGGGCAGAGGCGACAAAAAATAAATGGCGATAATGCGTGGTTAAATCTTTGACCAGCTGCGGCGGCTCAATACCCCGTTTTTCCAGTTCTCCAATCTGCTGGAGCAAGACATCGGCCTGCTTATCGGCAATGGCCTGTCCCATCCAGATCAGGATATCCTCTTCAAGCGCACCGATAAACTGGGTGACATCCTCGCGGTTAATCACTTTATCCGGCTGGGCCCTGCCGATCACGGCCACCTGATCCAAAAGCCCGACGGCGTCGCGCATGCCGCCACGAACATGGCGGGCAATGGTATCGAGGGCCTCTTGGTCAATTCGGATATTTTCCTGGCTGGCGATATCACCCAGACGCCTGACGATATCCTGGCGCGTGATTCTTGAAAAATCAAAGCGCTGGCAGCGGCTGACGATGGTGGGCAGCACTTTGTGCGCTTCCGTTGTGGCAAAAATAAAGACGACGTTTGGCGGCGGCTCTTCAAGCGTTTTCAGCAGCGCGTTAAAGGCCTGGGAGGTCAACATGTGGACTTCATCAATGATGTAAATCTTGTACTTGCCCGCCATCGCCGTGAACTGGCAGTTTTCAATCAGTTCGCGTGCATCGTCCACCTTGTTGTTACTGGCGGCGTCAAACTCGATAACATCCAGCGCGTTTCCCTGAGTGATGCCCACACAACTGGCGCAGACCTGACATGGCGTTTTGCCTGTTGAGAGGCCTTCGGGGCCGTTTTCGCAATTGAGGGACTTGGCAAAAATTCTTGCCGTTGACGTTTTGCCGGTACCGCGTGGCCCGCAGAATAAATAGGCGTGTGCCACTTTGCCCTGGGTGATGGCGTTGGTCAGGGTTTGCCGAATGGCGGCTTGTCCCATCACATCGGCAAACGATTGTGGCCTGTACTTACGATACAGCGGTAAATAGGTTTCAATATTGCTCATCATCACCTAGGCTCATAGGGTCTTCTACCGGTTTTCTCTTGATCAAGTTAATCAAGCGCCGAATATATCAGCTCAAAAAGAGATCATACGCCAATTACGGGCCTGATAAAAGACAGATCCGATGTTTGAAAAGCCGGATTTTGTTAAAGGTTTTTTAATAATCGCCTTGAAAAATTTCAATAAAAATGCCCGCCCGGAATAATCCGGTGCGGGCAAACGTGAGAAAGAAGAGAGAGAAGAAGAGAAACGAGTGTGAGAGTAGAAAGAAGAAGAGAAACTTATTTAAGCTTGTTGACTGCCAATGGCGGCATTTGCCGTCATTAAATATGCCTTGAGAAAAATGCTTTGAGTCGCCTGAAACCCAGAGAAATAACCCGTTAGCCTATGTCCTAGCTGAGAATGAAGAAAAAGATGAATGTATGAATTAATGTTGGATCAACGCCAGCCATGTGCCGCCCTGACAAGCATACCAAGCCGCGCAAGCCAAAGCTGCGCCCAACAGGGAATGTTCGTCAATGCAAGCCTACGCGTCACGATGCCGTGACTTCAAATTCGATGCCAGAGATACTGCCCGATGGCAGTCGTCCCTCGCTCATATTCAGTTTTAATGCGCTCAGTGTGTGTTTTGTTAATGCGATTTCCGAGTCACCGTAAGCGCTGAATGTTTGAGTAGTATCAAGTGCTTACATATGCATAAAAACAATCACGTGCGATCTTGGAACGGATTGTTTCTAATTGTTAAATAAATCTTAAATTTTTTCCTGAAATCCCTTGAGAATCAGCTTTTCAGGGGGTATCGAATACCTGGTGATGGATGTTTTTGACGTGGCTTTTGCTCAGTTGAGTATAAATTTGGGTGGTGGCAATGTCGCTATGTCCCAATAGTTCCTGGACGACCCGAAGATCGGCGCCGTTTTCAAGCAAATGAGTGGCAAAACTGTGGCGGAACGTATGTGGGGAGATATCGCGCCCGATGCTTTCCCCCAGGGACTTGACCAGTTGCCAGATATCCTTTCGTGTCCATGGAATAAGTGGAGGGGGAATAAGTGGAGGCGGAATAAACGAAGAGGCAATAAACTGGGGCCTATCGCTGGAGGCGGGGAATTCGGCTTTCCGTTTTTTTTCAGGTGTTCCAGGAAGGCTGGCATAGGGCTTTTGGGTGCGCTTGCCCGCTTTTAAAAGCAGGTAATCGCCTTCTTGCCTGGGGAAATATTGCAAATAGCGCATTAAAACATCAATCGACGCCTGGCTGAGGGGAACCAGACGCTCTTTACTGCCCTTGCCCAGAACCCGGAGATATCCGGTGGATAGATTCACTTGACCAAGCGTGAGGTTGCAAAGCTCAGTGACTCGCAGTCCGCAGGCGTATAAAAGTTCTACGATGAGTTGGGTTTCCATTAACCTCATTAACGGAAGCCTAACGTGGTTATCACCCTCAAGCGCCAGTTGTCCAAGATGCGCTTCGCTTAAAAGCGTGTCAACCTCTTTGCCTGACAGCACTTTGGGCAGCGAGCGGCTTTTCTTGGGCAGTTCAATTAAATCCAGCGGGTTCTCCGGGGCTTGGCCCTTATCTTTTAGCCACTGAAAAAACCCTCTCAGGCAACTGATTTTGCGTAAAATCGAGGCAGTCGCCTGTTGCCGCTGTCTCAGGTGGGCCAGATAGGCGTTTAAGTCTCGCCTGCCGTAAGGCGGCTGTTTTGCTTTTTCATGAAGGTAGAACAAGAACTCGCCCAGATCGCGCTGGTAAGCGTCTAGCGTCGTTGCGGCGTATCCCCGCTCGTTTGAAAGATAGGCCAGGTACTCGTCGGCTAAAAGTTGCATGGGCTTATTATAACGTCTGGCTTAAGCGGATATATAAAAAGAAAAAAAGCGGCCATTGCTCGGGGGAAAGAGCGTCAGGCCGCATCGTTTTACGTAAGAAAGAAAGGAATGGTTAGACTATTCATATGCTAGCAGAATATGGTGCTTGTTGATGCAACAAGCACATGAATATTATCGTTTTTTTACAATAGTGGGGCGTGACTGCTAAACTCCCCCTTTTGTATTATGAAAACGGAATCTTCGTGTTACAATAAGCGTTGTTAAAGTAATACGAAGTTTTCATTATGCCGACACCTCATCGCCCCTCTTTAGCCGTTCGCCGTATGTTGCAAAAGCTGGGGTCGGATATTAAGGATGCGCGACGCTACCGGGGGCTACCTGCGGAAGTCCTTGCCGAGCGGGCATTTACCAGTCGCCCTACGCTTAGGCGTATTGAATCTGGAGATTACGGGGTCAGTATTGGGATATACGCTTCCGTGCTCCATGCGCTAGGGTTGCTGGAAGGTTTGGGAGAACTGGCTGACTTGGCAAAAGACAAGACGGGTAGTGCCATGGCCTCACAGAGACTCCCCAAACGAACCCGGATTCGGCGTCAGGAGCCTGGCGATGGATAATAAAGAAAATATTGAGGTCTATATCGATTACCTGTTCGGGCTTAAGCGGGTGGGGACACTTTATCGCCATACCCGTAAGGGCAGTGAAGCGGTCAGCTTTGAATATTATGACCAATGGCTCACTGATAAGCGCGGTTTTTCGCTTGAGCCAATGCTCACACTAAATCGTGGCGCATTTTCTCCGATGCCTGGGATGTCCTTGTTTGGCTCTATCGGTGATTCGGCCCCCGATACTTGGGGACGCCGATTGATGCAACGTGCGGAGCGACGACGGGCCCAACGTGAGGGCAGAGCTCTCAGGACACTGATGGAGGCCGATTATCTGCTTGGGGTGTCGGATGTTTCTCGTCTGGGCGCATTGCGGTTTCGCCTGTCGGGAGATAAGGATGAGGGCAATAACAAAGTTTTCCGTTCGGCTGCAACAGGAGGCGTTCCGCAATTAGTGGCGCTTGGAGAGCTGCTTCACGTCAGCGAGCGGATATTGCGGGATGAAGAAACCGATGACGATATTCAGATAATCTTTGCTCCGGGCTCTTCTCTTGGAGGAGCCCGCCCCAAGGCATCAGTGATGGACCAGCACCAACAGCTTGCGATTTCCAAGTTTCCCAAGGAAACCGATGATTACAGCGTCGAACGATGGGAGGCTGTGGCAATGAGTCTGGCTGCAAAAGCTGGAATTCGCACGGCTCAAACGGAGTTGATAGACGTTGCAGGAAGGCCGGTGCTACTTTCCCGCCGATTTGATCGTGCAGCAGGCAATCGAATTCCTTTTCTTTCAGCTCTGTCCATGATGGGGTTAAAGGATGGGGAACGCGGGAGTTATCCTGAAATGGTCGATGTATTGAGCCAATATGGGGCGCAGGTGTCGGTGGATGTGCGCGAACTATATCGCCGGATGGTTTTTAACGTGCTGATTTCAAACGTGGATGACCATTTACGCAATCATGGTTTTCTTTGGGTGGGTGATAAGGGATGGGCGCTGTCGCCGGTGTATGACCTTAATCCGACGCCGGTGGATGTTAAGCCCCGAATATTGACGACCAACATCAGTTTGGATGAAAGCACCTGCGATCTTGATTTGGTCTTGTCGGTCGGGGAGCTTTTCAGCCTTAGCCTCGTTGAAGCAACCGCCATCATTAAGCAAGTGGCTGCTGTGACCAATACCTGGCGACAAACTGCAAGGGAGTTTGCTGCCCGGCCTTCTGAAATTGAAAGAATGCAAAGCGCTTTTGAGCATGAAGACCTCGCGCGCGCACTTCGTTTATAGTTTTATCTCAAGGCTCCCTGTCCTTGTTTACCATCCAGGGACACCCCGTCCGGTGTTTTATCGTCCAGGGGTTACGCCGGCAACTAAGCGCTTGAAGTCGTCGGGGCGGGTGGTTTTGGAAAGAGCGTCTTCAAAGGTCACCTGGCCGCGCTGGTAGAGATCTTTTAAGGAGGTTTCCATCGTCACCATATTGTATTGCGCGCCGGTCTGAATCGCCGAATAAATCTGAGGGGTCTTGCCTTCGCGAATCAGGTTTGCAATGGCTGGCGTAATGACCATAATTTCAAGCGCCATTACCCGACCTTCTTTTTCCTTGATCTCATTTAGCTTGGGCATCAACGCCTGGGAGAAAACGGCAACCAAGCTGTTGGAAAGCTGAATGCGAATCTGCTGCTGCTGCTCTGGCGGGAAAACATCGACAATACGATCAACGGTCTGCATCGCGCTTGAGGTGTGCAGCGTTCCCATCACCAAGTGGCCTGTTTCAGCGGCGGTTAGCGCCAGGCGGATGGTTTCCAGGTCCCGCATCTCACCGACCAGAATAACATCCGGATCTTCCCTCAGGGCAGCCCTTAGGGCGTTGTCAAAGCTTCGGGTATCATGGCCCAACTCCCGCTGGTGAACAATGCTTCGCTTGGAGGTGTGAACATACTCGACGGGATCCTCAATGGTGAGGATGTGGTGGGAGTGATTCGCGTTGATATAGTCAATCATTGCGGCTAAGGTTGTCGATTTGCCTGAACCGGTGGGCCCTGTGACCAGCACCAGACCTTTGGGACGCTCGGCCACTTCCTTGACGACGGGAGGCAGTTGGAGTTGCTCAAAAGAAGGCACGTTTGAGTTGATTGAGCGAAGGGCCGCAGCATAGTTACCCTTGTCCTTATAAACGTTGACCCTGAAGCGGCCAAGACCGGCCACGCCATACGAGCAGTCAAGTTCCCAATTCTGCTCCAACACACGGCGCTGTTCGTTGGTGAGGATACTGAAAATCAGGCGCTGGCAGTCTTCCTTGGATAAAGGCGCATATTCGCCGCGCACCAGTTTTCCGTCGATACGGAAAACGGGCGGTAGCCCCGCAGACAAGTGTAAATCGCTTGCCCGACGCTCAAATACCTGTTCCAACAATTCTTCCAATAACATGCCTGAAACTCCGCTTCTCTCGCTTAAAAAAAACCCTCTTCCATTGTAAGGGATGACGTTGCCAATCCCTGTAAAAAGCCGTCACCAGAAGTGAAAACTCCTTTAAGCAGAGGAGGTGCGAATTGCCCTTTGGCCAACCCCTGCCCATTCGTTGGTAAAGCCGGTACAATAGAGCCCATGAGTACCCAGCCCAATAATTCATTCGGGAGTGTCCCGAGCAGCAAAAAGCCAGTTCTGGATAAGTGGCTGCTGGCTGTTTTAGGCACCTCCTTAACGGTGTTGATCTTGGCTGCCCTCCTGCTGCTGGCCAGTTTTTTCTATCCCGTCGTGGCGCTTTTAAGCGTGTGCCTTATTCTGACCTATATGCTGCTTTTTCCAGTCGCGATTATGGAAAAAATTATTCGCTGGTTTTCACAACAATGCCACAAAATAGATTCTTTTAGCGCGCTGAGTTCCAGAACGCCAAATGCCAACCCCCGCATTCTGGCCGTTTTCCTGGTGTATTTTATTTTTCTGATGGTTCTTACTCTTGGCTTGTTGCGTTATACCCCGGTGCTGACAAAAGAAATCAGGGGGCTTGGCGACACGTTAGGCAATTACTCAGAACAACTGGTGGCCGACGCGATTGACTGGTCGGATAAGACGCTTGGGACAAAAAACACCAAGCGTATTTTTCAGGCCTATCTGCCACCTTCTTCAACCCTTAAAGAACGATTTGAAATGCAGCCTATCAGCGAGCGTGAAAAGAAAGTGATTCGCGAATCCCTGATTGAAACCACCACGGGCCATACCTTCGACTTTATATTAAAAAGCGTGAACGCCGCCGTGCTGCACGTGCTGGATTTGGCCACGGGGACTTTTCTTGGCGTGATTTACGCTCTTTCTGGCTTTTTGCTGGTCTTTTACTTCCTCCTGGATGGTGAGCGCATGGCGCGCTACAGCGTCAAGCTGCTTCCCAGCGTGGCGCAGGAGGGAGCGCAATTTTTTACCAGCCGCATTCATCAGGTGATGGACGCCTTTATTCGCGGTCAAGTGCTTTTGGGAATTTGTACCGGGGTTTACATGTTTATTGTTTACAGCATTTTCGGCGTTCCCTACGCATTCTTGCTGGGAGTCTTTATGGCGCTGTGCGAATGCCTGCCGGTAATCGGCACCTGGCTTGGGCTTGCGCCCGCCATCGTGGTGATGCTCTTTGCCCTTGGCCCGGTTAAAACGCTTGTTATCTGGCTTTTTTCCTATGCTTATCAAACGGTCAAGGATAACATCATTGCCCCTAAAATCGTGGGAGACACAATGGGGCTGCATCCGTTTGTGGTGATTCTATCGCTCCTGATTTGCGCTCATTTTGCGGGGCTTCTCGGTGTTCTGCTCGCACTGCCGATTGCCAGCATCCTAAAAGTGACCCTGCAGTATGTGAGTGATTATGAAGCCCGAAAGACGGCTGTCCATAATGGTGAGAAATAAACGATATGAGCGATTCTTTTGACAGCAGCGCTAAGCCAGCCCGCCTGCCCATGCCGACCTGGCTTAAAATTCAGCTGATCATCCTATCCCTGGCGCTGCTTTTATATGGCGCCCTGTACGCCTTTGGCTACTTTATGCCCATTTTCGTGCTGCTTTCAACAACACTGCTGTTAACCTATGTGCTGTTGGGTGCGGTCGATTGGATGGCGCTGCAACTGGATAAATTAATCCCGGCGAAATTTTCCGCCAGGCGCTTTATGAATCTTCGGGTGCTTGCCATTATTTCGGTTTATCTTATTTTCGGGCTTTGTATTTTGTTGTTGGGACTAAAATCCCTTCCACCGCTAGTTTCTCAGGTCAAAGAGATTGCGCGGGATGTGCCCACATACAGCCTCAAGGCGGAAGACGCCATTCGAAAAGTCAAGCCGCTTTCCAAGTGGTACAGAAGACTACAGCATTATCAGCGCAAGCAGGGCGCTTTGCGTATTCAGCCCTCAGGGGCAATTCAGGAATCTCCCAACAGCCCGTCGCTGGATCGATCGCTGGATGAGTTGAGAAGCCAGGGTCTGCATTACGTGGTGGACTTGGGCGGTACGACGCTGACAACGGTTATTTATGCCTTAACGATGCTGGTTCTGATTTTTTACCTTTTGCTGGATGGTCAGTCGCTGAAGCGGGGCTTTGTCAAACTGCTTCCGCCAAAGCTTCAGGGGCAGACGGGGCATTATCTTTCAGGGCTTCACCTGATTATGAACGTGTTTGTCAAAACCCAGCTGGTGTTAGCGCTTTTGGCTGGCGTGTCGCTTTATATCGTTTATAACATGTTGGGTGTTCAGTACGCGCTGTTTCTCAGCTTCTTCTACGCGCTCGTGTCCATTGTGCCCGTTATTGGCCCCTGGTTTGGCATGTTGCCCACCCTTTTCGTGGTGGCTTTTAGTGATCAGCCCATTGATTTAATTCCGATCATTATCTTCCTCAGCGCGTTTTACCTGCTGAAAGTTTACTGGATTATTCCCAAGTTGTTTAAGGCAAACCCTGAAAGCCGCGCGCTTGAAATTCATCCGGTGCTGATGATCATTACGGTTTTGGCTTGTATCCAGCTTGGAAAACTACCGGGGATCATTTTGGCGTTTCCTATTGCCGTTTTGGTTGGCGGAACCCAGCAATACCTGCTATCTCGTAAGCTTGCCCAGGGACAGTATCGATAATGAATGGCTTACAAATAAAAAACATGATTTGAATTTTTATCGGCCCTCCACTACCATGGGCTTTCACGTCCTGGTTTTCTATTCCTGGTTTTTCATGGGTATTTGACCTGTCGACCCCAATCATAGCGGGATTTTTTTATGAGCCTTCAAGTTCCTCCCCTATCGCCACAAGCGCCGGATCCGTATCTGACGACAAGACCCTCTATTCAGTATAATCAAGCCGTTCAGGGGCTGCCTCTGCAAGGGCCAATGCCTTATGACACGACGGGAGCGCCGCTTCAAACGCCTCGTCCCCAGAGTCCGGATGCCTTTCTGCCGGAAAATCATGCGTTTCCTGCCTCAGTGGCCAATCAGCCCGGTCGTCGTCCTGTTTCAAAACAGCGTCTTGATGTGCTGGAGCGGCGCTGGTTTCCCAAGACGCTATTCACGCAAGGCGCGGCACCCGAGGATCAAATTGCAAACCCATTGAAATTTGCGGCCTTTGTGGGTTTGAGCGCATTGGCGTTTCGTTTCCTGCGCCTGTTTTTCAGCATCCCAGCCGCTATAGTAGCCTATATCTGGCAAGACCAGCGCAACAAGGACGCTATTTCCAAGCTGGGTTCATCATAAAATTCAGGCACTCAAATTATCGGGATGAATTTTTGAGAAGACCTCGACAATGGCCGGATCCCACTTATGTCCCGATTCAGACTGAATCATACTGAGCGCTTCGGCGTGCGTCATCGGTTTTTCGCTTTTATAGGGACGCGGATGGGTCATGGCAAAATAGGCATCGGCCACGGAAAGTACGCGTGCGCCAAGGGGAATGCTTCGGCCTTTTAACCCTTCAGGGTTTCCCGAGCCGTCCCAACGCTCCTGCTGGGATTGTACATAAGGAGAGGTTTCTGAAAGGAAGTTCATTTTTCCAAGCAGACTCACGCCCACGTTGGGATGATTGCGCAGCGTCTCCCACTCGTCGGCAGAAAGCGGGCCGGTTTTTTTTATCAGCGAGCCCGGCAGATCGACTTTACCAATCGAGCCAAGCAAGCCTGCGTAATAAATCAGGTCAATGGTTTTTTCATTAAGGTCAAGGCTTTCGGCAATCGTTTTGGCAATGTGCGCCACGCTTTTGGATCGCCCTTCGGTAAAATCATGCCGTGCGTCTACCGCATGAGCAAGTGTTTCCATAAACGACTGCTGGTGAATGCCGAGATCGGCAATGCTTTCGGTAATCTGTGCCCGAAGGTTCTGCATGGTTTTGGGGTTAGCCGTTTCGGCCTGCACTTCATTCTGCGCCTGTGCGATAAGCTGCTGCAGCCTCATGCCGGTGGTGAACATCCGCGCCGTGACGGTGGCCAAATCTTCAAGCTCGCCTGAAAATTGCACGGTGCCTGCCTGTTTTGAATGACGTTCAAAGACCAGAACGCCCGTTGCCTTGCCGCCTTCGGTTAAGGGGGCCGCCAAAAGGGACACGGTTTTTTCCTGACCAAGCGGGCTTATTGCTTTCCAGTTGGGCAGTTTTTGAACGTCGTTGACAATAACAGGCTCAAAGCCTCTAAGCACATCGCTCAGCCAGTGGTTGGCGCGGGTTTGAACGCCCAGCTCCCAGCGGTTTTCGCCCTTCATATCACAAGACGTGCCGCTCAGGCTAAGATACGCGTCACCGCTTTCTTTATTAGCGACTTGAAAAAGATGGCAGGCATCGACCTGAAACATGCGCTCAAGCGTCTGGCTGACCGAATCATAGAGAACGAAATTCTGAGTGTTTTCAAAGCCCAGAATGCCAAGGGTTTTTTCCACCGAGTAAATCTGAACCAGTTCTTCCAGTTGGGCTCTCAGTTTGGCCGGATCATCAGCGATTCGTTGGCTGATTTTATTGAGCAGGTCTTCTGAGATAAAACTTTCCGCTACAAAATCCCCGATGTTTAGGGCGTAAATCGCTTCCAGCGGGTCGTTTAGATGATCGCCCCCGCTTGAGGAGACAACGGAATGGGGATTGAAGGACGGCTCGTGGCTCATGGGGAACGCTAACCTCTAGAAAAAATATTGAGATAAATACTGAATCAATCAATGCTCAGGGTTTGCCCAAGCGGACAAAGGCGTTTTACGTTTGTGGGGAAAATCTCACGTGGGAAAAGATGAGGGTTGTGGCCTGAATCGAGAACTAGGCTGTATGCGGATGGTATCGACCTGAATGCGGCAGAGCTTTAAAAAAGCTGTTAAAAAGCGTTACATCCTTTGCTTGGTAGCGTTTTAGTTGATGCCATCGCCTTTTATCGTTTCAGCATCGGTGATTTCCTGCTTTCACCTTTTTCTTCACGGCTCTTATTAAGTGTCAGGCTAGGTGAGTTGGTCCGAGCATACTACAATAATATGGGAGGCTGCTGATTTGGGATACCCCCAAAACGAGGGGATTACCTTTACGGTGCTACGTTTTTAAACGCACTTTGTTATGTATGAATGAATAAGTGATGAGTCCTAAGTATGTCAGACGTTGTCTTTTCTCCTTCGCATAACCATAATCTTACGGGCGCTTCTCAAGACCGTAAAGACGATCCTGAAAGCCGGGCAATCTGGGCTGAGGGCATTTCAAAGCGCTTTTCAAGACATGGCAGAATCATCCAGGCGCTTGAAAATGTCAGTTTTAGCCCCCAGCAAGGTTCTGTCTTCTGTATTTTGGGTCATAACGGTGCGGGTAAGACAACCCTGCTGAGGATTTTAACCACCATTACCCGTCCCAGCGAAGGAACAGCCAGCATCTGTGGATTCGATATCCAGAAAAACATCATGCAGGTGCGCCAGCAAATTGGCATTGTGACGCAGGAGAATCATTTTGATAAATACCTGACGCTCTGGCAGAACCTTTGTCTGCATGCGCAGCTTCACGGGATTCCTAAAAAGGAATACGAGGGGCGAATTACCGAATTGCTGCATCAGGTCAATCTCTACGAGCGTCGATATGATTATACCGATGAGTTTTCAGGGGGTATGCAGCGTCGGGCCGTTTTAATCCGGGCGCTGATTCACAAGCCCACCGTATTGTTTCTCGATGAGCCCAGTACCGGCCTTGACCCGGAAGCCCGGCGTGAAATCTGGGAGACGATTGAACAGTTTAAATCCTGGGCAACGGTGGTGCTGACGACCCATTATATGGAAGAGGCCGACGCCTTAAGTGATCAGGTGATGATTCTCAATGCCGGTAAAGTGGTGATGCGCGGTACGCCAACGGAGTTGAAGCGGGCTATTTCACCTAAAAACACGTTTGATGTCATTTTCCATGCGGGCAAGGCGGATGATTACCTGCCGAAGCTTCAAGCGCTTCAGTATCCCGAGGTAAACCGGTTTTCCAGAAACCATTTGCGCGTGACGCTGCCTGAAGATCAGCCCGTTGAGGCGCTGCTTTCCCAACTGGACTGGGCTGATATTCAACAGGTGGGCGAAACCCAGGTGGATATGGAAACAGTCTACATGGCCGCCGCAGTTAATCATAGCGCTCCTACGACCTAGCCAGAAGGATAATTAATGACCATGCTTGATCCGTCTATCTTTTTTAAGCTCAGTCGCCAGGGTATCCTGCCCATTTATAAAAAAGTTCTTTTACAGGAGGTGCAGGGTTGGGGGCCTGAGCTCATTAATACGCTGGCCATTCCGCTGACGTTTTTTCTGGCCTTTGGCCTGGGCCTGAGGGATTACATCGGCGATGTCGATGGCGTCTCTTATATGGCGTTTATCGCGCCGGGGCTGATTTCGATGACGGTTCTAATGGAAGCCTATCGAAGCGGCGCCTGGGGGCTGTGGCTGGATCGCTGGCACCAGAAAATGATTGACGAGTACCGCATCAAGCCGGTGAGTACTTCGGATATTATCATCGGGCAGATTTTAGGCGGTTTCAGCGTGGCGCTGATCAAAGGCGCTATCGTGGCGACCATTTTACTCTTACTCTCCAACGTGAGTATCCCCTGGCAGAACCTGCCGCCCTATTTGCTCCTGATGTTTCCAGGCAGTATCGTCTTTACCTGCTTAGGCGCCTTGGTGGGCACGACGCTGCCAAAGCCGGATAATATCGCCCAGTCACAGACGATTTTTATCACGCCCTTGCTTTATTTGGGCGGCTTGTTCTTTCCCATTGACAGCCTGCCCGACTGGATTCTGCCCACGGTGCGCTGGCTTCCCACCACGGCCATCTTTGACGGAGGACGTAATTTGCTGCTTAAAGGCGAAATAGACCCTCAATATGTGCTGGTATTGGCTCTAAGCGCAATACTGCTCTTCGTTTTTGCCACCTGGTGGTTCAACACCCGCCTTGCCGAGTAGGGTTTGCCATCAAAAAGTTTGCCATCAGACGAGGAAATTTTTGCCTTTCCTTAAAAGATGGGTATGCTTAGCAGAATGGCGTTTGGCCTGAACCCTTATTATTTCTGACAAAAATACCCCTCATCCGGTCTTCGGCCACCTCCTCCCCTCCCTCAATGGGAAAAGGGCATACCCGCTTGGCTTTTGGATGCTTTTTAAAATAATCCCGCCAAAAGTGTAAAGTTTTATATCCTGCCGCCGATAGCTCTTAAACAGCCAGGTTTTCTTTTCTATTGCATTTCCCCTTCTTAGTTTCTCTCCAGTATTTCTATTTTCAATCGAACTTTTGGGGTAACACGCGAAACACCTGGTTCATATCAACCGAACCGACCACGCGCCATAGCGCTGCTTTTGCCTGGGTAAAGCCCTTCAGGCTGCCTTTTATATAGTCGGTTTGCAACTGTTGCATTGTGAGCAAGAGGTTCCATACCCAGTATGACGGCATTTTTCCCACTTCCGCACCCTGAGCGCCAGCCCGAGCCGCAAACAGAAAACTCGGAGAACCTTCTCCAGTTTCCAGTGCTGGTGATGAACCAGATCCAACTGGAACAGGAGTCCGCCGAATATTTTCTCAAGCTGGGTAATCGCCATTACGACGGCTTTTTAACGCGTTCAGCCAGCCGTGACCTGGATATTGCCATTAACTGCTACCGAAAAGCCCTTGAAAACAATCCTTCGCTTGCCGAAGGCTACGTCAAACTGGCCTCCGCCCTCTTTGACAAGGGCGAAATGAATGTTGAAACCGCAATTCAATATTGCCAGACGGCGCTTTCAATGAACCCTGAGCTGGGAGAAGCCAACCTTTACCTCGGTTACTTCCTTGGCCAGGCGGGCCAGATGGATGCGGCCATCAAAACGTTTAAAGCGGTGATTGAGAAGTCTCCCAAAGGTTCTCCCCGACCCCGAATGGCTTATGGTCGACTGTTGATGCAAAAGGCGCTTGGAAAACCTGAACTCCAGAAGTCTTATACAGATGCTGCCAGAACCAAAGCCGCTAAGGCCAACATAAAGACGCCCTCGCTTTTTAAACGTTTGCAGTGGGGCGTACAGGGCGCAACACAGCTTTCCATTGGCTTAATGCAGCTTCCAAGCGATGCCTACGCGTTTAACGTTTTTAAAACGGCGCTTATCAGCGATGTTCAGCTTTATGGCCTTTTAAGCCTGGCCCAGGCCAGCAGGCGACTGGGTTTGGCTGCCACCAGCATGTGGCTTCTGGATTATGGCTGCCAGAAACTGCCTGAAGAGGCTGTTTTCTTCCATAAGCTGGGCGATTTCTACCGCAGCCGCAGGCAGTCGGATACGGCGATTTATTATTACCAGCGCGCCCAGGAGCTTGAGCCGGATAACGCCCAGCTTCTAAAGAAACTGGCAGGATTGTATTTAGATCACCAGGATGTGGATAACGCCATTGCCTGCTATGAAAAGGCGCTTACGCATTCAGAAGCCCGTCAATCCACATCTGCCAAAAACGATATCGACATCAGCTATCAACTGGCCAGGCTGCTGACAGACAAGGGCGAATATCTCAAGGCGCTTTTTTACTTTAAGGAAATCGCCAAGAGTGAAGACCAGCACCCACGCCAAGGCCAGAACCCTTATCTGCATAGCAATATGGCCTATGTCCTCTTTAAGCTTGAGGATTATGACGGCGCGATTCAGGAATACCGAAAAGCGGTTCAAAACGGCGATGACCCGGTTTGGACGGCCACTGTCGCGCAGACTTTAGGCACCCTTTATCACCAAGTGAAACGTAACCCACAGGCGGCCCTGGAAATGTTTCAACTCGCATACGACCTTGACCCTGAGAACCTTGATTGTATCGCCCAGCTTGCCGATCTCTATATCGAGCAGGGCCATTACGAATCCGCCATTGGCGCTTACCAGTACCTTTTAAGCTACGAGCCGGAAAATGCTGATTGCTACAGCACCATTGGCTACCTGCTGTGGCAGTTGGATAAGAACGAAGAGGCCATTGATGCCTATCATAAGTCGCTTCAATACAAGCCAAGTAACCCGATTGCCTATAACAACCTGGGCGTGATTTACCTGGATGAATATTGCAGGCCTGAGAAGGCAAGAGAAATGTTTCATAAAGCCTTTGAGCAAAACCCGGATTATACGCTGGCCTGCTTTAACCAGGGCCGGGCTCACGAGGCATTGGGCGATACGGCGATTGCCGCCAAATTTTACAGTCATGCTTTGGCGATGAACAAGGAGTTTGCCGAGCTTGAGGAAGAGGATATCCTCAGCCGAATTGACGGCCTGTTCCGCGTTTAGTGCCAGATAGCCGCATTAAAACCCCAAAATACCCGCTTATAGCCGCTGCAATTCCTGCGGGTTGGTGCGGATAAACAAATCCGGTTGTGCTTGCGTAAGCGGCGAAAGGCCCATTTTGTCCATGATTTGCTGTTGACCGATTTGAAGGGCATTCAGCTTCTGGATGATTTCCTTGTTCTGGTCATAAATCAGGAGCTTGGCCTGATAAGGCAGCATCAACTGGAAGGTTTCCCCGCCAGATAGCCCGGTGGTGGTGGATAAACCGTTGAAATTGGCAAAATTATTCGGGGCGCCTGCGCCAGTTAGATTTATAGAACCCATTGCCATAGACTTTAACCCTCCCATTTAGATGGAAAACAGCAATAAATGCTTTTCCCAATAAAACCGGAACAGGGTTAAAATTGCCCTGGCTTATTCCTCCCCCGGCTTATTCTTCATAGAGGTCGGGATCATAGCCCTGATCGGAGGCAAGCCTTAGTTTAACAACGGCAAGGCCTGGGCCGGTGGGCGTGTTGCCTGTGGTACAACCTGCGCGACACAACGCCTGGGTAAAATATCCCTCAATATGGCGCTGATTGGCAGACCCGTTTGAAACATAGCCGGTGACCACAAAGCCTACAAAACCCGATACACTCACCTCCGTGTTGGAACCTGTTCCCTCAAACGTATTGATAACAGGTAACAGAATGACTGTTTCATTGGCGATTAATTTATCGATAGCCTCGCGCACGTTGCTGTTGCTCAGGAAATTACCCGCTTGCGTGCTGTAGCATTTGCCGGTTTCAACAGTGCCCTCATAGCCTTCGTCAAACCATTTTGCCGTATCATTGGCACCGGGCACCCCAGGATCGCAATCCCTCAGGTCGGCAAATCCCCAGTTCCCGGTTCCCAATTCCGGGCATCCCTCAATTTCATCATTCCCATCAAGTGCAAATTTTTGCCCGTAAACCTGTGCAACATGGCTTTGAGGGTTGCCACTGGCAAAGGCTTGATTGACTTGGGCCTGACAGGCGTAAATGGGTCTTAAGCCGCCTCCGCTGCCTACCGAGCTGACGGTCTGATCCATCAGTGAAACCGAATAGGCCTGGACTTCCGTGGTGTCCACGCCAAAAACTTTTGCCATAATCGTTCCAACCGGCCCGTTCAAGCTGTCATCGGTGTATCGTATCGCAACGCGAACCGCGTTATAGCCGCCGGTGGCTAAAAACGGTGTCGCGCCGCTTGGCGGTAAATTGAAATGATTCATGTTGTAAGATTTGGTGACCGGATCCACGTAACCCACGATGATATCATCGGGATCCAGGACGACATTGGGCAAATTGGCCTTGATAACCTCTTCCACTGCTTCTTCAACATCATCCATCCTGCCAATGGTGGTGCTTGATTTGCTTTTGATAAGCTCCAACGTCCCTGCCAGGGATGCCGCATCAGCAGCAGTTTGCAATTGGTTCTGAAAAGTCAGGATGTAGGCCGTATCGATTGTTAGAGAGGAAACAGCCAGACTAACCAGCATAACGCCTATCATGAGGATGGCGTTGGCACCCTGATAGCGTTTTCGGTAAAAAGCACCTGAAAACACTGGGTAGACTGGATTTTTAAGAACGGCCATAGCAAAATTCTCTCTCATTTTGATTATCAAGAGTGGCTTGCTGCTGATATCCTCGCTTGATCCTGGAACGCCTGATTCTTTCTTACCCTTTTCGGCCAGACGATAAACAAATTGAATTGCTTTGTAACAAGCTTGGCAACTTCTTCAAAGGGGTCTGCATTTACAAAGCTTAAAATAAGGTTTTGTTTTGCGTGAGGAGGCCTATAACACGGATAGTCCGTAATTTTATGAAAAGGGTGCAAATGAAGGAGTCCCCCACCGTAAAAGAAAAAACCTCAAAGCCTTATCAGTCAGTGCGTGGACAAGCCCGTGGACAAGCCATGGTCGAGTTGATCGGCACATTGGCGATTTCGGCTTTAACGACGGCTGCAGTATGGGCCATTTGCCACTACACCATGCCGATTGTTTTCAATAACATTTCAGCGGGTAACGCCCAATATTACGACCCTGAAAAATAAAACACCCTGAACATCCGATTAGAAATCCAGGGTGTCATCGTTTTTCATTTCTTGCTTGGTTTAATGCTTGGCAATCACTTTTTCGATAAGCGTAACGCTCGAAGTGGTTTTTTTAGTTTTCTCATGCATCTGCTGCACTTCGGATACCGGACTCATTTGCAACATCCCCATATCCCTCACCGAATCCGCGCTTAATTGCAGGAAAGGTTCGGCTAAAACGCCTATCATCAGGGTGGCGAAGGCGCAAAGCCCAAGGGAGATGGCAACCGGTGAAAAACTGAGCTGTGAAGGCTCGGGGCTCATCGCCTCCACTTCGGCGGAAGGTTCGGCAATGACCATCAAACGCACCACGTTGAGGTAGTAGTAAATGGAAATGGTGCTGGTGAGAAGGGCGATAACCACCAACCACAAATGCCATGCACCAGCCTGGGCCACCGCCTGGAAGAGGAAGAACTTCCCGAAGAAACCAGCGGTAATGGGCATACCGGCAAGCGATAGAAGGAAAATGGTAAAAATCAGTGTCAGGGCGGGACGCTTTTTCACAAGGCCCGCGTATGCGTTGATGTCATCACTGCCGGTTAGGCTGTTAAAGTAAATGATGACGGCAAAAGCGCCGAGATTAGTGAACAGATAAGACAAAAGATAATACAATAGGCTTGAAAGACCGCTCTGGCTTAAGACCAGAAGCCCCAGCAGCATATAACCCGCATGGCCAATCGTGCTGTAGGCAAGCAGACGCTTGATGTTATTCTGTGTCAGCGCCACGACATTGCCAATGACCATCGAGAGAATGGCAATCAGGGCGATAACAGCAAACACCGCCTCGTACAAGCCAAAACCGATGGGTCGGCCATCAACCAGCGCCGAGGTTTGAAGCAGTTCTTCAAAATTGGGAAAGAGCATGTATAAAAAGCGCATGGTCATCGCAAAACCAGCCACCTTGGAGACGACCGACAGGAAGGCCGTCACCGGTGTCGGTGCGCCCTCGTAAACATCAGGCGCCCACATATGGAAAGGTGCTGCCGATAGTTTGAAAGCAAAGCCGCCCACCACCATCACGCTTGCAATGGCAAGCATCGGATAAGACGTGTCTGCCGTGCGCAGATGATTGGCAATTTGGGTAAAGTCCGTGCTGCCTGAAAGACCATAAAACAGCGAAAAGCCAAACAGCAAAATGGCCGTTGCAGCACCGCCGTAGAGCAAGTATTTCAGGGCCGCTTCCGTGCTGGCTTTCGTATTTCTGAAAAAACCAACCATAATGTAGGAGGAAACGCTGAGGGTTTCAAGCGCCACAAAGAGCATAATCAGATCGCGTGCGCCGCTGAGCAGTAAGCTTCCCAGGGTGGCGCTTAAGAGGATGATGTAAAACTCACCCTGAGCTTCTGATCGTTCTTTGATGAAATTTCTTGAAAAGGAGATGACAAAGAGAGTTCCCAACAGGATAAGGCCGCGCACAAAGAGGCTGAATTGATCCGCCTCGAACATGCCAAAGAAAACGGACTGGTTCATCCAGTTTCCATAGCTTTGGGGCAGGGTGCTGCCCAGTGCCGCCGCATCCGGCGCGTAATACTGAATATAAAGGGTAATCAGGGTGACGATGGCCCCCAGAGTTCCCAGGAACGAAATGGCCCAGACGCTTTGTTCGCGTTCGGCTTCGTTTTTACCAAAGGCCAGAAGGACGATTGCAAGCAGCAAAACCGCAAGCACCACAAGCTCCGGGCTAATGAGATGCAAGTTCTGCTTGAGGATAAATTGCAGAAAAGGATTAAAAAAGGATTCGGGGGTCATGGTAGACAGTGGTCTCCTGTTCGGCCTTGAATTTTTTATAAGGACTGAAAGATAAGTTGAACTTTATTGCCTGGAAGCTTTAGCGGTGTGTTTCTCACCCGGCAAATGGCAGGGTTTCTGAGGAATCACACTGACGTACTGCTGTTTACCGTATGCCTGGGCAATTTTACTGACCTCGGCTTCAAAGTGCTTGGTTAATTGCATCGGGAAGAAGCCGTAAAGAAGCACCAGAACCGCAAGCGTTCCCAGGACGAACACCTCGCTTCTGCTGGCATCGGGAAGCGTCTTCCAGCGATCTTGCAGTGGGCCGTAAAACACTCGTTTTAACAGCCAGAGCAGGTAAGCGGCACCAATGACAACACCCAGCGCGCTGAGAATCGTAATGGTCTGCATCGACCAGTCAAGCGTGAACAGGCCAAGCGGAATCTGCTGAAAGGCGTTTGAGACAAACGCGCCGTAAAATACCATTGATTCGCTTGCAAAACTGACCAGTAACGGCAAGCCAAGACTTGCCATTCCCATAAACAGGAAAAAGTAGAAAATAATCGGCGTCTGGGTGCCAAATCCGCCGTAGTCAGCAATCTGTCTGCTGTGCGTTCTGGTGTACAGAGTACCCACGCACATAAAGAGCGCGGCACTGACAAGACCATGGCTGAACATTACAAAAACGGCACCGTTAAAGCCCAGCGGATTGAGCGCCGCAAGCCCCAACAGCACAAAGCCCATGTGGCTGACGCTGCTATAGGCAATCAGTTTTTTCATATCGCTCTGCACCAGGGCAACCCCTGCCGTGTAAACGATATTGATAAAGGCCAGAAGCGCCACATAAGGCGCCATAACCGATGCGGCCTCGGGGAAGAAACCAAAACAGAAGCGCAGCATCCCATACGCGCCCATCTTTAAAAGAATACCCGCTAAAAGCATGGAGATGGGGGTGGGGGCTTCTACGTGCGCGTCGGGTAACCAGGTATGGAAAGGCACCATCGGAAGCTTGACGGCAAAGGTGATAAAAAGACCCGAGAAAAGAAGGATTTGGGCCGTAAGCGGCAAACCCTGGCCAAGCATTAAGGGTAGCGAGTCAAACAGGAAAAGTGTTTCGGTTAATACGCCCGCGTTCTGCGCGTAGAAATAGATGCCTAAAATTGCAGCCACCAGGAAGATGGAGCCAAACAGCGTGTAGAGGACAAACTTAATCGCCGCGTAATCGCGCCTGGGGCCACCCCAAATGGCGATCAGCAGATACATGGGAATCAATTCCAATTCCCAACTGAGGAAGAAGAGGAAAAAGTCACGCGAGATAAACACGCCCAAAACAGCCGTGGTTAGAACAAAGAGCATTGAATAATAGAGCCTGAGGCGTTTTTTGATGTTGGTGAGACTGGCCACGCAAGCCATTAACAGCAGGAAAGTGGTCAGAAGCACCATGGCAATCGTCAATCCGTCGCTGCCAACCGCATAGGAAATGCCCAACGATGGAATCCACGAAAACTGCTCGGTCTTGGGGGCCACAACCCCTTGCCAGCCAAGGGCGCTATAAAGAAACAAAAGGGCCGAGCCGCCAATGCCAAACCAGTGGAGATACTTCCCGTCGTTCTTTTCGCTAATCAGCGGCACGATACAAGCCATCAGCAACGGCAGCAGGAAAAGAATCGATAGGTAATGGTTGGTGATAAATTCAGGCAGAATCACTGCGTCAGCTCCATTTTTTCTAAAAATAAACGGATGAATTTTAAATTTAATACAGGCAATAAATCATAAACAGCGCCAGCACCACCGCGCCAAAAAACATCACGGCGATGTAGGTTTGAACGCGACCGCTTTGCAGTTGCTTCAGCGCCTGTCCCGATCCCATAACGCTTTGGCCGCTGAAATTGACCAGGCCGTCAATGGCCTGACGGTCAAAGCCTGCGGATCCTTTGGCGAAGACCAGATAGATTTTATCCACAAAGAAAGTATAGATTTCATCAAAGTACCACTTATGCGCAAACAAGCTGTTGAAGCTTGAAAGCACCGGAGCGGTGCGGATTTTTTCAGGCACCTGGCGACCGGCTTCCGTGCCGTAAAAGAACCAGGAGAGCAAGAGCCCGGCAAACACCATTGCCGTTGATATCAACGTGGTGGGGCTTGTCAGAAGGGCCATCAGGCTTTCCGGGTGATGAACCGCCGTAGCGCCGGGGGGCACGAAATCAAAGTGGATGTAATGCGCAAAGGCCAGTTTTTCGCTGAAAAAACCGGAAAGAAGATAGCCAACGCCAAGCGAAGGAACCGCAAGAATGACCAGAGGTAAGACCATCCAGGGATGCTCGTGGTGAACGTGGGCTTCGCCACGGTACTTGCCTTCAAAGGTTAATAAGTATGTGCGCATCATGTAAAAGGCGGTCAGTGCGGCAGTGGCGGTGAGTACCCAATAAATCACCGGTGCGCCGTAATGAAACGCGCCATCAAGAATCATATCTTTTGAGAAAAAGCCGCTGGTGAGCGGAAATCCCGCAATGGCAAGCGTTCCTGCCAGATAAGTGTAGGCCGTAAGCGGCAGCTTGGCACGAAGCCCACCCATTCTGCGCATGTCCTGCTCATCCTCGCAGGCGTGAATCACGCTGCCTGAACAAAGAAAGAGCATCGCTTTAAAGAAGGCGTGGGTAAAGAGATGAAAAAGCGCCGCTGCAAATGCACCAACACCCATTGCCGCCATCATGTAACCCAACTGCGACATGGTCGAATAGGCCAGCGCCTTTTTGATGTCGGTTTGCGTTAAGGCGATGGTCGCCCCAATCAATGCCGTCATACAACCAATGATGGCTACAACCGGAAGGGCTGCCTCTGAGGGGGTAAAGACCGGATAAAGACGACCCACCAGGTAAACGCCTGCTGCAACCATGGTGGCTGCATGAATTAAAGCGCTAATGGGGGTAGGGCCTTCCATTGCGTCTGGAAGCCAGGTGTGAAGAGGAACTTGTGCGCTTTTGGCCATTGGCCCCATAAAGAGGAGAACACATATCCAGCTAAAAAGCCCGGCGCCGGCGGCTCCCAGAACCTGCGGGGCAAGAACGCCTAGGGCCTGGAAGGAGAGCACGGCCTGCTCAGGATGCACCGAGAGATAATTCTGCCAGCTTCCCCAACTGAAGTAGAGAAAGCCTAAAATGCCAATGAGAAAACCAAAGTCGCCCACGCGGTTCATCAGGAAGGCCTTGATACAAGCGGCGGCGGCTGAAGGCTTGTGGAACCAGAAACCAATCAGTAAATAGCTGCTGACACCGACCAGCTCCCAGAAAATGTAGGTTTGAAACAGGTTGGTGCTTAACACCAGGCCGAGCATTGAAAAGTTAAACAACGCCAGATAGCTGTAGAACTTAGCGTAGCCAGCATCCTTTTCCATATACCCGTGGGTGTAAATTTGAATCAAAAGGCTGATAAAGGTAACGACAAACAGCATCATCACCGACATTGCATCAACCAGATAACCCAGCGAGAATTTGAAATCCCCGGCTTGAAGCCAAGTCCAGTTGCGCTCAATCGCTTGCACGTGTCCAGCTTCCTGGCCTAAAAGCCAGGAAACAGTACCTACGGCGTGAAGCAAACCGAGAAACGTTGCACCCACTGTCAGCGCCATAAAGAACATTTTGTTGCCAACCGGTTCAGTTGGGGGATGTCCCAAACGGACTCTTGCTCTAACGTCGGTAAACCCACGCAGGATGACAATCGCCAGGAAGGCCAGCAGCGGATAAAGCGGAACCATCCAGACGGTGTTGATATCCATAAACCACAGGTGCATTGCGTTTGCCTCTTAAATGATTACTTTTTTTAAAGATATTATGAAAAATAGCCGCTAATTGGCAATTTAGCCTTTCAGCTCGTTATAGTCGTTGATGTTAACCGATGAGCGCAGGCGGTAGAGCGCGATGACAATGGCAAGGCCCACGGCCGCTTCGGCTGCTGACACCACCAGCACGAAAATCGCAAAAATCTGCCCTTCAAGCTTCGTCGGTTCAACAAAACGGTTAAACGCCACCAGGTTAATGTTAACAGCGTTCATCATCAACTCGACACAGATCAGGACGCGAATCACGTTTCTGCCGGTGAGAACGCCATACAGGCCGATACAGAAAATCACAGTCGCCAGGACCAAGAAGTGGGCAAGCGTAACGCCATCACCAATGGCCAAGGGGCTGCTTTGTTGCATCTGGTTCAGTAAGGGGTACATAAGGTGCGTTAACTCCGTGTACTGCTAAAGTTTTAAAGGGAAATAATTGAATAAAATAAAAAAGTTGAAATCAAAAATCTTACTTGGCGCTGCCTTCCAGCTCTCGATCCAGAGGTCTAGGCACCGTAAGTGACGTGCGGTAGGCGCCTTCTGCCTCCTCGGTCGGATGGCTTGAAAGATCGAGCCTGTACTTCACGCTGTCATTTTCCTCATCCGTGAAGGATTTTTTGGAAAGGACAATGGCGCCAATCATCGCTGCCGTTAAAAGAATGGAGGCCAGTTCAAACGGAAGGCCGTAACGGCTAAAGAGCAGTTGGCCTAGCATTCGGGTGGAACCTTCGTTCAAGAGAGAGATGACCTGGAAAGAGTCCGGCGGCAGCACAACGCTGCGGAAAGGATACGCCAGAGCGCTTAAGAGCAGAAAGGCCGTGTACAGAACAATCAGTGTCGTCATAATCTTTGCTCCGCGCGAAACCGGCTTGGCCTCAAGCTGGGTTTTATCCCCGGTAAACATAATGGCAAAGAGCAGGACGATTGTCAGGCCGACGGCGTAGACCAGAATCTGCGCAATGGCCAGAAAGTCAGCGTTGTTGAGGACAAAAAAGGCGGCTTGCGATAAAAAGACGGCCAGCAGCATCAAGGCCGCCTTGATAATACTTTTATTGGTCACCACGCCCACGGCTGCGATAATCGCAATGGAGGCAAAAACCCAGAAGATGATGAGATCGATCATAATTGGCAATAACCTATCGATAGTTTCTCTATTATTTTTAACGCTGATTCAAGAAAGTGATTAAAAGACTGATTAATCCTTGGGGTGGGCCATTCCGCGCTGTTCGCGCCACTGGTTGGATTCATCGCCATCCAGCGTCAAGTCATGCTTATCCAGCACCAGGGCTTCGCGCGAATAATCCGAAAGCTCAAAGTCCTGCACAAACTTAATGCAGTCCACGGGGCAGACCTCTGTACAGTTGCCGCAGTATATGCAGCGCCCCAGGTCGATGGTGAACACGTCGATAACCGGCTTCTTAAACTCGTCCTTGTGGGCCTCAATCTGAATCAGATCGTTACAAGGGCAGACGCGCGCGCACGCCTTGCAGCCGATGCACAAGTCGGTGCCGTCACTTTTGGTTAACAGGCAAAGCCGTCCGTGGAAGCGGTCGCTTAAATCCGGCAACACTTCAGGGTATTCAAGCGTGATTGGCGGGCGAAAGTAATGGCTGAAGACAGTCGCCATCCCTTGGCCAATGGCGCTTAGGCCACTTAATACTCGGTTTTCTTTGGTGTTTAGCATGATGTTTCAGGTCTCTGTATATGGGCATTTCAAAATGAAGAATAAATCCAGGCTAGCGATTGCTCAGGCGGGCATTTAACTTGTCATTGAGCAGGTTGCTTGAAAGAATGGCGAAACCTCCGAAGGCGACAAGGGCAATTGCAAGCCAGGCAATAAATTGCCAGTTTTCAAAGAGAACGGCCTGCCCCGGTGCTGGCCAGGCAATGTGCCAGTAACGCTCAAAGGTGATGACAAAAATATTCACCAGCGCCAGCGGCAGAAGAAACTTCCAGCTAAAGCCCATCAATTGATCGGGCTTTAAGCGCGGAAGCGTCGCGCGCCACCACATGGCAACAAAGATAAAGAAGTAGGTCTTCAGTGTGAACCAGCTGATCATCTCCAACTGCTTCAGCATTGTGAAGATTTCAGCAGGCATTTGCGGCAAGGCGTTGCGCAAGAGGGCCGTGTCTGAAATATAAAAGCCGAAGGGCGAATGATAGCCGCCAAAGAAGAATGCGACGGTAAAGGCGCACATTGCAAAGAGCGCGGCGTATTCAGCCAGGAAGAACAGGGCGAATTTCATGCCGCTGTATTCCGTGTTATAACCGCTGACCAGCTCGCTTTCCGCTTCCGGCAAGTCAAAGGGAATTCGGTTGACTTCGGCAATAGCGCAGATAAAGAAAATCAGGCAACCCACCGGCAGCATTGTCAGAACGTTCCAGCGCCATAGCGACCATTGGCCAATATTTGCAAGCTGGCCAAAAAACGCGCCCAGCGAATCGATACTTGCGCCGATGTAGTTTCTGGCAATCGGCTCCATCGTGCTGGTGGGATGGGCAAAGAATTGAAGATCCACGATATCGCGAAGGTTCATCGTGCCGGTGTACAACACAACCCCCAATACCGCAAGAATCAAGGGGATTTCATAGCTGATGGCCTGTGCGGCACTCCGCATTCCGCCAAGCAGCGCATACTTGTTGTTTGATCCCCAACCGGAGATGACAATGCCCAGAACCGAAATGGATGAAATAGCGAAAATAAAAAGCGCACCTGCAGGCAGCGTGACGCCTTGA
The DNA here is from genome assembly GCA_035285165.1 of Vampirovibrionales bacterium. GTDB lineage: Bacteria > Cyanobacteriota > Vampirovibrionia > Vampirovibrionales > Vampirovibrionaceae > JAYKHP01. The sequence goes on along the minus strand of JAYKHP010000026.1, from coordinate 17,061 downwards.
AGCGCTTCTGAAAAAGGAATTAACCCGTAAAAGACGAAGCAGGGCAAAAAGAAGATGGCAGGGCCAAGCGTTGAAAGCAGCTTGTCCTGCTCGCGGTGCATAATGTCTTCTTTAAATAAAAGCTTGATGCCATCGGCCAGCGTTTGTAACAGGCCAAATGGGCCAACACGGTTTGGGCCTTTTCGCTGCGTCATACAGGCAAGGACGTTACGCTCCAGAAACACCATCCAGATAACGGCTACCTGGGCAAGAACCGCCACCATCGTAAAGAGAATCACGCCCCATAAAAGCAGAATTAGCGCTTGCGGTACGTCTGCCTGGATATGAAGAAATCGGAACAGCGCATCAAGCAACTGAACCAGCCATTGGGGATAGGCGTTTGAGACAACCTGCTCACTGGTTAAAGGGTTCATATTCATAACGCTTAGCGATCAACCTCCGGTAAGATAACGTCCAGGCTACCAAAAATTGGCATCAAATCCGGGTACATGTTCCCAATCATCAGATGGGGCAAAATGGATAGGTTTGAAAACGACGCACCGCGCCATTTTACCCGAAGAGCCTTTGGGGAACCATCACTGATAAGATAGCATCCCAGGAAGCCGCGTGGCGATTCCAGCAATGACATAGCCTCTCCCGCTGCTGGCTTAAAGACCATCAGGTTCACTTTCTGCCCTTGGATTAACCAGTCGGGATCCATTTTGGGAATATTGGTCGGGTCAAGCCCCTGCTCTTTTGCAAGGCGGGTCGCTTCGGCAATTTCTTTTTCTTTTTGGGCCACATTGGCCGTATCGCCGCCGGGAATCTGCTTGAGCGCCTGCTGGATAATTTTGACCGATTCGCGCATTTCCTGTACCCGAATCATGTAACGATCATAAACGTCGCCGTGGGTGCCAAGCGGCACGTCAAAATCCACTTCGGAATACACCGAGTAAGGATTGGTTTTTCTCAAATCGAGTGAAACGCCGGTTGAGCGTAGTGTTGGCCCCGTCACGCCGTACTTGAGGCAATCTTCTTTGGTGAGTTTTCCAACGCCGATGGTTCTATCCAGGACAATCGGGTTTTGCGTGACGATGGCTTCATACTCGTCAAAGGCTTTGGGAAGGTCGTTCACTACTTTCAGACATTGGTTGATCCAGCCCACCGGCAGATCGGCGTTAACGCCGCCAAAACGGTAGTAGTTGTACATCATCCGAGCGCCAGTGACATCCTCAAACAGTTTGATGATGGCCTCGCGCTCACGAAAGGCATAAAAGAGCGGGCTGGTAGCGCCCAAGTCCATCAGGAAGGTGCCAAACCAAAGCAGGTGAGAGGTAATCCGATTTAGCTCCATGGTGATCATGCGAATGTATTCAACCCGACGGGGGACAATCAGGTTGGAGATTTTCTCAATGGCTGTTACGTAGGCGTAATGGTCATAAAAAGAAGAGAGATACTCCACCCGGTCAATGGTGGGCTGATATTGAAAATAAGAGCGGGTTTCCCCCATCTTTTCCTTGCTGCGGTGCAAATAGCCAATCACAGGCTCCATGTCTTTGACCACCTCGCCGTTTAGCGTGGTGATTAACCGTAAAACCCCGTGAGTGCTGGGGTGCTGAGGCCCAATATTGACCACCAGGTCATTGGTGGAAAGGCCCTGTTCTGTCAGGACGCCTGGAATCTCCGGGAAGGCTGGGGTTTGAGTGGAAGTACTCATATGCTCAAAACGTTCCTTAATTGAAATTATTGAATGCGCTTAGTGAGAGCGTCGCCAAGCTTTAATCGTTATCGTTCGTTCCACACCAGACGCGGGTCGTCGACGGTGTAATCTTTGCGCAGCGGGTGGCCCAGCCAGTCAACCGGCATCAGGATTCGCTGCAGGTTGGGGTGGCCTTCATAATGAATGCCCATCAAATCGTATGATTCTCTCTCGTGCCAATCGCAAGCAGGCCAGATGGGGTAAACGCTCGGCGAATAATCCTTGCCATCCCGCGTTTCGGCATCCACTTTGACGGCAAGCGTCTTGTTTTGGTTGATTGAATACAAATGGTAAACCGATTGGCGGTGTGTTTTGAAATCAACACTGGAACAAGAAACCAGCAGATCAAACGCACACTTGTCCCGCAAGTGCTCTGCGCCTTTGAGTAAATCGTGGGTTGAAAGCGCAATGGCCTCAATGCCCATGGCGTCTTTGCCAAGATGGGTAACAGCAATGCCTGCCTGCTCAAGACTTTTGCCAAACTCGCCAGGCTCTCGCGGGGGCGGTGCTTCGGCAGGTTTGGCTGTCGAAGCTGCAGGTTTTGCCGCAGGCGCTTTTTCAGCATCCGCCTTGGGAGGGGCTGCTGCTTTGTTTTCAGTCTCTGCCTTTTCTTCAGGCGAGTTTTGCTTAGCCGACTCTTCGCTCATGACGGTATTTGCAGTTTCCTCTGACCAATGCTAACTTGCCTTCCTGTTGAAGCTTCTCAACATCGTAAGCCGCAGCCTGAACACCCCAGCGCATATGCGGCTCACCACCCTCTTCAGGGGGAAGTGGTAACAAGACTTCACCGGGCCCAAGCTTTACGCGGGGGCGGTTTCTTTGTGCCCGCGCCTTGCGATTGACAATCGATTCGGTGCGGATTTTTTTCTGAAGCTGAATCAGCGCATCCAGCAGCGCTTCGGGCCGGGGTGGGCAGCCGGGAACATACACGTCCACCGGAATCAGGCGATCAACGCCCCGCACCACCGAGTAGGAATCATTTTCATACATCCCACCCGTAACCGTACAAACGCCCATGGCAATTACATACTTGGGCTCGGGCATCTGTTCATACAGGCGAACCAGCGCCGGGGCCATTTTATGCGTGACGGTTCCAGCCGTGATAATCAGGTCGGACTGTCTTGGCGTTCCGCGAAAGACTTCTGAACCAAAACGCGAGATGTCAAATTTGGAGGTGCCCACCGTCATCATTTCAATACCGCAGCAGGAGGTGGCGAAAAGCATTGGCCAGACGGAGTTGGAGCGAGCCCAGTTGTACACCGCGTCAATGCTGGTGACCAGAATCCCCTGGCTTTCCAGCATATTTTGCAGGCTATCGATGACCTTTCCGGCTATCGATTTCTGCTCGCCTTCTGAATGATTGGCAGGCGTCTCGGTAAGATTTACCTTGGTGATGAGGCTGGTGTCAGGGTTCATGCTTGTTTCAAGCCCAACGGTGGAATCTTTGTGCTTATCTGCCGCTACGCTGATGGCGGGCGTATTGTCTTGCGTACTCATAATCCTGTGTCTCCTGAAAAAAGGTTTGGGCCGCCCTGAGTTAACTTGGGTTAAAAGGGTGGGGATAAAATTGCGTTAGGGGAATCAAGCTTGATGACGGTTGAAGTTGTGTTACGTTCCGTTCTCGCTGCTTGGTTTTTGTTACCACTTCAGCGCGTGAGCCTGGTTTTATTGCCACTTCAGCGCGTCGCGCTTCCAGGCATAAATCAGGCCGAGCAGCAGGACGCCGATGAAGAAGAACATTTCAACAATCGGGAAGGCCCCCAGACAGGAAGGCACTTCTTTACTGCAAGCCAAGTCCGCAAATGACACCGCCCAGGGGTAGAGGAAAATCGTTTCAATATCAAAGAGCAGAAACAGAAGGGCGAACAGGTAGAACTTGATATCGAATTGAATGTGGGAGTCGCCAAATACGGGCATCCCTGATTCGTAAGCAGTGTTTTTGACAACGTTTGGGCTTTTGATTTGCACCACCTGAGAGAGCCCTAAAAGCAGGAAGGGGGTGATGGCTGCAAATAATAAAAGCAGGAATAATAAAGGATAGCCTGTCAGTAACATGGAATGTCCCTTAAATAATAAAAAGCCGTTGCGTATGCCTGATATTGCACCTAACGAGATGCCGTATGCTTTTCTCTCTTTATTAGGGCCTGAAAAATGCCTGCGCGTGGCGCGTACACATATAAGGATAATCCGCTGCCAATGTTAGGGCGTTTGGTGAAAGGGCCTGAAAGCACTTTTCGTTTAAAGGCACACGACCTGATAGCATCATATTACGAGGGGTATTAATAAGGCAAGCGGGAGAAAGCAAGCGGGTCTGGCGAAACCCCTTCCATATTGAGCCATACCGGCGGCTCAAATGAGCCGCCGGGAAATGCCTTAGGTGTTAAGGCTACGCTTTGCCTCTCAATTGGATTAAGATTAAATTTATAATGTCATTCTGCGTCACGGTTTTTTAAAACAGGCTTGCGCAAATGCTATTCGCTAGGGAGACACTGGGATAATTTGATGAAAAATTCTGTAAACGCCTCGGCTTTTTTTATTCTGCTTTGCTTTATTCTGCCCCTTTCATTTTGGCTACCGATGGCGGTATTCGCCCAGGAAATCGATACACATCGCTCCACGCTTCCCAAGGCGATTGTCAAGGCGGATGCCCTCTTGGCCAAGGGAAGCAATGAAGCGGCACTCAGTATCCTGGAAGAATATCTGAACCAGCATCCGGACTATACCCAGGCGCAACTTAGAAAAGCTCGCATTGAAAGCCAGATGGGCGAATTTGCCAATGCAGAGCGAACCCTGCAGCGAGCCCTTCTGAAAAATCCTCAAAACCCGGATGCTCTGGAGGCCATGGGGCGCTTTTATTACGAGCAATCCATTGCTAATGTGGAGCCAAGAGACAGGCTTGAAAATGCCAGACGCTTGCTGGATCAGGCGCTCGGCATTAACCCAGCTCATATGCCAAGCCTGGTTACACAGGCCTTGGTTCGTATGGAGCAAAAAGATCTGATTGGTGCGGAACAGTTGTTGCGCCAGGCATTGGAGCAAGCGCCACGATATGTGCCCGCGCTTCGTGGCATGGCCAGGCTTTATATGGAAAGTGGCGACTGGACCAATGCCCGTTACGCCGTTACGCAGGCGATGGAAATCGAGCCGAATGATCAGGCCAATTATTTTTTGGCTGCCCAGTTGCTTGCCAAGGCGGATTACCCATCAGACGCCATTCAATACGCGCTGAAATCCGAGGCGCTTGATTATGGCAAGAATCTGAATCGCGATTACCTGATTGCAACCCAATATGAAAAACTCGGTGAGCTTGAAAAAGCCATTCCTTATCATCAGCGCGTCTTAAATGAAAAGCCGGGCTTTGCCCCAAGCTGGCAACGCCTGGGGGATCTCTATTACAGTCTGAATCGTCCGGATGAAAGTGTAAAGGCCTATCAAAAGGCAATCGCCATTGACCCAAGCTGGTTGAAATCCTTACAAAACGCGCTGGATCAAAATGTCCGCTCGGGCAATCTTGATGGCGCCATTGCCAAAATCGATAAAATCAGTCGCATCCAGCCAGCCCTTGCACCGGATTACCAGCCGTTAATCGCCAACATTCAATACGCCCAGGCGCTTGAAAAATCGCTGAACATGCCCGTTGGTCAAAGTCCGCCCTCGGTTTTACCCATAGTCCGCCTGCCGATAACGGTCGAGCAGTCTTTTGATGATATGAAAATCGCCTTGGGAAAGGGTGTTTACGTGGCGGGCTTTGTCCTGCCCTCTGCCGATAATGGGACGCAATATCTCTTGTCTTTGCCTGTGGCCCAGGAAAATCGGGATCCCATCGCTCGTGCCGAGGCGTTATTTCTTGCTAATGAGTTTAAAGGTGCAAGAACCACTCTGGAATCAGAGGCGGAACGCTTTTCCGCTGAAGAATACGCCCTTGGCGGCGACAGGCTGTTTCTGCTGCGCGATTACAACGGTGCCCGTCTGATGTATCAACGCGCCATTGACGTTTACCAGATTGACGGAGCCCCAAGCTCTGCTCCGGCAATTGCTGGCATACGGCAGGCGATTGAGCGAATTGACACAAGGGGTAAACAGTCCAGGCAGCGTGTTTCCGTGGGCGATGGGGCCTTTAACGTCAAGCAGTATGAGCAGGCATTGCACGCTTATCTTCAGGCGTTACAGATAGACCCTCAAAACGACATGGCTTATCTTCGGATGATTGATACGCTGGATAAAATTAAGCCGCGTAAAATCAAGCCAAAGGACGATAGTCCTGTATTGTCGCTTGAAAAGGAGCAGTTGCCAGGCTTGAAAGATTGGGCATATCGCCAGGCCGTTCAGCTAAGCCCTAACCTTATGGACTCAAAAGGGTTTTCAAAAAAATACGAACGCCACACGGAGCCTGAGTAAATGCGCAAAAAAAAGCCTCTGCAGCTCATAAAGAAGACTTGCAAAAGGCACAAAGGATAGAGAGTTAGAGTTTGACCTTGTTATACCGTGAGCAAGTTTTAATGTCATGTAAATTTACTACAATATGATCAAAATGTTACACGCCCGGTAGCTTAGTGCTCACGGGCGAAAAAGGGGAAATTAGAAACAGATTGCCGAGATGCCCCTCAAACCAATCAATCAAACTGAATAAAAATGCGTTGAGGTAAAAATCCTCCTTACACTAGCATGAAAACAGGGTATGAAAACCACAAAAAATAAACAGGTTTTTTTATTCGGTCAGGATAGCTAACAGCTTGCCTGTAACCTGACCTTTTACCGCATCGGGGCTGTTTTTCAAAAGCAGCAATGCTCGAAGGCCAAGATTTTCCGTCTCCGCCAGTAAGGGGCGGCGCCGTTCGCCGCTCAACTCGGCGTCTGCCGATTGCTCAAGCAGCCAGCCGTCCATTAAGCGATCCAACGTGCGCTCGGCGCTAGCATCCTGTAGTAAGCGCGATAAGGCTGCTTCAGTCTCCTCTAGGATCATATGCCAGCAGCGGGCCCTGACCGGCTGCGGTGCTAGGCTGAGCAGTTTTAAGGCAAACGAAAGGCGCGGGTATGGATCGTACCAACGGCATTTCTGAAAGACTTTGGCTGCCTGGTTTCCCATCTTGTTTCTATCTTTTTGCTGGCTTCTCTATCCTGTGTGAGCCTTTTGGTTTGTATCAGGCTGCTGTGCAGCGTTTTGAAGAGTAATACGGCCCCAACCTAAAAATCGGACTTTTATATAGAGTTGTACACAACAGCTTGTTTGCACAACAAGAAGCTGATTACGGAGATTATTGTACACCCTCCCCGACATACTGGCAAATGATTTGATTTTTGGTTACGGTCTGCCACTAAGGAAGCTGGAATGACGAGATGTTGCGACCGGAAAAGCAATTTTTAAATGCGGATTTGTCCTAGATTTGAAAAGAAATGCCCTGCCGCTCGTTTTTGGCCTGTTTGTAAGCGTTATAGCCGTTAAAACCTGCCCGCAAAATCATGCCAAATGCAACAAACACCGGAATCATCCAGAGGGACCAATTCGCTTTAAAAAGCTCGCCCGGATACTTTTTATTAAGCGAACGGACGCGAAACTCGTCCACAACTCGCCACAAGCCAGCCCAGACAAAGCCTATCAAGGCGTCAATGCCCAACTGCTTGGGGCTTACAGACGCCTTTGCGCCCGCTTTAACACCCTGGGCAAGCGGGGATTGCTGATTATCCGAAGTTCCGTTCTGTGACAAAGTTACGGGTGAAAAAGCCCCGGGTGTTACCGGCCCGCCATACGGCGACACGCTTAATTGATTAGGGTTCGGGTAAGGAAGGATAATAGGCTGCATCACTTCTAATCCAATCTGTTCAAGGTCGTTGACGGAGTTTTGATTGTTCGGGCCTGTTGAATAAGTTGAATAAGGGGCTTATCAGGCTGTGTAGGTTTTAACAGGATAGCCCGGTGCTGCTGTGGCTTGCTGCTGGGGAGCAGTCGTTGCAAGCGGTTGCGGCATCGTCTGGGCAAGGCCCGCTGTCGCGTTTGGCGAGCTTGAAGAGGCTGGGGGAAGTCCCAGCGCTTGCAAGCTTCTCTCGGCGCTTTGCTGGGCAGGAACCTTGCCAGTAACTGCCGAGTACACGCCACGAAAAGCAAAGCCTACAACGGGGTAGAGAAGGGCGAGCCATGGGCGCTTAATATCCATCCAGCCCCGGGCTTTGATGAGGGCGCCGATCCCCCATGCTACACCGGCTACAATCAAGTCCATTGCGATCATCGGGCCATCGAAGATATTTCGGACAACGGCCTCGCCCTTGCTTTTGGGAGCTTCCGCCTGCTGCTGTAACTTTTGGATCATCCGGTCGCGAAAAATTTCCTGCTGTTGCTGCCGACTAAGCTGCCCTTTCTGGGGCATGTTTGCCTGGAGCGTTGCAGGCGCTGCTGTTTGCGGCTGGGACAGTGTGGCCTGAGGGTTAAAGGCGCTGACAGGTGAAGCCATAAGATGAGGTTCCGTTTGTTTGGTAATAAAAGAATACGCTTGCCCCATTATGCCCGCTGTCTAAGGATTTGAAAAGAACACAAGGCTAAAGGGCCCTGATGGGGTTAGTTTACTAACGCCACTCAAGCCTTTTTTGTGCCCCACCCCCCAAAAAAAACCTGTAAAGCCCTACAAATAAAGCCCTACAAATCCTGGCCTAGCTTTTGTAGAATACCTGAATGCTTGGAGATGAGATATTTTTCAAGCGTATTGGGGTCAATCTGCGCTGCCGTTAAAAGCAGGAACTGATCGGGAAGCTGGCTTAGGAAACGCTCGATGATAATGTCTTTTGGCACCACGGCAAAAGTGGAAATCAAAGTACCCTTGCTCATACTTTCAAATAGCCTGAACATAAACCCCATGCTCATCTCTTCAAGCAGTTCTGGGTTTTGTTTTACCAGAAGCGTCACCATCGGAGTCAGCGCCTTGAAGGGCAGAAACTTCATCCCTTCAATAATCTGGCGTTTCTTGGTCTTGAAAAGAATGTCCATAATCTCGTGGTGCCGAAGCCCTGACACCTCCTGCCCTGTGATTTTTGAAATCAAAAGCAACAGGTATTTCATATCCATATAATAGAAGCCCTTAATCAATTCCCGATTCGGCAGCTTGTCCGAGCGCAGGATATTGAAGAGTTCTGAGGTGGGCATCTTGGAGATGATTTCATCAATGCTGAAAACGTGCCTTAGCATTTTAATCAGCAGCGACTTGGGAAGGGAGGTCATCAGGCGCAGCAGTTTTCGCTTGTCAAAAAATTGTAGGCCGTTAATGAGCTGGTTTTTATCCAGAAGATATAAAATTTCAATCAAATCCCAGCGCCTTAAAAGCCTGAGAATCATAATCTTGGTGTCGGTGCGATCCAGATTGAGCGCCTTTAATACTTCGTATATATCAATGCTGCGATACTTGTTTTCCCCAAGCAGCCGGGTGCCGGTGTTATCCGAAAGCGAGCTGCTGAAAAGCTGGCCTGAAAGTTCTTTTAGGGCGATATAGCTTACATTGCCGGAAACGGCCGAAGCGATAATCGCGTCGATTGCCCCAATGGTCATGCTCATTCTGCGGTTGTCCCTTAAAACTTCTGCCTCCTAGCGCCAGGAGGTTTTTATTGGGGGAAGCTTTCTGCAGGACGGTGTTTTGCCGTTAATAACGAAAGCTGTAAGGGACTCTTCGGGCTTTTGTGAGATTCCTATAGGGGAAAAATCAATTTTCGCAATAAAAAGTAATAATAAGTGTTGGAGGTGTTTAGACCTTTTTGCAATATGCCAATTCCTTTTATGGTTTGCTTTTCGGCCCGCTGGGCTCTTATAATGAAGAGGCAGTATTATGGATTGAGGAGATTGGCAGCTATGGGGCATCCCGTACAATACGCTCAAAGGCTTTTACAGGGGCTTTATCATCAGGGGGAGGGTCAAGCGCTTTTTGGGCAACGTTTGCTTGCGGGTAAAATAATGCCGCTGCTTGCCCTGTCGTTTCTTTTAGGTGCGGCGCTTGCTCCTGTTTCCTCCAGCTCTTATGCCGATCCGATGCCCGAAGGGCCAGCCGCAGACCCCTCCACCAGCCTGTACCACTTCAACCAGGCGCGTCATTTTGAGCGCGACGGTCAGTGGGATAAAGCCGAAGCCGAGTTTCGCCAAGCCGTTTTCAGGGCTCCCAACGATTACCTGAACTATGTTCGCCTGGCCGCTTATCTTGCAAGCTTTGGCAAAACAAACGAGGCCATTTCCAATTATCAAAAAGCCATTGCGCTCAATCCCAACGACCCGATGCTTCACTTCAGCTTGGGAGGTCTTTATGAAAGTCTTGGTGAATACGCTTCAGCCAAGCGCGAATATGAGCAGGGCGTTCGCCAGAATCCTGAATATGTCTATGGCTATTACAATTTAGCCAAAGTGCTGATGCAGTCGGCTGATTACAACGAGGCTGAAGCTGCTTTCCAGCGCTTTTTGGCAAAATACCCCAATCACTACGAAGCCCAGCGCTACCTGGCCAACTTATACCTGGTGAATAACAAGCCGGAACAGGCGGCAAATGCCTATGAAACCATCAAACGCAATTTCCCTGACAAGTTCAGCGATTCGATTAACCTGGCCCGTGCCCTGACGCAAGCCGATGCGCCGGAGCTGGCCCTTGAGGAATTGAAAACCGCCTACGCCAAAGAAGGCAACAAGGCCGATATTCTAGAAGCCATGGGAAACGCCCATATCGCCCTGGGGCAAGACGCTTATGCCATTCATAATTACGAACAATCCTATGCGCTGGATGAAACGCGTTACCCGCTGCTATTAAAAGTGGCCGAAGGGTATCAAAAGGAACAGAAAAACGATCAGGCGATTGGCGCTTTGAAAAAATACCTGGATGTTCAGCCGGAAAATCAGCAGATTCATCACTGGTACGCCAATTTACTCGTGCAGCAAAAACAGTATAACCAGGCCTATAGCGAATTAAACGGGGTGCTGGATAAGACACAGGATCCAAAAGAGCGTTATCAACTGGAAAAAGAAATCGCCTTTGTGCTTCAGTCCAAGGGGGATATTGATGACGCCATCACCAAGTATGAAGCGCTTTTGCAAGAGCCTGAATCCTATGGGGACGCGCAACTGAAAACCAACCTGGCCATTGCGTATCATAAGACCGGCCAACTGGATAAAGCCGCCCCCCTCTATGAAACTGTTTATCGCCAACTGCCCCAGGCAAGCGAGGCTGAAATCGAACAGAAGCAGGTGTTGGGTAATGATCTGGCAAACGTGTTGACCCAGCTTGCCGATCAGTCCTATCAGCAACAGCAGTATCAGCAGGCGGGCACATTGTACGCGCAGGCTACCCAGTATGCGTCCGCGCAAAACGCCATGCCGTTTGTCGGTCTTGGTAACGCCCACTTCGCGCTTCAACAGCTTGATTTGGCTGAAACGGCCTATGCTCAGGCGCTTTCTCGCGATCCGCAAAATGTCCTGGCTAGCCTCTATCTGGGCAAAGTCCAATTGCAGCGCAATATGCCGGATGCTGCCATTGAGCAGCTTGAAGGCCTTGTCAGAAATCCAGGGCTTGAAAGCGGGCTTCGCCGCGATGCATATTTAACCCTTGGGGATGCCTATCAACAGGCGGGCAAATTAAAAGACGCCGCCCTCAGCTATGAGCAGGCGCAAGGCATTGCACAACCTGCCACTGGGAGTTTGCAGCCCCAGATTAACCAGCAAACGAACCAGCAAGCGAATACGTCTGATACGATCAACGCTCTGCCTGACGCCAACCGCCAGCAGGACATCAACCTGCTTTTAACCCAGGGTAACCTGTGGCAGCAGTTGAAAGAGTTTCCCAAGGCGAAGGCGGCGTATGAAAAAGTGCTTCAGATTGAGCCGAATAACGCCAAGGCGCATTATAACCTGGGTATCGTCTACAACGAGCTTGGCCAACTGCCCCAGTCGGTAAGCGCTTATCAGCAAGCCATCAAGGCGGATCCTAATTTTCAGGAATCCCGCTACGGCCTTGCCGTGACGTATGAAAAACAACAAAAATACAAGGACGCGCTTTCGACGTATCAAGAATACTTAAAAGCGCCCAACGCGCTCTATGCTCCGCAGGCCCAAGAGCGTGTCGACTTGTTGCAGCAGGCGTTAAAACCCGCTGCAAAGCAAGGTTAAGTCAATCCAAATTAAGCGAAGCCAAGCCAAGTTTAAAAGTAGCCCTCATCAAAGCTTCAAGTGACTTAGCTGGTGCGTTCTCAGTTGATACGATCTTCAGTGTCTGCGTCAAAGAGGCTGATGGCGTCCGGGTTGACCCAGAGCGTGACCGGCTTCTCCACGCTCACGTCATAATCTGCCGGAAGCTGCGCTATCATCGGAGCCTCTGCGTAATGAAAATGCAGCATCTTGCTGCTGCCTAACAGCTCGATTTGTTCCGGCTGGACTTGCCAGGCCAGCGCGTCGGCATTATCCTGACTGGCGCTGAAATATTCGGGACGAATCCCAATGATGACGGCTTTGCCCACGTGTTGCCGCAACTTCGGATGAAAGCTTTCCGGCAGTTGAAACAAATGGCCCTGGCTGCATAAAATGGCGCTTTCCCCGGCGGTGCCTTTTAACAGGTTCATCTGGCCGATAAACCCTGCTACAAATAAGTTGGCTGGACGCTGATAAACATTCAACGGCTTATCGACCTGCTGGATATCCCCTTTGTTTAACACCACGATGCGATCGCCCATCGTCATCGCCTCCACCTGGTCATGGGTAACGTAAATCGTCGTGGCCGATAATTCCCGGTGAAGCTTGGTAATTTCAAGGCGCATCTGCACGCGGAGTTTGGCATCCAAATTGGAAAGCGGCTCATCCATCAAAAAAACTTTGGGGTTTCGCACAATCGCGCGTCCCAGCGCGACGCGTTGGCGCTGACCACCTGAAAGCTGTTTGGGCTTTCGATTCAGAAGATGGGCTAAATCCAGTATTTCTGCTGCGTTTTTGACCTTGCTTTCAATCTCTGCCTTAGGCACTTTGCGCATTTTGAGCCCAAAGGCCATGTTTTCATAGACGCTCATATGTGGGTAAAGCGCGTAGTTCTGAAAGACCATGGCGATGTCGCGATCTTTCGGCGCCACATCATTCATCCGCTTGCCGCTGATTTCAATTTCGCCTTCGCTAATCGTCTCAAGACCTGCGATCATCCGAAGGACGGTAGACTTGCCGCAACCGCTTGGCCCAACCAGCACGACAAATTCACGATCGGCGATCGTCAAGTTGATGTGATTGATAACAGGGGTTTTATCAAATGATTTTCGGATATTGGAGAGAACAACTTCTGCCATAACGACGGGGCTGCCTTCGCACTCACTCTATCTAAAGAAGAATTTATTATGCCACAGAGTTTGCTTTGGCCCTACAGGATAAAGTGATGCGAATGAGGGCCATAATCAAAATGTGATATCAGTTTCTTTAAAAAACTTTTGATTGTTTTTAATAATCATTAGGAGAAATTGAAAAAATATGTTATAAACTATGTTCAAGTATATGAGGTTGCTTGAAGTTTTTAGGCAAGCGCTTGTATGCAGTCATACGCCAAGTGAATGGAAATGACTTTAGCAGTGGGTTACCTGTAACAAATTTCTTTGTCAAACACCTTTGTAAGTGACTTTGTAAATGACACGGCTCAGTTACGGAACGTAGGCGAAACAAGACGATAGGTTTGTTTTTTCACAGGCGGCAGCCGATTTTTTGGGTTTAGTGATTCGGTTGACGGGATTTCAGATCCATCAGAAATCTCAATAGCAAGTAAGTCGCAACACGACATTGCGGTAAGTACATCGCTCAGTCTTTAAAGTTGGCAGGTATGGGTTCTCCCTGAGATTAGGGAGATTTGGCCCATCACTTGATGTCTCCAGTATTGATTACTAATAAAGTAACAGGGAGATGCACATCCTTAATAAAACCGCTCTTATTTAAAAGCCTGAAGATGCAGTGACGGGCTGAATGAACGACAAGTACAACACGAACGACATGAACGCGACATAACTAGGGAGAGATCATCATCATGGGTATAGCGGCCGTGAGGGGCACCCCCTTGTATTTCAGCGCGACGGGTTACGCGCTCAAACCAATTCCGAAAATGAAATTCGGCACCACCGCCGAAGGGAAACGAACTGATGCGGATCAGGAAGATTTTTCTGAAAAAATCCTGCGGCAGTTGGATTTCGCCAAAAAGAATCCTATTCGAATGACGCGGGTGAATTCGGCGCTTGCGCTGGGCATTCAATTGGGCCAAAAACAGCGAGAGGTAGAAGCGCTTGGCGAAGACGCGCAAAAAGCATGGGCCCCCGTTTTTGAACAGTTGATGGGGCAGGTCCTTCCTTACTGGAAAGAACTGAAAAATTCCATTGATAGTCGCGATGCAGCCAGATTATACGAGAAGCATCATCGCGATTTACCGCCTGAAATAGCGACATTTTTACGTGAACGCTTGCTGAGGGGCTCCCAAAAAGAACTTGGCGAGTGGTTAAAACCTTATTATGAACCTTATCGTAATCGTTTGACACTTGTAACCGCTGCGCTTGAGCGGATTACCATGGAACATGCCTGGGATAATAACCGCAAAACCGACCCGTGGGCCAAGGCGTTGATTGAGCTTGCTTCAGTGAACGAGGAGCTTCGGCGTGATATCGAGGCAGCCAGGCAATACCCTGCCGCACAGCGAAAAGTGTGGCTGGATTTTCTCGAACCGCTAAAAGACCGGGTGTTTGATCAATGGCAAGAGGCGATTAACCCGACCCATATTCCGCCGGAAATCCTTGGCGCCATTAATACCAAGGATACATCCCCTGATATTCTAAACGTCATTAATGCAGCAGACGTATCCCAAAAAACACTCAAGGTGTTGACGGAACAGGACATTGCCCCGGAAGTTTTGCGGGCGCTCAATGCTCGAATAGTTCCCCCGAAGGTTTTAAAAGACGCTTATGAAGGAACTGCAAATTATAAGGGTTTAAAAGATCTTTATCCTGAGGCGTATGCGACACAGAATTTAGCGAAAGTGTTGGGTAGAAGGGCGCACCATCCGGGCCGTCCACTTCCCAAGGCATCCTGAAAATTTTAATCCGTTTCCCCCTGATTGACTCACTCCCCCGGGCATCCCAAAAGGATGGGCCGGGGGTTTCCATGTATAGTCGTTTCAATATGCCCCGTTTACGCTGAATTTACTTTGTGTGCAACTTATCCAGCAACGCTTCTAGCGCCAGAAAATATCCAATGGCGCCAAGGCCACAAATGACGCCGTCCACCACGCCGCTGACAAACGAATAGTGCCTGAACGCCTCTCTTTGATGAATGTTGCTTAAATGCACCTCGATTTTGGGATGCTTGTATGCGGCCAAGGCATCGCGAAGCGCCACGCTGGTGTGCGTATAGCCCCCCGGATTGATAATCAGGCCGGATGTTGTTTCGCGCGCCGCCTGAACCGCACCGATCAGCTCCCCCTCATGGTTTGTCTGGAAGGCTTCGAGCTTAAAGCCCGCCGTGGTCGCCTGGGTGCCGAGAACCTCGTTGATATCGTCTAGCGTTGTTGTGCCATAAATTTCAGGTTCGCGCTTGCCGAGCAGGTTTAAATTCGGCCCGTGAAGCACCAAAAGTCTTTTCGTTACTTGAGTCGGCTTTTCTTTTTTCGCTTTGCTGGTTTTGGTAGTGGTCATGATGCGTTTACTTCCTGTTTGCCCTGTTTGAGCATTGCCTCGATAAACCCGTCGAGATCGCCGTCCATAACGCCTTGAACGTTTGCCGTCTCAAACTGTGTGCGATGATCTTTAACCATCGAGTAGGGGTGAAACACGTAGGAGCGAATCTGGCTTCCAAAATCAATGCCCATGGTCTCGCCCTTAATCTGGCTTAACTTGGCTTCATGTTCGGCGATTTTTCGGGCCAGTAATTTCGAGCGAAGCATTTCCATGGCAATCTCGCGGTTTTGCAGTTGGCTTCTCTCCTGCTGCGAGCGTACCACAATGCCGGTTGGTTTGTGTACGATGCGAACCGCCGTTTCAACCTTGTTGACGTTCTGTCCGCCCGCGCCACCGCTTCGGGCGGTATCAAAATCAATGTCTTCGGGACGAATCTCAACGTCATCCTTGCTGACACCCTTGATAACAGGGCTAACCTCAACGGAAGCAAAACTGGTCTGGCGCTTATCGTTAGCGTTGAAGGGAGAAATCCTGACCAAGCGATGCACCCCGCGCTCGTTTTTACCATAACCGTAGACATAGGCGTTGGGAGTTCTGGCGGATAATTTAACCGTGGCGCTTTTAATGCCCGCCTCCTCCCCTTCATGGCTATCCAGCACGTCGGCCTGGAAGTTTCGTAATTCCGCCCAGCGAAGGTACATCCGAAGAAGCATTTGCGCCCAGTCCTGGGCGTCGGTTCCACCGGCTCCCGCGTTAATGGTTAACAACGCGTCGGATGCATCATACTCGCCATCCAAAAGCTGCTGAAGCTCCCATTTTTCCAGGGATGCTTCAAGCTTGTCCAGCTCCTGCTCGCCTTCGCCTAAAAGACCTTCTTCATTTTCTTCGCCGTAAAGCTCAAGCAGCACCTCTACGTCTGAAAACTGCCGCTCCCAGCCTTCGAGCATTTCGATGCTGTCTTTCAGCCCGGTCAACTGCTGCATGATGTTTTGAGCGCTGTCGGAGTTATCCCAGAAGCCTGCTTGCAGCGTCTGGTGCTCTAGCTGCCCGATTTGCTCGCGCCTCTGGGCCGTGTCAAAGAAACCCCCTCGCCGAGGCCAGGCGTGGCTTTAGCTGTTCAAGACGACGTTTAAGGCTGCTAGCGTCTAACACGGGGTGGTATTCTCCAAAGCTGATGCAATGTAAAGCTATCCCTTATTGTCATTGTAGCTGAAAAGCTTTAGGGCCGGCACGGTAAGTTCAGGTGACTGGAGGACGCCTGAAACGGCAAGCTGCGTCATACTGGCAAGCAGAATGAGCGAACAGGCCCTGATGGGCCTCTTGGTCTAGTGATGCGCCAGATCTTGCAAACGGTGGCAAGTTGCTTAGGCTTGGGTATACAGAAGCAAGTCCCCTTTTTAAAGGAGAACAGCCTTGATTAACTGGATGAACCAGCTATTGGCCCCGGGTCAGAAAAGCTTAAGCGCCAATGCGCCGCTTCGTAACACGACGCCCAGTTCGTTTTTAAACCCAATAGCGCCTTTGGAAGGCCAGGCAGGAAGCCCTCAGCAACATAACCCGTTTATGAGCGCATTGAAGCCTGAAAGCCGTGATTATAAAGAGATGTACGGCGTCAATCGCCCGCTGGATAAGCCGATGTTTCTGGGCTATCGGGACAACAAGGCCCTTTACGGCGGCGCCAAGCTCTTTAT
>JAYKHP010000025.1:0-17829 GCA_035285165.1 Vampirovibrionales bacterium | reverse complement strand
AAAATTTCCATTTATTGGAAAAACTTCTAGGCCAAGCTGGCTTTGGCTTTCTCGGCAATCAGGGCGAACGCCTTGGCGTCGCGGACGGCAATGTCGGCCAGGAACTTTCGGTTCAACTGGATACCAGCCTTGTTGATACCGTTAATCAAGCGGCTGTAGGACAAGCCATGTTGGCGTGCAGCCGCATTGATGCGGGTAATCCACAAACGGCGGATGTCACGCTTCTTGTTGCGGCGGTCACGGTAAGCGTACTTCAACGCCTTCATCACGGCCTGGTTGGCAATCACGAACAGCTTTCCACGGGAACCGCGAAAGCCTTTGGCCAGCTTCAGAATCTTCTTATGGCGCTGGCGGGAAACATTTCCTCTTTTGACTCGCATGTTGTTTTTTCCTTCGTACGTAGTGTTATTGGGTTATTTTACCTGCTTTATTTTGCGTGCTTTAAGTAAGGCAACTGCAAGGAGAGCTTGTTCTCATTGGCAGTGGAAATCACCTTCAACCCATCCAGACGACGTTTCCTGGACGAGGATTTTTTCACGTTCAAGTGGCCCCGAAAGGCTTTTTCAAACATAATTTTGCCGGTTCCAGTCACTTTAAAGCGCTTTCTGGACGACTTGTGGGTTTTCATCTTGGGCATAGTACCAACGCCTCCTGGGCATCTTATTGATCAGTAAAGAGCAAAAAATCTTTTCAATTGCAGCCTTTTGGGGCCGGGACCTGTGCGTCTGCCTATGCAAAAAGCGCCAAGGCAACTTATATGAATAGAGAGGGAATAGCAGGCTGAAGTCTAACCAGCGTCGGGCTTTGGGGCGCCTTCCTTGGACGGAAGCGCTTTGACTGGACTCATATAAAGGGTAATCGCCCGGCCTTCCATCCGAAGAGGATTGTCCGGCGTTCCGGCGTCCTGACAGTCTACAATAAACCGATTGGCAAGCGCAAACGCCAGTTCCGAGTGCTGGGTCTCACGCCCCTTGAGGCGAAGCGTCAGCTTTACTTTGTGGTTGGCTTGCAAAAATTTACGTGCGTGGGCTACTTTAACGCCATAGTCATGATCATCAATCCGCACGCCCATCTTGATTTCTTTCACCTCAATGACGTGTTGGCGCTTCTTGGCCTCGCGAGCCTTTTTTTCAGCCTCGAACTTGAATTTGCCGTAATCCACCAGGCGAACCACCGGCGGGCTGGATTCCAGGCTGACTATCACCAGGTCAAGGCCCGTCTCATCGGCGCGACGAAAGGCTTCTTCACGTGAGACGATTTCAGTCGAATCACCGTCAATCAGGCGAATTTCAGCAGCACGAATACGGTCGGTAAACATCTGCGGCCCTTTTGGGGCGGGCAGTTGGCCTCGTTGAAACTGGGGGGGTTGGCGAGTAATGGCGGAATCCTCATTCTAAATCTAAAGCAATGTCAAAGATTAAGCAGTATTACGAAAAACGTCTCTCAATTTACTTACTTATGAAAGAAAAAGCAGAAAAACCGGGATTAGTAATTGCGGAAGGGGGGACTTGAACCCCCACGGCCGAAGCCACATGCTCCTGAAACATGCGTGTATACCATTTCACCACTTCCGCAAGGGTGCCGGGAGTAAATTAAAGGACAGGTATACAAAAGAGATATGGAATTTACATCGTACCAAAAACCACCCGCCAGTAGCAGGACGAGCTGGCACGAAGCCTGAGCTTGTGGCCTGGCGCTCAAGCATTGGAGAAGCACCTTTTAGGGAAGCCTGCCCGAGTTAAAACCAGTGGACAATTCAGGCCAATACTCTAACTGAAGGGGCACTTGAAATCAAGAGGATGAAAACCTAGGTAGTGGCCATTGTCAAAAATGCTTGCAATTCACCCAATGGTCAATGTCCTCTTGGCGCTTAAGCCACCATAAACTAACCCCTTGGCCAGTATGCACACAGGCGATATTCTGGGATATTAGACCTTGGTTCGTTGAATGGCTGAGCGACGATCGCCCAACCCTATTCCAACAACCCCCTGAGCATTTCCCAGCTTGAGCCCTTAACACTTCCTTAAACAGGGGCCAAATCCAGCTTTTTTGTCCCGGCATCTGCAAGCCCAAAGCAACGGGCAACAAACGCCTTCTTTTGGTTTTCATGCTAGGGGGGCCCGGATCTTATCTTTCTATTGACTCGCAGTATATCCCTTTTATTTCAATTGTTCGCAAGCCTCTTTCATTATCTGCATTAGGCAGCCACCGGAATTGCCGACCATCGGGGAAAAGCTTTTTTATTTTTAAGATTAATAAACAAAAAACAAGAGTAATGTCTTAATGGCCTACCGTCCGCTCACCAAGCCCACTGCATCGTCCAACAAGCCTTCGGGCACCACAGGCGGTTTATTGTCGGGTGCTTCATCGGGTTCCTCAAAGACAGCGCTTCGGGCTAAAGCCGCCATGCTCTTGTCGCAAGCCTCCTTTCACACTTTTGGCAAAAGCCACTGGGACGCCATCAAGCAGTCAGGCCTTCTGCCCGAAGATACCTTAGAGGCCCTGAAACGCGCGCAGCAAAAAGAAGTCGCCACCCTTTCCGCATCCGAACAACTGCTCTCACAATGCGCCCTGCGCTTTCATTTCCATATGAGCGAAGATATCAAGGCGGCAGCGTTTGAGATGGAACAAGCCGTTCTTGAACTCACCGGTGCCGACGCGTGCGAAATTTTTACCTTTGACGAGTTAACCGGCGTTTACAAAAGCATCCATCCTAAAAAACGTTCTACGGCGTCTGAAAAAAATGGGGAACTGACCGTCGTTTCCGATGAGTCTCTCAAGCAGTGGTTAGGCGTTGGCAATCAGCCAAAAGCCCACACCGCCCACCAGTACCTGGCGCTTGAACAGGACTTGTTGGGACTTGTGGCCATTCGTTACGCCAACACCACTGATACCGCCATCTCGATTAACGCCCCAGTTGCATTAGAAGCCTTGCTGCCTTTTCTGACGTTGAAACTCCTGCATTTTATGCAAATCAGACGCGGGCTCTATATGCCCCATCAACAGCAAGTCTTGACTGAGCTTTCAAACCGCCTGGTGTCTGCCGTTGACAAGGAAAGCATTATTACCGAAACGCTGGATGTTCTCTGGTCGCATCTGGGCTTTGGCGCCTGCCAGTACGTCGTACTTAACAGCTCGCTTGTAGAAGATGCCTCGTCCTCAACCACGCTACCCGAATCGGCTTCTCTTCTGGCGGATGGAAAACACCAAAGCATCCGTCAGCAAAATGAGGGCATGGTGCTTTATGAAAATATCAATGGCCGTCTCAGCAGCTTCTTCCACGCGGGCCTTATTAGCAAGCGACACGTCGTCAAAGATTTTGCCAGCATCGTCAGCCTGCTTTCCTCGGGCTGGCGCAAGCACAACTACCTGCATTTAAGTGGCGGGCAGTTGGGTGATAAATCGCTTTCCTCGATATTCGGCGTTCGCCAGGTTCACTCGACGCTGGTTTTACCGATTGTCGATGTGCAAACGGGTAAAATAAACGCCACGTTAAATGTTTTTCAAACCAAGCCGATTGAAATTTCCAACGAAACCATCGATTTGTTAATGACTGTGATGGAGTTGGTGGCCAACGCCCTTGGCCGCGCCACGGTTCTTGAAAAAGCGCTTGCGATGGCGACTCGTGATGAGTTAACGGGGCTGCTGAACCGGCGTGGTTTTTACGAACGCTTCCAAGCGGAGCTTGATCGCGCAAGACGCCATCCCACACAGCTTTGCGTGGCGTTAATCGATGTGGATCATTTTAAAAAGCTCAATGACAGCTATGGTCACTTAAGCGGCGATAAAGTGCTGTTTGAACTGGGCAACGCGCTAAGCCGAAGCCTTCGACGCACCGATATCGTCAGCCGCTTTGGAGGTGAAGAGTTTGCCATTCTTCTGCCCGATGTTTCCCTGGCGCAGGCAACCGACTTACTTGAGCGGATGGGACGAGGAATTGCCAAGATGTCCCTGGTGGGGGCAAATGGCGAAGCGCTGAAAATAACGGTCAGTATGGGTGTTGCCACAGTAGGCGATCTCTTGGGCGAATTAAGCGCTGATACTGAAATTGACAGTGATTTAAGCGCGCCGATAAGCGATCCGGTGCAAAAAATCATTTCCCAGTCGCTGGCCAATGCGGATGCCGCCTTATATGACGCGAAAGCCAAGGGAAGAAACCGCGTCTGTCAGGCAAAAACAACGTGAGAAAATCATCCAATCACTTGTAATGGTTTTTACTTTAGCAATTTCATTTGTTGTCATGTAGGGAAAAACGGGTATGGCGATTCATAAACAGGTGCTTGCAATGATTCTGGCTGGCGGTGAAGGCAAACGCCTTTTCCCGCTGACGCTGGATCGCGCAAAACCTGCCGTACCCTTTGGCGGCAAGTACCGCATTATCGATTTTGTCCTCAATAATTTTGCCAATTCGGGCATTTACCAAGTTAAAATCCTCACCCAATTCAAGTCCGATTCGCTCAATCGCCATATCGCAAGAACCTGGCCGATGGGGCCATTTTTTGGGCATTATACGGATCTGGTGCCCGCCCAGATGCGGATCGACAAGGAGTGGTATTTAGGCACCGCCGATGCGATTTATCAAAACCTCAACCTGATTTATGACGACATGCCCGATATCGTTTGCGTCTTTGGCGGGGATCATATTTATCGGATGGATGTGTCGCAGATGGTGGCTACCCATCGCGAGAAAAACGCCGATGTCACCATTGCGGCAATTCCAGTTCCCGTCGAGCGCGCCCGTGAATTCGGCGTTATCGAAG
The DNA here is from genome assembly GCA_035285165.1 of Vampirovibrionales bacterium. Classification (GTDB taxonomy): domain Bacteria; phylum Cyanobacteriota; class Vampirovibrionia; order Vampirovibrionales; family Vampirovibrionaceae; genus JAYKHP01. Next base: position 13,069 of record JAYKHP010000025.1, on the reverse strand, counting down.
TGGATGAGGATTTTCGCATTATCGCTTGGCAGGAAAAACCCAAGAACCCGAAAGAAATGCCGGGACGACCTGGTTTTTCTCTTTGCTCGATGGGCAATTATATTTTTCAACGAGAGGCGCTGATTGAGGAAACCGAGCGAGACGCCGCCGATACCAGCTCCAAGCATGACTTTGGGCATAACGTCATTCCGCATATGATTAAAAGCGGCCGGGCGGTGTATGCCTATGACTTTTACACCAATGAAATCCCGGGCGTCACCAGCGAGGAAGAGCAAGGCTACTGGCGCGATGTGGGCGATATTGACTCCTATTGGGAAGCGCATATGGACTTGGTGAACGTTTCGCCCGTCTTTAATCTTTATAACGGCGAATGGCCCATTCGGACACACTCTTATCAGGCGCCGCCCGCCAAGTTTGTTTTCGATGAAGATCAGCGGCGAGGAACGGCCACTGATTCGCTGGTTTCAGACGGCTGCATTATCAGCGGGGGAAGGCTCCACCGTTGCGTGTTATCGCCTCACGTGCGCATCAACAGCTTCTCGCACATTGAGGATTCGATTTTGATGCATGGCGTTAACGTCGGACGTTACGCCGTGATTAAAAAAGCAATTATCGATAAGGGGGTTGAGATTCCACCGAATACTCAGATTGGCGTCGATACTGAAGAAGATAAGGCCCGTGGCTTCACCGTCTCACCAGGAGGCGTCACTGTTGTGGCCAAAGGCACTGTTCTTTCAACGTCATCTCAACGCCCTGCCAGCATTGGCATCTAAAAAATTACAATCCACATTGCTAATATTGTAGCAAGTTGATATGATAGCCAACTGAGTAATAAATATCAGGGGTATTTTCATGATTATCAACTCCTCGCAGACAGTCCCGTCGCACACAGTCCCATGGGGTCAAACCGGCCAAGCCTTAGTGGAAAAACCCCAGAGGCCCATCGCTGCACTCAATAAAAATACCCTTTTGACAGATGGATTTGAAAAGGCGAACAGCAGCACCTCCATTTCAAACAAGTTTGGCAGCCAATTTCGCACTTTAAAGTTTGGCTATGTGACTGATGATGTTCTAGGCACCCCAAGTATCCAACGCCAGTTTAAACCTTCACAAGAAGCACTGGACTCAGTCGTCACTGAAAATCAAAAAGCACGCCGTCAGGCGCTTGCAAATCAGCTTAGAGAAGCTATTCGCTCTCTTTACACGGCAATCTATATTGATTCAACCTCTCAGGCCATGACACGCCGCTTTTTTGATCAGCAACTGGATCACCAGATAGCACAAGCAAAGCGCGACAAGCAAAGTATTGCCATGCTTTTCTTCGATCTGGATGACTTTAAAGGTATCAACACTGAATTTGGACACGCGGGTGGTGATCGGGCACTACGAAAGTTTGCCGATATTGCAAAGGCACAAATTCCGAACAATGCTTATTTATGCCGATTAGGCGGTGATGAGTTTGCTGTTTTGTTTCCTAACGGTATCATTAAACAAAGTGTGAACGCTTGTGCCATATTGCTCAGAACCCATCTCGCCCTTGATCCTGCAGAGCTGGTCAAGATGGGTGATAAAACAGAATCCCTCTTTAGCAAACCTTTAAAAACCAGTCAGGGCGTTTTATATGCAGATTCCAAAACGTTTGACAGTGAAACGTTAACCCGTCCAGAATCAATTGTCGAATTTAGAGAATTTTTATGCCGGGCAGGAGATATTGCACTGGATTTTTCAAAACGAATTAAATCCAGTTATCCAAGAGGTGTCATTTCCACCGCCTTAATCAATGAAAATCGAGAAATTGATTATCACGTCAATGAGCCTTCATAGACTGATAAATGCTCTGAAGTTGTCATAACGCTTCCATATGTGCTTCGCCAGGTCAGAATAATAAAACACCCCACTTAAACAGCAGGGTGGTTTATTATTCTGACAAACTACTTAATAAAGCCAAGCTTGCGGATTAGCCAGAAGAGCGGGTCGTAGTATCGATCGACCACGCGCTCCTTGAGCGGGATAATGGCGTTATCCGTAATATGAATTTCCTCGGGGCACACTTCCGTACAGCACTTGGTGATGTTACAGAGTTCAACGCCCGCCTCTTCCTTGATAAAAGGAATGCGATCCGCCTGATCCATCGGATGCATCTCAAGCTGAGCCAGGCGCACCATAAAGCGTGGGCCATAGAACTGCGATTTTTGGTCATGGTTTCTTAAGACATGACAAACATTCTGGCAGAGGAAGCACTCGATACATTTTCTGAACTCTTGCGCGCGATCGACATCTTCCTGGTAATACGTCCAGTTTTTCACATCCCCCAGCTTGGGATCCGTTTCAGGCGGCGGCGTGAAGCCCTTGATACGCTTGTTTACTTCATAATTCCAAGAGACATCGGTCACCAGATCCTTAATGACCGGGAAAGTTTTGAGCGGACTGACACGAATCGGCTGGCTGAGATCGTAATCATCCAGGCGCGTTTTACACATCAGGCTGGGCTTGCCATTGACTTCAGCGCTGCAAGAGCCGCACTTGGCTGCCTTGCAATTCCAGCGAACCGCAAGCTCGGGGTCTTGAAAGCCCTGGATGGAATGCATCGCATCCAAAACCACCATACCTTCTTCCACCGGAACTTTATACTGAATATCTGTTCCGCCGTCGGGGCCGCCCCGGAAAACAATAAATGTAGCTTCTTTAGCGCTCATCAATATGTTTCTCTTATTTCAATAACTTCTGCAAATCTTCGGGCATTTCGGGTTTCGCACGATGCTCCAGGTGCATTGAGCCATCAGCATTTTTCAATACAATCGAATTGACCGATTCCCAATAAGGATCATACTCGGGGTAATCTTCCCGGGTATGACCGCCACGGCTTTCGTTCCTAGCCAATGCGGCACGCGCGACCGCCTCGGAAACCGTCAACAGGTTTTTAAGATCGCGGCACAGGTGCCAGCCCGGGTTAAATTGTCTGGAGCCGGTAATGCCGACATTGTTAGCCCGCTCCTGAAGCTGCCTGATTTCACCAACGGCGCTTTCAAGCTCCTGTTGGACACGAACAATGCCCACCTTACTCTGCATCAGTTCCTGAAGCTCGCGGTGAATTTCATAGGGGTTTTCGCAACCGGCCTGCTCACCACGCTCAAAATAAGCTTCCATTTCTTTTGCGGCATCGCGCACATCGTCATCATTAATGGAAACACTACCGTTGGCGTTTGCAAACTCAACAGCGCTAAGACCCGCACGACGGCCAAAGACGAGCAAATCAGAAAGCGAGTTGCCACCAAGACGATTGGCCCCATGCATACCGCCACTGACCTCGCCCGCCGCGTAAAGTCCGGGCACCTTGGTCATCTGCGATTCAGGGTCAACCTTGACGCCACCCATCGTGTAATGGCAGGTGGGGCCCACTTCCATCGGCTCCTTGGTGATATCGACATCCGCCAGTTCCTTGAACTGGTGATACATCGAAGGAAGTTTTTTCTTGATTCGCTCAGGCGTATTCTGTTCAAGCCCGTCACGGGTCTTGGTTCCGGCAATGGTCAGGAACGCGCCACCGTGCGGTGTGCCACGCCCTTCCTTCACTTCGCGGTTAATGGCTTTTGCCACGATATCGCGGGTAGACAGTTCCATTCTGGCCGGATCATACTTCTCCATAAAACGCTCGCCCTCACTGTTGGTGAGCAAGCCTCCTTCGCCGCGAACGGCCTCGGTAATCAGTAAGCCCTTAACCCCTGGCGGCCAAACCATGCCGGTGGGGTGAAATTGCACGAACTCCGAATCAATCAATTCAGCCCCGGCGTCATACGCCAGCACCTGTCCATCACCCGTATACTCCCAGGAATTTGAGGTGACTTTCCAGGCTTTTCCAATACCGCCAGTGGCAAGCACAATGGCCTTGGCCTTAAAGACGATAAAACGACCGCTTTCCCGCCAGTAGCCAAAAGCGCCAGAAACGCGCTCGCCGTCTTTTAAAAGGCGGGTAATGGTACATTCCATAAAAACGTCAATGCCCATATGAACGCCCCTGTCTTGCAGGGTACGGATCAATTCAAGGCCGGTTCTATCACCCACGTGGGCCAGGCGCCTGCAGGTATGCCCACCAAAGGGGCGTTGGTTAATCTTGCCCTCTTTGGTTCTGTCAAATACCGCACCCCAGCGCTCCAGCTCGCGCACGCGATCAGCTGCTTCCTGCGCGTGCAGTTGCGCCATTCGCCAATGGTTCATATACTTGCCGCCGGACATCGTATCCTTGAAGTGGATTTGCCAGCTATCGTGTTTATCGACATTGCCCAGGGCAGCCGCAGCACCGCCTTCGGCCATAACCGTGTGGGCTTTTCCCAAAAGGGATTTGCAGACCAGGGCGACATTGAGGCCAGTGGAGGAAACTTCGATTGCGGCCCGTAACCCAGCGCCGCCAGCCCCAATGACAATAACGTCATATTCTTTGACTTCGTATGGATGTGACATTAGATTTGAGAACCTCTATTACTCTGGAGATTGCCATGTCGCGCCCTTAGCGCCTCGCAATGATCCATTTGCTTAAATAGGTAATGTAAACGTAAAGGGGAGCGTGAAGCGGGGGTCTGTAAGGTTACCTTGCGCCAATTGCCAGATATAGAAATCCACCAGCACAACCCACCCCATACTGAGCCAGGCAAAGAACATATGATGCTCGTTTAATATGCTCTGGCGCTGCCACGCATGATGACGAAGCTTGCCGATGATGCCCCAAGCGCTGAAGCTATCTAACATACCGCCCAAAAGATGACGATAGGAATGGCATGAAAAAGTATAAAGCGCCAGGAATACGGCATCAAGCGTGATCATAATGGAGCCGAGTCCAACGCCAACCTGGTACTGATGGCCAACCGTCTTACCGGCTTCAACAACCGCCTGACCTTGGAAGAAATAGGAAATAAACGCGTCAACGGTGTGGATAACGATAAACAACGCCGCAACGTAGAAGAAGTATCGATGCAAATTCACGAGAATCATCGGGAAGCTGCGCTCACCTTTATAATCAGAGCCTTTTCCCAGCACACAGCCCAAAACCGGTGCGGTGGGAGTCGCTTGCGTGTTGACCGCACAGGCGGCGGGAGCCGAGAAGAAACTGCGATAATAGGCGCGACGATAAAAATAGCACGTGAGCCGAAAGCCGCCCGGCGCCCATAAAAGCCAGAGAGCAGGCGAGAAGACCAGCCACTTCCAGCCGGTCAAATCCTGAATCCAATGATTCACCGGTGAAATCAGCGGCAGAAGGATGGGAGAGAGATCGGGCGCCGCAAAAGGCGATACGTAATGCGCGCCGTTTTGGGTGAAAAGATAGCCCAACTGTTCCAGGTACGTGCGATGATTAGCCGTCAGGTAATAATGATTGGCATCCACAAAGCCTTGGAGCGCGCGCCAGGTGACATAAATGGCAAACAAAACCAATGCGCCAAAGGTCAAGACAGGCTCAGTAAACCAGTTATCCAGCCGTTGCGTTCCCGGGTTCTTCGGGCCCGCCTTACCGGTTGTCGTTGCAGCAGGCACACCGGGCGTGATACTTGATGTGGACACGTGAACCTCCATATGTCAAAAGCAATTTAAAGAGACAGGATGCATTCAATATCGAAAAGCGTTAATCACCATCAGGTTATTAGAATGACTGGCAAGGGGCATCATCAGATGTCAGTTGCGATGCCCGAATAAAACAAGGGGGCTGTCTATCAGCACAAACAGAAAAAGACTAAAGAAGATGAATGCCTGCCCTAAATCCTAATTGAAGCGATTTTTTTTCATAAGCAAAATAAAAAGAGCAAAGCCCGCGCATAACCGTTACAGCCGTCACAAAATATGGTGAAGACTACAGACTTTACCATTTTCCAGTTTAACCCAGAAAAGGCAAGAGGTCTGTGAGTTCTCTCATACTAGCTCGAGGGGCTCACTTGATTCTGGCGCCAGCTTCAACCAGACGTTTAACGATTTCATCGTCCGAGGAAACCGCAGCGGCAATATCCTGAAACGTTTTGCTATCCACCTGAATCTGTCTCAACAGGCTTTGATCCATTGGACAGGGGTATTCAAGATCAAACTGCTCAATTTCCCCTGCCGCTTGCAGACGTGCCTTGTCAATCATCCGGGCAAGCCATGGCAATCCGGCAACGGCGACACTACCCTCTCTTGGCGCTTGTGCATCACTCATCATCCATACTCCTTTGCATTTCTTACTGGATTTCTTAAAAAAGTGGGCTTTATTTTACCACTTCCAAAATCTCGGATACTTTTCCATTATCTATCTCGCCAAGGCATCAAGCGTTTCTCCATCAACCCGATAAACCGTCCACTCGTCCATTGCCTTTGCCCCAAGGGACTTATAAAACGCAATCGAAGGGGCGTTCCAATCCAAAACCCACCACTCCAACCGCCCGCAGTCGCGAGCCACTGCTATTTTCGCTAACGCCTTCAGCATTTGCTTGCCATAACCTTTGCCGCGACAGGCGGGCTGTATGTACAAATCCTCCAGGTAAATGCCGGGCTTTGCCAAAAACGTGGAGTAATTGTGAAAGAAAAGGGCAAAGCCCACCGGGCAATCGTCTTCAAGGGCCATTAACACCTCCGCATATGGCTTTTCGCCAAACAGCGTTTTCAAAAGCGACGCTTCCGTGGCCAGCACCTCGTGAGAAAGTTTTTCATACTCGGCAAGCTCGACGATAAACCCGAGAATATGCGGCACATCGGCTGGCGTGGCCGGGCGGATGGTTAATGATGCAGATGGGTTGGTGACAGACGATGACAAGGTCATAGCTTGGTTTTCCTGTTTTTCTTTTTACGATATTCGCATTATCTCACTAACAGCCAGAGTCCGAAGCGCGCGTTTTGCCCCAATTATTAAGCAGCGGGCGTCTTTGGTTTGTACCGCATTCCGATTCGGGGTATATAGGGATATATGAAAAAGATGTGGTGTTTCAGATTTGCGGAGTAATAAGTGAATGCCGTTAATACCCCTGCTGCCGATATTAATGCCCTTAATCCCCATTCAGGATGTCTCAGGGGGTTATTCACATATAGTAGTCCCGAAGGCCCCAGCGGCTATAGAACGTATCAGCCAAAATAATACCCCCCTGCCGCTTTCCCATAAAAGAACCGTCACCCTAAGCGCCGATCAGATTTTAAAGACGTTTTTGGACTTGGTGAAAATCCCAAGCCCCAGCGGCCAGGAAGCAGAAGTGCGGGCCTATGTCGAAAACCGCCTTCAGACGCTAGGAATTGCAGAGACCAGCACAGTTGAGGATTTTCTCTCCACGCCCGACAAGCAATACCTGGTTGATCCATCCGGTAACCTCATCCTGAAAATTCCGGGCAACGTCTCCTCAAATCGCACCCTGCTTCTCAATGCGCATATGGATGTCGTGCCGCCTTGCCTGAACATCAAGCCCGTCATTCGACAGGATAAAAAACTCAAGGGTGACAAGCGGGTGGTGCATTCCTCGGGTGATACCGTTTTGGGAGGAGATGACAAGGCGGCCCTGGCGCCTTTGCTCGAAGCACTCGCCTACAGCCTGAGGCTTGATAACGATACAAAACGCAAGCACCCTCGCCCCAACCTTCTGTTGACCATCACGGTAGAAGAGGAAATCGGCGGGGTAGGGGCTGGTAAAATCGATCCGGCCCTTTACATGCCAAACGGGCGGAAGCCAGAAGTAGCGGTTTCTTTTGATATTAGCGGCGAGCAGGGAACGGTGGTGTATGAGGCGCCGCAATTGACCATTTGGAATGCGACTGTAAAGGGCCAAAGCGCCCATGCGGGCATGGAGCCAGAAAAAGGCGTCAACGCCCTAAAAGCGGCCGTGCTTGCCGCATCCCAAATCGAGGTGGGTCGCCTGGATGAGGATATGAGCGCCAACATCGGCACGTTTAACAGCGGTCAAAAATTCAACATCATTGCAGAGCAAGCCCACTTAAGCGGCGAGGTGCGATCGCTTCATCCTGAAAAAGTGGAACGGCAGCTTGAAAAAATCCAACGCGCCTTTGAAAAAGGCACGCTCGCCGTAAAGGGCAGCTCGTTTGAACTCAGTCACCATACGCCTATTTGGGGCTATCATAGTGACCTTGGCCTTGAAGCCTTTGCGCCGCTTAAGCAGGCCCTGAAAAAAACGGGGCTCCCCTTAACCCCAATCCGCACCAATGGCGCAAGCGACGTGAATGTCTTTGCCAAGAAGGGAATTCCCAGCGTGGTTTTAAGCGGGGCCTATTACAACCCTCACCAGACCAGCGAGTTTGTCCGGGTGGAGGATATGGCAACGTTAGCCCAACTGATGCTGAACATTTGGCAATGCTACGCTTCTGCGCCATAATATCCAGATGACGCTTGTCGCTAATTATGGCAGAGAGCGCTTTTGGCTGATTTCAAATCAACTCGGCTTAAAAAAATAACAGGGAAACAATGAGATAGGGAATGATTGGGATGAATGGGATTACGGTAACCGCATGCCTTGCAGTTTCATTGGATGGGAAGATTTCCCCGCCAACCGACGGGCCCTATGTGCGAATGGGAACCAAGCGCGATATTGAGCATCTTCAGCGCCTAAGAGATGATGCGGACGCCCTGGTTTTTGGCGCCGCCACGTTCAGAGCTTATACCAAGCCGCGCTTTGGACTCAAAAACAGCAGCCGCCCCCTCATCCACTGCATTCTCACCAAAACGCTCGATCTTCCCTCAGACGCACCGCTGTTTACCCACAGCGACCCGCAAATTCCCGTCATGATTTTTTCAAGCGCGCAAGCCCCCGAAGCGTTAAGGGCACAATACCCCCCGCATCTGGAATGGCATACCATTGATTGTGACGGGGCGGCTCACAGCGTGCTTAAAGCGCTTGAAGCCAAGGGTGCAAAGAAAATCCAGGTGGAAGGCGGCGGCAATATTCTGCCGCTTTTTCTCAATGAAAAGCTGTTGCAAAGCATTCATCTGACGCTTTGCCCGCTGTTTGTGGGGCAAGCACCCCTTAACAGCGCTCTCAGTATTCCTGGACTGATTAGCCAGCCCCTTAACCAGGTCATCCGAACAAAGCTGCTAGCGTCAAAAGTGCTGGGGGATGAACTCTATCTGCACTACCAATGCCTATACGATGAGCATGTTTAAGTCTTGAGAATATTAATACTCTAGTTTGGGCCTTCTGAACCCAGTAGGGCGTCGAAAGATACCGGCACAATTTGCCGGGCAAGCTTTTCCAGCGCATCGGCATACAGGCGGATTTCGTATTGCGCCCCCGGGTGCTGGCGCAGCTTGATAAAATTGACCACGGCTTGCAGGGAAGCCGTCCAGTAAAATTCGGTGTAAATCGATAGCGGCAAAAGTCCCCGGGCTTGTTCCTTGGCAACACCTGAATCCACCAGTTGATGATACAACGTCAGGGCGCTATCGCATTGCTGGCGATAAGCGTTTATCAGCTTGTTATCGGGATCGCTTACAAGATCATCGGTTGAAGCCTGCTTGTTGTTTTCAGACTGGGAGCGGAATCCCCCTTGGGGAACGTAATAGTTAAAGTCGCTGGCATCAACATAGCGAAGGCTCACCTCGTTCCACGCATGATCGATTGCCGCAGCGCCACCTTCCGAGTAGGCGATGCCCACCACGTGCTTATACCACTGGCGGGCGACAAATTCAGGCACCTTGCAATGAAACTGAAGTTGCACATGGCGAAAAGGGCTCCAGTGCTGATGCTCCGCCAGGTATTTGATAAGCTTCCTGTCCCCGTCAGACAAGCTGCTCTTGCGCTTGCCAAAAGACACGCGCGCCGAATTAACCACCGTCAGGTCACTGCCCATCGCGTCAATCAACTCGACAAAACCGTGATCTAAAAGCGCCAGGTGTTTCTCATTTTGGGAGGACTCGCTTTTGGCCTCGGCGTTGGGGGGTTGAGAGCTTGTGGCGGCTGAGGTCATCTGGTCAGTCTTTCTATCAATCATGTTGCTTTATAAAAAATGCATACCCCCCGAAGGGGACTCTAACTCACTAGCGATTGTGCCTGGATTTACTATGTACAGGTTTATTTTGAATAGTTGTATTGTTCAGTCGTTTTTTTAGATTGGTTAAGAGCAGGGCAATCGCAGGGCAAAGCCCGACAAACATAGCACTGAAATAAAGACCTGCCCACTTCCCATTTTAATAATAAGCACAGGCAAACAAGCAAAGCCCTTGAGCAGTGCTTTCCCCAGCCCAATTATAAAAACCAAACAAAAAGCTGATTCATCAACCCGCTGATCAAGCAATGACGGTTAGTAATCCTGTTATAAAAGAAGGGCTCAGGAACTGGATTGGAGTTTACTGGCAGTTTCCCTGAAGTTGATCAGACCGGTGTTTCAAGTGAAATTAATCATACCGATTGTGACCGATGTATGACAATCTGCGCAGTCCTTTTTTTTACGTCACGTTACCAAAAGCTGCCAAAAGCCTTACAGCAAAAGTTTTCCACAACGGACACTGAGGGAGCTTCAAAAAACACTGTTCAATTATCTGGGCGATATCCGCATCAAACGTTCCGACGCTTAAAGCACTCGCTCTCCCGTCACATAAGCGCTTCCCCCCACCCACACCGTTTGGATTTGAGCGTTTTCAACAGCCAAAGCGGCCCTGATCAGGGACGGGCTGGCCATAACATCCCCTTGCTCGTAGCAAAGCGGATTTGCTTCTGACTTAGAAATTACTTGATGCTTGAATAAATACGCGCTAAGTGCCCCGTTGGCGGTTCCCGTGGCGGACTCTTCCGGAATGCCGAAGCGAGGGGCAAGATTTCTGCAATGGGCGGTATTGTTCGGATTAAGCGTTTCAAGCGTAAAAATGTGATAGCCCACCGTATCGTATCTTTCACTCAATAAGCGGACTTTTTCAAAATCAGGCTGCATCCCAAGAAGAATCGATAACGATCGAACCGGCACGATAATATCCGCCAAGCCCGTTGAAACAATTTCAACAGGGAACCGTTCGTCGAGATCGAAAAGCGCCAGATTTAACGAATCGGCAATCGCTTCTTGATCAACAGCGCCTAAAAATACGGGTGGGGATTGGGCCATCATGATGTCCCCGTCCGCTGAAACGGAAACATCCAGAATACCGGCGAGGGTTTCCTGGCGATAATTGCCCGCCTGGATCACCTGGAGTTTCAGCATTGTGAAAAACGTTGCAATGGTGGCGTGGCCACATAAATCCACCTCCGCGCTGGGGGTAAAAAATCGCAACCGAAAATCAGCCTTTTCTGAAGGAAGTACAAAAGCGGTTTCAGAATAGCCCACCTCAGCGGCAATTGCCTGCATTTTGGCTTCTGTTAAGTGGTCAGCGGCTAGCACCACCCCGGCAGGGTTTCCGCCATCGGGCCGATCGCTAAACGCCTGAACCGTATAGACTTTTACAGCATTACCCACCGTCATCATAATCCTTTTGCCTATGCCAAAACCCATACTAGCCTATACAAGAAGCCGCATCAGCCAGTGATCGGTCTGGGTATCGCTGCCCATCGCAAATAAATGACTGCCGACTTTTTCAAAACCATGTTTCTCATAAAACGCAAGCGCCCGGGCGTTTTTCTCCCAGACGCCAAGCCAAATCACCTCGTAGCCCTCTGCCTGACAAAGTGCCAGGCAAAATGTCATCATTTGCTGGGCAAGACCTTTGCCGTGGAAGGGCTTATCGAGATAAAAACGCTCAAGAAAAATAGATTTCCGATCGCGAACCGGCGCAGGCACACTGTCATCCGCCTGCCACGCGCGAGAGTCTTTTTGAAGCTTGAAATACCCCAGCAGCGAACCGATTGCCTGATTTTCCGCCAGCACAAAGCAATTGGCCGGATCGCCCAGTTCCTGGCGGAACGTCTCCACTGAAAACGCGTCGGCCATATACGTCGCCATATTGTCGGCCGTATTGACCGGTGCGAAGGTTTCTTCAAACGTCCGGCGCGCCAGCACCAGCAAGCGCTCTAAGTCGGCTTCGCCAGCGCGAGTAAAGCGAAGGGTTCCGTTTTCAAGCTCAGACGCTTCCAACAGGGCAGCACCTCCTGTTTCTTATGTTTTTATGACGGGGAGACTCTATTTCCATCATATTCGCCACCAGGAGAAAAGCCAAGCGCGTGTTGGCTTAAAGCCTTAACGCATTACCGGCAAAGTACAAAACGACTGGGGAGGGGATTGTGTTTTCCGCTTGATTCGTCGATAATGAGTCATCGGATTTTTCGGTATGGTTTGTTTTTATCTCTCTTGTATTTCTAAATACGTCATAACAAATAGACCTCATCTGAAAATCTAGTTACGTCCCAAACCATTAAAACAAATTAGAGGTCTATCGATTATGCCAGTTACAGAATTAGTTTGCGTTGGCTGCGGCACCGGTTTTGAGTTTACCGAGGAAGAGCAAGAGTTTTACGCATCCAAGGGCTTTCAGCCTCCCAAAAAATGTAAGCCTTGCCGCGATGCTGCCAAGCAGAACCGTGGCGGCGGTGGCTACGGCCGTGGCGGCGGTGGCGGATATGGTGGCGGCGGTTACGATCGTCCCCAACGCCAACTGTATGATGCGGTTTGCGCAAGCTGCGGCATCAACACGCAGGTTCCCTTCCAGCCAAACGGCAGCAAACCGGTTTATTGCCGTGACTGCTTCCGAGCCAACTCGGCTTACTAGGGAGGATCATGCATGGCCAAGAATAACCAGAAAAAGGAAAAAGCGGCCCGAAATCGCGAAAACGCGATGAAATACCGCAAAAAAACGGCCAGCAAGCGTGGCGGCCCCAGAAGGCCCGGCCCGTCTCAATCCCAGGGACAAGGGCCAGCGCCAAGCCAGGGACAACAAGCCCCAGCACAAGCGCCTACCCAACAAGCGCCCGCTGGTAGTTAATAATCCCCTTTTTCAGCAAAAACTAAAGCCCTTGAGATCTTCGTCTCAGGGGCTTTTGGTTAAATATACCGTTTTAAACTTTACTTATAAAAGTGACCGAGACCCATGGTGGGTACCAAGAGGAAGTAGAGTTTTGGGATAATAGCATAAGTTGGAATTGCAGGGGAAATATTGAAGATAAAACAGTGGTATTTTATTACGTAGCCGCATAGAAACGAG
>JAYKHP010000024.1:0-59332 GCA_035285165.1 Vampirovibrionales bacterium | reverse complement strand
GAAGACCCGCCGCATCATCTCCCGCGCGGTTGATACGATAGCCAGAAGCCAGCTTTTCCAATGACTTGGACAACATGTTGGTGTTGTTGGTCAAATGACGCTGGGCGTTAATTGACATCGTGTTGGTGTTAATCGCTAGAGGCATTGGTTTGAAACTCCTTTTTGCTTAGCACCAGCATCCTTGCTGGCGTCGCGCTTCTTAGTAAGTCTAGCCCCTTGCGCGAGCAGGGCCTTTTAATACTGTATTTTTTCTTCTACTAACTGGATTTTGCCGTGAGCTTTTTGATGAGGAGGCAGTTTTTTTTCAACTGCCTCCCATCAGTTTATGTAAGTTAACCGCCCAGTAGCCTGAGGGCTAACGAAGGTGACTGGTTGGCTTGAGACAGCACGGTGGCAGACGCCTGCTGCAGAATCTGATTCCGCGTCATGTTGGCCGATTCAGCCGCCACGTCCACGTTACGGATTCTCGATTCAGCCGAGGACTGGTTCTCGATGCTGTTCAACAGGTTGCTTGCAGCGCCTTCCAGACGGTTCACGAAAGCCCCGAGAGAAGCGCGCTTGGTGTTGATTCTGTCTAAGGCCGCGTCAAGAACGGTGATGTAAGCCCTTGCGGACGAGTTGTCTGCAATCAACCCGGAAGCGGCAGCCGTGATTTGTAAACCGCCGGTGGTTGAAGCGCGGGCGTCACCCAGGGCGCTGACAATATTCAACGCATCGACCGTTGCAGAATCGTTGGCGCCAAGCTGGATGGAGAAACTGGCTGGCGTTGACGTGTTCAGCAGGTTAATGCCGTTGAATATAGCTGCGTTTGCGATACGATCAATATCACTGCGCAGCGCGTCGATTTCCGAGTTGATAGCCGTTCTTTGTTCAGCGGAGTACGTATCGTTGGCCGCTTGCACCGCCAGCTCGCGCATCCGTTGCAGGTTGTTGGTAATCGTGTCCATCGAGCCGTCGGCGATGTTCAGAACGTTAATGCCATCCTGAACGTTATCGTAGGCTTTTTGTGAGCCGCGAACTTGGGCGCGCAGGTTTTCGGATAATTGTAAACCTGCCGCATCATCGCCTGCGCGGTTGATACGAAAACCCGAAGCCAGTTTTTCAAGTGACTTCGATAACATGTTGGTGTTATTGGTCAAATGCCGTTGGGCATTTGTCGACATGGTATTGGTATTGATAATGAGAGGCATGGTCAACAACTCCTTTTGTTGGTTTTAAGCCACCGATCCTTGGCAGCTATTTATCGCAACTATTTATCTAGGTATAGCCATTTATCTGGGGAAACGGTTTTGTCTATCAATTCCTATGTTGTAGGGAACATCAGCGGAACTTTCCCGCTTTATAAAATCCGCAAGTCAGGCTCAAACGCTGTTTAGAACATCTGGCACAAGACCTATATTGGACAAGACTCAAGTCTGAATGATGGGGCAGGAAGAAGGTAGCCTACTAAAACAGACAACTCTTAAATAAGATGGAACGTTTGGCGTGTGATCCCATTCGATCCGGTGTGATTTTTACGGGGATAAAATTCACTACACGGTTCCTATCGGTGATGTAGTCCAAAAACTTTAATTTTTTCTTTTTCCTACACCATTTGCAGGAGTAAGAAGTTTACAAAAAACCTGCATAAATATAGGCGAGCAAAAGATTTCAGGCAAAACCGCAATGTTGTTTTCATTTAGACAAAAAAAGTTTTCAACTCATCTGAATGCACGAAAGATTCAGGGGAAAAGCAAAAGGGGTCGGCGCTTATCGCTGAACCCCTTTTGTTTGCGATTGATATTCCGCCTAAGCGCCCAACAAGCGAAGTGCCAGTGACGGCGCCTGGTTGGCTTGCGATAGCACCGTGGCCGACGCCTGCTGTAGAATCTGGTTCCGCGTCATCGTGGCAGATTCTGCGGCAACATCGACGTTTCTGATTCTCGATTCAGCAGAGGACTGGTTTTCGATGCTGTTCAGCAGGTTACTGGCGGCACCTTCGAGACGGTTGATGAACGCGCCAAGCGTCGCACGCTGCTCTAAAACAGTCTCAATCGCCGTGTCAAGCGTGGTCAGGTAAGCCCTTGCCGTGGTGCTGTCGGTCACTGCAGTAGTGGCCGTCGCCGTCAAGCTAAGACCGGCCGCCGTGGTGGCGCGCGTGTCACCCAGGGCCGTGACGATATCCAGCGCATCGACCGCAGCCGTGTCGTTTGGCCCCAACTGGATGTTGAAGGCCGACGGCGCGCTGCCTCCCAGAAGATTCTGACCGTTGAAAATCGTGGCATCCGCAATCCGGTCAATGTCGGAGCGCAGCGCGTCGATTTCAGCAGTAATGGCTGATCGTTGCGAAGTGGAATACGTGTCGTTGGCGGCTTGAACCGTCAGTTCGCGCATCCGCTGCAGGTTGGTGGTAATGGTGTCCAGCGAGCCGTCAGCGATGTTCAGAACGTTAATGCCATCCTGAACGTTGTCGTAAGCTTTTTGCGAACCACGAATTTGGGAACGCAGGTTTTCAGATAATTGAAGCCCTGCGGCATCGTCGCCTGCGCGGTTGATGCGATAGCCTGAAGCCAATTTTTCGAGTGATTTTGCCAGACTGTTGGTGTTATTCGTCAAATATCGCTGGGCATTCAACGACATCGAATTTGAGTTGATAATCAGAGGCATAGTGAAAAAGCTCCTTCTTTTCACGTTGCGGTTTGGATGTCATGCGCCAGCGCCTGATGAAGCGATGGCGGCAAGATACCTGTCAATCCGTAACAGGCGATAAGTTTAAGAGTGACCCACAAGCGGTTAGTTGTCCGCGTCCGTTTCAATACGAGAACTTATGAAACAAAAGTCCGGAAAAACCACCTTGTTTATTCTCTCTGGGGTTTGTTCTCTCGAAATAACGACTCTCCCTTACGAGAGTCTCCCTCTGTTTCGTCCCATTCGGTTGAAAACTTGATAATGGAAAAATTACTTTACTCCTTCAATCTATCAAAAAGCCCACGATGAAAGAGCATACAGCGGTTTACAATTTGTTATCAGTCACCCATTGGCTTACGCTGACTCTTGAATTTAATTCAAAATATTTTTAATCATTTCCTTTTGCTCTTCGCTCAGCCTGTCAGGATTTGCCTCAACCTCAACCTGGTTCAATGAATCACCGCTCGGCGAATTACCCGCTTGCGCTTTATCGGCATCTGCTTCACTTGCCGCCGCCTTGGCTTCCTCTTGCTGCATCAGCATCATAAAGTTTGCCTGCAAATGATCCGGTTTTTTAGGCTGATAATAGGCCGACAAATAATCCACCATCTGATCCAGCTTCAACAACAGTTGATTGAAATAGTCATAGCGAAAGGGATGCGTTTGTTTTTGCTGGTTAAGCCAATGGCTGGATTCTTTTTGAAAAGCCAGCAGATTGGCCTTAGCGGCTTGCAGGCTAAGCATGGGATCTTCCGCAACGCCTCCCTGAATGTCTTTAGGACTGGCCGGTTCCGGCGCCAGCGTCGCCTTGGCATCGGAAGCCTTCAAAACATTCAGCGCCGCCTGGAAATCAGTCATATGGCGCTCCAGTCGATGAAGGCTTTCCTCATCAATATTGGAAATCTCCTGAAATCGCAACAGGCGATCAAACTTGTGCTGGTAATCATCGGCAATCATCAACGTCGCATGAACAGGATTTTTATGCGGTGATTCTATCTGTTTTTCTTTGTAAGGCCCGTTGCCCAGTGCCTCGATTTTCGATTCATCCAAATGCGCCATCGCAAAAATCGTCGAACCCATTGCGCCTTTTTCACGCAGCGCATCCAACTGCCGCACCATTTGCGAACTGTCCAGTTTGTTAATGGCAATACCCGGGTATACCAGCGCGTGTTTCTTGGTCGCCGATTCCACGGCTGCAAAGGTTTGCTGGGCAACCTTGGGAGAACTGGTGTAAGACATCGGGCTTAACGTGTCAATCCAGCCGTTCTCCACCCATGTTTCCCAATCCTGCTGGATGGCCACAATGCGAGAGGCGCGGGGCATCGGAAAAACAGCGGCCGACAGTTTCAAGTCCGGCTTAATCGCCTTGAGACGTTCGGAAAGTTCTTTGACAAAAGAGCTGACTTGATACGTTTTCCAGGCCACCCACACCCGGTAGGTTTGATCGTTGAGTTTATCCAGCGATAAATTGGTGGACTGGTAAAATCGCGCGCGGCTTACCGGGTCATAGCCCATGGTGTTGCCGGGTTTTTGAAACGGGTATCGGATGTAATCAAGTTGCAGACCGTCTACATCATACTGGCTGACAATCTCGGCGTAAAGATCGGCAAGGAAAAGCCTGGCCTTGGGACTTGCCGGACTCAGCCAGAACTCGTACTGCTTGCCGGTGGGCAACAGGTTGCCGGATTGACCCCTTAACGCTTCGCTCATCATGCCCTGCTCTTCAAGAATGGGGCCAGGATAATTGATGTCTTTTCCCACAATCGGGTTATGGCGCTTGTTTCCAACCGCAAAGCACCACACCCAGGCATGCACTTCCATACCAAGCTTATGGCCTTCTTCGATAGCCACTTGCAGCGGATTCCAATTGGCCTCGACCACCAGGGGGTTCTGCCTGGTGATTTTACTGGGGTAAATGGAATACCCCGCATTCACCGTTTCAAGGTAAAGAACATTTATCCCGGCGCGCTTGAGCTTTTCGAGAACTTTTTTAAAGCCCTGAGGAGATCCGCTATCGACAATCGTTCCACGATCAAGCCAAATCGCCCTGCCTTCGATTCTGGGCGATACGCTGGTCATTTCAAGCGCGTCGGTATAATGCCTTCTGGCGCGACGATAGGCTGCCTGCGCCTGCGAAAAACGACCTTGCAGATAAAACGTCTCGTATTCGGCTTTACTCAGGTTCGCATGGATTAATTCCTGCTGGATTGGCTTTACCGTCAGGTTGATATCCAGCATCAACGCCGTTTCAACCGCGTCGTACACCATCTCCTGGTATTGGGAAAGGCTCTCGCTGTCTTTTTCATATTGGGAAGGCGTAATGATCCATGAGAGACTGTCGGGATCGTCAGGCGAAAGAAAGCCAAACATGTTTTCAGCAAGCGCGTTTTGCTTTTCGTCCTGAACCTGGGTTTTATTGGTATTTTCCAATTTATCAGAATTATTTAAAGCATTCGGTTTCAGACCACTTGCCTCTCCAAGGGCTATCGTATTGGCCTGAAGCGTTAACTCTTCGCCCCATTGCCAGTTAAACAGCGTGGCTGAAGGGGTTTTAATAATCGCCGGAAAATCGTCCCCCCACTTAGCAAGTACTTTTGCAGACGAGGAAGGCTTGACATTCAACACATGGCTTCCCACCGGAAGGCTTGCCTGAAGCGCCTTGGGCTCGGAGAGGGCAACGGATTTAAGATCCAGGGATTGGGACAAATAGCTGCTGGCCTCACTTTCATCGGTATTTTGCCCACCGGCAATCGGGAGTTGCACATGCCTGAACAGCGCCTGGACATTGGCGTCTGTAGGGTCTTCAGGCGGCAGCAGCAGTAATTTCCCGCCCCGAACCGTGTATTGCACCAGGGCATTCAATTCCGAAGATTCAAGGGTTTTACCCAAGCGGACAAAGGCGACGCCAGCCTGCATGGTTTTAAAGTCGGCCATTTTAACCAGTTTAAAAGCGAAGCCGCTTTCGCTTAAAACCTGGGTCAAGGGCTGCAAATCTTCAGCCGGAACATCGGCGGCCTGAAAGACATACAGAACGGGGGAGGAGGTTTGAGCAGCCGACGAAAGGGCTGCCGGCTTAGCGGACATTTTACCGACAGGCGCCGCAGGGGTGACTTTTGGCTTTACGGAAGCAGTTTTAGCTTTTTTTTGAGGCCTCGAAGGGGTTTTAACTGCTTCTGCGGTCTGATATACTGGAGAGCAGAGGGATACTGAAAGCCCAAGCAGCAAGATGGCAGCGGGTTTAGCGACTCTCTTCAAAAAGTTTGAACGTAAGCCCGTAACGTTCTCAGACTTTGGAAAATACCCGCAGCGATTGTGATTGACCATAATCATTGTTATTCCATCGTATTTTGTTAAAACGTATGTTCTTCAAACAAATTAGCTTCAGGGAAACGACCTGCTATTTAAATTCTGGCGGTCAGGGGCCTAAAGAAGCAACCTCAGAATCCCTAAAGGAGCCTTATGTCATATCCGAGCGATGATGAAAATCGGCCTGGTAATAACGGGGAAAATGATGTACCGGAATTTTTGAGCGACGAAGTCTTTGGGCAGGTGCTTGAACAGGCGCTTAGCGTGGTGCAGGAAAAAACCCAGCCGCCCGGGAACCGTCTGGACGCCATACGCTTTATTATAGACCAATTCGAATCAAAGTTTTTCCCGATACTGGAAGGTATTCTCAACGACGAAACCGAACACCCCGACGTCAGAAGCGCTGCCGCCCTGGCATTGGGAAAAGTAGGAGGGGATGGCGCGCTCAACGCCTTGATGGCGCATGTGGACTCGCATGACGTGACGGTGAAAAACTATTCCCTCCAGGCGCTGGGTATTTTGGGCAGGGAGGAAGGGATTCCTCCACTCTTAGAGGCTCTTGAAGATGGCAATAACACGATTTTCGCAAGCGCCGCACAGGCCCTGGGAGAAATCGGCAAGCCCGCCGTCCCGCATCTGATTCACCTTTTAGACCCCAAAGAAGCGGACGTTCGCGATGACGCACGCTGTGTGGCCGCCTGGCAACTTGGAAAGATGAAATACGCCGAAGCGATTCCGGCCTTGCTCAAATCCATTGCCACGCTTGAAAACATCGAGGTAAAAGCCCTGAGTATCTGGGCGCTTGGGGAAATCGGGGTCGCCACTGCTGAAGTGCTGGAAACGCTTAAACGGGCAAAGGTCGACCCGGACAACGCCATCTCGGAGCGGGCAACCATGGCTATGCACAAGATCACCCGCTATCTGAACTGAGCAAACGAATGGACGCTTCCAGAATATAAAAAACCGCTGTTGCAGATCAAATTAAAGCCCGCTACCTTGAATGAGATAGCGGGCTTTTAGATTGTATCAGACGGATTAAGATTAAATTACGCCTGCAAATGGGACTCGATAAACCAGAGGCGCTTATCAATCGTTCGGGAAATCTCGGTGAGAAGATCCGCCGAATCCTTGTCGCCCAAATCTTCCATACGGTCAATGCCTTCCCGCAAGATTTTGGCGTAAGCGCCGTAACGATCGGCGAGGGCCGTCAGGTGCTCTCTGCCTTCAACAGCCTCAACGGGGTATTCCTTAATCAAGGATGCTTCAGCCGACATGCGATTCGTGCCGAATGCCGTCCCGCCAAGTGCCGTAACACGCTCGGCCACGTCATCAACATAAGCGCTGACTTCTTCACCCAGTTCATCGAAAAGCTCATGTAGTTGGATAAAATCCTTGCCTTTAACGTTCCAATGCGCCTGTTTGATTTGCGAATACAGATCGCTGGTGGTGGCCAGAACCTGGTTCAGAAAATTACCCACTTCCTGGCGGACGGTTTCACTCAGGTCATGACGGGTAGGGAACATCGTCATTTTGGGTGCTGTTTTGGTTGCCATAATCAACAACTCCTTTTTTAAACAATTTATTTGAAAGCTGAATTTGCGTATCTATCAGAACGGAAAGCCATTGCATTTTAGATCTGAATTGATTTGCGCTTAATACCATTGAAGCAGACTCTGCCATGCAAAGCCAATGGCTCTATTGTCCTATTATGCCTGGAATCTATTCCAAGAGGCTATTAGAAATAAGTGCCGAATGCGATATTCAAAAAGGGACAGGCTTATTTGGGCCTGTCCCTTTTGATTCTCAGTCCGTCAGGAAGAATTAACTGTAGGCGTCGGCCTCCAAGGGTTTTACGTCCTCACTGGCTTCCGGCGCTTCGCTAGCGGCCTGCTTAGACTCTGGCTTGGGGCCTGCTTCAGATTTCACCTTTTTCTCAGGATGAGCCTGTTTTTCAGGCTCATCTTTTTCAGAGGCGCTCGGCGGCGTGACGGCTTGCGGCTTTTCTTCGCTAAGCTTTTTAGCGGGTTTTTCAGAAGCTTCAGACTTCTGGCTCGCCTCAGACTTTTCAGGGTCAGCAGCCGACGTTTCGGAATTTTCACCTTCCGGTTTGGGCGCTGGCGGCTTCTGGTTGGGGTGGGGCTTTTTGCCACGCGGTACCTTGAACTCGGCGGGGATATCATCACGGGCTTCGTTCCAGCGATCCATATTCCGGTTCTTACGAATCAGGCCAATCGCCACGTGAACCCGCCACTCATCCATTTTGAGCTGCTTGGCAATAATCTTATGCACGCCCAGCGGTGGCAGGGGCATGTAGATATCGTAAACCGTCTCAATGGCAGATAGCTGATCGGGCGTAACGGCAAGCCTGCGCTTGGGGTATTCCAGCTTTGGCTGCTTCATTTTTTCGCGGATCAAATTAATCCCGAAAAAGACTTTACTGGGGGCGAGATTGATTTTCTCCCCAATCGTTTCGTGGACATCGGGATTCGGCAAGGGCAACGCCTGACGGTAAAGCGCCTCGATCTGCACCAACTGGTCTTTACTGACCAGAAGCTTCTTACCGCCACCGCCGGGACGGCCGCCACCCGGTCTAAAACCACCGGGGCGCCCACCAGGACGACCACCCGGGCCTCCGGGCCTGAAGCCGCCTGGGCGTGGGCCACCTGGTCTAAAACCGCCGCCTGGGCCACCTGGCCTAAAACCACCGCCGCCTGGACGTGGGCCTCCGGGACGAGGCCCGCCTGGCCCCCCTGGTCTAAAGCCACCACCGGGGGCGCCATAACCGCCCGAACGGGGCGCTGCTCCGCCTCTGGGGCCTTGTGAAGGCGCTGCGGCTGTTTCCGGATATAGGCATGCCGGGCAGATAACCCGCTTGGGGTTTTTCGTTTCAAACTCGACGCCACATTTTACGCATTTATTATTGAACATGTCATTTCAACCGGGGTTTGATCCGGCTGCCTGCCCTCTCGTTGATGAAAATACATTGTAAACATTGAAGCTACTGGATGTCTTGGCAAGCTGAAACACAGCTTGATAAGCGACACCATTGGACGAAAATACCGTGTAAGGCCTGATCAGTTGTTCGATTGCTGGCACGATTTCCAATAACCTTCAGATAAATATAGCGATACAATAGCCCAGTCTGGGTGCTCAGTCCTTGTGATAACCCACATCGGTCGGGTCGTGGCTGTAAACAGTGTTTTTGATTTCGGCATCTCTGGTTTCGGCTGTTAACAGCACGGTGTCAAACCCCAAAAGAAAATACGGTAAAGGACATGAGTGTTTATCGTCGAAAAGAGCGACGCCTCTCTTGCGGAACCTGCCGGGAAGATATCATCCAATACAAACAAACGGCAGTAAACAAGTCTTTATTTTATTCATTGCCTTATTAAAGGCGGCATCCATTGGATTACTCGTACTGATTAAGAGAATCAAGGAAATACAACAAGATTGACTGTACAGGACAAAAGGTTACACCAAACGGAACGTAGCTGATAGAAAAAAACCGGCCTTAATGTCCTGCCTTCAAAAAACCCTTCGTTTCAACACTCAACCGCTTCTAACTCTGCCAAGGCTTTAAAAGCTTAAAACCAAACTCAACGGACTGCTCACAAGACATCGAAACTCTCATGCCTTTTAATGAAGTAAAACCAGACAAGCAGGTTTCAAGCAGCACCCTAGAAAACATACAGAAGAAACAAAAACGATTGAAAATAGAGAATAAGGGTGGAAAAATGAATCCAAGGGATCAATACACTGTCATTAATATCACATCTTCCATTTTCTGAATACCCCCCAAGGTCATTTTTTTTGTAAACTCATCCGGAAACTGTACCCATTTCACAGTCAATCTCAATGTTTACAAAGTTTCCATAACTGAAATAAGTTAAAAATCCAATATTAAAAAGCATAAAGCCACTTTATTAATGTCAAACGGCTCATTATTCGATATTCTTGGCCCCGTTATGGTTGGCCCATCCAGTTCTCACACTGCTGGCGCTGTCCGCTTGGCCAATCTCGCGCGTTCTGTGGCAACAGGTGAAATTGAAAGCGTTGAATTTATCCTCTACAACTCGTTTGCAAAGACGTATAAAGGCCACGGGACAGACAAAGGTCTGCTTTCAGGCATCATGGACTATGGCGTGGAAGATGAGCGAATCCGAGACGCTTTTTCGCTGGCCAAAACTCACGGCCTGCCTTATAAATTCACTTGCTTTGAAGGCAAGAACCATTACTCGCCCAACACTGTCACCTTCAAAATCAATCTAAAAGCCCAATTTCAGAAAGACTCGCTTGAACACACACCTGGGGAGGCCCAAACGGACACCTTGAGCATTACCGGCCATTCCCTTGGGGGCGGTAAAGTCTACATCTCCAAAATCAACGATTACAACGTCTCACTCAAGGGCGAACTGCCCACCATCCTGATTCATTACAAGGATCAGCCGGGCATGATCTGGCAGGTGACCAAAGTCCTGGCCGAGCATCAGATCAATATCGCTTCACTAACCTGTAATCGAAGCCAGCGAGGCGTCTCTGCATTTATGACCATCACTCTGGATTCGCTTCCCCAAAAAGAAGACGTGGCCAAGATTGAGCATATTCAAGATATTTACTGGTGCCGTTGTATCGATCAGCTTCCCAGCTTCCTGGAAGTATAGCGACGAAGTTTAGCGCTGAGCTTAGAAAGAAACAGGAACAACCCCATGACCCTTTACGAAAATTTTGGCGACCTACTGGCATACTGCGACAAGGAGAATTGCTCGATAGCCGAGGCGGCGCTTGTCTATGAAACCCAGTATTCCGGCCAAACGCGGGAGGATATACTCAAGGGCGTTCGTGCCATTGCCCAGCAGATGCGCGACACTATCGCAAGCGGCATTGATTCTGATGAAAAATCAATGAGCGGGCTTTCCGGCGGGGACGCCAAACGGGTGATGGCTTATATGAAACATCCCGACTGCTTTCTCTCTCCCATTGAAATTCGGATGATGGCCTATGGCCTTGCCACGCTTGAAGAAAACAGTCGGATGAAGAAAATCGTGGCCTGTCCCACGGCAGGGGGTGCTGGCTCCGTACCGGCAGCCTTACTGGCCTTGGAGGAGGAGAAAAGGATTGATCCTGAGAGAACCGTCATTGGACTTGTCACGGCCGGATGTATCGGGGAAATCGTGGCCCGCAAAATGCATTTATCCGGCGCTGCGGCTGGCTGTCAGGCGGAGGTCGGTGTTGCCAGCGGTATGGCGGCTGCGGGGCTTGTGGAAATGATGGGCGGAAGTCCTGCACAGGTTCTGGAGGCGGCGGCTATCTCAATGCAGAACTTGATGGGCCTGGTCTGTGACCCGGTGGCAGGTTTAGTGGAAGTGCCCTGCGTTGTTCGCAATGGGCTTTCAGGCATTCAGGCGGCCAGTTCGGCCACGATGGCGCTTGCTGGCGTGAAAAGTTTTGTGCCTCTCGATGAAGTGGTCAGCGCAATGGCCGAAGTGGGCAAGTTGATGCACCCGAGCCTGAAAGAAACCGCCGAAGGCGGTCTGGCTGCCACACCCACCGCGACCAACTTCACCAACCGCTTCTTTGCCAAATTGCCCCCACAATTGCTAGACCGTTTATCCGAATAGCTTTGCTGAAAACTGAGCAGACCAAAAAGCAGCCCTTAAAAAATCGCGCATCGAATAAATTTTTGGTATAATATCCTCCTGAAAAGATAACAGGGGGATTTATGATGCTGGAGCAGGCTAAAAAACCGGAACAAGGATCTCAACGGGGCAGGGGAGCGCTCATCAATCCAACCGGACGTTTTGAAAAAATTGAACTGAGCCGTTACCAAGAAGAAATGACACCCGAGTGGCTTGAGGCATTGGAAAACACGGATCGCAAAACCCAGTACTTTAAAGATCACACCCAGAGCATCGTGACTTTTAACGACAGCCCGGATGTTGGCTTTGACGCGTCGATCAATCCTTATCGGGGCTGCGAACACGGCTGCATTTATTGCTATGCCAGGCCCACCCATGAGTACCTGGGGCTTTCGGCGGGCCTTGATTTTGAAAGTAAGATTTTTGTCAAAACCGACGCCGCAGGGCTATTAAGAAAAAAGCTGGCTTCAACGTCCTGGGAGCCAATACCCATTGCGATGAGCGGTGTGACAGACCCCTACCAGCCTGCCGAGCGCTTGTTTAAAATTACCCGACAATGCCTGGAGGTTTTGCTGGAATTTCGCAACCCCGTGGGCATGATCACCAAAAACCACCTGATCACCCGCGATATCGACCTTCTTTGCCAATTGGCCGAGCTCAATCTGGTGAGGGTGCTGATTTCCGTTACCAGTCTGAATGAAACCATCACCAATGTGATGGAACCACGAACAGCACGACCCGCTATGAGGCTTAGGGCCATTGGAGAGCTATCTCAGGCGGGCATTCCAGTGGGCGTCATGATGGGCCCCATCGTCCCCGGACTGACTGACCATGAAATCGACAAGATTCTGCAAAGCGCTGCTGAGGCAGGCGCGCGCTTTGCCACCCATACGATTCTAAGACTCCCCTATGGGGTGAAGGAGATTTTTCCCAACTGGCTCGAAGCGCATTTTCCGGATCGTAAAAACAAGGTGCTAAACCGTTTGAAAGACATGCGCAACGGAGAGCTGAACGACAACCGCTTCGGGCACCGGATGGGAGGAGGCGGCCCTTTTGGAGACTTAATTCGCCTGCGTTTCAAAAAAGCAAAAGAGCGCTATGGCTTAAACCAGCCACAAGCGCCCTTGAGTCTTGATTGGTTTAAAAAGAAGCATCCCGAACAACAATTGAAGCTGTTTTAGCATAAGCGGGAATACTAAAATCTTACGAATTAAGTTCCACAATGCTTTTAAAACCGCCATAAGCCATCCGCTTAAAATCAAACGGCATATTGGCATCGGGATTCTGCTCCGGGCAATCTTCCTTGATGCGGGGATCCGCCATGACTTTGGCGTTCACTTCGTCGCGATGCTCGCGTGATTTGAAAACGATAAAGGAAAACACCACCGTTTCATCGTCTTTAACGCCAGCCATAACGGGAAATGTTCGCTCTATTCCCTCCGGGGCCATATCATCTGCCACATTCTCGATGAAACTGAGCGCGCCATACTCCATCCAGACTTCACCCGCTTTTTGGGCCATTTTGCGGTAGTCATCCACCTTGTCAACCGGCAGCGGGATTACGAAACCATCAACATAAGACATTGCAAAGCTCCTCCATAATGAAAAATGATGCAATTAGAAGGAAATCATGAATAACCTGCCAGTAAATCAGGTGAAAGAACCATTACCGATTTTCTGTCGAACATAAGGCTCGGGCGTTAGAAGCGCTTTTCATCCGCATCAAGCAATTGGAACCAGGTTTCCACACGATAATTATCCGGTGCCAGCTCTTGGCGCATGGTCTCGAATTTTGCCTGGCTCTCGGCATCCGGCCTGCGCCAGCGCTGCTGGTATGACCACGCCCGGATTTCCTCATCCGTATGCGGTTTAGCCGTTCTCTTAACAAAGTGGAGAATATCCTCATCCGACTGTCCGGCCTCAAGCGCTTTGCGGAAAGCCTCGGCATCAACGCCTGTCCAGTCGAAGAACTGGCGATCCAGCGGGCAGTTAAACTTGTATTCGCCATTGGTTTGGGCAATCGTCGCGCGGCATTTATCAATAATGCGAGGCAAAAGGACATAAAAACCCAGGGACTCGTTGGCGCTTCTGGGATACGCTTTGGACAAATCGGGGGCCTTGATCTGTGTCTGCGGCATGGTCTTCCCTCTCTTCTTTCTAGTTTATTCTTTACTGAGTAATGAGCGCATTATATGCCAAACAAGCCTTTCCCCCTAGGTTTGTTTAAGCTTAAGCGCAATGATTACCCCCAGAAAAGAGAAAACACACTTTCAGGTCAACTGGCGCTATTCCTAGCGTTCGCGTCGTGAAAGTGTGAGGGAACAAACGAGGTGGTTGTTGTGGATTCATTCTCAGTATTGCGCCAAGCCCCGTCCTCCTCATCCTCTGGAAAACGGATTCATGATCCCGCAAGAAATAGGCCCCGTCATTAATTCCACTTGCTGAAGGAAGCACCGCATTTTGAATATACGGCGATATCCTTTATTTTCCTTATTCTTGGCAAGCACCACAGGCCACCGCAGCGGGCCTCAGGCAGGGACGCACCGAAAGGACATACGGCAAAAGGGGAAAGCGGATAATATCGTCCAAAGGGTGGAGAAAACAGGGGGAAAATACACCCGAATTTAAATCCAACGGTGAATAGGCTATCGCGGCCCGCTCGCGCATAATAACAGTATCGGGTGCGGCGATTTGAAGCCAATCCCAAGAAGTCTGAAACCGGTTTGAGAAAAGAGAGAGCCTGCGGCTTCCCCAGCAATCCACAGTCCAAGCTAAACAGTCCAAAAAGTAGGCCCGCAGCGTATAAAAAAGAGAAGAGGCAATCATCTTATGGTGGATCGTATTAACAGCCAATCCCCCTCAGTGCAGGATTTAGGCTTATTGCAAACCTCTCAGCAAACTGCCGTGGAAAATGCAAAAGTAGAAAAAGCCAACCGGGAAAGCGGCACAAGCAAAGCCAAGCTCGATTCCCTCCAGGGGTTTGACAAGGCGTCCATCTCCTCCGAGGCCGTCAGCGCCTGGGAACAAGAGAAGGAGATGCTGAAATTCAGCCGCCTGGCGCAACGCGAAACCCCCGAAGTGGATTACGAAAAAGTTTCCCGTATCAAGAACCTGGTCGATTCAGGCCGCATCAACGATTATCTCAGCACCGTCGATACCAACGCCCTTGTGGAAAGCATGCTCAACAGCCCGGCGGGCGCCTTTTTACGCTAAGTCCTGATAAAGCGAAAAGGCTCAAAGGATAGAAGTTACCCAACTCCTCCTAACAACTCTAAAAATCAAGTACTGAATTTAACCAAATACGCTTATGATTGCCAAACAGGCCTTTGTGAAAACGAAGGCCATTTCCTTTTTCAGGCCAGTTTCTTCAAAACGGCGGCCAAAGAAGCTGTAACGGAATCAAGTTGCTGCTTTACGCCAGGATTCGCCAGAGCGCCGGAAGCGTCAAAGGCCTCAAAGCCCTTGGCGACGGCTAACTGCTGTGGGATCACCATCACCTGGATATTCTCCAGCATCATCCGAAGCGGAATCAAGCCGCGCAAACCACCAAAACCACCGGGAGAAGTTGCGACAAGGGCGGCCACTTTTCCACGATAAGCCGACAGTGAGGGTTCATCATCCGTTTCAGTGCGAGACACCCAGTCCAGCGTGTTTTTCAAAAGCGGGGTCATCGAACTGTTATATTCGGGCGCTGCAATTAAAAGCCCCTGGTGCTCCAGAAACAGCTTTTTCAGTTTCTTCGCGTTTTCAGGCAGGCCGTTAGTGTCTTCCCAGTCACCGTCGTAGATCGGCATTTCAAAGTCGGCCAAATCGATAAACGTGGCTTCAACGCCTTGCTGCTGCAAAGACTCTGCCGCCAGGCGGGCAAGCTTCTTGTTCAATGAGGCCTTACGGGCGCTACCAGCAAACACAAGCACTTTCGGCGTAGCCGTCATAAGTTTCCCCTTTTCACTCAACACGATTGAGACGCCATTGTATCAAGTCCAGTGTCAACAAAAAACACGCCTTTTTGATACGGGGTAGCGGGCTGTTTTTAAACGCGATCGATTTTAAGGTAGAATGGCAAGCGGTAAATGTTGACACCGGGGTGACATCATCAAGATTTGGGGTTGATTTTAATTTTTTATGAGTAAACGCACGATCTGGCAATTCAGAAGCAATCCCGACCCGGGAAAACGGCAGGCCCTTCAGGAGCTTCCTTCCCAACGAGAACTTCCTAAAGACATCATCGAAGCGGCAGAAGGCTCTTATCTTGTCGCCAGGCTGTTAATGCAACGCGGCCTCAAAACGCCCGAAGCCATCCGGCATTTTCTCGATCTCGACAGCTACCGGCCCACCACGGGCCTTGAGCTGCACGATATGGACAAGGCGCTGGAGCGGATTCAGACAGCCCTTCAAAAGCAGGAACATATCCTGATATACGGCGACTTCGACGTAGACGGCATTACCGGCACGGCCATCCTGTACGAAACCCTCACGTTTCTAGGGGCCAACGTCAGCTACTATATTCCGGACAGGGCAAAAGAAGGCCACGGGCTGAACACCGCCGCCTGCATAAGGCTTGCCAGCAGTCGCAAGGTCAAGCTGGTCATCACCACCGATACCGGCATCACCAACTTTGCCGAAGTGAGTCTGATGAACGGTTTGGGCATCGACACGATCGTGACCGATCACCACGAATTGCCCGAAAACCTACCGCCAGCGATTGCCAACGTCAACCCGAAGCGCTTTGAAGACCAGACGCATCCCCTGGCGCCTCTGTGCGGGGCGGGTGTCGCCTTTAAACTGTGCGAGCTTTTACTGGAAGCTAACAGTGATGAGGATAATACCGAGGCAGGCGAGTCCGTCAGAATCGGCTTGCTGGACTTGGTGGCCGTGGGCACCGTGGCCGATCTCGCCTCGCTGTTACGGGAAAATCGTTATCTTGTGTACGAGGGCTTGAAAGTCCTCAACACCCGCCATCGCCTGGGATTAAGAACCATCCTTGAGCATGCGGGAAATGCGCCTGAAAACACCCTCACCAGCGAAAGCATCGCTTTTACCATCGCGCCAAGGCTCAATGCCATCGGCAGGCTGGATAACGCCACGCAGGCCGTCGAACTTTTAACCACGGACGATGCGACAAAGGCAGGCGAAATCGCGGCGTTTCTGGAACAGTTAAACCGAAAGCGTCGCGAACTTTGCGATGAGACATTTCTGGAAGCCGACCGGGCGTTGACCGCCCAGGGGGGGCTTGGTGAACGCCGTGCCATTGTGCTTGGCAAACCGCACTGGAATCTTGGCGTGATTGGCATTGTCGCCTCCAGACTGATTGAAAAATACCATGTTCCGGTCTTTATGATGCTGCTGGATGAAGAAGCGAAAATCGCCCGCTGCTCGGCGCGTTCGATTCCGGGCTTTCATCTTCATGACAGGCTTTTGGCCTGTACCGACTTGTTTGACGGCTTCGGCGGCCATGCGGGCGCGGGCGGTTTCAAGTTACCGATGCATAACCTGAATCTCTTTAAGGAGCGAATTTATCAGATTGCCGAAACGCATATCAGTGATGAACAGATGCTGCCGCTGATTGAAGTGGATGACGTTCTGGACTGGTCGCAACTGAATCCTCATCTGGTGACGCTCATTAATAAAATGGCGCCCTTTGGCATGGATAATCCATCACCGAAGTTCATGGTGGACAATGCCAGAATTGTTAACCAGCGAGGCATCGGCGAGAACGAAAAGCATTTGAAATTATCGATTGGCGATAAAAATAACAAGAGTCAACCGTCCATCGAGGCGCTTTACTGGAATTATGGCAGCCAGCCAAAACTTGACCCGACGGCAATTTATCGTTTCGTGGTAACGCCTGAGAACAACACCTTTAACGGCAATACGAAAGTGCAATTGATTATCGAGGATATCAAGAAAGCGGGAGAAGACGGCAGCAGCGGGAGAGTCACCGTTGAAAGACCAAATCATGCAAGAGCGGGCACCGAACACGGGGTTGAAAGTCACACGGGTACCAATCCGTTAAAAGAAGCCGAACCCATCGCAAGCGGAATATCCTCCTTTCCCGAATCCAAGCCATTGGCTGAGATTCTTTCAAACGGTTCCAGTCCAGAATCTGCACACGCGCGTTCTCAAACTGTCGCGGTTCTTGAAAAAACCGCCTCTGAAAACCACAGGCCCAGCCCGTTGAGCACACAAGCCGTAGAAACCATCCCCGATATTTTCCTGGATTCGCCTCCTCAAAAAGCAATGTCTCAAAGAGCAACACAGTGGATCGACCATCGCGGACGCGAAGCCGTCGAGGCGTTTGTGGGGCAGTTGATGCTGCCGCTTCAGGAAAGCCGCTCGCTGCTGGTATACCACGAAGGCCAGAAGCCCGCGATTCCGTTTCTGGACGAAACGTTACTGATTAACCGCCATCAGGGGGCGGCTGCCGAGGAGTTGGTTTTTTGGGATTTCCCGCCGGACAGGCAAACGCTTCAGCGCCTGCTTGAAAAAACCAGGCCGCGCGTCATTCATTGGGTGGGCGGAAAATTCCAGACAGTCCCGGTTTTCCAGCCCGAGAAAAATTATCTCAGCCTGCTTTTGAAAGCGCTAAAGCTGGAGACGGCAGGAGCTCAGGGGCAGATGAGTGCCATTCAGCCTAAACAACTGGCCAGCCGCTTATCGTTGAGCTTGCCGGTTGTGCAATTTGGAATCTTGTTGTTAAATCGGCTTGGGTTGATTCAGGCAGTGGCCTTCTCAAGCTCCCAAATGTCGGACACATCTGGCACGTCCGATACGCTGGATATTATGATGACGCAGGCGCCACCAGCGATGCCCGCGTTGGAAAGTTTACCTGAATTCACGTTCTTCAGGCAGGCCACCGGTCAAATGTCGGCCTTTAGAAACCAACTGATGAGCGAGCGAATTGAAACCTTGAAACATGAATACCTTATCATTCATAAATAAACATTGTCATCCCGGCGAAGGCCGGGATCCATCAACCAGTGTTAGATAGTGGCTGGATGCCTTCCTAGGCATGCATGACAAGCTAAATTGAGGAGAATCTCAAACAATGACAACGGCAACGCATCCCCAGCAACAAAGCCCCCGGGATAATAGGATCAACCAAATCGCACAGGCGGTTCGGGCAATTCCAGACTTCCCAAAACCTGGCATCCTCTTTCGCGACATGATGCCTGTGCTGAAAGATGCCCAGTTATTCCAGTCGTTGGTTGATATTTTTTATCAAGGCCTTAAGGATAAAAACATCCAGTATGTCATCGGCATCGAATCGCGCGGCTTTATCCTCGGAGCCCCCCTGGCGGCTAAACTTGGCGCGGGCTTTGTGCCGGTGAGAAAAATTGGCAAATTGCCAGGGCTTGTCGAAAAGCACGAATACGAGCTGGAATACGGCAGTGATACGGTTGAGATGCAGCAAGACGCTATTGAGCCCGGCGCGAGGGTTGTGTTGATCGATGACCTTTTAGCCACCGGCGGAACGGCGGGCGCTGCCGCCAAGCTGATTGAGACGCTAAAAGGCGAACTGGCAGAAATTCTTTTCCTCATCGAGCTGGATTTTCTCGAAGGCAGGCAAAAGCTCCCCGAAGGCGTCCCCGTCACAACGCTGATCCATTATTAATAATTGGCTATTTCCAGACAAAGCTAAATACGATCAAAATGATCGACGCGATGGGCTTTTTTATCATCAACAAGATATTTTTCAACCGCTCCTCTGGCATCCGCCTCACGGTAAAAGATTTCCACGACTGCTTTGTCAAATTCTTCATACAACGTGGGCCTAAGGGACGTTTTACCACAAAGATTGTCCAACGCTTCTGAAAAGCCAAACTCATCCAAGATAGCAGACAATCGTTTACAGTCACCTTCAGTCACAATGCGGTACGGGCCAAAGCCATTTCCCTCTAATGCTTGTGTTTCAATAGCAGGCCTGAAGTTTCGGGCAAGTTGGCCTCGTTCAAGAACTGCTGCGTTATAAGCGGCCTCGATATGCGCCGGGTTTTGAGGATTCTTGGGCCTGAATTCACGAATAGCGCCAAACGAGATTTGCATCAGTTTTATCCTTTAGGTAAAGGTTCCTACTCATTCCTCTCCTAAACGAGAAGCAAACTGAAAAATTGCCTCCACACCTTAAAGGTTACTCGGGTGGCCGGGATGGTGGCCCACGAAAAAATCAGGGTCGCTGGCTTCGAGCTCGCCGATGCTCTTGGTGGATTGAAGCTTATGAACAAGCGTTTCCACCTTCACCATATCCACTGTTGGTAATAAATTGTTTTTAACGCGCTTACGGATACCGGCATCCAGAATCAAACCGGACGCCGCACTGTAAGCGCTGACATCCGCTTCAGCCAAATCAGGATCCTCCCCAGCACCAGCCAAAAGCTTCTGGCTCCAGACCATAATGGGAACTTCCAGTAACTCCCGCAAGCGGGCAATGTCATTAATGGCGATTTCGGCATCCGAGACCACAAACACGGATTGCTTGAGAACTTCCGGCGAGCATTGAGATTCAATATAGCGGGCCAGTCGGTACAAATGCCCCACAGGGCCAGCCGTCTCGGCATGGGTCAGTGGTTTCAACTGCGCTGGCAGCGCATAGGACTCTTTCAGCGCGTCCCCGGGCAGAATATGATGCGTGGACAAATCCATCAAAATCAAGGGCATATCGGAAAAAGCCAATGCCTTTTGATAGGCTAACAGCCGAGTCAATTGGCCGTTCATAAAGCCATCCGGCGCCACCTTTGCGCCCACCGCCAACGGCACCCGAATCATGCTCGCTTGGCTGACAGCGGCAATTCCAAGCGCGGTGACCGGGTCGTTTGGCAGGATTTGAATCCCCACAGGCAGGCCCGTCACCTGGCGAAGGCGCCTGACAATGTGACCCACCATAACGGTTGCGGCCGGATCAAGGGATTGGGAAAACTCTGCCATCGGCTGGTTAGAACCTGGCTGGGCTGAGAACGACTGATCCAGGGTATTCTCCACCAGAAGGCCATGGACACCGCCACTGGCAAGAGCGGTTGCTTCCTGCTCGGCCCGCGCCATAATTTCATCCAGCCTGTCAACGCTCTTAAATCGAATGCTGCCAGGCAAGGGCAGAAGCTTCACCAGGCCGATAATGGGCTTGATATTGTCCGCTGAAGAAGTAAAGTCAAAATGTTTGAAAAAATGATGCACGCGGGAACTTCCATCGGTGTTAGTTGTAACATGCGGCAAATGAAAATAATCACAAATATTTATATAAACAGGGGTCTGGGCCAAAAAGCACTGTTACACAGATACTATCACTGATCGAGCCTTTCCTATATGATTCTAGCAATCATTTCGTCCTGATTCCAGCCCTGTTCCGTTATTTCCCGCTTTTGTGACAGTGACGCCCTAAGCTCCCCTTATCATCTCTATAACAACAGCCCTTCTCAACCGGACTTTAATTGAATTATGAGTAAAACACCCGTTATCGCCATCATTGGCCGCCCAAACGTCGGAAAATCCACGCTGGTCAACCGGATTGTAGGATCGCGAAAAGCCATCGTCGATGACCTGCCGGGTGTAACGCGCGATCGTTCCTACTATGACGCCGAATGGCTCGGCAGACGCTTCAAGCTGGTTGATACCGGTGGTCTCGTGCCGGACAGCACCCCGGTAACGTCCAAACAGGCAGTGGCGGCAGGCAGTCAGCGCACTGGCATTCGAACGGAAAGCAATGTTTTGGACGCCCATCTCAACGCGTCTGAAACCGACAATCGTTTTGCCTCTTTAATTAATGAGCAGGTCTTTGTCGCTCTTGAAGAGGCCGACGCCGTGATCTTCGTCGTTGACGGGCAGGCGGGGCTGATGAGCGAAGATGAAGAAGTCGCCCAAGTGATTCGCAAAAGAGGCCGAAACAGTGGTAAGCCGGTGTTTCTGGCCGTCAATAAAATCGATCAGCCCTCCCAGGCGATGCTGGTGCATGAGTTTCACAGCATGGGCCTGGGCGAACCCATCCCGATGTCGGCCATGCATGGCAACGTCGGTGTAGGGAATTTGCTTGAAAAAGTGTTCCGCGACATTCAGACGCCGGAGCCGGATGAAGTGGATGGCACCATCAAGCTATGCATTATGGGACGTCCCAACGTGGGCAAATCCTCCATGCTCAACGCCATCATCGGCGAAGATCGCACCATTGTAAGCGAAGTGTCGGGCACGACGCGTGATGCGATTAACGTGCAGTTTGATTATGACGGGCAGCGTTTTGAAATCATTGACACGGCGGGCATCCGTAAAAAAGCCAAGGTCGATTACGGCGTGGAAATGTTTTCGGTGGACAGGGCCCTTCGGGCGCTGTCGGATAGTGATGTCGTGGTGATGGTCATGGACGCCACGGAAAACTTTGACAACAGTGTCAAGGAATTTATTACCGATCAGGACAAGAAAATGATCGAGACGGTGGTTAACGAGGGACGGGCGCTTGTGATTACCGTTAACAAGTGGGATCTGATCCCGAACAAAACCAGCAATACCATTGAAGAGTTCAAGAACCGGCTGTATGTTGACTGCCCCCACGCGCGTTTTGCGCCGATTCTTTTTACCAGCGCCAAAACCGGCCAGCGACTGCCCAAGGTGCTTGAAATAGCCAGAAACGTCCATGGAAACTGGTCACGCAGGCACAAGACCAGTCTGGTCAACCAGATTCTTTTAGAGGCCGTCATGCTTTCGCCGCCACACCGGGTGAAAGGGAATCAGCTTCGGGTGTATTACG
Organism: Vampirovibrionales bacterium; assembly: GCA_035285165.1. GTDB lineage: Bacteria > Cyanobacteriota > Vampirovibrionia > Vampirovibrionales > Vampirovibrionaceae > JAYKHP01. Next base: position 36,991 of record JAYKHP010000024.1, on the reverse strand, counting down.
CCACACAGGTCAGCGCAGCCCCGCCCACGTTCATCCTCTTCGTCAACGATGCTAAACTATTAAAAGACGATTACAAGCGCTATCTTGAGAAAAAGCTTCGGGAAAACTTTGAGCTTTCTGGCACGCCGGTGATTCTGGTGCCCCGAAACAAAAACGAAAAGCGCTAATTAAGCGTTTTCATAGAGAGAGGATCTTGTCTTAATGAGTGCTTTTGGGCTTTGGGAAATCCTGGCCATTGCCATGATCTATGTCATTAACGGCATCCCGTTTGGCGTCATCGTCTCCAAACGGTCGGGGGTCGATATCCGGGCCCACGGCAGCGGCAATACGGGGGCCACCAACGTGGCGCGGGTTGTCGGCAAAAAAGCGGGCATCACCGTACTGGTGCTCGATTTTCTGAAAGGCTTTATTCCGCTTTTTATCCTTGTCCGTTATATTTTCCCAGGCGAACCGTGGGTTCATCTTGCCGCTGCCGTTGCGGCCATTTTGGGTCACTGCTATTCCGTGTTCCTGAATTTCTCGGGCGGCAAAGCCTCCATTACAGGACTTGCCTGCCTTTTTGCCCTGGAGCCGGTTATTGCGGCTGGCATGGCGCTGTTGGTGTTTATTATTTTCAAGATTTCCAGAATGGTGTCACTGGCGGCGTTAATCGCGGCATTGATCACCCCGGTTGCGCTATATCTCTATGGCAGTCCTTTACCGTATACTTTATATGGACTTGCGGCGGCGCTCCTGCTCATTTATCGCCACCGCAGCAACATCACGCGCCTGGTGCAAGGCACCGAAAACAAAATATAACAAGGCACCGAAAACAAGATATAGCAAGAATAAGATAGAGCAAGGTTATAACGATAACACCTCATAAAATGGATTGTGTTACTAGGACGACTTCATGAAGAAATTAGCCATTCTGGGCGCTGGCAGTTGGGGATTAACCTTGGCATGGCTTGCCTGCCTGCGGGATCCGGCGGAAACAGGCGCACCCGCCCCAAGCGAGTGCCAGATTGTGCTTTGGGACAGAACGGCCGCTAAAATCGAAGCCATCAAGAAAAACCGCGCCATCACCTTTCCGGTGAATGTCACCTTATCCAACACCCTTGAATTAACGGCCTCTCTTGCGGAAGCTGTTCAGGACGCCGATGTCGTGCTGCTGGCCGTCACCTCAAACGGAACGCGGGAAGTGGCAAGGCAATTGAAAGCAAGCGGCGCTTTGTCCAAGAACTGTATTCTGGTCAATTGCTCCAAGGGAATTGAGTTTTCAACGCTGAAACGAATTTCACAGGTGTTGGACGAGGAAGTGCCCGAAAATCGAAATGCGGTGCTGTCTGGCCCCGCACTAGCCAAGGAGATTTTGGCAGGCTTGCCCACGGCTTGCGCGGTTGCGGCCAAAGACGCGGAAACCGCTGAATATTTGCAGCATCACCTCGGCCATGAGCGCCTACTCAGGCTATATTCCAACACGGATGTTACAGGCGTTGAGCTTGGCGGATCGCTGAAAAACGTCTTCGCCATCCCCAGCGGCTACATGCAGGCAAAAAAGCTTGGCGATAACGCTCAGGCATCTCTGATTACCCGGGGCCTTGCCGAGATGACCCGATTCAGCGTGGCGCTTGGCGCAAAGCCGGAAACGCTTTACGGTTTAAGCGGCCTAGGGGATTTACTGGCCACCTGCAACAGCCCGCTCAGCCGAAATTACCAGGTAGGCGCCCGCCTGGCCCAAGGAGAAACCCTTGAAAATATTCTCAGCGATCTCAAGGTCGTGGCAGAAGGCGTCAAGACGACTTATGCGGTTCTTGAGCTTGCCAAGCAACTGGGCATCGATATGCCGATTGTCGAAGTGGTCAAACGCAGTTTGAGCGAAAAAATATCTGAAAAAGACATTATCAAAAGCCTGATGAGCCGCAAGCTGAAACCAGAACAGGTAAAGGAATAAACCTGGCTAAAAAATTCTTTTACTCGCTATACGAGGCGCCGAAGAATATCCAGCTCAGAATAAAGTCGGCAATGATAATACACACCGCCGTCCAGACCACTGCCTTGGTGGTGGCAAGCCCGACGTCTCTTGCGCCCCCTTTGGTCAACAAACCAACCGTGCAGCAAATGGCCGACATAATCAGCCCGAAAATCGCGGCCTTGTAGACGCTCACCAGCACGTCCCGCCGCTCCAGAAACAGCCAAACCGACTCCATATACTTGTAATAATGCAGCTTGGTAACGCCCTGGGCCACCACCATGCCGCCCAGCACAGCGATGACCTCGCCCACAAGCGTCAGCATCGGCAAGGCGATAATGCTTGCCAAAATGCGGGGAACCACCAGATAGCGAATCGGGCTGACCTTCATCACCTGCAAGGCGTCCACCTGCTCATCCACTTTCATAAACGCAAGCTCGGCGGCGATGGCCGTTCCAGAACGAGCGCCGACCGTCAGGCAGGCAAAAATCGGCACCATCTCGCGAACCACCGCAAGCGCCACCAGGCCACCCACGTAATCGTCGGCACCTGTCATCGCAAATTTATCCGCCGTTTGAAGCGCGAGAACGGAACCAGAAATCAGGCAAATTAAAACCGTCATCGGAAGAGAGTCAAACCCAATGGAAGCGGCCTGTGTCAGCGTTTTAACCCATTCAATGCGGCCGGTGAAAATAAAATAAGCGCTTTCCCATAGCAGGATAAACAGTCGCCCCGCATCCTCAAGGAAAGCAATCAGCGTTCTATCCAGAAAACGATCAATCGGTTTTGGAATGATATTCATGACAATAAAAGCGTTCTATAGTTGCACAACACTGCACCAACTGGCGTATCTCAGATGACGGTTCTTGACCACCTCAAAGTACAGGGCTTGCAATTGGCGGGTCAGCTCGCCGATTTGGCCTGAGGTATGCCCCTGGTTGCCTTTCTCGTGTTTTCCAATGGGGCGGTGATCGATTTTTCCGATGGGGGCCAACTGGACGCCGGTGCCGCAGAAAAAGGCTTCATCAGCCTGATAAAGCTCGGTTCGATCAATTTCACGCTCAATCGTATCAACGCCCAGTTCCCGCTTGGCAATTTCTATCAGGGTATTGCGCGTGATGCCGGGTAAAATGTTCTGCCTTGTATCGGGCGTAATAAGCGTGCCGTCCTTGATGAGAAACAGGTTCATCGCGCTGCCTTCAGAGACTTTTCCCGATTCGGTGAGGAAAATCGCGTCGTCAAACCCTGAGAGCCTGGCGTCGCTGACGGCAAGGGCGGTGTTCATATACGCTCCACCGGCTTTGACACGCGGGGTAATTGAATTGTCTCCCAGCCGCCGCCAGTTGGAGACACACACATGGAGTGCCCGGTTGGTGTCAATGTAATCGCCCATCGGACGCGTCCAGAGGCAAAAGTCGCTGGGCGTCTGGGCCAGCGTCGGTGTTACCATATCACCCGACTTATAAAGCGTGGGGCGAATGTAAATATCCTGGGTCGGCTTGTTGCGGGCCACCAGCTCCAGAGTGATATTGACCATTCGCGCAATACCTTCCGAGCCTGAAAACTCATCCGGCAAAAGATAGCACATCCGTGCGTTGGCGGCCATCCGCTCGTAATGCTCCTTGAGGCGGAAGATGGAAACCGAGTTGTTCTCGGCAATGTAATATCCGCGAATACCCTCAAAAACAGAGGTGCCGTATAGAAATCCGTTGGTTCGGATATTAATGGAAGCATCGCCCACGGGAACGAATCTGCCTTCAAAGTAAGCCAACTCGGGCGCGGCATAACCGGGCGTCAGGGGGCTCGTTTTAGTTGCAGGCTCGGGTGATGCGGGTTGGGATGGACTCATTCGGTAAACCTCTTATTACTATAGGATGTCTGATCATCATAACAAAAAGCAATTTTTTAGACTTGGCACTACGCATAGTGACTTGTGGGAAAGCTGACGTTTTTACAAAGGCTGTTCTTTTCGCGATAATAGGCTGACGGCAAGCCACCGTAGCTCAGCATATATAATTAAGGAACCCGGTTATGATGGCAAAACAACCCCTCACCCTTCTGATTCTCGACGGCTGGGGCCTGCGCGGCCCGGATCCGGGCAATGCCATCCATGACGCCCATCCCAGCTATTACTACTCGCTGCTTGAAAATTACCCTCACACCAAGCTCGACGCCTCGGGAGAGGCCGTAGGCCTGCCGGATAACCAGATGGGAAACTCCGAGGTGGGCCATATGACCATCGGGGCCGGGCGCGTGATTTACCAGGAACTTACCCGCATCAACAAATCCATCCGAGAGGGCGATTTTTTCCAGAATCCTGTCCTGCTCTCCGCCATCCGTCACGTGGAAACCACCGGCGGAACGATTCACCTGATGGGGCTTTTGAGTGACGGGGGGGTGCATAGCCATATTTCCCACCTCATCGCGCTGCTCGATTTTTGCAAAGACAACCACGTCCAAAACGTCCGCGTCCATGCGTTTCTTGATGGCCGTGACGTGCCGCCGCGCTCGGCGCTGAACTATGTGGAGGAAATTGAAAAAAATCTATTGGCAATGGACTACCCTCAAATCGCCACCGTCAGCGGACGCTACTACGCCATGGATCGCGACAATCGCTGGGAGCGGACGCAAAAGGCGTATGACGTGATGGTTGCCCCGGACAAGGAAGGCAATTATCGCCCTTTCTCCGTGGATGGCGTCAAGAGCAGTTACAGCGAAAACGTCAACGACGAGTTCGTCCTGCCGATGGTGACCGATATCACCTACAACGGCATGCAGGACGGGGACGCCATTATATTCTTCAACTTCAGGCCGGACAGAGCCAGGCAGATTACGCGGGCGTTTACAGAAAATACGTTTGACGGTTTCGAGCGCGTTAAGACACTGAATAACCTTCATTTTGCCTGCATGACGATGTACGACGAGACGTTCAACCTGCCGGTGGCCTACCCGAAACAAAAGCTGAATCGCCTGTTATCCGAAATCATCAGTGAGCGGGGCTTGACGCAGTTTCATACGGCTGAAACAGAGAAGTACGCCCATGTGACGTTTTTCTTCAACGGTGGCTTTGAAGCGCCTTACCCCGGGGAAGATCGAAAACTGATTCCATCGCCCAAGGTGGCCACCTATGACCTGCAACCCGAGATGAACCTGCAACAGCTCACCACGGGTGTGGTGGATGCCATACTTTCAAAGCAATACGATTTTATTGTGGTAAATTTCGCCAATCCTGACATGGTCGGGCATACCGGGATTTTGCCTGCCGCCGTTGCTGCTGTAAAAGCGATTGACAAGGCCATTGAGGCAGTGTCCGAAGCAACCCTTCATGTGGATGGTAAATTATTGCTGACAGCCGATCATGGCAATATCGAGACGATGACCGATAGCGAAGGCAATCCACATACGGCCCACACGACGGCACTGGTGCCGCTGGTACTGGTATCCAATGACAAATCGCTAAAATTGGAAAACAGCAAGGTGCATTCGCTGGCCAACATCGCCCCGAGCATTTTGGATTTGTTTCATATTCCCAAGCCCCCCGAGATGGAAGCCGACTCGATTTTAGTGCGCGTTCCTGCAAAAACTTCCACGGAAAGCTCTGTGATTTCAGCTTGAGCCCTTTGAATCATACCACTTAAGCCACACTACTCGTTAAAAGCGTCTTGGTATTGTAATAAGTATAAAAATAAGCCGAGAAACGGGGCTGACAAAACAAATAAAATACTCATGCCTAAAGCCAAACGGTTTCTTTTTTCAGGCATGCCAACTGCGCTTCGTCGCAAGTAAGCCGAACGGAGCAACAATCCAAAATGCGCCACGCATCCGCATAAGAGTAAGCAGAAAATAAACGTATTTGCGTCTTGGAATGATTTAGAGTCCGGCAAATACATGAGCCCGCCAATCAGAAGCAGGGTTAAGACAACAAACCATGAAGTGTGCAAGGTTAACGCAATGGCGTTCTGCTCTATCAAGCGCCCAGCCTTTTGATGTCGATATTCCAAAAGTGAAAATAAGATATTAATCAGGCTATAAAGCCCAAAAGCGGGCAGATAGAGGTAAGAAAAAATCTCACGCTGGGTATAATGCAGCAACGCTAAATCGATGCACAATACCCCGATCAGAATGAGCCACAAGGTGAGCCGATAAATATCCATACCACGTTCAGGGGGGTCGCAGGCGCAGGAAATACGATTGGGATCGGGCGGGGTCAGGATTTTTCGGTTGTAGGCAATAAGGCGATAGAAAAAACGAACAAGGTGATAAATCCCCGAAAAGCTTAGTATCGGCACCAGCCAAGCCAGCCAGGGGATTTTGGCCAGCACTTGAAGCATCACGTCAATACCACTATAGATTTTTTCAGACTCCGGCGCAACCAACTGCATCTCGTAGCCAAGTTTTTCATTGATGCGCTGATTTAATCCCTCGCCAAAGTCAAAGTCGGTATTCGGCACCGGCTCAATGCCGTCGTCGCGAGTCGTCAAGCCCAGCCAGGAAAGCCTCGTGACAAACGATCGACACATCGGGCAGGCGGCGTCGTAAATCAAATATTGCTTGGGCATAACGCTATTATAAGCTTCTCGTTTAGTTTAAGAGAGAAGAAATTACAAGCCCATAAAGTCGGGGCCTGAGCCCTGCATCGTCGGGCGGACTTTCAGGTTCACCTCGGGACAGACGAATTCGCAGGTTCTGCATTGCACGCAGTTCTCAAGCGACATGCCGTGACGGCGAGCGACAGCCACACCGCCACCAGCATTTTCCAAGGCGATTTCATCAATCCGGTGAACTTCGGCCGTACAATCCGACACGCAGGGCACTTCTTTGCCCAGCTTGTCATAGCGGCTGATACAAGTCACGCAGACATCGGCGTTGAATTCGTCGATGTGACGGTTTTCTTCGTGATACTTCGTGTGCGCGTAAAACACCGCATCCGCCCTGGAATACAATGTTTCCTTATCAACTTTGGTTTTCACCTGAATACTGCCGGCAGGAACATAATTGGGCACGATGTGCTGATAATCCGGCTTGGTTTTGATTGGGCCAATATCCAGCGTGCCTTCCATCAGGCCCTTCAAGCGAAGCGCGTCACCGATACATTGGAAAGGGTTGTTGCGAAGCCCGACATTGATCAGGCCGCCAATCGGGTTACCGTTGTCGATGCCTTCCATTACGATAGGCATATATTTTTTCAACAGGCGCGGGTTTTCATTCCAGGCATAGTGGAAATAGCGGCCCGCTTTCATCTCGTTTCCAACAAATCCGCTCATCACGCGCGTCTGGTAATTGGTAAGGTTGCCTTCGTTAAAGTCGCCGTTGTTTTTCAAAATGCCATGAATCACGTCGGCGGCCTGGTAACCGCACTCCATACCTTTATCGATGCCCGAGAGCGCCGAAGCATCGAGAACGCCAAGCGCGTCACCGAGAATCATCGCGCCATCAACCGCAAACTTTTGAGGCAGGCTGTAAAAACCGCCATAGGGTAAAATGGCGGCGCCGTATTTTTGAAGCTTGCCACCGTCAATCAAATCCTGCAACCAGGGATGCTTTTTGTAATCCTGCAAACGCTGTTGCGGGTTAATGTTCGGGTTTTCGCTATCGAGGGCGATAATCAAGCCGATGGTCAGCTTGTTGTCCTTCATCCCGTAAACAAAACCGCCGCCAAAAGAGCCGTCCACCACCGGAAAGCCCATCGTGTGCCAGACTTTGCCGGTACAGGCTTTCTCAGGCTTCAGCTCCCAAACCTCCTTAACGCCAACGGCGTAAGACTGCGGATTTTCGCGAAGGCCAAGCTTGGCAATCAGATCGCGCGACAAAAAGCCCTTATCGCCAAAGCAAACCAGCCGGGCATAAAGCCTTTCGATATCAGCGCTTTCTTCATTCGCTTCCACCACCTGAACGCCTATTACTTTTTCAGGCCGTTCAGGATCGTACAACACTTCGTGCGCGGCAAAGCCGGGAAAGAAATCAATTTCAATCCCCGGATGACCTTCCGGCATTTCCTTCAGTTTTTCCTTGAGCTGATTCGCCATCCAGTAAACCACGTGACTGAGGGTCAGGATGAAATAGCCTTCCTTTTTCATGCCGTCAGGCACAAGCATTCCAGGCACATTCCAGACTTTCTCATTACCCAGAACCGTCATATGGCTTTCGCTACAAACAGCTTCCAGCGGGAAGCCCAACTCTTCGTAATTGGGGAAGAGTTTTTTAATGACGCGCGGATTGGAGACGGCGCCGGATAAAACATGTGCGCCGAATTCTTTTCCTTTTTCAAGAATCGCCATCGTAAAATGCTGGCCGCTTTGCTTGGCCAAATCCACCAGGCGATGCGCCAGAGCGAAGTTAGACGGGCTGCCCCCGACCAGAACGATATCGTACTGGATTTTGGTTTCAATATCAGACCTGTTTTGGTTAGACATTTACGGCCTCCTTGCCGGACGCGCTCTTTTTATTTGCCTTTAACTGGCGGATCATTTCAGGAATCACCTGGTACACATCTCCCACGACGCCCTGATGGGCAAACGTGAAAATCGGGGCCTCGGCGTCTTTGTTGATTGCGATAATCAAAGTCGATTTGCTCATCCCGACGCGGTGCTGAATCGCGCCTGAAATGCCGCATGCAATATACACCTTGGGACGGACGGTTTTACCGGTCTGCCCAACCTGGTGCTGATAAGGAATCCAGCCGACATCCACCACTTTTCTAGAAGCGCCGACAACCGCGTTTTCAAAGCAGGAGGCCAGCTCGTGAAGCAGCTTGAACCCTTCGGCGGTGCCCAGCCCGTAGCCCCCGGCGATAATCACCTCGGCGTCTTCCAAATTGACGCCCTTGTTCAGTTCACGGACAATTTCCTGCACTTCCAGGCGGTAATCTTCCGGCTGAAAATTAACGGAAATCTGCGTCACTGTTCCCGGACGGTTATAATCGGGCTCCAGTGGAATCATCACGCCAGGACGGGCGGTCGCCATCTGGGGGTTGTTCCAGGGGCCAAGAATACGGGCCTTCAGGCTTTCGCCAAAGCTGGGACGAATCGCGTAAAGACACCCAAGATAAAGCCCGACTTTTGCGGGGTCTGCCTTGTTCGTATGCTCGTATGGCCCGATATCCAATTCCACGCAATCGGCGGTCAAACCGGTACACAGGTTGGCCGCGACACGCGGCGCCAAATCGCGTCCTGTGGTGGTAGAGCCCAATAGCACAATATGTGGCGGCAATTCAAAACTGTGGATGTAGTCGGTAATTACGCGCTTATACGGCAGCGTACGGTAGTCTTTCAAATCCGGGTGATCCGCCAGATAGACTTCATCCGCGCCGTAGGCAATCAGCTTTTTGGCGGCTTCGCCCAACTGATAACCCAGCAGGAAGCAGGAGAGCTTTCCGCCAAGCTTGTTGGCCAAGTCCCGACCGGCGCCCAGCAGTTCAAACGTTACCTGCTGAATTTCGCCATCGATTTGCTCGGCGATAATAATCACTTCCTTGTTGCTCGGGGTGATTATTTCCGGTAACTGTTCCTTCTCCGGCACTGGCGAAGCCGTCTTTTCTTTTGGCTCGATATATTCTTGTGTCATGCCCTTTATAAACTCCTAAGCGCTAAATTCGAGCAAATTCGTCGTTTTTAAGATTTCCTGCACCATATGCTCAGCGGTTGCTCCCTGGTGAATGGTGCAACTGCCACCAATCTCGGCGACTTTTTCGGTCTTGGCGACAATCGTGGGAGAGCCGACCAGACCACACTCTTTGGGATCCGCCTGCACGTCGTCAAGGTTGACCGTCTTGATGTACTTGGCTTTTTCAGCCTCGTCGCGCAACAGGTGCTGCACTTTTCGCGCGCCGACAATGCTTTTGTATTCCAGGTGGTGATAGGAGTTGGCGACGGTCACAAGACCCGGAAGCGCCATTTTTACCCACTGGTAACCGCCTTCGATAACGCGCCTGGCTACGATCTTGCCGTCTTCTTCCATTCGGAAGTCTTCACAATAGCTGACTTGCGGTAAATTCAAGCGCTCTGCTATTTCAGGCCCAACCTGCGCCGTATCACCGTCGGTGGTTTGAAGGCCACAGAAGATCAAGTCATAGGGTGCCAGGTGCTGAACCGTTTTCATCAGGGCGTATGAAGTCGCCCAAGTGTCTGAAGCGGCCAGCCTACGATCCGAGAGGAGATAGCATTCATCAACGCCGTGTTCAAGCGCTTCGAGGAGAATTTCAACCGCTGGCGGCGGACCCATCGTCACCGCCGTCACTTTGCCGCCGTATGTTTTCTTGGTATGCAGGGCCGCCTGCAGGGCAAAACGGTCAAAAGGATTCAGCATCCGCTTGGCCTTGGCCCGGTCAATGGTGCCATCTGGATTGATTCCCGCCTTGGCGGATTGATCGGGCACCTGTTTGATCAGGACGAAAATATTGAGGTTGTGCTGCTGGTTCATCGCGTTACGAAATCGCCTCGTAAAATAGCAAATACAGTCGATTAGAAGAAAATAAATGACAGAAGGATAGCTATATCATAAAACACTGCTTCGGAAAGGGCCATCACCTAGGTTTAGCCTGCGCAATAAGCCTAACCAAAAGACAAGGCCGGGTAAAGCCCCGGCCTTGGAGTAGTTTCATTGTGTTGCTTTAAGCATGCAATGCCTATACCTATTGCACTTCGAGGAGTTCGACCTCGAATTTCAGCGTGGCGCGCTTGGGAATTACCGGCGGGAAACCGTTCTCGCCGTATGCCATATCAGGTGGAACGATCAGCACGCGTTTGCCGCCTTCGCGCATACCGACAACGCCTTCATCCCAGCCCTTGATGACCTGGCCCGAGCCCAGCTTGAAGGTGAACGCCTCACCATGATCATACGAGCTGTCGAACTTCTTGCCATCGGGATACAGCGTGCCGACATATTGCACCTTCACGTTATCGCCGTCTTTGGCGGCGTCGCCAGTGCCGACTTTCACATCCTGGATTTGAAGATCGCCAGCGGCAGCGCTGCCCGAAGCGTTGGACGCATCAGGCGAACCTTCCGCCTGAGACTTGTCGCAACCGGTCATGACCATCAGACTACCCGCCAGAAGAACGCCAAGACCGATGGCTCCCATTCGTTGCATTGCTTGCATATCAAATTGCCTCCTCAAAAAATATCGAAACAGTCACGTATAAGCGCAAGGGCCTCACCTGGAACCCGGCTTATTGTCGCACCTTTTATTACTTTTTAAAAGCTTATGGGGTTTTCAAAGCTTGCGACATCCAGAGCGCATGCCATGCAATAAAAATCCGCCATTTGTGGCATCCGTTTCCTTAACCCTGGCTGGTATAATGGAAATATTATCATCGATAACCCTTTACCTGCATCGCTTTACACCCGTTCAGTAACTATCGGGCTCCCCAAACTGGAACTTGCCAATCCAGATGAGCGTCTAAAATCTATAAACATCCCCTCTAAAGCTCCCAAGGGAAAGCATCCATTCATCCATCAGCCCCTAACAGTTTTCGACAGACTTTGCGGGAATTCATTCGGAATACTTAACACCCTATCCAGAATTAGAAACCCAGTACCTATGGCAAGTTGGACACGAGCCCACTGGCTCTACCTTTATTTGGCGATCGTCATGGCGGTCTGCTTTCTGCTGGGCAATGTGGCCCACAGCCAAAGCTCGGGTTTAGGGGTGCCTAAAGACTTGAGCAGGGGAGGATTCCAGCAAGACCCGTTTTATCAGCCGCTGCAAATTGCGCCAGAGAGCGAACGCTTCCGGTTGATGAATTATTTTGCAAGCGGGCAGTCGTTCTATCTGGATCGTGACAGTTTCCAGGCCTCCCCTGACGGCACGCTCCGCTATAACGTGGTGGGGAAAAACCTTTACGCCACCAGCGGCAAAGACATCCCCAACCAGCGCAGCAGCAACGTGGTGGACTGCAACAACGGCACTTTTATCCCGCAGACCAGTCGGGATTTGCTGGATGAAAAAGGCAATGTGATTTCGCGAGACACCTTTCAGAATGCGCCTCCCAAGACGCTCTCTCCCAGTTCTCCACTATACGCAACGCTCAAGAGCGCCTGCGCGGATCATTTCAAAAACGCCGACTTTTCCAAATGGCGCTTTTAATTCAAATCAGTATTTTTTTTATTTAAGCAATCATAAAACCGCGCAAAAAAAGCCAGGCTTTTAAGGGCCTGGCAATTCAAGTGGGTTTCATATAGTAGTGAGGGAGATATCTAGTAAATCAGTTTCGTGCGCGGGTGTGTACACCCGATTGTCTATTGCCGATTCTGTGCGTTAGCAATAAAATGCTAGATCAATTTAGTCACAGGTGGCATTTAAAAACAGCGATTATTTTATTGGGGTTAATTTATTGTAGGTATCCGTCTGGATATCCGGGGGGACGAGAAAAAATCAGTGGGGTTTTTGGAAGTTCAGTGGGAAGAGAAATGTGATTTGGCTTTGTATTACTTCCAACAGTTAGTACTATAAAAAATCACAGGGTTAAAATCAACCTAACTTTGGTAAGGTGGCCCTTTATTGATACATTTGTTTACAATTATAGTTTTTTAATGCCGTTGAAACTGTGGATTCTCAATATCCTACGTGTATTTTCAGCTTTTTAAATTCGTCAAGTACTTTTCCACGAGGCAGTTTGACACAACTTTTATCCCCAGCATCATGGTTGCTGAAACGATATTCCGCTTCGTCATTTTCGCCAAGGCGGGAAGCTGTCCGGTATTGAAAGGTCGTTAAAACGCCCCGCGCAGGTTGTCCAACATGCTGTTGGCATCAATCACCGTGGTGCGCTTTCCGAACCAGCCGCGTTTTTGCTGAACCATCACCTGATTATCCGGCCCGGTGACCGTCGTGTTGTTGTGATTAAACAAACCGCTTCGGCTTTGGGATACTCTGGCGCCAAAAATGCCGCCCGAAGCGCTTTCGCCTCCAAAAATGCCCCGGCTGTGGGAATAGTTGTTGCCCAGGGCGTCTTTATATTGCGTGCCCCCGGTGCCAAACCATCCGCGCTTCTGACGAAGCTCTACGCCCGGCCCTTTGATTGTCACGTCACTGCGCTCGGCGCGGGCTGGCATCACCGTCAAAGAAGCCAGTATCGCCAGCAAAACGCTAATCATAAGCGCTTTGGCCATCACACCCCAGAAGCCAACACCTGTTTGCTGACGCTCAACATAAGCCATAGACCGGTTCCTTTCACTAGCAGGCAAATTCAAGCCAAACTTGCAGTCCAATACAGTCCCAATGACCGCAAATGCAGGCAAAAGTTCCAGTCTAAATTTAAAGAGATTTTGCTTCGTTCGGGGCGTTACAGCTCAATCATCCCGCGCTGGGCAGGATTGCAATGGATGGTGTCAATGAAGCGGATCATCCCCGAGTGGTGGCTGATGATGACACTGTGCGTCCGCGCGCCGGTACCGAAATAGCTGACGCCTTTCAAGAGATCGCCGGTGGTGATACCACAGGCGGCAAACACCAGTTCATCGCCTGGGGCCAGGTCATCGGTGCGGTAAATTTTCTGCTCCGACACGTCTTTTAATCCCATCGCCCGCGCGCGCTCTTTTTCTTCCTCGTTGCGCCAGCGAAGTCTCGCCTGGATTTCCCCACCCAGACACTTAATGGCCGCAGCCGTCAGAACCGCCTCGGGCGCTCCACCGGTCCCCATCACCGCATGGATGCCGGTTCCGTGAATGGCCGTTGAAATGGCAGGCATCATATCGCCGTCGGTAATCAGCTTGATTCGGGCGCCCGCCTCCCGAACGTCTCGAATCAACTGCTCGTGGCGTGGCCTGTCGAGAATCACGACCGTTAAATCTTCAATAGGCCGGTTCATGCTCATGGAAATCACGCTCAAGTTATATTTAACAGGCGCGTTGATATCCACCTTGCCCTTGGCGGCTGGCCCCACCACCAACTTGTCCATATAAGTATCCGGTGCATGAAAAAGCCCGCCTTTTGGGCTGAGTGCCAACGTCGCCACCGCGCCCGGCAAGCCGTGGGCCACTAGGTTAGTGCCTTCCAGCGGGTCAACGGCAATATCGACCTCAGGCATATCGGCTTCCCAAAGACCGACTTGTTCGCCGATATACAGCATTGGCGCCTCGTCGCGCTCGCCTTCGCCAATGGCAATTGTGCCGCGCATGGGGATATTGCCCATCGTGTGGCGCATGGCTGTGACGGCGGCCTGATCGGCCCCGTCCTTATCGCCCCGGCCCATCAGTCTAGCCGCTCCCAAGGCAGCGGCTTCAACAACGCCCAAGACTTCTCTGGATAATGTTCTTTCAGGCGTTGTATGGGGAATATCAACCGGGTGGACGCTGAAGGGAATCTGGCTCATGAAATCAAGTCCTTTTGACTCTAAATCTTTAAAACTGCCTGACTCAGGCAGCGCTTGCGACGCGTACTGCTTGGGGGAAACTGAAGGCTGGGAGGACAACTCTGGATCCAGATGGATGTCGGATACTTTTAGCATATCGTGTTTTCCTTCTCTATGCCGTCAACCGCATCCAGAAGTTGGAAGAAATAATTAAAAAATACGACAAGCCGAGGGGCCTAGTCCCTCAAGCTGTCGAATACATTCAATTCTGGAAAGGCGATAAAAACGGCAACGTTATGATAAAAGGCAAATCAATGCCTTCTAATAATAAAGTGAAGCCGGATGTGAATGAATTCAGTGTTTACAAAACACCGTTAAACCCGATGAATGAAGATGGGCTCAATTAAATCATAGTCCGCCCAAAATCTCTACCATAGTGTATTGCAGGCCCCTCGCAGGGCACTCATTTTACAGCCCTAAAGCCTTACAGCCAGAACCTCAGACTAGCGAAGCATCATCCGTGTTGGCCTGCTGGTGCAGGCGGGCTTGCGGCTCGGCATCAGACGTCTGCCCCAAGTCATCCAGAATTACATGGCGCTTCATTTTTTCCTCCTGAACCGCTTTCATCAGTTCGGGCTTGAGCATAATCTTAGATGGAATCGGGGGAAGCGTCTGCGTCTGGTTTTTGACCTGCTCGGCGCGATGCCAGAAATTGGCACCCATCAGCGCCGCAATGGCAAACGTCATCAGGCCAAGAGCCAGCACCAGATCATTGCCGTCACTGGGCAGGCTGGTGAGGACACCGGCAAGGGCGCTTGAGATATAAGAGGCCATCGTTCCACACAGCAAGGCTCGGATGCCCAGCTCCGCCAAATCCTTTTTCCGTTCCGGGGCCATCGCGCCGATGCCACCGATCTGAACAGCCACCGAACTGAGATTGGCAAAACCACAGAGGGCGAAGCTGGCAATCGTGATCGACTTGGGATCAAGCTGGCCCAGCAGGCTGGTAAGACTGGCATAGGCGACAAACTCGTTCACCACAATCTTGGTACCCATCAAGCCGCCCACGATGGTCGCATCCTGAGCCGGAACACCAATCAGCAGCGCCACCCAGTAGAACATGCTGCCCAGAATGGTATTTAAAGAGAGATGATTCACGTCCAGACCGACGGACTGAAGCGTAATACCCGCAGAGGCAAGGCCAAGCCCGGCTTTTGCGATAACAAAATCCAACAGGGCAATCAGTGAAATAAAACCCACCAGCATCGCCAGGACATTCAAGCCGATTTTCAGCCCTTCGGCGGCCCCCGTCGAGGCGGCATCCAGCAGGTTGACGCTATGCTTTTCAATTTCAAGGCGAACCGTTCCCCGCGTGACCGGTTCCTGGGTTTCAGGATAAACGATTTTGGCGATGACCAGCGCGCCCGGCACCGCCATTATGCTTGCGGTTAAAAGATAAGACGCGGGAACCCCCATCTGGATGTAAATCGCCATGACACCACCGGCGATACAGGCCATACTGCCCGCCATCACGGCCAATATTTCAGAGCGCGTCATGGTTGAAAGATACGGCTTGATCAAAAGCTGCGCTTCGACTTGCCCTACAAAAATACTGGCGGAATTGGACAGCGCCTCGGCACCGCTGACGCCCATCAGCTTATTGACCAGAATCGCCACCACTTGAACGATTCGCTGCATCAGGCCCAGGTGATAGGCAATGCCCACCAGCATCGACATAAAGATGATGGTGGGTATCAGCTTGAAAGCGAAAATAAAGTTGGCGCCCGGGCCAAAAAATTCCACAAGCCTATCCGGCTGACCGACCAGAAAGCCGAAGACGAACGTCGCGCCCTTGTCCGAAAAGCTCAGGAGGATTTCGATAACATGGCCCAGCTTCTGGAACAGAATGCGACCCAGCTCGAACTTGAGGCAGAAAACGGCCAGAAAAAGCTGTAGCGACAGGCCGCTCACCACCAGCCGCCAGTCAATCGCCTTTCGGTTATTGGAAAACGCATAGGCAATCCCGAGCAGGGAGGCCATCCCAATGAGTCCCGTCAGTGCTGAAATGGGCATCAAAATTTCTTTCTGTTATGAGACCTGTTATTTAAGAGCGACCATTCGTATATAAAACCGCTGAAAGTAAAATTATGTCTTGGATATCATAATCATAAAGGAACCTCGCGTTTGGCACGCACGCTTTCCTTCCATATGTAAACTATATGTAAACAAGCGTGATTATGTAAGATCAGGCACAATCACCTGGAACTTCCTCGCATGAGAGTCAAAGATCACTATACGGAAAACATCGCATTTCTCGACAGGCTGGGCGCTTCCATCCAGAAGCTCGGGCTTGAGCGGATGCGCGATATTCTCCAAACCTTGGGCAACCCGCAAGATACGCTGCCAATGGTTCATATCACCGGCACCAACGGCAAGGGTTCGGTCACGGCGATCTTGGAAAGCATTCTCTGCTCCGCGGGCTTTCGCGTGGGCATGTACACCAGTCCTCATTTAATTGACGTGCGGGAAAGAATCCGGCTGAATGGCCGGAATATTCCCAAGGCGGATTTTTCCGACGCCATTTCACACCTGCGCCAACATCTGGAGATGCTCGGCGTTTCAAATGAAGATTACCCCACCTACTTTGAATGGCTCAATATTCTGGCGTACCCATATTTTGTAGCGCAAAAGGCAGACATTACCCTGTTTGAAGTGGGACTGGGCGGCAGGCTTGATTCAACCAACATCGTCAAAAAACCGGAGGTGACGGTGATCACCGGTATCGGACTCGATCATGCGCATATTCTGGGCGACACCCCTGAAAAAATCGCGGCGGAAAAAGCCGGTATTTTAAAGCCGGGCGTCCCGCTGGTACTGGGTCCTGCCCTTGCAACGGCAACAAGCGTCAAGGCCGTTATTACCGAAAAAGCCAACGCGCTTGGCGTGCCGATTTATCAAAGCTCATCAGGCACCCTTCACCTGATACCTGGCACATCGCTTGAAGAAGGGCTTAAGATTTCAGATACCCTGACCGGCGAGCATTACCTGTTATCTCTTCGCGCCCCTTACCAGCTTGAGAACCTGGCAAGCGCCCTGGAAGTGGTGAAGATTTTAAGACAGCAGGGATGGAACATTTCAGAGTCGGCAATTAAGAAGGGGCTGCAATCGGTTCACTGGCCCGCGAGGTTTCAGGTGTTTCCAAAAGACCGGCTGATTATTGACGGCTCTCATAATGCGCAGGGGTTTGAAAGTTTACGCGCGGCGATTGAATTTTATCTGGGCGATAAGCAGGATCAAAAGCGCGCCAAAAAAATCTACTGGCTTGCAAGCCTGCAAAAAAATCGGCCGCTTGCGCCGCTTCAAAAAATGATAATGAGTTGTCCCCAGACCCAAGGCGTGATTTGGACGACGGCAAAAGACGGCAGTCGCTTTCATTCTCCCCAGGAGGCGATACAAGAGGCGATATCACAAGCCAAAAAACTTGGCATAACCTGCCAGCTCGAAGCGCAAGCCGATGTGAGCGTCGCGATTGAACAATTAATGACACAGCTTTCAGCGAATCCCGACGCCTATGGCGTGGTGACAGGATCGCTTTATACCGCGGGGGATATTCTGGCGCTGCTGGGGCAAAATGACACGGCGAGTTGACGTGAAATAAAAGCGTTACTTTACATATCATTAAACTCAATTGAGCCGCCGCCGCAGAGCGCTTATACTTTAATCCCGAGAGAGAGGCGTCTTCAAGCTTCGGCTTCATGATTGAGCGTTGCCCATAAGCGCGAATCAGCCCTGGATTTAAAAATTGGCAAAGCGCCTGAAAAATTAGTTTATATTGAAGCTTTTTCGGCAGGCCTCACGATTATTCCGGGCATCTTCAAACCAAATCACAGAGTTAGGATTTACGTCATATAGGAAGCTCCCCCTCATGGAAAAAACCTACTTGCGCTTTGTCTGCGTCGAAGTGATGGAACGCATGGCCCGCTGCGACGCGCTGCTTGCAAAACTGGCGACAACAGCCGCACACGGCAACCGGCATGTTCTTGATGTCATCCAGGGATTGCAGGCAAGGCTTGCGGTTCTGGAGGGCAAGCTCATTGAGGAGCGCGAGCTTCTGAGCGCTTTGCTGAGCGATACGGGCAATGCCCCCGCCCAGGACAGGCAAGCCCTGATGCGGCTGTTAAGCTTAAGTTACCAGGCGCTCTGCCAGATTACGCAAGTTCTCACCCCGCTTGAAGCCAGCCAGATGGTCAGCAGCCGAACGAATGAGGGTGACATTCAGCCGGAGATTTATTTCTTTCTAAAAGACGCCCTGCCTGAGGCCATCCAGCCAGAGGACAGCATTTGCACCGTGGTGGTGGGTTCAGAGGGAAAAACCGCTCAGGCACAGATTGAAGAGACGCTCTGCGCGCTGCAACTTCAGCAGGTACAGTTCGCGTGGCTTTCGATTCTTCAGCAGGACAATCCTCTCGCCTGGGTTTCCCTGAGCGAGCCCGCCCTGAAAGGCCTGGCGGGACAAGCCATTCAGAAAGCGGATAAAGCACTTGCCAGCGTGTTGAAACAAATCACGCAGGAACTGGAAAAAGACGCGGGCAGAGCCGGGCTTGAAACGGCGACGATATTACAGCATGCGCTGGGGCTTCGAATTTTTGGCCCTGCCTATTACTTTCAACTCACGGCCCAGTCACTCCTGTCTTATGAGTCAATCGAGCATGGGGGAGAACGTGTCGCAAAGCGGACAGGCGGACAATTAAGTCCCGAGGCGTTTGCGATTGTTGAAAACGCGCTTTTCTACGGCCTGAATCATTTCAATGTCGCCCACAACCAAACGGTCATTCTTCATGAGGCTGGCGAACGTTTACTCAAAGAGCAGAACGCCAAAACCACGATGCTGTCGCAATCTCTGCTTGCCGATCTCTTTAAAGCAAGCGAGAAACTAATCCAGGAACGTTTTGCCTTTAACGCCAAGCATCTGGAGCGAGCCATTCAGCTCAAGGAACGGCTGGCCGAGGGCATTCTGCTCAGCAGCGCGTCGGTTTTCCCGATGAGCGAAGTGGCCCAGGCTTTTGACAAGGCGGCCAAGGAACAGCGGGGCCAAGGCGAATCTGAAGAAGCCGCTGAAGGATCATTCCCGATTTATCCCTTACTTTCCATGACGACCGAATATCCGCACACCCCGCGCGAGATTATCAACGCGGGCTGGTTACACAAAGTCGAGCGTGGCGGCGTCTGGGCCTTTGCCGCATTACAGGAAGAAACCAGCCAGGGACTTGGGGGGCAGAAACTTTCGGCGGCAGCGCCCCAAGTGGCTTACCAGAAACTGGCCGGGCTTTTCAGCGCGCAGGATCACCTTCTTGCCAAATCCATTGAAACCGCTGAATTGCACCGTGTGCTGCTTTGCACCCCTGAACCCGCCCGGGCATAAGGTTTTATTCAAAAAAGTTTTGGAGTATCCCCGATGATTTTAAACGAACGCCAGATTTTAGAGCGGATGATGGATCCCAATCCCGAGCGCCGGATTATCATCACACCACTCATCAAGCCCGAGGAGCAATTCGGCCCTACCTCCGTTGACTTGCGCCTGGGAACGGATTTTCAGGTCATGCAACGCACCAATTTAACGCACCTCGACCTGGTGAAAGATCCCGCCGAACTGCAATACGATGTTCAAAAGCATATGAAACATGTCAAGGTCAAACCGACCGAGCCGTTCGTGCTTCATCCGGGCGAGTTCGCCCTGGCTTCAACGCTGGAGTTTGTGAGAATCCCGCTTGATTTGGCCGCCCGTCTTGAAGGCAGAAGCACCTGGGGGCGTCTTGGCTTACAAATCCATGCGACGGCGGGTTTTGTGGATCCCGGTTTTGTCGGTGCGCTGACTTTTGAACTCTCCAACGTCAGCAATATTCCGCTTCCGCTTTATCCGGGCGTTCGCATCTCGCAGTTATGCTTTTTTGATTCCACGCGCACCAACCTGCCGTATGCGGAAAAACGCTTTACGAAATACAGCGGCAAAACCACCACTGCGTCTTCGGCCTTCTTCCGCGACCCGGAATACCAACGCATCCGCCAGGCCAGGAAGGAAATGGAATACAGCTATTAGAGGCTGTTTAAGATGAGTCTCCTACCATTTCAACATATCAGCATCATCGGCCTTGGGCTGATTGGCGGTTCCCTGGCGATGGCCATCAAAAGCCGTTTCCCAGACATCCGGCTTCAGGGCATCGATCCCTCCGAAGAGACGCTGCAATACGCGCTGAAATCAAACGTGGTGGATGAGGTTTCACTCAGCCTGCCTGAAACGTTTGCCGACAATCATTTAATTGTCATTGCCTGCCACCTCAAGCAAAGCCTTGAGGTCTTAAGATCCCTTGCCCCCAGAGTCCAGAACAAGTCGATTATCGTCAGTGATATTGGCAGTTGTAAACGGAAAATCTGTGCCCTGGGAGACGACCTGCTGCCCGGCCAGTTCATTGGCGGACACCCGATGGCCGGACGTGAAACCTCAGGCATTCAAAACGCCACGTCTTTGATGTTCAGCGACAAGCGCTATCTACTGTGCCCCAGTGACAAGACGCCTTCTGAAGCGCTTGCGAAGCTTGAAACACTCATCTCAGGCATCGGAAGTCACATCCGCCACATCGATCCCGACACGCATGACCGGATTATGGCGTATGTCAGCCATTTCCCCCAGCTTTACGCCACGCTGCTGGCAGGTGTTTTGAAAAACAACAAGCCGTCGCAACTGATGCAGTATCAGGGTGCAGGGTTGGATGACCAGATGCGCCTGGCCGGATCGCCTTATGCGATGTGGCAAGACGTTTTTGAGCAAAATGCCGATAATGTGGCCGAGGTTTTGGCACAGTTTGGCCAGGCCGTCGAAGCGGCCAGGCAATCCCTGACTTCAGGGAAGGTGGTTGATTTAAGCGATACATTTGCCAACGCCAACGCCATCTATCAATCCTGGCTCGATTTCAAGCAATCGCCCATGGTAATCAATAACAAATAATCAACACCAGGGTAATCAACACTAGACAATAGGTTTCCTCTCTTGTAACGATGTATAACGAATGGGGGAGACAGAAAAACGCTATCAGGGTGTATAATAAAAAACCCTGCTGTAATCTTTACACTAAGTAAAACAATTCAGCGGGCGCCCAGGTTTTTATTAAATCAATAAATACCTGGGGAAACAGCCTTTATCAAAAGAATGAGGCTGATCCAATGTGGTCTATTTGAAATAAAACCTTATAGGAGTGAGCGCATTTTATGATGAGTCATCTTTTGTCGCCGGTGTTCAATTCGTCTGAAAACGATAGAGAACCGATTAGCTACGAACTTTAGCCCGTAGCCTAAAAACTTTTAAAAGCCCGTAACAAACCAGGTGCGGGCTTTTTATATGCCTCATCAGTTGTTTGGTAACAGGCCTACAAAAACGAGTTAAAACATCTGGCCGCCCATCTGTGCCTGAACGTTCAGCAGCACGTTGGCGGGTCTTGTATAAAGTTGCGTCAATGTCGCCATGTCGCGTTTCGTTGGAAACTTGGCATGATCGCTTATCAACTGGGGATAGAGCAAATCATTGGAGTCTGGGCTCAGTGCCTTGATTCCCAACGCATGGCCAAACTCCTTGGCGGAAATGTTTTGAAGCAACATAATACCCTCCTGCTCGGGAAGCTTGGCAACAGGCTCAAGCCCCAGCGTCACGATTGATTCTTCCCGAATCACATCCAGTTTTTTATACTGCTGATATTGAAGACCGCTACCTACCGCCATCGGGATCAGACTGAAAAAGCCGGGCGTAAACATCGAGGCAAGCCTTACCGCCGTCACCAGCTTGTTGTTTACTTTCGGCGTCGAGTAAGTCTGATACCAGCCGGGCACCTTGTCCGGATCGGCAAACCGATCGACATAGGCCTTGCCGAAACGAAAAATGATATCAGCGGCCAGCTCGTTTTTCACTTCTATAAAATTAACGTTGCCGCCCGAAGCTTCCTTCCAGCGACCGATACCATCCAGCACCGCCTGCTTGTAATCGCTTTTATAAAGCCCGTCTAAATCCTTCGTATTTTCCTTCTCGCTGGGCTCCTCGATATAAACGCGAACCGGAAACTTTGCCCAACGGATCACCTTGCCGTCTGTCATCTTGAAAACTTCAGCGATATAACTGTTTTTCAGGGCGTTATCAGACAAATCCACCGGCCCCTGGACAATATCGCCTGCCGCCATCGCGGCTTTTTCCTGGGCCTGTTGCGCCCCGTATAATTGTGCATAAAGCGTCTGCACCCGCATAGCCAATGGCCCCTCGCCTTTTTTGCCGTTCACCTGCGTTTCAATCGTCTCGACCCGCTCGGCCAGCCTGGCTTTCGGGTTTCTTTCAATACCCCATTGGTTCTCAATATCCAGCACCATATCCTGAATCGTCAGTTTGCCAGCGTTTGGCGGCAGGCTCGGTCGTTTGCCCTTACCGCCATCGGAAGCAGCGGCCGTGTTATCTTCCGCAGCCGGAACTTCCGGATGGAGCCAGCTCTCCACCAACATCTTGGTTTTTTCGCTTGAGTCCAAGACCAGGGCCTTATCCGCCCACTCCTGCCTTTTCGGCTCATCGCGCTGCATCAGGGAAAGGTACACATTGGCCAACGACTGCTTAATATTGGCGTTGGTGGGCTCCAGCTTGTGGGCGGCTTCCAGAAGCGGCACTGCCGAGGTGAAATCGTCTTGGTTGGCAAAGGCCAGGCCGTTATCGAAATAATTGGCGGCAAGCCCCCGTTTGAAATTGGGCTCATTGGGAGAAAGGGCAATCGCTTTTTTCAGCAAGGTTTCAACCTCTTCAAAATTCTGGGCTTCAGAATTCTCTCGTCCTACCTCCCGCAAGTCTTGGTTGTTCTGGCCTTGCTCCCGCAAGTCTTGGTTGTTCTGGCCTTGCTCCCGCAAGTCCATGGCCTGGTTAAAATAAAGGGCCGCCAGGGATTTTGTCACGTGGGTGTCGGCGGGGTCATGTTTCTTGGCTTTCTGAAGCACCGACTCGGCCTGGGCGTATTGCTTCTTGTTGGTCAGCGTCACGGCGTAGTTGACATACAGCACCTGGAGATTTTTATGAAGCGTCTTTGCGTTTGGATCCCCTACAGGGAGCTTTGCAACGGCCTGCTCATACAATGGGACAGCCGCTGCAAAATTGTCCTGCCCGGCATAGGTGTTGGCCTTGTTCAGCAAAGCCTGGATATTGGCATGAGTATCAGCAGCCAAGGCCCTTTGGACAGGAACCGTCATCATCGCCACCGCAAGAGACAGAGCCAGTCCTAGCAAGACCCCTTTTGTGAGACAATAGGGGCGCTTATGGCCATAGACTGGAGAGGGCTTTTTCTTCAAGGACTGAAAAGGCAAAGACTGCAAAGACATGGCGTCAGGCTCCGGTGTCATTTAAGCAATTACAAGTAACGAAAATAAAAATGATTTAAAAGATTTAAAAAGGGATTGAAGCATCACAATGGATAACGGTCACGCCGCTTCGGCATCCACACCTGAAAACGCAACCTCTGCGGATATTCTATCGCAAGCACTCCCCTCGATCCTCCAAATCAAGGGTTATAATCCGCAGGCCACTGAAACGAAATGGCAAAAGGCCTGGGAAGCGCAAGGGCAATTCAGAACCGACACGGCGGACAAAAACAAGCCCAAGTATTATGCGCTGTCGATGTTTCCCTACCCCTCAGGCAGGCTACACATGGGTCATGTGCGTAATTACGCTATCACCGATGTGATTGCGCGCTTTAAGAAAATGAACGGCTTCAACGTCCTGCATCCCATCGGATGGGATAGCTTCGGGCTGCCCGCCGAGAACGCGGCCATCAAGAACAACGCGTCGCCCAAGAAGTGGACGTTTGACAACATCGCCTTTATGAGCGAGCAGATGAAGCGGATGGGACTCTCCTACGACTGGGATCGCGAGGTCTATACCTGTCGGGAAGACTATTACCAATGGACGCAATGGCTTTTTCTGTATCTGTATGACAAAGGCCTTGCCTACAAAAAAGAAGCGCCGGTGAACTGGTGCAACGAGTGCAACACCGTCCTGGCAAACGAACAGGTGATCGACGGGCGCTGCTGGCGAGATGATTCGCTGGTAGTGAAGAAACGCCTGAACCAATGGTTCTTTAAGATTACCGACTACGCGGATCGTCTGCTTGAAAACCTCCCGCAACTAACCGGCTGGCCGGATCGCGTGACGTTGATGCAGAAAAACTGGATTAACCGCTCGACGGGGGCAGAAATTGAATTTTCGGTAGAAAATAAGCCCGATACCAGAATCGCCGTCTTTACCACCAGACCCGATACTATTTTTGGCGCGACTTACATGGTGCTGGCGCCCGAGCATCCGTTGGTGGCAGAACTCACCACGCCTGAACAAAAGCAGGCGGTGGACGCCTATATCAAGGCGACGCAACTGAAAAGCGAAATCGAGCGAACGGCGACTGATAAGGAAAAAACCGGCGTCGCGTTGGGCACGTTTACGATAAACCCCTACACGCAGAAGAAGATGCCTATCTGGATTTCGGATTACGCGCTGGCCGAATACGGCACCGGCGCGCTGATGGCGGTGCCAGCCCATGACGAGCGCGATTTTGCCTTCGCCAAAAAATTCAGCCTGCCGATTGAAGTTGTCGTTCAGAACCCCAACAATCCCCCAAACAATCCCAATGTCGTTTCGGACGACGTTTATACTGACTATGGCACCCTCATAAACTCCGGGGAATTTGACGGCCTAAGCTCCGAAGAAGCGAAAGAAAAAATTACCGCCTTTGCCGAACAAAACGGCTTTGGCCAGGCGCGGGTACAATATCGCCTGCGGGATTGGCTTGTTTCAAGACAGCGCTATTGGGGCGCCCCCATCCCGATACTCTACTGTGACGCCTGTGGAGCCGTACCGGTGCCCAAAGATCAATTGCCCGTATTGTTGCCGGAAGACGTGGATTTCAGCGTCACCGGAAAATCGCCCATTGAAACCTCAAAGTCGTTCCAGCAAAACGTCAACTGTCCCTCCTGCGCAAAGCCTGCACGCAGGGAAACCGACACGATGGACACGTTCGTTTGCAGCTCGTGGTATTACCTGCGCTTTTTGGATCCACACAACACGGAAAAGCCGTTTGACCCGGACATTATCAAGCGCTGGATGCCAGTCGACCAATATGTCGGGGGCATTGAACATGCGATTCTTCACCTGATGTACAGCCGTTTCTTTATGATGGCGTTACATGACGGTGATTGCCTTGGCTTTGCCAAAGAAGATAAAAAAGGCGACGAGCCGTTTGCCAATCTTTTAACGCAAGGCATGGTGCTGAAAGACGGCGCAAAAATGAGCAAATCCAAGGGCAACGTGGTAGCGCCCGATGATATTTTTAACGAGTTCGGGGCGGACACGGCAAGATTTTTTATCCTGAGTGATTCCCCGCCACAGGCGGATTTTGACTGGAAAGACTCCGGCGTTGAAGGCTGCTTCAAGTTTTTAACCCGCGTTTGGCGCCTATTTGACGAGTACTTCAAAACGGCAGCCAAGCTTGAAGATGATCAGATCGCGTTGCCTGCTTATGATCAGATGGGTGGTGAAATCCGCTCGCTTTATCAACTGGTGAACAAAACCGTTGCGGGCGTCAGCGAGGATATTGAAAAAGAATTCCAGTTCAACACGGTCATCAGTAAGATTCGAGAGTTCGTCAACGCGTTGGGTAAAGTATCTTCCGAAACGCAGCAATCCCCGGTTTATACCGTCGCGCTGATCAATTTACTAAAACTGCTTGCGCCGATCGCGCCTCATTTGAGTGAAGACTTGTGGGCAGGCTTGGGCTTGTACGATGAAATCGGATCCATTCACCTGCAAGCCTGGCCAAAAGTCGATGTGCAGGCGCTGACCGCCGACGCTGTGGAAGTGGTGGTGCAGATTAACGGCAAGCTGCGCGACAAATTCCAGGCCACGCCCAGCACGCCAAAAGAAGAGCTGGAAGCCAAGGCGAAGGCCAGCCCCAAAATCCAGGAATATCTTGCGGGAAAAGAAATCAAAAAAATAATCGTCGTCCCCGGCAAGCTGGTAAACATCGTGGTTGGATAATAGTCCCACTTTTCTTTTGAACATCTAACGCAGAGATAAACGATGAAAGCTGAAATTATTGCGGTTGGGACGGAATTGCTGTTGGGTGACGTTGTTAACTCCAACGCCGCCTGGCTTTCCAAAGAGCTTGCAGCCATTGGCGTTGACGTCTACCACCACAGCACCGTGGGCGACAACCCGGCACGCATCCAGGCGGTCATTGACCAGGCGCTTCAGCGAGCGGATCTCCTGCTCTTTACCGGCGGTCTTGGCCCAACCGACGACGATCTGACCATTGAAACACTGGCCGATTACTTCAAGACGCCTCTCATCTCAGATCCGGCCTCAGTAAGCACTATCCGAAAAATATTCGAGGCCCGGAAAATCCAGATGCCCGAACGTAACCTGAAGCAGGCGCTTAAACCAGAAGGGGCAGAAACGCTTCATAATCCCCTGGGCACAGCGCCCGGTATTTTATGGGCAATTCCTCCAGAGCAATTCTCCAACAGAACAACGTCCGCGCTTATCGCCACGTTCCCAGGCGTTCCCAAGGAACTCTACGTCATGTGGCCGCAAGCCAGGGACTTTATCCAGCGCGAACAGCAAAACGCCGGTGAAACACCAAGCGTTATCGAAACGCTTTTTCTTACCTTTTTCGGTATCGGCGAATCCTCTCTGATTGAAATATTTGAGAAAAATCCTCCGCTTCAGGCGCTACTTGAATCGGCCAATCCAAGCGTTGCCCCTTATGTGGGCAAATCGGGCGAGGTGAAAATCCGTATTGCGGCCAAAGCAGCCACGGCTGAGAAAGCCCAGACGCTTATCCAGCCCGTCAAGGCATTGATTCTGGAATACTGCGGGGAATACTACATCGGGGACGGATCGAAAAAAGACGGTACAGTGGCCCTCGATGCCCTGGTTGCCCAACTCTTGATCGACAGAGGCCTGAGCGTCAGCGTGGCCGAATCCTGTACCGGTGGCCTCGTTAGCTCCCGCCTGACCGATGTGCCCGGAAGTTCGGCATACACGATGCTCAATGTTGTCACCTATTCCAATATCCAGAAACACAAGCTTTTGGGTGTTTCTCAGACGGATCTTGACCGCTATGGCGCAGTCAGCGAGGCGGTGGCAAAACAGATGGCCGAAGGCGTAAAGCGTCTCAGCGGTTGCGATGTCGGACTATCGCTGACAGGCATTGCAGGCCCGGAAGGCGGAAACGAACACAAGCCTGTCGGAATAGTCTATATCGGGCTTTGCGGGATAAATGGCGAGTCTTTTGCAAAGGAGATACGGGTCAACCCTCGACATGGCAGGGCGGATGTCAAGCTGCTCTTCAGCCAACATGCCCTTAATATCCTCAGGCGATACCTTCAGCAACTGGGACTGCCCGGCGTAACCTGACACTTCCACCCCCGTCATTCCCGCGAAAGCGTGAATGACGGGGCAAAAGGCTAAGGCACAAAAATCCTTGAGCGGGTTTTATATGCATGTCCGAAGCAGGATTTATGGCTATTTCTTCGATCTCTGACTCTCATTAGGCAAGATCAGCCCCAAGGCTCTGGTAACATAAATTAGAAGCCAGTAAGCTATCAAACGCCCAGGCCCCTTACAGGATACAACGCATAATGTCGGCACCCGTCACCTACCCCCCGCATTACCCCATCAGCCAGGTTCCCAATATCGTCACCCCGTATCCGGGGCCGATACATCCCATGCCGCCAGCAAATGTCCTGAGCCTGACCAACCAGCGTCCCTCCGGTCTGCCCACGCCTTACGCCGCAGACCAGTTTGCAAATCATTCAGCAAGCAACCCTGCTGCAAACAATATGACGCCCCCTGCCCGAAACCTGAAGGCCATGCAACCGAAATTTGGAATGCTGCCCGATTGCGGGATTATTTCCATCCCGGCGGGCATTCTTGCCTGCTGCTGTTGTTGCGCCCTGCTCATCGTGGGGGGCATTCTCGCGGGAGGCGTGGCCCTTCTGAGAAGCGTGGCCAAGTAAGGCCAATTATTACTGCGGCATTTCCACTGAAATCATTCGAGGGGATTCATGAGCGCAAGCGCCGTTTATTATCCAACGCCACTGTTCCCGGCAAGCCCACAAGCAACTGCCTGGCAGTCTTTCACGTCCCCACCAGCGCTTCCCCCAAACCTTCCGCAAAGTCCTCCATTCTTACAGGCACCACCGGAACAAGCCAGGCCGCTGCCAGAGCCTATCACCGACACCTATCAACCGCAGGCACGCGACACAGACGCTATGGGGTCTGCCGGGAACTCTCCAAACAGGCCAGGCAAAGTCACGATTAAAATTCCCACAGGGCTGCCGCTGTTGACCACCCTTCAGCCCGGCCAGGAAATTCCAGAAGAGCTGAGGCAGGGCCTGAATCCCTTGCAACAGGCAGGCGTCTGGATGATCGAAAACTGCTACCAGCGCCTGGCGATGAAGCAATCGATATACGGCCAGCTTGCCGACAGCGGTTTTGACGTTTGCGCCTACTCTCGCCGAGCCAAAGAAGCCGGACACAAAGAATGGGAAAGCTGTTCGCAATATACCAAGATGGCCATTGTCCACGACGGTTTTTTCAAGGGCGGCTTCAAGGGCTTCATCCGCATTATGAGTTGCAATCCGATTTTGTTTAACAAGCATCACTGGGACTGGAGCGAGCGCTTCATCGAGCATCACGCAAAGGCAAGAGAGAAAAATGTAGAATCTTTTAATTTATAAAGAAAACGTATAATTGTCGCAGGGCCAATTACGAAAAAAGAAAAAGTTGAATTGGCATAAAGCCAATTCAACAGTCAGTCGCAGTCATCGTATTGTGTGGGTAGTCAGAAAAAAGTTTTTTTCAGCAGGAAGCAGGAACGTATGCTCGCATACGCTTTTTCAGCCCGAAAATAAATTAAGCTATTTTGGCGTTCAGAAACAAAAAAGCTGAATGAGAAACATCCTGTACGGTTCCATGTGTTTACGCTTTACTTCAAGCAAAGCCAACCCGATTAGAACGCACATTAAAAACCGAATGAAACCTGACCCTATCTCTTAAAATATCTTGTGGAGAGGCCCTGGAAGCTGTGGGCTGATATTCACATCATGTCCCATCACAGGCCGCCTGCCCATCCTGCGAATAAAGCAATTGACCGTCTCTCTGTCCCTTACCTGAATGAGTTTAAATCGTCTCAAATCGGCCCTCGGCAAACCTGAACGCTGGATCTGCCTCTCCCCGTCAAATCCCAAGACTGGAAACCAAGCACTATGGAAACGGTTATCGTAATCTTTCTCGCATTAATGGGCATGGTTGTCGGGGTTGCAGCCGGACTCATCGGTGTTGGTGGCGCCCTGCTAAGCATTCCGGCCCTTCTATATGTCTATCCTGTCCTGTTTCCATCTCTGCCAACGTTCCCGATGACTGCCATCACCAGCATTACAGCCGTCCAGAGCCTTGCGGCGGGGTTTTCCTCGGCCCGCGTCCATTGGAAAAAGGGCAACACCAACCTCAAGCTTGTCGCTGCCGTCGGTGGCTGGTCGATGCTTGGCGGGTTTATGGGGGGTGCGTCAACCCACTGGTTTAATGACCATACGCTTAAAGTCCTTTACGCGCTGCTTCTGTCCACGGTGACACTGTTTCTGCTCCAGAAGCATTTCAGCCTGCAGGCCGAGCGCGAAGCCGAATCCGCAAGCGAAGGGACATTAGTGTACGCCCAGCGTGAAAACCAAAACCAATCTGACGAAACATATCAAACGCAATCGACGGGTATCGATCCTCTGAAAGGACGCTACCTGCCGGTCGCTGCGGTTTCAGTCCTGATTGGCGTTTCGGCGGGAATCTTGGGCGTGGGCGGCGCGGTTTTTATTATGCCCGTTTTCTCACACTGGCTCAAAATGCCCATCCGCCTGGCTATTGGAAGCACAACCGGCGTTACGGCCATGACCTGCGTGGCAAGCGTTCTGGGAAAGCTTCAGGGCGGCGACTTTCCGTTTTTCGAGTCCCTTTTAGTTTCCGCCGGGGCGCTTTTGGGGGCAAATATCGGGGCGAAACTGAGTTTCAAAGTTTCGGAAAGCCGTCTGCTTCTGCTGTTTCTGGCTGTGGTCATCGTCACGTTGCTTCGCGTTTGCGTCGAACTGGTGCTGGGACATTAAACAAAGACCGGTGGCGGTTTGAACTGGGGGCGTTTTCCTTGTATTCTTCAGTTTTTAAATATACTAAAGAACCAAAGAGGACGCTCAGCATGACAACACTTGAGGCGGACAGGGCCGTGCTTGATCAGAATGAACCGGGAGCCGGTTGCAGCGGCCTGCTTAAAGGCCAAGTCGGGATTATTTTCGGGGTCGCCCACAAAAGCAGTATCGCATGGGCCATCGCCCAGGCGCTTTCCAATGCCGGTATGAAGCTTGCCTTTACCTACCAGGGCGAACGCCTGGAAAAAAACGTGCGCGAACTGGCCGAAACGCTTGAAGGCTCTCTTGTCGTTCCCTGCGACGTTACCGATGACGTCCAATTGGACAGCGTTTTTGCAGCCATTGAAAAGGAATACGGCCGCCTCGACACGCTGGTGCATAGTGTTGCCTTTGCCCAGAAAGAAGACTTGGACGGCAAATATGTTGACACCTCGCGCGATGGCTACCTTCTGGCGCAAAACATCAGTTCCTACTCGCTGACGGCGATGGCCAAGCGCGCCCTGCCGTTGTTTGAGAAAGCCGGTGGCGGCTCGGTCGTAACGCTGTCCTACCTAGGCGGCGAGCGTGTGGTTCAGAACTACAACGTGATGGGCGTTGCCAAGGCCGCGCTTGAGATGAGCGTCCGTTATCTGGCTGCCGATCTGGGTGAAAAGAACGTCCGCGTCAACGCCATTTCGGCTGGCCCCATCAAAACATTGGCAGCCCGTGGCATTTCAGGTTTTTCAACGATTCTTGACGCGATGAAGGACAGAAGCCCGCTGCGTCGCAACGTGGAAACCAAAGAAGTAGCCAATACGGCGCTGTTTTTGGCTAGCCCGCTTTCATCGGGGATTACCGGTGAAGTTATCCACGTAGATGCCGGTTTCCATTGCACTGCTTATTAAAAGCTTTAATATAACGGAAAATCCCCTTGCCTGATTTTATCTGGCAAGGGCGTTTTCGTATTTGACCGAGAATTTCTACTACAACTAGCGGATTTAAGAAGGGAGTTCCGCCATTTGGTTTACACATGCCGCTCTGTTTCCCTATAATGGCTTTTAAGATCTGTATAAACCATTTCCTGATACGCATAGGCGAATACAATGTTTATTGAAACCCGCTGTTCACAAGCTATTGATTCGCCGCTTAACGCGTATTTAATATAAGCATGGGGAGAGAAGATTTTGCTGACCGCAGACGCAACATTGGACGCACTGAAGCGTTACGATATCAACGAAGCCGACCTGGCCACCTGGGAAGCGGCCCTCGGGTTGGAGATCCCAACTGGCGGGGCGGGGGAGAAAATATACAGCCCCCATCATATCAACCTGTTTAAGAACGTCAAAAAACATCTGGCCCTTGGACGCACGCTTGAGCAAATCAAGAGCATCATCATCCTGCCACCGGCCAGTGACGCCATTGCAAAGCCGCTTTCATCCGCTGGCATTTCCGCCATTTTGCAGGAGAAAGACCCGCAGACCCAGCAGCGAGAGCGTCAAAACGGCGCATCCACCTCATCAGGCAAGCCGCCGGTGATCAAAAGCCAGCCGATTAACGCCAAAAGCCCTTACGCCAGTGTTCCCCAGTCCCAGCGTCCCCATACCGGCGGCGTGGAAGTGGTGGAGCTGGTCAGAAAGCTGACCGACGAGAAGGATCATCTTTACCAGAAGCTTCTGGAAACCGAAAAGCTGAATTCCCACCTATACAGCGCCAACAACCTTTACCATCGCCGCGTCAAGGAACTGGAACTGTCGATGGAAACGTTGAAAAAGCAGCTCCCGTTTGACGAGAACGTCAAACTGATGAATGACAAGGCCAAGCTTCATAAGCAACTGATTGAAGCGGAAAAAAAGAACGGCGAGTACGAGTTGGAGCTGAAACAGTCTCAACACGCGGTGTTGGACTTGAATCAGGCACTGACCCGTTTGAACCAGCGCCTGAGCGAAGCGAACAACCCGATGGATCCTTCGCTGTTTTGTGGTGACTGGATGGAAGAAGGCCGCATCAGCGAAATCGTCTATGATAATTTCGGCATCAATATCGAATCCGAGCGCGTCCGTCTTTTCCGCGTATCCAAGGCGCCAGAGCGCGTCTTTGGCAACACGGCAATCATCACCACGCATTACCAGTATGAGAGCAATCCGCAATGGAGCCGCCAGGAAACGCTGGTTGCAACCTACATGCCAGCCGATCAAAGCCTTGAGGGCGAAGTGACGGCCGAATATATCTTAGACGGCGTGCCGGTGGCCAAGGCGATTTATCGCGTCCACTGCAAGCACCACGGCTGAAAAATCATATAACATCCTGGTAAAGAGGCGCTTTTTTGAGTGCCTCTCATGATTATGGTGTAACAAAATTTCAATACATCAGGGTTTTGGGCTTCAGGATTTTGGGTATTTTCCGACTAGGAGTCCACGGCGATGATTATCCCGATGTGTGATGTGTAAGGTCAGCGCATAATCGAATCTTAATAAGTGATGTGCCTCAAATAGGGAGAATTGTATTCTCCTGAACGCGGCCAAGCATCCTTCGAAGGGTTCAAGTTCCTGGCGGTCTTTAATACCAAGCGGTGATTGGTGTTTTAGTGTGAGAGAAAGCGGTGTCATATGCGTATGGCGTGGCAAAATTGGCATTATGTTCCGGAAAAACCCCATGGGCATGGACTTTACAAAAAATACAGCGGCGCTAACGCCATTGTCCTGCTGGCAGGCACGATGATCCTAACCCTGGGCTCCGGTGTTCTGGCCATTGACCTGCCCACCTATTTTGTCGCCCAGAACCAGCTTCAGACCACCGTCAACGCCGCCGCCATCGCAGGCGCCTACGAGCTGCCGATGGGGGCCCAGCAGGCCGAAGACGCAGCAGCGGCAATGGCCGAACAGAACCCCGTGGCAGGCAAGCTCGTCTCCTCGGGGAATCTCCGTTTCAGCTACGGAGACAGCGTGGATGAAATGACCATGCAGGTGGACGCCAAGGTACCGGTGCAGACCATCATTGGCAAGATGCTCTGCAAGATGGGCGGCGGCAGTCTTGAGGAAAGCGGCTGGAACGCAGGTGAAACCGGCGACGAAGGCATCTGGGAAGGCAGTGACGGCAGCGGTGGCGGGCAGGCCAGCGCTTGTAGCGCGATGGTGGTCGCCGCATCCGCCAAGGCAGTTCCAGCAGCCCGTGACAGCGTTCTGGTGATCGACACGTCCTCTTCAATGCTGGACGGGGTGCAGCCGATTAAAGCCGTCAAGACCGCCGCCAAAAAATACGTGGATCTCATTGACGGTTTCGACAACCAGTCCGTTGACCGTATCGGGCTGGTGGATTTTAACCGTTTCGGCTTCAAACAAATTGGGCTGACTGCCAAGCGAGACTATAGCGGAAACGGCTTTAGCCGGGTCAAAAGCGAAATTGACGACCTGAAAACCTACAGCTCCAGCACACCGGGCTATGTGGGCGGCTGGAACACCAACTATTACATCGGCCTGAAGACGGCGCTGGATGAAATCGAGGCTAACGGCAGGAAAAACGCAAAGCGCAATATCGTCTTTCTGACCGACGGCAAACCCAATCTGCCCGCCCCGCCAAACTATTACCAACAATATGGCGCTGCGGAATACCGAAAGTGCATGGATCCTGTCGAAAACTCCTCTGCGGTACGCAATCTGGATTACACCAGGCGCGTCAATGGACAAACCCGCTATTACGCCTGGAGCTTACCTTACACCCTCTGCTACAGGATTAACAACCGGGGCACAAACTATTGCCAGAGCGATGTCAGCTATAACGATCACGCCATCAAGCACTCGCATGTGAGAAGCGCCAATGGGCACACCTGCACGCAAACCTACGTGGATTACATGGTCGATAAGGTCGAAGAACAGATTGAGCGCGCCAAGCGCTTGAACGTCACGATCCATACCATTGAAATCTACGATCCGCGCCTGAATGACGGTAACTCAATCGACCTGTTGCAGCGGCTTTTAACAGACCTGAGCTGGGATCCGGGCCTGGTGGAAAAAATCGCGGAAGACACCGAAGGGCAGACCTTCTCGGCAGAAACCAGCGACACCAGCGGGATTATCGCCATCTATGAGCTAATCGCCAAAGATATCAAGGTAAAGTTGGCGTATTAAACCGTCTAAACAAGAGAATGGAGAGCGTAACGCATGAAAACCGCACTGCTAAGCCTTACCCTTGCCGCAGGCCTTTTATCCACCTTTGTCTTGACAACAGGCACCCAACAAGCGGCAGCAGAGGGCGTCTCCACATTATTAGGAGCAGAAAAAACCCCACTGCTGCTGGCATTTGACGGTTTTGACGATGATGAGGGTTCGGCAAGTTCTGCGACAGATGAAGGCCCAGCCTCTGATGACTCTGGCGACGGCCTGATGGACGATGGCAGCGGGGGCAGTTGGGATTCCGGCAGTGACGATAACGACAGAGCCAATGACCCAGACGCGGATCCAGGCTTCGGCGTTGGCTTTGATCCTGACAAGGAATAAGCCTCAGAACGGGTTATTCTGCAACGTTCTCAGCGGCTAAACCCTATGTAAAAAGCCCCTTCACATTCATCCTGAAAACTGAAGCAAGGGAAGCGATTGGCCGATAGCAGGCTATCCACGAACGATTCAGCAGACAGGAAACAGCCTTTTTATGTCGATGTCAGAACAGGCAAACGCACAAACGCGGCTGGAAAGCGGCGTCTTTAACGATAGCGCGCTTTATGGCGCCCAGAGACCCCAACCTGTTAACAGCGAGCTTGATCCCCCAGCCAGTTTTGTTCCGGGTATTCCCAGAACGCTTGAAGAAACCGGTCTTGGCGCAGCCGTTATCGAGGAACTGATTTTCAAAACGTTGCTAGCCAAGGGGGCCTTGTCAGGTCGGGAGATTTCGGACGATCTGTGCCTGCATTTTTCAATCGTGGAAAAAATCCTTGCCGATCTTAAAAACCGCCTACTCGTTGCGCACAAGGCCAATGTGGGCATGGGCGATTTCGTTTATATCCTGACGGACAACGGACAGGAAAAAGCGCTGGCCGCAAGAGAAATATCCGCATACGCGGGAGCCGCGCCTGTGGTGTTTGAAGATTATCTTTACGCCGTTTCCCAACAATCCATCCGAAGCGAGCGACCCACCAAGACGTCCCTACAGCAGGCGTTTTCAGACATGATTTTTGACGAGGCGCTCTTTGACACGATTGGCCCTGCGATTAATTCGGGCCGTGGCTTGTTTCTTTACGGCGAACCCGGCAACGGGAAAACCACCATTGCCGAGAAAATGGCGCAGTGCTTTAGGCACCATGTGTTTATTCCCAGGGCTTTGCTCATTGAAGGGCAGATTGTCCAACTTTACGACCCGCAAAATCACGAGGCAATCGCCGAAGAAGGCGGGCTGCTGGCCAGGTATGACCGGCGCTGGGTGGAGATCAGGCGTCCCACCGTGGTGGTGGGGGGCGAATTGACGATGGACGCCCTTGAGATTAAATACAACCCGGTGCTGAAAATATCGGAAGCGCCGCTTCAGATGAAAGCCAACTGCGGGATTTTCCTTATCGACGATTTTGGCAGGCAGCGCGTGAGCCATATCGATCTGTTGAACCGCTGGATCGTTCCACTGGAAAAGCGCGTGGATTATCTCGTGCTGCCCAACGGGCAAAAAATCACGGTGCCGTTTGACGAGCTGATTATTTTCTCCACCAACTTAGACCCCGCCCAATTGGTGGACGACGCTTTCCTGAGGAGGATTCCGTACAAAATCCACGTCAAGGATCCCAGCGAGGCCGATTTCAAGGAGATTTTCGGCCTGCTCTGCCCGCGCTACGGCGTGGCCTATGATGAGCCGATGCTGGATTGGCTGATTCGCAAGCATTACCATAACCGCAGGGCTTTCCGAGGCTGCCAGCCGCGGGATATTCTGGAGCAGATCGTCAACGCGGCGTCTTACCAGGGCATCGCCCCCCGGATGTCGGAAGAGACGCTGGATATGGCCTGCCGTAATTACTTTGCCGCCATGGGGAAATTATAGGGTTGTAAAGGGATAAAAGCTAAAAGGCTGGGCAGTCTAAAGGGAAGAGTTAAAGGGCGTGGCGAGGGGCTCGGCAAAGTGCGGCAAAACGTTCTTGACTCGCGTTTCTGCTTGGCATAGCCTTTTATAAGAGAAGCATGGGCGCTTAGCTCAGTTGGTAGAGCGCCTCCCTTACAAGGAGGATGTCGGCGGTTCGAACCCGTCAGCGCCCACCAGTCCATTCGATCGATGTAAGGTGAAATTCCATAAGGCGACCCGGCGCAATCGAGCGGGCGCCTTTTTTGTTTCGATGAGGATTTTTTTGCATGTTTGATGCTGTTCGCAACAACAAGCGCGTTGCCCAGGGCATTCTCGCGCTCATTACCGTTCCTTTTGCGCTGTGGGGTGTCGAGTCCTACGTTCGCAATGCGTCATCCGGTGCCGGGCTGGCTACGGTTGGTCAGACGACCATCTCTGAACAGGAGTTCCAGGCGGCACTGCGTGACCAGGGCGAACGCATGCAGCA
>JAYKHP010000023.1:0-104852 GCA_035285165.1 Vampirovibrionales bacterium | reverse complement strand
TCGTTTCTATGCGGCTACGTAATAAAATACCACTGTTTTATCTTCAATATTTCCCCTGCAATTCCAACTTATGCTATTATCCCAAAACTCTACTTCCTCTTGGTACCCACCATGGGTCTCGGTCAGTGCCATAAGTCATAATAATCCCTTGCCCGTGGACGATGCCAGGTGTTAGCCACCAGCTTTTGATGAGACTGAAGTAATGCTCTCATTTTTTCAGCAACTATTTCATCTAGCTGGTAACAATCAATGGTGTAAGGAAGGGAAAGCTGGTACGAGTGAATCAATGGACGGGCTATTGGCGGAAGCAGAACAGGTTCATGATGACTGATTTCAATCTTAATTCGGCAATTAGGTCTTCTTTGCCAAGGATATAGAACGCCGATTTTAAAAGCCTCTTGCTCTTTAGGATGCGGCTGTTTTTCTGTATAACGTTCCAAGTTCAAAGAGAAAGCACCCACAGGATCGAGAATTTTACGGGTTTCTTGCAAGACCTCTTCCAAAGCCTTTTCCAAGGCTCGTCCTTTAGGAGCATCAATTGTTGAGAAGTCCAAGTCTTCCGAAAAGCGGTAATCACCGAAGTAGCACTTTTTTAAGGCAGTACCGCCCTTAAATATAAGGGTTTTACTCAAAATGGGATGTTGAGAGATGCCTGCCAGTAAACAACTCAGTGCGAAATCCTTTTCAATAACTCCCTGTATAGTTTTGGCAGATTTTGTGGCTTGTCGAATCTCTAACTCTAAGTTCATTTTGACTTGGCTTTCAAATTATTCTGAAGCATCCAGCGACTCTCATAAATGCCTTGTTTTTGTTGGGTAGGATCAAGCAACTGATAGCCTGTTGCAGGATAATCACGAAGCTTTTGCAGCTTCTTGGCAGACACACCCATGTGTTCCAAAGACCATCCAACTCTTTTAACAACAGCTATGCTGCCATACTGAAGGGCATATTCAATCAATTTGGAGATATCTATGCTGTTTAGATTTTCCTCTATGATTCCCAAGATTTCGGACAAGTTACCAAAAATACGGGGACTTGCAAAACCTTCCAGTAATGTTCTTTCCTTATCCGTAATAGGAATTCGGAAAGTCTGATCAATCCAAACATGCTCAATCCCAAAAAAATATTTAGGTTTCACTTGAATATACTCATAACGTACATCCTCAATAATCCAAGCATGTCCACCCTTTTCTTTGCGACTTTTATCTCGGATACTTGGAGGCTGTGCCTTTTGGGTCGTCATTACCGTGATGTTTCGTGGAAGCTGCTCTGTTAGCTCGTGATAATTTAGTGCTGACCAATAGCTTATGGCTGAAGGAGTAACTAAATGTGTTGCAATAGCAAACGAATGAACGCTTGCCTCCCCTGGTAGTTTTCCCGTACCAATATACAAGCCTCTTCTGATTCGAGTAATCCAACCCCCTTTGACCAAACGGTGCAGAACAACTTTAAGTTGTGGTTCTGGAATGCCTAGCTTTTGGGCTACTGCATGAGCCTCAGCCATATCGAAGATAAAGCAGCTTTTAGAAGCCAACTCCTGCAAAAAGCGGGTTCCTTGGTTTGAATAACCTTTATCTGTCACTTTAATTACGCTCTTGGCTAATGATGTAAGATGGAATAGTTAACAACATGATAACTTTTGCAGTATAATATATTATAAATAAAGGTGCAATAGATAACAATATGATAACTTTTACACCTATATTCTTAATAAGTACCCACTCATTTTTACGCAAAAGCCTATGTTTTTATTAAGATTTGTAATGGTTTTATTGTCAGAGTCAGGTGGAAAAAGTTGTCAACTTTAAACCCAAGGCTGGCAGCGCTTTCCACGCCAAAGCCACGGTGCTTTGGGAGCAGAGGGTCGCAGGTTCGAATCCTGTCATCCCGACCACTTCTTATTGAGGAATACGTGGGTTTATTGATTGAGGGATTGGAATGCTTCTAAAGTATGGCAGCCATGTTTGGCTGTCTGTGCTAGCGTGTGAAATTGAAGTGAATCCATCGATTGAGACAATAGTAATGAGCGTATATTCAGCGCCCTCTATACGACTTAGCCAACCATCGCTTGCTGTTCGACCAGCATCTTTACACTTTTCCGGACAACCTAAGGATGATTTTCGTAACGCCAATAAGTTTGACGCGTTATTTGAAAGGCATTACGGGGGCTCAATCGAGAAATTGATTGAGGCTGCAAGACAGCAGCGCAATTATTGGGATGAAGGTGCACTGGCTACAGTGTATCGAATTCCCAATATGCCCAACTTTGTCTTACGAGTCGATAAATCTTTTAAAACTGCTGATCTCAAGAAGTCGGTTAAACGGTATGACTGGGAAATACTGCCTATTGAGGCAGGGCA
This sequence comes from Vampirovibrionales bacterium, assembly GCA_035285165.1. Lineage (GTDB taxonomy): Bacteria > Cyanobacteriota > Vampirovibrionia > Vampirovibrionales > Vampirovibrionaceae > JAYKHP01. Next base: position 102,492 of record JAYKHP010000023.1, on the reverse strand, counting down.
ACCTGTTGTTAGTTTTTTTAATAACGCCGTTCAAATTTTACGTTTTCAGGAAGGCGAGAAGATCCCATTTACAATAGCTGATCTGATTGAAAAATACGGATTGGCCAAACTTTTTGATGAAACCCAAAAAGTTCAACTGTCATTAGACGAGGTTGCGCCAAAGCGAGAAGCTTATAACTTCGCTTTAAAACTGGTTAACAAGATGCCCCAAAGTGCATTTGATGATATGGCTTGCAAGCTGAAAGTTTTAGGACATTATCCAGCCTTTTCTTTTGATCCCACCATCACGAACATTCTGATTGATCAAGATCGCAATGTCTTTAACCTTGTTGATTTGACAGATGGTGACGTGATTAGACCCTACAAAAACATTGCGGGAATGGCAGCCGCTTTAACCATTAGCCTGTTTGCCAGTCTGGATGAAACTGCGCAAGACGCCTTTGGATGCCCTGATCCGGAAAACACGGCGTTAAGGCCTGATTTAGTCGCATTAAGGCATAAAATTCTCACAAAAACCTTCTTAGCCGCCTACAACACTGCGCTGGCACTACCCCCGGAAGATATTTTGGAGAATGCTGGAAAGTATAAAGGAAGAAGGCGTTTTGACTTCAGCATTGATTATGTATGCAGGATATCAGGCTTTGATTGGCACAAGGTAAAAGCACTATTAGAGACGGAAGGTCTTTGCGAAGAAGCATTTTTACGTGGGTTAAGACAGGCTGAAGTAAATAATTAAATGACGCTATTTTTCTGATAAATCATACCGGGACATCCAGAGTTAAATCTCTTCGGTGAGATTCAGAATGACATATAGTGACATGAATTATAAATAAACCTTAAAGCGCTTTCTGTCCTTGGCAAATGATCGCTTCAAGCCCGTCACGATTGTACAGGCAAAGATTATGGTGATGCTTGCGCAATAAATCCGCCTTTAAAAAATCACTGATCACCTTGCTGACCGTTGGTCGGGCAATCCCTATCAAATCGGCAATTTCCTGGTGTGTTAATCCGATATCGCGCATCATATCCGGGTCTGTTGCACAACTTTCGCCAAACTTGTCACTGAGCTCCAATAAAACTTCGGCGGTCTGGGCATAGATATCCTTGCTGATAAGACTTAATATACGATTTTCAAGCCTGCACTTGCGATTTTCCATAATTTCCAGAAGCCGCATCATAAAAAGCGGGTACTTTTCTAAAACACTCTTAAACGTTTGCGTTTCAATGCTAATCAGGCGAGCTTCACGGACAATTTCGATATAGTCGGTGTTTTCAGATTGCGGGAGCTGGAAAAAGCTTCCAAACAAATCGGCCGGCCCCATAAAACCAGTGATCAAGCGTCTACCGTCCGGTGTAAGCCGACAGGATCGGATATAGCCCTTATCCAAAATATAAATGCAGGATTTTTCAATCTCACTCAAATACAAAAGCTCTCCCCGTTTCTTATTGATCCGGGTACTATGCTCTAGCAGTTGGCTAACATCGACAGGGGACAACTGTTCAAGGATTTTTGATTTTTTATGCTCCCAAACAGCTTGATGGGTATCCATGGCACATTTAAACGTCACATTTAACAACTCAGGTAACTCTACCATACGGCACCTCCAATCGATACGGCAATCTTTTTCTTGATGCCAAAGTATCATCAAGTTCCTATTGTTGATTGTCATCCAAATGACAACGTGCCAAACCCCTTTGCAGTAAAGTATGAATAATTTCAGAGTACCTGTCACACTCTGCTTTGAAGGTCTAAAAGAGAAAAATCTAAAAGAGAGTGTTAAAAGCATATCAGAAGTGAATTAGGAAAGAGGATCATAACGATGAAGTATACAAAACAGGCATCTTTAGCCATATTGGCTTTAAGCTTAACTGGTGGACTGGCTTCCGCAGCTTCTCCAGAGCCACAAAGCAATGTAGCAGGGGCTTCGTTGTTTCAAATGAACGAAGTTTCCACCAGTGGGCTGATTGCCAATAAAGATGCCGAAGATAAATGTGGCACCGGTTCCTGTGGCAGCGCAAAGTCATCTGAAAAAAAAGCGGATGGCAAATGCGCCAGCAGCAAATGTGCCGCTGACAAGAAAGATGCCGACCATAAGTGCGCCAGCAGCAAGTGTGCCGCTGACAAGAAAGATGCCGACCATAAGTGCGCCAGCAGCAAATGTGCCGCTGACAAGAAAGACCACTAATCTTTTCTACAGCAACACCGGATTCTCCAGGAGTCATGGCGATGAATCGAAACCAAACGCAACAAGCAAAAGGATTTAAAAACTGTCCCATCTTGGGCGTTGGCATAGGCCTTCGCCATTCTCTCCTGGAGGAAACCCTGAATGCTACTGACACCATTGACTGGCTTGAAATTACGCCTGAAAATTACATGGCAAAGGGAGGTAGATCCCTTCGGATTATCCAGGAAGCGAAAAAATGCTATCCGCTTGTCTCACATGGGGTCAGTTTATCGATTGGCAGCAAAGATCCTTGGGATCAAAAATATTTAGACGATTTAGAAGGTTTATTTGAGATTATCAATCCCCCTTGGTTCAGTGACCACCTATGCTTTAGTGGAATTTCAGGCGTTTACTTCAACGACCTTATGCCCCTGCCGCGAACACCTGAAACGGTTTCTTACATTGTCGATCGGATTCATTCCCTTCATGACCGCTTCCAGCGCCCTTTTTTAATTGAAAATATTTCATATTACTTGGAGTACCCCGAGCAATTTTATACTGACGCCGATTTTTTAAGCGCGATTTTAGAAAAAAGTGACTGTGGCTTATTATTGGACGTCAATAATGTGTATGTGAACGCGCAAAATCATCAATTCGATCCGTTGGATTTTCTGAAAAACCTGCCGCTCAAGCGTGTCGTTCAGCTTCACGTGGCAGGACATACCCAGTATGATGATGGCATTGTGGATACCCACGGCAATGCTGTGTGTGAAGATGTTTGGTCACTTTTGGAATGGACACTTCAGCACACCAAGCCATGTGGCGTGCTGCTGGAGAGGGACTTAAACATACCGCCATTTGCAGAGCTTGAATTGGAATTAAAGCGGATTCGGGAAATCTGGCATAAAACGCAAGTACCCTTAAGAACAGAGGGAACCCTTTATGCCACTTTATGAAATTCAAAAAATGATGGGAGCGGTTCTTCTAGAAAAAAAAGGGGCGGGCATTCTTGACGATCCATCACAGTGGAAAAGCTTTTGTCATCAAAACGCTTACCAGGAATTTGAGCGCTGGCCACAAAACCGGCTAAAGCTATACGAAGAGCTTTTGTTCGCTGGTATAGAATCAACTCTTTCCTCCCTCTATCCCTTCTGCCGACGTTTTTTCAATTCCAGAGACTGGCACCAACTGGTGGAACAATATCGGCGCCAATATCCAAGCGCCTCCTACCAACTTTATAAATCCGCAGAAGCATTTCCGCAGTTTCTCTCAGAACAGGAAGCGCTGATGACAGAAATTCCTTTTCTGATTGACCTTTCGCATTATGAATGGCTGGAAGTCGTTTTATTAAACGCTAAAGATATGGCCTTGCCGAACAACCTAGATACCGCCTGTCCAAGCCAATTGATAACATTATCCGCTATGCAGCCTTATTGGAATCCTATTTCTCATTTGTATCATTGCCGGTACCCCATCCCTTCGATTCTGGATCTTATGCGCAGGCAGGAAGATTTATCTCCCCCTTACCCCTTTAAGAAGCAGTCCATTGACATTTTACTATACAGGGATATGGATACGCTTGGCGTCCGCTTTTTCCAGTTAAACGAGTTGACATCCCAACTATGGCAACTGTGTCAAACCGGCAAAAGCTACTTGGAAGTTTTTCAGCTACTGCAAAAAAACATAGCGGCTTTACATTCAATTGATTTTCGTGTCATCCTCGAAGAAGGTTTTAAATTATTGAAGCAGTGCCATCAAGAAGGTATTCTGCTAGGCTCTCTGCCTGTTTCCATTCAGCGCTAAAGGTCATTGATATGCTCGGGCATCACCGCTTAAAGTTTTTCGTGCTTATTATAATGCTTTCGCTTAGCCTACCGGCTTTTGCGCAAAAGAAAACCTATCATATCCGACCTGACAAGCAAAACACAGTTAAATTCACCTCCGATGCGCCTGTTGAGGTTATCAACGGCACAACCTACGATATTAAAGGCCAAATCACTTACGACAACGCCTTTCGTTTTGACAAGCAGCACCCGTTTCAAGTCTCATTCAGTGTCGATTTAAACAAGATCGATACCGGCATTGCGTTGCGGAATGAGCACATGCGCGATAACTTCCTGGAAAGCGCCAAGTACCCTAGGGCGATATTTAAGGTTGGAACAATTAACAGCAGCGCCTCACCGCCATTTAAGGCCGGGCAAGTCGTCACAATCAACAGTACTGGTTTGTTTACCGTTCACGGGGTAAGCGTCAGCAAAGCCATCCCTGTACAAGTAACCTATCATCCGGCTGAAAAACCCGGCGATGTCTTGAGAATCCAGGCAAGCTTTCCGGTTAACCTGCAAGCGCACAAAATCCAGCGGCCTGAAGTCGTCTTTCAGAAGCTGGCCGAAACCATTTACGTGATTGTAGACGCCTATGCGGTTGCCGCCCCCTGATATCCAAAATACAGACGTTAAAACGGCAGCCGTCATGAAAGATGGCTGATGATTTTTTTGATCTGCTTCAAATGAATTTGATGATGCAAGGCGTTTAAACACAGCCACTGATGAGCGTTAATCGCCCCAAACCATGGATGGGGATGCCGCTGACTGGTGAAATCACCTTCAAGAAGCCGTTCCATACGATTGCAATAGGCAAAGAGAAAACGCTCGTAACGAGAAAAAATCGTCTCCACAGATTCATCCTGGTTTGGCTTGACATCCTCAATGCGGACAACCGTCGTCACGCGTTCACCTTGAACCAACTTTTCGATCATTTGGGCCATAGCCTCCCCGGTTATCCAAAGATGCTGGATGGTCATCAGGACAGACCAGTATCGCGAACTATCCTCAATCCCTGCAAAACGCGGAATAAGCTGTCGCTGCACAAGCTGTTCAGGAGGTAACGCCTTAGCCAGACTCAAGGCTTCCTGCCCTGTCTGGTAAAGGGTTTGAATCGCGGCCAATCGACTCAAACGACGCGTCACTATCGGAAAAAGAATATACCGGGCAATCAACCCTTCAAGGAAAGGCAAACCCTGGCCAGGGGCCTCCAATCTGGAAGCAACTTCCGGAAAAGCCTCCTGCTTCGTCGTCTGCTGCTTCAACATTAAAGCATCCTTTAAAATGCAGTCTAAACGGGACAATAGCAGCCCCAAATCGCTCTAAACACCAATAAGAGCTGGATTTGAATTGAGCGATTTTATAATGGACTGAAAAACCGTTTTGCCGTCGCCGGTAAAATTGTTAGACGGCCATAAATTACGCTCCGGGTGGGGCATCATCCCCAGGACATTGCCCTTGGTGTTGCAAATGCCTGCAATGCGATTCGCCGCGCCATTAACATCGTCAACATAGCGAAAAACAACCTGGCCGTTATCCTCAAGCCGAGCCAGCGTTTCAGCATCAGCGTAATAGTTTCCCTCTGCATGGGCAATGGGCAGGGTGATGCGCTGCTTGGCTGCAAAAAGACTGCTAAAGGGCGTCGTGTTATTTTCAACGCTGATTGTGACCTGATCGCAGATAAAATGCAGCGACCGATTCCGCAACAAGGCGCCAGGCAGCAACCCGCTTTCGGTTAAAATCTGAAAGCCGTTGCAAATCCCTATGACGAGTCCCCCGCGTTCGGCAAAACGTTTCACATCCTGCATTACGGGCGAAAAACGGGCAATGGCGCCACAGCGGAGATGATCCCCATAACTGAAGCCACCGGGAACAATGATCAAATCGTAGCCGGCCAAATCCTGCCGTTCATCGTGCCAGAGGAATCTAGCCTCAGAGCGCATTTCAAAAGCCGCAGCGTCAAAGGCGTCGCGATCGCAATTGGATCCGGGAAAAACCAGAACGCCGGTCTTCATAAGGATGCTCCGCCAGAAGACGCGGAAGAAAAAACGGAAGACGAAGAAGCAAGGGACACGCGAACCTCGTAATCCTCGATAACGGGATTGGCAAGCAGGGCATCCGTTAAGTCCAGAACCTGCTTTTCAGCCGCCTGAAGCGAGGAGGCCGTAATATTAAACGTAAAACGCTTGCCCGCCGAAAGCTTCTCAATTCCCGTATGTCCCATCGAATGCAGGCCTTCCTGAATAGCCCGGCTTTCGGGGCTGAAGATATTTTTACGGCTTTGGACAAAGACCTCCGCCTGGTAGGTATTGGACACTTCGCTTGAAGCAGCGGGAGCGACCGTTGTCGCTTGCAGGCGTTTCAACAGCGCCGTATAGGTTTCAGCCACATCTCCAAGCTCAAGGCGGAAAACATCCTTATCCAGTACATCGCCGCTCTTGGCATCGCGAAGCCGGAAGTTATCCGGACTCAACTCGTCCCCAAGAACAATCGCGCCGGTGGCGTCAAAGCCAAATTCGAGTTTGAAATCCGCGCAAACAATCCCCAACGCTTGAAAATAAGGCACAAAGACCTCGTTTGCAAACAAGGCCAACTGCTTGATTCGCCTGAGAGCCTGGGCATTGGGCAACAGGCCGAGTGCCAGTACGGTGTCATCGTTAATCAGCGGATCTTCACCCGCCTTGTAAAACAGTTCCAAGAGTGGTGAGGCCAGGGGCTGCCCCTGCGTAAGCCCAAAGCGCTTGCACAAGCTGCCAAAAGCGACATTTCTCACCACCACTTCCAGCGGGATCATCTTAAGCGCTTTATAGCGAAGCTGGTTTGGGTTATCGGTGGCCGAAAGGAAACAAGTGGGAATCCCCGCCGCCTCAAGTCGCTCAAACAGGATACGGCTGACGGCCGCGTTCACGTTGCCCTTACCGGCAATAATCTCGTGTTTTTTGCCGTTAAAGGCGGTGGCGTCATCCTTAAACGTCGCCAAGACGACTTCTGGCTCTTCGGTAGGCTCGATTCGCTTGGTTTTCCCCTCACTCACCCCGCCTTTTGAATCCGGTTTCGTGGCGGGATTGGCTGGCGTATCGGATGAGGTATCGGGATTTTTGGTTACGCTCATTACACGTGGCTCCTGTGATGCGACGAAAGCTTCAGGCTGAAATCTTAAACTTATTCTGGAATCCCAAAAAATGGCTAAAGGTTTTGAAAAACCGGCCGATAATAAAAAGCATAAGACAAAATCAAACCGAATGAAACGGCTGGAAATAGTGCCCAGCCGCTTTTGCGCTTTCTTGACACCTACAACGCCACGCTCCGCAGATTTGCCCCTGCGGAATTTTCGATTTGCAAAAATATGTTTCTGAATCCGTAACACGCTCTTGAAAAAGCAAACTGAGCGGCTTTTGGCAATTCGCATCCGATATTCAGAAACGCCAAATTTCGATTTTCGAAAGCCGTCTGGCTTAGACAGGGCTTAAAAAACGTCTATTGAAACCCCTTCGTTCGCTGGTATATTTCAGACGGCGGCGCTGGCGGCAGGAGACTGGAGCGAACAGGCAACAAAACGGCCTCAAGCCGGGTCTTTTCAGGCAGGGGAAAGTACATTCCTTGTATACTCATCACGCACCTTGGCTCAACGGGATCCCAGGGGGACATTTTGACTTCCACAAAGCCCTTTTTCGGAAATTTCAGCATCGTTCCGGCAGGGCAAGCAATCCCGCCACGGCTTGCGATGTATTTTCGGGCGCTTAAGTACCAGGCATACCAATCGACCACGTCCTTTTCGGATTGAATGGCCGCCTCAAGCGTCTGAACGGAAGCCTGAATGGTGATTTTTTTCTCAGAGCCACCGGCCTGCTCATCCCGCACCTTACCCTGAAACGTGCCTTGAGGATTGGAAAGCGACGGGTCGGGCTCTATTTCCTGGGCCTTCCCCCCTTGAGCCAGCAGCAGCATAAGAGCTGTAGCCACAAAAAACAACTTAAAAGCCTTTTCCGAAGAAATTTTGGGCAAAACCTTCACTCCAGTTTTACAGCGATACGATAGCTCATAGGCGATATCATCTTTTCAGCATACCCTTCAAAAGGGCTTTTGACCTCGGGTTTTCGGGGGAGTCCTTAGCAAGCCCCGTGTTTGACAAGCCGGGATTGGTGGCATAAGCCTCATGAACAACAACAGCCAAGGTCACCTCAGGGCGTCATAAAGCCGCCAGTTCCGCTCGAATCAGCTATTACTGGCCTCTAGTTTGCCGAATCGTTACAAGATATCCCCTCAAGATAGACCATGCGGTTGATATAAAAAAGATATCGTGTTACTATATACTTAGTATATCCATAGGCTGTCTTCCTCAACTACTCAACAAAATGCTCATTCTTGGGCCTCCGGTCAAGCACCGGGGGCTTTTTATTTTGCCTAACCGGCTCTGAACTGGCCCATTACCCTTGAAAGTGCGATAATGCCCCTGTCTGGAGTCTATTGATCATCAAGATTGAGAGAAGCGTGAAGCAGCAACAATCAAAGGAAAAGTCCCTCCTCCACGCGGCAGGGCTCATCGCATTTGTCACCATTCTCAGCAAATTGCTGGGGGCCGTAAGAGACTGGGCGATCGCCTACGTTTACGGCACGTCCATGGTGAGTGACGCCTATTTTGCCGGTTTCCAAATTCCCTCTTTCGCCATTGTGCTTCTGGGTGGTCTGGGCGGGCCGTTTCACACGGTCAGCGTGTCGGTCTTTTCAAAACTGATTGCACGCGGGCAGGCGCCGGATGAAAAAACAAGGCAGCTTGCCCATGCCTTTATCACACTGACAGCCGTGGTTTTTACAGTCTTTTCGGCCCTGACCTATTGGTATGCAGACTCTATCCTGAACGTGCTTTTACCAGGCGCAAAGCCCGAATTAATCACGCTTGCCGCAGCCCAGATGCGTATTATGAGCCCGACCTTGATCATCGGCGGGCTGGTTGGCATTTTTTACGGCTTTCTCAATATTTACAACAGCTTCTTCTGGCCGTCGTTTTCGCCCGCGCTGATGAGTCTTGTCTTGTTGGCGGCCTTATGGGTATTTCCCCATGACCCTACCGGCCATATTTTGGGCTGGGCAACGCTTGGCGGGGCAATTGCGCAATTCGCCTGCCAGCTTCCCAGTTTTGCAAAATACAAGATCGGCTTTCGCCCCAATTTTAATTGGAAGCGTCCTGAGATTGCCCATATCAATGAACTGCTTTTTCCTGCCACCATTGGCACAACGATTGGACAATTGATAACCTACGTCGATATGTTTTTTACCAGCCAGTTGCGGCTGGATGGGGCGTGGTCAGCCATTACCCTCAGTAACCGCCTGCTTCAGTTTCCCATCGGCGTTTTACAAACGGCGTTGCTGGTGCCGATTTTTCCGCGCTTTAGCCGTTTGGTGGGCGAAGAGAACTGGCCTGAACTGAAGCGCCAGTTCAAGCTCGGGGTTATCTCGCTTTGGATGATCAGCATTCCGATGCTGGTCATTATGCTCTTTTACATGGAAGGCATCATTCGCCTGGTGTTTGAACATGGAAACTTCAAATCCGAAAGTACGGCGCTGGTCACGCAAGCGCTATTGTTTCAAGCCTTCCAGATGATTCCTTATTTTGCGCGCGACTCCCTGACACGGGTTTTCTACGCTTTTCATGATTCCAAGACGCCATTGATTATCGGCGTTGTGGCCATTGGTATCAAGGCGCTCCTGAACGCGCTTTTGGTTGGCCCGTTCGATGTCGGCGGCATTACCTTTGCCACTTCTTTAATTACGTTTATCAACATGACGTTGCTTGCGATTCTTTCCAAGCGGCATATTCAAGACCTTGGTTTTCAAGAGCTGGCCAAACCGTTTGCAATGCTGATGGGCGCAGGGATTGTGATGTCAGGAGGCATCTGGCTGCTTGAACTCGGCTTATCCAACACCAATTTGGCGCAATTAATACCGAATCCCACCCTCTTTGAGTTAGGCCGCATTATATTAGGATCGCTGCTTGGGTGTGTGATTTATCTTATCTGCACGCTCGCGTTTAAAATTCCCGAGGCGCAATATCTGTTTGAGCGAATCTCTGGCCCTTTAGCAAGACGATTACATCGATAAAAATCTAGCAAAACAAAAAGTGCTTACCAATAAGAAAGTAAGCACTTTTTTGTCAGATATTTTATTAAACCGATGTTTTCAAGCGAGCGGCGGCTCTTGCCAGGGCGCGCTCGGCTCTGGTGAAATCAACGCTTTCGGCTTTCTCACGCAAACGGGCTTCGGCACGCTCTTTTGCCTGCTGGGCACGCAATTTATCGATATCCTGGCGCAACTCGGAAGCTTCACTCAGGACGGTCACCACGTAACCATCGGTACTGAGCAGGCCACCCATCACGGCTGCAGGTACTTTTTGCCCAGCCTTAACATAAGAGAGGGAACCGATTTCAAGCGGCGTCACCATCGGGATGTGTTTGGGAAGAATACCGACTTCACCATCGACGGCTTTGGCGTAAACCGCTTCCACGTCTTCATCGAGCACCACGCGCTCAGGCGTTACGATTTTGAGCTTCACGTTTTAAAACCTCATGCAACTGTTGCAAATTTAAGACCGTCATTCAATGCCGCAGACTAAAGCGACTTCGCTTTTTCGATGGCTTCCTCGATACTGCCTACCATATAGAAGGCTTGCTCGGGAAGACTATCGTGCTTGCCATCAAGAATCTCCTTGAAGCTTCTGATGGTGTCGGCCAGTTTGACGTATTTGCCGGAAATACCCGTGAAGGTTTCCGCAACGAAGAACGGCTGACTAAGGAAGCGCTGGATTTTACGCGCGCGGTTGACGGTCAGTTTGTCATCATCGGACAACTCGTCCATCCCCAGAATCGCGATAATATCCTGCAATTCGTTATAACGCTGAAGAATCGCCTGAACGCCACGGGCGACTTGGTAATGCTCAAGACCCAGGATGTTGGGATCCAAGGCTCGGCTGGTGGAAGCCAGCGGATCAACGGCGGGGTAAATCCCCAGCTCGGCAATCTGACGCGAAAGAACGGTCGTTGCGTCCAAGTGACCAAAGGTCGTGGCCGGGGCCGGATCGGTCAAGTCGTCGGCGGGAACGTAGACGGCTTGAATCGAGGTAATCGACCCGTCTTTCGTGGAGGTAATCCGCTCCTGCAATTCACCCATTTCATTGGCCAGTGTGGGCTGATAGCCAACCGCGCTGGGCATCCGGCCAAGAAGTGCGGAAAGCTCGGAACCTGCCTGCGTGAAGCGGAAGATGTTATCTACAAAGAGCAACACATCCTGCTTTGCCACGTCGCGGAAATACTCGGCAACCGTCAAAGCGGACAGGCCAACGCGAAGACGCGCGCCCGGCGGCTCGTTCATCTGGCCATAAACCAAAGCCACCTTACTTAAGACGCCCGCATCTTTAAATTCGTGGTACAAGTCATTGCCTTCGCGCGTACGCTCGCCCACACCACCGAAAACAGACACGCCGCCGTGTTGCTGGGCGATGTTGTTAATGAGTTCCTGGATAATGACGGTCTTACCAACACCGGCACCACCGAACAGACCGACCTTACCGCCTTTTGAATAAGGCGCGAGAAGGTCAACGACTTTAATACCGGTTTCAAACACTTCGATTTCGGTGCTACGCTCAGCCAGGGTTGGGGCCGTACGGTGAATCGGCCAATGATCTTCAGCATTCACCGGGCCCGCCTCGTCAACCGGATCGCCTAAGACGTTGAGAATACGGCCTAGCGTCGCATTTCCAACCGGAACACTGATTGGGGCGCCGGTATTATCGACTTTCATGCCACGCTGCAAGCCATCGGTGGAATCCATTGCAACGGAGCGGACGCGGTTATCCCCCAGCAATTGCTGGACTTCGGTTGTCAGGACAACCGATTCGCCCTGGGCATTTTTGGTTTCAATCTTGAGAGCGGAATAAATCTCAGGCAGTTGGCCTGCGGGAAACTCGACATCGACGACAGGGCCGATGATTTGGGTAATCGAGCCGGTGGATGTTTTCTCAGCGACAGCGTTCGCCATAATGATTCAAACTCCTACAAAAAGATTTAAAAACAATTAAAGGGGGATTTAAAATAAAAATAACCAGAAATCGAGGAAAATACTGCAATTTGAAGAATTCAATAGAAGAATTCAATAAAAGAGCGCGCTGCACTAATCGCTAGCTAATGATCAGTGATAATCCAATCCGGGTCGCTTGACGCAATGGTTGCTTGCCTTGCCTGACCCCGATGAAATAAATGCGTCCTCTTGCTGTGACGTCAATCGTCGCATAAACAGCCCAAGAGTCAAACCGATTCCTCGTTTACAGAGCATTCAACCGAGCGAAGTTTTACAAACGGCAGCCAGGTAAGCCTGGATGAGAATGTCTATTAGCAGGTGGTGGGCCATTTTCAAAAATGCTTGCAATGTCCCCAAACGTGGATGGTCGTACTCACTAGGCATTGTGGTTTTCTGCTGTGCGGGCAAAACAAGCATTTTTGAAAATGACCCACCACCCTATTACATATCTCATTGCCACTTTTACCCCCCCCCTGCTATTATAAGCAGACTTAAGGTGTCTTTCTGAAGGCATCCTTTAAAGCATTCAGAAAACATCGCGTTCAAAAAGCACAAGCAAAAAAATACAAGCATTGTCCGAATTTAATCGGCACTGCGTTTTGGGAGAGGCCATGGCATTCAACGTTTTGACATTTTTAAGTAATACCTCCACTCTTAGAGAGAACCGCAGTCTTAATCTCATAGGTTATACTTCCCAACGGCTTGGCCAGCATATGATGGCCCTGAGCCTTGGCGGGCTAATGCTTTCAGGCATTGGGATTCCGGCCTTCGCGCAAAACCAGCCGCTTGTGCCTCAAACCCAATCCCCAACTTCTGAAGAAACCGTACAGCCTGCCTCGGTGCCCAATATGACGCCGATTTTAAAGCTATCCCCCGAAGCGCCCAGCCAGTGGCAGACGCCACTGAGCAAACAATCCACCACCGCCCTGCCCCCCCTGCCCAGTAGCGAGATAAGCGTACCAGCAAATGAAGCAGGAAATACCAAAACCACGCAAAAACGTTTTGTTCTAAGTAAAGCTGAACAACGTAAAGCAGAACAGGGTAAAACTGAGCAAGCCAAGCCCAGTCAGGCCGAAAGTTTAAAACAGCCCCAAAGCGAGCTCCAGTTCGGCCAATCCGCCAACACTGCCCTCACCGTCGGCGCCAATACCCAGCGCATACCGGCGGGCACCTTCCTAAACGTTCGCTTTAACACGACGATGGATTCCAAAATCACCCCGGCAGGCGAACCTTTTACGGCAACCATCCTTGAAGATTTCACTGCTAACCAGCAGGTGATTCTTCCCGTTGGCACCCTGGTGCGTGGACGGGTCGAGCAGGTGAAGCGCCCGTCATTTTTCAGTAAAGGCGGCAGCATTTTCTTAACGTTTGATCACGTGGTTCTGCCCACCGGGGACATTATGCCGCTGGATTTGAAGCTATCCACCCAAAATGCCCAGGTCACCCCTCAAGGTGGGATTTACCAGGATCCGGGCATTCCCAAGAAACTGGGTCAAAGTGTGAATAAAGGCGTTGGCGTTTTCCAAAAAATTACGGAATCAGGCATTCAAACCGGTAAAAACACGGCAGACGGGTTTGGCTCTATTGTCACCGTACCGCTTGCGGTGGTCGGCGGCGCTATTGCCGGTACCGCTGTTACAACGGGGAATACGGCAGTCGCTATTGTAGGTAAAGGCGAATCAGCCGTCATTCAGCCGGGAGACACCGTGCGAATCGACTTTGGTGGCGCGTTTAACCTTCCTTCAAATTAAATCCGCCCGCCAATTAATCTTGCACCATGCATTGGGAGAAAGAGAACTGAACTGAAGACGGATTGATTAAAAGATGAGTTTCCGGCTTCAATAGTGTAGCTGAAGTCCTATCGCTTTATCTTAAAGGGCTGCTGTCAGTCCAAGCTAGGTTTATTCGATTCGATTACGTTTAATCAATTAATCAAGAACTTCCAATCGTTAACCCCTAAAAACCTTGTTAAATTAAGGAGAGAAGTAGAAATGAACACCACTGCAACCAAGTCATTACTCGCAGGGCTATTGCTTTGCGGCGTTATGGCAGCCAGCACCCCGCAAGCGTTAGCGGATAATTCAGATCCCCCAAGAAGAGGCAATATCTCTGGTCGCTCCGTTGCAGCCGGTCTGCTGTCTTTCTTCATCTGGCCCGGTATCGGCCAGGCCGTTAACAGCAACAAAGGCGAAAAAGTACTGACCCACGCGGTTATCGGCTTGCTGCCCCCGTTCCGCTTCTGGTCTGGTTATGACGGACTCGTGGATCGCCAAGGCGGTTACTGGCACGGCCGTATCTAGCTTTTAACGCAAGACAACAGAAAAGCCGCCTGCGAAAAATCGTTGGCGGCTTTTTACTGATATCGTTTTTTCTTCTTGATGTTTCAAATTTATGTTTCAAAGTTCATAGCCTATGCCACTTGGGCTGGAGACAATAATATAAAAGGATTAAAGGCATTCATACGGCCTTGAAAGCTTACTTTGGAGGAAGTCTCTCTGGCCCGAATCACCGCTTCGATTTCCCGGGTCGCGGCATCCGCAAGCTTTTCTCCGGCTTTGGCCTGAGGGTTTTCAATCACATAGTCAAAGCGATCTGCCTCAACAAGGGCGTCACGTCCGGTCACAACCCGTTCCTGAATTTTTCCCACATCTTCCATACGATCACGTAAGCGCCCGGCCAGAACCTCCTCATCATAACGGCCTGCCGCCGTTTTTGGCGGAACAATCAGGAAGGTGGTGACCAGATTCGGCAATAAGCGCTTAAGTTCCAAGGCGACGCGTGACGGCAGTTCAAGCAGGGCATTACTGCCTTTGTCTAACGCTTTAGCGATATTTTGCAGCGGCGTGTAATACCAGTTTCCATGGGCGTTCATAAAATACAGGAAATTCCCGCGCCCTATATCCCTGAACATGTCCTCCTGATGCACTTGCTGGCTTGCCGATTCACCAGTGCGGAATTGACGGGTAAATTGCTTTTCAATACCAACCACACGAAGGCCGTTATTGGAATCAAGCAGATTGTTCATCACCGTAGTGCAACCCGAACCACTGCTGCCGGATAAAGTATAGAGGTGCCCTGAGGTAAAGCGCTTGAGAGGTTCAGGCTGAACGCCCACGATTAAATGATCGCCCGTTAAAATAGAAGCGCCAGGCGGAACAGCGGTAGGGGATGAGGAAACACTTCGCATGCGTTACCCAACAAATTCAGTTATCGCAAGTGCAATTATTTATTTCAAGGAACCTAAGGATGAAGAAGTGTTGGCGTTTTTATCCGTAGCGGGGCTTTTGATGTTGATCGTTTCAAAGCTGCTGATGGTCATATCCAGCGGCGCATCTCCCAAGTTCAGCATCAGGGATCCCAGATCAGTGTCATCACCCACCATTTCATAACCGTTATTGGCATTGAGTTTTTCCAGGACAGTGTCAGCAGCCTTGGCAAACGCTTCCTGCGCCTGCTCTTTTGAAAGCGAGCTTTGAATCGAGCTTGCCCCCAATCCTGCCGCTAAAGGATGAGCTTGCACAAACGCCGTGCCATCAGGATTAAAGCGATAGGTCACTTTCGATTGTGTCGTATCCGTCCCAAGCTGGCTTGCGAACGCGTCGGCCATGACAGGTTCTGGAATCGGCAGGGGCGGGGTTTGAAGGGATCGGTTGGTTTGTGAAAGCAAATAGGTGCCAGGGGGATAAAGCAGCGTTCCGGGGTAATTCCCGGCAGGGATATAGGTCATGGCCTGAATTTCCTGTGTTTACGGTTTAGTATTCAAATTCGCCAAATGAAGCTCGGCAGTCAATTTTAGCTGCCGATAAACGCTTCCTTCATTTTGCCCAGAAAGTCGTTATGGGCTTTGGAAGAACCTTTGGCAGGATCTTTGACATCCGTCTTTTTAGCGTTTGGCGCCGGTTTTTGCCGAGCCGTTTTCTCATGCTGAATTTCAAGCAGACGCGTCAACAGTTTTTTCTCTTCCGAAGAGACTTGCGTGGGGATATCCACTTCAAGATGGACATAATGATCCCCTTTTTTACCCGGATTATTCAGGTAGGGGATTCCCTGCCCTTTGAGCGTCAACACATGGCCGTGAGCAGCACCGGCAGGAACCTTGATTGTTTGTGTTCCTTCCAGAGTGGCTATTTCAACCGTATCGCCAAGCGCCATTTGCGCATAGGCAAGCTTACAGGAAGAGAAAATGTGCTGGCCTTCACGCTTAAATTCAGCATGGGGCTTAATTTTCAGTACGACATACAAATCGCCTGAAGGGGCACCGGTTTGTCCGGCATCGCCTTCACCGGCGACTCTTAAGCGAGTGCCCTGATCCACGCCTGGCGGAATGCTGACGGATAATGTCTTTTCCTTGGGCACACGGCCTTGCCCGTGACATGTTTTACAGGGATCGGTAATGACGCTGCCCTGCCCTTCGCACTTGGGACAATTGGTAATCTGCGTGAAGTGCCCGATGATGGTCTGTGTGGTCTGGCGCACCTGGCCAGCACCGCCGCAGGTGGTACATACCGAAGGCCCCGAACCCTTTGCGCTCCCGTGACCCTCACAGGTATCACAGTGAGCCATATGCGTAATGGTAATGCTTTTCTTGACGCCAAAGGCCGCTTCAGAAAACTCAAGCGACAAGTCCAGGCGAAGATCATCACCCGAACGAGGCCCCCGCTGCTGGCCAAAACCACCGCCAAAGCCGCCGCCAAAAAAGGAAGAGAAAATATCGCTGAGATCCGGAAAGCCTTGCGCAAAATCCCAGCTTTGCTGATAGCCGCCACTTTTTAGCCCATCATGGCCGTAGGTGTCATAGACCTGACGCTTCTGCGAATCGCTTAAGACGTCGTAAGCTTCCCCCAACTCCTTGAACTGCGCTTCAGCTTCCGGGCTTTTGTTGGTATCTGGATGGCAGGACTTGGCCTTTTTACGAAAGGCTTTTTTGATTTCCTCAGCTGAGGCCGAGCGGGTGACTTCTAAAACTTCGTAATAATCGCGCTTTGTACTCATAAAAAATCTTGCTTATGCTCAATACGTTTGACCGCCAGAATCAGCGTTAGCCGTTAAAAGGGTTTTCGCCCGAATCAGGCGTCTCTGGCCCAGCCGAAACCACCACCATCGCAGGACGGATCACGCGCTCATGAAGCGTGTAGCCCGGTTGATGCTCTTGAACCACCTGATTCTCCGGTGCCTGTTCATGGACACGCTGAACCGCCTCATGATAAAAGGGGTCGAAGACTTCACCGACCGCTTTGACCTGCGAAAGCCCCTGCTGGGAAAGACTGTCCATTAACTGGGTATGGAGCATTCTAAAGCTTTGATACAGCAGCTTGGGATCCGAAGTTTCACTCAGGCTGGCGGCACCACGGCTCAGGTTGTCAAGAACCGGCAAAAGCCCCTGAATGGTGCGCTCAGCACCATATTTATAAAGATCCGCCTTCTCGGATTCCACCCGTTTTCTGAAGTTGTCAAAATCCGCGCGCAGGCGAAGCAATTGCTCCTGCAGGGATTGGCACTGCGGGCAGTCGGCAGAAGAAGCAGAGGAGGGCGACGCCATATCCTGAGCCTGTTCTTTCTTTGACTCTTCAACTTGCGCGGCACTTTCCGCAATGTTTTTGTCCGGGTCAGTGACCGACGTGTTCACCGTCATAGCGTCTCGATACCTTTTATTTATGCTGATTGAATACGTTTTACTGCTAAAAATTACTGCTAAAAAAGAATCAAATGGCATAAAGCTGATTATTGTCAAAAGCAGCTTGCCATGTCTGCTTATTGAAACTGAAACACACCGCGGTGTGAACTATCAGTTGGTAGGCCGTATGAATAAGCCGAAAAGAAAGGGAAAACAAGCAGCCAATGACATTATAGCCTCTGGAACCGCCGAACGCTTATGCCTTAAGGGATTCTTAAGCTTTTATCACACAGCCTCTCTCACGGCTATTTTTACCGAAAATTTCTATTCATTTGAAAAGCGTAAAGAATCTCAAAGCCGATAACACTTTTGGCCATTCACACGCATTACTGTATTAGGATTAAGGGGCTCTCTGTCAGGACTATCCCCCTTTTTATACCCAGTATATATCCATGACTTGGCAAGGCTAACGCACTCGTTTACTTACCTGTTAATTGTTCCGTCTTATATTCAGACCGTTCCCGTTTTCTGTTTTTATTTGAAAGAGATAAAACCAATGCTTCCCCCCACCTCCCCTACCCCCGCCGTTGTCAATGTCACCGTGACAGATCCCAAAACCTTGATGGGGGATATTGTTGATTCAGCGATGGATCAACTTTCTCAGACAACAGGTGGCGGCAAAGGCAGCCCCAAACAGCATAAAGGCAACGACATTGACCCTCAGGCAAACGCCATCGACAAGCTGAAGCGGGCCATTGACGCCCAAGCGGCGGCCCAAAAAGCTCAAATCGATTATATGTGGGCCAACAAGCAGGTTGAGGAGGCTGCTGGAAAAGCAGGTCAGTCGCAGGCGCAAGGTGCGCCTCAAGGCCCAGGAAACCCTGAACCCGCCCCGAAGCTTGATGAACAAAACCCTTTTCGCACTCCGGCCAGCCCACCACCTTCGTTTCTGCCAGGCCAGGCGCCACCGGTTCAAATTCCTGCCCAAGGCCCCAAACAATAAGCATCTTATATTAAACAATGATGACACCCACCAGTCTTTCAGCCATTTCCCAGAATGGCTTAACGCCTTATATGCCAGTCGCGCCATTTGCCCAAGGCCATTCTCAGCAGTCGGGTTTGGCAGAACAGGTGCTAAAAACAACGCGATTGCCCCTTCTCAACTTGAGAGCCTTAGAGGCCATTCAAGGACGGGATAGCGGCAACGAAGAAACCTTGGCCCTTCTGAGGGCAAAGCTGCTGGAAAACCCCTTGTCCTTAGCACCTTTACAGCAGCTTGACGCGAACTTTCTCCGTTTAAAAGCAGCAAGAGCGCTGGTCGAATTGGCCAACAACCCGAATTTTGAAGCCGCCCGTGGAACGCTTTCAGGCGTCGCTCAAACCGTGCTTGCAAGGCCCTTTGATGACGTTAACGTCAAGGTGGAGCTTCTTTATGGCCTTAAGAGCGCCGGAATAAACAAGGGGATTGACGCTTCAGCAGTCAGCCCCGAAGTATCGGCAAAACTGCAAGAGAGGATAGCCCTGGCCCAGAGGGAACAGGGTGTCGTGGCCCAGACAGCGCCTCATCACACGGCCTCTTCAGCGATTTTTCAAGTCTATGCCTGAGGCAGCGCGCTCAAGTTATTGGGGAAAGCGACCGAAATAATCTGTATGGGAACTTTTCCCGACAGCCCTCGTCCGTTTAGCTTGTGACGACATTAACGCGAGCATTGGGCGCATCGCCTTGCCCTATCAGGCTCAAGCATACGCTTCCTCGATTCGGGGGAGGCCCGTCACACGGCCAAACGTTATGCTTGATCAACGAGTGTGTGTTAAAAACTCCATTAAATCAACAGGTGGTGTTTGTTGTTTAAGTTATTTTCGCCTATCTTGGTTAAAATCAAATGTCCTAGGGCATTTAATCCTCCCCATGGGAAAAAACGCCCCCTCACAATGGCCTCATTTAAAAGCTCGGCCTTCCATCGCTCATTGACAGGCGCGTTGAAACTAAGCGGCGACCTGTGCCTGTTGAACCTGGCGCTGGTTATGCTGGCTATTTTTTCTTTCATTGGCTTCAAGCTGCTTGCCAACATGACGGCAACCGCTTCGCAATTAACCGAAACCGCAGTCAACATCACGCCCCCCCTGGGTATGTCTGAAACCAGTATGCCTGAAACGGCAACGCAAGAAGCCAGGCTGTTGACGTTAAGAGTCAAAAAAGTGCAGTTTGAAAAGGCTTTTGCAGGCGAAAAGATTATCCTGACACTGGCAAACCGTCTACCGGCAGGAGCTTCCATCGGTTTTGAAGACAGCCTGCCCAGCGACTTTAATTTTTCCGACACAGACCCTGACAAGCTGACGATGAGTTTCAGCGGCAGCGTGGACGGACTTGACAAGCCGTTAATCAGAAACTTCAGCACGCCTAATTTAAAACAGGTTTATCTTGAAAGCCACCTCGGCAAGGTTCAGCTTTTTGCTAAACGCATGCGGCCTAAAAGCGCCAAATTCAACTGGGATGAGAAAAACAACCAACTGGTGATTCAAATCCAGAACTACGGCGGCTGGCAGGTGAGTAACATGCATGTGGCCGATGGCCTGGATTATCGAGAGGTTTTCCAGCAAATGCCCAAGGGGCCGGTTCGCTTCCACGTGGTGGAAATCGACCCTGCGCGCTATGAGATTTTTCCCGTTTTGGCCAAGGGCCGTATGGGCGCCAAGGCGACCGTTCGGCAAATGGTGTCAGCCACCGGGGCAAGCGTTGGCATCAACGCCTCGTTTTTCAAGCAGGATAAAGGCATCGCACTGGGAACCGTCATTCTTGACGATGAACTGGTGGCCGGGCCGATTTTTGATCGCGTCTGCTTTGGCATTGACGGCAATAACCAGGCGCAGATGGCCAGGTTGAGTTTTCATGGAGAACTCAGTTTCGAGGAACTCGGTTTAAGCGCCCCCAGCGCTGAAACAGGCCGTGGCGCATTTACGATTGCTGGCATTCCGCTTCCTGCCACATTACAGGCAGCGGGGCAAAAACCTACTAGCGCAACGCGCCAGCATAAACTTGCCATTCACAATATCAACCAGCCCAGGGTTCACAGCACCCAAACCGTCATGTACAGCGAGCGCTGGGGAAGTGTTGCGCCCGCAGTTCCAAAAGGTGGCGCACAAGCTTTGCTAACACCGTTTTCAAACCCGACTTCCGGGCAAAAAGAGTTTCGCCTCGCCGCTGTGTCCACCACCCAGGCACTTGCTATTCCCAAAGGCGGCCTGGTCATTTCCGGGCCCATGAACGCGCAGATGTCCAGATTAGTAACGCTTCCAAACGGTACGGCCATTCATTCCCGCTTTTACACAACACCCGACTGGTCAGGCATTAAACACGCCATCAGCGGGGGGCCCTATTTGGTCAGGGACGGCGAGCGTTATGTCGATTTGAAAAAACAGCAGTTTTATCACGGGCTTGGCGCTTATGAGCCAAGAACGGCCATTGGCGTTAAAGCTGACGGCACATTACTATTGGTGACCGTTGATGGCCGCCAGAGCGCTTCGGTTGGCATGACGCTATGGGAGATGTCTTACCTGATGGAAGCGCTTGGCGCAAAGCAAGCGATGAACCTGGATGGCGGAAGCTCAAGCCAGATGGTGATTGGCGATCGTTTCATGAACCGCCCCACATCGCCCAATGGTGTTCCCGTCAGCACCGCGCTGGTTGTCCGGCCTATTGATCAGGCCCCGGTTGCCAATAGCCTAAAACATAAGCTGCATATCGCCGAGGGTGAGGCTAGAAAGCACGATTCGCTAAGGGATTAAGCGGCCCTGTATTATACGGCTCAAAATAAAGGCGTTGTCTTGCGCCGACGCTTGGCCTGTTCAATGGGCAAGATCCGCCCGGCACGTTCTGCCGCAAGACCTTGCGGGGCATTTGTGCTATAGTGAGGCATATTCTGAAAGAGGCAAAAGCACGAAGCACAAGCGACAAAAAATCATTAGCAGGCGTCTGGCGCTAATGGATTTTCGGTTTATGCCGTTTTAGTTTTGACTCATTCCGTTTCAATTTATCGAGCAACATCTATTTGCCTCTTTTTGTGAGATTCCCCGTATGAGATTTGCAAACACGAGACTCCCAAGCCATGCTGTTAGGGTTCACCAAGCATTGCAGGGGCATTGAACTTAGCCCCCAAACGCGTTCAATAAAACCTTTGGCCTCATCGGCCTGGCTTCGTATTTTTTCCGGGCTTTGCTTGGCAGGGCTTTACTTTACGGCGGGGATATCTTGCGCCTATGCGCTTGATTGGACATCCTTCAAAAAAAACCCGATAGTATCTCCCTCCAAGCTAGCGCCGATGGAAATAACAGAACCTGCTCCTAATTTACCCGTTTCTGACCCACCCTCTGACTTACCGGGCTTATCCAGCGAGAACCCCCTGGCCTCTCCTCAACCGCTTCGCTATCAAAACGGAATTCTTTGGCTAAGCTCAGAAAAGTTCACGCAAAAGCCCGTTTGGGAAAGCTGGCCGACACAATCCAGCAAGCAAATGCTGCGCCTTGACCTGCCTGGCATTTCGCAGGCGGACGCATTGGCTTTAAAAGCTTTATTTGAACAGGCGACAGCAAGTTTTTTGACAAAAAGCTTAAATACTCCCTCTGAGAAGGCGATTCCCGTTCACAGCATTCTGTTTCTCCAAATGAAGCCCGCCTCAGGACTGACAAGAGATAGTGAAAAAAACAGTAGCGATAATGGCAGCGACAAACAAACGTTGCGTGTGGTTATGGAAATCGAGAAAGAAACAGAAGCGGAAAATCTTAAGCCACGGATTTTGTTCATTCCAGGCCAGGCGGTTGGCATCAACTTAAAACCCGCTTTAAACGCTCACATTTTACAGGAAGATCCTATAAAATCCGCCCAGGATATTTCCCCGCTTCCCATAGTGCCGACACCAGCAATTGCGGCCCTGGCGTTGGATACGACAGGTGAAGGCCCCATTCAGCCAAACGCCGTGGGAGCGACTTCAGAAGAAACAAAAAATGACGCGCCATTACACGAACTGGAAAAACTGCGTCAAAGCAACGAAGCCCTTCAGGAAGAAAATACCCGGCTAAAAGCCAGGCTTGCGCAAAGCGTCAGCCTGAGCGGTTCGACGTCACCGCAAGCCTCAACCGACATGTTTTTGGAATTGCAGAAAAATATCCAAGAAGCGGAAGCCGCCAGACAAGCCCTTCAAGAGCAAGTGGCGCAGTTAAAGCTTGAAAATGAAAAATTGCGCCAATCTCAAGAAAAAATAGGGTTGAATCTTTCAAAAGCGCCGGAGCCTTTAAAGACAGACAAGTCCGATAAAACGCAAGCACCAAAAAACGATATTAATTACCAGCTTTTGATGATTCAACAAAATCCCCAACAGAATACAATGAATGCAGGGCAGGAAGCCACTCTTGAAGAAGAAATCAAGCTCTACCCCGATCACTGGCAGGCCTATCTAACCCTGGCGAGGCATTACCAACAAAAAGGCGACTGGTCATCCACCGAGCGCGTTCTGAATAACATGCTGCTGGTAGACCCGAAAAACCAGGACGCGCTGGCGCAACTGACCGATCTTTACCTGCGCCAGCACAAACCCCTGCAGGCGCAGGATACTTTGGATCGCCTCTTTAAGATTTACGCCGACGCCGCAAGCATGCCGGGCTTTGTTAATGATTTACAAGCCAGGCTGAGCTTAATCAAGCAATAACGATTTGAAAAATACAGCAGTAAAGGACATGACGAGTCAATGAAATTTTCAGGGATAGCATTCGGTGTTTGCAAAACAAGCAATGCGATGAAAGGGGAAAATGCGCGCACAAAGCGAGTGGCTGCGACTTTGGCCATCAGCGTCGTCCTCAGTGGCTTTCTGGTTTTCACATCTCCGTCAGCCCTTGCCGAAAACATCGCCAAAGTAAACGGACTTGATTACTCAAGCGCCACGCAATCGTTTTCTCTCCTCAGCACCGGGGCTGTCAGCGCTACTGTTAACGCCGTCAATATCGGCACCAATAAGCGCATCATTCTCGATATTGAAGACGCGGAAATCGGAACGCTTCCCAATAATACGATTCTTCTAAAAACACTGGCCCAGAAATGGCCCGCCATTAAAAATATTTCCGTCAATCAATTTGGTGGCACCCACCCGGTGGTCAGAATTCTGCTGGATGTGGACGGCATTAATTACAACACGGCCATTACCCAAAACAATGCTTCCAAAGTCGAGCTTAAAATTGCCCCGGTTTCCATTTCAAGCGCAAGCCCGATCCCTTTTGGCACGCCTCCAGGAGCCAGGCCATTGATCAGCACGCGTACCGCAAACCCAAACCTGAACACAGATGAAATCAACGAGCTCAAGCGCTCTTTAAGCCTGATGAATCAACGTTACAACCAAGTGGCGCAAGAAAACCAGTCGCTGAAAACCAGCCTGCAAAAACAGTCCGGCCAGAAACCCGCGGCGCCCGCTCCGAACACCACCGGGCTTCGCAATGAAATTACCGTTTTACAGACCAAGCTGGGCACGCTTCAAAGCCAGAACAACCAACTGAGCGAACAACTGAAAACAGCCCGCGCCCAAGCGGCGGCGCCGAAGCAAACCACAGCCAAGCCGGCATTAAGCGAAGCACAAATCGCCGAAATCAGGGCCCAGTTGGATCAGGCCAAAAATGCCCTGAACAAGTCAATTAGCACCATTAACGAGCAGAACAAGGAAATCGCTTTTCTTAAGCGCCAGGTGGAACAGATGCAGGGCGTGGCCGACACGAATGCCAGAGAGCAGTTGACCCTGTTGAACAGCAAAATTGAAACCAAGGACAAGGAAATCACCTCGCTCAAGGAGCAGGTAGGGGTTTTAAATGAAAAAATTCAGGCCGCCAACAGCCAGGACGATCCGCTCATTACTGATTTGCGCAAGCAGCTTCAGGAAAAAGACTTATTGCTAACCCAGACAAATGCCAAATTAGCCAATAGCGAGCAACGCGCCCAGACAGGGGCGAATCGGGAAGCCGAAGTCGCATCGCTGCGCGCGCAGCTTGCCTCGACCCAGGAAGCGCTAACCAAGGAAACCCAGGCAAAGCTGGCACTTTCAAATAAAAACGGCGACAAAAAAGCACTGGGAACACAGGAAGGGCAAGTCAAAGAACTAAAAGCAGCGATAGCCAAAAGCGAAGACGAGCGAAAGGCGCGCGAAGCGGAACTTGCGACGCAAAAACAACAAGTCGCCGAGCTTTCAAAAGAACGTGAGGAATTGCGCTATAACGAGCAGGCCTTAATGGAAAAGCTGATGGCGCTGCAAAAACAACAGGCCGACAACAGCGACAAGAAGGCAAAAGCGTCTTCGGTAACAGCCACAAATGAAACCCTAAAAGAAGTTGAAACGCTCAAAAAAGAAAAGGCGCAACTGAAGTCCGTCAACGAATCCCTGTTTGCAGAAGTGGCCACTTTAAAAGCGGCGGCGGCCAAAGCCCCCACCAGCAGTAAAAAAAATGACAACCCGCCAAAAGATAGCACCTCAAAAGACCGCATCAGTGCCCTGCAAGGACAACTGAAGCAACTAGAAGAAGATAAAACAACGCTGAGCATGCAGGTGGAAACCCTGCAAACACAGAATCAATCATTAAACGAGAAACTGGGCGCCCAGAAAACGGAAAGCGCCAAGGCGGGCAGTGATCCGTTACTCAAAGCCCAGACGGATGAAACAGCGGCGATGAACCTGGCGATGATGAAACAGCAATTGAGTGAAAGCCAGGAAAAACTGCAGGATATGGACAGCCGTTACAAGCGCATTCTGGGTGAGTACGACAAGCTGAAGCACCAGCAGGACAAGTCCGGCAAAGGACTTGGCAAGCAGAGTAGTGAAGAGTTGCTGGTCGAGAACAAGCATTTGAAAACCCAGTTGGATGATTTGAGCGGCAAGCTGAAACTGGCTGAAGGAAAGGCGCTTGAACTTCAGAAAAAAATGGTTAGCACAACTCCTGCCGTTGAAGCGGCAGAAAATGCCGTGCAGCCCTCCTCTGCCTTAGAAGCTGAAAAACAATTCAAGCAGGCTCAAGTCCTGGAAGCCCAGAACAAGATCGCCGAAGCCACCGAAGCGTATCGCAACGCGCAGAACCTGCAACCGAAAGACCCCAACTACGTTACCGCGCTGACGAGAAGCCTGGCGGCCCAAAAGCATTACGCCGAGGCGGTGGGCATTTTGAAAGATTACATCCGAGACAATCCCCAGCAGGTCGAGATGAACAATACGCTGGGCAAAATCTATTTGATGAACGGGCAGGTTGTGGAGGCCAACGGCGCGTTCAAGCAGGCCATCTCCACCAGCTCCCTCAGCAATTACGCCACCACGCTGAAGAAGCAGGGCAAATTACAGGAAGCCGAGCAGGTCTTTAAGGCGGTGCTTGAAATCAACCCTTCGGACAGCGAAGTCCTGTTTAACCTTGGTAATATCTACAACGCCGAAAACAACCTGAAAGACGCTATGGATATTTATAATCAGGCATTAAACATCAACCCGGATTTTGCGGAGGCACATTACAATCTGGGGCTGGTATACTCCAAGTTGGGCGATAAGCCCAAGGCCGTCCAGCACCTGGAAAAATTCCTTCAACTGGTGCCTACCGCCAACAATGCGGAAGTCATCCGCAGCTATGTAAAAAAACTAAAAAGTTAAAAAACTAAAAAGCTGGGAAATTAAAAAGCGGTACAATAAAACAAAAAGAGATAAGACCACTAGTCTAGGTAAACAAGTCAATAGAGAGACATAGGAGTCTGGTGCCAATGGCGTTGCCTGAGTTGCGTTCGTTTTCCGTTGCCGTTTCACGGACGGTTCCCTTGGCATATATGCCAGGACGGCTTTTTACAAAGCGCTCCGCGCTCTCCGCTCTGCTTCTCATCATGACTGCCCAGATGCTAGGCTTGGGCTCCCCGGTTTTTGCGCAATCGAAGCTGAACGCAAGCGCACGGCAATATGGCTACCAACGGAGCAGCATCCCTGAGCCCCGGCAAGGTATTGGCGCAAGAAAAAATATGCAACCTGAACAGCGTGGGCAATTCTGGTACGCCACGCCTCCTGGTAAAGCTTATCAGCTAAACCAGGTTGAGACTTCAGCGCCAAATACTTTAAAAGAAGAACCAGACAACGACTTTTTGATGCCGCGCACCTATCAAAACGGCACCCAACTGCTGTCGATTCAGAGCGAACGAAGCAGTGGGAATCTGATTCTGCAAACATCCGGACGTTTTGTCTCCCCATCGCTGGATACAACAGGCTGGCCGAATAATATCAAGCTGGTGCTTTCAAACGCCACGCTCGACGAGGCTTTTGAAGCCCCAGACGCGGACTGGCTTGAAAATGCCAGGGAAGTCTTTCCCCAGCTTGTCGATATCAACGTCAGCCCGGTTCAGTTGGGCCAGCAGGCACAGGTTCAGATTCTTATCCAATTCAAAGATATAGAAACAGGTTCGTTGCCGCCCCACATCGTCTCCAACACCGGCTCACTTCTCAGCTTGTCTTTTCATAAACCCAGCTCAAGCGCTGCTCAGGTGTCAGTCAAAAACCAACCGCTTCCAATCGCCCCGCTGACTCAAAATACAACGCAAGGCAAAAAGCAGGACAGCGCGCCAAGTCTGTATCAATATTTTAACGGCTTGCCAACGCCACCGGCGCAAACGCCTGTAACAGCAGGCGAGAACACAACAACCGTGACAGAAACCGCCAAGCAAGCGGAAGAGCCCAAAGTCATCGACGGCCTGGTTCAAAAAGCATGGTCGGATTACCTGGCAGGACGCTACAGCAATGTCATTCTCTCACTTAGGCCCTATGTGGATCGTGTCTCAGATGATGCCGGTGCCCGCTATCTTCTGGCCGCGGCCTATACCGCCTCAGGCGAAAGCAGCGGGGCTGAGCGGGAATTAAAAGCGCTACTGCTTCAAAACCAGGAATCCCTTCCCCTGGTGCTGGATGTCATCCGACTGAAACTACAGCAATCACCGGAGCGCATCGGCAAAGACAACGAGCTTGCCAAGCTGATTGATCAGGCGTTGAAAAAGTGGCCGGATCATCCCGAGCTGCGCGCCTCCCAGGCGCAGGTGGCGCTAGCCGGTGGACGGCTGGATGAGGCCAAGCAATTGATTGCCCAAGCCATGCGCAATGGCGTTTCACCCGAGTATTTCACCTTACTGGGCGATATTGAGTTAAAACAAGGTAACCGCCAGGCGGCGCGGATTGCTTACCTCGACGCGTTGACCGTCACGCCCAACCAGAGTGAGGCAAGAAAGAAACTGGGCTTTTTGGACGCACTGGAGCAAAACCAGGAAGCGGCGCTTGAGAATTACGCCAAGGTGCTGCCCCCCTCCTGGCTGCTGGATTACGCCACCCTGCTTGAACAAAACCAGCAAAAAGAGGAAGCGCTTGCTGTTTTAAAAGTGGCCGACATGTCGCTTGCAAAAGCCCACAACTCAGCCAGCTACGTGCAGTCCGACAGCCAATTGCCGATGTTCTATGAATTAGGCATGCGATTTGCCGACTTCAGGGAAAACGTTGACGCTCAACGTAATCTTAAGCGTTTTGTGGACTTGTCGGCCTATAAGCAATACGCAGTGGGAAGCCTTGAGGAAAAACAACTTTCATCCGCCAGGGAAACGTTAAAGCTGTTGGAAGGTAACCCTGCTACAAATAAGTCAGGCTCGCTAACCAGCAAAAAAACCACAAACAAAACGATTGAACGAAAAACGCCTGAAAAAAAGCCCGCCGAAAAGAAACCGGCAACGACTTCCTCTGAGGCTGAAAAACCGGCAAAAACGGAAAAGGCTAAGCAGCCTCCTGTTGTGGCACCCGTAAAGGTGGAAGTTTCCAGGCCTTCAGAGAAGCCAACAAATGTTCCAGCAAATGCGCCAATAGATGCCCCTCCCGCAGACGTTCCTATTGTCAAGAAAACTGAAAAAACGCAAAGCGCGGCCAAGCCCGTTCAAAAAAGCACGCCCCAAGCCAAAAGCCAGCAAGACGCTGTAAGCAAAAGGGAAGCTCGCCGTCAGGAACGCGAAGCGGCTGCGGCTTATATCCGCCAACGCGAACGTGAAACCTACCTTAAGCAAAAAGAGGCTCAGCGCATTCGCGAAAATCTTAAACGCCAGCAAGATCAAGAGGCTTTAAAAGCACCCGCAAATCCCTCAACGCCTGCTGAAAGCAAACAACCTGAACCCGTTAAAGCCACGACGACCCAAAGCGAAAGCAAGCAGGAAATCAAAACGGTTATTTCCACGCCAGCACCCGCGCAACCTGTACCTTCTGACACAAGCTCAGCGCCTCAACAACAGACGCTAACCACGCAATCGGAAACAATCCAGGTTAAACGTTTAGAGGAAAAACCTGACACACCAACCCCGTCGCCTGGCAATACGCCAGCAGGGGCAAGCAAACCCGTTGAAGCCGATGCGGATATTACCACCTTCAGCGAAAACGATAACGACTGGGATGCTGAAAAGGTAAAACAAGGTGGCGTGTTTGGCGAAGTTCAGACTGTTCAGCCAGTAAAGCCAGAGGAAGTTCCCGAGGACTTCGATCCAATAGCCGAGTCCCAAAAACTTCATGATCAATTAAAGAAGAAAAGCAAAAAAGAGCAAAAACCCGAGAACCCTAAAAAAGAAGAAGAGATTCCAGCGAACGAGAAAATCAAGCGGGCACTAAGCCAACCACAAGAAGCCACACAAAAAGACGCTGAAAGGCCTCAGAGCAAAGAAACGCCTGCCAGGCCGACTGGCGCTGCCACCATACCTGAGGCCGAGGCTAAACCCGCCGTGGAAGTGACGCCGGAACCAACTCCCAGCACATTTTCTTTCTAGAAGCCCGGTCTTATTCATGGGGATCTGTGGGAGGCGGAAATTTAGGATTTGCCAGTTTCTTCAACGTGTCAGGCCGGATTTGGATATTCTGCGTGGCCAAGTGGAATTTCCCCATATGCGTCAGGATGTCATGATCCTGCAAAAGCTTTTCAGGGCGTTCAACGTGGACAGGCTTGGCTTTTTCAAGAAAGGCGTCTTTTTTGGGTTTTGCCGTCGGGTCTGCCAGAAGTTCAATCACGTCATGCAACGTGTAAGGGGCTGCCAACTGGTGCTTTTCGGCAATCGCATGGTAGTTGAAGCCTACCGGTAATTTATACAACCAGCCAATGGTTTCGGCATCCCTGGGGGATAAGCCCACCACCCCGTATTGATGGGGGACGTACATGATATCCGAAGGGCCGTCGCTATGCCCCACCAATCCCAATGAATGGCCAATTTCATGGAGAATCGTATGACGAACCTCGTCAGCGTCATTATAAGCGGCGTGTAAAATACCGTCGGAAATGCCGATTTGTATTTCAGCCGAATAGACCATTGATCGCTTATTAATAGAGTATTCGCAATGACCGAGGGATTTCCTGTCCACGCGCCGCCAGGCGAAATTGATTTGGGAGCTTTGCATATCGGGGACAATTAAAAACCGCACCGCGTTGTGGGTCACGTCCTGCCATACTTTAAGGCATTCGATCACCATCTGGTTGTAGACAAAAGATTCCTGTTGCTTGGATTTTTCATACCAGCGAAAAGGGGCAATGTAAACTTTGATCGGCATGGCGGAATCGGGCCAGCGAACCGTCAGCCCATCCCTGAGGCTGGCATCAAGATAAGTTCTGCTCAGTTCTGGCATAAAAAAATATCGTGCTCTTTTTAACGAATCCCGTTATTCTCAAAAAAACATTCGCCAAGTCTTTGATATACTCATGTCTAATGGGCGTCAGCTTTTATTTTAAAGGAAATTTCGCCACATCTTCCATATCGTTTTTAGATGATCGAGACATCATGACCACCTACCGGCTCCATCGCACGCAGCGACTCCCCATTACGCAGGATGTCGCGTGGGCTTTTTTCTCCAACCCGCATAACCTGGAAGAAATTACCCCCCCATGGCTTCGTTTTGAAATCACCTCGGCGATGCCCAAGCTGATGTATCCCGGCATGATTGCAACCTATGACCTGAAGTTTTACAACCTCATCCCCTTGTCCTGGGTAACGGAAATCACGCATGTGATTGCCCCCCATTATTTTGTCGATGAGCAGCGGTTCGGGCCATACCAGTTCTGGCATCACCAGCATCATTTCGAGCCCATCATCGATCCCGACTCAGGCAACGAAATCGGCGTTGAGATGACCGATACCGTCCATTATCGCCTTCCCTTTGGCATCTTTGGCGCCATTGCCCATGGGCTGATGGTGGAGCATCAGTTGCGCGATATTTTTGATTACCGCGTTAAAATGCTCACCGAGTTTTTCGGGGAACTATAACTCGCCACCTTGAAAGAAATCTCACAAGGACATGCTGCCATGAGCCAGCCTCAAACACCGACCAGCACGATTACGATTCAGCAAGCGGAAGTTTCCGATTTAAACGCGCTAAGCATGCTGTTCGACCAGTACCGTGTGTTTTACGGTCAAAAAAGCAATTCACCCGCCTGCAGCCATTTTTTGTTCGAGCGCCTGATTAATCACGAATCCGTGATTTTCTTAGCCAAGATCAACGAGGCGATCGTGGGCTTTGCTCAACTTTATCCAGGGTTTTCATCCGTTTCCCTTTTACCGCAATGGACACTGAATGACCTCTATGTCTTGCCCGATTATCGAAAGCGAGGTATTGGAAAAGCCCTCATTGACCGTTGCCAGCAACTGGTGGCTGAACGCCAGGATAAGGGATTAATTCTTTCGACCGCCATTGATAATCAAAACGCGCAACGACTCTATGAAACCTGCGGATTCGGCAAAGATAACGCGTTTCATCATTACGAGTGGCTTTTGGCCCGATAAACCTTACGCTCATTAGGATTAATCTACAGGCGCAAGCCCCATCCGTCCAATGAGCAATAGGCATATCAACAAGGTATTTGGTAAAATACTAGAAGATTCGTGTCCCATTAAAATTCGGGGTTCAGTCACCGCGCTGTTTTAATACCCACTGTTTTTATGATCATACTGCCCTTGAGTTAGAGAGCAACGCATGTCTTCCACTCGTTTCAACGCCTTAAGCATATCCAAAAAACTGGCCATGATGGCCTTTATAATATTGCTGACGGCGCCTGCCGCTCTAGCAGCCCAGAAAATCCGCATACTGAAAATGCCTAGTGCCAATACCCAGGGTGTTCGTACCATCCAGGCCCAATTGCTGGTTGATGCACCGACAGCCATCGTCTGGCAAGCGATGACGGATTATAACGATATTGACGATATTCTGCCCGGCTATTCCAGAAGCGTTATTCTTTCTACGACAGGCAACACCAAGGTTCTGGACTTGGCGATGAAACCCGCGCCATTGTTGCCCTCATACCGTTACCAGGTACGTGCGACCGAACACCAGAACCTGCTGACCTTCGAGCGAATTAAGGGTGACTTAAAATATTTAAAGGCCAGGTATCAACTGGCTCCAAAAAATGGCGGCCAGAAAACCCTGGTCACTTATACCCTTTCGATTGACCCGGGCAGTAACCTGCCTGGAACCAACAATGTCTTAAGATCACATACGGAGCGGTCAATATACGCCCTGGCCGCCCATGTGGAGACGATTGCCAAGAAAAGCCTGATTGGTCAACGCTAGGACAATATTTCGATTCCTGAAATAGCGGCTTTTAGTGTAAGATTTCATGCTATGAACGTTGTCGCGCTGGACATTGGGAATTCCGATATCAAATTCGGCCTGTTTCGCCATGGGGAACTGGTCAAATTCTGGCGCGCCTCGGATTTTATCCCAGTGCAACGATCAGGCCCGCAGTACAAGAAACCGGCTTCTTTCAGCCAAGCGCTTCGTTCGGGGCTCTCAACCATCGGCAGTTCTTTTGACGGGCTGGTATACAGCAGTGTTATGCCCGAGCTTGAAGAAATACTGAAGCAGACGTTGAAATACTGTTTTACCCTGAAGCGCCCGCCCCTGGCCATTAAGCCGGGCTTTACCCGACTGCCGTTGAAAGTGGAAGGTTATAGCGCCGGTCAACTGGGCACCGATCGCCTGGTCAGCGCTTGCGGCGCTTACCTGATGTACCCCAACCAGCACATTATTCTGGCAGATTTCGGCACGGCCACGACGTTTGACGTCATTACAGCCGACGGACGGTTTTTAGGCGGCGTGATCGCCCCGGGTATTGAGGCGTTTTCATCCACGCTGCCGCAGCGGGCTTCGCAATTGCCCTATGTTCCTTTCGGCCCTTGTGAAAAAGCCATCGGGCAGAGCACGGTGGAATGCATGCAATCCGGCGTAAGCTTTGGCTATTTGGGCATGGTCAAAGAAATTTTAGAGCGGATGCGTCTGGAACTGACCGTTCAGCAAGGCCTTTACGATGTGATGTGCCTGGCCACCGGTGGAAGCGCCGAAAGCTTCCTGAACGCCTTTCCTGCAAACGGTCTTTTCGCACAAGTAGAGCCGACAATGACGATCAAAGGCCTTTACGCCCTATACGCCGAAGCTCATCAGCCTAAACGAAAAGTACCCGTTATCACTGCAACGCCTATACCCCTTCAGCCAATTCATATCAGGGTGCCAGTGCCAGAGGAAACCCAATTACCCTTCCCAGACGCCCCTTATACCGTTGACATTCAGCCTATGGATAGCACTTCTTTTAATAGTCCAAGCAAGAATCTGAAAGAAATCAGTCCAACAGGCCCTATCCCTGCTGACCTTCTGACACCACCTGAAGCCCCTCCAAATCACTCTCCTGCCGGACATCCTCAAAATTTAACCGTTTGATTGATATTTTGGCCCGCTACAACCACTCCTGTGCGTGATGAAGCACTCTCAGCACTTCCAGCGCACCGACGCGACAGCGGTAAACCACCATGTATGGCGTTTCGACAATCACAAGCTCCCTGGTACCCGGCAATTGACCGGCTCTACCCGCATTGGGATAACTGGGAAGAATCATTTCAACGCTATCCATGACTTTTAAGACCATCTGAACAGCGGCCCTGGGGTTTTCCGTCTCAAGGTAAGCCTCTATGTGGTGCAAATCCTGTTGCGCGGGCTTAGTCCAGAGAATTTTCAAGTTTACTCTCCCAGTATCGTTTCACCGTTTCATGAGATGAAACCTCGCCGCTTTCTGCAGCCTTAATACCTTCGGCAACAGCAGCCACCTGCCACATCTGCAAATCGCAGTATGCCTCAAGCGCCGCTTCTGTCAGGTAAGTCTGCGAACGCCCCGTAACCTTAGCCAACTCGGTCAATTTATCTTTGAGGTTCTTGCGAATACGAAAAGTCACCATTTCTTTTTCCGCTTTTTTCGGCGCATTAGAATCTAAGGGCATATTAATTTTCCTATGACGTTTGCTCTTTGTTTAACCCGATTTTTAATAGATTCAAGTTTTAATAAATTCAAGCAGCGAAAATGCTGTACATATAAATACATGTACAGCATTTTAAAGCTAAATTCAATCTGCCTCGCAATATTTTTACAACTGGACGGGGGCCATCATGTCGATGAGGCGGGCAATGGTGCTGTCCATGTTGACCAAATCCTTGACGGACTGCCGCAAAAAACCGTTAATTTCGGGCATCATGCGAATGGCGGCGTCGATTTTGGGGTTTGACCCATGTTCATAAGCGCCTACGTCAATCAAGTCACGGGCATCCTGGTAAATCGCCAATAATTCGCGCATTTTACCCGCAGCCTGCATATGCTCCGGTTCGCAAATCTCGGTAAACAAACGGCTGACACTGCCCAGCACGTCGATAGCGGGAAAGTGGTTTTGCGCCGCGACTTTACGGGATAGGAAAATGTGACCGTCGATAATCCCGCGCACCGTGTCCACCACCGGGTCGTTGATGTCGTCCCCTTCAACCAGGACGGTATAAAGGGCGGTAATGGAGCCGTCTTCGGTAATGCCTGAACGCTCCAGGACTTTTTGAAGCCAGGAGAAAATCGACGGTGGATAGCCTTTCATCGTGGGTGGCTCGCCAATGGCAAGGCCCACTTCCCGGCCGGACATCGCGGCCCGGGTGACGGTATCGGTCATCAGGAAGACTTTCTTGCCCTGATCCCGAAAGTATTCGGCGACTGCTGTTGCGGTTTGCAGGCATTTCATCCGCAGAAGCGGCGGCTGATCGCCCGTGGCGCAGATCAGCACCGAGCGCTTCAGACCCTCTTCGCCAAGGCTGTTTTCCATAAACTCCTTAACTTCCCTTCCCCGCTCGCCGATAAGCGCCACAACGTTGACATCGGCCTCCGAATTTCGGGCAATCATGCCAAGCATCGTTGATTTACCGACCCCAGACCCCGCAAAGAGCCCCATCCGTTGGCCTGCACCCATCGTCAGCAGGCCGTCCACCGCGCGAATTCCGGTTGAAAAGCGGTTTTTGATAATCGGCCTTGCCAGGGGATCGGGGGGGGAGGAATCGACGTTGACATAATTGGCGCGGCTTAAATCGAGGGGACGGCCATCAAGCGGTTCTCCCAGTGGGGAGACCAGACGGCCAAGGAGGAAATCGCCCACGGGAACGGTGATGGGGTTGCCGGTGGTGGTGACCCAACTGCCCTGGTAAATGCCAGTACCGTCATAAAGCAGCAGCATTTGGGCCATATCGCCCTTGAAGGCGACGACTTCGGCGGCCTTGGGCTCGCCGTTCATGCTTTCAATAAAGCACAGGTCGCCGATCTTCAGCTTGGGAAGCTGGGCTTCAACCGTCAGGCCCTGGAGTTTGGAGACGCGGCC
Organism: Vampirovibrionales bacterium; assembly: GCA_035285165.1. GTDB lineage: Bacteria > Cyanobacteriota > Vampirovibrionia > Vampirovibrionales > Vampirovibrionaceae > JAYKHP01. The sequence goes on along the minus strand of JAYKHP010000023.1, from coordinate 67,107 downwards.
CTTGTATTTATGAAGATCGGCAGCATACAGCAGCTCGCGCACGCGGGATTTTGTGGCGATCAGCTTGGGCTCGGGAATGAGGCTTTGGCTGATGCCGCTGCTTGTTTCGCTGGTGAGGTCGGTATTTTCAGGCGTCATGTGAGCCTTTCGCGGGCTGCCGGTTGATGACTTATATGACTATTGGTGTGGCTGCTTTTCCCATACATCCTATTGTAGCGGTTTTTGGGGCGATTGCAGGGCGCTTGACGCTTTGGGCCAGGGGAGATAGGCCCGGCGGAGGAGAAGCAACGAGAAGAAGGGGGGCAAGCGTCCGGGGCCGAGGCTTGCATTCGGCCTGTGCTTTGGATAGTCTGTAGGGACAATTTCGGTGGATGCGCTCGTAGCTCAGTTGGATAGAGTGCATGGCTACGAACCATGAGGTCGGGAGTTCGAATCTCTCCGAGCGCGCCACTTTTTAAAACTTAAAAAAAACACCTTGGTCGGGTGTTTTTTTAGCAAGTGCCCGAACTTATAGTAGAGCGATAGTTGCAGAGGAACGGTTGATGCCATACGTTAATGTTCAAATTACAAAAGGCGCTGACCGAACTCAAAAATCCGCACTGGTGAAAGATATTACGGACAGCCTAGTCCAAAATCTTGGAAAGAAACCTGAACATATTCATATTGTGATTCAGGAAATTGAAGAGGAAGATTGGGGTTACGCCGGTATGCTGACAGATGACTGGAAAGCCCAATTAAGACAATAGTTACAAGCCCTGATATTGAAAGATTTGGTGTGGAACCTTTAATCATTTCGTGGCGAATGGCGGCTAGAGTCTATTGGTCATTTGCTTGGCGACACTTGCTGCTCGGTGTCGGTGGGGCATCGTTATTGGCATTGCGCTTACAATTCCAATTGCTGTTATAGGTCTAGTGATTGGGCTGGATAGAGCTTTAGTCGTTAATATAAGCCATACTGTTAATATTGTGTCTGGACTTATCTGGGGGGTTATGGTTAGTATCTGGTTATTCAAGGTGCTTTTGAACAAGCGTTTCGGCTCATTCCAAATTGTAGTTTTACCTTAACCTAAACCTCATCCCTGCGGGGAATATTAGCATCTTTAAAAGTTTGCTACTTCTTTTTTAAGAGAATCTTGTCAGCGTGCTTTTTTGTTTGGTGTAAGTCGTTCTAATATCAGAAAGTACTGAACGATAATCAATAGATTAAACTGCTTAATCGTATTTCTAAGGAAAATCCAAATGAAAGTTCAGGAGCTTATCCAACAGCTTCAAAAATTTGATCCGGATTCAATAGCTGTTGTGGACGGATACGAGGGGGTGTTGTAGAGCCTTTGTCTCCCAGGATAGTACAGATTGAATTAAATGTTTTAAAAGAAGATTATTATGGGCCACATGAAATAGTATTGGATGCAGAAATTAATGATGACACAATTAAGGCAGTGTATTTACAACGTCCCGGCTAAACATCACACCCTCTGGGGAAATAGTTTTTTCAAAATAGTCATTGTAAAATAAATACATTACAACTGAAAAAGCACTCAAAACTGGCATTAATCAGGAATCCAATAAATGAGCAGTGAGCGAGAGGAGCTGGAGGGCCCGGCGGACAGGATCGATCCGCTGAGTACCCCGCAAAGCAAAAGTCTGGCCAAGTGGTTTGGTCTGGCTTCCATCCTTATTTTCCTCTGGCCGCTCTGGGGCTTGTTGATCCTTATTATCGGTGTTCCCGCTCTCGTGATCCTCTACGTCCTAATGTGGGGCCTGTATCATCACTTTCACCCCATTACCTAAGTGTTACCAAGGAAAAAAATTCGACGCTCTCTGCCATGTATTAAGCCACAACGGCTTGCAAGGCGCGTTGTTCGCGGAGCATTTTCTCCACGCGATCCTGAATTTTCTCTTCCGAAAACGACAGATAGCGCATCAAATTGGCCGCAATGACGCTTGCCGTCTCGTGATTCTTGATCAACACGTCATCCAGGTTCCTTATGGACAATTGCTCAAAAAGCTGAAAATTGTTCGTGGCGGCATAGACCGGAATGGCGGTATCCATCGCCTTAATCGCATCCACGACGAACAGCGACACTTCCGGATCATCCCACAGCACCACCACTGCGTGGGCACCACCCGTGGCTGCCGTACTGGCGGTTTTAGGACGGTTCATATCCGAATACTCCACCTGAAACCCCTTGCTTCTGCTTCGTGCGATGCGCTCGCGATCACTGTCATATGCGACATAGGCAATCCCCTCGGCTTCAAGCACTTTTGCAATTTCCTGGCCAATCTCATCAAAGCCGCTGATGATAATTCTCGTCTCTGATCCTACCGCACTTTCAAGAAGCAGCGGCACATCAGTTTTTCCGCGCTCGATACGCTGGGCAATTAGACGGCCCAGGGCAGCCAGCGCGGGCGTTAACGCCAGGCTGACACCAACGGCCACTTGCAGCAGTTGGCTAATGTCGGACGATAGAATCCGTTGTGAAACGGCAAGCGTTAACAGTAAAAACGCAAATTCGCTTCCCTGGGCCAGCAGTAACCCCAGCCGGATGGAAAATCCCTGGCAGTTTCGCATCAGCCGAGAAGCGGCCCATAAAGCGACTGCTTTTAGAACGAAGAGTCCCAGCACCAGAAGGGCGACCGTTTCAAGCGATTGAAGCGCCAGGGGCCAGTTTAACGACATTCCGACCGTGATAAAGAATAATCCGAGCAATAAACCGCGAAACGGATAAATTTCGGTTTTGACCAGGTAGCAGAAATCACTTTCGGATAAGGCAAGCCCTGCTAAAAAAGCACCCAGCGGTAATGAGAGGCCCAATTGACTAACCCCCCAGGCCATCGCAAGAACAAACAGAAGGGCTGATGCGGTAAAAATTTCGCTGTTTTTAGTGGCCGTAATCCATTCAAAAACCGGCCGCAGCAAAAAGCGGCCCAGAAAAGCGACAAAAGCGAATGCGGCAACCGCTTTCAGCAGCGCGCTGCCCAATAAAGGCAGCAGGTCGTCGGCGCGGGCGTTTAAATTCGGCATTAGAATTAACAGGAAGACGACGAAAATATCCTGGGCAATCAGAATGGCGAGCGCCGAACGGCCAAGCGGCGTGTTCTGCTCGTGGGACTCCTGAAGCGTCTGCATCGCAACCGCCGTTGAGGAGAGACTCAAGCCGCTGCCAATGATAAAGGCTGCGGTAAAATCCCTTAAAATGGCATAGGCCACAAGCCCAATCAAAATTGAGGCCCCCAAAACCTGTGCCGGGCCAAGCGCGAAAAAATCCTTGCGCGACTCCCAAATGGTTTTAAAGGACAAATGCAGGCCAATATCAAACAGCAGAAACGCCACGCCAATTTCGGCAAGGGCTGCAACAGGGGAAATGTCGGCAATGAGCCCAAGGCCAAAAGGGCCAATGACAAGGCCCGCCAAAAAATAGCCCAGGATAGGGCTCAGCTTGAGTTTCTGCACCAACGCCACGCAAACGATGGCTGATGCCAGCAAAATCAAAACCGGTTGTAAAAAATCGGAATGCGCCATAACCTCAGCATTATAATATAGCCGACCCGATATGACTCAGGCCGGCCATCGTATTAATCATTTTTAACTTAAGTTTAATTCAAGTCTAGGTTTAATCACCTTCAAAGGCGATGGTTTCATCGGTTTTAACCAGGTCGAAAAGCAGAATTTCAGACGCTTCCTGTGCTTTAAACGTTACGGTTTCCTGCTCTGCCTTGCCTAAAATACCAGCGCCGTCCCCGTCGCTTAAGATGTTGCCATCCAGCTCGACTTTGCCGCACACCACTTGCAACCATGCCTGGCGAGTGGGCGAAAGCTGGTAACTAATTTGCTGGTCTTTTTCAATAAACGCCTGAGAAAGCGTTAAGTCTTGAAACACGGTGATTGAGCCGTCTTTACCGTCGCGGGAAGCCAGAAGCTGCCATTGGTTTTTCTTGTTCGGATCAACAATCGACTTTTGCTCGTAACGCGGCGCAAGACCTTGCTCGTCAGGAATAATCCAGATTTGAAGCAGGTGAACCGGATCGCTTTTTGAAGCGTTGAATTCGCTGTGGCGAACCCCGGTTCCAGCGCTCATTACCTGAACATCCCCCGCCTGAATCACGGAGCCGGTGCCCAGGCTGTCTCGGTGCTCCAATTTGCCTTCCAGCACGTAGGTAATGATTTCCATATCGCGGTGGCCATGCATGCCAAAGCCTTCCCCGGGTTTGACCCAGTCTTCGTTGATGACACGCAAGTGGCCAAAGTTCATATGCTTGGCGTCCTGGTAGTCGCCAAAGGAAAACGTATGGTAACTATCAAGCCAGTCGATTTTCGTACGGCCTCGTTCAGCCGAGGGTCTTAACAGGGTAATCATGGCATGGGTTTCTTTCTAGTTGATGCGTCATATTTTCTCATAATTGCATTGGACGAGCCAAAGCTTGAAAGACTTAAGAATACCTTAAGAATACACGTGCAATTTAGGTCGTGGGTCATTTTAAAAAAACGCTTGCAATGCCCCCAAATGTAAATGATTATCATCACGGTGCATGGTGGGTTTCTGGGGTGCGGGCAAAACAAGCGTTTTTTTAAAATGACCCACGACCTAAATTTAAATATTGTATACCGTGCAGCGGCGTTCAGCTATGATGGGCGATGTTCCGGTTAATCAAAACAGAGAAGAGGTTGGCAGCCAATGACGTGTCCAAACTGCGGGGCATTCGTGCCCGATGGGGATTATTACTGCGAAAAATGCGGCGAGCCCATCCCCCTGACCCAGCCCGAAGAAGAACGTAAAATATAGAAACGTAAAACCTGTTATTAGTTTGTAACGGACGAGCCTAAAATCAGCGCGGTCTCCACGCGACTTTGGATAATATCCCTGCCCAAAATATAAAGCGTTTTGGAAAGATCCGCTCCCGATGTTCGACCAGTCAACGCCGCGCGAACAGTCCACATAATCGTCTTGGTCTTAATCGGCGAAAGCGATTTTGTAAACGCCTTTAACTGCTCGGCTAACGCTTCAGGCGAAGTGAAGTCCGCACTGGAAAGAAAGTCATTTTGAAACGCCTTGAGCACCTGTTCAGGCTCAGGCCCGCTTAGAACCTCCCCCACCAGACGGGCATCCAAAATCACTTTCTGGCCGAAGAAATATATCATCGATTCGGGCAATTCGCTCAGCACGGTAATCGGCTCGCGCACCGCATCAAGAATCATCAGCAGTTTTTCCTTGGGGTATTGGCCCAAATCAAAATCGCTTAAATAAGGCTTGGCGCGCTCCAGCAATTCTTCCAACGGCATCAAGCGAATCAGCTTGCTGTTTAGAAAATGCAACTTATCCTTATCGAAAATCGCAGGGCTTTGCGCAATGCGATCCAGGCTGAACTGGCTGGCGAAATGCTCAAGCGTTCCCACCTCCTCCCCATCCGGTGGAGCCCAGCCCAGAAGGGACAAGAAATTGCAAAAGGCTTCGGGCAAATATCCCTGCTGGATAAACTCCGAAACAGCGGTTGCCCCATGGCGCTTGGATAACTTACTGCGATCGGGCGCCAGAATCATACCCACATGGGCAAATTCCGGAATGACAACCGGCGGCGTGCCTTCGGGAAGCTTAAGCGCCTGCAGGGCTTCATAGATTAAAACCTGCTTGGGGGTATTGGAAATATGATCTTCTCCCCGGATGATATGACTGATGCGCATCAGCCAGTCGTCAATCACCACCGCAAAGTTATAAGTGGGGGTGCCGTCTGATTTCATGATGACAAAATCACCAATCAAATCGGTGTCGAAGCTCACTTCGTCGCGCACATGATCCTTGAAAATCAGAACGCCACGATTATCAGGGATGCGAAAGCGAAGCGACGCCTTGCGCGCAGGATCCTGCGCAAGTTCTTCGCGCACTTTGGGATCCCGGCAGCGGCCACTGTAAACATAGGGCCGGTTTTCAAGCTTGGCTTTCGCCCGCTCGGCATCGAGCTCTTCGGAAGTCAAATAGCAATCATAAGCAAAGCCCGCCGATTTAAGCGCGTTAGCCCAACGGGTATAAAACTCGCCGCGCTGGCTTTGCTTGTAGGGGCCGTAGCTTCCTTTGTCTTCTCCACCCTCAGGCGATGGGCCTTCATCCCAGGAGAGGCCAAGAGACAAAAGGCTGTCGTAGATATTGCGCTCAAAATCCGCCGTTGAGCGTTCACTGTCCGTGTCTTCAATTCTGAGGATAAACTGGCCCTGCTGAGCCTTGGCAAAAAGATAATTAAAAAGGGCCGTTCTTGCGGTTCCCACATGAAGATTTCCAGTAGGGCTGGGGGCTATCCTGACACGGACGGGCACTTTCTTTGGGGCAGCGTTTTCTACGATCGACATCTGGCTCACGAAATCCTTTATAAAGCTTTGCTGATGATGGGAAGTGACATAGGCTCTACCATACGCCAAAAACCGGCCACCCTCAAGGGATGACCGGCTTTGAAGTCGGTTGGGAATTTAAAAGACAGTAAAAGTAAAAAGCTTTAGTTCTTGCCGCTGTCGATATTGGCCGCAGCACCAATCAGACCAGGCGTAGCAATGTCAGTGGGTTTGTTCGGATTGGGCGCAAGCACCTCGAGGGTTATGTTCGCCGTTCCCGAGCTGAGCATACCAATGGAAGAGGCGGCTGCCTTTGAAAGATCAAGAATCCTGCCGTGGGCAAAAGGGCCGCGATCCGTAATCTGAACCAGGCATTGCTTGCCGTTACGGTTGTTCTTCACGAGTAAGACAGTGCCAAAGGGCAGGTAGCGATGCGCCGCGGTCATCTTGTTCATATCAAAGCGGCTGCCATCGGAAGAGCGTCTGCCGTGAAACCCTGGCCCGTACCAGGAGGCCTGTCCTTTTTGAACTTTACCGGTGCCCTTGAAATAGGCGGTGGAAAGCGGCAGTTTGTATTTCTTGCTGGTGCCAGGCGAGCTGATAATATTGGCAAGCGTGTCAAGCAGGGGTTCTTTATACGGTTTAAAGCCAAGAGCGCTACGAATCAGGTTTGTCCACGCGATGGCCTGCCCTTTTTCTGAGTTACCATTGGCGCTGGCCGCATCGTGATCAACGGTGACCAGGATTTCGTCCCCAACTTTAATGACATATTGCCCGTCGTCTTGCGCCGGAAGAATGCCAGCCGCCTTGGGGTCACTCCCGCTAAAATGGTTGATTTGGCTATACAGCCTTTGGGCCACCAGGTGGGCGCGGTCATAAGGATCCAGCACATCATAGCCGGAACGGAATTTCATGACTTCCTGGTCGTTAATAAAAATGCTGGCAAAGCCTGATTCTGCCTGGCGCTGGATTTTAATGGCATACGGATCGCCTTTGGCGCTTTCAAGCAGATAGGTGTCTACGGAGTCGGCTTCGCGGTTGATACCGGGAAGCATCAGGGGCTCAAACATCGCCTGATCCATCATGCGATTCAGGGGTTCTGGCTGAGTACCCGAAGACTCAATATCAGCCTCGGCGTTATCAAGCATGAAATATTGGAGTGTCTCGCTGTTGACGCCGATGTCCGTAGTGGCTTGAACCCCACCCGAAACTGAAGGGCGAGGATCCAGGGTGTTTGAGGCAATGCTCTCGGCGATACCGCTAATGGGGAAGAAGGCGTTTACAACATACAGGAAGACACCGGCTGCGATGAAAGCGTTGCGTTTTACTGATTTCAAAATGTACTCTCCTATTTCACCCAGTCGTGAGGCCAGCCAGTTTTTAGACTCAGTTTAGGTGCCACAAGTGCACAGGAGCGTGTGGCGGGCTGGTGGTTTACTCAGACAGGGGGGCAGTGTTCCGGTACGTTTGGTTTCACGGGATGTGTGCCGGATGCCCTTAAATAAACTTGTATTAACCTGAGGGAACAGTGACGCCAATCCTCAGCGCCAGGTTTAGTAACGGATGGATGCCGGGATATTTGGCATCTTTTGAACTGATATTGCGCCAAAAAGCGCTAAGAAGGGATGGATCTGATGCTGGATGCCTGCTAACAACTGCGTTTAATGGCTAAAAAAATATTTGAAAAGCTTATCGCCAGTGGTGATGAGCGTTGTACGCAAACCATAAGGTGTTCAAGCAATAAACATAATCCTAAATACGTTACAAAAGCATTCAGATGCCCTTCAGTATTCAGATGCACTTCACTTTACTATGCACTACGGGAAATTGACAACGTTTTTGTGAATAAATGAAAAAAATTTCATCTTCATAACCGGGAATATAGCGCAATTTTGGGCGTTTGCAGGACAGGCTCGTGGGCCGCAAAGCGTTTTGTCTAAAGGCTTTTACAAATTCATTGCTGAGCTGGAAATAAAAATGAACTGCTTACACCGTTCAGACCATTGCGTAACGCGCGCGTTCTTACAAGCTTTAAAAGTACAAAACTGATTTGATATAAACCTATTTTTTGATTATCTAAATAATTTTATATATTTTTAAAAACAGAAAAGCGCCTTGACCCCCTTCCAGGTAAAGGTTTAAGCTAAACCAACCCAAATTGTTACATTATGTAAAGGGAACGCTCATTCGTCCCGCCATCCCCTTTCTTTCACGGGATGATGAAAGGCGTTCATTTGATTTGTCTTATCAGGATCCCTCTTCATGGAATGTCGTCACGGCCACCATCACCTTCACCACCACCATCATCACGAGGGTCTGGCCGAAGGGCTTTCCAGTGACAATATCAAGCGGCTGAGAGGTGTTCTGTTTATTTCGATAGGCTATTTGCTGCTTCAGCTTGCCGGGGGCTACTTTTCAGGCAGTCTGGCCCTGATGGCCGAAGCGGGGCACAAGTTCAGCGACATGCTGGCCATCGCCCTGGCGTTGATAGCCGCCTGGCTTGCCACACGAGCGTCTACCGAGCATCGCACCTTCGGCTTTGGGAGGGCTGAGATTCTTGTAGCACTTGGAAATGCCCTGGTGTTGCTGCTGGTTTGTGCTGAAATTATTAAGGAGGCCGTTGAGCGGCTTTCGGGCCATCACCACGAGATTGACAGCGGTCTGATGATTGCCGTTGCCAGCATCGGGCTGATTTTAAACCTTTTTTCCCTGGGCATTCTTAAACCGTCGAAAAACCGAAACCTCAATATCCGGGGCGCCTATCTCCATGTGATGACGGATATGGCAGGCTCGGCGGGCACCCTGATTTCAGCGATTCTTATCTGGTTCACCCATTGGCTGTGGCTCGATTTGGCCTTGTCCATCCTGATTGCGCTTCTGGTTTTCAGCAACGCTATTCGCATTCTGGCTGAAGCATTGCACATCCTGCTTGAAGCCGCTCCGCGTTCCATAGATCTTAATGCCGTCGAGCGCTTTTTGCTGTCGTTACCCAACGTCAAAGACGTTCACGATCTGCACGTCTGGACGATTACCACCGGAAAAGACGCTTTATTGGTGCATACCACCGTTGCAGGCGAGCATTTCGTCTTTGATACGGCCACGCATATTGAACAGCAATTACGCGAACGTTTCGGTTTTTGCCATATTACCGTACAGCTTGAACCCGAAGGGTTCGAGGAAGCGATGCTTCCGTTTTAAAAATCGAGCGACGCTTCCGTTTTAAGATATTTCCCCTTTAGTTATCGTGGGTTTTCAGTTTATTTTCCCTCACTACATATTGAGTCAAATGGTCTTGGCATGATCACGTTTGCACAGCGCTTACAGGCGTCCACTCCTGTAATGACCAAAACCAATAACCCCAAACAATTGGTGGATGCGACCCTCTTTGCCCCCACTATTCGACTCGACGTGCGCTATGCCACGGATGATAATTTTCTGGGTCGCGCCGTTTATGAAAAACCACGCGTTTTTCTTGCCAAGTCCCCTGCAAAAGCCCTTCGGCGTATCGCACGCACGCTTAAAAAAGAAGGGTTGGGCATTATCCTCTTTGATGGCTACCGTCCTCCCGCCGTCGTTCAGACCTTCTGGGATGAAACGCCCGATCATCTGAAGAAATTTCTCACCAATCCCGCCATCGGCGGTCGACACTGCCGGGGCTATTCGGTTGATTTGACGCTGTATGATTTAACCACCGGCAAGCCCTTGCTGATGCCAAGCGCTTATGATGATTTTACCGACAAGGCGTCACCCGATTATAGCGGTGGAACCGCTGAGCAGCGAAAAAACCGAGACAAGCTGATAGCCGTGATGGGAAAAGAAGGCTTTAGCGTCCATCCCTGCGAATGGTGGCATTTTGATTATCCCAACTGGGAAAATCAGCCGATTATCAAAAGCACTTTTGACGCAATCGACCAGCGATTTTTCCACCGCATCAAGAAGCTTTTCTCTCGTCTTTACAACGCCATCAGGCGTATCCTGGGCCTTAAGGACGGTAAGCCATTACAGGATGACGACAGACGCCTGAATCAAATCAGCCGTTCAGACGCGTTGCATATCGCTTAATTAACAGGCGGAATGACCAGCTTTTGATCCAACTGAAGCTTGTCAGGACTTGAAAGATTATTGGCCCGCTGGATTTTATCCACATAAGCAGGTGAGCTTGAACCATAGACCTTAATGGCAATACCGCTGAGGCTATCCCCATTCTTCACGACATAGGTCTTAAACGGGATAGAACGGGTGCTTTTTGCTTTTGCAGACGTTGAACCGGTTGCCCCCGTTGTATGTTCATCTGGGGTATTGGCTTTTGAAGAGGCCTGCTGGCCATTCGAAGGCGTAACCGCAAGAGGATCATCGACAGGCGATTGCAGAAACTCGGATTGCTCGGCCACCGGACTGTCGCCTTCGGCAGGCTTGTTGTTTAACACCAGAAAAACAGCCGAAGTCAGAATAGCCGCAATCACAAAGCCCGCGATAAAGAAGACGAATGGCGAACGGTCTTCCTTGTGGACTTTTGAGCCTGACCATAACATGTCCAGCTCACTGGGAGAGCGGCCTTCCGAACGGGTATACACGCCGGGCGAGCGCTCGCTGGCTTGGGAAAACTCATCATCAAAATCCCTTGGGGGCATCTTAATCATCTCACTGGTTTACTCTATCTATTATAAAACTTTTTGCGGATTTAAGGCGCAATGCACGCCGGGTTAAGGGGGCAGGTAACAGGACTGACTTCGCCTGGTTTCTATAAGTGGCGATAGCCCAGCCTGGCGCATTTAGCGAACGCCGAAACCCAAAAATGGAAGCCAGGGTGACGACAGGCAGCCGTAAAAGCGCTTATTCAAGAAAGTTCTCGGTAAAGTCGCCCTCGGCAAACACCTAGCCATGCATATCCAGATTATACACGGCAAGGGGTCTTCTTTCAAAGACATTTACGATATAATGGCTCCGCTTCAGGCACAGTCTGGCTGTTTCAGCCAGAGCAGCAAAGCCCTGCATGATATCCGCGTGATTTTCACGGGCCCGAATCGGCATCAATGGTTTTCTTGTCTCAGCTTTTAAAATCCTGGCAACATTAATTTTTTATGACATTCAGCTTGAATGTCCAATATCTTCCTTATGCTGAATTCGCAACTACTCATCACCAAGCGTTAACAGAGAAAAAGGTTTTTATCCTATGGCAGATGCCAGTCTTCACTTAACAGATTCCCAACAGCCGCAAACAAAACAGGCTGCCGACACCCTATCCAAAAGCTATGAGCCCCAAACCATTGAAAGCGACGTGTACCGTTTTTGGGAAGCCCATCGGCACTTCAAGCCTGAATCCGGCCGCAACGATTCGGGTAAAAACTTCAGCATGGTTATCCCCCCGCCAAACGTGACGGGTGTTTTGCACATGGGCCATGCGCTGGATAACACGATTCAGGATATTCTCATTCGCTGGCACCGCATGTTGGGGGACAAGACCCTGTGGATGGCTGGCACTGATCATGCGGGCATCGCAACACAGAACGTGGTGGAAAAAAATCTTAAAAAAGAAGGCAAGAGCAAAGAGGAACTGGGCAGGGAAGCTTTCCTCAAAATCATGTGGGAATGGGTGGATGATCGAAAAAGCGATATCCTCAACCAGTTTAAGCGTTTAGGGGTTTCCCCCGACTGGGACAGGCAGCGTTTCACGCTGGATGAAGGGCTGAGCAAGGCGGTTCGCCAGGCGTTTATCACCCTGTATCACCAGAACCTGATTTACCAGGGCACGTATGTAGTAAATTGGTGCCCGCGATGCACCTCGGCCATTTCGGATATCGAAACCGAGTACGTCGATGAAGACAGCTACCTTTGGGAAATCTCCTACCCGCTGCCGGATGACAGCGCCGCCCTGGTGGTTGCCACCACAAGGCCTGAAACGATGTTCGGTGATGTGGCGGTGGCCGTTAACCCCAATGACCCGCGCTATAAAAAGCTGATCGGTAAAACCGTTACGTTGCCCCTTGCCAACCGGCTGATACCGGTGATTGCCGACGAGTATGTCGATACGGCCTTCGGCACCGGCGCCCTGAAAATCACGCCCGCACACGATCCAAACGACTTTAAAATTGGCCAGAAACACGGGTTAACGCCGCTTTGGGTTCTGGATGAATCTGGCAAACTCAAGACGGAATCGATTATTCCTGAAGCCTTGCAAGGGCTTGAGCGTTTCGAGGCGCGCAAGCTGACGGAAAAAATGCTGGAGGAAGGCGGTTTTCTGGTTCGGAAAATCGAGCATTCCCATCGGGTTGGCCATTGCCAGCGCTGCCAGACCGTCATTGAACCGCTATTATCCAAGCAGTGGTTCGTCAAAACCAAACCGTTAGCCGCCCAGTGCCTGAAGGCGCTTGATGAAGAGAAAATCCGCTTCATCCCCGAACGCTGGGAAAAAGATTACGTGCGCTGGCTGAGCGATATTCAGGACTGGTGTATTTCCAGACAGCTTTGGTGGGGGCACCAGATTCCCGCCTGGCATTGCGCGGACTGCCAGGGGGTGGTCGTGCCGGAAAAGGCGGAAGATGCCGACCCGAGCAGTTGTCCCTTGTGTCAATCCGGCAATCTTACGCAAGACCCGGATGTTCTCGACACTTGGTTCTCTTCTGGCCTCTGGCCCTTCAGCACGATGGGCTGGCCGGATAAAAAAGCGCCCGATTTCAGGGATTTTTACCCGACCGATGTCCTGGTGACGGGCTTTGACATTATCTTTTTCTGGGTAGCCCGCATGACGATGTTCGGTCAGCAGTTGACCGGCAAATCGCCCTTTCACACCGTCTATATCCACGGCCTGATTCGCGATGAAAAAGGCCAGAAGATGAGCAAGTCGAAGGGCAATGTGGTTGATCCCGTCAAGCTGATTGACGAGATTGGCTGCGATGGTTTTCGCTACGCCCTGACCAGCCTGATTACATACGGCGGACAGGATATCAAGCTGGCCAAGGACAAGCTTGAGCTTGGCCGGGTGTTCAGCAACAAGCTTTGGAACGCGTCCCGCTTTGTGTTGATGAACTTAGAGAACAACGAGGCGGTTGATTCTCCTGCCGTTGACGCCCAGCCCATCGACTTGGCGATGCTTTCGGATATGGATCGCTGGATTCTCAGCCGTTATCACCAGACGGTGGACAAGGTCAACACGCAGCTTCAGGAATACCGCTTTGGCGAGTATGCCGATACGCTTTATGAGTTTGTCTGGAGCGGCTTTTGCGACTGGTATGTGGAATACGCCAAGAAACAGTTGAAAGAAGGCGGGGATATCGCCCTTAACACTAAACGCGTGCTGCTTTCAGTACTGAATGGAATTCTCAGGATGCTCCATCCGATGATGCCGTATATTACGGAAGCCATCTATCAAAAGCTGCCTCATAAGGCGGCCGTGTCGATTATGGTTGACCGCTTTCCAACGGCGGAACTCGGATCGATTGACGAGCGGTTGAATTCCCAGGTGGATTTTGTGCTTGAAACCGTTCGTGCCATTCGCAACATCCGCCAGCAATATAATGTTCCCCATCCCCAGGGAGTCAACGTGACGATTGAAGCCCCGGAACCCCTGGAATACGAGGCGCTTCAAAAAGCGCTGCCCATTATCCAGCACTTTGTGCGGGTGGATAAGCTGGAAGTGAAAGCAACGCTGAGCGGGCAGGGGCATCAGGAGGCCGCTGCGGTCAACGTGGTTCGCCATAGCCGGGTCATGATACCCCTCGAAGGCATTATCGATGTGGGCCAGGAGAAAGACCGCCTGAGCAAGAAGCAGGCTTCGCTTCAGAAGGAACAGGATCAAATCTATAAAATGCTCAGCAATTTTGACTTCCTGGAAAAAGCGCCACCAGAGGTCATTGATAAGAACAAGGCCCGCCTGCAAGAGGTCAACCAGCAATTGAAGGCCTTAAACGAACAGCTCTCCAGCCTTTCTTAAAAAAGGCGCGTTGCGCTGTTACAGAAACTGGAACGCAGAAAGGGGCAATTTGATCGATTTGCTTGTTTTTATTTAATTATAATTCGTATATACCTTCCTCATATCCTTTTCCTTTTTTGATTTTCCCGGCACGTGTTGAAGAACTTGGCTTTCTTTAGGCATAACGGGCGTTAACTGAACCCCTGAAAATTGAGAGATAGAGTGTTATGGTTTTGCCGTTTCAACAATCGCAAAGCTTGATCCAGCCCACCGGCGTTTTTGGCGCATCTTCCTTTGGACAGGCTACTGCCACTCCTATAAGCACACAGGCTATCGGGACACCGCTTTCCCCCTTTGGCAGCAGCAGCCTGCTATCTAGTCCAGTCAATACCGCATCAAGCATCAACACCCTTCCGTTTTCGCAACAAGCGATGACCTCTGGCGTTGGCGCCACCGACCCAAGACAAGCGCTGATGGGCATGATGATGCAAATGATGCAGATGTTCATGATGATGATGCAGGTCTTAATGAGCGGCAGTGGTGGTTTTCAACCTCCCGTGAATAACCTGCCCGCTTCTGGCGGTGCCCTCGACGGTTCAATACCGACTTATACCCCGCCAACCCCTCCGGCCCCGGTTTATCCGGTTTCCCCAGGCAACACCGACTCTAGCGCGGGTGATGTGACGAATCCTCCCTCTGGCGGTATTTATGGGGGCGCAAGCCCGACCCCCGCACCTATACCTACACCGGTTCCCGCCCCCGTACCGGTACCAACCCCCATTCCCTCACCAACACCGGTACCAGCGCCAATACCAGTTCCAGCCCCTACGCCGGTTCCCACACCCACCCCAACCCCTACGCCTGCCGATATCAACATCATGATGATCGAGCCCCTCAAGCCGGATCATAACGGACAAGTCCTTGGCGTCTTTGAAGATGCAGGCCTTGGCGGCGATGTAACGGTAAACACGCAGGTATTACCGAGCGAAGTCAACGTACCACAGAACCTGGCGGAGTTTCAGCAACTGATTGACTCGGATTACGGCCAGACCCTGGCAATGGCCTCCGATAAGCTTGAAGGCCTTCTGGCTTCAAACGATCCCAGTATCCGCGTCGTAAACATGTCCTTTGGCAGAACCGCCATGACCACGATGGGTCTGGCGCGGGATGCGGTTAACGCAAACCCTGCCTTAAGAGACGCCATTGGTATTTCGGCAGACGCCGATCTCAATAGTCCCGAAGCGAATCAGGCCCTGGTGAATTTTGTCACCACACAGCTTGGCACCAGCCCGACAATTAACGCCGAACTCCAGCGATACCAGCAAGTGACTGCCGAAGCAGCCAACCGCGGCATCATGATTATGGTGGCGGGCGGCAATGACCAATTGTTACTGGATGGTTTAACCGCTCAAGGCTTGAATATTGACCCCACCTGGGCGCTCAGCAACCTGGCCCTCAGCGAGAACGTCATTTCCGTGGGCGCCATTGACGACCGTAACACCCCCAACAACATCAACGACGACACCCTGACCGACTTCGGCTCGCTGGGCTCAGACGCCTTCAGGCCTATTCTAAGCGCCGACGCTGTGGACATTCAGGGACAAAATGGAACCTCGTTCTCCACACCCCAGGTATCGGTCACCGTTCAGCAGATGTTAGCCGCCAACCCCAATCTGACCTTTGAGCAGGTGAAGTCCATCCTGATTAGCACTTCTCAGTATGCCCTGGGCGGTATGCCTGTGCTGAACGCAGATGGCGCCCTAGCTCAAGCCCAGCAACTGGTCGCCTAGTCTAACATTAATAACGGTTCGTATTATAAAGAGCGCCTTTTACCGGCGCTCTTTGGTTTTTCTTTTTATGTTATGCCTGAATTGCATTTGACCCACGTTTAACAGAAGATAGCCGTGATGATAATAATTCTCAGGTAAGCACAAATGACCGTTAGGAATTGTTTTTCATGCTTCAGAAGTACTCGCTTCAGCTTCACGGCTTTTAGGCTGTTCTTGAGGATATTCCCGCTTGAGTATGACGCTAATACAGGCTCCCGTCGGTAAAATGGTTCGCATTGAACGCATCGAGGATGAAACGATGGCCATGATGGCCATCCGGCTAGGCATTGCAGAAGGTGAAATGGTGATTGTCTCCAGTAAAGTGCCCGCTGGCCCGATGGTTATTCGTCGTGGCCGCGTGGATGTGGCCCTGGGACGGGAACTTTGCCAGAGCATTCATGTGAGCTTAGTTTCGTGAACTTACCTTTCGCGAGCCCGTTATCCTGAATCCCCGCTTGATTTCCACCCCCTTTCCACTTCTCAGAAAAAACGGTTTTTTATGCAGCATTCCCCAAGCAATCCGGCCCCAGGCCCTCTGACCCAAAGCACGCACGCTGAGGCGAATATTGTCACATCGCCTGATTCGACACTCAGACTGGCTGGCGAGGAGCCTGTTACGAAACAGCATCAGAAAGTCGTGGTTCTGGCGGGAAATCCCAATGTTGGCAAGTCGATTTTCTTCAACGCGTATACCGGCAAATACGTTAACGTCTCCAACTTTCCGGGCACCACCGTCGATATCCCGAAAGGCCAGATGGCAGACGGCAGCCTGTTGAAAGACACCCCTGGTATTTACGGGCTTTCCGGCATGAGCGAAGAGGAAACCGTTGCCGAGGAGAGCATTTTCGGGGCCGATGTCATTATCAACGTGGTCAGCGCGCTCAGCCTTTCGCGAGATCTCTTTCTGACCCAGCAGTTAATCGATTATGGCAGGCCTCTGGTGATTGCCTTAAACCAGATGGATGAAGCCAAGGCCAGACACCTGAGTATCCGCATTGAAACCCTTGAAACGCTTCTTGGCGTCAAGGTGGTTCCCACCGTCGCCTTAACCCGCGAAGGTCTTAAGGAGGTTATCCAGGCGT
Source organism: Vampirovibrionales bacterium (assembly GCA_035285165.1). Taxonomy (GTDB): domain Bacteria; phylum Cyanobacteriota; class Vampirovibrionia; order Vampirovibrionales; family Vampirovibrionaceae; genus JAYKHP01. Next base: position 49,968 of record JAYKHP010000023.1, on the reverse strand, counting down.
TACCCAAGGCCTCCCTGGGGCATCGAACGCCAGACTCTCCCGAACCTGAAGCCCTGCGGGAGCTTGAAAAAAATCCCGGCGAACGGATGAAAATATATGGGCACAGGCGTTACCACGTCAACGCCATCACCAGCCAGGTGGTAACGGATGAAAGCCATCCTGAAAATTTTGCCAAGCGTTTCGGACAAAGCCTCGGCGCGTGGCTGCTGAATCCCCTAGTCGGGCTTCTGGCGATGGCCTGTGTCCTTTTGGTGTTATATCAAGTCGTGGGCGTGTGGGTTGCCGGGGATTTGGTCAACCTGATTGAAGGGGATATTCTTCTAGCACACGTGATTCCCGTGATTCAGTCCATGGTTTCGCCTTTATTTCCGGTAGGAACGGCTTTTTATAATCTGCTTGCGGGCGAATTTGGCGTTTTAACCATGAGTATCCAGTATATTTTTGGGGTGCTCTTCCCCCTGGTACTGGGCTTTTACATTTACATCTCGCTGCTTGAGGATTGCGGTTATTTGCCCAGAGTGGCGGTTCTAACCGATGGCCTTCTGGGAAAGCTGGGATTGAATGGCCGTGCGGTTATTCCTATCATCCTGGGCTTTGGCTGTGTGACGATGGCAACGGTGAGTACAAGGGTGCTCACCTCGCAGCGCGAGCGCACCATCGCATCGGCCCTGCTTGCCATTACCATTCCATGCTCGGCTCAACTGGCGGTTATCAGCGCGCTGATGGCCAAAGCGGGCGGGCTTGTGGGCTGGGGTGTCTATCTTTTAATTCTGGTCATCATGATGAGCGGCCTTGGATCGGTTTTGAACCGGGTTTTACCGGGACGTTCCACCAGCCTGGTAATGGATTTACCACCCATGCGGATGCCCTCGCTGGGCAATATCGCCAAAAAATCCTGGATTCGTACCAAGGTCTTCCTGATTGAAGCCGCCCCGTTGTTTATGCTTGGCTCTTTAATTGTTGCGGTGCTTCAAACCACAGGACTGCTGCTTGCCATTCAGAACTGGCTCTCGCCCGTCACGACAGCACTGTTGCATTTGCCGGGCGAAGCGGCACAGGTGTTTATTATGGGAATGGTCAGGCGGGATTTTGGGGCTGCGGGGCTTTTGATGATGGGCGATACGCTCTCGCATATCCAGGTGCTGACCGCTTTGGTGGTGATTACGCTTTTCGTGCCATGTCTTGCCTCAGCCACGGTCATCTGGAAGGAGCGCGGCCCGCTTGAATCGACGGTGACGATTGTGGGTTCCTGGGTTTTGGCCTTTGGCACTGGCGCCTTCCTGGCAAGGCTCTTTGAAGCTTTCCCTATATTTTAATGCCGAAAAATTGTTCCCCGCTTGTTTCCGGACAAGTGCAGAAATGACACAAGCCTCCGAAAGCCCCACTCAGTAATACTTAGCATCGAAAATTTTCTCCCCCTGGCTTAAAAACTCGTCCAGACACAGGAGGCAAGTAATACACCAGTCCGGCTATAGTGAAATCAGTGCGGGCCATGCCTGGCACGGCCTCCAGGATTGGTGTTCCGGCGGCCAACAGAGAGAGACTCCACATACTTAGCAGGCCTATCCAATCGAAGGGTGCCGCTCGGGTCGGGTATACAGTATTTTCCCTGAATAATCCTCATTGTATGTTTCAGGTGTTTTAGGCGGCAATAGGGCCAAAAGAAGAGAAGAGATAATAGCGCATATGAACCTGTCCAATACCGTGGATGTGTTAAATTCCGCTATGAAAGCAGGCGGAAAGCTTCTGGGGCAATCCGGAAACCTTTCACTGGGCGGCAGCCGCTACGGCAAAATCGCTTCGGACATTCTCAACCAAGCTTTCGACAAAGGCCCCGAATTTCTGGATAAACTAAGCGACAAACTTTCTTCTTCAGGGGCACGCAACGCTCTGGGGGCAGGAAATCTGCCGGCACTTGGCATTCAGTCGTCTACAACGGCTGATGAAACCTCCGTTTCAAAGGCAATGGATCTGGTGCGTGACTGGGACAAAAACCAGGACGGTGTCCTCAGTCGCTCTGAACTCCAGCAGGGTATTTGGGATCTGGATGAAAAAATTAAGGCCCAAAAAGGACGCGCCGGGGGCGGGGACACTTATGAAGCGGCGAAATTGAACGAGTATTCCCAGATACAAGCCCTTGGCCAAAAGCTTCTGGATCAATATGACGCCCAATCCCGTTGGGATAATCAGGCAGGCATCAGTGTCAGCGACATCAAGCTGATGGCTTTTCAGGACAGTAAACCTTACACGATTTCCAATAAAGAATTGGCTTTGGGCGCTTACCAGCAGAGTATTTAATTTATAAAAGCCGCTCTTAATCTAAATGTCCTAAAACCTATTCTTCAGGCCGGGCTGAAACGCTTGCTTTGCTTTAAAGCATTCGGTTCAGTCCGGCCTTGGTTTATGGTATTCGTAGAAAGAGTTGATGCGTCTTTACTGACGAATCCCTCTATTATTGCTTGCCGCTATTTTTTTGGGAAATTGCTTATGCCCATTACCGACAGCTCAAAAGAGAACCTGAAAAAACGCCTCTCAAAAGCGATGGGACACCTGAATCACGTTTACAAGATGGTGGATGAAAAGCGTTACTGCATTGATGTGCTTCACCAGATGAAAGCCGTTCAATCGGCGCTCGATAAGGTGTCTGAAGAAATTTTACGCCAGCACCTGGAAACCTGTGTGACCGATGCAATGCAAAACCAGGATGGACAACGCGTCATCGACGAGCTGGTGGAAGTATTTCGCCGCGCGCCGGAACTGGAGCTGGGGGACTGGAAACCTGAAACCTTGGTACGCCTAAAACCCAAGAGCAAACCTGTCCCTGAACAGGCTCTCGATGAGTCTGAAAACGCTAAGTCATGCTGCCATTAAATTTTCAGGTGTTATTGATGATCTTTTCTTCACCATGATTTTTTCTTCGAGCATTCCTTTGTGTGTTCTGCATGCGGGCCTGGCGCAAGCGCTGCCCCTGTTTGTCCTGAGTGGGGCGTTTGTTTGGCAGGGCATATGGTTTTTAAAACATTCTGGAAAATTCAAATTTTTCAAACGTCATTTCAAAAACAAAACAACGCCAAACTGAATCATCACGCCTCGCAATCAGAGAAGTAAACAGCTAAAAAATAGATCAGCCGATAGAGCGGTTCCATCCTACAAAACTTCAGGCTTGAATATCAGTATTATTTTACCTTGCCGTGAACAAAATCAAGGCTCAACAGCCGTTACAGGATGCAATCCGCATGAAAGAAAAGCTTTGGCAACTGTTTTACAGTCGCTGGCCTCGTCGCCATAAAACACCTGCACCGGGATACTCCCTGCTTTTACTGATTCCAGGGGATTTACCGGTCTTTTTAAAAATCGCCCTGGAAGTCTGCAAACGACAAAATTTTTCCAATTGCCTAGAAGCCATTGTTATCCCGGATCAACGCTCAGAAGGTTTTAGAAAACGATTCGACGCTTATCAGGAACAATGGCAGGGGCCACCGCTTCGCCTGGCGGAGCTTAATCCGCTTGAAAGCTTTTTGACCAAGCGCTTTAATAATCCGCATATGAATTGCTGGCTGCAGATTACGCGAGGCGTGTCGGCAACCCAAAGTACCCATGCGTTGTGGCACGACGCCGATTTATTCATCAACGAGCCCGATTTTCTCAAGCGACATTACCAACTATGCGCCGAGCGGGACTTGGCCTGCCTGGGGGTTAGCCCCGCCTGGGACGGCTGGTATGCCCAAAAAGGGTTTGGACACTTAACCGCAACCTGGGAATTGATGATTAACGTGGATTGGATGCGACAATGGGCTCCCTGGGAGCATCGCGGACAATGGCGGAGCCTTGAGGGTGAAAATCACGAGTTTGACATTCTCTTCTGGGCCCAATGCCATACGGCGACTGAAAAAATCGCCCGACACAAAAGCGGTCGCATAAGCGGCGAACATGATTTTGTGCATTTCAATTACGTCATTGCCACCTATCGCTGGTTTCAGCGGGCAAACGGCCCGTTTGAGGATAACCGCTTCCTGCTGCTGCTCGTGCGGATGCTGATTAACGCCTTTGATGAAAGGAAAGGGGATGAGAGTGATTGGCACTATGAAGTGCCCGATGTGCAGGAACTGGCGCTGGGTATTCATGACGGTACGCAACGGGTAACCTACGTGAGTGATAAGGCGCGGGAGAATTATCCGGAATTTCGCGACAAACTGAGAACGCTATTAAACGGTCCATTACTTGACGCACGCCAGAAAAGCCGGATGCTATCGGATTTGGCCATTTTTGACGATCATTTGTTTGCTTGCACCCCGCTTATCAGCAGCGGTTTTCCTGAACAAGAGGAAAATCTGGGTAATCGGGTTTTAGAAGTGGCTAACTAGCAAATTGTCGATTTTCTTGTATTTTAATAAAAAAACAATCTGTGGCGCTTGTTTTCATTTCATAGGGGCAATTTTACCCTTGCGTAACGTTTATTGAGAGAGAAGCAAGGTTCTTCTGGAACGACAGCCCGTCTTTGTGCTTTCATGCCAGCATGAACTGACAAATTGACACACCTCCTCATCTTTATCGCCTTAAAAACAATCAATCAAAAACCTCATTTCGAGTTTAGCGAATCATCTGACCTTAGGGCTCACCTGATTTATCTCGCCACAGGTTCCTGATTTACCTTATGTCCGTGTTCCTCACTGACCAGCCTTACGCAACCGCATCATCCGGCGCTTTGTCATCCGGGCTGCCGAGGGTGGTCAAAAAAGGGAACATCCAGCCAAAATTTGGCAATGCGGCAACGGAAGCGCTCAAACCGATAAAGTACCTTTCGTTGGCTGATAAAATAGGCAACGTTTTCACGCGCCCTTTTATGAAACGGCTCATCACCAGCGAGCCCAACCTCTGGAATATGTCCATGCAGGACTGGATGGTTCGCATGATGCTGGTGGTTTGTCTTTATGTGCCGCAAGCTTATACTTCGATTAAAAAAGACCAGCACAAGTGGGAAACCAACGGTCGAAACATGGTGACCTGGTTGTTTGGCCTTGGGATTGGTTTTTTTCTCAAACATGACCGTTACAGTATCAATGCGCTGCTTGACGGTTTGATGCGGCCCAAGGGAACACCCTATGAATTACTGAATAAAAACCTCCAACGCTCCCGTGAACATCTGGCATTCCTTCAAGAAAACGACCTGGCCAAAAAACCTCCAGTGGGAGCCGATTGGTCCTTGTGGAAGAGAATCACAAACAGCCTGGGCCTTGGCTCTAATCCCACCCAGTTTAGCCAGGAAGAAAAGCAAACATTAAACAAGTATCGAAAAGCCCAGGTCATAGAGCGTTATCTGAAGCGTAAAATTCCCAAGCTGGAACAGCGTCAGGTCACGCTGACAAACAGGCTTGGAGGGGTTGAAAAAGCCAGACAATATCCGGGTGGGGCTTTTCACAAACTCCTGAACACAGTCCGCCTTGAGGGAGATTATTATGACCTTATCAGCCGTCCGGAGGTCGGGGTTCAAATCAAGCGGGCCGATCGATACCGAGCCTTCTGGGCATCCTTGACCGATCTGCAAATGAGCCTGGTTCATCAGCGGATTAAGGCGTTAAGCGATCTGAAGCAATCCGGTAAATTAAATCCTGAAGAACTGAAAGAACTTAAAGTCCTTAAGCAGTTCACCACAAGGATAAGCCACAGCCGACCGCTTAGAAACGCGATGGACACCACGCTGGGAATTATCCTGAGCGGTTTTCTACTGATGTGGATCGTCTTCAAATTCATTGCCCCATTTGATCATGATTTTGATCCGGATCGCATGCCCGCCAAGCTCAAGAAGAAAATTCGAGAGAGCAAGCGAAAAGAAGAGGTGGCGCCTCCAATCCCATCCAATACAGCCATAAACACGAATGCGTTTGCCAGCGCCCCCAGTTTCTCTCTTTCCTCACAAAATCAGCGCCCCTTGTCACGACCCTCGTTTGGAGGCGTCATCGCATGATCGGGGCGCTTTTTTACAACAAGCTGACCAGCCATCTCTTGGCCAACATGGGGAGCGTTTCCCTGGTGCCACGGGCGCTGGCTCGAATGGATACGATTCCAGAAGATCGCCAGGCCGATTACACCTTTCGCGATATCTACCTGGGCATGCTCAATACCCTGACCAGCACATGGATGTTTCGCCTGATGGAAAGCGCCTACATGGTACCCAAAATGGTGCAGCTTTTGGGACTTCATAACCTGGGCGGAGAATATCAAGGCGTTGTCGGCGCACGTGATTACAAGTCCCTTCCCCGGATTTTGGAACACCGGATGCTGGGTTATCTGGTTAACGAGCAAAGTTTCTACGCCATTGGTAATTTGTTGAAAAATACCGACAGCAAAAAATTCAAGCCTGGCTCCAAAGAACAGCAGGAAGTGCTGTTGCTGGCTGAACAGCTTGAGCGTCGCTTAAATCAGAACGGTTACCTTAAGGCTTACTATGGCTTTAACGACAAGCAAGTTAACGCTTTCGACAAGGTGATGACAACCCTGGGCAATAAAGGCGCCGCCCATTTCAAGCTGACAGCAAACGGCTTAACCAAGGCACCCGATGCCACCACGAGGGAAGTTTTGGAAAAAGCCATCGCCCCTCATGAGAGCCAACTTGCCGAAGCGTTCGGCAACAACTGGCAGGAAAGACTGTTCAGCCATACCCAGCGGCTCAGCAATAAAACCGCTCAAGAACTTTTGCATGATGCCGCCACGAGCCGCTCGGTCCAGGACTTGGTGCGTTATACTCGAAAAACCGGGGCATGGGCAAACTTGCTGGCAGGGGTGGGAATGGTTTTTGTCACCATGGGCTTGATGGGCACATGGTTTGATTTTAATATCCTTCAGCCCTGGCAGAAAAAACTCGCCGAACAACGCGGCACTACGCGCGAAGTGGTTCTGCCGCAGGTCTGGGCGTTTGCGCCAGGTAGTGCTGCAGCCGTTGCCATGCATTACCTTACCAAGCCCATCCCGGGTTATGCCACGCGCTTTATCACAACATTTGGCACAGGCTTTTTAGTCTACACCGGGTCATTACTGTTTTTCATCAAGCAGCGTCTCTCCAAGCCGCCACAAGGGAAATACGCCCTGCTTGCCGAGCAGAGCAAAAAAGCTCACGCCCAGCATCATGAAATCGCGCAGCACGCTAATGGCCCAGCCAAACAAACCTTCTCCCGCACAACCAATCATGACATTAACCCCAACCCGCATACAATCGGCATTAAAGGGCTGAATCCTTTTGCGGCCCAAAACCTCAAAAAGCGGGAGGCCATTGGCGAATGAACACCCTCCCCTCCCTTCAAGAGAACTTGAGCCCTCTTTATCGAAAGCAGACTGTTTCGAATTTCGGTATAAAGCCTCTTTCCAATCAATCATTTCCCCCTTCTTCCATTCATTTTGGGGGAGGGGGTTTTTCCAATCTCCCTCAGGTTAACCCTATCAAATTCAGGACAGTTGCCGATAAACTGGCGAAGATTTTTGACGCCCAATGGACAAAAAGTCGGATCACGCGCGAAGTCGATTTTCTCAACATGTCGCTTCCCGACTGGATGAACCGATTGATGCTGATTTTCTGCCTGTATGTCCCCCAGGCGTATACGTCGATCAAAAAAGATCAGCACAAATGGGAAACCAGTGGCCGGAATGTGATCACCTGGTTTATGAGCATCGGCATCTTCATGCTGATGAAATACGACCGCTTTAGCATCAATACGCTACTGGATAATTTCATGAGGCCTCAGGGAACACCTTATGAATTACTCAACGACAAGCTGGTGAGGGCCCAGCGACACCTGGAGCATTTGAAAAAAACCGCTCTGAAAGAGAAACCAACCGAAGGGGCCGAATGGCCATTTTGGAAGCGGGTGGAAAATCGTTTAGGCATAGGAAAAAACCCTATCCGTTTTACGATTGAACAACGTCAGGCAAACAAGAATTATCGTCGCAATCTTAAACTGGCAAAGCGTCTCGAAACGCTCATCCCGCAATTAAACAAAAAACGAAGCGGGATGATTGAAAAATTCGGCACCGCTGAAAAAGCAGGACAGTTTCAAGGGGGCACCTTCCACAAGGCGGTTAACCGCTTGCGTTTACCGGTGAATTATTACGATCTTCTCAACAAGCCGGGCGTCGGCATAAAAATTAAGCCTGAAAACCATTACCGGGCCTTCTGGGCCACACTGGACGCTCTGGATATGGAGTTGATTTTTAAGCGCATCACCCATCTGAAAGAGCAGCAAAAACACAGCTTACAGGGACTCTCAAAAGCCGAAACTGTAGAATTGAAATCGCTGCAACAGTTTATGCGCCGCCTGAGCAATTTCAAGTTTATCAGCTTTGCCGGAGCAACCGCACTATCCGTCACGCTGGGGGGTTATCTCCTGATGTGGAGCGTTTTCAGGCTGATAGCGCCGCTGGATCATGACTTTGACCCGGACCGGATGCCCGCCAAGCTAAAACAGCAAATTCGGGAACATAACAAGAAAAGCCACGAAAAAGTAATTAATGAAAAAGTAATTCAAGAAGCCGAACAGAGTTCTGAAAAACCGATCCGCCTGCAAAACGGGGGACTGCTGGCATGATTGGTGGATCGATTTTATACAACAACCTGGCGATGAACGTTTTTCAGAACGGCGCTGCGCTCAACCTGATTATCCGGGCGGTTGCCCGGATGGACACAATCCCCGAGGACAGGCAGGCGGATTATACTTTCCGTGACATTTACCTGGGCCTTTTGAACACCATTATGGGCGTTTGGACATTCCGCTTGATGGAATCGCTGTATATGGTGCCGCGCATGGTCGAAGCCCTTGGCCTGCACAGCCTGGGTGACGAGTACAAGGATGTGGCGGGTGCGAAGAACTACAAAACCCTGCCGCGCGCTTTAGAGCACCGGATGCTCGGCTATCTGGTAAATGAAAAAAGCTTTTACGCCATTGCCGATATCCTGCGCAACCGCGATCTGAAAAAGCTTGCCCCGGGCTCCAAGGAGTACAACGAACTGCTGGTATTGGCCGAACAGATGCAACGCCGTTTGGATCAGACGGGATACCTGAAGCACTATTATGGCTTTAATCACGAGCAGGCCCAGGCATTTCAGGAGGCCATCGGCAAAATCGAAAAATCCGACATGGAAAAATTCAAGGTCGATCGCGCAGGGCTAACCCCAAAAAAGACGGCTGAAACCGAAAAAATACTGGCAAGCGCGATTGAAAAAAGCCGGGAGGCCCTTGAAAAGGCCTTTGGAGGCAAAGCGACCTCTTCAGCTTCAACCTCATCTTTATGGCAGGATAAAATATTTGCGCATACGCAGCGGGTGGCCAACAAAACCGGCCGAGAGCTGTTACATGATATGGCCACCAGCAGGGCCGTACAGAATGCGGTGCATTACAGCCGAAAATCCGGCAGTTGGGCCAGCATGATAGGCGGGCTTGCGCTGAACTTCCTGTATTTTGGTTTATGGGGCACCTGGTTTGACTTTAATGTCCTTCAGCCCTGGCAGAAAATTCTGGCTGAAAAAAGAGGCACCACACGAGAAGTCGTCGCACCGCAGGTATGGTCGCTTATACCGGCGGGGCTGACCGCAACGGGCCTTTATTTCGCCACTAAAAAGATTCCAGGGTATGCCACACGTTTTATGGCCACGTTTGGAACGGCCTTTGTGGTCTACACCGTATCGGTATTGACCCTGATAAAACATAAGCTTTCCAAGCCGCCCAAAGGCAAGTACGCAAGACTGGCTGAACAAAGCAAGCTGTCCCATGCGCCCCACCATAACAGCGGCAGCGACCAGCAATCCTCTCATTCGGTCGGCCCCAAAAGTGCTGCGGCAGCAAAAGGGGTTGAGCTACTGCCTGCAATTACCAGCGCACAAGCAAGCGCGCCCATAGCGCCTGGACAAAACCCGTTTCACTTCTCAAAACCCTTAGCGGCAGACCCTCGACAACGGCCGGCCTTTTCAGCACAATAAAACCCGTCGGTAAAACCGGTCAAAAAACAGGAGTGGGAGAACGTGCCGAGGCTGAACTTCTTTTCATTGACACACATTGCAAAACACACTGCTCGTGGCGGACGTTTGTTTTTCTGCCTGGTAATAATGGCCTTTACAATAATAGCTTTTACCCCGCTATCACCGGCTTTTGGAAAAAAGCACCCGAGCGACCCTTCTTCTATCAGCGCCCCGTTTGAATTTATCGTGATCGGGGATATGCCGTATCATCTCCCGGAAGATTACCAGCGTTTGACAACGTTAATTACGGCTATTAACCAGGAAAAACCGGCATTTACAGTTCACGTGGGAGACATTATGAGCGGGGCAACCCCTTGCACCGACGGATATTATTTTAAAGTCCGCGATCTCTTCAACACGTTTGACCAGCCTTTGATTTATACGCCGGGGGATAATGAATGGACGGATTGTCACCGGATTTATCGGCTGCCGCCTCAAAACCCCATCAAGCAACTGGCAAGGGTTCGCAGTATTTTTTATCCACCGCAGGCAGGCTTTGAACGGGATCTTCCCGTATTACGGCAAAGCGCCCAAGCGGCTTACGGCGATTATGTGGAGAATGTGCGCTGGCAGCAAAAGGGTTTTATCTTTACGACGCTGCATATCGTGGGCAGCAATAACCGGGCGCCGGGAGCGGATGGGGAAAACGAATTCGAAGCCCGGCGAAACGCCAATCACGCCTGGCTGCTTGAGGCATTTGAACACGCCCTGTTACCCAGCGTAAAAGGCCTGGTGATTTTTATGCAGGCGAATCCGAATTTTGAATTTTCCGAAAAATCGAAAGCGCGAGAAGGCTTTAACGATTTTATCGACACGCTTCAATTGCAAGTGCCCAGACTCGGCAAGCCTGTGCTTTTAATTCATGGGGATTCGCACCGGTTTTGGCTGGATAAACCATTAATGAGCAAGCTGGACAATAGCCAGGTGTTGAAAAATTTCACACGGGTCTGTGTTTTTGGAGATACTCAGCGCCATGGCGTTCGTTTTATCCAAAATAATAAGAACCCGGATTTGCTTGATATCAGGCCATTTTGGGGCGAGTAAGGGGCGAGCTGAAACCCGTATTTTAAGAAACTTTACAATAAACTGAAACTTTTCCCTCTCTTGAAACGTATTGGGGTTATGGACGCGTTTGGTGCCTATTGAAACGACGCTTTCTTTGATACACACCAGACGTGTTTCCAAGGAGTTTACTGTCATAAAACAATCCCCACACCATCCCTCTTTCGCCTTATCACCAACTTGGGAGACGACCCTATGAAAACACCTTTTGCAAAAAAGGCGCTCCTAACCTTGAGCGCTTCAGCCCTGATGATGACGTCGGCTATGCCTTTGGCGCAGGCGCATGATGATAACTATAACAACAACCGTTATTACGGCAACAGCCGCTACGAACAGCACCCTTACCTGAAAAAAGCCGCCATCGGAGGTTTGGGTGGCGCGGTGCTTGGCGGGGTGCTGGCCAATGACGGCTCGCGTGGAAATGGCGCTGTCAAGGGCGCTCTGCTAGGCGCCGGTGTCGGCCTTGGCTATGAATACCTCAAACAAAAAGGATATATTTCAGGCATCGGCAACTGGTAAGCCGCTGCCCGTATCTCGCCTAAGCGTATTGGAAACCTGAAGCGTATCGGAAAAAAGAGGAGATATCTGATGAAACTGAAAAAAATCAGCCTTGTTGCGCTGGCTGCGATTATCAGTGTTGGCGCATTCATCGGTTCGGCACAGGCACATGATCGCGACGACCGTGGTTGGGATCGCCATAAAAACTGGGGCCAGCAAAAAAAGTGGCGTGGCTGGCAGAACAATCGCCAGCAATGGAAAAAACGTCCCCCTCAGGCCCGCAACTGGAATAACCAAAGACGCATCTCCTGGTGGGATCGGGATCGCTTTGACCGACATGATCGCGACTGGGATCGCGACAGAGGCCGCAGAGGCTGGTGGTAATAATAAGCGTTCAATAAAAAAAGACAGTCAGCCTGAAATCCCCATTAAAAATAATAAGGCTGGCTGTCTTTTTAATCGTCGCCTTCTTCCTGATACACGCGAATATTGCAGCCCATCATCCCATGTTGGCCGTTAAGTTGTTGGGAAAGCTTGTTGACATCCACCGTGTTGCCATTGAGATTGACCGTGTAGGTTAAAATCACCGACTGTTTCTCATCATCCCGGCTGGATTTCGTTTCCAAAACATCCGTGCCGAACTTACGCTCAATCCATAACTGCACGTGACGCTGGGCATCATGGCGCACCGTTAAATGCAAGCGCATCCGGGTATATTTGCGAAGTTCTTTTTTCAGGAAGTTGCGCTCCAGAGAACCGATGGTAAACAAGACCATAAAAGCGATAAACGTGGAAATTCCAGCCAGGTAATACTGTCCGACGCCGCACAACATGCCGACACTGGCAATCATCCAGAGACTGGCCGCCGTGGTAATGCCCCGGATTGAATTCCCATGGCGAAGAACGGCGCCGCCGCCGATAAAGCCGATGCCCGTCACCACCTGTGCCGCTATACGGCCGGGGTCATGGTTGATATTCACTTGGCTGTTCACCGCGCCTGAGGCAATATAAAGACCCCGCGTCATATCCCCGAGGGAAACCAGCGTAAAAACAGTCGCCCCAAGACAAACCAGGATATGCGTTCGCAAGCCAGCAGACTGGTGGTTCAATTCGCGCTCAAGCCCGATAACGGAGGCCAGAACAGCCGCCAACACGAGCCGGAGAATCGCTTCGTTTAAAATCAGTTCCATAAACTATCGTGAACTCGGTCAGTCATAAACCCGATGCTAACGTGGCGAGGGATGAATTCGTAAAAATGAATTCGTAATCGATGAATTCTCAAAGAAGAATTCACGCTGTTTCCATTCTATAACGAATTGACTCTCAGCAGCGCTTGCAGGAATAACTTGTACGGCAGCCGAAGTATCGCTTGAGGCTGTGCTGAATAAGCATGCTTGACTGCCTTATTCCAAAAGCTCGTGTAACAGCGTTTCATGCTCGGCGCTTTCAAAATAACGCGAAGCCAATGTGCTGATGCTGCGCGAAAGGATATGGTTGTTGCGCAACATGGACTGAAAAGTAAACTCTTCGGGCTTTTGTTCTTCGCTCATTGCAGATGTCGATTCGGAGGATACCATTGCGCTGACGGCTTGAATACCCGTAACAGGCATTGTTTCAGTAACATCTTCCGTAGGATTGGTTTCCACCATAGAAGGGGTTTCTAGGGTGAGCGCAGCTTCTGGTATCAACAGCGAGGCCGTATCCACCAGCTCGATTTCCTCGAAAATCTCAACCGCTTCATCTTCTGGTATTTCAATTTCGGAAATTTCATCCGCGTTCTCAACGGCCGGCGTGATGAGCATGCCTTGACTATTGATTGGCTCTGAGGCAATAACACTTCGCGATGGAAGTTCAAAAATATAATCGCCCTGGCTGTCCTGCATCGGCGCGGACAATTCAACTGCGTCAGAGGTCACCAGACTTAGAGCGGTAAGGGGAATGACTCGCCTTTCTTGATCCGGCTTATCGGCAATGAGGGTTGCCATCTGGGCATGTGAGCATGAAGTGTCGCGTTCAAGCGAAACGTTCACATCCATATCGCCCGAAATTTTCGTACCGGTTTTCGCGTCGTATTCGGGAAGTTCCGATAAAAAAGCATAGGCCAGCTTCTCTTGATCGAAGGCGCGATTAACATCAAGCAGACCGTTCACCATTTGCTTTTGAGCCCTGGCGCGGTTTTCCATCCGCTCATACTGCTGCCACAATTCATCGGTATCAATCTTATCCATCGCCTCGTTGCTGAGCGTCGCGTTTTGCAGGGCATCCTTAAGGACAACCTTGGCCTGTTCACGCAGGGTGCCCAGCGAGAGAATATCCTGGCTGGATTTTATGCTGTTAGAGGAAATTGGAGTTCCGTCGATATTGACTTCAATCGGCGTCATCAGGCAGGTTTTAAGCATGCCTGCAATTTTCCCGAATAAGCCGGTTGAAGGTTTTACATTATCGGTTGTATGGCCAGCCGGTGTTTTCTTGCTCGGTGTTTTATTGATTGAGGCTTCTATTGAGGTTTGATTCTCAACAAACAAAGCATCTAACGCCTGCGTTTGAGCGCTCGGCAACGTCTGAGGCGCATGTTGAACCAAGTTCTCAAGAGCATGGTTCTCAAATGATGGCTTACCGTAAGAACGCTTGTCAAAGTAAGCGCTTTTTTCAAGGGGAATTGCATCCTGGTTTTCAGAGAGCGTGAACTCGCTGGCCCTGTCTGTATCCGAGGCGCTCTGCAACGTCTTCTCATGAATCTGTTCAGAACGGTTTTCTGAAGACAATTCTGTCACGGCCGATTCGAGACTCTGGGGTTTATTATCCGTCGTTACAGGCTCATTATCAGCGCCATTGACAGAAACCGGCTGGCTTGCAATGTGCTGGAAAACAACGGGAACGGGAAGGTGGGCATAATCGTAAACAAAGTCAGCCACTAGTCGGTTAGAACCTTCAGAAGGCTGGGCGTTGATCGCAATGCCTTCGGCAGCATAAAGATCAAAGGCGGCGCGAATGTTTTGATCCGCACCCGACAACTGGCTGTCGGCCTGATAAGATAGCGAGGATTGCTCATCGGCTTTATAGCTTTGCGATGCTTTGGAGGGTGTTATTTTTGAAGCGGGCAGAAGCGACTCGAAATTAAACGCTTCGGCGTTTGCCGGAAACAGGGCGTCAATGCCATCCGCCTCGGTCTGCTGCTGAAGTTTTTCGCGCTCTTGTTGAGACGCCTTGGTGTTCAGGTTTTTTTCCTGTTGCCAATTCTGCTGCAGGGTTTTCTGGGCTTTTCGCACGTTCAGCCAGGTTTTAGCGCTCAATGTATTGGCATTCAGGCCACTTCTGGTAGAAGGAACATTATCGCCAAAGAGTTTACGCTTAATGACCTTGGCCAGATCCTGAAGCGGACTGTTCGTCTGGAATACACTGCCGGGTCTTGCGTAGTAAACCGCCGGAACCACCATCGGATGGGGGCCGTAAAAACCGGGGTAAGCGGCATAAGGCTGCCCAGTATAAGACGGCTGGGGAAACGTTTGATAAGACAAGGCGTTTTGATAGCTGTATTGAGCCTGGTGATGCATGGGGCCTGTAAATGGCTGTGAGGCGCCCACATAGGACGGCGCCTGCTGGTAGGAGCCGATATAGGCGCCACCTGGCGAGGCAGCGTAAGGCATGGGGGCTGCTTGGGGGTATGTATAAGCGTAGGGCGGCATGCCAGGATGTTGATGAACATGATGTTGCTGCTGAAACTGAAAAGACGAGGCAGCGTAAGATTTGCCGCGCAGATGCGCGCGCGATTGCTCCCGCAGGATTTTTGAGTTCATAGTCTCAGAAATGCCAGCCGGATTTTGCGGACTTCCAGAATTTGTCTGGGAGTCAACTGACGTTTTATGAGAAACGTGGGAGGTTTTCTCCACGGAACACACACTCTCTATTCTGGCATTGCTGCAACTCTTGTCGATAAGGACGCTAAGATGACGTTCACTCTTGGGGATAAATCCCAGAACTTACAACCTCATTACCCACAAATTTCAATCCTGATATTGCATCGACAAGGTGAGGGCTCTCACACTCTTTTTTATTCTATTGGAGTGCCTAGCAGGCAAGCATCCCCTGTTAACAGGATTCTGCCCCTGGCCTCTCGTGCAAACGATTGACTCACAAGGACAGGAAAACCTCCAAAGAAATGGAGGGAAATGAGAAAAAATGAGTCAAAAGACCCATTAACCCCTTTGATACAGTACCTTTCCGGAAACTGCGCTTTTAATGATATGGCGCTCATCCAAAAGGTAAACTGCCGCAGAAAGAATATCATTGGACGAAACTATAGGGCCTGATACAGCCAGGGGAACATGCAAAACGATAAAATCCGCCCATTTGCCGGGCAGAAAATTACCGAGCGTCGCCTCCAGGTGCAGCACACGGGCAGCGCCCAAGGTGGCGGCGTAAAACAAGCTGTTGAGTGGAAGCGGACAAGAGCCGCCGTCTTGCCGATACTGGGCGTCTCGCATCGCTTTGAAAATCGACAGTTCAGGCCCGGCGCCCACATCGGAACCCAGTCCAAAGCGCAGATTTTTTTCCATTACCCGTGCCAGAGGGAAACGACCGCTCTTAAGGAAAAAGTTAGAGCCCGGACAATGGGCCAGGCCGGATTGCGTCTTTTTTAGCAATTCAAGCTCGCTATCCGACAAATGCACCCCATGGGCCAAAATACTGTGCGATCCCAGAAGGTCGAACTTGTCATACACCTCGGTATAATCACTTGCCCATGGAAAACGCCTCAGCACCGCTTCAACTTCTCCCGGCTGCTCACTCAGGTGAGTGTGGAAATAGACATCGGGGTATTTTGCGCGCAAATCACCCGTTGCGGACAATAGCGTTTCAGTGCAGCTCAAAGCGAAGCGGGGCATCCAGGCATAGCGCAGCCGGCCGTCCTGCCGTCCATGCCATTTCCGGCACAACGCCTCGGTGTCCAAAAGCAGCTCTTGGCTTTGGCGAAGCAAGGAAAGTTCTGAAGCGTTACTTACGTAGGCATCGGGGACCGAGGGGGTAT
Source organism: Vampirovibrionales bacterium (assembly GCA_035285165.1). GTDB lineage: Bacteria > Cyanobacteriota > Vampirovibrionia > Vampirovibrionales > Vampirovibrionaceae > JAYKHP01. Next base: position 33,379 of record JAYKHP010000023.1, on the reverse strand, counting down.
CCATCAGGTTAAGCCCCATTACCACGCGGTTACCGATTGCCTGAGCGCTTTCAAAGGCAATATCGGTGGCATCGCGATGACTGGTAAGAAAGACGCAAGCCGTCGTTGTGCCGTTTTGCAGAAGGGCCTTGAAAAAATCATCGCTAACGCTTTTGGCGTAAGCAGGATCTGAAAATTTCGCCTCCTCAGGAAAAATATGACGCCCCAGCCAGCTTAAAAGATCCTTCTCCTGCTTTCCGCGCACATGATATTGCGGCAAGTGCGTATGCAGGTCAATCATCCCCGGCATCAGCACCTGGTCTTCAGAAAGCACTTCAAGCGTATAGACTGAAAGATCGATTTGCGGGGAAAGTTGGAGTCGATCGCCGCAAGCGTCAATTTGACCGCGCGCATTGACCAGCAACAGGCCATCGGGATAATAAGCGATGTCATCAGCCCCCTTGCCAATGCTATGCAAGATAGCACCCTGGTAGGCGGTCGGCTTGAGATTATTTTCTGCAAACGGTGAAGAAAAAGTGGGCACTGAAAAATCCTGCTTAAACACATTAAAAAATTACGTTTGAATAAAAGAAAGTTTATGCGCAATCGCCGTCAAAAGCCAACATCCGCCAGAATGATTCCAATAATTCAGAGAGATCCGACTCAGAAAAATCCCGATTATGGATTTGACGATCTTCTGCAACATAAGCTTTTTCCTGCCATAAAAGCTGCCCAGCGCTGTTCATGATTTTTGCAACCGGCCGTAAACCAGTGACGGCGTTTGAAAGCAGTATGGCATCATAAGCGTTGAGGGAGTCCAGGCTTAAATCCCCCCAAGCACCTTGCCAGCCTAATTCTCTAGCCTCGGAACTTTCAAGAAAAGAAAACAAGGCGGAAACGGTGGTGCCCAAGAGACATGGCCAGCATTTGGGATCGGGGCTGAGTAGTTTTTTTTGCGGACGATTAACAGCGATGATGTTGGCAAAACCTGCCTCGCTCAGATAAACCTTATCGGCAACCGTCTGGCTAAAACAAATCTCATCCGCGTCCAGCGATTTTGCCAGACGTCTTTCATAGAGGGTTTGGGCAATCTGCGCATGTTTTACGCTGGCCATCGGACGGGTTGTATCGACTACTTTCAGAATAGCTGGTTTTAAAATTCCGGGTTTAACAATTTCTGGCGCTTGCATATTGAACTTTGCAAGCGGTGAAACCGTCATGATTATAGCGCTTGAAAGCGATGTTGAACCTGTCACATCCAAAAGACTGGATATCCTTGGCACTATTGAAATACGAACGCGCGCAACACTTGTTTTCAAAAAGATTTCTAACGCTTCTTTCAAAGCATCAAAGGCGGTTGCTTCACGGAAACTACCATCAAGCGAAAGGCCGAGGATGTTGGCGTCAGCTTGCAAACGCCGCCAATGTGCCTGCCACAGGGTGCGGGATAAGGGATAACGAAACGAGGTGTAACAGCCATAGCCATACATCAGCCCGTAAAAAAGATCGTTAGCGCCTGTTTTGGTGTCACACGCCTGAAACCCTTGCCAATTTTCCGCTTCAGGCACCCAAAAAAATTTCTGTTCAGCCTCGCTCATCAAGAAATGTCCTTGCTTTGGCCGTCGAGGAGCTGGCTTCTGTTTCAATCGCTTCCTCGCTCAAACCGTATAAGCGATTCATCAAGGATTCCAGAGCGCCGGGCAAAAGGCTTTCCCAATCCCTCTGGCTGTCGGCTGGTAAAACGAGTGATTTGGCAAGATGGCTGGCGACTTCCTGCGCCAAGGTAACTTTATCAAAGCGTCCTAGTCCCAACACCTGCCAAAGCAGCTTCAACTCGGCCACACGTCCAACAGGAGGCTGAATGCCTGCGCGATTGGAAAGCCCAGCATCCTCCAGACGAATAATTTCGGCGTAACGCGTCGCATCCAGGGCAGGGTAAGGATTATAGCGTTCGTTGATAATGGCAATTAAAAGTTCGATGGGATAAAGGTCTTCAATCTCCCCTTGTTTTACAGGCTCAATCAGGTTTTCGATTTCAGACCCGTTGCTCCCCTGAGCCTTATTTGCTTTTGAGGCAGCGGCAGGATCGATCATCAGCACCACATCTGCAGGGGTTTGCCTGAGAATGGCCAGAACCTGATCGCTGGCAAGCCTGGCGTCGGCGTCAAGCAACACCGCAATGGGTATACGAAGCTCTTCGGACAGCGATTTATACAGCGAGGCCATTTGGTTTTTTCCGCCAACCGGCATCACCAGCGTATGGCGGATTTTCTGAAGCACCTGCCATGATATGGCGTCCGGGCTATCCTGAAAACGTTTTAAATGGCAAAGCCTTGCCATAAGCGGAAGAAGGATGGCTTCCGTATTTCCTTCAACCAGAATAATTCGCTGGTATGGGCGTTTGCCCCAGAGCGTCTCACGCGACTTTTTAATCTGGGCAGTCGTCACTTGAGCTGCTCGCGAATCTTGCAGAGGCTGATACCACTGATTCTGCAGATGGGTTAAATGCTGTAATACTTCATTCAGACCCTGTTCAAAATCAAGGGCGGGCTTTTCAAAGCGACTGCAAGCAAGCTTGTTCGCAGAGGAAAGCGCCAAGCGTCTCACCAGATGAAGAATGAACGGGTTTCCCTCGCAAAGCCTTCGCCAGAGGAGATCATCGGTTTTTAAAAAAGAAAATATCGATGCCCATGGTAAAGGATAGGCCAGTCGCCGGGTACACCAATACGCCCGCATCAGCTCGGCTTGTGTGTATGGCTTTAGGGCAAACGTTTCAAGCCAATTACCCCCCGCTCCCGTGTTCGTTTTTTCAAAACCATGCGTTTTTAGAATTTGAAGCAGGATGTCAAAATCCGGGGCGTTTTGGTAATAGTAACTATGCAGCCTTGAGAATTCCCCTTGCCCCAAAGCCTGAATGTCCCCTTTCACCAGGGCATTGGCATCAAACTCGCTAAGCTCCTCAAACAAAAGCCAAAGCTGAACGGTCAGGTCATCCGCGCTTAATGAAAGGGGGGGTGTGACGTCTAGCGTCAGCGCATGAAGGCATAACTGCTGGGCAAGCCACTCCAGGGCAGGCCAAGGCAGTTTTTGCAGATGCCGCTTACTGGTGCGAGGCGTGGCCAACAGTTGCGTGACAAAGCGCGCCAGCATTTGCTGTAACTTGTGCGGCGGAAAACCGAACTTAAGCAGCGAGAGAACCAGGCTTGCCATCTGGCCGGGCTCTGGCAAATAAAAGCTTAAAACCGGGGCATCTCCCAGGGCGCCAAAAAGTCCTTTATAAGACTGGGGCGATAGCTGCCCGCTTAACGTCTCAAGAGTTAAGGCTGCTTTGATAGAATTGGTCATCTAGTATCAGGGAGACCCATGATTTCAGACATCTTTATGCGCTAAGCTTATTTTAAGGCTAAAATAGGGATTTGCGAATGAAGATTTACGAATGGGGATTCACGCAAGCGTGTCCTTATTCCTGAGTCGCACCTTGGACATTGGATATAAGACCCTTGGAACAAGCGGAAACCACTGCAACCCAAAACGCTCCCGAACGGCTGCCTCCCAAAAAGACAGTGGATGTCAGCGCCTTGCGTATTCGTCGCATGCGGCCCGAGGATGTGGACGATGTCATGGAAATCGAGTCGGTTTCTTTTGGCCGCCATCACTGGGTGGCCGATTCCTTCCTGGCCGAGATGAACAATGCCATTGGGCGATATTTCTCTCTGCTGATGCCTTTAAGCCCCATAAACGACGAGACAAGCGATGCGTCAAAACCGGAAAAACTGATTGGCTACGGTGGTTTCTGGCATGTGATTGACGAAGCGCATATTACGACGGTTGCCGTCGCGCCCGAATATCGGGGCAACGCGCTTGGCGAGGTGATGTTTCTGCAGATGATTGAGCATTGCTATAAGCTTTCGATTCACTGGGCAACGCTTGAAGTGCGAAGCGGTAATCACGCGGCCCAGAATTTATATTACAAGTACGGCCTGCAATGCGTGGGGGTGCGCCCCAAGTATTACCAGGACAACCAGGAAGACGCCTTGATTATGACCAGCGGCGACTTGACTGACAGGGAGCAGCAAGCGCTTTATAATCAGAATAAGGCCGCCTTGCTCAATCGCCTGGGGGCTTTCCCCCGACAATTTGGGGAATAAGCACTGTCCTGACTGCCACTGTTCGCGCCCCTATTCACGTTCTTTCAAATAGTAATAGAAACCAATTTTTTTTATATGTCTCCACAACCCCCTGATTCTTCCACTCCTGCCGCGAGCAGTCCTGAAATTAAACAGGATGCCACGCCTGGCAAATGCGACGTGAATTTGCCGCCTGTTGAAAAACCTGCTGAAAAGGGTGCAGACAAAATAGCGATCGATGCGCCAAAATCGTCCTTGCATGTGCTGGAGAAAAAAACTGTTCCCACCACGGCCCCGTATGCAAAGTCGGGGGCTTCGTCCGCCGGGAAAGTCCCGGCAAAAAACAGTGTGGTCGCCAAAGCGCCTGCACAGGCAGCGAGCATTCCAATCCCCCTGCAACGGCTTGACAGGAAGCCGTTTGAACCTTTTGCCTGGCTTACAGCCTTATACTTCCCCCTCCATCAACCCCCACATCAAACATGGCTTAAAAAAATGCGCGAACAGGAGATGGTTCAAAACATCTCCAAGCCCCCTAAAGTTCATCCCAACAGCTTATTGGTCATGACTTGCGGCACTCTGGTTATGGCCCTGCAAGGCTACTTGAACATGCCGCTGCCCAACCTGTCGGTGGATATGCTCAATACGATATTAAGCTGGTTCAACGTGCCACAGGGGCAATGGTTTGAGAGTCTGCCCATTCAATATAACTTTCAACTGCCACTGGCACTGCTGATGGGTGGGCTTTTAGGGAGTTTCCTCGGCGGCGTTTCCGTCCTGTCGTATATTCTGGTCGGCCTTTTCCTGGCGCCAGTCTTTGCCAACGGTGGCGGCCTCAATTACATTTACCAGCCGGGCTTTCCTTTTCTGATAGCGATGATTGCAGGTGCCGTATACGCCGGACAGCTTTTGCGTCGGGCGTTCCATCATCGAAAACCCTGGAAACAAACGTTGTTTATGTACTCGGCAGGCATCCTGAGTGTGGCTTTTACCCACGGCCTTGGTCTGATTGGCCTGACGTCAATGCTGCTGGTCACCTCACCGTTTATGGGAACCGCCGATCCAATCGGCAACTGGCTAAACTGGGTAGTACACCTGTCGCTGGAGCCTCTGCCCTATGATGTCCTTGCCACCAGTATTTTCCTGTGGTTTGTTCGTTATATTCGCCTTAGCATTTATCCCGCGCTATATTAATAGGATAATGTGAGCCAGATATTATTAATTAAAAAACAAAGGTCTTTTATGCCCAAGACATCCGATCTCGCAAGAAAAAGCATTTACCCCACGCAGCTCAAGCGCTATGTGGATCTCAACACGGACTTCGGCCAAAGCCGCGACAAGGCTTACTTTGAACAAAGCGATTACCAACTGCTCAATTATGTCAGCTCGGTAAATATTCCCTGTTGCGTGCATGATGGCGACCCCAAAGAGGTCATCGAAGCCATTGCCAAGGCCAGAACCTACCATTGCGCCATCGGGGCCCACATCGGCTACCCCGATCCCAACACCTCAGGCTATCAGGTTATGGAAATTTCCAAAGAAGAGCTTGCCGCCTGGATTCACGTGCAACTGGGCACTTTTACCGCTCTTGCCAAGGTCAACATGACCACGGTTGAGCATGTGCGCCCACACGGCGCCCTATATGCGGCCTTTCTCAACAACAAGGAAACCGCACTCTGCATTGCCGAAACCATTTATAAAATCGACCCCTGGCTTATCCTGATGGCCCCGGCTGGTTCGATTCTGGAGGAAGTGGCCACCAAGACCGGGATTCGCACCGCGCCTGAAATTTATCTTGGCAAGCGATATAACGCCAACGGCCAGATGGACGAGCAGTCGATGAAAGAAACCGGCGTTTCCCTTCCCCCGCAGGGTATTTTTGAGCAGGGGCGCCAGCTTATCCAGCAAGGCAGCCTGACCACGGCCCAAGGCAAAACGGTGGAGATGAAGTACCGCTCGATGCATATTAGCCCGCTGATTCAGCAACCACAGCAACTGGCTGAGCGCCTTTGCAACGTGATGGGCCAACCGGTGGCCAGCAACCTGACGGATATCGGCGCGTCGGGCTGGCTGAGCTAATTTTTTTTATTACCAGGGCTTTACAAAAAGTCAACCCGACGCTTTCAGGGTCTTTATTTGCTTGGACAAGTTTCCAATCAGGCTAAAAGACCCCACCCGGAGTCTTTACCCCAAAGCGGTCTCCTGTTCCCCTGCAATGTTGGCCAAGCAAGGCCGGGTGTACCCTATCAAAACACGTCTGCCAAAAACGACCGTCCAAGGGATCTCAAAAGTCGCTTCGCCCCGTATAATATTGATATGTAAAGCATTTGCAAGCCGAGCTCATCAGCTTTTTCTCCTTTAACCCCTCAAAAGAAGCTGATCCTAGCGACTAACCGATTTTTTCCGGCGAGATCCCAGCATATAGTCCTCCCATGCTTGCCGTCCTCTTGTCCAGTAGTAGGTCGTTGTTTCCAGCGCGTTATTGCCAACGCAATCCACTTGTTACCAAGGAGCGTTCCTTTTGAAACTGCCCAATATTCGTCGTGAAGCCACCTGGCTGATTCCCGGCCTTTCCATCAAGCGCTGGGTCATTATTTCCATCGTAGGTGTTTTCCTGCTGGTGTTTGGATTGACGCTGGCCCTGGGCTTACAGCCGGTATCCTTTGTCATTGACATCTTGAAGGCAATGGCCGTCCATGTGCCGAATCATATCAGTGGGCCCATTATGGTGGTGGCTGGAGCGATCCTCGCTTACTTTGGCGCAAAAAAAGTTTCCGGCACCGTTTTTAACGCCATGGAGCTTGAAGGTTCCGAGGCATCAATTTTAGAAGCGATTTATCGCAGGAGCAAACTGTTGAACGGCCCCAGAATTGTTGCCATTGGCGGCGGAACAGGTCTATCGACCCTGCTAAGGGGCATCAAGAATTACACCAGCAATGTTGTTGCCGTGGTCACCGTGGGCGATGACGGCGGCAGTTCAGGTCGTTTAAGGGAAGAGCAAGGCATTATCCCGCCGGGCGATATCCGAAATTGCATTGCGGCCCTGGCCAATGAGGAAAAACTGATTACCGAGCTTTTCCAATATCGTTTTAAAACCGGGACGGGGCTTGAGGGCCACAGCTTTGGCAATTTATTCTTAACGGCCATGTGTCGTATTACCGGCGATATGATGAGCGCCATCAAGGAGTCCTCAAAGGTATTAAATATCCGGGGCCGGGTGCTGCCTTCAACACTGGATAACATGAAACTTGTGGCCGAGATGGACAGCGGTGAAATTGTCGAAGGGGAATCGAATATTCCAAACGCCAAAGGTAAAATCAAGCGCCTGATGAGCAACCCGGAACACCCCACCCCGCTGCCTGAAGTCATCAAGGCCATTGAGCAGGCCGAACTGATTATTCTCGGGCCTGGCAGTCTTTATACCAGTGTCATTCCCAACCTGCTCCTGCGCGAGATTTCCGCTTCAATCGCCAAGAGCAAAGCCCCAAAAGTGTATGTGGCAAACGTGATGACCCAACCGGGTGAAACCGATGGCTTCAGCGTTGGGGATCACATCCAGAGCATTATTGATCACGCGGGATTCGACTCGGTGATTAGCGCGGTTATCGTCAACAGCAGCCTACCGCAGGAATTGGTGGATCGTTATCATATGGCGGGCTATGAGCCGGTTGTCATTGATACGGAGCGCTGCAACGCAATGGGCATTGAGGTGGTAACCAAACCCTTGGTGGATGCCCCCACCGATAACCTGTCCACGCAGGTGATTCGCCACAACCCAAAGCAGCTGGCCCGTGGCATTGTCGATTGGTTCAAGGCTTACCAGCGCAGGAAAGGCAAACAGCCCCAAACACACGCCCCCCTTTTAAACGCTGAGCTTCTTGCTCCCGAGCCTGTTTCCAGCCAGCGCTAAATTGAACAGAATCAACTATTCAGCGGTAGTCTCATCATTTGGTGACGCTGCCGCTTTTTCAATAGTCAATTCAGGACATTCGAGCGAAAGCTTGCCGAGCTTGCCGTGGCGAAATTCGGCTAGCAATGTCTGCGCGGCGCGCAAGGTATCCGGTTCGGCGCCAAGGGTCTGAAAATTTCTTGCGCTTGCAATGCTTGCCAAATTGGTTTCAATCTCTGCTGAGAGCTTATAGCATTCGGCAAGCTTTTTAGGGTAAAGCGCTTCAAGCCTGTTTAGCAGGAATTTAGCCACCTCTTCATCGTCAAAGGCGGCCTCCCCGATGGAGCTGACGATGGCCAGCAGATTACCGGCATCGTTCGATTCCAGACTGGGCGGAATGATGCCGGGAGAATCCAGTAACTCGATTCCGGGATGGATCCGCACCCATTGGTGCGTTCGGGTAACGCCCGCCTTGTGGCCGGTCTTGGTTTTCTTTTTGCCCACAATATGATTAATCAGGCTGGACTTGCCCACGTTGGGCATACCCACCACCAGCACGCGAAGCGGGCGCCTCTTTAAGCCTTTGGCTTCAAGCTGCTTGAGCTTTTCCTCCCCAGCCTCAAGAATCGCGTTTAAAAGATTCTTCTGATATCGGGGCGTTTTGGTTTCATACAAGATCACTTTTGAAGCGCTTTTTTTCAGATGCTGCCGCCAACGGCTGGTCACCTGCTCGTCGGCCAAATCCGCCTTGTTCAAGACGACGACAGTCGGTCGCGTCCTGATTTTGGCTTCCAGACGCTTGTTCGTTGTGGTCGAGGGCAGCCGGGCATCCAGCACTTCCACGACGACATCCACCAGCTTGAGCTGGTTGCCAAGCTCGCGCTCATGCTTTGCAATGTGGCCGGGATACCACTGAATCTGATGTTCGCCAAGTTTTTCCATAGCAAGCTGTTTCTCTAAATAAAAAGAACGAAGCGACAAATCGCTCCGTTCTTTTAGATTGAAATGTTTGAAGCGAAATTACACGTGGGTGATTTTTTCGCGGATTCTGGCGGCTTTGCCGGTACGGGTGCGCAGATAGTAAAGCTTGGCGCGACGCACCATCCCGCGACGGATGACCTTGATGTCATCAACTTTGGGAGAATGCAGCAGGAAGACCCGCTCGACGCCGACGCCCTGGAAAACACGACGAACCGTAATGGTTTTGGAGATGCCAGCACCAGCCTTCTTGATGATGACGCCTTCATACGCCTGGATACGTTCCTTGTTGCCTTCCTTGATGCGGACGGAAACCTTGACGGTATCACCAGGATTCAGCTCGGGCAGTTCCTTTTGCTTCAGGTACTGCTGCTCGACATATTTGACCAAATCTTCTTTTGCCATAATGGAGGTACCAATCTCTTACTCGGATAAGGGAATACGATGGGAAAGGTGAATAAAGGCCTGGACACAGTGGCCTGTACGCTAAACCTAGGAATATCATCCTATGCCAAAGGCAGCGGCAAAGTCAAACGCATAGACAGGCTGGTAGTGGGTCATTTTCAAAAGTGCTTGTTCTGCCCACACAGCAGAAAGGCCCCATTTTAGTTACAATCATTTACAATTAAATCTTTTCCACCGGCGCAACGATAGACAGAAGGCGGAACACAGGGTAAGATGAAGATAGAAAATCGTTGTTTTAATTGTGACAACAAGCCTTAGCCGAGTTTCATCCGTTTAAAAACCGCTCAGACACCCGATTAAACCGGAACGCCAATAAAAGAGGAATCCGTTTTGCGCCAGGTTCTGCTGTTGAACTCTTCGTATGAACCACTCAACATTTGCAGTTGGAAGAGAGCTGTTGTTTTAGTCTTAAAAGGCAAGGCCGAAACGGTCGAGCGAAACGGCAAGATGCTCCACACGGGGGAAGGGGCCGAAACACCGTTGCCCTTGGTGATTCGCTTGTTATATTACGTCAAGATTCCCCACAAGGACATCCCGCTGACGCGCCGCAACATCATGCACCGCGACAAGTACAGTTGCCAGTATTGCGGCAAGAAGTCCGAACTTACCATTGATCACGTTCTGCCTCGTTCTCGGGGCGGGAAAGACACGTGGGACAACGTGGTGGCGGCCTGTCTTCGCTGCAACATTTCAAAAAGCAACCGAACACCCAAAGAGGCGGACATGCCACTTCGCAACAAGCCATGTCGGCCCAGTTACTTTATCCATTTTGAAGTGTCCAAACACCACCACAGCAACAAGATTGATTTTGAGCAGTGGAAGAAATACATGTTCGGCTATGCCGGTGATGAGGAGCCGCAAGCCAGCTAGCTGTCCTTGCTTCCTGCTTTACGCTTAAGTCAGCTTAAACAGGCTTTAAAAATTTCTTATTCAGAAACTAGCGCCACCCTTTGACCCAAACAGGCAATTGGTGGTATTTTTCGTTTTATATTATGCCATTCAGAGCTTTTGGGTTTCAAAAAATTAAAGCAAACTATGCAGGATCTCCACATGTTTTCACATACCGCCTTTGGGCAGGCTTTTTTACCCTATGGTTCTTCTTTAAATTCCAGCTTAAATTCGGGAAAAGCAACTTCTCAGCACCCTTACTCGCGTTCAACTGACTTTTTTCAGAATGCTCAGTCCATCAGATTTACCGGCAGACGTACCGGTAACAATCCAGAACAAGATGTACAGAATGCCGTTACCACTTGGCGGAGAGAACTTCAAAATCGCATCAATGGTATGTCTGATGGTGAAATAATTACCGTTGGAACACGTTCACAGAGGTCGCGACGAAAAGTTGGGGATGTGGATATCAGAATTCCAGAATCAATTTTGGCGTTAAAAAGCAGGGGCAATGGATCGGACTGGAGTAGTCTTCTTCAATCGAAACCTCTTTTCAGACTCAAAAAAGAAAATGAGCAATTCTTTTTGGAAGTCATTAAAAATGCCGAAGGGGAAACCAGTATCGTTCCAGGATTGAGAGGAAACCAAACGATTACGACTGAACCCGATTGCCTCTGGGTGAACCATCACTATCAGTACCCATCAGCCGGTTTTGTCAAACTCGGCGACACGGTGAGTATCGGTGTCAAAAATATCCCTTTTACCCCTGTACAAATCAGACTCAAGCCGTATGCTCTTAGGCTTAATAAAGTGGCCTAGGGCAAAATTTCATTCAGATCTGGAGCTGTTCACACCGCTCACAAACGTATAGCGGGTGAGTTGGGCAAGGCCGATTGGCTTCTGCTTGTCGGATTTAGCGCTAACAATAACGCTTTGCGCTTCCCCAGAGTGAGATCCATTAAAAGCGGCGCCAGCCCCCTGGGTCAGCGTGGCCATCGGCACCGGTTCAAAAAATAAATCGAGAATAACCTCCTTGGCCCTTGAAAGCCAGGAAAGGGTTTGTGTCGGGGACATATTATTCCCATAAGACGGCGGCAACGGTTCTCGCTGACCAGCGGAAAACACGGGTTGCTCGGCAGGCCTGAGCTGTCTTGTATCTCTAACTCTATCTCTGTCTCTATACATTGCCGTAATCTTGTCTGCTCTGGGCTTATCGGTTGCTAAAAGGCCATTATCGTCAACTCTTGCTTGAGCCAATAGCGGGATGGCGTCCCGTTTTCGGGCCGGGGTTGAAAGCGCCTGCAACAGGCCGTCGGTGGAATCATCCCGAGTCCCTTGTGCTTGCGCCGAATTTATTAAGCCTGGTATTAAGTCTGGCAAGCCATCCAAACCCTGCTGGCGTTCAAAGTGGTCACCCACGCTATGGTTCTGTCCCAAGAGTACTTGCGGAGCATTCTGTCGCGGAGAAGCGACAGTCGTGGTTCTGAAGAGGGCTGCTTGTTGAAATGGATTCTGGCTCTGGGCTTGCGATGGCAGATGACGCAATGTCATGCGCTGTCCTTTTCTTCATAAAAGGGTGTCTATCGAAGAGGCTGCTGTTGTCGTTCATTCAGTTTTTTTAACGGGCAGTTTTTCAATGGGCAGTTTTTGCACTGGGTCATTGGGCCTTCTATTGTCATCGTAGTGATTTTTAAAGAGAATGCAAGAAAAGTGGGCAAAAATCCTACCAGCAATGGATAAAACCGGATTAAACGCGATAAAAATCAAGCTACTCATTGCTATTTGAACAAGCATTCATTGCCCGATACTATCAGCCTCTTAATGTTTCCCGGTGTTCCCTATGTCGAATGTCATTCATTACCACGCCCCCAGTGATCATGACTTTATGAACATGGCCCTTGACGAGGCGCGGCTGGCCCTACCGGTGGATGTCCCCGTGGGGGCGATTCTGGTTAAGGACGGCAAAGTGATTGCCCAAAACCATAACCAGCGCGAACGGGATTACAACCCGGTGGGCCATGCGGAAATACTGGTCTTGCAGGCGGCGGGAGAAAAGCTTGGAGACTGGCGCCTGAATGGCTGCACGCTCTATGTCACGCTTGAACCCTGCCCAATGTGCGCGTCTGCCATCGTTCAGAGCCGCGTCTCCCGCGTGGTGTTTGGCGCTTATGACCCGGTTGCGGGTGCTTGCGGGTCAAAACACGGCTTATTGATGCCTTCTTCCAGCGTGACTATTACCGGGGGATTGATGGAAGACGCTTGCCAACAGGAGCTCAAAGGTTTTTTTGCTCAAAAACGTTAAGCAGCCCCTCATCTGACAAGCAATTTCACATCTTCAGCGACATTTTCTAATTATTATTTCCAGTTCTAATGATTATTGTCAGCAATACTTCAGTGGGTTATGTCCAAACTGGCGTTCAACCAGTCTATTGAGGAAGAAAGAACCAATCATGATTGGTTTTACAAACCATAGCGCCTTTAGTCGCGCCTACGTCGAGCCATCTCGAACAAACTTCAAGCGTCCGTTGCTGTTTTCAGCACATCATCAGGCATCCTCAGGCAGCGACCGCTTTCAACAACCGGTTTCCAATTCTCGCCATAATGCTCGCCATGATTACCGCTTCATAAGCGAGCTGGAAAGCTACCTGGATCTTATACGAAGCGGACAGCTTACCCCTATCAGAGACGATAGCGCGATATTTCAACAGGTGTTTCAACGGCTTTTAGAAGAGCCGCTCGTCACAGGGATTGTCCTTAAGACGATTGAGCAGACGCCTTCATTTAAGCGCCGGGTCAGGACTAAAATGTTGACGGTGGCCGAACTAGACACCCATAAGCCTTTCTCGTCTGATGAGATTGCCTTAGTTGCACTTAAAGTCAATAAGGCTAACATCATTGAAAAAGAGAATATGGAAGCGAAATGCCGTTATCAACTCAAACGGTATTTTGAAACCTACAATATCTGGGCCAAGCTTTTCAACAATCCCCAAATGCCCAAGTACGCTTATGACGAGGTTTTGGGCATGGCAGCAGACGCGGTGATTGCGACGCTGGATGATTATTATAAAAAATACCTGGCTTAACGATTTAGAAAATCTTTTTCAGAAAGCTCTGCTTGTCCGTATCCGGCTCTTCACGGGTAATGGTGGTGCCATCCACCATCTTAACCCCGTAAAAGCGGTCATCTTTTTCGATTTTATCCAGCACGTCAAAACCCTGGATGACTTTACCGAAGATGGCATACTTGGCGTCCAGCGACTTCTGGGGAGCAAGCGTAATGTAGAACTGGCTGGTTGCGCTATCAGGCGTTGCACCGCGCGCCATTGCCACAACGCCCTTGCTATCGTGAGACAGACGGTTCTTCACTTCAAGCGGAATCCGATTTTTGGAGCCGCCAGCCCCCGTACCGGTCGGGTCGCCCGTTTGCGCAACAAACCCTGGAATCACGCGGTGAAACTTCATCCCCAACTGGTTATAGAAACCATTCTCGGTTAACTTGACGAAGTTGGTCACGGTAATCGGTGCCGCATCCGGCAGAAGCTCAATGACGATATTACCACGCTCGGTTTCAAGAACGGCGGCGCGATACTTTCTGGCGGCCTGGTAATACTGGCGGTCAGCTTCCTCAACCCCTTCAGGCAAAGGGCTTAAGCTTTCCTCAGCATCTTTGTCCTTACGTTCCCTACGATAGGCAAGCTTATCGGAAGAAACCTCGTCTTGCGAAATCCTATCTTGGGCCTCAGACTCTACCTGAGAGGCTGTGGTTGCCTGCATCATCATAACGCGGGGTTTTTCAGCAGCCATTGCCGAAGTGCTGTCGTCTCCCGAGCGGAACCAATTGACGGGATTCCAGGGAGAACGCTTTTTCCTGCGAACGGGAATCGTTTTTTGCACCTGGTTTTTCAGGGCCGGTGTGGTTTCAGAAACGGACTGACGCGTCGGGGTTTCGGCCTGTTCGGAAATATTGGGCTCGTAATCTTCCGTGACAACGTCCTCGGGTTGGCCCAAAAGCGTATCAGTTTCCTGGCTTCCGTTTTCAACAGCGCCTTCGTGGGCTTCAGAGATATAATCCAGTGGTTTTGATTTCTTGATTTGGTTCAGGGTGTTGCGCTTGGCCAGTCTCTTTTGTTCCTTGGCGCTCAGTTCGACTGTTTTTGTTGCTGCAGGTTTATGGGTAACAGAGCGCGATTTTTTTAGCGAGGCCGCCTCGGCCTTGGCGGTTTTGGCCTCTTGTTTAAGCTTATCAGCTTGCTTTTGAGCATACTGCGCACGGTACTCGGCATCCTTGGCTTTCAGCTCGGCTTCGTTTGCCCGTTTTCTGGCCTTTGCGGCATCACTTTCAAACCAGCTCACCGGATTAAGTACATCCCACCCCATCGCCATCGCTTGCAACGGCGTAGCGACAGTGATTAAAACAATCAGGAGCGCCGGAAAAAGCTTATGACAGAATCGCTTGTGGTTGGATTGCCTCATCAGAACGGTGTCCTTTTTAATGTCTTTTTTGTTTATGTCTTTGTTTATATCTCTTTTTAGCTCGGATTTTTTTGTTTCAGATTTTCCCTTGGGCTTTTCCGTTGAGATTTTCTGTTGTGATTTTCCATGGGGGGCGTAATCGTGGGGATTACAGCATTTCCTGCCAATTGCCTGCATTCGCCAATAACGGCGCGCCGCCCACTCGTCTTCTTCAGGATGTTATCCTAAAGCAAATCCTCTCATCAGCCAACCCTCCGGCAAGGACTTTAATGGATTCTTAACGCAGGCCTTCTGAACTTCGAGAATATCTGGGATTATATTTTGGCGAACATTTGAAAGTTCGTCATTTTATAAATTTAGCATTTTAAATTTAGTATTTTATAATAGGGCGTATTGATTCCCCTGCAATCCCGCTCCATTTATCAACAACAAGATGTATCAACCTGTAAGTAATATAGAAAAATATCCATGAGCGTTCAATATAAAGACTATTATGCAATTCTTGGCGTTTCGCGCACAGCCAGCGACAAGGAGATCAAGTCTGCTTTCCGAAAGCTTGCCCGGCAATATCATCCCGATGTTAACCCCCAGGCGGAAGACAAGTTTAAGGATATCAACGAAGCCTACGAAGTATTGGGTGACGCCGACAAGCGCCGGATGTACGATAACCTTGGCCCCAACTGGAAAAACGGCCAGAGCGTAAACCCCAATGATTTTGGCGGGTTTGGAAACGGGGCCTATGGTTCGGGTGGATTCTCGGGGGCTGATTTTGCGAACTCGGGTTTTTCAGATTTTTTCGATGCCCTTTTTGGCCAAATGGGGATGGGCTCCGCCAGCTTTGGCGCAAGCGGGTTTCCCGGCATGGGGGGGTATAGCACTGGGGGATACAACGTTCAATATGGCGAAGATATCTTCAGCCAGGCTCGAGGGGGCAACAGGGGAGCCAATAAATCCGCCCGCTCTCAAAAAGTCCCAGAAAAGGCGATTGAACAGCCGCTATACTTAACGCTTGAAGAAGTAGCCCAGGGCGTGCAGAAAACGGTTTATCTTGAACACAGCGCCAAGCGTCTCAGCGTCAATGTCCCAAAAGGCGTCAAGCAAGGGGCAAAAATCAGACTGGCTGGCGAAGGGGCTTCATTGCAACAGGGAAAACGCGGTGATGTTTACCTGGTGGTTCATTACAACCGCCATGCCCACTTTACGCTTGAAGGCGCCAACCTGCTTTATGAGGCGGAAGTACCCGTATATGACCTGGTATTGGGGGGAGAGCTGAGTGTTCCAACACTCACAAAGCCCGTGACGCTTAAAATTCCTGAAGGATCTCAGCCAGGTCGTTTGATGCGCCTAAAGGGGCAAGGGCTTCCGCAAAAAGATGGTACCGGTGATTTACTGGTTCGTTTGAAAGCGTCTCTGCCCAGTCAGCCCAGCGATCAGGAGAAATCCCTTTACCAGGCGCTTCGAGAAGCCAGTAAAGAAAAATAAAGCCCATCATAATTTGATAATTAAATTGTCGGGCTTGAAGTGAGGATTTGGCGTTGTTTATCCCAAAACAAAAACTCAACCGCTATTGCCGGATATTGGTCATGGGCATCGGCCTGCTGGTGGTGGCAATGGTCTGCTCCATTAGTCTATCCCAGACGCTTGGGTATCAGTTATTTCAGGGGCCTGTATTTCCCCTAGTCGCATTGTACAACATTATCAGCCTTTCCCTGGGCATGATGTACGTCTTCTGGAAGGAACTTGCCCAGGAAGGAAAAGCTCAGTTCAAGACGACCGAAAAAATAGTGCTGGCTTTTGTACTTGCCGGCCCTACCCTTGTCACTGCCTATCGTTTGGCGGAGCAGACAGGCATAATCAAAATGATTGCAGAGCAATTGTTCGCCAGCCAGCACCCACTGGCAGGGTTAAACCCCACACCGGTTGCAATGCTTCCCTTCGCCAATTTAACACTGCTGGGAATAGCGCTTCAGATTCTGGTATGGACGAATGAGCGGGGACATTGGAAATCCTTGAGCGTTGGCGCTATCGCCCTGACGGTTCTAGGACTCAACAGTTTTATTATTTTTGGTCATGGCTACGATATTCCCATATTGTACGAATTCAATTTTTCGTTAACCGGCGTTTTCGCTTATTGGCTCATCGCCATTGGCCTGTTAATCGGAACACTCCCTTTTCCGGGCCTCCTGGCCGCACTGGTTAGCAGGTTTGGCACGTTCAGGATATTGGCCGCCATCACATTGTGTATTGGAACAGCCCTTCTGGCAAACGGTATCTGGATGATCGCCCGAATCGAATCCGACCTGGTTCTAAAAGCCCGTCTCGAGCCAAGCATTCTGACGCAATGGTACTGGCACTGCGCTATTGCCAATATTGCGCTTGCCGTTCTGGTCAGCGTCATCCTGCTTGAGCTTTTGAACACTTACATCAAAAACCTGGTAGCCAGCCAGGAGATTGCCCGTCATAACCAGGAGCTTGAAGAGCGGGTAAAGGCCAGAATGATTGAATTACAGGAGAAAAATGCCTCGTTAAAAGCGGCTGATACCGAACTGCAATTACTGACCTTTGAACTGGCCGAAAAAAACCAAATTCTTGAATTTGCCTTGGAGGGCATTTCACAACTTAATGCCGAGGGCAAGTACGTGGCCGTCAATGACGCTTATGCGGCAGTTACCGGTTTTTCACCCGCCGAGCTAATAGGAAAATCCTGGACGGAAACGGTTTTGCCCAAAGAGCTACCCCGACTGCAAGAGCTTTATCAGGAGATGATACGCAAGGGTAAAGTACAGACGGAAGCAATTGGGGTTAAAAAAGACGGGGAGCGATTCTATAAAGAAGTGGTGATGATTCCCAAAAAAGACAGCAAGGGAAAAATGAATGGGCATTACTGCTTCATGAAGGATATCACTGCTCGCAAACAACTTGAAGAAGAGTTGAGACAGTCGCTGTCAAGGGTTCAGGAAATGGAGCGACTGTTTTCCATTACAGGCGATGTGATTTGTATTGCGGATCGGGAAGGGAAGTTTCTGGCCGTCAACCCTGCAATGGAAAACATTCTCGGCTACCGGCGCGAGGAGCTGGAAGAACACTCCTGTCTTGAATTTGTTTTTCCGGAAGATGTGGAACGCACGCAAGCGGAATTAGAAAGAATCGCACAAGAGGGATGGTGCGACTATTTTGAAAATCGCTACCACTGCAAGGACGGCTCTTTCAGGTGGTTCTCCTGGACATGTACGACGGATCCCGACACAAAAAAAATATACGCCGTTGCCAGGGACTGCACGGAGCGAAGAGTCACGGAGCAGGAACTGAAGGAAAGCTTCAAGCATTTACAGGAAAGCGAAAAAAGAAGAAGCACCTATATTTCGGCACTGACGCATGACCTTAGAACCCCGTTGATTGCCCAACGCCATGGCCTCAGCCTGATAGGCGAATCCCTTTCCTCGCTCGATGAGGAGGAAGTCCGTTTTTTAACCAGCGGCTTGTTGCGTAACAACGAAAACCTTCTCGAGCTGGTCAACCGGCTTCTGGAATCCTACCAACATGAGGACGGCAAAATTCCCTTCTCGTTTGAATCGGTTGAATTGCCCACACTCGTACAGGATATTATGGCGGATATGGGAAACCTGGCGGCGCAAAAAAATGTGGTACTTAAGCACTATATCCCTGAAGAAATGCGTCCCGTGCTGGCGGACAAACATCACCTGAAAAGGGTTTTCCAGAATCTCATCGGCAACGCCCTGGAGCATATGCCCAAGGAAAACGGAACGATAAGCGTTACGGCTTATGATATGAAAGATAAAATCGAAATCCAATTTGTTGACAATGGTAAAGGCATTGATCCTGAACTCTTACCATCCCTCTTTGAGCGCTACCTGATGGGTGTTAGCAAGAAACGTAAAATCGGATCGGGCCTTGGGTTATACATTTGCCGCTTGATTGTTGAGCGCCATGGAGGCACAATTAAAGCAGAGAACCGTTCATCTAATTCAGAAAGCGGGGCAGCCTTTATCATCACGCTGCCAAAACCGCCTTTTGAATCGCTTGTGTTTGAGGGAACTGGGTACGAGGAGGGCGCCAATGCCTGATAAATCTTTAACGGTAATGATCGTAGAAGATCATGAATTCATGCGCACCGGGCTTTCTTTTTCGCTGAAGAAAAAAAGTCCGTTTGACGTCATCTGGGAAGCGGCCGATGGTCTTGAAGCATTGGGACAGGTTGAAGAGCGACAGCCTGACATTGTTATTATGGACATCGGGATGCCTCGCATGGATGGCATTACGGCCACACAGGAGATCAAAAGCCGTTATCCCGCCATCAAGGTGATCATTCTTTCTTCGCGGCAAAACGAGGATGAGATCAGAGGCTCAATAAGCTCTGGGGCAGAAGCGTATTGCCTGAAGGATATTTCCGTCGAGCGACTGATTCAGGTAATTGAACTGGTCGCAGAAGGCGGTATATGGCTTGATCCAGGCATTGCGCACGTGCTGTCGCAAGCCCTCTCCTCCAAAGCAGGCTCGGGAATGCCCCACGGCAATTCAGGCATCGGCCATAGCCGACAAGCCTATAACACGTCGCTTACGGAGCGGGAGCAGGATGTGCTGGAGTTGATCGTTCAGGGAAAGAGCAACAAGGAAATCGCCTTGGCTCTTGGTATTACCCTTCCCACCACCAAGGTTCACGTCAGCAACATCATCCAGAAACTGGCGGTCGATGATCGTACCCAGGCGGCAGTTAAAGCCCTACAGAGCGGGTTAATTCAGGCGGAACGAACCCTCGGCTGAGTCAAACGCATCACTTTAACTTTCCCGCTTCATCGTTGTTTCCTGATAAATCCGCTTTGGACAAGGATCTTGAGGAGGGATTAGACCTGATGACAAATGATTATTTTTCGGAATTACGCCAAAAGACAGACGCAAAGGGACATTGATAGCGATATAGTATAGCTATCAGCAATAAATTTCCGGTTCATTCGGAATCGGCATAGGTGGTTACAGCTTTCAAACAAAAGAGGCATCCGACTATGTCCCATCAGGCCAACACTTCCTTTGGATTTGATGATCAGGTTCTTACGGCTGATCATATGGTTCAGGCGGCTTTAAAATTGATTTGCGCGAATCATGAAATTCAGCTTGCGAAGTATTCAGCGATTTTAGACGGTAAGAAACCCGCAATATACAAGCAGATGGTGGATCAGTACCACTATTGCCTGGAAAACACAATGGACACCGAAGAGGCGTTTGTCACATTTTTAAAAACGCTTGAAAAGTCTTCTTTATAGACACCACCACCAAAAGCATCCAGCAAGTAAAAGGCTTGTCTTTCCCCTGCTCAGGGGAAAGACAAGCCTTTTGTAATGAAACGCCTAATAAAGGAAATACGGCAGTCTGGGAGAAAATCTCAGGCAAACTGCCGTCTTTGGCTTGCGTTTCTTGATGAGGGAAACTTGGGTAAACGATGTCCTGAAATACAGCACAACTTGCCGCATCTTAAGCAGGTAATCGTTAAAATTTGCTCTCTTCTATATTTATGTTTATTTATTCGAAGATCAAACAAAAAACAGAACACCAGGCTTGTCAGCCCGTAATAGAAAAAACAGGAAAATCCCGTGATACAACCAAGCCAATGTCAATGAGAACCGGAATTTCAATGTTTTGGATATTATCAGCATACCGAATTTATAGGCAAAATGCCTCAGCCTTTTGATAAAAAAGCACTATCATTGGTATTAATACTTTCGTACTACTTTGAAACCATTTCGGTAACGGCAGATTAAACTGCTAGATTAAACTGACAGACACTGCCTTTTCGATTGCCTTCTGGTAAGCGTTTTGTAAAAGCGTCTGGCTGGAGGTGGTGTCCAGATCCTGATTATGGGAAAGACCTACCAGTGGCGCGAAACGGAACTCGTTAAGCCGCTGAGCCAAATGAAGCCCCACCTGCCTGGCCTGATCGGGCCGGTGGTTGGGTAAAAGCACCACGATGCTGTGTGCCCCGTAGCGGACGGGAATGATCCGCTCTTTGTTGCGACCTTCTTTAAGCGTCATGTTGTTCAACCAGCGTCCAAGCTGAAGCAGAGTTTCAGCAGGCGTAACGGCAAGCGTGGATACTTCAAGCCACACCAGGCCAAGCGGCCTGTGACGCTGGCGAGCTTCTTCATAAAGTTGCTCGTACTGAAGTTGAAACGCATGGCGACTCATCAGGCCCGTTTCAGGATCCAGTTCGGGACTGTTGGCAAACGATTGCTGGTGCCAGAAGTCAGGAGGCCCCACGGGCTCATCAAAGCCTGCGTCTACACCGATAACATTATCCAGCGCCTGGCGGTGCGATAACGGGGCCGGATTGGAATAGGGCTGGGGGAAATTTTGAGCCACCGGCTGCGGTGTGAAATGACTGTTTTGTTGCCAGCTATTCACCGGTTGTTCCTGATTGATACTGTTGGCTTCAATGGTTCGGCCGCCTCTAAAACCGCCGAAGCTTGCGGCGAAAAAACCGATGGTGCGATCGACGACATCGGCGATAAAGCCAACAAAGCTGATGGTAAAAAGAATTTGCCAATCAACGATGCCGGGAAACCAAGATTCAAAATTCCAGTGATAAATGGACTGGGTGGCGGGATGACTGGTAAAGCCGGGAATAATGCCCAAAAGATCCAGAACGCCTGTGACGATGGCGCGAACCGTGGTGGTCGGGAAATACGTCAGGGCGGCTGGGGGTAGGAAGCCGGCAATCCAACTGCACAGAAGCCGGATGGGATAGCCGAAAAATTCATACAGGGCCTGGCAGATATTGGTAATGGGTCTTATCAAATCGAAGATCCATCCGCTGACCTCGTTGCCGGGCGAGAGAATGGTAATCCAGAAAAGAGCCGCAAGAGCCGCAATAACAATGGCAAAGAAAAAGTTCATCAGACGGGACAGCACATTGCTGGCAGGTGTCATCACGGTCATAGCGTTAAAATTCCTCTAATCTTTTGACAAGTTCAAAGGGGACAGGTTGATATTTGTCATTCTGGCTGTTGCGGAAATGACAAACAGGGGACGCAATTTTTCGGGCGCACAATTTTTAAGATATATCAGTGCCCTATAGTTTATAAACAATCCATACGTTTAAAAATTGTCCGGCAAGGGCATAATGTGATGGCAAATGGATATCACCTGAGGCTGTCATAACACAGACTCTACCGTATGCGTGACAGGCAAGCAATTAGACGCTCAGTCTATCTCGCAACCCTGTCAAACTTCAGATTTTTCAAGAGGGACGCCAGTGTAAAGCACCCGCACGCCGATAAACGCTTTGCAAGCCTTGACTATCAATTGGCCAGAGCCTTTAGCGAACAGGGCCAATTGAGCGCACTACATAAACGAAATGTAAAGATTTTATCGACGTGCCGCTTGGGGACAATTTTAAGCTTTCAACCTGAAAAGGCCATAAAATGGCGCTTTCAGGTAAATTACCACGCTTGTATCTGTTTTTGTTCTCAGGAGGCTTATTGGTTTTTTTGATTCTGATAGAGCCTGCGCCAGACAAGGAGAAGACCGCAATGCCCCCCTAAAAGGCCCAATCAGGACGAGGCTCTCCCTGGAAGTGACACTTGGCAAACCATTACGCCTCTTGGGAATAAGTACTTGCAAAGTCGCGCGGATTCATTAAAATAGTGCTTCAATTATTGAATTGGATTTCCCGGTTTCCTCCTTCTTTACGGCCAATTTACCCAGGTCAACCGCCAAGTTTCTCGGGCCAAGCCTGTATTATCGGTGTCTGTTATCGTCTGACGCAATCGTTTCAGAGTCTCAACCGGCAATCGCCATGGCATTTCCCCCGAATGCAACGACCTTAATCCACTTACACTCCCTAATCCCAAGCCCTGCCCAATTGCAGCACACTTTCACAAATCGTCCCACTGCCAACCCAATTCAATTTCCAGACTGGTTAAATGTTTTGACCCCTTAACTGCCCTGACCTGAATGGCAACGCAACAATTAGAACTGAGCCGCTTTAATTCTTCATTACCCTTTTGAATTTCATCACCCCATTGTTTTTGCACAATCCCCACACCCCTCCGTAGCATACGCAATCCAATGAAAGGGAACACGCCGTTGAACAAACCCCTCGTTCTTAAAACTCCCACTCACGCAGAGACAAGCCCCGTCCTGGAGGATGTTAAAAATAAACTGGTAAATCTGGGCCGCCATCTGCTGGTGGAATTTTATGAATGCAACGCCAACATTCTCAATAACGTTGAATATATTGAGAAAGTCATGGTGGAAGCCGCCATTGAATGCGGCGCAACGGTTATCCAGAAAAACTTCCACATGTTCAGCCCGTATGGCGTCAGTGGCGTGGTGATTATCGCCGAGTCCCACCTGGCGATCCATACTTGGCCTGAACTGGGCTATGCCGCCGTGGATCTCTTTACCTGTGGCGAAAGCTGTGACCCTAAAGTGGCTTATGCCTATCTTCAGGAAAAATTCGCCGCAAAATCGGCCTCCTACTCCGAACTCAAGCGCGGTCTGGTGCCGGCCTCGGCACTGACGGACACCAGCATGGGAACGGCGCACAATAACGGGCAGACCTCCTCGGCTCAGGTCTTAAAGATGCCCTTTATCGTCAGCCACGAAGAAAGCACCGGCGATGGCGTTGAACTGACGCCCGCCCTGCGCTTTTCCAACCTGACCCATGAAGTGATCCAAAGCAACAGTACCCAACAAGAACTGGCCCAGCAAGAACTGGTAGGAGGAGCAACGAAATGACCGAAGTAATGTCCGGGTTCGGCCCGCACCTCATGTTGGATTGTCGCCAGTGTGACTACGACAAAATCAACGATCTTGAGCTGGTTTTTAACTTCCTCAACGATTTGCCTGAAAAAATCGGGATGACGAAAATCACCCAGCCCTATGTGTTCCCCTATTCGGGCTTGATTCCTGAAGACAAGGGCATTACTGGCACCGTGATTATCGCCGAGTCCCACCTGACCTTCCATTCGTTTGTTGAAAAAGACTACTTCTTTTTCGACTTGTTTAGCTGCAAACCGTTTGATGTTGAAAAAGCGGTTGCCTTGGTGGTGGAAACCTTCGGCGTGAAGGATTATGAGCGTCACCAGGCCATGCGCGGCCGGTACTTCCCCAGAACGATCACGGAACGCGTTCATCTGGTGGAAAGCACCGAGACAGGCGATGTCAAGGAAACGCCTGCTCCCAAACTGATTGCGGTCTAAACGAAAAACGTAAAAGAACCTGAAGCGCAGACCACTCCAATATTGGGTCTGCGCTTCTTTTTTGATAGATTACTCAGGCTGTCATTCCCGCTTTCGCGGATAAGTCAAACCTACACGAACAAAAGGGGTCAATCCAAAATGAGTCCAGCTAATCAAGATTTATGGGTGTCCGAGCGCTTCAAGGATGCGGTGGAAACCCGCTGGCGTGTCAAGGAAACGCTGTATCACGCCCAGTCTGAATTTCAGACGGTCGATATCGTCGATACGGAGTTCTGGGGAAGAATGCTTTTGCTCGACGGCCTGGTGATGACGACCGAAAAAGACGAGCATACCTATCACGAGATGATTACCCACACGCCGATGCTGGCCCATCCCAATCCCAAGCAGGTGCTGGTTATTGGCGGCGGAGACGGCGGCACGATTCGCGAAGTGCTGAAGCACCCAAGCGTTGAGCGGGCGGTTTTATGCGAAATCGATCAATTGGTCATCGATTCCAGCCGCGAGTTTTTGCCCAGCATCGCGGGGGCTCTTGATGATCCTCGTGTGGACATCCAGGTGCGCGACGGCGCGGCATATATCGCACAACACGCCAACACGTTTGACGTTATTCTAATTGACTCGACCGATCCGATTGGCCCGGGCGCTAGGCTTTTTAACCACGAATTTTACACCAATGTCAAAAACGCCCTGAGCGAGCAAGGCGTGATGGCCGCCCAGACGGAATCACCCATTTCCCAGCCCAGCGAAGTACGGGAGATCAACACGCTGCTCAATGGCGTTTTCCCGGTAGTGAAGACTTATACCAACATGATCCCGACCTATCCTGGCAACCAGTGGACGTGGACGTTCTGCTCAAAGCAGCAAGGGCCGTTTGACCTAGTGGACGCCAAGCGCGTGGAGGCCATCGAGAAAACCTGCCGCGTTTTCAACCGCCATGTCCACCGCGCGATTTTCGCCCTGCCCAACTATATCCAGGAGATGATCGCCCCCCACTCGTTCTTGTACGCTAAGCAAAGCGAACCGCTTTCCGTTTGATTAAGCACTTTTTTTGCTTGAAGGGTTTATATACTGCATTCCTTCTTTCAGAAACATTTTTGATACTCTCTGAAGGCACAGAAAACAGAGAAAGTCCAATTCGTTATGCACATTCAATTTGCTTCAGCCACAATGGCGGATCTTCATAGAAACCCGCGTCCTATTGTACAGGATAAAACGACTGGTATTGCTTTTCGCCCGATTGACGCGGAGGCTATCGAAGGCGGGCGTCTAACTGCCATTCGCGATCCTTTGGGGTATCACCAACTGGCACCCAATGGACGCCCGATGCTTCAAGGATCAAATAACAGCAGCGATCCGGTTTATTTCAAAATTCTGGGCACCAGTCCTCAAACCAATCAACCTGTCACTCTAATCGTCCCGTTTGACAACCTAGGTATAGACGCAAAAAGCAACCAACTGGATATTGTCGGCTAAAAACACACAAGAACAGAAGAATACAAGAGAGCGGTAGGAAACTACTATTATGCTGAGCGGTCCTTTTATTCCCAGAAGCTGGATGGGTGCTACGGAAAATTTTGACGAGGCCGACTGGGTGCTCGTCGGCATGCCCTATGACGGCACGACCAGCTATCGCCCCGGGACGCGCTTTGGCCCGGAAGCCGCGCGTGCGGCAAGCTGGGGCGTTGAGACGTATTCGCCTTATCAGCGCAAAAGCCTGGATGATTTGAAATACTTTGACGCAGGCGAACTGGAACTGCCGCCCGGCAATCGGGACAAATCGCTTGCGATGATCAAAACCGCCGCAAGGGAAACGCTGGCTGCAGGCAAGCACTGGCTTGGCGTGGGTGGCGAGCATCTGGTCACCTGGCCTGCCTTTGAAGCGCATCTGGAAAAGTATCCTGATATCGCCGTTGTGCATTTTGACGCCCATGCGGATCTTCGCGACGATTACCTCGGTGAAAAGCTGTCTCACGCAACAGTGCTTCGGCGTATTGCCGACGCCATTGGCCCGGAGCGGATGGTGCAGATTGGCATTCGTTCAGGCCCGCAAGACGAGTTTGACTGGATGATTGAAAATGAGACGCTTTTGCAAAGCCCTCACCAGATTCCCCATGCGATTCAAAAACTCTCGGGCAGGCCCATCTATCTGACCATTGATCTAGATGTGCTGGATCCCAGCATCCTGCCCGGCACCGGAACACCCGAGCCTGGCGGGATGAGCTTTGAGACTTTTCTGCAGTGGCTTTTCCCCTTTCAAAGCCTGAATATCGTTGCGGCAGATGTCGTTGAACTCTCCCCCCATTACGATCCCTCGGGTGTCTCCAACGTCGTCGCCGCCAAAACCATCCGCGAAGTCCTGTTGATGACACTGCCTTAAAGAGATAATACTAAAGCTTATTTAACGTTTCAGTGTGTTGTCGGAGACGTCAAGCCCATGCGCTGCTGGTCAGTCATGCGCTTCCCTTTGCGGTAAAATGAGGGAGCCTTCACTCGATATATGGAGAATCAGCTTACGATGCTTCCCAGACGCCAATCCCGGCAAATCCATGTAGGCCCTATCGCCATTGGCGGTAACGCGCCCATTTCCATCCAGTCGATGCTCACCAACGACACGCGCGACATCAAGGACAGCGTTTATCAAATCAAACGTCTGGCCGACGCCGGTTGTGAAATTATCCGCCTGGCCGTACCCGACAAGGAAGCCGCCGAGGCTTTAAAAACAATCGTTGCCCAATCCCCCATTCCCGTCGTGGCCGACATTCACTTTGATTATCGTCTGGCGTTGGCTGCGGCCGATAACGGCGTGCATTGCGTCCGCATTAATCCTGGCAATCAGCCCCGAAAGGAATTTATCCGGGCGGTGGTGGCCAAGTGCAAGGAACGCGAGATTCCCATCCGAATCGGCGTCAACAGCGGCTCGGTGGAAAAGCCGATTAAAGATCAATACCCTACGGATTTAACCACCCAATTGGTGGAAAGTGCCCTCTTGAACGCCAGAATCCTGGAAGAAGAGGATTTTTTAAATTTCAAAATCTCGGTCAAAGCGTCTGATCCGATGACGATGGTCGCCGCATACCGTCGCCTGGCCGCCCTGGTCGACTATCCTCTTCATTTGGGGGTAACGGAAGCCGGGACGTTAAAACGTGGCCTGGTGAAGACGTCAGTCGCCTTTGGTATCCTCTTGAGCGAAGGCATTGGCGATACGATTCGTGTTTCTCTCACTGCCGACTCGATTGAAGAAGTGTTTGCCGGTCAGCAAATTTTGCAAAGCCTGAATTTGAGAAAAGCGGGCTCCAACCTGGTGAGCTGCCCAAGCTGCGGGCGCTGTGAAGTTAACCTGCACGAGCTTGCCAACAACGTGGAAGGCTTGATGCAGGAGTTTGACAAGAAATATCCGGGCCGACCGCTTGATGTGGCGGTGATGGGCTGTTTTGTCAATGGCCCTGGTGAAGCGGGGCACGCTGATGTTGGCATTGCCGGTGGAAAAGATGGGGAATACTTCGTTTTTAAAGGCGAAGAGCGCATTATGAAAGTGCGCCAGGAAGAGGCGCTGGATATTTTCAAGGCTGAATTGACCAAAGCCTATGAGGAGTACGATCCCAACGCGCAGGCCGCGAAAAAATCCGGTGCTGAAGGCCCCAACTGGCAAACGGCCACCAAAGACGCCGAGACAGCAGCGCTTGAAGAACATCTTGGCAAGCTTTCACCCGCTTAAGCTAATTACCCCGCTTTCGCGGGAATGACGATATAAAAACACCCGCCCTGAATAAACAGAACGGGTGTTTCGTTTAATAAGCCAGAAGCTTACTTCTTCTTAGCTACTTTTTTTTTGCAACTTTACGACGAGCCGGTTTCGCCATAGGGGCTTTGCCAGCTTTTTTCGCAACTTTTTTAGCTTTAGCCTTAGGAGCGGCAGCTTTCTTAGCAGCGGCCTTAGGGGTAGCGGCTTTCTTGGTCACTTTTTTAGCGACTTTCTTAGCAGCAGCCTTAGGGGTAGCAGCTTTCTTGGTCACTTTTTTGGTGACTTTTTTAGCAGCAGCCTTCGGGGTAGCGGCTTTCTTGGTCACTTTTTTGGTGACTTTTTTAGCAGCAGCCTTGGGGGTAGCAGCTTTTTTAGCAGCCGGTTTTTTTGCAGCTTTTGCTTTGGGGGTTGCTTTTTTGGTCGCTACCTTTTTGGTGGCTTTCTTAGCGGTAGCTTTCTTTTTTGCAACTGCCATAATGGTTCAACTCCTTCTGTTTCTAATACTGTTGTTCTTTCACTTATCGGATCCAGTCTCTGGTGATACGGAAGCATCTTTATTTATAGGGGCTATTAAGGAAAAGGTGTTTCCGTACCACTCAGCATCGCAAGCCTAATATCGTCTAATACCTTATATACCGGGGGTTAAGACACAATAATCAGACTCAGACGCCTGCGAAATGGGTATCAGCCACAGGGCGCACTTTTTACAAAGCATGCCTGCCTGGCTCACACCGGGTTCTGATCCGCTCAAACCTTCCAGAATCATCCATACCTGGGCCAGAATCCTCGATACTTGGGCCAAAATCTTTCAGACACGGGGCGGTTTGGTTTTTCACATTGCAATCACAAGTAATTAACAAGGAAAAACGGATCAAGTCGTCATTTCAAACAACCAAGAACATGATCAAACTCATTTATTGCTAAATTCATTTTTCAGGTTTTCGATTGATTGTATGAAAACTTTAATTAAGATACCGGCCTGTAAAAAAATCATCCTCAATCATATGGTGTAACTTTGAAAGCCTTGAGGAACCCCAACAGAAAATAGCTCCCGCCTGAAAATATATTCAAATCTGCTAAATTTATAAAAAACGTTAATTTAGCAAAATAACCCACAATAAAACCCATGCTTCTACCATGTCAAGCTTACCTCTCGCGATAAACAGGGGAAAATGAGAAGCGTCCTCCATGTGCATGAGAGAAAAAGAACGTTTCATGTCCCCTCTGAGCATTTTATTTAAACCACATGCAAAAGCGTGTTTATTTTTCGCCCAGCATCTCAACCGGCTCAAGCACGCTTGTACTAGGCATTGTAGATGCTTCTGCCAGAACGTGGGATTCTGCGCCTTGAGTATTTGTCGTCTCGGAAATACTTGTTGTCGTATCGAAATGTAACAAGTTTTGATCCAGCAGCATCAGGTTCACCGGTTGTCCTGGATCAAACAGGGCGGTTTGATGTTTTGTGTTCGACGAGACAATCTTTACATCTTCTTCATGCGCTTGAAGTGCCCTTGGCTGTATGGTTTTTCCTCCTGGTGCCTTTGCTGGCTGTTGATGGGCTGAAGCTGAAGCCCGCTGCTTGCCGGAAATCCGCTCGAACGACGAGCCGCGATAAAGCCACAGTGTATTCAGGGAATCTCTAACAGTGAAGGGATGATGTCTTTTTTTCAACTGCTCCAGCAACGCCCCCTGGATTTTGAACTCAAAAAACTCGCGGGGCTGAATGGCAATCGGCCAGTGGAAAGACTGATCCTGGCCATTGAGCAAATCCGTTTTGCACTGGGTGCGATCAAAAGGAAGATAAACCGGCTGAATGGAAAAAGGCGACACATGATGAATCACCCGTTTTAACAACGAACGCTTCTGATACCCAATATCGCGAATAACAATGGTTTCCCGTCCCGTGTTGGTCAACACCACTTGAAGCGGAATCTCACTTCCATCAGACTCTATAGTCTTCTGGTTTTTGAAGGCGTAGGCTTCAATATGAAGCCGCCCGCGTTGCATCCGCTCGCGCAAGGCCTCCTTAAAGTAATCGGAAACCTTAAAGATGATGGTCAGAAGGATGTTGAGAAAGGCGATGCCCACGGCAGTCATTGCCAGGGGCTCTTTCTCAATCAGGTTGATCATCGTATCCCAGTCGAAATAAAGTATCGGCTCGTACTGGTTGAGTTCATTCATCCAGTAATTAAACCACTGGGAAAGCGATAAGGATTGGGCAAGGGGAATCATGTCGTTTTCAATTCGGCTTCAAAGCACGCTACAATGCATAAGGGGGGGACAAGGAGAGATAATGGGGATAAGGCGTGTCAAGATTGGAAATTGCCTCCTCAAGCCTGCTGTTAGCTAATCACAAGCAAAAGCCCTTCGCCATTGTCTTATCGGCTATATCAAACGGTAATATGCTAGCGGCTGCCAAGGGGCAGACTGGGACGATGAAAGAACTTGTTCAGCTCTTCCTTCTGGATGGTGTGGGCAATGGGGCGTCCGTGGGGACAAGTCCAGGGGAGCGTGCTACCAAGCCAGCCTTGAATAACCCGCTCCATATCCCGGTGCGTCAGGGGGTCACCTGCGCGAACGGCGCTGTGGCAAGCCAGGGTGGCAATCAGGTGGTTAACGTGCTGATCCGCTTCAAGCCTGGCCTCACCGGTGGCTTCAAGCTGGGTCAGAAGATCCTCAAATAGCCGCTGGGGCTGTTGATTGGGCATCCTGTCCTGATATATCAGGGGGATACCCGTCAAGGCCAGCGACTGGCGTTCGGCGTCAAGCGCATAGGAAAAGCCCAATTTCTCAAAGATGGCCCGATTACCGTCGTTTTCAAGCAAGGAGAACTGCGAGGGGGAAAGGGTAATGGATACCGTTTGCAGGCAATTCTGAACGGGTGGCGCTTGCGCCAGCATCCGCCTTGCGATTTGCTCGAACAACTCGCGCTCGCTTGCAATATGCTGATCCACCACCATCAATCCTTGCGCCGTTTCAAGGAGGATGTACGTATTATAAAGCTGCCCCAGAATTTTATATTGAACTGAAGACGTATTGGCCTGAACAGTGCCGTCTGCCGCTTGTCCAGGTGAGAGGGGCGCCTGCAAACGCATGGCGTCTTGCGTCGTTGTCCTGTCTTCATCTGTAAATCGGGCAGAATTTTGCCAGTGCTTGGGCATTGCGTTAATCTGCGGGGTAGCGCCTGCGTATGGTTTAAGATTTTCAGGCCTGATATTTTCAACGTGATTTGGCGCAACAAGATTTGCCGGGGGATTGCCAAAGTAATGGTTCGTGTAATGATACTGCCCAAAACGCTCAAGCGCTTTTTTAAGCGCCACCTGTACAAAGCTGAACACGCTCTGGTTATTGGCGTAACGCACTTCGCGCTTGGTGGGGTGGACATTGACATCCAATTCGTCGATAGGAAGCGTCAGGTGAAGCACGCAAAGGGGATAGCGCCCGTGGGGCAGGAGGGAATCATAAGCGGTTTCAATCGCTTTTTGAAGCAGGTGGCATTTGACGGTGCGCCCATTGATAAATGTCACCAGCCAGCGTTTGCTTGGCTTCATCACACCCGGCACCGACGTAAAGCCATAAACACCATACCCGGCGTCGGCATCTTCAAAACGAACCTCAACCAGGTCAATGGGATCGCGCGACAGCCTGAAGACATCATGGATAAGCTGTTTAAGCTGCCCGTCCCCCTTGGTTTGCAATACCGTTTTTTCATTGCTCACCAGCTTGAAGCGAACATCGGGATGGGACAGGGCAAGCGCCTGGACTATTTCTTCAATGTGGCTCAATTCGGTGGTGGGCCGTTTTAAAAATTTAAGCCGCGCTGGCGTGTTGTAAAATAATTCCGCCACTTCCATCACAGTGCCGACCGAACAACCCGTGGAAATGATCACAGGCTCTGTCGGATCATCGGCGGTGGAATCAAAAGCAATGCGCAAGCCACTGGTGGCATCTACAGTTCTAGTGAGGCAAACCAGTTTTGAAATCGAGGCAATTGAGGCTAGGGCTTCCCCGCGAAAACCCAGGGTTTGAATACGGGTTAAATCCGCCTCGTCCCTGATTTTACTGGTCGCATGGTTATGAAAGGCAAGGCGTGCGTCCTCTGCGCTCATTCCAAAGCCGTCATCGGAAATGCGGATACTTCTGCCAGCGGCCCCCACGGACACCTCAACCCTAGCAGCCCCGGCATCCAGGGCATTTTCCACAAGCTCTTTCACCACAGAAGCGGGACGCTCCACAACCTCGCCTGCGGCAATGCGATTGACTAGGTGGGCAGGAAGAATCTTAACGGGATTCCTGCTCGTAACGCGGACACGTGAGGAATGAGATAAGACAGCTTGCGCCGTTTCGATGTCCGACACCGGTTTTGCCTCATCTGCCACTGTTATCAAGGAAAGGGAATTACTGGGGGGATTACTCATGGGGTGTGCTGTTTGTTCTGCTGTTTATTCTAAACGTACTGCCTGAAATACCGCCTCATTTCATTATAGAACGCTTAAAGCGGCGACATTCCCTAAGCAACGGGATATTAAGCGGGAATTGTCCTAAGGAGGGTTTCCACCCGTATCAGGGGCAAAACAAAATCACCCGGCGATTGATGGCCGGGTGATTTGTAAAAATACCGAGTTAATGACGTTCCGATTAGTTAAGATGCTGGGCAAGCGCCTTGGCAATGGCTTGACGGCTGCTGGATTTTGGCAAGCTCAACCTGGAGCGTTTGTCCTCAAAGGCGTTTTTCAAGAGAGCCTTGTAAAGCGCTTCAAGAGTTTTAGCGCGTTTTGGCAACACCCCTTTTTGCCATTGCATGTTCAGCAAGGGTTTGTTGTAAAACAGCACCATGGCATCGCGCATGGCATTTTCGTGGAGCGCGTCGTAAATGGCTTCATCCATTGAGGTTTGCTTTTCCAAGCAAGCCTTGGTAGAGATGTGAAGAGCCTGTTTAGGCTTTCTAGGGTTAGAAAAACCGAATGTCATAGTGTGACGCCTCCAACGGGTGACTAAAGACCAATACTCCCAGGGGGAAAAGGCCCATTTTTAGTTAATCTTGTAGATTTTCTTGAGATTTTTTTTTTAGACTTGTATTTATTTTAATTTATATGTTTATCTTGATTTAAACCAAGCCCACTCACAAGAGACACTTGGGGGATTTTTATCCGAGAATCGGTTATGAGGGCTAAATTACCGATCTGGAAATTTCAAAAAGCACAAAAAATCGGTTTATGGCCCATAAACCTGTAAGTCTTTTTAACAAATTCCCGGTAACAAGTTCTCGCAACAACCAAATAGTCGAACGTAAATACCAAGATAAATGTTCAATTGCAGACACCGCAGATGAATGTCTTTCTTACCCTAAAATGTGCCTGTAATGGCTTTATAATAGCAGTTCCAGTGGGGATTTCCAAGAACATCATTGAATATCGTGTAATTAATCGAAATATTTGTATCACTCTTGACAGAATATGAAAAAGAAAGCTCAACTCACTTCGATTTCGCCGGAATGATACTGATCTGAGCCCAGTGTAGGGGACCATTTAAAAGTAGAGGATTTTGTTATTTCATGCAGATGAAAGGAATCCTTGAAGATGAAAACAAGCCGATTTACAGAAGAGCAGGTAATCAAAGCATTACG
>JAYKHP010000022.1:0-131063 GCA_035285165.1 Vampirovibrionales bacterium | reverse complement strand
CGTAATGCTTTGATTACCTGCTCTTCTGTAAATCGGCTTGTTTTCATCTTCAAGGATTCCTTTCATCTGCATGAAATAACAAAATCCTCTACTTTTAAATGGTCCCCTACACTGGGCTCAGATCAATGGGCAAGACAGGACTTGAACCTGCACGTATTGCTACACTGGCTTCTAAGACCTCACGAAATTGTCCCGAAGGATATCCCGTTTCTATAAGTCGAGAGGCATTAATCCAGTATCTTGCCAATCTAGAATTAGACTCTATCTAAAACTACCATTTGCCAAAACGAAGTACAACCCATCCCTTTAGTTATCTTTCAATCGCAGTTGGTGTCCAGCTTCATCTGCATGAAGAAACTTTCGCCTATATTTACAGGGCATAAGGAGTGCCCCGGTAAGGGGGAAACTATCGATGCATAAGCATCTATACGGGTGTGTATTACCATAACCCATTTGGGGCAGTGTATTAGGCCTTAGTCGAAGCTAGATTAGTTGCAGTATCTTTGTGAAGGCTTGGGTCAGGGAATAAAACAAGGCCCGACTCTGTATTTATGATTAAACTTCGGCATTCTTTAGCATAGGCCATATCATTTGATTCTTTAACATAAGTAGCTGCTTTGTAGAGTTCAGCAGTTAGCACAAGACTATATTTATATAGTTTTGCTATTTCCATACATTTTTCAGTAAATGT
Source organism: Vampirovibrionales bacterium (assembly GCA_035285165.1). Lineage (GTDB taxonomy): Bacteria > Cyanobacteriota > Vampirovibrionia > Vampirovibrionales > Vampirovibrionaceae > JAYKHP01. The sequence goes on along the minus strand of JAYKHP010000022.1, from coordinate 130,372 downwards.
TTCAGTTCTATCCTTAGGTTCTGTTAAACGCTGTGGATTTCCAAACAAAACCCCCTTGGGGTGTTCGCCTTTTAACTCAAAACATTCTAAAGAGTTTGTAACGAGCTGCCTTACTTTCGTAGTATTTATAGCTTTGGTATCTTTTCCTTCTGCCTCACCTAAGAACATTCCCTCTTCTGAGTCAAATAGCACATCAAATTCCGAGGTCCCTGAATGGTAGCCTTCAGCTTGAAAACCTAGTATACGTAAGGCTTCCACTATTGAACTTTCTAAAAGACCTCCTTGTTCATACAATAGCTTTTTTAAACTGTTTTCTTTCTTCAGTAATTGACCTACTGCCTGCTTTTGCTCTTCAAGTTTAGCCAATGAACTACTAATGGCCGATATTTCATCTATGAGTTCTGTTTCAATCTTTGACCTATATTGTGAGCCATTAGACCACTCAGGCACAGGAGTTTCATTAGTTGATGAAAATATTTTTTGCCGTAATTTAACTATTTGACTTAGAAATCGACTGCTGAATTGTCCCAACTCTTCATCATACTCCTCCCTTGATTTCACTTCGTCTATATCCCATTGAGTTCTCTTAAAATCAAGCATGGGCAAAAACAGCACCAGTCCTCCATTATCATTGGAAATATATCCCCCCACAATTTTTTCGCCAGTCTTAGTAACTAAAAGAGGTTGTACTTCATTAGTTTCGACTAGGCACTGATATTTTAACTCTGTCTTAAACGACTCTATATACTCAGCCATATAAGGAACTCCGGTGGCTGGCTTTAGTGCAGCTCCAGATACTTCTTTAAGCTTTAAATCAAAAGGGATTGCAGCGTAAGAGTCAGAAGTATAGCCACTAGGTTTTGTTACCGACTCAGGCTTAGTAAGCAATACACAAACACATTTTCCAGATGTAAATGCATCCATAATTTGCTCAGACCAGTGGCCGGTATATTTTGTAAAATTACTTACGCTTTCATCGGTCATTCTATTTGGTCTACTCGCCATCTTGGGAAAGTGAGGAAGCGTGGGGCAGAAAATCGTTATGTCTCCATCCAATAAGTTTCTATTAGAAGAATACTGGATGTATTCAACTCCTTCCACTGCTAGTTTTAGATTTACCGATAAGATTTTTTTGGGCACAACCATTTACCTTAAATACATATTTTTATATTGACAATAAATACAATTTCTTTAGGATTCTACAATCCATGAGAATTTAAGCGTATTACAAGCCTATAATTATGGATTACTGAGTTCAATTGACAGAATTTTCTAGTCAGTTTGAGATACTTCAACAGAGGGTTCAATCTGTACAACTTCAACATAGCCCTTTTTAGTTAAATCTATAATTTGTTGTCTAAGTGTCCTGACAACTATTTCGTCATTATAATATCCCGTTGGAGAGTATCCATTTCTTCTCAGGGCTGTAGGACTAAAGTGTTTATTAACAGCCTCACCCATTGCCGATAAAAGATGATTAAACGCAATCTCTCTAGCTTCTATTTCCACGTGAATCTCAACTTGACTTTTTTGACTAAAGTCTGTATTCAAAGAATCACGATAAGTCTCCCATGCGTGAAGCACTTTAATATACTTGTCTTTATTTGAATAGAATTCTAAATCTATGGAATTTAGTGCTTCCACATGTGCAGGTGCAAGACGTGAATTTCGAGTTGTCATTAACACTCTAAATATGTTCAATCGTCTTTCTGCGGCAGCATCCCTTGCTTGAAGCCAAGCCTGTACCCTTAGGCTTACAAATAGTGATAAGCCTGTTAAGAATATTTGTATTATGCCTATGATAACCAAATACGATGATGCATCTTGAATCATTATGTTCGGCATAAATAAATCCTTTCGATTTATGTCAACCGGTATCTTCAATCAATTTTACTATTTATTGCTCAGTTCGCAGCAGAATCCATCAGGTTCATTTACGTTAAGACACAGGGCTAATTAAATGTGAGGAGGTTTATGAGTATGTGTTGAAACCACTTCAGAGGAATTAGACTTGAGCTGTCGCGCGCTTTTCCTCGGTTCTCCACGCGAGTGCCTTTCCAGACAATGATGGAGAGCTAGACATGGTTCAATGGGAAAGCAAAAGGGGGGGCAACTCGATTCTGAATGTTGAAAAGGACTTCGAGCCTGTAAACTCACGATAAAGGGCGGGATGGATGGCGAATACATTATAGATTGAAATAGATTGAAGGGCTCAGTGATATGCGCTAAAGTAGATATGTTGCAGAATACTGCAATCGGGGCGTAAGAACCCTGTACAGGTGGTCTGCATCTGACCATAACACGATGCCGCTTTTCCGGTTCTCAAGCCGGAGGGCGGCACTGTATGTCCAGACCCTCGCGGTTAAAGAGTTTCGCGGCTGTCCTGTACAGTTTCTTAACCTCCGGCTGCCCTTCGGGGTGGCCTTTTTGTTTCCATGAGCAGGAGGTCATAAGATGACTCTGAAGCCCAAGGCTTGGAGCTTGTTTAAGTGTGTATTCCTTGCCGGAGTTTTAGCCGATGTAGGGCTACTAATCGCGCTGATTACTTTAATATTTTTCTCCGATATAAATGTTCTAGGTTTTGAGAATAACGAGCAAGCAAGTAAGTTATTGAACTGGATAAGTAGCTTTATGCTTGCATTAAGGTTGGGTTGGGCCTATGCGCTATGGAGCAGCAGAAAAACGTCAAAAAGCTGGGTATTAAAATCTATAGTTATTGGGTATCTAATTATCTTCCATTTACTGCCTATTCTAGAAGGAATCTTTCGTTTAAAGCTATTGTCTCTAATTACTGTAACTATTTTACTTATAAGCTTTATAAAGATAATTAACTATACGATACAAAATAGGACTGAGCTAAAAGAAGAAGTTATTCGAGCATCTCAATCAATTAAAGAGGGTAGATTAATTTCAAAGTAAGTGTAACGCTCTAATTAAGTTGTTCACTATTTTGTACTATAAGTATTTGTTGTGTGTTCTTCCTCTATTTAAGTTGTAGGGGAACATTCCACTTTCTCTATTTAAGCTGGCTACCTATTTGGGTACTATTCATTGTTGATTATAAACGGCTTTTCTCTAAGCTCAAGCACGGCGAGTCCCGTGATTTCCTTGGCTTTCTCGATTGCCGCTGGAGGGATACACCCGATTGTTATTAAGCCATCATGTTCATTACCCATTGGAATAAAACCATACGCTGCCCCTAAGTGGGTCAGGGTGTGTATGAAATAAGCCTCCATTCCCTGCAAGAGGTGAGCGATAATGCCGGAAGTTTTGTTTTGGAAGTCTGCATACTCCCTTCGCAAACCAACATGATTGACAATAAAGCCGCTATGTACCACCTCTTGAATAACCGCCTGATGCCAGGTCTTGAGAGGCTTCTGGAGAGGATGCAGCACCTTACGAAGGCATGCGAGGGATACTGCAAGGCTATCGAGATTGCCATTCACGAGAGGGTCTTCTTCAAGAATTTCAATGATAGAGGAGTGTTTCATCCTGATATGAGTGGGCAGCACTGCTCCGAAAAGGACCGAACACAAACAGGCTTTCCAGGAATCTTCGGTTATTTTAATTTGCGCGGCATATTCTGCTCGCCTTGATTTATTTTCGAGATAATCAACAAGCCAAGGACATTCGATGCCGAGTAGGCGCATCTGATAAAGACTGAGATTGATTTGGCAAGAAGCCAGGTCATAGTTATAGACGTGCGGAATAGTCCCAAAAGCAGCTCTTTTCATAGACCTGGAGCATGATTGAAAAGGTGTGCCTATTCGGCCCGTAGACTGTAACGCATAGGCTGGCTTGAATCCTCGAATGCCCGGCAGAGTGGGGTGTGGGTATGAATGCTTGAAGACGGCATCATAGCAGATTGAATCGTTAAGGTAACGGAACCTTTTGGAAATTGTAGGGTCTGACTGATACTCCTCGCGAAGCCCCGCCAGATGTAACTCAATAAATCCAGGGTTGTACCAACATTCGGTAAAGCAAGCCATAGCCTCTTGAATAAGGTTGGGAATGTCATCTGGAGGAGTCTCAAGAGGGACTGCATCAGTTTGGGGTGACACTGGCTTTCCTGTCCATAGGTTGAGTAGCCCGGTTGCGCTTTGCAAGGATGCGCCTATATAGCCATCTATGACCCAATCTGCCACTTTATATTGGCGAGGTTTCTTACCAGGGATGTAATGGCGGTTTATCTTCACCAGCCCTTGAGCGGCCAATGTGCGCGGATTCGAGCCTCGAAACTTGTCTTGAATGAATCGCTTGGGAATGGGAATCCATCCCTTTTGATTCTTGGAAACCAGCCTGAATTGCCGCAGTGTCGATATCAAGACATGGCAGAAGAGCTTATAATCGGCACGGGTTAGGTTATGGGTAATAGATGATATATAGCTATATTGAGCTATAGTGACTATATAAGGCCTTCTAGAGGGACTAGAGGAGGACAGGGCGGAGAGAACCATCTGGCAGTACCTTCTATTATGGTGTACAACTATCCACAGCAAAATAGGCAAGGCCGGATTAACACGAAATTAACCCAGCCCTGCTAAGTAGGATGTTATTGTTTCTTCTCGTCTAACTGATGATTTATCGCCACGATTGAATAACGAGAATACTTCCCACCCCTAGAAGTTGGAAGGTCTGTTGAGACAATTTCCCATTTATTTTCCTTCTTAAATAATTTTCGGATATTCTTAATTACCGCTGACAACCGCAACATTTCATATACGTGAGTAGCCTCCATCTGAGAAATATCGCCATACCTACTAATGTGTTTGAGGCAAATTTCTCGATGCGTTAGCTTTTCACCATCTTCTATTACGGAAAATTGTGCAAGAGCATCAACATATACTGAGATGGGGAAATCTCCATATATTTCAAATGCACGTTTTGGGGTGATAAAACCGTCTCGGTTAAAGTGTTCGAAGATAAAATTCTTCATAATAAAACCTACCTTTCTTTGTAGGGTTGACATGCAAAACCTATCTGTTTCAGGGTCAAAGGCAACAGAATTGCCCTCGCTCTTGACAGGTAGCGGTGTGCATCTAAGTCAAACCTTTAGCTCAATGGCTGTAAAAGGTAGGTCTTACAATAGATGATTCAATTGTGAAGACTAGCGAACTACTTTACACGCAGGCAAGGATTTCTCCCCTGCCGCACATGGTAGCGGGCCAGCTTCGATGCCATGGCGAACCTTGGCACTAATCTCAGCCTAGCAAATTTTTTATAAATGTCTAGCATATTAGTTGTTTTTATAATAAAATCTTCATGTTTCTTCATGATTATGCAAAAGCCGCCATCAACGCATCGGTGTCACGGATGTGTACATAACGCTGGGTCACTTCTAAACTGCCATGTCCAGCCCATTTTTGGGTAACAGTAATCGGGATTCGGTTATTGTTGGCCCAATGCGTAATCCGATAATGCCGAAAGCTGTGAGCAGAAAATTCAATTCCGCATTTCTCGCTGATATTCTGGAACCGTCTCGATAAGCAACTGCGATTGAGCCGCGTGTAGCCATGCTTTGGATTAAACGACCAGAAAATAAAGCCATCAATAGGTGGTCGTGCCCCCATAAAGAGGCGTATAGCCTCCTGTGCGGCCTTACTGAACGGCACCAGTCGCGGCTTATCTCCCTTGCCATGTCTGACGCGAATAAACGCTTCTGTGGGATTGTCTGAGAATCGAAGGTCATCAATCATGAGATTGCATGCCTCTGAGGCACGTAGGGCCGATTCAGAAAGCAATATTACGATAGTCTTATTCAAAAGTCTTTGGTACTGGGAATGAGCTTTCTCGATTTCTGATAGGATAGCCTGCAAATCTTCCTGATAAATAATCCGCTGCTTCACTTCATAGCCTTGAGGCTTTTTAGGATATAGCCCTCGAATCTTGAGATACTGCTCTGGACTCATCTTCTCGCGGGAATACAGAAACTTGGAATAGGAAGATACCGCCGAATGGATATGACGCCGTTTGGTATGCTGGCTTCGAGGGATTTTACTTAAATACGCATGAAGATTCTCAAAAGAGACATTGGAATGCTCGTCCAGAAACTTCTCCAGATAGGTCGTCTGGAGGCGCTTATATGTTTCAGACCACGGCTTGGTCTCTAACCCGTCTTCTCTCCATTGAATCCATTGCTTGATGAGCTTCGGGAAGGTCTTTTCTTTCAGCTTGCCAGACTTCTTCCAGTTGAAATAGGTAGCGCGGCATATACCCAGACGCTCCCAAGGAGTGGTGGCCTCTTGAGGCATGTCAAAAAACTCCAGTCTAATCATTTGTGACTTGGAGTCTAATTAATGGTTCACTTTACTTGTGAAAGTAATGTGAGTATGGGCAAGACAGGACTTGAACCTGCACGTATTGCTACACTGGCTTCTAAGACCAGCACGTCTACCATTCCGCCACTTGCCCACGCGGCCCCGACGAATGTGATTATTTTCAGACCATCTTAGCCGAAAATATAAAGATTGTCTTCAGTCAGGGGAGATTCCCGCTTTCGGGGGAATGACGACCCTGTACGCATACCAGCCTAAAATTCCTCGTCCGGCACGGCGTTCATCAGCCGGCGCGTACGGGGACGGGTTCCGGTCGATGCCGCCCTGGGGCGCGTAATGCTTTGCGGCTCAAGGGTACTGACCGCCTTGGTGTCCAGGTTGATTTTAGTCGGCGATAAACCGCTGCCGCCCTCAATCGTTGGATCGTCCATGCCCAGATGATTGACATCAATGCCGTCCAGCTCGTCCATACGCTGAAAACCGGTCTTGCGACGGGTACGGCTGGCAGGAGGCTTACTGCCCAAACGTTCGATGACCTTGGTTGCCGTTTTTTCCTGTTCAAGCTCCTCTTGCAGCCGGGCGTTCTCGTTTTCAAGCTCCATGATGACGCGCGCCAGCTTCTTGGACTCGCTCATCTCTTCCTGCTTCATCGCGGCGCGGCTGGAAACCGCCTCCGCCAGAACCGACAAGGCTTGATCAAGCGAGTTGTTGGTCGTGGCGTTAAAGTTGGTAAACGCCTCGGGCGTTGCACCCGCGTGCTGACACAGCCTTTTGCGCACTTTCAGCAAACGCGTTTCGCCTTTGCCAAAATAATAAAACTCGCCGGGTTTCAGCGCCTTGACGTGCGCAAACGTAATGCCCGCTTCGGTCAGGAATGGCTTAATCGCCTTGTAATCCTGTTCAGACGTAATGCCGCCAAACCAGAAGCGGTTACATTGGCTTAAAATATCCTTGTTCAAACTGGCCGGACGCTGGGTTGCCCAAAGGCTGTCAATAGCCCGTTTTCTACCACGCTTGGCAATTTTCTGACTAGCCTGCACGGGGTCTTTTCTGCCTTTTTTCCGCTTACCGCCTAAGCCGTTTCGCTGCGGCGCGTATATCTGCGCCTCTTCCACCACCAGGCGAACCTTGGTTCTGTATTTCTGCTCCAGATTAAACAAATGCTCGGCAATCACGCCATACAGATGCTGTTGGTCTTCATCAACGTGATCGGACAAGTCAAAAACGGCTGAAATGCCATGTTCGAGCATCGCCTCAATATAAAGATCCACGGCGTCTTCATCCAGGGGTAAATTGCCATGTTCGCCACCAACAATCATCATCGGGTAGCGCTCGGCCAGCGTAAAATGCTCGCCTTCAGGGTCGATAATCAAGACGATACCGTTATTTTCAAGCGTCTGCTCGATAATCACACCGGTCAGATAGGATTTCCCCATCCCCGAAGAAGCCAGGATGGCGTCACGTTCGCCAGTCTGCGCATACAGCGACATCGGAACACTGAAGTTTTTACCCACATGCAAAACTCGCTGGGGCTGTGCCTGCGGCAATTTATTCTTGAGAAACTCAAACATGCGAAAAAATCCTATCGAGTTTTGTTAGCGCTTCGAGCTTTGTTAGCGCGAACCATCCGCCTTTGAGAAAACTCCGGAAAAAAACAAACCCGGAAGGAGAACAAAAAGGGGGGGGCAACAAAACGAAAAATAACTCTCTTCTTACGTGTGGCATCAACCACAAGGTTATTATAAGGGCTCAAGCCCCATTGCGATCGCTTCTACAACCTAGGCAAGATATAAAACTTTACCACGTCAATTGTAGCAAATATTAACGTCTTCCACAACATTCATTATTACCCTCTCCCCCAAGGGGAGACGGTCGTTAGCATTCAGTCACCATTAGCTATACCCGTAAGAATCGATTTCATTACCGCCGATGGTGCCCACGGCCTGCACCTGGATATCGGGAATCAATTCGCTGTAAGAAAGCACCGACACCATCGGGATGTGCCTATCCAAAAGCTGGAACAGCGGCAAGCGGATTCTGGGTGAGCAGAGGATCACCGGCATCTGGTGGTAACTGTCCTGCGCTTTTCTTAAGGCATCTGCCGCCGTTTCAATCAGCTCCTGCACCTGCAAGGGATTCAGCAGGAACATCGTGCCCAATTCCGTTCGTTGGCAACTGTCATCCAGAATTTTTTCCCATTCGTTGGAGAGGGTAACGGCGTACATCACCTTGTCTTTATCCGCATGGGTAATGCAAATCTGCCTGCCAAGCGCCGCCCTTAAGCGTTCAGAAAGAACATCAGGCTCCTTGCTGAATCTGGCGTAATCCGTCAGGCGTTCAAAAACAAAGAGAATATCTTTTATCGACACTTTCTCGCGCAACAGGTTCACAAAAATCTTGCGCAAGTCATTCGGCGTTAAAATATTGGGCACAAGCTCGGTAATCAGGGATTGATCATGCTGTCTGACCAGTTCCATCAGCTTCAGCACGTCCATTTTCGTCATCACTTCATCCACGTATTTCACCACCACTTCCTGCAGATGTGAAATAACAGCGTCGGTGGGATCAACCGCGTGTTGCTGAAGCTGCTGCGGAATATCCTGCGGCAACACCCAAAAAACCGGATGCATCCCAAAGGTGGGATCGCGATCCTTAATCACATCCTTGGGCGCTTTTAGGCTATTGGCTTCAAACAAGCTTGCAAGCAGCATATAGCGACCCGGATACACGGTGCCTGTGGCAACCGGGTTTTGCCGAATGGAGATTAAATACTCGTAAGGCCCCAGGTTCTGGCTGTCCATAATGCGGATATTTGGCAAAATAAAGCCAATCTCTTCGGTCATCCGGGAGCGCAGTCCCGCAATTTTCGAGAGCAACTGCCCATCCTGATCAGGGTCGGCAATCACCAGCAAGTTGTTGCCCACCTGAAGGCTGAGAATATCAACCCCCATCTTCTCGTACATCCGGTTCGGGTCGGTTAATTGTTTCAGGTTGTCCTGAACCTGCGTTAACTGACCGATTTGGTTTTGGGCATCGTGCTGCAAAAAGACGGTCATCCCGACCACGGCAAGGAGAATGGCGACAACCAGGAAGAAAAGCAGCGAGAAAGGCGGGGAGCCCGTATCACTCCAGACTTTAAAAAAGACGCCCAGACCGATTAAAACCAAAAACGCCGCCGCAAAAAACATACTGTAAGGCTTGCTTTGAACCTGGGACATCAAATCTTTTGCCAAGCTCTGCTCGCTTGCAGTTGAACGGCTCATCATAATACCGCTGGCCACCGCCATCATCAGGGCGGGGATTTGAGCGGAAAGACCATCGCCAATCGTCAGCATCGTATAAGTCGTCAGCGCCTGATCAAACGGCAGGCCCTTCATCAACATCCCGATGGCAAAACCACCGATAATGTTGATAATCGTAATAATAATCCCCGCAATGGCGTCTCCTTTGACGAACTTCATCGCACCGTCCATAGAACCGAACAGGGATGATTCGCGCTGGAGGTTTTCCCGGCGCTTGACCGCCTCATCCGGGGAAATCAAGCCGGCATTGAAATCCGCATCAATCGTCATCTGTTTACCGGGCATGGCGTCGAGGGCAAAACGGGCGCCAACTTCGGCGATACGCTCAGAACCCTTGGTGATAACCATAAACTGAACGATGGTAATGATAACGAAGATAACAACCCCAACCACTAGGTTCCCCCCAGTAACGAATGTCCCGAAGGCGTCGATGACGTGACCCGCATGGCCATTGCCTAAAATTGATCGGGTGGCGGCAATGCCAAGCGCCAGACGAAACAGAGTGCCAATCAGGATAATAGAGGGAAAAGCGGCCATATCCAATGGCTTTTGGACATAAAGCGACATCATCAACAGGACGACCCCAAGGGAAATGTTGAGGATAATCGCCAGATCGATCATCCAGGGATCCAGCGGGCTGAGGATAATGGCAACCAAACCCACGACAATGATGACCATCAGTATCTCGCCGATGGAGGGAAGAACAAATCCTGTCGGTTGCTGGGGGGTGGCCATAGGGGTCTTTATCTAAATCTAATACTGTGCCTTATCGTGTTTTTTATCCGGGCTTTATTCAAGAGCATCTTCTTCCTTACTTTTCTGTTTCGACTTAGGCTGCTTCAGGTCGCTATTTTTCTCAGGAGAGGCTGCATGGCGCGGGACGCTGCCGAATAATTGCTTGAGGATACCCAACTGCGTGGAGAAAGAGGCGTCCACTAAGCCGCTGTTGGTTTCCACGATACAACTGCCCTGATCCACCGTATTATCTTCCATAACGATCAACTCAGCCCGCAGTTGCTCAATAGGCTCTTCTTTTAACGCCTGTTTCACGGTGGTCACATCATCGGGATGGACTTTGATCAACACCGTCTTACTCTGGCGCCCTGTCTTCTGGACAGTATCGCGCACCAGGGTGACCACCAGGCTGCTGTCGCACATCACCTCGGTTCGGATAATACGCTCGGCGATTTCAACGGCCAGCGCTCCAATCTCATCAGCCGCAGCTTCCAGTGCCTCTTCCCTGGCGTTTAACAGTTTGTCGATGGCATCCTTGAGATTGAAAAGAACCGCACCAGAGCTGGCGATGCCTTGCGCCAAACCTTCTTCCCTGGCTTTTTCACGAATCGCGTTGGCTTCTTCAACGGCCTTACTAATCAGTTCCTTTTCCTCAACGCGCCGATATCCCCGGCGGCGCTCCAGATTGCTCTGTTGCCGACGCTCGCTAACAAGCCCCGCCTGGTAATTCTCGACTGTCCAGGGGAGATCGCGCACCTGCTCATCCTCATCAAGCTGTGGGGAGCCGACTTGCCCAACCGCGTGCGATTCTCCCGAAAGCCTTGGGCTTTTGGGATCAGTCGGTTTGGATTTCTTTCCCTTAATGAGCATTGTCGTTAAACTGCTCGTGCTTGGCTTGGTGACGGGCGTTATACTGGGGAACCCTTATCGAAACGAGAGGGTTTTATTCAAATGATGATAAAGGATTTCTTCAATTTTGCCAGAAAAGGCAACCGGGACTTCGGAGGCTTCAGCTTGGCCCATAAAGGCCTGAAGCGTTTTACCGAGGCTGGATTCAGCGGGGTCTTCCCCGGTTTGCGAACCTGCCTCTGGCAGACTGGCGTAATACCCTTCCACATAGCGCTTAACGTTTGGGCGCTCCCGCTCTACTGAGGATAGCACGCTTTGCCTGGGATACGCTTGGACCAAACGCCTGATTTGCTTTTGGGTTTTGGTATAGGAGGAAGGTTCAATAGCGTCAATCATGGACTGGAATTGACGCAGGTAGGTGTTGACCAGGCCCAGATCAAGCTCCTGAAAAATTTTGTCCGGATTATCCTGATAAGCCCGGATGCTTTGCCGCTGTTTCTCGTCAAAATTAGCCAAAATCCGCCGCTCAAGAGCCCCGTTGACCGTGTTTAACAGCAGGGCGACAGCGGCGCACTTGTAAAGCGGGGAGTTTTTATGCTTTTTATCTTTATATTGGTGTTTACCTGATAAGTCTCCCCGTTTTAAATCCTCAAGCCAGTCAACATCTTCATCAAAAAACGGGTCGTCAAAATCGTCAAAATCATCGTCTGCCCATTCATCTGAAGCGGGCGGCGGATCAGGCGCAGGCGTTTCCAGAGCAGGTGCTTCCTCAACAGGGGTATTATGGACAACGGAAGGCGCTTGAGGAAGTGGCTGAGCGGGTTGCATTTGAATCTGCTGCGGCAGGGAATCGTCTTCAAAGCCGCTGTCAATATCCTGGGTAATGCCGTGAATTTTTTCGTACTGGGTTAGGAAATGAACCAGGTGGTTCTCCGAGCTCTGCTGCATAAAGCCGCGTTGCTGCTCGGTCGTAATTTGCAGATTCGGCGTTGCTTCCTGGCCAAAGGTCAAAACTGTCAACTGTTTGGCCTGGCTAAAAATCTCAACCGCCGTATCCTTCATGATTTCCGTTTTTTGCTCGGTATTCAATTGAAATTCCACGCACTTATCCAGCGCGTGAAGGACCCCATAAAAGAAGAGCGTCAGAACCTGCGAGGCCGTTTTCTCATCGTAATTGACCGGCATCGGTGTACCGGGCAGTTCAATTTGGCCTTCCTGGGTAATCAGGCCAACGGCAATTTTGAGATATTCACGAACAATGTGCAGATTTTCCTGAACCTCCAAAGGCTCCATTACCTGCGCATCATAATGGGCCTGGGCTTGCGTGTTGAGCCCGGCGCAAAAATCGTTTAGTGCCGTGGTAAGGTCGGCCATAGCGGGACGCCTTGTTTAAGGGGTTATTCAGGGGGAACTTAATCAAAAAAATCTAAAATCAGACTTTTTTGGCCTCTTCGATATGGAATTTAAGCCGTTGCATCGTTGCTTTTCGGATTTGCTGGCGACCTTCTTCCTGCGCCGCTTCTTCCAGGTTGTTCTGAAAAACGTTGAGCGTGTACTCCTTGCACAGGTTATACAAGTCCAAGGCTAGCCCCTGGAGGGCGCGCACCTTGATATCGCCGGCAATCTTATGCTGATCGCACTTGATAATGGCCTGCGTCAGGCACTTGATGAACAAAATCACCAGATTCTTGGCGTGTTTTTCATCCACATGGCCTGCCAGGTCGTTTTTGACAAGGCCAATGGCGATTTTACAGAATTCGTAGATGATATTGACATCTTCTTCCAGAAGCGCGTCAGGGGTGTTGGCATGCACGAAGCGCTCTTTCGCCTTCTGCGACATGCGTTGGGCGATTTTTTCTTCGTTGAATTGTTGAATCACCTGAGGATCCGGCATAGGAAGGGTTCCGTATTATTAGTTTAAAGGGATACGCATTTTCCTATGGATGCGTATCAAAAGAAGATCTCACTGAGGCGGTGATGTTCCGGCGATCGCCTGGCGGATCAATTCGTCGGTACTGTGACGCATCATCATTTTTAAATCTTTATCCTGTTTGAGGACATCCTGAAAGGTAGGGACTGGATCTAATTGTAACCCTACCAGGAGCTTTGATAAATTAAAAATTCGCCAGGCAATGGTTTCCAGAAGAACCTTGCGCCTCTCCCACCCGATACCGTCCCTGCGCATCTGGCTGCTGGCCTGGTTAACGCCTCGCAGAAACAGATCGACCACCAGGTGGGCACGCTCATCATCAAGTGGAATGGGCTCGCGGTTGGGCAAGACGACATCCGGTTCTTTCTGGAGAATTTCAGCCGCCGTTTTACAGAAAGATTCGATAATATTAACGTTTTCAACCACTTCTTCTTCAGGAATGCCCATCTCGCGCATACGTGCGCCAATGCGGCTTGCCCATTGGCTGGCAAGTTCCTGAGGAACAACGTTTTGAAAAACAGGGGAGGGTGCCATAGGGATTATCTTCTTCTCTCCAATCCAACTCATTCCAGCCAATTATGCCCTTGCCTATCATACGCCGTACTGCCCCAGCAAGGAAGGAGATCCGGTTGATTTCCGCCGTTTTAATGAGGACTTAACTCGATTCGATCCAGCTTTTGATTTGAAGATCCAAATCCTCCTCATCCTCAAGATTTCTGCCCTGGACACTCTGCTGCAGTTGCGTCAGGGTCTGCTTAAGCTCTTCGCTCTGGGCAGGCTGGATCTGTTGCGCGGAACTTTCAAGCTGCTTGCGCTGATTGTCAAGCAACGCCTGCGTCTGCTCTTGGGTTTGCTGGATTTGCGACTGCTGCTGGCTTGCAAGCTCACGCAAGCTCTGCAGTTCATTCTGGGTCATCTGGTATTCAAAATTGCTGGGCTCGCGGCTGGTGCTGCTACGGACAAACGTAAAGAGGACAATCAAAAGCAGGCAAACCACAACACTACCAACCGCCCACGGCAACCAGTTCAGACCGTCACCAGAGTCACTGGCCTTAACCGGCTCGGCACCGGCGCCACTGATTAAATCCGGGCTCTTGAAATCGACGGCGGCAATGCTGACATCGTCGGGATCGACCTTCGGGCTTGCCGCACTGGCGACAAGATGGCGCAAGTCACGCTCAGGCAAATTAGGGAAACGGGTCTTGTCGATGGTCACCGCAACGGAAATATCTTCAATCATCCCGGGCATCCGGGTTTCGTAAGTCTGCACCTTGGTGTTTTCATAAGTCACTTCCTGCCCGTTACGGTCATAATCCTTGCTGCTGCGCTCGCTATCGGTGGCAACGGCAATGCCTTGGGGCAAAACGCTACTCACCGGCCCACCGGCATCGCCCTGCTTGGCGTTGGCGTTTAAATTCTCGTTAAACGTCTGCTTGCTGGAAACCACCGAGCCATCGGGGTCAAAGCTCTGGGTCATCATTTCCTTGGGTGCTTCGCGAAGCAGTGTACTGACTGTCACCACATAATGCCCAGGGCCCACCAGCTTATCCAACTGGCTTGCCACTTTCTGGCGCATGTAGGTATCCTGTTCAGCCAGCTTGTCGTTCAGTTCACTGCCAATATCCAGCACGCTGTTATACACCGTGCCGTTGGTATCCGTCAGCGCGACGTGCTGGGCGTCAAGGCCCTGAACGCTTCCGGTCATCAGGTTGATAATGCTTCTGACCTTGTCCCGATCCAATGTCGCCCCAGGTGCCATGGTCACCTGAACGGAAGCGGACATCGGTTTTTGCTGATTGCGAAACAGCGTGGCCTCTGGAATGGAAAGACTGACGCTGGCATCCTCAATGGGCGGGATTTTACGAATCAGCCGGGCAAGTTCTCCCTGTTGGGCGCGCGTCAGCTTGATGCGTTTTTCTTCCCTTGATGAAGTCAAATCGCCTTTGTCAAATGCCTCAAGCCCAATATTTTTGTCCACAAGCCCCGACTGCACCAAAGCGATGAGGCCACGATCTTTGTCATCCTCCGTAGAGCCTTTTTTCAAGCGGATGGACAAGTCGTTATTATCGCCCGGAACGCGCTCCACAGGCAAATTGTTCCGCGCCATCAATGCTTGAATTTCAATTGCCTTGCCGACCTGATCGCGGGGAACGGAAGCCAAAATAAGTTGTTCCGCGTCACTGATGACGGGAGAGTTACTGCCCTTGTTGCCTCCGCCACCAGAAAAAACCATAAAAAGCCCGATGATAATAATCAGCGCAACACCAACGGCGACGCCGATTTGCACATTACGCTGCTGCAGGAGTTCCTGGATTCTTGGAGGCATAAACTCAATGCGTATCTATGTTGGGAAGTGACTGACCCTTGACTTGCTTGGCGTGTTGGGTATTGCAAGTGCCCGAAGGAAAAACACCACAAAGTGAAAAGCTTTATTCACAAAATGCCAATCCTCATTGTAGGGGGTTTTCCACTGGGCCGTATCGGGCGGATAAGGGATTCAAGGGCAGGCGAGGCCTGGCCAATAAAGGCTGAAAAATGACATTTGGGCTTGCTTGACAAGGCGTTCAACCTAATCCTGACTGTAGGCCGTTTGGTGGATTTTGCAAGACTGTCCACTGTTTTAAATCTGAATCTGCAAAATCCTGTCATAGGCCTGAATCACCTTGGTGGTCATCTGGGCTGCGATGTTCACCACCAATTCCGACTTGGCGTTTGCAATCATCACATCGTGAACATCCACACTGCCAGTGGTCATGGCCTCATGCATCAGGGCATCGGGAGCAGCCATCGTCTGGTTGACGTTTTGAAGCGTGTTATTCAAAACATCCTTGAACGATCCACTCTGAACCGATTGGACAGACGCGCTGGGATCCAGGTGATGCAGCCCCATCTGGATCATTTGGCTCATCTGAAGCGGATCTGTACTGACCCTGGCGCTGAAGGCATTTGAGCCGAAGGTGGCTTTAAAAGGGTTATCGATGCCCGAGGCGCCGATTTTTGGAATATAACCCGTATTCATCGAAACCGTTCCCTTCAAATTCTTTATTGCCGCCAAAAGCTTTGTTCTTATTGAGGCTTCGGCCAATCCCAGCGCTTATTCAGCCAGCTCGTTCATATGACCCAGCAGAATCCTGCCGTTTTTCGCAAGTGTAAGCATTTTTCAGCGCCAGTCAAATTAAACGCTTTCTTTGCTTGAAAGATAGGTTTTCAAAATGTTTTTGACATAGCGCTGCGTTTCGGCGTAAGGCGGAATACCGTCATGTTTTTTGACTGCCGTTGGGCCAGCGTTATAAGCCGCCAGTGCCAGGGGAATATTGCCGTTAAACTGGGATAACAATTGCTTGAGGTAGCGAACGCCGCCATCCAGGTTTTCTTTTGGATCAGACGGATTTATAACGCCCAGCGCGTTAGCAGTTTCAGGCATCAGTTGCATCAGACCAACCGCTCCGGAAGAAGAAACGGCATTTGGGTTAAAACCGGATTCCTGTTTAACGATGGCGTTGATTAAAGCGTTATCCACGCCATACTGACCACTGAGCGAATCAATCAATGAGGCCAGGGAGCTTTTTTCAGCACTTTCAGAACGGGTCGCTTTCACGCTGCTTGTTTTCAAAACGCCGTTCATCGCGTTTAGAGAGGACAGTTCCTTCAGAGAGGAAACGTTTTCCAAAGGTGGTAGTTGGGGAACCCCCGGATCAAGCATGGGCTCAAACTGACCAGGCAGATTTGGAATAACAATATCGTCTTGGCCGGTTGTAATTTCAGCGCCCGTAGCCGTTTCGCTAAGCGCGGTTTTGCCAAGCGTGCTCAAGAAATTACCGGCACTTTGATTAGCGCCAATCGAGCCTTGTAACTTAGGGGCCTGAAAGCTTGCAATCATGCTTTCGATTTGGCGGACGCGGCTTTCAATGGCCGCAATGCCCTGACCTGATTGCAATTGCCCAAGACTGTTCATCACATTTACCTTCATTGGATTGGTCATTGCGAGGAGGCGCAAAACGACGAGGCGGCAATCTCCTCAGTTATTTAGGTCTTCTACTGGCCTCGGCCAATCTCAAGGGCGCGGTTGGCCATTTGCTTGACGATACTGACCACCGCCAGATTCGCTTCATAAAGGCGCTGAGTAGTCATCGCATCGGCCATGTCGGCCATAACATTACTGTTGGACAGAGTAATAAACCCGTCCTTGTCCGCCTCGGGATGGTTGGGGCTGTATACCCGCCTGCCGGGGGTGGGGTCGCCAATAACACCCTGCATGACCACACCGCTTGGGCTGTAAGAAACCGCCGCGCGAACCACGCCATTGCCGCTTCTTAAAATGCCCATCACATCCTCAAAGCCCATCTGCTCGGTTTCAGCCAGCACAGGAATTTTACGGATATAGTTGGGCGTACTGGAATTGGCGATGTTGCTTGCCGCCACTTTCATCCGTTCGGATTGTGCGCCGAGGGCGCCGCTTGCGATATTCAGAGAACTGTTCAAAGTCATGTTGCGTTAAATCCTTTTGATCTCAAGTAGGCTTTAGGCAATTTTGACGCTTACTTGAAACACGTCATCCAATGTGAGGAGGAAGAGAAAACGTTGCTGAATGCAGCGTTCAGACTCAAGCACTATCGACCGATCTGGGAAGCCGTTCTCAGACCGTTAAAAATGGTCGACGCACGACGTGTGGTCATGCTGTAAAACAACATCGTCTTTTGCATATCGATCAGCTCTTTTTGCATATCCACCGGCATTCCGGTTGAAAGCGCCTCGGGCATCTGGCTGCCCATTTTTCTTGCAAGATCCGTCTCAAAGGGCTGGTTCATATTGCCAATCAGCTCGGCAAATGAAATATCCTTGGCCTGGTAATTGGGCGTGTGCGCATTGGCCAGGTTGTTGCTGGTCAGCTTTTGTTTTTCGGAAAGAGCCTTGAGCGTATGCTCCACCTGTCCGAACGGAAATAACTCCATTGCGCTTATTCCTTCGATGTTTTTAGTCGATGTTCTGGGTTGATGTTTTTGGCGTTCTTCTCGTTCCGGCTTTTGCCGGGATTAAGTAAGAAGCAATCAGTTCAGCTACTGCCTCAGGTTAACCGCCTGACGGTAGAGGTCATCTGAAAATTTCACAATCCGGAAGTTGGAAATCACTGACGCGTTTAAGCGCAGGATGTTATCCACCTGGTAAAACACGTTGACGTTGGAACGCTCCAGATTGCCTTGCTTGATTTTGCTGTCCGTATCAACAATGGGCTGGCCTGAATCATCGCTCATCAGCAATTTGTTATAGCCGATGCTTTGCAAACCTTCCGGGTTATTGAAACGCACCAGATCAATATGACCCACTTTAAAAGGATCGGACTTGGCGGTGGTCTTCACTTTCACATCACCCGTCTTGTCAATCAGAACTTCCTGGTAATTATCAGGAATTTTAATGCCATTGCCAACAATATCGCCCCGGTTGCTGACGATATAACCATCTGCGTTAAGGGCGAGACTGCCATCTCTTGTATACGCCGTGGTGCCATCGGGCTGGGTAACGGGCAAAAAGCCTGGCCCTTCAATGGCGACATCCAACGGTCTACCTGTCACCTGAACGCTTCCCTGGGCATAGTCTTCACGTTGGGTGCCGTTCAACTGGTTGGAAGCATCCAGATACTGATCGAAGCGAACGTTCTTAAAACCGTAGGTGTTCATATTCGCCACATTCTGGGACACTTTTTCAAGCGATTCAAACTGTTTCGTGGCGTTAAAAGCCGCCGTCTGCATAATATGATCGAGCATACGATTTTGTCCTATCTTCCTAATTTGTCATTACCGGGCTTGTCATTACTGGGCTCTGCCAAGCTCCTGGATCATTCTGGAAAGCGTGTCGTTCTGAATAATGAACAGTTGGCGGTTGGCTTCAAACTGTCTGCGAAGCGGCATAATGGCCGTATATTCGTTCTGGAGCATCACGTTTGAATCTTCGACAAACCCCTGCTTCACATCGACTTTGTCTGCAACAGAACCGGTTTCCGAGACAATACCCAAGCGTTCGGTATAATCGATTTTTCCGGTTTTCAGGTTGTACAGCGTAACATCCCCGTTGGCTGTTATTTTTACCTGCTTCTCAAGCTCGGTTGGAATCACGCTGAATTGCACAGGAACGCCTGAAGCGGAAAGAAAAGGGCGATTATCCACCGAACGCAAAAAGCCGTCCTTATCCATTTTCATCCGGCCATCGCGTGTCAATTCCACGGTGCCATCCGCATTCATCAACTGGAAATACCCTTTTGTATTTAACGCGCAATCGAGAGGATTTCCAGATTGACGAATGCGGCCTATCTCGGTGCTGACAGCTTTATCCACGCCATTAGGGCCAAGATACTCAACAAAAGAGGTGACCACCGGGTCTTTTCTCTGATAACCCGGAAGCCCAAAATGCATCAGGTTTTGCGCATGAATGTCATAGATGCCCAACTGGGTCATCATGCCTTGGACGGAAATTTCCAGCCCGTCGCCTGTGGCGTTGACATAACCGCGCAATACCATAGAATGCTCCTTTAAATTTTTGAAATTCAAAAACCTTATGCGAAACCATAAGCGGTTTTTGGCGAAATGCAACTTGTGCGAAAAACTGCCATGGCTTTTGTCCTATTGTTACCCTCGGCGCAAGAGCAGGCAGGCTTTTATTTCCCATGGAACACTTCCTCTATTTAGAGGAGAAGAGGAGGAAAACAAACCCGGTTCTATTCTTGGAAACAAACTCGGCAATTAAATCCCAATCTAAGCGGGCAAGTACTCTAAAGACTACCGCTTCAGACCATCCGACTAACCGCCGCCTTTCCAATTGAGTCCTGAACGAAATTTCCTTACGCTGTACATGTAAACCAAAAAGGAACCCGGGCTTTATGAAATTGCGAAAGAGATCGAGCGTGAAATCCAGAAAGCAGATGCGTCATACGATAAGGAGGTTACTGATGAGTAGCGTTCAACAGGAATTAAACATCCACGCGCCGGCAGTCGAGTGTTTCTCCCAGTGGGTGCGCTTTGAAGAGTTTCCCCGATTTATGAAACACGTTAAAAGCATTCGGAAAACCGAAAACAAGCAATGGCGCTGGGTGGTCGATGGCCCGATGGGAGCGCCCATTGAATGGGAGGCCGTTATGGAGGGAAGGCCCGAGGAGCAAATTATTGCGTGGCATACCATTGAGCCTGAAGAAAATAAAGAAAATGAAAAGAAAGCGATCAACACCATTGCAAATCGCGGCGCGGTTCGCTTCGAAGCGCTTTCACCCAACCTTACCCATGTGACGGTCACGTTGCAGTACGACCCCCCGGCAGGCGTTGTGGGAGAGACGTTCGGCCATATCTTCAGCAACCCGGAACATATGGTCAAAGACTGTTTACACAGTTTTAAAAACCTGATGGAAGAAATCGCCAGCAGCAATCAACGCTCGGCTAAAATTACCGGGTAGTTTTCTCCCGGATGCACTGACCGATGCACCGGTGAAATTACCGACTTGAGGAAAGCGCTTCATAAAGCCTTTGTTTGAGATACTTTCCGGTTTCGCTCTGCTTGGCTGCAATCATTTCTTCAACGCTGCCTTCAGCCACAATGTATCCACCCGTTTCGCCGCCTTCGGGGCCCAGATCAATGATGTAATCGCATTGCGCGATAAAATCAATGTTATGCTCAATCACAATCAAGGAATGACCGGCGGCTAAAATGCGTCGAAACGCCTCCACCAAACGATAAATATCGGCCATATGCAAGCCCGTTGTCGGCTCGTCAAAAAGAAACAGAACCGGCTTCTGGTTCCCCCTGTCAGGCTTGGCGTCTTTCAGGTAACTGGCAAGCTTCAAACGCTGGGCTTCACCACCGGATAAGGTCGCCGTGGCTTGGCCAAGCCTGAGGTATCCAAGGCCAATTTCCTGAAGCGGCAGTAATTTTCGCATGATTTTGGGGTAAGGCTCAAAATAAACTACCGCCTCATCGACGGTCATTTCCAGGATTCCATGAATATTCAAAGAGGTGGCCGCTGAATGTTTCGAATCAGCAGGTTCCAGCTCAACGGAAAGCACGTTTGGCGCAAAGCGTTTGCCCCCGCAATCAGGACACGTCATAGTGACATCGGCCATAAACTGCATATCGATCGTAACGGTGCCCAAGCCTTCGCACGCCTCGCAGCGTCCGCCAACCGAGTTGAAGGAAAAGTCGCTCGGCGTTATGCCCAGGATTTTTGCTTTTCGCGTACCGGCCATCAGCGTTCGGATATCATCGTAGGCTTTCACATAGGTTAAAGGATTCGAGCGCGCAGAGCGGCCGGGCGGGCTTTGATCGATCATCAGCACTTCGGAAAACCCTTCAAGCCCTTCAATGGCGTCACAAGGTGCGGCATCCAATTGCAGGGATTGCCCGTGGGAATGCTCGTAAGCCGTAAAAAGCGTCTGTTTGATGAGAGTAGATTTTCCTGAGCCTGAAACCCCACTAACACAGACCAGCGTGTTTTTGGGAAACGCTACCGTCAGGTTTTTCAGGTTGTTGCCCCGTGCCCCAATAATACGAATCCCTTCTCCCTTTGGGGGAAGGCCGGATGAGGGGTGTTTTTTAGAAAGCGCAAGCTTTGGCTGAGACAGGAAGCGGCCTGTCTGGGAAATTTTGCAGGAAAGTAACCCTTTGGGGCTGCCTTCATAAAGAATCCGGCCGCCTTCCTCCCCTCCCCCTGGCCCCATATCGACGATGTGATCGCAATTCAGCATCATGTCAGGGTCATGCTCAACCACGATAACCGTATTGCCGTGATCGCGAAGGGCGCGTAAAATGCCAAGCAGCCGATCGGTGTCTCTGGCGTGAAGCCCCACGGTCGGTTCATCCAGAACATACAGCGTATCCGTCAGTCGGCTTCCCAGGGCGCTGGAGAGATGAATACGCTGGGATTCTCCACCCGAAAGGGTTCTGGCCTGCCTGGAAAGCGTCAGATAAGAAAGACCGATGCGATTCAAATAATCCAAGCGGTTTTCAATCTCTTGCAACAGCCGCTCTGAAAGTAAGCGCTCATGGTCATTCAGCGTCAAGCCTTTGAAAAAAGCCTGAAGATCGCCAATGGTCATCTTGCCGATATCCAGCATATTCTTGGCTTGATTGCCTGAAAGCAAGTAGACATTTAACGCGTTTTTCTGCAAACGCGACCCCATACACTCCGGGCAAAGGTAATAGCCGCGATATTTGGCAAGCATTACGCGCACATGGACTTTATATTTCTTGGTTTCCAGCCAGTCAAAAAACGGGCGGATGCCGTAATAATCTCCGCCGCCTTCAATCACAAACGTTTTTTGTTCATCGCTTAATTCGGCATAAGGCTTAGTAACAGGAATTTTCCGCTTCTTGCACTCGGCCATTAAGGTGGTGTACATTTCCTCGTTGGCGGGTGTGGAAAAAGGATGTACCGCATGCTCTTTCAACGAGAGCTTTTTATTGGGAACGACTTTATCCAGATCCAACCCGATAATTCTGCCAAAGCCTTCACAGCTTGGACATGCTCCCAAGGGACTGTTAAAGGAGAATAAATTGGGAAAAGGCTCAGGGTAAGCCGTATGACAGTTCAGACAGGCGTATTCGCTCTGGTATACATGCGTATCGGACGTATCAAGATTTCTGATTTCGATTTTACCGTTGCCCAGGGTCAATGCGTGCTGAATAGACTCCACAAGCCTTGCCCCAAGGCTTTTTTGGTTTTTACTGTTTTTTCTTACAACCAAACGGTCAATCACCACGTAGAGCGTTTCATGCTCATTGACTTTCGATAAAAGCCTGGTCTTACTTTCAGGCGTCAGCTCAATCATCTCCTGCTGATGCAGCACCCGAACAAAGCCCTTGGCCTGAACATCATCCAGGGAAACTTCTTTTAGATGAATAGGCGAAAGCAACAGGAGCTTTGTACCCTCATCAAAGCCAAGCACTGCCTGCTCGATTCTGGCAGGATTAGCCCGGCTGACCTCCGTATGCCCGCAAACGCTGCAATGCGTCTTTCCCAGAGCCGCCATCAGAACGCGCACATAATCGTCGATTTCAGTTGCAGTACCCACCGTCATTCTGGCGTTTTTAACGCTGTTTTTCTGCTCCAGCGCAATGGCAGGCAGGATGTGCTCGATTTTATCGACATCCGGCTTTTCGATTCGAGCCAGAAACTGCCTGGCATAAGAAGACATCGATTCGATAAAGCGCCGTTGCCCCTCGGCATAAAGCGTATCAAACGCCAAAGAGGATTTGCCAGAGCCTGAGGGCCCGGTAATGACCGTCAACTTTTCAAGCGGTAAATCGCAACTGACGTTTTTCAGGTTATGAACGCGCGCGCCTTGAATATGAATAGCAGGCTTGGAAGCTGGAGCCGTCTGCGCCAGACCTGCAACCGTTTCTTTCTTTTCTTTGAGAGCAGGCTCTGTCGCCTCGGGCTTTTTGGTTTTCATAAGGGTGGGACTTCTTACTTGCTTGCGCGCATTTCGCTTTAAATGCCATAGGAAGGGCCATTATCGCAAAAAACCCACCCTCCGCCTAGTCGCAGAGCGGCTAATTGAGGCTTGATGATCTTATGTCCAACCGGCTCGATCCAAGCCCTTTCGTTCCAGAGCATATTATCTTTAGCTCTATCAAAGATATTGTTCAGATATCCGAAAGAATGATTTTAAGCCGCTTTTGAAATAATACGTTACAAACTGACATCAATTTCCTCCTTGCTTGTTTTTATGCTGATGTAAGCGATATTGTATCGCCAGCGCATTAACTGACAAAATTGAAGGCAGTCATATTGGTAGGCCTCCCGAGGCGATGTCCACGGGAAATGCCATCAAGGACATATAGCTGGGCTTGGGTTTATGGGCTTATATTAAGCAAAGACTATCCTGTTGGAACCCAACAGGCATTCCCGGCTTTTAAAATATGGATTGGATTGTGGACAGGGGACTACAGGGGTTTAAGGGCGATGAACCAGCAGCAACAACCAAAACCAAGCGGCCCCATGCCGTATTACCAGCATAAGAATCTCGACCCCAGCAAACTCAGCAACCGGGAGATCGAAAGTATTCTGGGGATGCAGTATTCCAACCTGGTAAAGGAAAACAAGGAATTAAACGGCATCTATCGCGACT
The DNA here is from genome assembly GCA_035285165.1 of Vampirovibrionales bacterium. GTDB lineage: Bacteria > Cyanobacteriota > Vampirovibrionia > Vampirovibrionales > Vampirovibrionaceae > JAYKHP01. The sequence goes on along the minus strand of JAYKHP010000022.1, from coordinate 106,173 downwards.
GCGAGGATGTCATTAATGGAAGCTTGGCGCTTTTGGACAAATATAACCGCATCAACCTGAACATCAAAACCAAGGCCAAGCAGGTTAGCAACGCCTTTTTCGGTTAAAAAGCAAGTGCTTGTAACATTTCTAATGATAGGAATTGGATTATGCCAGGAGCAGTAAGCCCTTCTTTACTCAGTGACGGATTAGAGGCGTTAACCGCCGCCTTGAGAAAAAGTCACGGCAATGGAGCTATCCATTTTCCACCCCCTCGTGATGAAGTTGTACTTTCAAACGGCGCAAGAGCACACGCTTCTTTGCCACCAGCAGGCACTGGCAAAAACGGCTCGATTGCAGTGCAAATTGATCCGCCACATGGCGATCCTGTATTAGCGGTGCTTACGCCTGAAGGTCACGTTCGTGGCTTTAAACCCAGTATACTTCACAACGCAGGCCTCTCAGCGGGAGATGCAATACCCACTACTTTGGCACCTCATGCAGACGCATTTGCAGAAGCTGTTGAAAAGTTACTGGCACGCGCTTCATCGTAAAAGCTTTTTCTTCTTTTTCTACTCTCTCTCTTCTCTCTCACTTCCTTAGAATTATTTACTGGGATTCGGGGGAACACCCGGTAAAGTTCTTGATATACCGCAGATTCATTCTGCGGTTTTTTATTGCCGGTTATAAATCTTCGTTCCGGCAGGCTTTGAGAAAGTCGAGGGGAATTTTCTCGTCTTGAATAAACCGCTGCTTGGCCGTTCTTGGCAATTGTTTGATCCAATGCTCCAACTTCATCGCCTCGGACTTGGTTTCAAACTTCCAGAAGCCGATTAAACTCACAGGCAATCGGCAGCGTGTGTATTTTGCCCCTTTCCCCTCGTTATGCACCTTCAAACGCTTGCCCACATCCGTTGTCCAGCCGGTATAAAACGTCCCGTCCGCGCATAACAGTATATACGTATAAAACGCCGAGCCTTCCGGCGGCAGAAGCGGCTTTAAAAAAGGAGGCTCCAACATCTGAACTTAACTTCTACAGAATGCTGGAAGGGCCGGAGATACTGGTCACATGCGGGTTAGAAGGGCTCATGTATTTTTCAGCCACGCGCTGGATATCGGCGGACGTAATGGCTTCAATTCGCTCAGGCAAGGCTTCGATATCTTCAATGGTTTTTCCCATCACGTAATTGCCCGCAATATAACCACAGAGCTGGGGGCCTGTTTCAAGGTAAATCGAGCGGCGGCCAAGCATGTTGCGCTTGGCGTCGGCCAGTTCTTTTGCGGAAACCAGTGTTTTGATTAATTTACCGCATTCTTCCTCAAAGCCTTTGAGACACTTTTCCTTGTTCGAGGGTTCCGTGCCAATATAAAGCGTGAAAGCCCCCTTGTGCTTGACGGTATCCAGCGCGCTTCGAACATTGTAGGCAAGCCCCTGCTTGTCGCGCAGTTCCAAAAACAGCCGCGAACTTAACCCGGCGCCCCCCAGAATTGTATTCATCAGCGAGAGGGCGTAAAAATCCGGATGATGAACCCCCGGCACCAGCCAGCCCTTGTAGATGTGCGCCTGCGAGGAATCATCCTTGGCATAGCTGACATATTGGTTTTTGGGAAGCGCCAGATTTTCAAGGCGCGTAATCAACGCTGGATCGATTAACGAAGGTGGCTGCTGGCGTTTGGGGAAATGGCTTTCCAGGGCTTTTTTCAAACGTTTTTCGTCAATATTGCCGGTTACGGCAATCACCATGCATTCGGTTTGATAAGCCCCTTGATAATGCGCCTTAACGGTTTGAGCCGAATCAATCAACGGAAGCGATTCCAACACGACGCTGCTGACCACGCCATACGGCGTATTTTCAAACAAGGTTCTGCCAAACAAATCAGAGGCCCGGCTTTTGGGGGAGTCCAATTCCATCATAATTTCGCCGACCAGTTTTTCTTTTTCCCTGGCCAGTTCGCTTTCAAGCGTCTTATCCGGCAGCGCGTTATAGAAGAGATCGGCAATAATCTCAAGCGAGGCTTCCAGATCTTCTTCCAGAAGCGTTGCGCTAATCACGCTGTAATCACGCTTCGTATCAATGTCCAAATCCAACGTTAGCCCGTCAATGGCAATGGCGATCTCTTCCTGTGATCTGCTTTGAGTCCCTTTCATCAGCAAGCGATCCACCAGGTCGCTGATGCCGGGGATATTATCGCGCTGGTTCCCGCCGGGAATGGCAAAAACAATCGCCAGGCGCGGCGCGCTGGGAAGCTTTTTAAACAGGAGCAGCGATCCGTTATTGAGCGTTTCCTGGTGAATGGTGAGTTTTTCCCGCGTGGAGAGCATATGCAATCAGGTCTTTCTTTTTCAAAAATATTTAGAGTTTGTCATTCCCGTAAAAACGGAAATAACAAGCCTAATGATTTGGCAGCAACACTGATGTGTAGGCCTTGTCCCTTGCCAGATAGTTTTTGGCGACTTTCAAGACCTCCTCAAGTGTTAAGGATTCAAGCGTGGGAAGATAATCCACATACTGGGCCAAATCTCCCGTCACCGTCAGGCACTCGCCGATGGTTTCAGCAATGCCAGAGGCCGTCTCGGACGTTGCCGCAAAATCCACCTTCATTTTTTTCACCGCACGATTGAACTCATCCTGAGTCAACGGCTCGCTGAGCAGCAGTTTCTCGACCTCGCCAAAAACCTGCGCCATGGCCGCTTCAGGTGGAACAGCGGGAAAATCCGGGCCTTCCAGGCAATTGTAGTTCCCCTGGATATAAAACACGTTGCCCAGCTTGTAAGTGGACTGATCGCAACCAATATAGTTGAAAATCGGCTTTTCCGGCTTTTCAATCAACGCCTGGGGCAGCCGGGCATTGCGACTTTCACCCAGCACGTGGCTGACGATATCCAGCGCGATGGTTTCCTTCAAAACCTTGGGACGTGGGGCGTGATAGCCAATAATAAAGAACGCCGTCTGATAATCGCCTTTCACTTCCTCGTACTGTTTGGATTTTCGAGCCGCATCCAGCGGGTAGTTTTCCATCGGCAGGGCATCGGCTTTTCGGTTTTTAAAATCAAAGCACTTGAGAACCTTGGCTTCCAAATCACCAGGCTCAAAATCGCCCACCACGATGGTGGTCATATTCTGCGGGGAGTACCAGGTTTTGTAATAATCAACAATGGTTTCTCTGGGCACTTCCCCGATGATTTTACGCGTTCCGATGACATCTCGCTGATAGGGATGACCTTCGGGATACATCATGTGGTTTACGCTGTTATAAACCTTCGTCCAAGGCTGATCCTCACGCATGCCGATTTCTTCAATCACCACGCTGCGCTCGCGCTTTTCACCGGCGTAGTCCGCATCAAACGGGTCGTATTGGGGGCCGACTTCCGCATCTGGAATCGTCGAGCAGAGCATCATATCCGCATGCATATCCAGGGCCGTCTCGAAATTCTCGGACGCACCGGTTTCAGAGGGAACTCCCTTGGGGCCTGTCACGTAGTAAAACGTAAAGTCCTTCCAGGTGGCGGCGTTGATAATCGCCCCCATCGATTCCATCTTGTGGTCAAACTCGCCAGGCTTGAAGCGCTCGGTGCCCTTAAAGAGCAGATGCTCCAAGAAGTGCGAGATCCCGTTGATTTTTTCGTCCTCATGGATAGAGCCTGTGCGCACCCAGGTGCTGACGTTGAAGACATCGCCTTTTTTAGGCACAAAGACAAACGTGTAACCGTTTTCGTAAGTTTTAACGTGAGCTTTTTCAGACAGGTAAGGGAGATCGATTTTCGCTTCGTGTTGTAAGCTTGGCATAAGGGCTCTCTAACTTGGGCTAAAACTTTATGATGGCTCCATTATACCCCACAAAGAGCGGCATCAGCGTAAAAACGCCGTCAAAAGCCTCTTGAAACGTCTGAGCGAGAAAACAAAAATAACATACCAATGGGCAAAGCCTTTCCTTCGCAAAGCTTTTTCTTGCCGAAGGCCCCTCCTATTGGATACAATGAGGGATAAACCGATATAATGACCTTTCATAAGGATTATTCGGTCTATTAACTGTCTCGAATTAGCAATCATTAATTAAACAGACGCTAATGGTCTTAAAAGACAATATTGGCCTTTTGGCTGGGGTTCAGTACTACTTGAAGAGAGTTATCCCGTTTTTAAATTAAACAAGCATCTTTAATCGGGTCTATTTGGCCCCGACAGTTCATTTTCAGACTTTTTCCCTATCAATTGCCTGTGAGGGCCTGTTTTAAAGATACTTATGTTGGAAGACATCACCCTAACCCCCGCCAGTCCATACAGTAACGGCAATCAAAAAGCAGCAAACGCCTGATGCATATTTACCGGATCGACATCGATAATTTCAAGTCCTTCGCAGAACGAACCATTATTCCGTTCGAGCGGGGCTTTACGACCGTTTCTGGCCCCAACGGCTCGGGGAAAAGCAACATCATCGACAGCGTCCTCTTCTGCCTGGGGCTTTCCACCTCAAGAACCATGCGGGCCGAGAAGCTCTCGGATCTCATCAACAATCTCTCTCGCCGCAAGGAATGCAAGGTCGTCATCACCTTCCAGAAAGACGCCAAGGAGCTGGCAATCCAGCCTGTTGCGCCAAGTGCTGAACAACTCTCACTAGATACCGTATCACCTGATGAAGGCGGCGACCATACGATTACGGATGTCCCAAACGATCTCACGAATACAGAAGACATTGTCAACGGCGGAAATTTACCACCCGTCGATCTGACTAGCGGTGAATTTATCCAGATCGCAAGACGCATCAAGGGCAACAACTCCGGCTACACCAGCACGTATTACCTCAATAACGAGCCCACCACCCTGTCGCATATCCACGAGGTATTGGGACAATACAACGTGTCGCCCGGCACCTATAACGTCATGATGCAAGGCGATGTGCAGAGCATCGTCAACATGTCACCGATGGAGCGCCGCAAAATCGTCGATGAGATTGCAGGCGTTGCGGAGTTTGACCGCAAGATTGAACAGGCTAACAAAGAGCTTGAAGCCACTGGCGTTAATATCGAGCGCAACACGCTGCTTTTGGGCGAAATTGAAGTGAGGCTTGAACAGCTTGCCGGTGAACGCGAACATGCCCTGAAGTATAAAAAGCTGCGCGATGAGAAGCAGCAATACGAAGGCATGTTGCTTTCGGCAAAATACGTCGATCTAAAAAAAGCCATCCAGCAGACCCAGGAAAATTTGGCCAACGCCAAAAAAGAAAAGGCCCAAACCCAGGAAGGCATCGAAGCGCTTGCGGTTAATATCGTCACCACCCGCCAGGAGTTGCAGAATCTCTCCAACGAGGTCAAGAAAAAGGGCGAAGACCAGCAGATTGCCTTAAAAAAGCAGATTGAGGGCTTAAAGGGCCATATTGCCAGAAAAGAAGACGCGATAGCGTTTATCGATGAAAAATCGGCTGAAGCCACCCAGCGTATTGCGCGAATGCATGAAGACATCAGGCGCCAGCAGGATAACATCGAAGCCATTGACGCTGAAGTTTCAGGCTTTACCCACCAGCTTAAAGAATTGCAAGGCTTGTTTGAAACCGAAAACAAGGCTTACCAGAAACTCAATGACCAGTTTGACGCCTTGACCGGAACAGGTGGTGAACTCTCCATTAAGCGCGCCGATATCCGAAAACGGCTTGGCGCCCTTGAGGATGAAAAAAGCGCCAAGAAGCGCCAATTGCTTGATATCGAGTCCGGCATTCAGCGTTGCGGCCTTGAAAAAGAGCTTCGCCTCTCGCGCTTGAGTGAATCGGGCGAAAAACAAGTCCAATTACAAGAGAAGCACAGGGTGCTGGCCCCCCAGTTGGAAGCGCTGAGCCTTGAAAAAGCCTCTTTTGAAGGCCTGATTCGCCAAACACAAATCGATTACAGCAAAAACCGCATTGCCCTCAATGAGGTTATCGGGCGCTTTAACCAGCTTAATCGGGAATATCTGCAACTGGACGCCAGAACGCGGGCCATTGCCGAAATGAGCTTTTCCAGGGCGGTTGACACGGTACTGGATGCAAACTTCAAAGGCGTCCACGGTACGCTTGCGCAACTGGGCAGCGTGGAATCGGAATTCGCCCTGTCAATGGAAATCGCCATGGGCGGCCGTGTTCAGAATATCGTGGTGGATAACGAAACGATTGCCAATCAAGGGATCCAACATCTGCAAAAAACCAACGCGGGTCGTGCGACGTTTCTGCCTTTAAGTAAAATTCAGCCTTTCCGAAACTTACCACCCTTACCGGCGGCTCCCGGTGTTATTGATTTCGCCTTCAACCTGCTCTCCTGTGACGCCAAATTCGATGACGTTTTTGCTTACGCGCTGGGTGATACGCTTATCGTTGAGGATATGGAAAGCGCCAAGCCGCTGTTGCGCAAATACCGAATGGTCACCTTGGATGGCAGCCTGCTTGAAAAATCAGGGGCAATGACCGGCGGCTCGTTCAAAGCCAAGGGGCAAGGTTATTTTGCGTCCAGTCAGTCGGCTGATCAGGAACTGGAAACGCTGAAGAAAAAACTGGATGAAACGCTTGCTGAAAAAGATCGGCTTGAAAAATCGCTGACCCAGCTTGAACTGAAACTGCAAAACACGCAGGATAGCGCCCAGGATGTTATCAGCAGGCATAGCCGCACAAGCGCGGAATTTGAAGGCGTACAAGCCCAGCTTGAAGAACTGGGCGCTCAGGGCGGCGGCAATGCTCTGCAAAGCGCCGATTTGGATGAACAGGTTAATGCCTACGCAAAAGAGTTAAAACTCCTGCAAAACCAACTGGACGACTCTGAAAAAGCGATTGTGGCCTGCCAGGGTGAACTTGAGGCGGTGGAAAAACAACTCCCCTCCGATAAGATTGACGCGATTCGCCAGGAGATGACCTCCGTCAAATTCCAGCTGGATTATTACGACGGCGAGATGCGCAAAGTCCAGACCAGCCTGAAAAGCAAGGAGATGGAGCGCAATTTTCAGGATGTCGGTATCAAGGATTGCAAGGGCCGAATCGCTGAGGCCACCGCCGACATTGAAAACAAGGCCAAGGAAAAAACCGAGGCCGAGGAAGAAATCCAATTGACGCAAATGCAGATTAACGAGCTGGAAGTGCAGACGTTGGCCCTTGGCGAAGAGTTACGCAAGCTGCAGGACGAGCGCGATCAAGTACAGACCCAGTTGCTGGAGCTTGAAAAACAAAAGAACGTTAAAGAGCGTTTGTTGGAACAACTCGATGAAACCCTTGCCACGCTCAGAAGCCGTCAGAAAGAACTGGAGCCTGAGCTGGCCGCCGTTTCAGCAGAATTGCAAAGTGCCGGCATTGAGATTGAAAGCATTGCGGCGGACAAACTTCCCCCCGCCGATGAAATTACCGGCAATATCCAGAAACTGTCGCGCCGGATGGAAGCGATGGAGCCAGTCAATATGCTGGCCATTGACGAGTATGACAAGGTGAGCGACCGCCGCAACGAATTGTCCGATAAAATCAAAACGCTCAATGACGAAAAAGAAGCGATTGGCTTAAAAATTCTCGGCTATCAGGAGCTTAAGCGCACCACGTTTATGAAGGCGTTTGAGGGCGTTGATCAGAACTTCAAATCAATTTTCGCTGAACTTTCAGACGGCAACGGCCACTTGCTGTTGACCAACCCGGAAGATCCCTTTGCAGGGGGGTTGGCGATTTACGCACAGCCTCGGGGAAAGAAAATACAGCGTGTGGAAGCTATGAGCGGCGGCGAGAAATCGCTGACATCACTCGCCTTTGTCTTCTCGCTCCAGCGTTATATGCCAGCACCCTTTTACGCGCTGGATGAAGTCGATCAGAACCTTGATGGCATCAACGCCGAGAAGCTTGCCAATATGGTGAAACGCGAGGCCGGGCGGGCTCAGTTTGTGGTGGTGTCGCTCAGAAAACCGATGCTGGAACATTCCGATAGAACCATCGGCGTAACGCAAAAAAATAACGGCATTACCAAGGTGACTGGCATCAAGCTGCGTGATGAGATAGAGAACGCAGAAGGCTTAAGCGATCTGATTGAATCTTCCCAGAACGCCAAAACGGCATCGGATTATCCCCTAAAGGCTTCAAAAAACTCTTCTAAAAAAGCCCCGGACAAAAATACCGACAAGATACAGGCTGCCTCTTAACGATGATGAACCCCCAGGAAATAAACCCGCTGCATACGATTAACCAGTCACCGGCTGGCGGTGAGGAGCTTTTATATGCCATTCAGGCAGGAGTATCTAACACAAAAGCGCCAAAGGTAAGGGCTGAAGAAAAACCTTATGCCACACCGCTTGAAACAGAACGCAACGAGCTCGGTGGTATCGAGTTGTTGGTACACCTGGCCAAATCAGGGCAAATCGACCCATGGAACATCGATATCGTCAAAGTTGCCGACGAGTATCTCAAGGCTGTTTCAGAACTTAAGGAAACCGATCTCAAGGTTACCGGCAAAACGCTGTTGTTTTTGGCCGTTCTTTTGAGGATGAAGTCCGATCAGCTAGCTGGCATCAATTACCTGAATCCGCCGGAAGATGAGGCAATAGCTGATCACGAGCTGGATCCGGACTTTCTTGAGGGGGCGATTCAACCCAAGCTTCGTTTCAACTCGCTTGAAGAGGTGATTCAACGGCGCACCAGTACCCGACAACCCCGCATCCGAACCGTCACCCTGAGCGATTTGATTCGCGAACTGAAAAAATACGAGGCGCTTGAGCGTGAGCGCAGCTTGCGCGAAAAGGTCGAGAAAGTCGAGCGCAGGCGTGCGGGAATGATGGACTATGAGGACTTCACCGCCGATGATATTGAGGATATGGCACACGAAGAGTTTATTGAAGAAACGATTTTTTCGCTGCAACAGTTTTTGACCGAAATTTTCTTTAACACCAAGGCCGTTTCGCTAACCCAATTGACCCAGCAAGGCGGCATTGATAAAATTTCAGCGTTTTTAGCCTTACTTTTTCTTTCGGCCCGGGGGGAAATTGACCTGACCCAGGACAATTTCTATGACGAGGTTTACATCGTTCCCGCCTCACCCCCAGTGGAGCCAAATGAAACACTGCCCGCATAAAACTCATCCGCCTCCAAAAATAAAGCAAAGGACATCTTTCGATGGCTGAGCCAGAGCAACAACCGAATCAAGTGCCCCATACAACAAAAGAGACCAACGACGAGTCTGCACAAAAGCCTGAAGAAACGAAAGCGGACACCCCACCTGTGATTCACCCTGAAACCGTTGAAAAATTTTACGAAGGGGTAACGGTAAGCGAAGGTAATCCGTTTTCAGAGACGCCGCCAGAAGATCAAAGCGCCCCAGAAGATCAAAGCACCAAAAATCAAGTAGCGACAAACAGCCATACGAAAGCTGATGAAGAACCCCCCTCAGAACAAGAGCGCCAAGCAATCGATCCAATACAACTCAAGGCGGATATTGAGGCGGTTCTGTTTATCACCGCAAAGCCGTTAAGCCTTCAGGAGATTTCCGAACTGGTCGAAGCGCCAGTAGAAGACGTTGAGATGACGCTTGGCGAACTGATTCAGGATTTTGCCTTCCGTGAAGGTTCAGGCCTTGAAATTGACGATACCGACGGTTATATCCTGCAGGTACGGGAAGATTGCGCCCGAATCGTTCATAAGATGATGCCGCTTGAAATGTCGCCCGCCATTATCCGAACGCTTTCGGCCATCGCCATCAAGGCCCCGATTCTGCAATCCGATCTCATCGAGCTTCGCGGATCAACGGCGTATGATCATATCTCCGAACTCCTGAGCAAGAAAATGATTTCCAAGCGCCGTCAGGGGCGCTCGTATGTGCTGAATACCACCAAGGCGTTTGACGATTACTTCAAGCTCAGTGGCAACAAGAAAGAGCTTGAGACGCTGGTGAATCGCTTGAAGCCCGAGCATAAAACCGCTAAAGGCGATACGGTTTCTCAAGAGCTTGAAGAAATCCCCCCCATGGCGTTTGAGCATGAAGAAGGTATCAGCGCTTAATTACTTTGCTCATTCCCGCTCTTAGGCAGAAATAACGCGTTTCATATCATTGTTTCCAATACCGTTTCCAGCGCCGCGAGAATTTTTCGGGGGGAAATATCGATGTGCGACGTACTGGGAGTATAGTCGCCAAGCGGTACCTGAGCTTCTGACTCAGAAGCGGTAACGGGCAGAAACACCGATGGCGCTTCTGACGCTGGCCTTACCCCGTCGTAAGCGCCCCACTGACGATAATTGGTCGGCCCGTATATCGCCATTATCCTGGGAACTCCCACCGCAAGACCAAGATGCACCGGACTTGAATCAACCGTAAGTAAAAGCTGCGCTTTTCGATAAAGCGCGACGGTTTCTCCCAGCGTGGTTTTTCCCGCAAAATTATGAATGGCGCTAAATTGGGGTAAGGCCTCTAATACACGCTCATAAATTTCTCTATCAGCCGCAACGCCTGTTAAAACCACTTGGTAGTTTTTTTCAAGCAAGTAGGAAAGTGCGGGAATAAAGCGCTTAATTTCAACGCTTTTACCAAAAGAAGCACTCACCGCATGTAAAACAGCCATCGGACGCTCAGGATCAATCCGATAAGATTCCAACCCATACGATTCCAATAAACGCTCCACCGCCTGCGTTTCTTCAGGCGTCGTCCATAATTCCAGGTATCGATCCTGAACGTTTTTCCCAAGCACGTTGAGCATCGCCAAATGATGAAGCGCCTGGGCCGTATCCGTACCTCGCCCGGGATAGCGTGTTACGCCATCAAGACCCAACGCCCAGCGCTTAAATCCCCAAGGGTAACGTTGCTTATCATAACCAACCACGGCGGGGATTCCCGCAAGCTGACACAGCAGCGCCATCGAGACTGATTTTCGCAGCAGAATCACTAGGTCATAGTGGCCCGATCGCAGGAAAGCCAGCCGTTTGAAGAGCCCCCTGGGTTCGTGATGAAGCCCATCAAGGTAGGGGCAATTTGCCAAAACGGGCGCTGCCGTTTTACTGGCCATCACTTCCAGTTGAGAATCAGGATAAGCGGCGCGCAAATTACGAAGCAGGGGAACGCTCAGCACCGTATCGCCGATGTAGCGAAGTGGGATCACCAGGATTTTTTGAGGTGGCGATTTCAAATGAACGGGTTTGATAACATGGGACACGCCTTACCATATCCCCCGCTGGCGAAGACGTAAAAACATTTTTTGTATTCCCCAGATCAGAGCAATGACGACAATGACTTTAAACAACAGCGGCAGCGTCAGCAGGATCTTCAAAAACAGCCTGGCGCCAATGGCAACTGAAATTGTAAGCAAAAACCAGAAGCCGATTTTTTTGACGCGACTGTTCGTTCGCGCCTGCTGGGACAACCCCGGCAATGCCTGCTTGTACGCCTGTAAACGCGCATCATAGCGAGCCCTGCGACTGGGATCACTGAGCGTCTCATAGGCCAGGTTCAGATGCTTCATTTTATCTTCCAGCAAGGATTTATCCGACACGTGAAAGGTATCGGGATGACATTTTTTGGCCAGCACCCGATACGCTTTGGCGATAACCTCACCACTCGCTTGTGGGTGAACTTCCAGTAAACGATAGTAATCCTGCATAAATTCCCTAAGCTCTGCCTGAAGCACTAAAAAGGACAGAACCCTATCCGGTCGTCCTGTCCTTATTATTGAATCGCTTTTAAGCAGAAAAAGCCAGTTCAGATTCCCAATTCATATTCTTTAACGTGTTCTATAATTCGCTGATTTTTTTAAAGCCCCTACGCATCACCACCGTACGAGTGGTATGTTGGCCCGGCGTCGGCAGAAAGCTCTGCGGGTTAAGATGCGTACCGTTTGCCGTAATCTCAAAGTGGAGGTGGGGGCCTGTAGAGCGCCCGGTATTGCCCACCTTTGCAATGATCTGGCCACGATGAATCGCCTGTCCCATTTTCACAAGGATTTTGGAGCAATGTGCATACCGCGTCGTAATCCCATTGCCGTGATCAATCACCACCAGGTTACCATATGCCCCGGTCATACCCGCGTTGATAACCCGCCCTGCGGCTGATGCCTGGATTTTTGTGCCGATAGGCGCCTGAAAATCGGTACCCAGATGTGATCTTCCATGGCGACGACCAAAAGGAGAGCTGACACTGAGACGGGAAACCGGATTGGCAAAAGCGATATACTTCAGCTTAAAAGAGTCGCTTTCTTCCAGAACGCCCGCCTGTTTCTGAATCGTTTCTTTCAACGCCTTCTCCAAATCCGGGCTTTTCCCAAGACCGTCCTGGGGAGAGCTCGCCGAATCCAGCTCGTCATTGAGATGGCTATTGAAATCATCAAGCGGTTCAAATTCATGGATTAAGGATGTTACCGCAGCCTCTTCATCGGCGTTATCCGCTGTTTCAATACCCAGGGCATTTGCCAGGGTCGGATTGGTCAGGCGCAACACGGAACCAGCGTATTGAGCGGCCAGGTCGGATGGCATATCTTCCATAGCACCCGTTTGAAGCGCATCATAGAGACGGGCGTTTTCCTTGGCTGTTGCGCCTGCGCGAGTGAGAATTTCCTGGGCCTTCTCATACATGGCCCCATCATTGAGTGCGCCATAATAAACCGAATTGGCTTGCGCCTTCATAATCACCAGCGAGCCCACCAGCGCCAAAGCGGCAAAAGCTCCCACCAATAGGTTGTGCTGCCTGAAAAGCGATGCCCCCAATAAAGAGCGGGAGTGCAATGTCTTTAAGATCACGAACAACGTGGCAGGGAGAACTTGAAAAGTATTTAGGGCAGCGTTTAAAGAGGTCTTAAGCGACAACATCTAAATAAAACACCTTCTAGTATTTATAACGAAGGAGATCGCTTTTTCGTTTAAATGAGAGAGCTACTCAAGCGTTTTCAGATTCATCATAAAAAGCGGAGCAGCGCAAAATGACCTTTACTTTAGGCCGAGAGCGACTGAAAACCATTCCTTCTTAAAGATTAGGTTTTCAGGCTGTTCAAAAACGAAAAACGTCTAACCTGACGGGAATTAAACTTGATAACGACGTTAAAATGCTTTTAATTATAGGGGTTTTGCCTACCAGATGAGCCAAAAACAAGAATTGATCAGACTTTCAGCATCACCATGCACTTTCTAACGTTTGGGAATGGTAACAAAGATCCAAAACCCACTCAACGAGATCCCTTGCGTTTCTCACCCAGCACTCTCGAACTCAACAAGGTGAATGCCTTAGGGGCAACGCATCCCCCGATCTGTAAAGTTTTCTTAAATGACGATATAAATTCTTAACAATATTAAATCAGTCATATTATTTAAATACTTAAAAACTAATCGGCGGTGCCATTGTTTAAGCAGAATCTGAATTTTCGCTCTAATTACAGTTTCATCCCGCAAGATCAATCCCGTCAGGGTCGAAAGGGTGCATTGGCATCATCTTTCCCTTACAATCATCGCTACAAAATCCCCCATGAGCGTAATTTTTAGCCGCCATCACTCTTGACAAGTCTGGCGCTGGCATTTCTTTTTCTTCAGGGCGTTTCCACTTAAAACATCGACAGAAAGTATCGCTTTTTCCATGGCATATCTCGGCGTTAACATCGATCACGTGGCCACTGTGCGTAATGCCAGGGGAACTGTGTCCCCAGATCCTATACAGGCAGCACTTCTGGCCGAAGCCAACGGTGCTGATGGCATTACAGCCCATTTACGAGAAGACCGCAGGCATATTACCGATCGTGATATCGAGCGCCTGAAGGTCAGCATCAAGACCCGTCTCAATATGGAGATGGCGGCCACCGAAGAGATGCTCGCTATCGCCTGCCACGTCAAACCTTATATGTGTACGCTGGTGCCTGAGCGAAGAGAGGAACTGACCACTGAAGGGGGGCTTGATGTCGTTACAAACCTGAGCAGCTTAAAGCCCATTATTCAGGGGCTTCAAAAATCCGGTATCCGGGTTAGCCTATTTATTGACGGCAACCTGGAGCAGGTCGAGGCTTCTAAAGCCAGCGCTGCGGATATCGTGGAATTTCACACCGGAAAATACTGTGATAGCAAAGGCAAAAGCCAGCAGCAGGAATTAAGTAAGCTGATTGAAGCCGCCGGACGGTGTGTTTCGCTTGGTATTGAGGTCAATGCAGGTCATGGGCTGAATTACGATAATGTTAAGCCAATTCTTGCCATGCCAGGGCTTTATGAACTGAATATCGGTCATAGCATTGTTTCTGAAGCTCTTTATGTTGGCTTTCCAGCCGCTGTTCGTCGGATGAAAGACCTGATCCAGTAAGGAAATCCTCTTAGCAGAGGTGTGACAAAGCGAAAAATCGGCTTATAGTGCTTGCTATGAGGAAGTTTTCCCTGCAATCAGCTCTCGCCTTGGTAATAGGCACCATCTCCACGCTTACCGTCAGCGCGGCGGAATTTAATGCCCCAAAAGGGTTTATGGATGGTGTCCAGGCCTACCGTGCGGGCGAGTATAAAAAAGCGGAAAAAATCCTCAACCCTCTTCATGAGCAAGCGGCCGACAAAAGCGAGATCGCATACTACTTGGCGCTTTCCAAAACGCAGCTCGGCGACTACAAGAGCGCCCGAAAACTTTACGAGGAAGTGGTGCTGCTTGATCCTAACAGCGAAGCGGCCAGACTCTCTAAAATTGGTCTTTCCCAATTAGACACGCTGGCACAAAACCAGCAAGCGCTAAAGCTCGACCCACCACCCAGCCTGCTCCCATCCCCAAGCGCATCTCCTTCAACAGCGATTCCGACAGCGCCGCCAGCACAAACCCAAACCGCTTCAACCCCACCTCAGCCGTCTCAGCCAGTCTATCAGCAGCCAGGCATCAGTCCTCAGGACATAATGATGATGCAAATGATGCTCAACTCCCAAAACCCAATGAACAGTATGGGAGGAGGTAATAATGGCATGGGCAATATGGGCAACACGAACAATATGCTTAACCCGATGATGATTTATGGCATGTTGAATCAGCAGCAATCCGCCGATCCCAACAATCCCAATAGCGGACAAAATCAGAACATTGATCCTGAGCTTTTCAGCCAGATGATGATGAATCAGATGATGCAAAACTTCTCGCTTCAGGATAACAATGACAACGACCGCTAAACCGGGCCGGTTATTGAGCATAAGATAAGAAGGAGTGGGTCATTTTTGAAAATACTTGTTTTGCCCGCACAGCAAAAAGCCGCAATGCCTCGTAATGATACCCATCCACATTTGGGGGCGTTGCAAGCATTTTCAAAAATGACCCACTCCTTTTATGCCTGACACTAGACGTATTGAAAATTTTTTCGATACAATATAATAATCAAGCCCCACCAGAGAGAAGCCACCTTGGGGATATTGAAACTTGGGGATAGTCACATGATTCAGTTTGGCTCGGGCCGAAACAAAAAAAAGCAGGAGGTTTCCTCCCAAGAGCTGGCTGATGGCGTGCCGGAAAAAGCTCTTGCGCGTGTTTTGAAGAATTTTGCAACCCCAAATAAACTGCTCAAAAGCGATGAAAGCCAGAGCGATCAGACACTGGACCAGACGGTGCGTCCCAAAACGCTTTTGGATTATACCGGCCAGCAGCATTTGAAAAGCAACCTGCAAGTGGCCATGGATGCCGCCTGCCACCGAGAAGAGGCACTGGATCATCTCCTGCTTTATGGCCCGCCGGGGCTTGGCAAGACGACACTGGCGATGGTCATCGCAAATGAAATGAATGCTGAAATTCACATTACGGCTGCCCCTGCCCTTGAGCGCCCGCGCGATATCCTGGGCATCCTGATGGCCTTAAAGCCTAAAACAGTGCTTTTTATCGATGAAATTCACCGGCTGAACAAAGTGACCGAAGAAATTCTGTATCCGGCCATGGAGGATTTCAGGCTGGATAGAACCATCGGCAAGGGCGAAGCGACCAAGATTCTCAGCGTCCCGATGCCGCGCTTTACGCTGATTGGCGCCACCACAAAAGCAGGGGCAATTTCTGGCCCCTTGCGGGATCGTTTCGGCATGGTGCATCGCTTGAATTTCTATACCCCACAGGAACTGGAAAGCATCGTTAAGCGCTCAGCCAGTATCTTGGGCATTGACATAACGCCAGAAGGGGCAGCGATAATCGCCGGACGCTCCAGAGGAACCCCTCGAATCGCAAACCGCCTGCTCAGAAGGGTTCGAGATTTTGTAGAGGTTTGGCACGCGAGCGGGAAAATCCCCAGGCGCCTGATTAATGAACCCCTGGCCCAAGAGGCGTTGACGCTGTTTGATGTCGATGCGGCAGGGCTTGATCCAACGGATCGTCAGATTTTAGGCATTATTATTCAACAGTTCAGCGGCGGCCCGGTGGGCTTGGAGACCCTGGCGGCGGCACTTGGAGAAGACGCCCGAACCATTGAAGATGTTTATGAGCCGTTTTTATTGCAATCCGGCCTCATCCACCGAACCCCCAGAGGCCGCATGGCCTCTGCACAAGCCTACCACCACCTCGGCCTGCAAAGCGCCATTCCGCTGGGGCTTCAAAACAGCCTGCATGGCCAGCTTTTGTTTTAATACCCCTCTGCAATTTCAACTTCGCTGATTCGTTCTTCGGATCCAATCCGTTTTCAGAGAGGCCACACGATCAATCATCAGAATACCGTCGAGATGGTCAATTTCATGTTGCACCGCGATGGCTTCCAAATCGCGAACCGTGTAGGTTTGAAGCACGCCATCTCTGTCACAAGCCTGATACGTCACCTTGGTTGCCCGCTTGATGCTCGCCAGATAATCCGGAAAACTCAGGCAGCCTTCTCGCATCACTTTATTGCGCGACGCCTCAAGCACCGTCGGATTGACCAGGACTTTCAACTCACTTGGCGGCTGTTCCTCTAACGGTTTGCTATAAAATCGGGCCGCCATATCCAGAACGACAATCCGAACGGACTGGCCAATCTGGGGCGCCGCAAGACCAATCGCTCCAGGCCCTGCGTACATCGTCTCAATCATATCGTCAATCAAACGCTGAGCGCTTGGCAAAGCAAGCTCACCGCCTTCAATATCAAGAGGGCGACCGGGAACCCGAAGAATGGGATTTGGGTATTTGTAAAGGGTTAAAACCGACATAGAAACACAACAAGTCAGGGGCGGACAATTTAGAGGGGGATATCTTCAAGCGCGTTGACGCTGATATCAAGTTTTTCTGCTCCCGGCACATCACGAAGCTGCACTTCAAGCTTGGCAAGCGTCAATGGGGCAGGCACCACCGCCTCAATCATCATAATATACGTCTTGCCGCCATCCCCATCAATGACGTGAGCGCTCAGATCGCTGATATTGACATTCAAATCGGAAAGCTTCTGGGTGATGAGATGCGTAATGCCGGTTCTATCGTGACCACCTACGGAAATCATGCAGGGTTGGCCACTGACGGCAAAGTCCGGGTGGGGGTTCAAGGGCTTAATCGTAAAACTCATGTCCATTTCGGCTTCCAGCCTGTCCAGTTCAGCCTGAAGGGCATGAATTTTATCGGTTGCGGCAAGCGTCACGATTAAGATCAGCGCAAATTCATGCGCCAGGCGCGTCATGCTGGAATCTTCAATATTCGCCTGATGCGCCAGTAAGACCTTGGTCAAGGCGGCGACAATACCCGGCTTATCAGGCCCGACACCACTGATGACAGCTTGTAGTCTTTGATTTTTCATAGCAACAGCGATTCCAGTTTGTTCAATAATTTTGTGTGTGGATATTATTTTATCCCAAACCACCCAAAAGCCTGAGTGCAAGGCGCTTGTTTTTATATCATGCTTACCCTATGAAAGAGCAACCCTTCCAACTCCAATCCGCCTTTGCCCCGGCAGGCGATCAGCCAAAAGCCATTGAATCTCTAGTGGCAGGTCTTGAGGCGGGCCAGGAGGCCCAAACACTTCTGGGCGTAACCGGTTCAGGCAAAACTTTTACGATGGCCAATGTCATCCAGACACTTCAGCGGCCAACACTGATTATTTCGCATAACAAAACACTGGCCGCCCAGCTTTATAACGAGTTCAAGGAATTTTTCCCCAATAACGCAGTTGAATACTTCATCAGCTATTACGACTTTTACCAGCCGGAAGCCTACATCCCCAGAACCGACACCTATATTGAAAAAACGGCAAGCATTAACGAAGAAATCGACCGGCTTCGCCACGCCACCACACGAAGCCTCTTCGAGCGGCGCGATGTGATCGTCGTGGCCAGCGTCAGTTGCATCTATGGCCTGGGGTTACCGGATAATTACTTCAAGGCGGCACTCAGGCTGAATGTCGGCGATTGCATCGAACGCGATGATTTGCTGATGCAACTGGTGAGGAACCAATACAGCCGAAACGACCTGGAACTGAAGCGTTCAACATTTCGGGTTCGGGGCGACATTATCGAAATTCATCCCGCCCACGAAGAAAAGCTTTTGCGCGTGGAGCTTTTTGGAGATGAAGTCGAGCGACTGAGCGTGGTGGAGCCAACGACGGGTGAAATCCTTGAAATGCCAAGTGAGGTGGTGATTTATCCCGCCATCCACTATGTCGCGAATCGTGATGAAAGCGAGCTTGCCATTGGCAGAATTAAAATCGAACTTGAAGAGCGCCTCAAAGAGTTGAACGATATGGGCAAAGTTCTGGAGGCCCAGCGATTAGAACAGCGCACCTGGCGCGATATCGAGATGATAAGGGAAGTGGGCTATTGCACCGGCATTGAAAATTACAGCCGTATTTTTGAGAACCGCCCACCCGGCACACCCCCAAAAACCTTGCTGGATTATTTCCCCAAAGATTATCTTCTTTTAATCGATGAGTCCCACGTGACGATTCCCCAGTTGCGGGGGATGTATCACGGGGACGCTTCAAGAAAAGACACCCTGGTGGATTACGGTTTCAGGCTGCCCTGCGCCAAGGACAACCGTCCGCTGAAATACGACGAGTTTTTGGATAGAATCGGCCAGCGCGTGTTTATTTCAGCCACCCCAAGCGCTTATGAAACGGGCCAGTCAGCTCAGATTGTCGAGCAGATTATTCGTCCCACCGGCTTGCTTGACCCGATTATCCACGTTAGGCCCACCGAGAACCAGGTGGATGACCTGCACAGCGAAATCCTGGGACGGGTGGAAAAAGACGAGCGCGTCTTGATTACCACGCTCACCAAGCGGATGGCGGAAGATTTGACGGAATATTTCGAGGGGCTGGGTATTCGGGTACGCTACTTGCACAGCGAAATCAAGTCGCTTGAGCGCGTGGAAATCATCCGGGATTTAAGGCTGGGCATTTTTGATGTCTTAATCGGTGTCAATTTGTTGCGCGAAGGCCTGGATATGCCTGAAGTTTCCCTGGTGGTGATTATGGACGCTGATAAAGAAGGTTTTTTAAGATCAGAGCAAAGCTTGATTCAGACCATCGGAAGAGCAGCTCGAAACGCTGCTGGAGAGGTTATTCTTTACGCCAATAAAATTACCGACAGCATGCAATCGGCACTGGATGAAACCGAACGCAGGCGCCAGCGCCAGATGGAATACAACCGCGCCAACGGCATTACGCCACAAACCATTAAAAAAGAAATCTCGATGAGCCTGCTGGATATGGTGGGCTCAAAAGCGGAGCTTGAAGCAGCCAAAACTCAGGAGCAGGCTATCAAGGAATACAAAGAAGTGCCCCCCTTACTGCTGCCTGAATTAATCACGCAACTGGAAGCCGAGATGAAACAGGCGGCAATGCAGCTTGAATTTGAAAAAGCCGCCAAACTGCGCGATCAGGTCTATCAACTGAAAAAATTTCTCGAACAGGAAGTATAGACGTTTTAGGTGCTTCTTTTTGTTTCGGCGCTAGCACAAAAGCCCCTATAATCGTTTTTATGCACTTGGCATCGGATTATCCGTTTTTGGTATTGCTAAAAGCAATACGACTGTAATAGGGGATATAAAGAATGGGATCCATTTTTACCAATCCAAACGTACTAGGCTCGGCTGCCGTGGCGGCTCTGGGTGGCACTGCTTATGGGGTAAGCGAGTACGCCAAAAGCAAGAAATCACAAGGGGGCCACTACGCAGGAGAGCATAGTACAGCCGATTTAATAGGCTCAAACGCATTACAGGAAAGTACAACCCGTGGGCTTGATACTTCCGCTCTAAGACGGCCCTTACAAGCTTAAATTTTTTCACAGGAATCAAGATTCTATGAGTTTGCCATTATATCTTTTAGCGGGTGGTGTCGGCATGGCCATTGGCGCACAAAGCAAAAGCGTCCAGCGCTTTGTCCAGGATATGCGCAACAAGACCGAAAATACCGTGTCAGACGCCAGAACCCGCATGCGTGGCAATACGGGGGAAGACCCGCTCAGCCCCGAGCCACCCAATGATGTTTACAGCCCGTCAGGAAATTCCTCGGGCAGTGCAACGGCGCCTCGCTCGTCAGGAAGCACTGACCCTTCAGGCGCTAGCCAAGGAACATCCCAAACACCGTCGCAAGGCAGCGCCGCTTCAGGCAATTCACCCGCTTCTTCGGCCAGCGGGAATTCGCCCTCTTCAACCACAACCCCGCCTGGGGTTACAGAATCCAGTGACGCCCTTGGGCCCAATGTTTCACAATTTGCCGATTCAAGCGTCCCCACCCCGCCACAAGTGGGCTTGTAAAGAAGTAAGCTTGTAAGCGGTACCATCGTTCTATTACACGTTTTATTAAACCACTTTAAACCACTCTTTTTTGACATGATCTAGGGGGAATATTCTTATGAACGGAGCAACAGCTTTTGGCATTGGCGTGGGGGCAGGCGGTGCAGGGCTTTATACTTTAGAGCAAAGGCTCAACAGCGGCCCGGGAAAATCAGGCGGAGGACATCCGTCAGCCTCAAGCCCGGATATCATGACCAGCGTTGACACCCTCGACTTGGGCACAAGCAAAGCGAGCGGCTCAGAGGTGATGTTCTCAGGCAATCCCCAAACGCCTGATCACCAGTGCCAGGGACAAAGCTGCTGCGCCCCTAAATAAAAATCTTATCAGGCAAGCGCGTGGCGAACGATAAAGTCCGTGTAGACTTCCTTGCCCTCGATAAAGTGCGGGTTTTCCATCAGTTTTTGATGAAACGGAATCGTCGTCTTGATTCCTGTAATGGCATATTCATCCAGCGCTCGGCGCATTCTGGCAATCGCTTCAGCCCGCGTGGGCGCCCAGACGATGAGCTTACCAATCAATGAATC
Organism: Vampirovibrionales bacterium; assembly: GCA_035285165.1. Taxonomy (GTDB): domain Bacteria; phylum Cyanobacteriota; class Vampirovibrionia; order Vampirovibrionales; family Vampirovibrionaceae; genus JAYKHP01. The sequence continues at coordinate 85,046 of JAYKHP010000022.1, read as the reverse complement.
ATAGTAAGGCGGAATGCGATAACCGGTATAGGCGTGGCTATCCACCCGAACACCCATACCGCCTGGAGGAATATAACCATCGATATTACCGGGACAGGGCATGAAATTCCTGTCGGGATCTTCGGCGTTAATGCGGCATTCAATCGCGTGGCCCGTGATTTTAACGTCTTCCTGCGTAAAGCTCAGGGGCTCGCCTGCCGCCACCAGAATCTGTTCTTTTAGGAGATCGCGGCCCGTAATCATTTCCGTAACGGGATGCTCCACCTGAATCCGGGTGTTCATTTCCATAAAGTAGAAATTCAACTCATCGTCACAAAGAAGCTCAATGGTGCCAGCGCCTTCATAACCGATTTTGCGAAGCGCTTTTAAAATCACCTGGCCGATTTTCTCGCGTACGTCGGCTGGGACAACCGGAGAGGGCGCTTCTTCCACCAGTTTCTGGTGACGACGCTGAATGGAGCAGTCCCGCTCGCCCAAATGCACCACGTTGCCGTATTGATCGGCCATCACCTGAAATTCAACGTGCCTTGGGTTCTTGATGTATTTTTCAATATAGACCGCATCATTGCCAAAAGCAGCCTTCGCTTCGGCGCGCGCCGTTTCAAGCTGCGATTCCACTTCGGATTCGCTGTTGACCACGCGCATCCCCTTACCCCCACCGCCGGCTGTTGCCTTGATGATGATAGGGTAACCCGCATGCTTTGCCCAGCCCTTAATCAGATTGGCGTCGGCTGTGGTTCCGTCAAGCCCTGGTACAACCGGCATGCCCACATCAGCCATGGTTTTTTTGGCCGTCGCCTTATCCCCCATCATCGTAATCATTTGGGAGGAAGGGCCAATGAATTTAATCTGGTGATCCGCGCAAATATCGGCAAAGGCGGCATTCTCGGCTAGAAAACCATAACCCGGATGAATAGCATCGACGTTTGCCATCAAAGCCACGCTGATAATGTTAGGAACATTGAGATAGCTTTGGGCAGAGGGAGCGGGACCGACACAGTAAGCTTCATCCGCCAACTGGACATGCAAGCTGTCTTCATCGGCCTGCGAATGAATGGCAACCGTCTGAATGCCAAGTTCTTTACAGGCGCGGATGATGCGCAGGGCGATTTCACCCCGGTTTGCGATCAGGACTTTACCAAATTTTTTCTCGCCAGGTTCGGGCAGTTTGGAATTATGTGCGTTTGCAGTCATTGTGTCAGGGTTCCACTTTAGTAATTAAGGGAAATGGGTTATTTGGTATCAATCAGCATGATGACCTGGCCGTACTCGACCGGTTTTCCATTCTCAACTAAAATCTTGACGACCTTGCCGCTGACTTCCGACTCAAGCTCGTTCATCATTTTCATCGCTTCTAGGATACAGAGCGTCTGTCCCTTGGCGACACTGGAGCCAACCGAGGCATAGGCAGGGGCATCGGGCGCCGGTGAGGCATAGAACGTGCCGACCATCGGCGAGGTAACTTTAAAATAGTTGTCATCGCCTGCGGCCTGTTCGCTGGTCTTGACGGAAGCAGCCACCTGGGGGGCAGCAGCAGCGGACGCCACCACTTGAGGAGCCGCCGTAACCACCGAGGAAGCCACCGGCAGCTTGACGGTCACGCTTTTATCGCCATCGGCGACGGTGATTTCCGCCAGGTTTTTCTCAATCGCCAAATCCGCAAGGGTGCGTATTTTCTCAATGTCAAAATTCATCAGTCCAAACTCGCTCATTTGATTATTAATATGGGTTCGTTACCGGGGAGTTGTTCTTCATGAGCTTGTGTCAGGAGCATCGGGGGATAAAAATTGAGCTTACTTTCCGATATAACGCCCCTGAAGAAAGCGTCATGCCTTAAATATTTTACTTATACACGATCAATATACTGGTTATTGCGGGTATCGACCCGGATTTTCGTTCCGTTTTCAACGAAAAAGGGCACCTGGACAACCGCTCCGGTTTCAAGCGTAGCGGGCTTGGTACCGCCCTGTGCCGTGTTGCCTTTTTCAGAAGGGGGCGTATCGACAATCAAAAGCTCAACATGAGAGGGCAGGTCAATGCCGATAATCTTAGTCCCATGAAAAAGCATGTAGACGTTCATCTCTTCCTTGAGGTATTGAATGCCGCTACCGAGCGCCGCCTTGGGAACAGGCGTCTGCTCATAGCTGGAAGTGTCCATAAACGTATAATCGGTGCCATCATTAAAGATATATTGCATTTCACGCTTCTCAACGTGTGCCGTTTCGACTTTTTCACCCGCCCGGAAGGTTTTTTCAAGCGTCTGGCCGGTTTCAACGTTTTTCAGTTTCGTTCTGACAAAAGCTGCGCCTTTGCCCGGCTTAACATGAAGGAACTCGACGATCTGATAGAGGGCGCTGTCCACCTTGATGGTCAGGCCGGTCTTGAAATCATTGGATGAAATCATGGCTCTCTCTTGGTTTCCATAAGTTAAATGCTTTCTAATTCATTGGGGTTGCCGCCAAAGCCGTCCAGGGCTCAATCAGTTTATAATTTTTATCTTACTTAATTTTTAAATCTGGCTTAATTCTTATCTGGCGCAGGCGCTTATAAATGGCGGCGCTCAGGGCGATAACCCGACAGCCCAAGACCCCAATAGGTTAACACACCCCAAAGCCTTGGCAAAGACTTTCCATAAAGTGCCCCCTCAGGCCCGTCAAAAGGCCCTAACACTAGCCCGTTTCATTTAAAATAACCGAGTCCCCCCATGACACCTATGATACCCTTTGAAAGGCACAAGACAATTCAAGAAACGGTTGCTTCTCACCAAGCGCTCGAAGCGATCGCCCAAACACTTGCGGCACACAGCAAGGCAGGCGATATAATCACGTTGGACGGCCCGTTGGGCAGCGGGAAAACCACCTTTGCGCAGGCCTTCTGCAAGGCGTTTGACGTTTTTGAGCCAGTCAACAGTCCCAGCTTCGGCCTGATTAACGAATACACCACTGGACGCCTTCCCATTGCCCACGTGGATCTATACCGACTGGGGCCTGAAAAAGCCGCCGCCCTGGGAGATGAACTGAGCCTTTATCTTGACGAAGGCCGCCACCTTGTCCTGGTAGAATGGGCCTGCTATGGCGAGCATCTGACGATGGATCTTTACCAGGAAGCCGCCTTTAGCCTCAAGTTTTCTTATATTGAAGATAAACCGGACAGCCGTCGGCTGGAGATAGCCAGCGCCAGACCTTTCGAGATAACCCCGTAAGCCAGATAAGCCCATAATATAGTTTCGCAAACCCATGACCTTGCTTAGTCAAACAAAGCGTTCGAATCACACCCTTTTGGCCCTTGATACCAGCGGCCCAACGCTTTATATGGGCATTTACGAAAAAACGGACACTGCCCCAGTAACGCTTGGCGAGCGCCAAGTAACCAGTGATTCCCAGCGCTATCACTCGGCCATACTGATGGACGAGCTGGGGGAATTATTAAAAGCAGCAGGAAAAACCCTAAACGAGATTGACGATCTTGCCATCCACAACGGCCCGGGAAGTTTTACGGGCATTCGCACAGGCCTTATCAGCGCCCGCACATTTGGGCAGTTTCTACCCATTACCCCCTATGCCATAAACGCCTTTGAGCTGATTTTATATGCCTGCAGCAGCATTCTCTTTCCGGCACAAGCCCTACAAGTGGCAATTGACGCGCGCCGGGGGCGGATTTATTACGCAAGCGGAAAATTCGAGCAAGGGGCATTTGCCTGGCAACAATCGCCATGTCTTTTGCCGATTGAGGCGCTTTCGCCGGATTACCCCGTCATCGCAAGCCAAAGCCTCTTAGCAGCAATCACAGACGTGCTAAAAGACAAGCCTTTGGCAGAGAAAAACCGAAAAGGGACAGAATTTTCTTGGGAGAAAAATCGGCACAGCCACAAGCTATTGAGCATTGAAGCCCTCTATGAAAAAACCCCTCCCAGTCGCCTGATGGCCATGATGCTATTAAGCGCCTGCCAACAAAAATTCCACCCTCCGTCCTGTTCCTGGCAAACGCTTTTGCCGCTTTATCTGGAAGAGCCTAACATCACGCTACCTAAGAAAAACCCGGTGATTTTACCCGTCGCGGACTTTTAGGACAGCGTCCGTAACACAAGCGGTAAATCTTGAAGGCGTCAATGTTAGAATAAACTGAGGATAAGGGACTCAGGATTTTACCCGAGTCATTGTCTATTGATGACACGTTGACTACGGGTTTTTTATGAATCATCTACACCCTCCGTTTTTGAAGCCTTTTGCAAAATACAGTTATATCACTGGCTTTACGCTTGCCGAACTATTGATTGCCCTGGTCATTCTGGGGGTCATTGCAACATTCGCTATTCCCAAGGTGTTAACCAGCCAGAATGACGCGAAACGTATCGCCATATTTAAAGAAAGCATTGCAGCGCTCAATGAAGCGTTTTATGGGGGATGGATGAAGGGAGAGGTCAATGACGCCAACTTTGGCACCTATATGCTGGATCATTTAAACGCCGTCAAGCTTTGCAATACCAATGCCGTTACTCAAGGCTGCTGGCCTCCAGCTTCCGATCCAGTGGCTGGACAGGCCTCGCAAAAGGGGCTGATTCTCCATAATGGGGCTATGGTTACCGGGTTAGACGATTCTGATGGCGGAACCGGCAGGGATACCCTGCTGATTGATTGGAATGGCCTGGATGAACCCAATGTGGAAGGCGATGACGAATTGGTGCTTCATGCTATTTTTACGCCCACCGGCGGCAACCGCGTTGGCGCTATTCGAGAGAACAATGGTTTTCCCGCGTCAGTGACGTTGTGGGCTGAAATTTTCTCAAATTAAAAATTAATGGCCTTGAGATATTCAAAAATAAAGGTCTGCCACCCCTCATCTTTTGGCAGCACCACGGTTGCGCCCAGGTTTTTGCAGCGTTGCCTAAAGCTGTTATCCTTGCTGGGCTGAATTAATACGATAATATCAGCCTCCAGATTGCGCTGCCTGGCGTTCTCCACAATCGCTTCCAGCGTGTAAAAGCATTCTTCGCTATTGGCGTCCAGAATCACCACCTGAAACGTATTCTGGTCAAAAATCTGGGTGGCCTCAAACAAATCCTTAACGATGGTCACATCGGCCCCCATCCGGCTGAGGCTTTGCTTTAACTGGTGGATAATAATCCCGAGCTCGCCTGCAATAAGCATCCGCCTGCCAGCATCGACCGCCCTGCTTTTAAGCGAAGCGCCCTCAGAGCGAGTTGCTGATAATGTCTCAGGTTGAAAAGAAGGGGGCGCCGTTTGTGGCAGCGGATCGGGCACGTACGCTGGAGGTGCTGGGGAGGCTGCCATACTGGCCATTTTCGCTTCAAGCAATGTGCGCCGAAGCTGGCTTACGGCCTCCAAAACATCAGCCGGCTCAATCACAGGCTTTTCCGCTGGCATTGAGGCCAATGCCAGCAGGCTGCGCAACGCTTGTTGCATTTCCTGCAATTCATAGTCATCCGTCATACGGGAAAAGGATCAAACTCTCTCTTCAATCAAATAACAACACTCAAAACCATATTTGGGGCAACCCTATTATATCGTTGTCTCGCTTCGGCCTCTACCCCCGAACAGAGGAAGTTTCCGCCCAAGTAATCCTGATACGCCAGGGGTGTTGTCAACTGGCTAAAGGCATTAGCAGCCCAACCAAGTGAGGCCAGAAAACCAGCAAGCCCACCAGAACACATACGCCCGCCACAATCAGACATGCCCCTGCGGCAATATCCTTAATCTGTCCACCCAGCTCATGATAGGTATGCTGGGTATACACATCCACAAGCCATTCAATAGCCGTATTCAACAGCTCGGCAAGCCACATCAGACCAATGGCAAAGGTAATGGACACCCACTCCCAGCGGTCAAGCGCAAGAAAGCAGCCAAGCGCCACTACCAACAATGTTATCAGTAGGTGAGCTCTTAGATTACGCTGGGTTCTCAAGCCCCTGGCAATTCCTTTCAGCGCAAAGCGCAGGCTCTGAGGAAAGTTTCGGGCCTGATAGGGCGACTGCTCAAAAAAATCGCTCATGCCCCTTGATGCCCCCTGCTTGCCAAAACGGTTGCCTGGATTTTCTTGACCCGTTCATAATCGGGCATCGTATCGTGATGAGCGCCCAGTAAATGCAAAAACCCGTGAAACACCCGCTCAAGAATATACCCGCTTAAGTCCTGGCCGGTTTTTTCCGCTTCCGCTTTTGCCCAGGCGATACTGACAAAGACTGAACCCAGGGAGACAAGCGGTAATTTTGCCATAACGGCGCGTTGAGATTGAGGCTGGTCGGCAAAGAGACAAAAACTCAGCACGTCGGTGGCCTGATTTTTATGGCGATATTGCGCATTGAGCGATTGAATCGTCTCATTATCACAAAATGTCAAATCAGCTTCCCAGCCCTGTGTATCATTTAAGCCAAGCGCCGCTGGAATTTTTTCAGCCTGAATGATGTCTTGAAAAACAGGCCATAAAGATGCAATATCCCGCATCAGAGATTCAAGCAGGGAAGCATCCGGGCCTAGCAAGCAGGCTTTATCCGCATACACGTCAAGCCCCAGCATACCCAAACTGAGTGTTGCGCTAAATTCGGCATTCATTTGAGTATTTAGCTCAGGAGGCATGAAAAAAATTACTCGTTGGGAGCGGATTTTTGGATGTCTTTAATCAGCTCGTCGATTTTACCCGGATCTGGCTTGCTTGGGTTAACCGCCTGCATTTTCCGGCCCAAATCCCGCATAATGCTTTGCTGGTATTCGATGCGGTTATGCTGAATGCCTCGAAGCACACGGATAAAAGTTTCCTTGATAATGGAAATATCTTTAAACGTCAGCGGACACTGTTCAAACTGACCATCGTCAATACGCTGCCAGATGATTTTATCAATACGCTCTTCGATTTGGGCAATCGTTGGGCTTTTTAGCGCCCGAACAGCCGATTCGCAGGCATCGGCAAGCATAACAATGGCCGTTTCCTTGCTTTGAGGCTTGGGCCCCGGATAGCGAAACTGAGATTTATTGACATTATCGGCCCCTTCTTCCTGACAGGCCTTGTTATAAAAATATGCCGCCATCATCGTGCCATGATGCTCGGTCATAAAACGCTGGACGGATTCTGGGATCCGATGGTAGCGAGCCATTTCAAGGCTATCTTTAGGATGCGCCGTGATCACCATTTTACTCAGGCGGGGCGTTAATTTATCATGCGGGTTATCAGCCCCGAAATACGCCTGGTTTTCAATGAAAAACAGCGGGCGCTTCATTTTACCAATATCATGGTACAAACACCCCACACGGGTCAGCAGGGCGTCAGCCCCAATCGCCTCAGAAGCCGCTTCCGAGAGGGAAGCTGTCATCAGGCTATGATGAAACGTGCCGGGCGCTTCAAACTGCATCCGGCGTAGCAGGGGATGATCGTGATTGGCAAGTTCCATCAGGGTATAAGGCGTTACCAGTCGGAAAAGCGATTCGAGAAACGGCAGGAAACCAAGGGTTAAAACACCCGATAAAATGCCGCCCGCAAAGCCGCACACCATCGTCAGACCCATATGCCGCCAGTCAATATCCAAAAACGAGGCCGTTTGCAGCAGGTGAAGGGCAAAAATCAGGATGACATTGGTAAAGCCGATATAAAGGCCCGAATACATCAACTGGCCCCGATCCCTGAAGTTAAGCCTGCGGCTGAGGATATAAACCCCCATCATGCTTCCGAAAAGCAGCGTCGCCAAAAGCGGGAACTCCACGCGAAAGACCATGCCCACAAAAAACGTCAATAATACTGCCGTCATCAGGCCGATTCTGGGATGGGTGAAGATGGAAACCGTTAAAGGCAGGGTGGCAAGCGGAAAAGCGTAAGCCACCGAATATAGCAGCAAACCGTTTTGCAGGCTACCGATCAGTAATTCAAACCCGATCACGCCAAGCAGCATCAGCACCGTAAGCATGCCCGCGTAAGAAGGCTTAAAGTAACGCTTTTCATCAAAGCCGTAAATGTAATACCAAAGCGTTGCGATCATCGCAAGCGCCAAAAGCAAAACCCCAAAGGCCCCAACCCAGTTGTTGCCGATAACGCTTTTGCCCATTTTCTGAAGGGCCGCAACTTGAACCGCCGTTACTTTTTCACCCTTGGTCACCACCTGCTCCATCGGGCGATACATCCGTGTGGCAGGTTTTACGGCCGTCTCGGCTTCCGAACGCCGCTTTTCCATAAGTCCCTCGTCCACCACGATGTTGGGCTGAAGCGAGGCCGAAAGGATGAATTTGACAACGCTTTCATCAAGTGCGCCCAGAATATGACTGGGCAACGCCTTATTAATCAATTCATCGCGATGGTCAATGTAATCGTAAGGGGTAATGCCCTTTTCCACCATCTTGTTCATGGTCGCATGGGAAACGGCGCTGATTTTATTCCAATACTCTTCGCTCAGCGGCTTTTTGCTTAAGCGCTCCAAAAGCACTTTGGCTTCAGGAGATTCACCCACCAGGTCATCGCGCAGGGCTTTTTCGTTGGCGCTGCCCATAAACTGCCCATCGGTAAGCGTGGACAGGTCATTGACAATGTGATTCAAACTTTCCCGCATTGCCCGATTCAGTGGCGCTTGCTCCCGGTAGACAATGGGCACTCCTTGCCGGGCACGTTCAATCTTGCGCTGGGTCTCGTCCTTGTCCTCAACATCGATTTGCTTTTCGGCGTAGACGTTCTGCAGGCTTTTGCCATTTTCATCAATGTAGCGAGAGGCGCCAAAAAAGGGCAGGCTGGCGGCGCCAGTCACCAGAAGAAAACTGATAATGCCAACAATGATGGTGACACCCGTATTTGAAGAAGACAGGTGCAGCAGTTTTTTGAACCAGCGATGGCGATTCTGTTCGTCCTTTTCCGTCGAACCGTTTCTCAGGGGGGAACCTGACTCGGCAATAAGCTTCATGCAAATAGCACCATTTACCTTGTATCAGAAGGATCTCTATCGATTGAATAAAAACATCCAAGCGTACCCTATTTTACCTCATTCTTAACGGCTTCACCTACATTCAAGCGGACGACACAGGAGGCAAAGCCAGCAAGGCCGGATTGTCCAGACATAACAGGCCCGAATTAGCATAGACCTGGATTAAAATAGGCCATGTGGCCAGTGCCAAAAGGCCTAAAATCAATCACCTAATTGACCTTGCCGTTAATCTCCTGGAGGATGCCGCAGAGCAGGCTGAAGCGTTAGAGTAAGAACAGATACAGTTCGTCAGCTTCCAAGCCAGAACAGCCTTAACGAAAGTGAGACGCCTTATGAATAAGCATAAACGTCCCGGCATCTTCCAGAAAGCCTTCCACAGCGCCCAAAGCCCTGAACAAGGGACTATCTACGCTGCCGAACATCCCTTTATTAAAACCACCGAAGTTTCTTCAGCACTCAACGACCCTCGCCACCTGACTTTTGACGAGACTGCCAGGGCCACTCACATGTCTCTGCCCAAGCGTCTAGGCGATCTCAAAAAGCTGCAAGACCCCATGCGCTTCGGCAAGGCCCGTTTTAGCACCCCTATTTATACTGGAAATGAGCAATAGATTGTATTTTCCAACATAAAAACGGGAAAAATCATAATTAGAGGCTGTTTAAGCCCTCACGCCATAGGCAAGTTCTTATAGTAAACAACAGAAACAGCGCTCTCAGGAAAAAAATCCTGTTCATAGCGCTCACTCAGGTGTTTCACGATAGCCTCAACGCTTTGCAAGCCGGGCTTATGAGCCGAAAAATCAGAGGCATTCAGGCTATTGATGGAGCCACATTTCATCTCGCCTACCACCACCGCCTTTCTGATAATTTCGTGATTGACACGGATATCCACCACTTCCCCCTCCACCCAGTAGCGATTATCATAATAAAGCGTTCCAGGGCGAATGGCGCAGCAAAGCGCAGTGGTATCTTCCGCGCGAACGATAGCCTCAAATTCCTTGGGCCAGTGGATTGCCTTGGCCATAACGATTGAAACTCCTACTCTGTCCAACCTGTTTCAAGTCGGGTTAAACGTCTGCCTGTCAAAAGCCAGACTGTAAAATCGTCTTATGACCAGTATAAAGGCGTAAGGGACTCAATGGGACACACGACTGTCATCAGGAGGCTAAAATCGACCGCTTAACGCAGACAATCAAGGGCGTGTAAAGCCACAAGACAAGTGTAACGAGCTTGGCAGTGGGATGTTACTTGCGAATGGGAATGACGCTTTGCTATGATGCAAAATCCCTCAAGGTAAAGTGGAGAGAAGAGTTTCAGCAGAAAACGGTTTCCAGGGAAAAAACGCGATGAAAAAAGGCGCCAAGCCCAAAAAGTTTGAAAGCATTCGCCCCAAGTCCAAGCCATTGACAGGCAAAGGCTTGAAGGAAAGCTGGCTTGATCACCCCCAGCATCATAGAATGGACAGTGGACTGAATCGGGCCTCCGCAATTGCAAACGCCATTGGCCTGATTGGAAAAAGCGGGCAAGACAGCAAAAATCCAGCCGCCTTGTCGCTAATTGAGCTGTTTAACCTGACACCTGAAGAGCTTTGCGAGGCAGGACTCAGCTATGAGGCTATCAAAGCGCTTGAGCAGAACTGTCTGTCCTGGCGAATGGCTCGCTAAAACTGAGTGAGGTCTATAAAAAAAAGAAACCGACCGTGATCTGCGGCCGGTTGACATCTTCGTCAAAATAGGGATAGGAATGGGAGTTGGCTTATCTTTATTAATAAAAACAGTCAATCCTATCAAATTGCCATACGGATGATATATTATTAACTTCCGTTACAAATACGTTAGCCCTATTTTGGGACGCTCTGACCTGAATCCCCCTGAGCCCCTATGAAGCGCCAGCCATCGTTTTTTCACCTGAGCCAGAGGCCACCTGACCCTGTGCTGCCTGAGGTTGCGGAAGGGCGATGTACTTTGCGCCATACACGCCGGGCACTTTCTGAATTTCAGCTAAAACCTCCTCTGAAGGAGGGCTGTCCAGGTTAAACACCATCAGAGACTCTCCACCGGCCTCCTGGCTGCGCCTGGCCACTTGCAGACTGCTGATGTTAACGCCCGCCGCGCCAAAGACACTGGCAACCCCAGCAATCATCCCCGGCTTGTCGTGGTGGGGAGCTAGCACGATATTGGCTGTTGGCTCAAGCGTCATATGATAGCCGTCAACGTATACGATTCTAAAGAGTTTTTCGGCAATCAGCGTCGCCGCAACGCGACAGGTCTTTTTCTCGTTGTCTTTTAGCGTCGTCACCTGGACTTCCAGAAGGTTTAAATAGTTTCCAGCCTTACTGGCCTTGGTTTCCGTCACCTCAATCCCCCGCTCTTCAGCCACCCCAAGCGCATTGACATAGTTTACGCCTTCGCGCGTGTGAGAGAGCATGCCTTTTAAAACGGCAAGCTTCAGGGGCTCAATACGAAGCTGAGGGTCTCCTAAAAAGACTCCCTTGGCCTGGATATTGACCGTTTGAATCACCCCTGATGCCAGTTGCCTCACGAAGCTCCCAATCACCTCAGCCAAGGGCATGTACGGCTTAACCGGATCCAGAATATCTTGCCTGAGCATCGGAATATTGACAGCGCTCTTGGCGTAGCCGAACTGGAAAAAGTCGCGAATCTGCTCGGCAACATCAATGGCGACATTAACCTGTGCCTCTTCAGTACTTGCGCCCAAGTGGGGCGTTAAGACAATTCGCCTGGCGTAAGCCGGATCCTTTAAAAGCGCCAGCAGCGGGTTCTCAGCGGCAATCGGCTCCTGATCAAAAACATCTAAGGCCACACCGGCCACTTTTCCGGATTCTAGCGCTTTGGCCAAGTCGGCCTCGTTGATAATCCCACCGCGCGCGCAATTGACGATGCGAACCCCGGGCTTGCATTGGGACAAGGTTTTTTCGTTCAAAAGATTCGCGGTTTCCTTGGTCTTGGGCGCATGAATGGTAATAAAATCCGCCTTGGCCCAAATGTCTTCCAGACTGCCAAGCTGAATCCCCATCTCGTCTGCAAGCTTTTGCGTCAGAAAGGGATCAAACACCAGCACCTTCATCCCAAGCGCAATGCATGTCTTGGCAACGCGCTGGCCGATTCGGCCCATGCCGATAACACCGAGCGTTTTTGCGAAAAGCTCAACCCCCATCAGTTGGCTGCGGTTCCATTGGCCTTGCTTCATCCCGGCATGACCTTCAGGAATTAACCTTGCCAGCGCAAAAATCATGCCGATTGTATGCTCGGAGGCAGCCACCGTATTACCGTCTGGCGAATTGACGACAATCACGCCGCGCTGCGTTGCTGCGGGCAAATCGATGTTATCCGTGCCCACACCGGCCCTGCCCACAATCTGTAAATGCCTGGCCGCATCCAAAACGTCAGGGGTTACGGTAGACGCGCTTCGAATCATCAAGGCGTCCACGTCAACGATTTTTTCTTTCAATTCGTCTGCGGAAAGCTTTTTCTCGTAAACGATATCGCAGATGGGGGATAAAATATCGACTGCCGTTTGATTAACGTTGTCAGTGATCAGCACACGGGGTTTACGGGTAAGCATTTTGCTAAGTTCCTTGTTAGTTGTCCTGTCATTCCCGCGAAAGCGGGAATGACGCGCTTTAAGCAATAGGGGCCGTTTTCTTGTCCCAGTTAAAATCAATGTTTTGCGCCGCAAGAATCGATTGTCCGGCATAGTTTTTGGAATGCCCAAGGCTGATCAGCGCCTTCTCAAGCGCCGCCAATACCTGATACACCTCGCGCTCATGAACGTGACCCAGATGACCGATTCTGAAAATATTGCCTTTCAGCTCCTTCTGGCCATCGGCGACAATAATGCTGAATTCAGTGCGCAGAATGTTTCGGATATCGTCAACGGAAATACCGGCCGGAGGCAAAATAGAAGTAACCGCATGGCTTGCGTTTTTATGATTTGAAACGAATAATTGCAACCCAAGCGCCTCGGCACCGGCCCGCACCATCGCCTGCAATTTGGCGTGGCGATCAAAAATACCATCCAGCGTCTCATCGTGCATCATATCGAGCGCAACGGCGAGGGCGATAATCAGGGGCGTACTTGGCGTATAGGCCGTGGTGAAATCATCCTGGGCTTTCTTGTTCTTGGTAAAGTTGAAATAATAACCGGGATTTTTGCACTGCTTATGAGCCTGCCATGCGCGCTGGCTGACGGCCAGAAAGGATAATCCGGGCGGGCACATAAAGCCTTTTTGGCTTCCCGACACCGCCAAATCAATGCCCCAGTCGTCAAACTTGAACTCGGTAGCACCCAGGCTCGTGACACAATCAACAATAATCAGAGATTCTGAAGAGACTTCCCGAATCACCGAAGCCATTTCTTTTACCGGGTTTAAAATCCCTGTCGAGGTTTCGCTGTGCGTGAGCATAACGGCTTTATAGGGCTCTCCAGAGGCCTTCGCTTTTTCAAGCGCATCGCGAAGCGCTTCAACGGTGTTAGGCTCTCCAGCCGGCACGTCAATCGTTTCAACGTCCAGCCCGAGCGATTTGGCGATTTCGGCCCAGCGGGCGCTAAAAACCCCACAGACCGTCACCAGCACTTTATCGCCAGCGTTCAGTGTGTTGCTTAGCGCCGCTTCCATTGCCCCCGTGCCGCTTGCCGTATAAAGCAGGACATCGCTCCTGGTCTGGAAAATCCACTGAAGCTTTGGCAGCACGCGTTTCAAAACGTCTTTAAAAAACGCGCTGCGATGCCCGATGGCAGGCTTGGACAGATGCTCGCGAACAAGATCCGGAAGCGGTGTTGGGCCGGGAATCATCAACAGCGGGGTCTGATTTTTTTTCATAATCTGCCAGGGCTCCATCAATTCAGTTTAGCGTCAGTTTAAACAGGACGAGAAGGTAGTCTTAAGCCGGTTTAGCAATACAAGTGGGCGATGGGCTTACTATAAGGTAAAGAAAGGGCAGTTTAAAGCCTAGCGTAACGCTTTACAGCCCTTGCTTTTACATTGCCTGAAAAACGTTATGTTTATAGTAAATTTTGAGGGTGAACGCCTTTTTATTACCGTGTTCCCAACTGATTTGTTTAGCTTTTAATCCAAAAAACAAGCAATATGACCCCCTCGCCATTTTTCGTTGGTTCGTATTTTAGGCAATCTGTTACGACATTACATCCCGAAATCAGATTTTCTTCTTCATATCCAACGCTTGCCTTAAAAAGAACCTTGAACGCCGATCAAGTGCAGTTTTCGGGCACACCCGTCTTACAAAAAGACTATCTCTCCCTGGCCAAGCATGAGCTTCTTTTGCAACCCCACGACATTAATTTAGTCATGGATGACGGGGTGACACTCCCAAATGGCGTCACAAAAAAAATATTGCTGGATCGATGGAAGGAAAGTCGTTTACACGCAGGAAAAAGCGCTCAACTTGGTAATTTTTCAGGCCACAGTTACGCTACCAACTTGATGTTAAACAATGGTCAATGGGGATTAGGCATTAATCTTGAATTGACAGAGAATACCACTCTGTGCGGAGAGCGCTCGGCAATGACCGTTGCTTGGAATAAGGGCCTTGAAGGAATTTCACCTAAGCAGTTGGAAACAACCAGCGGGAGAAACGAGGCCAGAGACTCTTTAAAAGCGAAGATCATGATCTTAACAAGTGGTGATCCTGCACACAAAGCAGGCGCCCCCTGCTCAAAGTGTTTGGACTGGCTATCTACCAAAGAATGGATGGGGCCTGATGTCTTAATGGTTTATATGGAAGATAGCGCTCAAGCCCCAAGCGGTCTGCAACTTCACATAAGCTCCTTAAGATCCTTAATACCCCATATTGACCATGTCCAGCCTTCCAAAACGAATCTCCCCATTGACAACCTACCAATGATGCCAACATCCTGGGAGATTGATTCTATTGTTGATGATCAAAAGAGCACTGAACTATTACAAGAAGCAAAAGAAAATTACACCTTACTCAAAGCGCAGGTCAAAAGAACTCTTCCCGAGAAATATCATGAGAAGCCGATTGATTGTACCGTAGCGCTTCTTTCAACGGGGGAAACTGTTGCAGGAAAGCAATTAAGGTGGACAAGTACGCTTGAGTATCTAGCAGACATTAATGCTTTACATCAGGCGTCTCAGCCAATCCTCAAAAAAGGGAGTGGCACCAAATTAATAGCACTGGCCTATTACGGAGATACACCTGTTCCAACCGCTGGCAGTCTTGGATGGATCGCACGAGCCCCGTGGGCCAAAGCATCCGATACAGTGATTATCCGTATTCAAGAAACGGATGAAGGCATTGCAGCCATTTCCAAACGTAAAATCAAAGATTACTTAAACGGCTCTTTCAATCAAAAGTAATAAGTTGCTGTTCGTTAATATCAAAGAATTAAAAAACCCCAGCCATATCGACTGGGGTTTTAATTTATTCTGCGTTAGCAACAAATTAGTTGCCTGCGGCCTTGCTTGTATTTAGTTGCCTGCGGCAACCTGGCCCTTGTGTTTGGCAATCAGGGTGTCAGCGATGTTGTTCGGCATCGGTTCGTATTGCGCGAATTCCATCGTAAACGTCCCACGCCCCTGGGTTTTGCTGCGAATGTCAGTGGCGTAACCGAACATCTCCGACAGCGGAACCATCGAGCGGACTTTCTGAATGCCAGTGCCTTCAATCGGCTCCATACCTTCAATCCGGCCACGACGGCTGGAAAGGTCACCAATGACATCGCCCATAAACTCTTCGGGCACTTCGATTTCAACCTTCATGACCGGCTCAAGCAATTGCGCCCCAGCTTTGGGAACGCCTTCCTTGATGGCCATCGAAGCCGCGATTTTAAACGCCATCTCGTTGGAGTCAACATCGTGGTAGCTACCATCAAAAATGGTCACTTTCACGTCGATCACTTCATAACCCGCGATAACACCCGCATTCAGCGCTTCTTCAGCACCTTTTGAAACAGCAGGAACGTATTCACGCGGAACAACGCCACCAACAATTTTGTTTTCAAAGACAAAACCGGCGCCACGCTCCTGCGGCTCAAGACGAAGCCAGACGTGACCATATTGGCCGCGACCACCGGACTGTCGGATATATTTGCCTTCGGTTTCAACCGTTTTGGTAATCGTTTCACGATAAGCCACCTGGGGTTTACCGACGTTGGCTTCAACTTTAAATTCGCGAAGCAGACGATCGACAATGATCTCCAAGTGCAATTCGCCCATCCCGGCAATGACGGTCTGGCCGGTTTCATGATCGACCCGCACCCGGAAGGTGGGATCTTCTTCAGCCAGTTTCGACATCGAGATGCCGAGTTTCTCTTGATCGCCCTTGGTTTTAGGCTCGATGGCAACTTCAATAACAGGCTCTGGAATGTGGATGGATTCCAAAATCACCGGAGCGTTTTCAGCACAAAGCGTATCGCCCGTGGTGGTGTCTTTTAAGCCCACAACGGCAAAGATATCACCAGCGCGCACTTCCTGGATTTCAAGCCTGTCGTCGGCTTCCATCTGAAGCAAGCGGCTGATGCGCTCTTTTTTGCCCTTGGTGGAGTTTAACACGTAGCTACCGGCAGACAACTGGCCACTGTAAACACGGCAGAAGGTCAGACGGCCCACATACGGGTCGGTCATAATTTTAAAGGCAAGGGCCGCAAACGGCTCGCTGTCGTCACTTTTGCGCTCAACTTCGCTGCCATCAGCCAATTTGCCTTTGATTGGCGGAACATCGATAGGCGCAGGAAGATAATCCACAACGGCATCCAGCAGAATCTGAACGCCCTTGTTTTTGAAGGCCGAACCACAGGTAACAGGAACGATTTTTACGTCACAAACGGCTTTGCGAAGCGCTTTTTTCAGCTCCTCGGTAGTGACTTCGTTGCCTTCCAGATATTTTTCCATCAAGGCGTCATCGGTTTCCACAACAGCCTCGATCAACGCTTCACGCGCGGCCTGGGAAGCTTCTGCGTATTCAGCAGGAATCGCTTCTTCCTTGATATCGGTGCCGATATCGTTGGTGTAGATGTAGGCTTTTTGTTCAATCAAATCAATAATGCCCTTAAGCTGATCTTCAGCGCCAATGGGCAACTGGATGGGGTGGGCGTTTGCGCCCAGGCGGTTTCTAAGTTGGTCAACCACGCGCTCAAAGTTGGCGCCGGTACGATCCATCTTGTTGATAAAGACCATCCGGGGAACCTGATAACGATTGGCCTGACGCCAGACGGTTTCAGACTGGGACTGTACGCCGCCAACGGCACAGAAAACGGCCACAACACCATCCAAAACACGCAACGAACGTTCGACTTCAATGGTGAAGTCAACGTGGCCGGGGGTGTCGATGATGTTGATCTGGTGGTTTTTCCAGCTTGAAGTGATAGCAGCCGAGGTAATCGTGATGCCACGCTCACGCTCCTGCTCCATCCAGTCGGTTACGGCGGTGCCTTCGTGGACTTCGCCAATCTTGTGAACCTTGCCGGTGTAAAAAAGAATACGCTCGGTCGTTGTGGTTTTACCCGCATCAATGTGCGCGGCAATCCCGATGTTTCTGACTTTCTCAAGTGGAATTTTTCTGGCCACGGTGTTCTATCCTTTATCTGTTATATCTGTTAATTCGTGAATTCTTTTAAAACTGTGCTTGCAAGAGGGGTATTGCCTTCGGCCAGTTATGGAGAAGTATAACCGGGCAAGCGACCAAACCAGACTATCTTAAGCAAATCTCCGGTTTTTTTCCAACGGGTTATTAAGATGTGCCTGGAACGGAAGAGATTGCCTTAAAACCAAAAAGGCGGTTATAAAAACCGCCCGTTTGAAACTTCGTCCTAGAAACGGTAGTGGGCAAAGGCTTTGTTGGCCTCGGCCATCTTGTGGGTGTCTTCGCGTTTCTTCATCGTGTTGCCTTGACCGCGGTAAGCATCAAGAATCTCGGCGGAAAGCTTCTCGACCATCGAACGCCCTTTGCGCTTCCTGGCAAAATCAATCAGCCAGCGGGTGCCAATGGCAATCCCTTCATCGTCGCGAACCTCAATGGGCACCTGGTAGGTGGAACCACCCACCCGGCGGGCCTTAACGCGAACCAGAGGGCGGACTTTATGAAGCACCTTGCGGAAGACCTCTACGCCCTTGTCATCGGTTTTACCTTCAAGGGATTCGATGACATCATACAGGATACGCTCAGCCGTTCCTTTTTTGCCGCAAAGCATCAGGCGGTTGACAAACTTGGCGACCTCAACGTCGTTATAGACTGGATCCGGCAACGGAATACGTTTTTTGGGTTTCGCGCGACGTGACATATTGTCTTTCTGCTCCTATTAGAAATTTTCAGTAAGTCTTATTTCTTTTTACCGGTGGCGGCTGCCTGGTTTTTCTTGGCGCCGTATTTGCTTCTGGACTGCTTGCGGCCATTGACGCCAGCTGTATCGAGCGAACCACGCACAATGTGATAGCGCACACCGGGAAGGTCTTTGACACGACCGCCGCGAATCAGTACCACAGAGTGCTCTTGCAGGTTATGGCCAACGCCTGGGATGTAGGAGGTTACTTCAAAACCGTTGGTCAAGCGAACACGGGCGACCTTACGCAGGGCCGAGTTAGGCTTTTTCGGGGTGGTGGTGTACACACGGGTGCAAACGCCACGTTTTTGGGGGTTAGAAGCCAGGGCAGGCGATTTGGTCTTTTCAAGCGCTTTTTTGCGTTCTTTACGCACCAGTTGCGAAATGGTTGGCAAGGGTCAGTCTCCTAAAGAAAAGTTCGGTTGAATGCTACTTAAAAACTTACAAGATATTGAGTAAAGGACTAATCAGCACGAAAATCAATGAAGCCGTAACAAAACACGGGATTTGTTACAAGGACGCAACCCGGCAGGACACACAGAAAACGGCAGGACGTACGATGAAGTACCAGGAGGGGCAAAAGCCCGATGCCAGACTAAACCGGGATATTAGGATCCATACTCTAGCCAAAGCAAACCCCAATGTCAACGAAGGCTGTCCGTGGGTTTGTTTCATTTCCAGGGCATGTTTCATTCATATATACAGCCCTCTCTTAGGGAGGTCTCATCCAGTTCCAGGCCAAGAAAAAGGGTATCGGAAACCGGGCTGTCGTAATGAGGCGCAATCGATACAAACCCAAGTTTCTGATAAAGGGCAATCGCTCGGGCCATTGAGGGAAGCGTATCCAGACACATCCGGTGATAGCCCATTCGTCTGGCTTGCTGAATAATCGCCTTAATAAGCGCCTGCCCAACACCAAGCCCGCGCGCCGGAGGCAACACATACAAGCGCTTCATTTCACAAACACCAGGCACTGAAAGGGGTCTAAGCGCCACACAGCCTAAGGCCTGCCCTGCCCAGTCCCAGGCCAGCAGTAACTCCCCATCTGGCGGGGCATACTTGCCAGGAAGCGTTGAAAGCTCTGTTGCAAAATCCTGGTAGGCCAGATCAACGTCAAGGGAGTCGGCATAAGCTTGAAACAATTGAACGGCAGCTTCAAGCGCAATGCTTGATCGAAGCGGCTGAATCGTAAAAGGCTGAACCATAAAAGAAGGATGAGACATTAGGCTACTATAGCCAAGAGGCAAAAAGCTTGTAAAGACCGTTCGTTTTAGCAGTGAAACCCGCCTTATTCCTTCACGCCGCCTGATAGAATCCCTGCGATAAAATGACGCTGGCCCAAAATAAAGACAATCACCACAGGGATTGTCGAAAGGCTTGATGCGGCCATCAAAACGCTCCAGTCCGTGGCATCTCGAAACGAGCTTTTAAGCGCCGCAATCCCCACCGGCAACACCATCAGCTCGGGGGAGTTCGTGGCAATCAAGGGCCACATAAAGCTGTTCCAGGCGTTGATGAAAACGAAAATAGACAAAGCGGCAAGCGCCGGCTTGGCCAGCGGCAGGGCGATATGCCAAAACGTCTGCCAGGGGTTACAGCCATCCATAATCGCCGCATCTTCCAAATCCCTGGGAAGGGCGTTAAACCACTGTCTCAGCATAAAAACGCCAAAAGCCCCGAACAGGCCCGGTACGATCAGAGCCCAATAGGTATCGAGCCAGCCAAAGCTTTTCATCAGGAAAAAAAGCGGCACGATGTTGACTTGAGGCGGCACCATCATCGTAACAAGACAAATCAGAAACAGGGCGTTTCGATAAGGAAAGCGCATCCTTGAAAAAGCATAACCCGCCATAGCCGCAAACAGCACATGAAAAACCGTCGTGACGCCTGAAACAAAAAGGCTGTTTAAAAAATACAGGCCCATCGGCGCTGCTTCAAACAGGCGCTGGTAATTCTCCCAATGAAACACCCCCGGAAAAAGCCTGGGCGGATAGTTAAAAATCTCGACATTACTGAGGAGCGATGTGACCAGCATCACCCAGAACGGCAGCATCATGGCAAGGGCGCCAAGGATCAACAACAGTAGCGTTAAGAGGCGATACGCTTTTGATGCCGTGCTTGAAATTTCCCACATATCAGGCGGCATCCTCCTCATGCAAAACCCAGCGTTTTCGCATCTGCCACTGAAGTAGTGTCAGGAGCAGAATAACAACAAAGAGGATATAGGCAATGGCTGAAGCCGGGCCAATTTTGTAGAATTCAAACGCGTTCTTGAACATCCAATACACCAGCAGCTCGGTGCTGTGATCCGGCCCGCCCTGGGTTAAAAGATAAACAGCGTCAAATACCTGAAACGCGTTAATCATCGAGACAATCACCACAAAAAACATCGTGGGCGTAATCATCGGCAGCATCACTTGAAAAAACCGCTTGAAAGGGCTTGCCCCATCAAGGTCGGCCGATTCCAGAATGCTTTCGGGAACACCCTGAAGGGCAGCCAGAAAGATCAGCACCGTGTAGCCCATATTCTTCCAAACCCGCAAAATCACCACCGCCCAAAGCGCGGTGTCAGGGTCATACAGCCATGCGACCGGCGCGTGTATCAAATGAAGGCTCTGCAATAACCAATTAAAAAGCCCGTACTGGGGTTCATACAACCAGCCCCAGACCAAAGACACACTGACCATCGGCGTAATAAAAGGCAGAAAATAAGCGCTTCGAAACAGTGGCTGAAAGCGGCTTAAAAATCCAGCGGCCATCTGATTCAGCTTAACCGCTATCAGTAACGCCAGTAGAACCTCGGCAACCGTACTGGCCAGAACAAACAGCCAGGTTACGCCGAAAGATTTCCAAAACAGCGGATCAGCCATCACCGCCTGGTAGTTTTCAAATCCCACGAACGCGGGCTTTCCCAATAAATTCCAGTAAGTAAAGCTAAGCCCGAAAGAAGCGGCAATCGGCCCGTACGTAAAAACGGTAAGCCCAAGCAGAACAGGTAAAATAAACAACCACGGCCAATAGCCATCCCGCTCAGACTTCAGGAAACCTGTCGCTTTAATCGTCGCTTTAATCATGGGATACCTCCGACTTCAGCAGCCGGTTCAGCTTTTTTAAGACAGCAGGCGTCAGAGCCTCTTGCGGTGTTTTCTGGTCATCCCACACCGGCTGAAGCGCCAGCATCAGTTCTTCGGAAAATTCATTCCACCGAGGCGGGGTTCGCGTAGGGATACCCTCTGGAATGACGGACAAGAAATAGCGACTATGCAGGGGCTTTTTCCCTGGGTTTAAAAACACGGGAGACTCGGCAACGTCTTTTCGAGCAGGGACGATAAGACCACTCTTCGCAACGCTTTCAACGGCCTGTCGGCTGGTTAAAAACCGCGCCAGCATAATCGCTTCTTTTGGATGCCGAGAGGTTTTGGAAACAGCGTATCCGGAGGCGTCAATCCCCACACGAGATTGTCCGGAAGGGCCAACGGGCAGGGGCACCACATCCCAGTCAAACCCTGCCTGCTCGCTGAAAACAGGGACGCTCCAGCGCCCGCTGACAAGCATGGCGACTTTTTCCTGTAAAAACAACTGGCTCATCGTAACACCGCCGCTTTCCGCCTGGCGGGGAGCGATGTGGCTCTGCCAGCGGAGATCTTGGATAAACTGAAGAGCGTTTAACGCTGCAGGCTCATCCAAAGTCACCCACTGCATCGTGTCATCAAACAACTTGCCATCCGCGCTCCACACGAAGGGCAGCCAGAACAGCGGCGGTTTTGTATAAAACGAAAGCCCGAACCGCTCGGGCTTGCCATCACGGTTGGCATCCACCGTTAAGCGCCTGCCCGTTTGAACCAAGTCCTTCCAAGTCCAGTCAGGCGTGGGATCTTGGAGCTTGGCTTTTTGAAACCAATCTTTGTTGTAATAGATCAGAAGGTTTGAAATATCGCGAGGGATCGCACCAACAGGCGCTTTGGCATCTGGATTAGCAGAGCCTTTTAAACCTGAAGAAGCATAGCGAAAGCTCTCAAGCGCCTGGGGATAAAAATCACCTTTGTTGATATGGGGCGATAAGTCCAGAAACAAGTCATGGCTTGCATAAATCGGGTAACTGAGGCTGTTGATAAACATCACATCAGGCGCCAGCCCACCGGCAATCAGGATATGCAGTTTATGAAAGTAATTATCCGGAATATGCAAGAGTTTGATTTTGACACCCGGATGCGCGTCCTCAAATTGCTTGAGCAGCGGTTTTAAAACCGCCATTTCCTGGGCGCTTCCCCAAGTAGAGAACGTCAGCGTCGCGGTCGTGTTTTGAGGTTTCGACACTTTCTGGCAAGCTGTGAAAGATAGAGAGGAAAAAACAAGCACTAGAATAACAATGAACGAAACGGCAGGCAAAGGCAAAACTCCCAGCCTGAAAGCGATTTTGCGAAGCCTGTAAAACGCGGCGCCCAGCATGTAAATTTTTTCAAAGCCTCTTGGATTCCCGGCGCAATTTTAAGGGCGCCCCAACTTCATTAGTATAATTGCAATCCATGAGAATCTGAAATACCGCGAGAATCTGAAATACCGTGTTTCAGAGCAAAGCCCAGGCATTTGGCCCGGATAGCTTTTCCCAACATTTGCAAGAATACGAGGTGGTTTACACGACGCTTGTCTGGCGTTCAGCCATCTTATGGGAACAATCATTTTTTGAGCGACGCTTTAGCTACCGTGCCCACAAGCGGTTTCCCGCTGTACAGGCATGATGACTACCGCAACGTCTGTCCAACGCTTTTTTCAGTATCGTTAGAATGCCTTTTTCAGAGAAAGCTTTTGCCTCCATGACTTCCCCTTTCATGTCCTCCTCCTTGTTTGAGCAACTGAACCGCACCGTCACCAGCCTGGAACAGCAGGCCGTTGAACAGCAACGTCTGGGTGCGTTGCTTTTATGGCATTGCCAATCGGAGTCACATTCAACATTGCTTGAAAGCATTCTTGAACCGGAGAATCCAAGCGAGACGTCTCAAACACGTCTTTATCAACTTTTAAACAATAGCGCCTGCCTGGAAGCTTCTGCTTGCTATGACACGTTAGCCCAACTGAGCGCCCTGGATATGGCGCGTTTTACTTTTGTTCAGGAATTCGGCACCCGTTTTAAGGACAAACCCTTTTACGAGGAACTACTACAGGTCATTGCAGCCAAAATTTAAGCGCAGCAAAAGCTTTAAATAAAAAAACGCCAACCACTGAGGCAACAGACTTTTCAGCAATTGGCGTTTGGTTACGAGCTTCGTGTCAAAGCTCTTATGAGGGGAATTTAGACCTGAAATAAAAAATAAATTTGTTCTAAGGCAGTGGTTTTAAAAGATATTTTGTCAGGCTTTTTTCCTTAAGCTTTTTTCAGGCTAAGGATTTAAAGTGGGGCGATAAAGCGACATGCTTTTACGCACCTCGATCACTTCGCCCAGAATTTTAAATTCTTTATCCAGCTTGGTTTTGGGAAACAATTCCTCATTTTCCGCAAGCAGCCAGAACGTTTCAGGGTCGGCCACGTCACGCACCACATATTTGCAGGTGTGATGCTTTCGCTTGGCTTGCTGAACCAGGTAAATCCGTCCGCTTTCTATCAGGCCGCTATCTATCAAACTGTTTTCAATCAGGGCGGCACTTTCTACCGGTGGCGATAATGAGGCTGATTTAGAGGACGATGATTTTAAAGCCGAAGTGCTGGGCATCGGCCGAATCAGCGCCAAATCCCCATGCTCGATTTTTGGCGACATCGAATCGCCCATAATCTCAACGTAATAAAGCACCGTACTATCGGCATCCAGATGCGCCGCATCAAAATAGGGAACGCCTTCGCCGTATTCGTCATTGTTACCAGGCCCTGCGCGACCGGCAGATACCCGGCCACGCAAGTAAAAGACCGGGGCGCTTTTGTTGAATACGGCCTGCTCAATCACCGCAAGCGGAACCCCTAAACCCGCTGAAAGCGCCTGAATTTTATCCGAGCCGATATTGGTCGCTTTTTCCGTCTCAATAAAATGCACATACTGTTGCGAAAGCTGAAACCCCTTGGCCGAAGCACGTTTGGAAACCGCCTGACGGCTCAACCGTCTGCTTTTTCGCAGCATAAACACCCAGCGACCAAACCCAAACGGGGAAGTGCTTTGTGCCGTCGGCAGAGAAGCAACCGGCGACTGCTCTTGACTTGAAAACTGATGCATCATCATTTTTCTAATATATTAGAAATTTGTAAAAAAGCAAGCGCCAAGTTCAATTCAGGCTTTCAAAACCAATGAATCCTCGTCTAATGCTGAATTAAGCCAAACCGCCCCGAAAAAACCGGAAATATGAGCCCTAAATAATTACAAAAAACGCCTGCCCTCGATTAAAACCGGAAGCCCTCGAACCACGCAAAAGAATACGGCAATATAAACGCTCGCGTTCGCAACATACGTTAAAAGCGCTAAAATATCGGGTGAAAACACGCTGGACGCATTGGGCATATGGGCCAGAATCAAAAAGGCGAAGGCCGCCGCCTTGAAAAAGGCGTAGCTCCAGCGGCTTAAGGGGGAACTGACCAGCCACCAACCGATTTTGGATTGCATCATCGTGGTGTCGCCAAAAGCGGTAAAGCCTCTTTCAAGCGCCAACCCCCGAAGCCCATCGACCGAAATCCCCCGCATAATGACCACCAACGGCACCCAGAGCGGCACCCAACCAAGCGCCAAATACGCCACCCAGTATATCTGCTCGACGATTCTGTCACAGAGAATATCAATAACGGCGCCTGTTTTGGAAGATTCATTGAACTTTCTGGCCACATAGCCATCCAGCCCATCCATCCAGATGACGATGACCGTTAAAACAAAGCCAAGCCAGTAGATGGCTTGGGCTTGCCGAAACAGCAGGGCAACCGTCCCCAGCGCCAACAGCGTCCGTATAATCGATATCCAATTCGCCATTTCAATGCGCCACTTGCCAACAAAACAGTCGCTATTCGTTAGAAGCAACCTTATACTAAGACCGTACAAGACAAGCGGACGTTTGTAAACATTAATGCCTAGAATGCCGTGATTTCGTTCTATCAACCTCTGTTGCGGCTCAAATAAAGCCCGTCATTCCCGCGAAAGCAGGAATGACGATATGTGGCGACCGAAAAATCATTCGCAACAGAGGTTGTCAAACCGATACCGGGGCTTTTTTAGAAAGCGACTGGTAGAGTTCCTGGTATGTTTTGGCGCTTTTTTGCCAGCCAAAATCTTCGCTCAGAGCGCGGGTCACCAGACTGCTGAACTCCGATTGTTTCTTGTAATAGTCAATTGCTGCCAACATCGTGTCGCAAAATGCCTCAGCCGTGTAGTCCTTAAAGCAAAAGCCGTTGCCGTCCTTTTTCTCGCGGACATCAAAGACGGTATCGGCAAGGCCGCCCACGGATCTGACAACGGGAATCGAGCCATAGCGAAGGGCAATCATCTGACCAAGCCCACAAGGCTCAAAAGCGCTTGGCATAATAAAGAAGTCACTGCCTGAGTATATCTTTTGCGCCATCGCAAGATTAAAGCCGATAAACGTTCTGATATGAGGGTATTGCGCGTTGATTTCTTTTAACTGCTCTTCATAGCGCGGTTCACCTGAACCTAGAATGGCAAACTGAAAAGACTTTTGGCTTTTTTCAGACCCGCCGAGCTTTTCAATGAGCTGGTGAATGGCAGGCATCATAATATCCAGCCCCTTTTGATCCACCAAGCGGCTGACAAAGCCGAACAGTGGCGTCTCAGGCTCAAGCGGCAAGCCCAGCTCTTTTTGCAAAGCCTCTTTGCAGGTGGCTTTACCAGCGGCAAAATGCGTAGCGTCATAATGGGCGGGAATGAAATGATCCGTCTTGGGATTAAGCAGCGCCATATCAATTCCGTTTAAGATGCCGTGAAGGTCTTTGCTGCGCTTTTGCAACAGGCTTTCCAAGCCTTCGCCAAACTCGGCAGTTTGAATTTCGCGCGCATAAGTAGGCGAAACGGTCGTTAAGGCATCCGCGTTGCTTAAGCCTTCCCTTAGCCAGTTGGTATCGCCATAAACGCCCTGATAGGCCAGGTTATGAATGGTAAAAACGGAGCGGACACTGGCATAACGCGGATCATTTTTCCGTTTCTCATTTAGCTCAAGTGCAATCGGTGCCGTGTGCCAGTCATGTAAATGCAAAATTTCCGGAAACAGGTTCAGCCTCTCAAGCAAGCCAAAAAGGGCTTTGCCTAAAAGACGGAAGGAATTGATCTCAAGCTCGGCCTGCCCATAAGGATAAACGCTGTCGCGACCAAACATTTCGGTATTTTCAATAAAATAAACCGGCACTTCGGTTCCCGGCAGGGCACCTTTCAGTACCTCGATATTATAGGCTTTGTCATCCAGCTCGACGCCATAAGCGTACTCGGTTTTTACAAGGTTCCATTTTTCAGGGTCAATTAAGCCATAGCGGGGCATCACGATGGTGGGCGTCAGCTCGATTTCAGCAAGTGCCTTGGGAAGACTTCCCATCACGTCGGCCAAGCCGCCAACTTTTGCAAAGGGCACCACTTCAGCGGCACATAAAACAATATTCATGGGCATATTCAACAATCCTGCTCGTTAAAATGAATTGAAAGTAAAATTGAAAGTAAGTTGTAGCAAAACTGGCGAGGCGACATCCCCTTCTTCAGGCTTATACAAAAGCTTATGGCGCGCCTTCTTCATCGATTGGTTTAGAAGAGGTAACGGCAAGCTTTTGGATGTCGGCCGACTGAACGGCGTCCATTGCGACAGTCAGCGCGTTATGCGTAGCCGTTGGATCCGTTTCGATAATGACGCCATCAGGGGCCTGTGGCTTAAGGCGCTTGATTTCAAACAGCAACTGCTCGGCAGGAACCGCATTGTCCCCAACCGTGTAGTTTCCTTTGGCATCAATCTTGATACGCGTGACTTTGGGTTGCTCTTTAACATCAGGAGCCGGGCCAACCGATGGCACGGAAAGCTTCAGTCCCGATGTGTTCAACATCGGAGCAACCACCATCATAATAATCAACAGCACCAGGAAGATATCGGTTAGAGGGGTAATGTTGATCTCGTTAAAAATCGGGCGTTTGGTTCCTCGCATTGCCATTACGCACCTGCCTTCAATTCGCGCTGACGTTCAGGACTCAAGGGTTCACCTGACACCGTGACTTTTTCATAGCCAGCGTCGCGGGCGGCTTCCAGCACCTTTAAAACCGTACCGCTCTTGGTGTTTTTATCCGCACGGATAATCAGGTTCTTGTCCTTGATTTGCGAAATCACGCTTTTCAGTTCGGCAGGCAAGTCTGCAGCGGTAATCGCCTGGCCCTGCATATAGAAGTTGCCTTCCTTGCTGACCTCAATGGCCATCTTTCCCTGTTCAACAGACTGGCCGCTATTGATGGTGGGAAGCTGGACTTCCTCGCCCGAATTCATCATCGGGGCAACCACCATCATAATGATCAGCAGTACAAGAAAGATATCGGTTAGCGGCGTGATATTGATATCGCCAAAAATAGCGGGTCTATCACCGTGTGCATGTAACCCCATAAGGGCAAAGCTCCAAATTATCAGGCAGATACGCTGTGTTATTTATACAGGATGGCTTACGAGAAACGACGCTCCTGGGCGTAGGCGGCAGAAGCACCAGCCGTTTGCTCGTGGCGATCGACATAGCTTAAGAAGAGCAGTTTCAACAACTGGAAGTCATCTTCGTAACGATTGACGATGGTCTGGAAATAGTTGTTCAGGGCGACCGAGACAATGGCGATTCCAAGACCGAACGCGGTAGCGATAAGCGCCGCTGCGATACCGGACATAATCTGCGGAGCGCCTGCGGCACCGCCTTGCTGTGCCAATTCACCAAAGGTCAAGAGAATCCGGATGACGGTTGCAAAAAGACCAAGATAGGGGGTAACGGTTGCAATGGTGGCAAGCACCGGCAAAAGGCGAAGCAGTTTTCTGGTGGCAAGCGTCGTGGTGATATCGAAGGAGCGATCAAAGCTTTCTTTTTGTTCAGCCAGAACACGAATGCCCTCTTCGGCCACTTCACCCACTATGCCCCCCAATTGGGCGCTTAAAATCTGTGCGTTCTCCAGTTGCCCGCGCTCAAGTTCACGTTGCAAACGGCTAATGAACTGGACGATATCGCGTTTGTTGCGGTTATAGAAATAATAGCGCTCGATTGCAACGGCGACCGTCAAGATCGAACACAGCACAATGGGCAATAACACGAGCCAATCATGCTGAATTGCGAAAATTAAAAATTGCATCTGGGTGTGGCTCCTTCTGGTTGCCTGCCGCAAGGGCAGATAAAATGGCAGATACTATAAATCTAAAGCTGAAAAGTAGAATAACCGGGTTAAATTGCTGGGGAAAACAAGGGTGAATAAAGAAAGAAGGATAAAGCAGACGGCCTAGCGCGATGCCTTCGGATTACTCAGGAGAACATTATAGTCAAACGTAAACTCAATGGGGACTTTTTGAAGCCTGACACTTGGAGGAAAGGGCCTAAACGGCGCTGAGACATCCACGGCGCGAAGAGCCGAATCATCCGAGAGAGAATCACCCGAACTTTTGATAATCTTTCGCTCCAGCACACGACCATCGCGCGCCAGGATAAACCGTACCACAATCCGGCGCGTCTGTGCAGCCCGTGGGGGCGTCCAGTTGCGTTTAATGCGGCGGGTCACCTCGGCGATAACCGGGCCCAAATCCTCATCAGCCATCACATCAACGCCGTCTTCAGCATCTCCGCCCTGGGGGCTGCCGGCGCTGGTATTGCCGAGCGAGCGCGGGCTGGACATCGAAATGGCACCCTGGCTTGCGATTTGAACCGGCGATGGCGAAGAAGAGGGAGAAGCTTTGCTTGCCTGACGAGCACTAGCAACTGGGCCACTGGGGCTTTGCGTGGCAGGTTTTGGCTGAGCCGCTTTAGCAGGGGTGGCAATGGCGGGCTTAAACGAGGGCTTTGGCGCATCCGGCGCTTTCTGCACCTGTTTTTGCTGAGGCTGGGGAGGTTGGGGTTTCTGGGCCTGCTGTTGAGGTTGAGGCTTCATGGCAGGCTTAGGCGGGGTTGCCTGGCTTTGCGGCTGAGGCTGCTGCTGAGCCTGTGGCGAAGGCGTGGAGACTTTTTCAGGCGGTTTTAACTCTTCATCGGGCTTGCGCTTACCACCCGCACGCTGGTTATATTCGCCTCGCAATTGCGGGTTCTCAGGCGGCTTGGCGTTGGTGTCCTGCACAAGCGCAAAAACCATATCCGGTTTTTTAGGCGGATTAAGCCATTTAAGAAGGTTCAACCCCAGAATCCAGGCAAGCAAAGCAATCAAAAGCAGCACGAGAACAGGGGTAATAAAATGCAGGCCCGTTGAAAGACCAAGCGCTGTTGGGAAAGGCAGCATCCGGACTTTTGAGCGCGCCTGGGCCAGGCCCACCTGGCGGGCAAGCAGTTCTTGCGCATTTTTGGATAATCTAAACGCGGGCATCTTTTCAGACTTTTTGGACGGGAGCTTTTTGAAGACAGTCATTTTCAAATTTCGCGGTATTTTTTACGGGCCTTGCGCCTTGTCTAAATCAGCTTTGTGTAACCACTCAGCCGGAAGACAGCCAGGAAAATAAGGGTAAAGTAGAAGGATAAAGCAGAATTGGCGGCTGAATGCCGGCAGGTGCGGAGTAAATCATGAAAGCCAGAGGCTTACGAAGCGGGAAGCGGAGATCATTAACACATAAACAGAGAAGCAAGTCTCTTATGAGTTAATTAGTAATTGCTCTGGCCGCCATAGGGGGTAAAGGCCCCGTTGCCCGAGCCATTATAGTTTTGATAGCTGTTATTTTGATAGGCATTATTGTTATAGCCTGAGCCATAGGCATTCCCCTGGGGCGTCACGCTGAGCGGGGAGTCCAGCTTGATGCTAATGGGCTCGCCCGATTGCAGAACCGCTTCTTTTCCTTTATCCCATAAGGCTTTTGCCAAACCTGCACCGCCTCCGATGGCAGTACCGTATATTGCACCGCGGCCAACGCCCCCACCGGAGAGAGGGCCCATAGCGGTTCCCAGAGCAGCGCCAAGGCCAGCGCCAAGACCAGTCTTTAACGCAGTGCCGCCAACACGCCCGGCGGTTGTACTGCCCTTGATAACACCGGTGCCATCTTCGGTCTGAATGCTTGCCGAAAGGGGAACCCGCTGGCCACTTGGCAAAACGGCTGTATTGAAGCGAATTTCAAGCTCGCCTGAACGACCGGTTCTGCCGGCTGGCTGAACGCGCACCACCTGGCCTTCAATCTGGCTTCCTGCGGGAATTGCGATACTGCCATCCCCAGCGCTTATGGGAGAGCCCAACGCCACGGCAAAGCGATCACCCACCCGGCTGAATTCACTTGAAAGCGGGGCGCTAACCGTTGCACTCAGAGTCGTTCCGGCAGGCACCGTCGAAACCCGGCCCTGATAGGTCTGGTTTTGGGGGCTGGGGTTATTGTAGCTGTTATAGGGCTGCTGGTATTGCTGGTTGGCATAGGGGTCGTTATTGTACTGGTATTGATTCTGCTGCTGATAAGGCTGCTGGGTAGGCGGTTGATAGGCATTGTTATTACCGTAGGTGCTATAAGAGCTTTCTCCGCTATTGGGCATCGGTGGAAGCGATTGATACTGGGCAAACGCCGGAGTGCCCGAACCCACTGAAACGATGAGCAAAAGTACCGATAAGGCGAGACCGGCTGAATAAGGGGCACGAAATGTGTTATTGAACCTGCCCCCAGATTGACCGTCGGAATAAAGTCCGGCGGACTCAAAACCTTGGAATATAGTCCTTTTCAATACGCTTGCAGCCATTTTCATTCAGTTTACTCCTTACTAAAGCCGAACGCTTATCAGGTGCAGTCCATTAAGTCATGCATATTTGATTACTATATTTGATTATGCCGGAAAACTGGGAACGCCCTCAAAACGGCGATGTTCCGCTAAAGCCTACCACTAAAACGCCCCCGAAGCTATCAGGAGGCGCTAGCATAACAAGACGCCCGAAACGAAGCAGGGTTCCCAGCCTCGGCCCTTCATCATCAATAAAACTGGGCCCCAGTCAATATGCGCCCTGGACATCAGCGGACAATTCCCATTCCTGGACAATGCTCCTAAAAGCCCCCCTGCTTGGGGGATTTTAAGGCCGAAAGACAGGCGAAAAGGCCCTCGCATAAGTTAAAATGGGGACTATTGGGCTTTTTGTGTTCCAAGCGAGCAGTGCCAAATCCCTTTCCAATAGGCATTGAGTGTAAACATAGCCTGCCAGGACGTTATGGCGAATCTCCCCCCTACAATTCTTGAAACGCTGATGAAGCAGATCAGCCTGATGCCTTTATGGATCCGTCAGGTCATGTATGCTCAGCTTAAGCTTGACCTGGAGCATACCCTCTCCACGCAGACCCTGGAGGCTTTCAGCCAGGAACACATGCTTCAGCTATGGGTTCCAGAGCTTTCAAAGGACGGGATTGCCATGATTACAAGCGCTTCAGGCGACAGAAATGCGCCCCTGATGCGCCTGCTGCATTTGACCCGCTTCAAGAAAGACGTGGCCAATATCACGGTGATGAACAACTGGAGCCTTGAACAGTGCAGTCTCTACCTCAAAGAGGCCGTTGAGCGAAACCTGATCAACCGGCCAACCTCAGGCGTGATTTTAGCCACCATTGAGTATCTTGCAGGCGTTACCCGCCTTGGGGAATACCTGGTAAAAATCAACCGCGTCACCGAAGAGCAGTTGGATCAATCCCTGAGAACCCAGAAATACATTGAGGAATCGATGGGCGAAAAGACCGGGATTGCCAATGTGATGATTAACTTGGGCTATATCAAGAAAGAAGACACCGAAGGGGTGCTTTTCCTCAAGGAAGAAAGCCGGAAGCCTTTTCAGATGGCCGAAGGCGGCTTACAGCCAACCCCCTCAACCCCACAGGCAGGCTTGGCAAACCGGGCACCAGGACTTTCAGGTGCAGCGCCGTCATCGCCCCCGCCAAATTTTTCGGGACAACCCCCTCAAACAGCTCCCACTCAAACATCTCAAGGCTTTCCACCCCAGCAAGCCAATAGGCCCCCACAGGCAGGATTTCCAGCGCCGCCCCCGCAAGCCTCCTCTCAGCAGACGCCCGCTCCTCCTGAGACGGGCGATAAATCAAAAAAATGGGGTCTATTCTAAAGTCAAAGCAGCGACTAAAGAATGCCGAGCGAGGCGAGGATGTACAAAATGGCAAGCGCGCACAGGATGCTGCTTGTGGCGCAAATGGTCAATCCCTTAAGAAGGTTGACATCAGCGGCGCTGTGACCGGCTGAAAGGCTCTGCTGAGCCTTTGGCAGAAAGTAAAGAAACTGAAGAAGCGTAATGGCAAGCATCACCAGGGCCAGCGTGAGTTTGATATGAAAAGCCATTGGTAAAGCCTTAAAGCCACCAAGCGACATGATTTGAATGGTGCCTGTGACCACAGAGAGGGCCATTGCGCCCATCACCCAGGGTTTTACCCGTTGCAAGCTTTCCAGATAAGCAAGCGGCTGGGCTTTTAAGGCAATCAGCGGAAAAAGCAGGCTGCCAATCCAGACAAACAGGCCCGCCAGATGCAAAACAATGATTAAAGTCATCATAGAGTCGTTTCCAATACTCAACATATCCGCATTTCCCTCAAACTTCTCGGGGCAGTGATTTCAGGCCCAAAACTTTACATAACTTTATCACACTAGCACAAAAAGCACTGTTAATTGTTTTTATGCCCATACATGGGGATACTCAGCTTTGTGGGCTTGGGATAGATATCAAATCAACACAGACATGGGGCAGCATGACTGAACAAAGCCGGGTGATTAATATCTTTTATTGATATTTAACGGGAATAGGGGGAATAGCCAATGGGTTTGGCAGCCAGTCAAGCACGGCTGCTGATGCTAACGGCCCGAAAAAGCGACATTGAATTGCAACTGCAGTTCATTAACCAGGCCAGGGCACAAATGGCCAATGCGGTTAGCGGTCTTTTCGGGCGAGGGCTCAATCTGGAACCGGAATCACAAGAGTCAAAAACGATTGCAGCCGCCACCAGTCAGCTACAGCAGCAAGACAAAATCATGGAAATGAATGCTAAACGGCTTGAAACGCAGCACCAGGCGGTTCAAACCGAACTTGACGGCGTTCAGAAAGTGATTCAGAAAAATATCGCAACCACCTTTAACACCTTCAACCATCAGGGATAAACCTGATTCGTGATTGATGAGTGCAAGGTTTCTTTAAAAGCGCATTCTTAAAATTCAACCCGATGCCTTTGGTCGGCCCGTCTCATCCAGACCCAACTGATCAAGGATAGCGGCTATACGCGCCCAGTTTTGCCTGCTTTGTTCCTCAAAGCCGCAGCCTGGGTGAAAAATCGTTTTTGCATGAGGAATCGGATACGCCCGGCACCCCGAGGGCCTGTCCTCATGAACCCCGCAACGGTTATCCTCCCCGACAAAACGACAGTGGAAAAACGACACCTTATCCGGATCGCTGCCTTTTTTATCGGCCGCCTCACGAACGCGATCCACAAACTCAGGGGCAATTTGCCGAACGGCCTGTTGATTTTCGTAAGGAATAAACAGCGTCACAAAATCCCGGGCGTTATCCGCATCCGGCTCATTAGGGTCATTGGCCATCGCCTTGATTTCATCATAACTAAGAGAACCCTTGAACGTGGCCACCCGGCAACAACAACCGCGCTGCTTGCAGAGTGATTGGGGCATTTTCATCAGTTGGGCCACTTCTTCAGCCAATCCCAACGGGCTTTGCTCCTTGCTGAAAGTTTGATGGTGAATCCCCCCGGCAAAGGCGCCGCCGTCTTTTGGGCCGGATGAACCTGATGAACTCCCTGACAAACTCTTAGATGAGCTCTCAAACGCGTCCTGGCCAGCCATTTACCAGTACCCCGCGCCAAAGCTCACCCAGGGCTTGATACGATCGTCCACTGCCAGGCGAAGCTCATCCAGCGTGGTTTCAGGCCGTATCGGATGATGGACCCCATCGGGCGACATCTGCTCCATCAGGTACAGGCTGGTTTTCAGGTCACGAATCATGCGCTTTTGTTTTTCGCGCTGCTCAAACTGCCAGCCTTCAAATCCACATCCTGGAGGCATTACAGACCACCCATGACCTGGTGCTTCGCGACAACAGCGGGGGCGACGCTCGTAAATACCGCATAAGCCTTCCGGCGTGACATAACGACAGTGATAGAACGTGACGTTATTCTCATCCATATCGTCCCGGTGGGCAATCACGTGCATCACCTGTTCCACCTGATCCGGCACGACTTGCCGGGCATCTTCCAGGCTATCGTAAGGCTCAAAAATCTCCAGAAAGTCGATGGCTTCCTGATCACCGCCCTCTGCAAGCGCTGTCAGCTTTTCGTGATTATGGTACGTCGTGGCCGATTTGCAGCAACGACCGCATTTATGGCAAAGGTCAGGCAAGGGCTCCTTGTTTTCTTCGGACAGCCCGCCCTGTGTGCCATAGTAATTGGTATCAAACACCTTACACATCCGTCATAAAGGGCGTAAGCCCCGCTACTCTATTGATTATCACAGCACTTTCCCATCCTGACATCCCATCATCGACTGAGCAATGGCAAGCACATCTCGTCAGAAAGATTTAATTGCTAAAAATTTCATTCCATAGTTGCTGGCTTTCTGCATCCATAGTTACCGCTGTTCCTGCCTTACGACCACTAAGCTCTCCTAAGGATCCGTCAACCGGCATATCATACAGAACGAAAACAACGACCAATTGATCTTCCCCCATCAGGTTAGGATCAGCCGCCCCATTGTAATCAATCATCAATATAGAGATTCCTCCCGCAGTTTGGCACGCGCCATAACAAAGGGAACCCCCATGGACAATATTCGCTTTACTGGCTAGCAGAAATCCCCCTTGATCATCTACAAGTGGCCCGCCATCATAAGGCTGGGTAAAACAGCCTTCACCATCAGCATCGGTAGGACAGATTTTAATAGCGTTGATTTTGCTATTGAGCCATGTCTGGACAATAACGCTGCTGGGGGCAGGAGCAACGCTCATTCCGCTAAAAGCATTCTCCAGGATACCTTGGTAATAAACTTGGTATAAAGCGCTGATCGTCTCGCGGAAAACCGCTTTTTTCTGCGAATCATGCTGGGCTGTGAGAACTTTTGGAATGGTAAATGTAGCAATCACCCCCAGTATGAGCAGCGCAAGCAGTAGTTCGGCAAGCGTAAGGCCTGCCAGACCTCTTGATATGGCTTTAGATGTTCTTGGAATACCCATACGCAGTATTATCGGACAATTGTCCCAGTCCTAAAGAGAAAAGCTAAAGCGCATTAAGGCATAGAGTCGCTAGACCGTTCCAAAGGCCCTATCTCCGGCATCTCCAAGCCCTGGAACGATATACGCCTTTTCATTCAGACGCTCGTCAATGGCTGCGGTATAAATCTTAATCCCCGGGTGCTTGCGGGTGAGGTTTTCAATGCCTTCTGGGGCGGCAATCACGCAGACAAAGCGGATATTCTCCATCCGGGTGCCAAATTCCTTGATAATATCGACGGCTGCAACGGCAGAGCCCCCGGTGGCCAGCATAGGGTCAAGCACAAAGACCTGCGCCTTGCCGTAATCGATGGTGGAAGGGAGTTTGTTGTAATAGGTAATCGGCTTATGAGTTTCTTCATCGCGATAAAGACCGATGTGATAGACACTTGCCGTAGGGAGCACCTCGACGGCCACATCCCCCAACATCAGGGCCGCCCTTAGAATCGGGGCAATAATAATGGGCACATCGGGCGATAAGACCTCGGTTTGAGCCTTGCAAATGGGCGTTTCGATAATGGTTGAGGTAGTGGGAAGCCCCATAGTGGCTTGCTGAAAGAGGATTCTGCCGATCCGACTCATCGCGGCCCTGAAATTCTCGTTTGACGTCTGCCTGTCGCGAAGGACACTAAGGTTGTGCCGAACCAGCGGATGATCGCAAACAACAACATCGGCAATGGAAGCAGAAGGGGTTTTTGACATACGGATGCGTGTTGCGACTCCTATTTTTTGCTATTGGCGATTGGGCAGCCTTAGGCTATCATGCATGAGTTTTTCAGGCACACGTTTTTCAGGTGGCGATCTTCACCCTATTTTAAAGGTTTATGGGCGTCAATAGCATCAAGTCCGCTTGAGTGGGTTTTACACTACGGATGGACTGCTGGCTTATGTATATGCTGACATCTGGTACTACCCGCTCCGCCAGAATCCTACGACTATCTTTGCATACTGAGAATAAGCTCAAAGAATAAGCTCAAAAAGGTCTTTTTCCTTGCTCTCACCAATGGCCCCTGCAAACCCTTACGCCAATAGTCTCTATCGGATTTCGCCGCAAGCGTTAACGCCTGCGAGCGTCAATAATCCAGACGGCTCTCCTGAAATCGATCTTGCCCTTTCCCTACTGGGTCAAATCAAGAATGATCCGGCGGATGTGGCTTACCTTAAGCGCCAAGGCATTAACCTGGTGTTTGACAATGGCGCTCAGGCACAAGAGGTTATTCGCCAGAAGGGTGTCAAGGTCATCTTTGGTGATATGGGCAGTAGCCTTGCCCACGCCCAATGGATGGCGGATGCCAATACCATTATGATTAACCAGCGTTATAGGGGTGATTTTTCAAAGGCCAGCCTTTACGCGATTTCCGAAGCGATTTATCACGAAGCAGGCCATGCGGCCTGGCTTGGCGACGACCAATCCTCACTACAAGAAGAGCTGGATTGCCTGGCCTTGAATACGCTGGGATATCGCTATCACGTTCGTCAAGACCCCGCCTTTGCCAATACCGCAAATGATAGCAGGCTTATTCAGGATGGCGTGGCCTTGTACAACCGGCTTTTCTTTGACAGCAACGACCCCAGCCTGATCGGCCTGCAGGAGCGAATGCACGAAAAATACGGTAGCCTGCCCGCAGAAACCCCCGATCATCGAATTCCCCTCATGCCCTATCTTCCGCCCATCGCCGATCGCGTTTGTCGCCATATCCAGAACCAGAACAGCTTGAACCTCCTGGGATAGACCCTTGCGTGCGATAGAATAGTCACATTCCAGATAGTGTCACGCATGAGGAGGCGCGTTATGGGCTCTGATTCAACAAGCGATTCCAACAACCCACAGCTTCAGGACTGTTTGTTCTGCAAAATGGTAAGGGGGGAAATCCCCATCCAGAAAGTGTTTGAAGACGATCATACCCTTGCCTTTGATGACATTAACCCGCAAGCCCCAACACACGTTCTGATTATTCCCAAAACCCACACCGACTCGATTGCAGATACCAAAGACCCCGCTATTTTTGCCCACGTCCTTGCTTCAGCCCAAAAAATCGCGGAAGCCAAGAGCCTAAGCCATTTCAGAATTGTTTCCAACAATGGCCAAGAAGCGGGACAAAGCGTCTTTCATCTGCATATCCACCTGCTGGCGGGTCGTCCGCTAAGCTGGCCGCCAGGCTAACACACACCCTGCTAAGGCTCCCTCGCTTTATGTTCAGCTCTTTGCCGCTTTACCAATCCCACCACCAAGCCAATACCGCGACGATGCGCTTTGGTCAGATTGAGCTTCGAAGAGCCTCGGATAGAGAAGGCAACGACCATGGGTTTTTGGATTTCGATTTAAAGAAAAACCCTTATCGTTATTACTTTACGCACCAACTGAACGATACGGTGCTGGGGCCTGACCCCAGGCTGTTCTACCTTCATCAGCATTACGAGCAGCTGGATATTAAAAAACCTGCCGTTCAGGGGGTTTTCAAGCTGGAGCTTCAAAAGTTCATCGGCCAGTTGATTGGCGAAAATCAACACAAGCTGGATCATTATTCGCTTGAAGAACTCAAACTGCTCGACTCGGTGGTCAATGCCCCTTACAGTATTATCCGGCCCAATCCCGGCGGGGATTTTACAATGACGACACTGGGCGCGGACGTCTTTGTCAGGCATCACGAGAGTGCGCCCCTAACCGGCAAGGTCAAGCCCGGCAACTACTCTCCTAACGGTCTTCCGGTGCCCGTTGAGAGCGACCGGTTCACCTATCCCTTCAACACCAATCCGGCAACCGGCCCTATTTCATCTGATAACACATCGGGCGACGCGCAAAGCAACAGTGCGCCAGCCTCTTCCTGGGCCCCGCCGCTTGGCGGACTCAATCCGACGAAGCATCCCTCCCCAGGCAGTCCATCTGAAGCCAAGCGTTCAGCCTAACAGTGTAAAGGGGTTGAAGCCTTAAACAGGGCGTGGTATCTTGAGGGCTCGTTCATTTCAGAATCGAATTTTCTTGCAAAATTCCTCGAAAGGAGGGATGAAAGTTGGCAGAAGTCCAGGTCGCACCTGGTGAAAGTATCGAAAGTGCCCTCAAGCGCTTCAAGAAGAAAATCCAAAAAGCGGGTATTCTCTCTGAAATCAAGCGCCGTGAGCATCACGTGAAACCCAGTGTAAAAAAGAAGCGGAAGTCTGAAGCCGCTCGTAAGCGTTCACGCTAGTTTGATAATACTGATAAATCCCTCTGACAGATCTGTTGGAGGGATTTATTGATTTTAAAATGATTCAACTCATCTCAACCAATGCTTACAGCCCTCGTACCTCCCATTTCGGGAGACGAGGCCAGTCGCATCTGCCTGAATTAAGCGTTGAGCAGGTTCGAGACGCTTTTCAAAGCCAAGGCTTGGTCTTCACGGATGAACAAATTCAAAGGTTCATTCCCAGCCTCAGAGTTGCGTTGGATGCATTAAGAAACGAAGATTCAAAAACGCCAGCTACATTAAGGTTAGTTTGTTATGCCGTTGCACAAACCATAACGTGCGGCTCAGAATTAAACCCTCAAATAACAGCTTCTATTCGTAAACTTGAGGAAACTACCCGCCCTAACTAACGGCAGATGGGCTCTGGCGGCTCGTTGTCCTCATCCTCACCCGGGCCTTGGGCCATTGGGATGACATATGGTTGAATGCCAGCCAATCTGGTTTCCATGGCAATCCTCCAATCCTGAACAGTTACTTCGAATAATTAAACAAGCGGATCTGATAATCCCTTGAAGCACATGGCTCATGAAAGCGAAAAGATCTCCGCAGATCAATCCTCGCGAAACCCTCTTTAACAAATAAGCCTTAATAAAGCCCTATGTTTAGAATAACAGCTTAAAGAGCGTGAAGTGGCCGCTGAACTTTTTGCTCAGGTCTTTCAGGTTCTTGGACGTTTCACGCAAATCAGCCACAACGGCTTTCAAGGACTCATCCTCATCGCCCGTAATCTCATCCACGTTGTTTAACACCGTACTCAGCTTTTCAAGCGAGCCGTTTAAAAGCGTCAGGCTCTTATCCAGCCGTTGCTGCAATTCCTTGTCCTGCGCGGTGGTTTTCAGGGTTTTCACCAGTTCGGCCGCATTCTTGGAAGTATCCCGCGTTGCGGCAAGCGTTTCCTTAACGGCAGGATCGTTGATAATTTCATCCAGCGCACGCGATGAACGCTCGATGGAGTGAACGGTTGCAACCACGTCTTTCTTCAGTTGCGGATCACCAATAACATCATTGAGGTTATTGCTCACGGCGGTTAAATTCACCGCCAGACGATCACTGGTAGCCACCAGGCGCTCAAGATCACTGCTGGTGGCTTGGAAAAGCTTCTCGGCGCTATCAAGGACTTCCGTTGCCCTGGCCGTCATCACTTCCGTGTTTTTCAGCGTATTATGCACCGAATCAATCGTATCGTCTGAAAGCAACTGGTTTAATTTATCGTTGGCAAGCTTCAAGGCTTCCGCAGAGGCCATCTGGATTTCCAGAAACTCCTTCAAACGCATCGGATCTTCAACGGTAAAGTAAGCATCAGGCACAATGGTTTTGGTGGAGATAGCCTCTCTGGGCTCAATGGCCAGAATCGGCTGCCCATTGAGCATGGTGAGTTCATACTCGGGATTTTCAGGCAATACTGTTCCCGGTTGGGTCAGGCGATAGGAAAGCAGGTGCTTAACAAGGTTGTGATCTTTTAAATGCTCTACTTTTTCAACTTGCCCCACCAGGCGATAGCCTTCCTCGTAATGGAACTTGACGGGCATGCCCACACGAACGGCTGGCGTCTGGGTGTCAAAGGTTGAAATCGTCACATCCCGAAGTCTCTGCGGGGTAATTTCCAAAAACTTGTCGCCCACAATGCCTGATTGCTCAATCGAAAGCTTGGACGCCTTGGGAATGCGCACATGCATATCAGGAAGCAAGCTAAAAGAGACTTTAACGGCGTAGCGCTCGTTTTGAATAATCGGCTCGACCGTATCGACAAAGCCCACGCGGATGCCCATCATTTGGACGGACGCGCCTTCCTTCATCCCATCAACATCATGAAAAATTACCTCAAAGGTGTCGCCAGTGCTTAAGCCCCGACCACGCAGCCAGATGAGGACAAAAACCAGCAACGCAATGCTCACCAATGTCAGAAGGCCCACCTTGATGGCGGAACTTGGATTATAGGATGTCAGGGATTTTCTGGCCATTGGGAGGTTGGTTTTTCAAGACGCTTTCAAAAAAACGTTAGGGGTCAATGCGTTCTCAGGTGGTGTCATCATAGCACCAGTAACGCTGAATGAAAATCAGTCCGCTTGCTATCATGGAGAAAAGCCAAGAATGGAGAAAAGTCATGAAAACAACTTCTCAGCCCGAAGAAACAGCTTAAATCCCGCGCGCTTTCAGGCAGGCATCCAGCCGAATCGCATCATATAAGCTTTCTTCAAAATACGGGGAAATTTTCTGATACGTTTGCAAAGGGATATTTTCAAGCGGTTGGCCAAGTTCCAGGGCACAGGCAACGGCTTCTCCCACCAGGCGGTAAGCCTCTCGAAACGGCAGCCCCTGGCGCACCAGGTAATCCGCCAAATCCGTAGCGTTCAGAAACCCTGCCTCACAGGCCCGCCGCATTGACGCCTCATTCACCGCCATTGTTTCAATCATCCCGCTCATCGCCTGAAGGCAAAGCGTTACGGTATCCACCGCGTCAAACAAGGGCTCCTTGTCTTCTTGCATGTCCTTGTTATAGGCAAGCGGCAAGGCCTTCATCACGCTGAGAAGCGCGATTAAATCCCCGTAGACGCGACCGGTTTTTCCCCGAATCAACTCGGCCAGGTCGGGATTTTTCTTCTGGGGCATCATGCTGCTGCCGGTGGTATAGGCTTCATCCAGGCGAATAAAAGAGAATTCCTGGCTTGACCACAACACCAGTTCTTCGGCAAGCCTGCTTAAGTGCGTCATTAAAATCGAAAGCACGCTCAGGGCTTCCAGTACGAAATCCCTGCTTGAAACGGCGTCCAGCGTGTTTTCCATCACGCCTGAGAACTCAAGCGCCTCAGCCACCATCGCCCGATCCAGCTTAAACGTCGAGCCCGCCAAAGCGCCAGCGCCAAGCGGTGAAAAATTAAGCCGGGCAATGCAATCAGACAGCCTTGAAACATCGCGCGAAAACATCGCATGATAAGCTTTTAGATGATAGCCAAACGTCACTGGCTGTGCCCGTTGCAGGTGGGTATAACCCGGCATGATGCTTTTTTGGTGCTTATCAGCTTTTTCAAGCAGGATGTGTTGTAAAGCCTGCAAAAGTGTTTTGATTCTTGTCAGGGCTTCCCTGCTAAACAACCTTAAATCAAGCGCCACCTGATCATTTCGACTGCGTCCCGTATGTAGCTTTTTTCCAACACCTCCCAATCGTCTGGTGAGTTCCAGCTCAATCGCGCTATGGATATCTTCCAACGAAAGATCCAAGACGAAAGCACCCGATTGATAATCGGCAAGAATGGCTTTAAGCGTCTCCACAATCGAATGTGCCTCCGCTTCAGGAATAATCCCCTGTCGCCAAAGCATGTTCACGTGGGCGATACTGCCTGCGATATCATATTCGATCAGTCGGCAGTCAAAGCCAATGGAGCGATTCAGCGCGTCAGTCACTTCGCTGACGCTGCCTGAACTTCTACCCTGCCACAATTTTGCGGTATCCGAACTCATCACTGTTTTGCTTTCTGTTGGGCATTATTATTTCGTCTATTTATTATTTCTTCTGGCGGAAAATGAACTAGCCCGAGGCCTCATCGGCCGCTGCCTGCTTGGCCATCATTCTGGCACGAACCTGCATTGGCAGGCCTGTTAGGGTAATAAAGCCCTGAGCATCCTGGTGCTGATAAAGCGCTCCAGTGGTAAAGCTTGCCAATTCAGCGTCATAAAGAGAGTACGGAGATTTCATGCCTTGTGGAATCATATTGCCCTTGTACAGCATCAATGACACGGTGCCTGTGACGGTTTGCTGGGTGACATCGATAAAAGCGTCAAGGGCCTGCCTGGCAGGCGTGAACCACTCACCCGTATATACCAGGTGGGCATAGTCAATGGCCAGTTTATGCTTGATGCTGAGCGTTTTTCTATCCAGACAAAGCTGCTCCAACATGTCATGGGCCTTGTAAAGGATGCTACCCCCAGGGGTTTCATAGACGCCCCGTGCCTTCAGTCCCACCACACGATTTTCCACCATATCCAAAATGCCAATGCCATTGGCCCCGCCAATCTCATTCAACTTTTGAAGCAGTGCCACCGGTGATAATTTTTTTCCATCCAAGCTAACTGGCAAGCCTTTTTCAAATGAAAGCTCGATAATAGCGGGCGTATCGCTTGCCGTAAAAGGCGAGCGGCTTCTTTGCAACAACCGTTCATACTCCGGCGCATTGGCGGGGTCTTCAAGCTCAAGCCCCTCATGGCTTAAGTGCCACAGGTTATTGTCGCGGCTGTAACTTTCATCTCGCTTGCTGGGGATGGGTAGGTTTCGCTCTTCAAGATACGCAATGGCATCTTCCCTGGACTGGATATGCCAGAGCCGCCAGGGGGCAATAATGGCTAAATCTGGCGCAAGCGCCTTAATCGAAAGCTCAAAGCGAACCTGGTCGTTCCCTTTGCCGGTTGCCCCGTGGCAAATGGCGTCGGCGTCATACTGCTTGGCGTACTTCACCAGAACGCTTGCAATCAAGGGTCTTGCCATTGCCGTTCCCAGAAGATACTGGCCTTCATAAACAGCACCCGCCTTCAGGCAGGGATAAATAAAATCGCTGACAAATTCCTCTTGCACCTGCTCGATAATTACCTCATCAGCACCGCAAGCCTTCGCCCGCTTTTCAAGCACCGAGATTTCTTCGGCAGTCCCGGCATCAACGCCCACATCCACGCAAACGGCAATGACTTTTGACCCGTAATTTTCTTTAAGCCACGGAATAATCACCGTGGTATCCAGCCCACCGGAATAGGCCAGGACGATTGTGTTTAATTTTGGAGAATTTAAATTTGACATAGATGAAAGAGCGCCCTGATCGGCTGCCATATCATAAAGCTCCTGTCGGCTTGAGCAACAATAAACAGCTCTCTATCTTATCCTGTTTAGGGCTTTATTGCGATTCATCATGTCTTAGCGGGGTTTAACCAGGCGAAGTGTGGTTTGTGGTGATAGGGAGAAACGGTGAGAAAAGGGTTCTGGCTGGCAGGATAATGAGGTGGTGTGGGCACGTCGGGCCAGCGTTTCAGCTCGGCGCGCTCGCTTTTTTCAAAGCGTTTTTTCGTAAAGTAGATATTAATCAACTGGGGCGTTATCGCCAACATGGTAACCGGAATAAGCCAGGACAGAAGCGAGTAACGGTTTTTCAGCTTGGTTGCATCAGGCTTAAGACGCTCTGGCAGGTGGGTTTGAATATCGTTATAAGAAGGAATGCTGCCTTGCAGGGCTTTAAATAAGCCTTTCATACCTTTCTTACTTTGATCAGAAACACCCACATCCAGGCCATGGGCTTCATATTTTTTAAACTGATTAACGAAATACCGCTTCACAAAAAGCGGCGTAAACAGTGAGAACCAAAGAATCGAATTAGCGCCCTTAACGGCGTACTCTATGCGTTCATTGCGGCTTCTGGCACCCAGAATCCAACCGATGGAAGGCGGAATCAACCAGAACAGAAGAATGGGCAGGGTTCCCTGGACTTCGTAAGATTTTTTCCCTCGAAGCGCATACGTTTTAAACGCCCGCTGGACAAATTCGGTTGCTTTGGCCGACAAAGATTCTGGACGCCTGGCCAGGAAAGATAATCCCAATAAACTTGCCAAACCAAGTCCGGCACCAATTCCCAGGGTCGTATTGCCCGCAGCCAACT
Organism: Vampirovibrionales bacterium; assembly: GCA_035285165.1. GTDB lineage: Bacteria > Cyanobacteriota > Vampirovibrionia > Vampirovibrionales > Vampirovibrionaceae > JAYKHP01. The sequence goes on along the minus strand of JAYKHP010000022.1, from coordinate 40,618 downwards.
GCTTGCGCTTGGCTTTTGCCTGCTCCTGAGGTGAGAGAACATGACGCTTCTTTCCCTCAAGACCGATGAGCGTTTCAAAGTCGCTCGTGCCGGTTCTTTTCAGCGTCAGATAATTCCTAAAAAACGGTACTGCCGCAAAGCCCGCCGCAAAAGGGAAGTAAAACCCGAACGAAACGGCAAGCCTGGCCAGTTGCTCCTTGAGCGGAATCACCTGCTCCGCCTTTTGTGGCAGTTCTTTTTCAAGGGTTCGGGCAACAACCCCCGAAAGCCTGGCAACGGGAAAGCGCAACAAGCGGGCCAAAGCCAACATGCCAAGCACCGTCACCCCCAAAAGGCCAAAGGAATTGGGCAATATATCGCGCAATTCATCTTTTGATCGCGTCAATGCCGCCTGCGGGGCGATATAACAAGCCACGTCACGAATAGCCAAATCCAGCATCGGCTGCTGTTCAAGCGTGCTAAAGGCCTGGGCCAGAAAACCGAATTTGAGCGGAGGGCGAGAAATAGACGATTTCGCGGGGGAATTCCCTGAAACGAAACGTCTGGAGGCAAGAGCCGCTGGCGTTGTATGTCGCTCAGCAGGCAGCATCAGAAAGTATGGCCTGGATTAGGGTCATCAGCTCGATTTTGGGTTGAGGGGGAAAGACGCTGGGAAACAGCAATTCAATCTATGGGGAGGAACAGCCAAAAAATAAGTCGTCCAAAAAATTTGAAAGGGTGCAATGAAGAACATCAAAACGAGCAAACAGGACACACGAAGCGCAACCATGACACGGAGGCAGGTGACCTGATAATTCCTATCATAGACGAGGGTAAGCCTTGGTTTCAATAAAAACCGGCCACATCGACGGTTTGCGCCATTGTTTTGTAAAGTTAAAACCCTATTAACTGTTTTATTATTTAAAAAGAATGCTAAAACAAGTTTATGTTGTCATTCCCGCTTTCGCGGGAATCATACGTGCTGCAGCCCATTGGGTTTGGATTTAATTCGGGGCCATTGGCCCCTCAAGGCTCGCATGGGCGAATTGGCGAGCGTAAGGGTCATCACTTTGCATCAACTCCTCGGGCGTACCCTCCCAGCAGATTTTTCCCTCATGTAATAAACACACCCGATCTGCCGTCCGCTCAATCGTTGAAAACTGGTGCGTCACCACAATACTGGCCGCATTTAATTCATTCCTGAGCTTTAAAATATAATCTTCAGTCATCGTCGAAGCAATCGGGTCAAGCCCGGCCGTCGGCTCGTCATACAAAATAATCTTAGGATTTCCCACAATCGCCCGGGCAAAGCTCACCCGCTTTTTCATCCCGCCCGAAAGCTCGTTGGGGTATTTCCGCTCAATCCCTTCAAGACCAACCATTTCCAGTTTTTCAGAGACAATCTTTGCCATCTCGCTCTGCTTGTATTTTTTTCGCTTGCCTTGAGGCTCATCTATCTCTTCCAGCAACGAGAAAGCGACATTTTCAAAAATATTCAGCGAGTCAAACAGCGCCGAATATTGAAAGACCAAGCTAAAATTCTCATCCCGCAGAATAATTTCCCCCTCATCAGGTTCAATCAGGTTGGCTATCAGTTTTAACAACGTACTTTTGCCGCAACCGCTGGTTCCAATAATCGCAACGACCTCGTGCTCACGGACATCAAGCGACACACCCTGAATAACAGGCCTACCGTTAAATGACTTGTAGACATCCTTCACCTCAATCATCACCTTGTCGGCGCGCTGAGGATTTTTTCGCATCGGGGGGGCGTTGGCTGCCATTTTCATCCTGCTCTTTTTATATTATTGACCGCTACTGCCGTATATAAAATAAGTAATCAGATAATCAAAAACCGCCATCATAATAAACGACCAAACCACCGCCTGCGTGGTGGCGATGCCCGCCTGCTTTGCTCCGCCTGACGTGTTAAGCCCGATGGTGGTTGAGATAATTCCAATGAGGTAGCCAAAAACCAGGGACTTTAACAGGCAGGAAAACACGTCCCTCATTTCCGTCTGGTGCAATACGGAATCAAGATAGACGTGGGCCGATAGATTCGTAAACGTCGAACTGATGAAAAGCCCGCCCATAATGCCTGAAAAGCTGGTAATCACTGTCATTAAAGGCAGCATCACCATTAAGGCCAACACTCTGGGCAACAACAGGTAACGAATCGGATTAACATGCAGCACCTGCAAAGCGTCCACCTGGTTACTGATTTTCATGCTGGCCAATTCCGCAGCATAGGCCGAACCCACCATCGCGATAATCGAAAACCCGGTCATAATCGGGGCCAGTTCCCGCAGCATCGATAATGACATCAGAGCGCCCACGAAATTACCCGCGCCCTGCTTGACCATTTCCTGCGCCATCTGAAGCGCAATTACCATGCCGGTAAACGTGGTCATCACCAACGCCAGGCCAAGCGCATCAATGCCACAAAAAGCGGCGCTCTGGAAAAACTGACGCCAGTTGAGCTTTCCTTGCATCAAAAAAATGACGCATGAGCGGGTGTTTAAAAGACTCAAGCCGGTATGTTCCACTGAAAACCGCGTAACATCGGCAAACCACATCCCAAGCCTGCGAGTGTAAGGAAAAAGGTTCCACACGCGGATCAGCTGGCCAAAATGTCCGAAGGAAGTTGACATAGGGTTTTATTATAGCCCGCTTAAAAACGAATGTCGCTTAGCTTCAAAGCTATCGCACAACGCTAGCCGTCGTCATATGATCAAACAATATCAACAAGAAAACACCCATGCTGATTTTACCGTTCACACTGAAAAACGCTTCATTCACTTTCTCCAAATGAATCGCCTCACCCACTGAGCGTCCTCGAATCAGCCAATGCTCGTAAGCCAACATGGCCCCAGTCAAAGCAACGGCAGTCCATAACCCCACACCACTGTAAGGATAGAGCCATGCAAAGAAAATCAACAGCAGCACGCAAAGGCCGTGAAAAATCCGGCTAAGCAGCAATGCGCCAGATACCCCCAAAGCCACGGGCAGACTATGAAGCTTTTCGCTTCGATCAAAAGCCTCATCCTGACAGGCATAAATAATGTCAAAACCACTGACCCAGAACACCACGGCAAAACCGAACAGAACAGGCAACAGGCTTAATTTGCCGCTCACCGCAAGCCACCCTCCCACGGCGGAACTTCCAAGCGCAACACCCAGAACCAAATGCGCCAGGCTTGAAAAACGTTTGACATAAGAATAGAGAATCAAAATCAGAAACGCCAGGGGTAACAATTGTTTACAGATAAGCGGCAACGGCCAGGTGCTAGCGATAAAGAAAAGTGCCGATATGATCACCAGCCCCCAGGCTTCCGTTTTTTTAACCCGCCCGGCAGGAATGGAGCGTCCGGCAGTGCGTGGGTTTTTGGCGTCAATCTCAGCGTCAATCAGGCGGTTAATCGCCATAGCAAACGTGCGGCCGCCCACCATTGCCCCCAAAACACATAGAACAGTTACCAAAGAAGGCCAAGCCATTGGAGGGCAGGCCAGAATCATCGCCGAAAGGGCAAACGGCAGGGCAAATATCGTATGCTCAAACTTCACCAGCTCGGCGTATTCGACTATCTTGCCAGAAAATATTTTCTTTAAGGGGAACAAATCGAATGACATGTCGTTTAGTAAAGTATCCTGTCAGGTGTTTCTCTTTTGGAAGACAGCGACCATCAAAGCATAAAGAAGACGCTTTAGCTTCAGGCAGGTTTGGTTTATAACTAGCGTATTATTCAGATGACTTCGTGCATATGCACGTTACATCTGCCACCAGCATTAATCTTTACCAGAATTGATTTTTGTTTTGATTAAGAGGGCATCGGACAGCATGTTATTCCATTCATCCGAAAAAAGTCCGCCAGAAAATACCATCACACAAAATACCTTCCCCGAGCCACAACATCGTTTCAAAGGGCGGGTTAAAAGAACGCTTCGGCATTGGGGCGGACGCGCCGTTAAAGTCAGTGCCCTTGCGCTCACGGTCAGCGTGTTAAGTCTACTGTTCAGTTGCGCCCTCAACCAGTTTTTCCCGTTCCAGAATCCTTTTAGCCAGCCCAACCGGGGTTCTCTTGCCGAAGCCACCCAGCAAAGCCTTTTGCCGTTCGAGCAGCATACGATTGATCTTTACAAAAAAGCCAGCCCCACGGTGGTCAACATCACCAGCGTGAGCGTTTCGGTTGATATTTTCTTTAACCTGATTCCCAACCAGGGGATGGGGTCTGGCGTTATCCTCACACCCGACGGTTATATCCTGACCAACAGCCACGTGGTGGTGGATGCTGATCGCGTCGAGGTCACCACCAATAACGGCAAATCCTACAAAGCGCGCTTTGTAGGGGCAGACCCAAGCAAGGACATCGCACTGATTAAAATTGACTTGGCCCCTAACGAAAAGTTGCCCTTTATCGAGCTTGGCGACTCCGATTCACTGATGGTGGGCCAAAGCGTGTATGCCATCGGTAATCCCTTCGGGTTAAAAAGCACCTTGACCACAGGGGTTATCAGCAGTGTGGGAAGAACGCTCCGCGCGCCCAATGGCCGCTTGATTGAAAACGTTATTCAAACCGATGCCGCCATTAACCCGGGTAACTCGGGCGGGGCCCTTTTAAACAGCGCCGGGCAACTGATTGGCATTAACACCGCCATTTTCAGCCCCTCTGGCACCAGCGCCGGCATCGGCTTTGCCGTTCCGTCAAACACGGCGCGAAGAATCGCCGACGACCTGATTCAAAAAGGTCGGATTATCCGTCCGCTGTTAGGATTACAGGTCGGCATGGAAGTTAACCCGAGCATTGCAAAAGCTTTAAAACTCCCTACCCCTTATGGCCTGATGATTACCAACGTCGCCGCTGGCGGCCCGGCTGCCAAAGCAGGCATCAAGGGGCCAACGCAAGAGCTGATGATTGGCAATCGTCGCCTGCTTCTGGGTGGCGATATCATTATCGGCGTTGATGATCAGAAAGTCGAAAGCGCGGATCATTTCATTAATTATGTGGAAAACAAGCGCCCCAACGATGTGATTCAACTCAAAGTCATCCGCGATGAGCGGACGCTGGCCCTCCCTGTGACCTTAGGGGAAAGACCCCAGGCAAGAGAGTGATTTTATTTAAAGGAAGTCTTGGATGTCCAAAATCATCGCCGTTGATGACGATCCGGCAATTTTAGAACTGATTAAAATCAACCTGGAAATACAGGGGCACCAAGTGATCACGGCCCCTAACGGCATTCAGGGCTATGCCCTGGTGCAGCAGGAAGTGCCAAACCTGGTGATTCTTGATGTGATGATGCCTGATGTGGACGGCTTTACCGTGACCCAACGCATCCGAAAAAACAGCGAAACAGAAAACACCCCCATCCTGCTCTTAACCGCCCTTGGTGTTGTCGATGACAAAGTAAAAGGTTTTGACGCTGGCGCTGATGACTATCTGGTAAAGCCGTTTGATATTCCAGAACTTCTGGTCAGGGTTAGGGCCCTGCTTCGCCGCTCAGGCAGTGTCCCGGCATCGGCCGCCCAGAAGGAAATCCTTTCGGCAGGGGAGTTGACCCTGATTCCTGAAAATTTAGAAGTGCGCATTGACAGCAGTGAGGCCAATGGGGCGCTGTTAAAACTGACCCCGACCGAGTTTGAAATATTAAACTGCCTGATGCAGCACCACGGACAAACCCTGTCGCTGGGGAAGTTATTGCAGGAAGTCTGGGGCTATTCACCTGATGACGATGTTGAAACCATCCGGGTTCATGTACGCCATCTTCGTGCCAAACTGGATAAGATTACCGCAGGCAAGCAATACATCGAAACGATTTACGGCGGCGGTTACCGCCTGATTCCCGATGGCCTTGTAAAACAAAAGTAAGCGCTAGCGCTTACGGAAGAAATTTAAAAAAATTAAAATAAAAAGTTTAAAAAATTAAAAAGGGTTTTCTAGTGTCGGCACCGTCAGCGCCCCTAACCCACCCTAAGCGAATCTCTATTTTGATTCCCGTTTACAATGAAGTGCAGTTTTTGAGGCAATTGCTTGCCAAGGTGGACGGCACCAATTTCTGCGGCCTTGAAAAAGAGATTATTCTGGTTGATGACGGCTCAACCGATGGGACACGCGATATTCTTTCAGCCCTTCAAAAAGAGCGGCCGGACTACAACGTGATTTTCCATGAGAAAAACCAGGGCAAGGGCGCAGCACTTAGAACAGCGCTTACGCATGTGGGCGGAGAGATTGTTATTATTCAGGACGCCGATCTTGAATATGACCCCAAGGACTACCCGCCGCTAGTTCAGGCGCTTCTTGACGGTCAGGCCGATGTCGTCTACGGCTCCAGACTCAGCTCGGGAGAGTCGGATGCCGGGTTTGGCACGCTGCATTATTTTGGCAACAAGTTTCTTACGCTGATAACCAACCTGCTTTATCAGACGACGCTGACGGATATGGAAACTTGTTACAAGGCGTTTCGCGCCGAGGTCATCACGCCTGTTCGCATTCGCTCCGATCGCTTCGACTTTGAGCCTGAAATTACAGCCAAAGTCCTAAAGCGTGGTTATCACTTAAAAGAAATGCCCATTAGCTACCTGGGGCGGGCGGCCAACGAGGGCAAGAAAATCACCTGGAAAGATGGCATATGGGCTATCTGGGCCCTGGTCAAATTCCGTTTTATCGATTGATGGTCTTCAGGTGCAAGGGCATTGTCTTTATGCTATTGTAAGTTTTCCCAGTGGTTCAAAAATAATCGCTTTAAAAAAGCTTAAAATAAATATAAACAGGAAATGCATTGCTATGAATTCCTCGATTACCCAAATCGCATGTGATTTGAACGAAAAAGTGGATAACCGCTACGCTCTGACGCTTGAAATTGCTGATCTTGGCAAGCGGCTGTTGGATGATTCGCGTGAGAAAAACGCGCTTGACCCTTTTTCCACAAAAATTGGATCCTCGCCTGATAAGGTCATCTACCAAGCCTTGATTATGAAATCCAGTGAAATCGATGTGGGCGACCAGCTGATCGGTTAACCCCTGCATTTGAATCTAATCGTAAGAAGCCGCCACTGCAAAAACTTAAAGTGGCGGCTTTTTGCTGTGAAAGACCCGCGAAAATGTATGCAAAAGTTCATAAAGGAGGGGTAAAACAGGGGGGTAAAGCATACACTTTGCTTGTGGAGAAAAAAAACGGTTGCTATAATACGAGCCTGAACGTTCCTGAATCTTCCAAACCCTTATCCTGTCGTTGACAGAGAGATTTAAAGCGGTTCCGAGAAGTTGACTGGAATAATTCTTTTTCGCCTTCATTCTTGGTTTTTTGTCCGGTTTCACCCGTCAGGGCTTTTCCAAACAGATACAATTCATTCGGGAAAAGGCCAGGTTAACGCCTGCCGTGTTAAAAAATCATTCAAGCGAATGCTCAGCCTTCTGCCCTTGATGCAGTAAGGGCTTGTTTAGGCATATGCACTTCAACAAAAATCTTCACACAGGCCAATGAACACAGGCCAAATCATCAGAGGAAGGTATCCGCCATGATGTCTGCAGAGATGCGCACGCAACCCGGCAACCCCAATAACGCCGAAACAGCGGATTCCCTGGCCAGTCCGCAAACAGCCAAACGGATGGGCGTCGATCGCCCGACGGCTTCTACCTACGATGAAGCGCCCGATCAAAGCGCGCCGGATTATACCCATCTGCTAAGAAACTACCTGAGCCAACTGACCGGTCATCGGCATAACGGCCTGTTCTAGCCTAACCTGAAGCCCTTTTGGGCATTTTATCGATAAAGAGCCTGGCCTTTAGTGTAGGGCTTATTGTTATTTATTCTTATGCGACTGAAGGACATTTTTTGGCTTTTCTAGCCCCGGTGGGGAAATTTTTTAGTATGATGAACGGTATGAAACGTCAGATTCAACGGTTCATCGAGAAAATAGCCCAATACAACCAGTTGGTGAGTGATTACACAAGAGCGGTAGCAGCTTCCCCCGATCACGCCATGGCGCACGTCAACTGGGGTATCGACCTTGCCCAATCGGGCCGGATGGAAGATGCGCTGTTGAAATTTGAACAGGCAGCGGCCCTTGCCCCCCAGCGCTGGGAAGTGTTTACCAATTGGGGGGTGGCACTTGCCCGATTAAACCGACTGGATGAGGCCACCGAAAAGTTCCAGCAGGCCATTACGCTCTCGCCCAAAACGGCAAGCAACTACGTGCTCTGGGGCGCTGTTTTAATGGAGCAGGGCCAGATGCCAGAGGCCACTGAAAAATACCAGAAGGCCATTGAGCTTGCCCCCGAAAGCCCTGAACCCTACGTCAACTGGGGCGTGGCGCTTGCAAAGACGGGCGATTACTTCGGCGCTCTCAGGCATTTTAAAACCGCCATCCAGCGCCATGCTTACCAACCCCACGTGTATTTTTTATGGGGGGCTGTTTTGGCGGAGCTTGAAGACTACGACTCGGCGATTGAAAAGTTCAGACTCACGTTGCGCTTTATTCCAGGCCACGCGGATTCCTATTACTTTTGGAGCGTGGCGCTGACAAGAACCGGTCGCCACGAGGAAGCGCTTGAAAAATCCAAGAAGGCGCTGCATCTTTTACTGGAGCGCGAGCAGGAACGCCCTGAGGTTTACTTGAACCAGGGCGATATTCTGGGCAACCTTCAGCGTTTTGATCTGGCAATTGCCAATTATCAGCACGCGGCAAAACTGTCTCCTGACATGCCTGAAGCCTATTTAAGCTGGGGGGTGGCGCTCTGCAAGCAGGCGCAGTACGCGGCAGGCTTTGAAAAACTTGAAAAAGCCAAAGGCATAAACCCCAACTTGTCAGGGCTTGCCCAAGCCTTTGGTCAATTTTTGCTTGAACAGAACAAGGCTCACGACGCACTTCCTCACCTTGAACGTGCTTACGGGGAAAGCGGCAAGCATCTGGATATCTGCCTGAATTATGCGATGGCGCTAATCAAAACCGGGCATAGCGAGCAGGCGATTGAGATTTTACGGCAGCTTGAATCTTCGGATCGATGGAATCCTCAAGTGCATTATCTTTTAGGCACCCATTACCTCGGAGCCAAAGATTTTGAGTCGGCAAAAACCCATTTGACAAAGGCCATACAAGAAAAGCCCGAATTTGAGGATGCTGCCATTAACCTGAGCCTGGTGCTTTGCGAGCTGGGAGACTATACCGATGCGCTTCGCTGCCTTCGTCCCATCCTCAGAAAGCACCCGGACTCTGCCCGGATCAATTTCTTTTATGGCACCGTCCAATACCAGTCGGGCGATTATCATGAAGCTATCCAGAAATTCAACCGCGCGATTGCCCTAGACCCCAATGACCCCAAGCCCGCCATCGGCCTTGGCGAAATTTACGTCAAGCAAGGGGATTACGCCCAGGCGGAGCGTTTATTAAAAGACGTGCTGGTGCAATTGCCCGATTCCACCGAAACGTTGTTTTTACTTGGGCTCAGCATTCTGCAACAGTCCAGACAAGCACAAGGACAAGTGGCCAAGGCCCAGGAAGCGCAGTCTGTTCTTGAAAGCGTGCTTGAAAAAAATCCGGGTCATCTTGAAGCCCACTGCTACTTGGCCGCCCTGCAAGGGCAGTTATCTTCCATCGAACAAATGCAGGCGGCCTTTGAGGCCGTCGTTTCCCGTTTTCCAGATCCGTTGCCGCAAGCCAGCGCCTTGATGGCATGGTCGAATACGCTGGAGGGGGTTTATCGAAGCGAGTGGACAAGTCCTTCGCTTCACGGGCTGGATAATGAGCAGCTACAAGGGCTGCGTGCAGGCTGGAAGGACATGAGCCTAGGGCTTCAAAAGCGGGCAAGAGAACTTTATCCCGAGATTGATGCGTATTTACAACGGCACTGGCTTTAAATTATCAGGATAAAAAACCCGTGGGCCTCTTTAATACGCCTATGCTTGCAGTATAATGCCATCACCCTGACAAGCCCCCGTTTGGCGCGGTCAACTTGAACAGGGTTAAATTTAAAGGCCCGTTCGGCAGATAGAGCGGCCAAACGGTAATGATTCAGGTTACGAGAGCAGAGAATAAGAGCAAAGAATAAAAGACTATAGATAGAGAAAGGATAAAGAACGATGCGTCTTAAACAGCAACGTTTTCAGAATGCCCTTAAACAAAAGCAGGGCTTTAAAGTCATCAGCGGCATTGCCAATCATGATATGGAGAATGTCCTGACACTGGTTAATGCAGTGAACAATAGCTGCAGCGATTTGGCTGGCAGCGGCGCCCTGGCGCTTGACGTTGCCGCCACAACCGACATTGTCAAAGCCGTCCGCGCCAATTTTGACGGTTTTCTTTTCGCGTCAGGCACCGAGCTTGAAAGCTTAACCCAAGCCGTTGAAGCAGGGGCTGATGCAGTGGAACTGGGCAATTTCGACGCCCTTTACGCCAAGGGCTATTATATTAGCGCTGAAGAAGTGTTGACGCTTTCGCAACAAATCGTCAGCGCTCTTGGACAAAAAGCCTTTATCAGTATCACCATTCCAGGCCACCTGACCCTGGATGCCCAGGTGAAACTCGCTAAGAATTTAGAAGCGCTTGGCGTTGACCTGATGCAAAGCGAAGGCGCTGCTCGGATGCTGTCTGAAACACCCCAGGCCAAAACCCCCGATGCAAAACAAAAAGCGCAAATCGCACTGGCCAACACCCAAGCGCTGGCCAATGCCGTCACCATCCCCGTAATGGCCGCCAGCGGTTTTGATGCCACTAACGTCGCCACGGCTCGCGCCATGGGCGCTTCTGCCGTTGGCATTGGCTCTGCGGTAAACAAACTGACTAACTTGTCGGCTATGGAAACGGCCCTGCAGGAAATTGCAGCCAACTGGCAGCATCAAGAGGCGCTTGTCAGCAGTCAGGCTGGCTAAGCAGAAAAAATTATTACCTCCGAGATTGCCACGGTTTCCAGCAAGGCGCCGTGGCAATTTCTTTGCTTTACTCTTTGCTCCCCCATAGCACAAAAGCTTGTTTATAAAACGGCTTGTACTTTTTGAGACATCATCTTTTGACATGCAAAAAAAATATTTCAGGCGCAATGGCATCATATTGATATCAACTTATCACTACTACGATTGTGACCTCCTCAAAAACTGGGTAGTAGCGTGTTACAGCGAAGATCAAGTAACATTTTTTAAATCCTTTAAAAGAGAGGAAGTCCGCATCTGACGGCTTTTGGCGGCTACATCGCTTTTTTTCACAAAAGTTAATCCCCTCAAAACCTAGTCGATACGCGCCCTTTTGCTATAATTTCCTCACAAGCTTAAACAAAACGAACTACTCAATTCTCCAGCTTTATCAATCAAGTCTAGGTCCAGGCAGTAGAAGACAGTTATCTTATTTTAGGGTTTTTTCAATTAAATCCCCAATTTAAGGGTCTGTTAATGTTGTTTTTGGCTTTAGGCCATCTGTATTGGTAAAGCTGTTTTTCTAGGAATGGTGACGGATTTTTGTCATACTTGCACTAACCCTTCCTAAAAAAACATGCCCCTGGGGAAAATATTTCTAAGCATAGGGTCAGCCCATGAGTCTATTTACATGAGTATGTCTACGCATTCATCTCAAGAAATTAGCAGGCTGATTAAAAGCGCAGGACTCCGTCATATTGCCATTATCATGGATGGTAATCGACGCTGGGCCGAAGAGCATCACCAGCCCAGCCTGATGGGACACCGCCAGGGCGTTAAAAGCTTAAAAGCGATCATAACGCATGCGGGCAATATCGGCCTGGAGGCATTAACCGTCTATGCGTTTTCCACCGAGAACTGGCGACGCACCAGTCAGGAGGTGGGCTATTTAATGGATCTCTTTGCAGAAGCCCTGCTGGCAGAACTGGAAGGGATGGCGCAAAATAACGTACGCTTAAAAATCATTGGCGATCTGGCTGCCTTAAAACCGAGTCTGAGACAACTGATTCAGGAAGCGGAAGCCAGACTTTCAGGCAATAGCGGATTAAAATTCCAGGTGGCGATGAATTATGGCAGCCGCTCTGAAATTGTCAGTGCCGTTAAAGCGATTGTACAAGAGGTTCAAAATGGTGAGCTTTCCATCGACGCCATAAATGAGTCGGCTATTGAGAACAGATTGTATACGGCCAATACCCCGGAACTTGATTTGCTGATTAGAACCGGCGGCGAATCACGCTTAAGCAATTATCTGCTTTGGCAGGCGGCTTATGCAGAGTTTTACGTCACCCCCAGCCTCTGGCCAGAATTTTCACCCGAGCGCCTGGATGAGGCCATCCTCGATTTTGCCAACCGTAAACGTCGCTACGGAAAATAAAATTACAGTTGTCTTAAGGCAACGTCTTAAGTCTTAAGGGCCACCACCAGTTCGACTTCGACGCTAGCATCCAACGGCAGGGCGCTAACACCCACAGCCGAGCGAACGTGTTTCCCCGCCTCGCCAAACCATTCCACCAGCGTATCGGAAGCGCCGTTCATGACTTTGGGCTGCTGATAAAAACCGGGCGCGCTTTGAACAAAGCCGGTCACCTTCACCACACGATCCAACGCTTCAAAACTCCCGCCCAGATAATCGTAAATCGCACTCAGGCCGTTTAAAACACATAATTTAGCGGCAGCCTGCCCTTGCTCAATTCCCACCGATAAACCACCGATAGCGCCCGTGTATTTCAACTGGCCGCTTTCAAGCGGAATCATCCCCGACGTGTAGAGAAGATCGCCGTGTCGGAGAACAGCGACGTAGTTTCCCACCGGCTTGGGGGGCGAAGGCAATTGCGCCGGATCGAGCAAAACTTCCAAGGTACTGGCTGCCATTAGATTTCTCCTCACAGGTTCCTGATCACTGCCTCACTATACAAAAAAATCGCTTTTAAAAATCGATTTGACAATTTATATACAGTCTGTTTATACACGGTCTATTTTCATGCGCCTTACGCTTCCGCTTCCTGGGCTTTCTTTTTAGGCCTCCCTCGACGTCTGGGCGCTTGGGAAGAGAGCATCGTTCGGGGAGCTTTCACCTTAAAGGCGTCATCCGGTGTGGCAATCAAGTGATCAATTTGGCAATGCAATAAGCGCGACATTTGAATTAAAAGGGGCAAGCGCGGATTTGAGCGGCCGTTATTCCAGTTCAGAACGTTCTGGTAATCCACCCCAAGCTCATGCGCCAAACGCCTTAAGTTCCATCCCTTGTTTTGACGTGCGACCGTATCAAGGCGTAAGCGAATACGCATAGACTCTCCCTTTTGGATAACGTAATGGTTAGTGCTGTGTGTCGGGCGAAAAAAGCCCCTTCTGGAGGAACACGATGACACCTTGGGTAAAATCAAAGTTGCTGTCGTATCTGGAATAAGAAAAGTAATGGTTTAGGTGAAGGGGTATTATAACAATTATCGAAAGAATTTTCTATAATGCAAAAGAACTGCTCATTCGGCATTGCGCAAGGCATTGCCTCCGTTTTCAGCCCGGAATAACATACTACGACAGTAATTAAAAAATGGCGAAACAAAATTGGATGTATTTTCATTTATACAAAATTTTTTTTGGCTTGTACCCGATAAATATTCGTTTTTTACCCCCTACCTCGTTTTTTACAAACCGTAACGCTTGTAACGAGTGCTGTTCCACCCCCTATGCTACTTTATATAAACTGGATTAGAGATTTATCAGACCTGGATATGCCGGTTTTTTTCAATCCCGTTGCCTTGCAACGTCAAGCATGCCTTCTTGCTAAAATAAGCTTACTAAAATAAAAGGCAGGCCGTTGACTTTTCAATTAATCCCTAGCATACCAGCCTAGTTTTTAAGGAAATCCCATGTCCTCACCCGCCAAGGCCCCCAATAGCAATAGCGAGGAAAAGTCCCCGCAAATAGCCACACCCCTTCAGCTTTTTGACACCTTACACCATCAGCTTCGCACTTTTGCGCCGATGGCAAACGGGCAGGTCAGCCTGTATGTCTGTGGCCCCACGGTTTATGATGACGCCCATCTTGGCCATGCAAGATGCTACATCACCTGGGACATTCTTTTTCGGCATTTGAAAGTGCTTGGTTACCAGGTTCGCTATGTGCGAAACGTCACTGATGTGGATGATAAAATCATCAACCGCGCCAAAGCGGAAAACGTCTCCTTCCAGGAAATATCCGCCCGCTACTTTACGCGTTTCAGTGAAGATATGCAGGCCCTCAACGTCAGTGCCCCCACTGAAGAACCCAAGGCCACCGAGCATATCGCGTTAATGATTGAAGCGATTGAAAAACTGCTTGAGAAAAAAGCAGCTTATGTAGCACCCGATGGCCCCAACGGTGCTAATCACCCCAACGGTGCTAATCACAATGTCTATTTCAGAACAGGGGCCTTCAAAAATTATGGACAACTCAGCAAAAAACCGCTTGACGATTTAAAAGCAGGCGCGCGGGTTGAAGTAAACCCCCACAAGGAGTCGCCGCTGGATTTTGCGCTTTGGAAAGCCACGCCAGACGATGAACCGTTCTGCTGGCAATCCCCATGGGGAAAAGGGCGGCCCGGTTGGCACATTGAATGCAGTGCGATGAATTACGCCATTTTTGGGCCTCGAATCGATATTCATGCGGGCGGGGCCGATTTGATTTTCCCCCATCACGAGAACGAGATTGCCCAAAGTGAATGCTGGAGTGGGGAAAAGCCCTTTGCCAATTACTGGCTGCATAATGGCTTTGTCAACGTCAGCGGCGAAAAGATGTCCAAAAGCCTGGGAAATTTTGCGACCATTCGCACGCTTTTAGAGCGCTATGACGCTAATGTCATCCGCTATTTTCTCTTGCAGCACCATTACCGCATGCCGGTTGATTTTAACGACGAAGCGCTTGAAGGGGCCCAGAACCGGATGCGCAAGATTTATCGCCTGCTGAAAAAAAAACTGGGGCCGGAAAAAATTTCAAACATCGATTTTCAAACCCTTCCCCAAGACTATCTTGACGCGATGGCCGACGATTTAAATACCTCCAAGGCGCTTGCGATTCTAAACCAGACTTTAAGTCAGCTTGAGTTGACGGATAACGCCGAAGAGAAATCGGAAACAGCTGCCATTCAAAGTATCCTCGCGCTCTGGGAAGCGTTGGGGTTTCGCTTTGACTTGATTCACCAGCAAGACGCGCTCCCGCTTGCCGAGCTATCTGAGATGGCCGTTAAGTATCAGGTTCAGGACACCACGGATGCGGATCGCATTCTTCTGGGTTTAATCGAATGCAGGAAAAACGCCAAGCTTGAAAAAAACTGGGCTATCGCCGATGGCGTTAGAAACGAACTGCTAGGCATTGGCATCCAGTTAATGGATAACAAGGATGGCACCACCACTTACGAAAGTGTCTCTTGACTCATGTTTTTCCAAGACGGCATTATTGGCGCTGAACAGATTCATCTGCGTATTCTGGCACATCTGGGCGATGGGGTTTATGAGCTGTTTGTTCGCGAATGCATGATGGGCGAGCTTAGCGTTGGCAAGATCAGCAATAAAATCGAAAGCGTTCATCGTTGGACGAGTTTACGCTCCAGTGCGACTTTTCAAGTCCAACTGCTCGATTTTCTGCTGGATGATTTAGACGAGACTGAGCGGCAACTCGTCAAGCGCGCGCGCAATATGCCGGTGTCCGTGGGCAGGCGATCTCAACAAGGACTCCATCGAAAAGCAACCGGCTTTGAAGCCCTGCTTGGCTATTGGCATCTTGAGTCGCCCAAACGCCTGGAAGCCATTTTTTCAATATTAACCCCCCTAGTCCTTAGCGGTAGCGTTCCCGTAAACCCTAACTTTGAAAAAGAGGAAGAAGAAAAACTTTAACGGAGCCTGTTTTATTTTTACTTGTTCATTTTTTCTTCTTGCTCAGGTTTTCTTCAAGGCCCTGATTCCAGCCGAGAATGGTTTGGTTAAATTGGGTCAATACCTGCTGGAAGCGATGAAGCTGCTGTAAGATAGGCTCAGGGGGCAAGGCGTTCTCAGCGCGCTCCAAAGCCTGGTTGGCTTCAAACAGCGATTGGTTCTGCCTATCCAGAGCCGCGTACCAGGCGGGCGGGGTAATATGCTCACCTATACCCGCAAATGTCTGATCCATTCGGCTTGCCGTGGATTTGTAACGTTGCAGGTGGTGTTCCGCTACAAAAGAGGCCATGTCACGCTGCCCCTTCAACAATTCACGGCTGATACTGGCCACCACACTGATAACATTGGGGCCAAAATCGCTTCGATTGGTCACATTAGCCGCCTGCTCACTTGAAACTGAAAATTCGTAAACCGCCTGGTTAACTTTATTCAGCCCCGCATGAAGATTACTCGCCGTCTCATCCACCCGCGTCTTGGCATTGGCCATCACGCCGCTCCATTTGGCGGATTCCGACTCGGCCACCCGGATATTGTGCTGAAGTTCTTCAACAGGCTGTTGTTTACCGAAGAAATCGGAAAAGTTCTCAGCGCCTTTCTCAAGCGCTTTTGCCACTTCAATTTGAGACTGCTGGGCTTCCTGAAGCCGAATGGGCTCTTCGACAAAGAAATCCCCCTGACGATTTTCCCGGCCTGTGGTAGGGGAAAAGGGGGGAATCACCTCAATATTTTTAGACCCCACCAGTCCCGTAAAGTTGATGGTAAACGTGGAGCCTCTGGGAATGGTAACGCCTCCCGGGTTGGTTTTGACGATCACCTTAACCCGGTGCCTCATCAAATCAATGCGCTCGACATAGCCGATGGTCGTTCCCATCATGCGCACCAAGGCGCCTGGAGACACCTCGTTGGAATCCTGAAAGCTTAAGGTCACTGTCTGCTGAGCTGCCTGGCGGGGCCGTAAGACAAACAGGTATATCAGCCCTGCCGCAAGCGACAACAACAAGAGCCAAAGCACAACATCGGAACCAAGACCCAGCCATTTTGGCGGATCAAGGTTATGCAGCCCTTTTGAGTTTTTCGTATGGCCTGTTGAAGCAGAAGTCATTGGCTGTCCTGGAGGCATTAAGTCAGCCTTATTCTAGCGCAACGACCGGCACACTGCCTATAGGCCGCCAAGACAGGAAAAGATTTTATAAAGCCAAAACCGGGCAAAGGCCTATCGGCACCTGCCCGGTCATGGGATTTTAGAGAGAAACGGTTACGATTCAGCTATTAGACGGTGTTCTGAATAATGGTCTGGAGAATCTGGCTCTGGGCCTGAAGAACACGGCTTGCCGCCTCAATGCCCCGTTGCGTGACGATCATGTTGGTGAATTCGCCCGCGACATCAACGTTTGAGGATTCAAGCGAGCCTGCCTGAATGGTGCCCTTAGAACCGTTACCAGCGATACCGAAGCTCGTCTGGCCACTGTTAGCGCCGGTCAGGAAGTTGTTGGAACCGTCATAGAGTAGGCCCTGGTTGTTGGTGACGGTTGCAGACTGCAACTGAAGCTGCATCCCCTGCATCGCGTTAGCCGAAGCAGGCGTTGTGCCACCGGTAAAGACTTCATAGCCTGGAACCTGGTCAACTTCTCCGTTGACACCAACCTGGTTGGCGGCACCTGCGGCATACTCAGCGGTAAACGTCCGGCCTTCATAGGTTTGGTGAACAATTTCACGGCGTGATTGTGTCGGGTCAGTGGCGCTGACTGATAAGGGCTCTGTCCGAACGCTGATACGATCCCCGTTGGAGTAGGTGGCGGTAATCGAACCATCCGTACCGATTGAGAAGCTCCGCAATTCGACCGGGGCCACAATCTGACCGGCAGGGTAAGCGCCTGCAACAGCGCCTGCGTTTTTCAAGGCGGCAATGTTGGCGGTTGGCGTTCCTGTCTGGGCAAAATGGGTTTCAAGCACGTTGTTGTTGGCATCAACGTCTTTCACGACCACAAAGCTCAACGGAATCTGGACGCGTCCGAGTGTTGACACGCTGCTTCCCACTAATTGGGACGTCCCGCGAACACGGTTGCCGCTTGAGGTTACCAGGTTACCGCTTGAATCCAGCGAGAAGTTGCCAGCACGGCTAAGATAAAAGTCGGTGGAGTTGTTGCCGTTGTTGGTGTCAACCCGCTCAACCGCGAAGAAACCATCGCCCTGAATCATCAGGTCGGTGCTTTTTCCGGTAAACTGGGCACCGCCCTGGCTGAAGTTTGAGGTGATTTCAGCAACCAATGTACCGTTTCCGATCTGGGATGGGTTCGTACCGCCTCTTAAGCCGTTCGGGGAAGTACCGCCGTTGATGGTTTGCGCGAATACGGTGGCGAAGTTTGCCGAGGAGCTTTTGAAACTGATCGTGTTGACGTTTGCAATGTTGTTTGAAATCACGTTCATCCGCGTCTGGTTCGCTCGGATACCGGATACGGCAGAATATAAACCCTGTGTCATAAGTGGTTACCCTCCGATTCTCTCTCTTCTGGAAAATATGAAATACTGGTCACACCAAAAAATGTAATGGGAAGCTGTATCAATTAGTAGAACTTAAGTTTCAGGAAAAGCGTTTGTGGACGATTCAATTGCGCTGAGTTGGGAATAATCAAACACCTGATCCCCCATCTTGATGATCGCGCTTTTATCATCATTGGTTACTTCGGTGACAAGCCCCGTGTAGGTAATGGGAGCGGTGGCGCCCGGCGGGGTGAATTTAAACCTGACGTATTTACCGTTTAATTTATTGGCTTCAACGATTTGATCGGGAAGCGGCATCGGCGTACTGGTATCCCCTTCGGCTGGCGGGCCATCGAATACGCGGCTGACCTGATTAAGGTTGTAAACCAGATCGCCCACGCGCAAGCCGACTTGACCATCTGCAATGACGATACTGTCCACTTTACCGGTTTTAAAAGTCGGGTCGCTCTTGCCGTCTTCCATATAGCCCACTTCGACATATTTACCCACCAGTGCGGTTGCCTGGTTCATTTGCGATGTGAGTGACAATGTCTGGTTCAGTTGCTGGATGGATTCGGTTTGGGCGTACATGGCCTGCTGCTGGAGAAATTGCGCGTTATCCGTGGGCTCTGTTGGATCCTGGTACTGAAGTTGCGCCAGCATCAACTGCATAAAGGCGTCCTTACCCAATTTGTCGTTGCCAAGATTATCCCGGCCACGCTCAAAATTAACCTTGTTGGTATTGCTTTGAAGCTGGGTCAACGTGCTGTAGACGCTGCTCATATAAAATTCTCTTTCTCTCTCTTTGCTTTAAATTAAAGCCTATTGTCAGGATAGTTCGTATTCTTTAATTTAGCTATTCTTTTGCCTACGCAAATACACTGATTGACCCATGCGGATTGGCCGGTTTTCCAGGTTCGGAAACGTTTGCCGAGCCTGACGAAGAAGCCCCTTCATCCAAAGTGCCTTGATTACCGGCGTTATTGTCCTGCGCTGAGGTATAAGAAGCAAAAGGCTTGGGCTGCTGGGTCAATTGCTGGTAAAACTGCTGGGTATTTTCCTGCTGTTGCTGTTGTTGCTGGGAAGACCCGTTTTGCTGATGGGCGTTCTCCTGCTGAGAACTTTGGGAATTATGGTTATGTTGCGAAAAACTCTGATCGCTTTTTGCGGCCATCGCCACACTAATCGTCTCTGTCCGAATCCCCTGGGCTTCCAGATGCTGCTTAAGCTGTCCCATCTGCTCCTTAAGCAGGTCATGCGCTTCAGGATTATCCACCATCAGTCGAGCGCTGACTTCCTGAAGGGCGTTTGTCGAGAGCTTGACTCGGACATCCCCCAGATTATCCGGGCTGAGTTTAATCACAATTTCTGGCCGGTTGACTTTCAAGCCATCCGTCACGCCTTGCGCTACCTGCTCACTTGCACTTAAACCTGCCTGAGAGGCGAGCATTTCCTTGAGGCTTAAGGGCTGGGCATTCAACGTATTGTTTAACGCATGGCTGGCTGAATCAGACCCTGATTGATGCTGGGAGGCACTTGCGTTATGCGCCTGCTGCGCATGAGCAGACGGTTCCAAATCTTTGGCGCCCAAAACATCAGGGCCTGAGATATCCGCACTGGAAGCGTCTGCGTTTAACAAGTCATCCGATAATTTTTCATTGGCCAGTTGATTAGCTGAGACATTTCCGATGCTCGTTTTTTCACCCGGGAAATTCGGATTCAGAGTTTTATCGCCAGCAGCCTTGTCGATCAGGAATTGTTCAGATGGGGCTTGTTTTGGAGCGGCGGGTAAACTGTCCTGTTCAGGATTTTTCGATGCGTCTGAAGTATTGGCATTACCGCTTTCAGATTGAAGCCCTAATAACGGGGAAGAAAGTTCTTGTGCGGCAGAGGCGGTGCTCTTTTCAGAAAGATTGAGCGGGCCGTTACCTTTACCAGCGCTGACGCTTACAGTTTCAAGCGCCTGAGAGGGTTTAGTGATTTCAGCCTGCGCCTTATTTTGAAACGCCAGAACCTGCTTAAAATTATCCGCAACGGCATTCTCTGGCTTTAAGGCTTGAGATTTGGCCACTGTAGAGTTAACTAAGCTAGAGTTAACTGGACTTTCTTCAACTTTATTTTCGTTCGATTTTTCAGAAACAGGATGTTTCGTCGCGGCGTTTGCGTCTGTCACACTTTCAATATGGCCGCCAGATGACTTTAATTGTCGCAAAAGTTTTTCCAAACTCCCGACGGGCTCATCCAACTTTGCCGCTTTGGTATTTTGAAACGGGTCTTCAAAAGCTGATTTATCAACCGGTAAAGCATTGGCAAACTGGCCTGAGCTGGCATCCTGGTTTGAGAAGGTTTTGCCGCTCGATTCCGAACTCGATTCTAAAACAGAGACGGACACAGCAATTTTTTCAGGGCCCCCAGTTCCCTGGACAATCGCCACCGTATTGAGCGTTTGAGCAGGCGGCTGGGTCGTTTTTACTGCCTTAACAGGCAAAGCTGCTAACTCCTCATCGCTTGGCATCGCTGATGAATTCTTGTCGAAATTTTGCTCTGCGTTATCTTGAGAAGTGCCAGCCGACTGCTTTAAGGAAACGCTCCCGGCCAAGGCCACTGAGAAAGTCCCCGCTGAAAACACCGGATGGTTTTCTGTCGCTTTTTCAGTTTCTTCTAATGGTGCCTGTTTTTCTGAAATGCTTGAAACCGATGCCTCCAAGACAACAGGTGCTGAAGACGCTGCATCGTTCTCCAAGGGAGGGTTCTCTAAATCTAAGGGCACCGCTTCCAGTATGGGCAACGGCACGAATGGAAGCGTTGCGTTATTATCCGACTGGCGAGACTTTCGCTCTTCGTCCGCCAAAACCGTATCATATTCTTGGACAGGGGTTTCAGCCTGATAAAGCCCCGTTGTTGAATGTTCAGGTTGCAATGCATCTGAATTTGTTTCAGAAATTTTTTCAGCACTTGTCTCCTGGGATGCCTGAGAGGGCACCTCCAAGGAAGCTGCTTTGGATGAAAGCGCGCTCCCGGTTTCTTGGGAGGATGTTTGAAGCGACTCTTTTTTAGCGGTCAATTTTGCCATTTTCCCCACGGCCTTGCTTGCCGCGTTTAAAATATCATCAAATCGGCTGGCGTTTTGGATGGTTTCATTTTTAAGCAACGGATTTTTAAGAAATGCGTTGGCCCCATGGGCAGCGGAAGACTTTGCAGCATTTTGGCCTTTGGGGGCGCTGGCGAAGCCATCGGATGAAAACAGGTTGTTAAAAAGCGATGTCATATGGGATTTCGATATCCTGCCCTTATTGCTACATTAAGCTGGGGTACGCTTTTCCTGCTGGCGATGTTGTTCGATTATTCTACGGGCGATTTTGTTAAGGGAGATTTCAGAGAGCATGTCCTCTTCCATCTTCAGAACCTTTGTATCAAAAGCTTTTTGCGCTTTTTGCTTCAGGATTTCCAGGGATTTTTTCTTGACGATAGCTTCTTTTAACTCATTACGTTTAAAAAGAATGATTTCTTCCTGCACTTTAAGTTTCTGGTATTCTTCGGCACGCTGCTGTTTTAAGCGAAGCAGAAACTGCGGGAACTGAAGGGCGTGTGAGATATCGATTTCACCGCTTGTCATACGGGCCTGTTGATCTTCAATGGCACCCTCAATCACCTGGTCACATTCGGCGATACGCTGAATCATCAACTGGCGTTGATGCTCTTCGCGGGCAAACGCCTGCTGGGCTTCATCAAGCTGCTTGATGCGAAAATCCAGCACGGTTTGCAGTTTAAACTTGAATTTCTTCAAGGAATCTCTCTTATATTTTTACCGGCTTCTATTTTTGCTGAAAGACCAACACCAAGGCAGGAGAAACACCACTGCCAAAACGTCTGGCAGCCTTACTTCTCTGGCGTTTACGACCATTTATACCTTGTTATACCTTGGGTATGGGTTTTTGCGGGGAGTTTTTCTTCGATTGGCTTGAATAAGCGCCTGCTTTCATAACACCGGATGATACCAGGGCTTAAAACCAGGCAGGTCTGGTGTATACCGATTCGATTGGCGACCCATCTCTCTTGTGGAGCCAGCGTTCCTGTTTGGGATATGAGCGGCAGGGATTGCTGTGCTTCTGCTTCACTTTAGCCGAGCCCGCGCGGGGTTTCCTCGTTTAATCGGCGGATTTCCCTTAAACTCAGCCATGGAGAGGAATAGCCAGTAACTTTTAAGGAAACGGCGCAGGTAAAAGCGTGCTATTGAAGCACAGCGGTTTATGCCCACCGCAAGCCCAGTAGGATAGCCATTTCATGGCTTTTTATGCTATACCTTAGGAAAGAGGACGGCACTGGCTTGGCTCCGTAGTTCAGTTGCATAGAACGTCGCACTCCTAAGGCGAATGTCGCAGGTTGGAATCCTGCCGGGGCCACTTCTTCTCAAAGGGTTTCAGCCCTTTCGGACGATGGGGGCAAAAATCCAAAAAAGGCCCAAAATGGGCCAAACTTCGTCAAAACTTCTGCATTTTTAGGTGATGTTTTGACTGTTTCTGAAACTGCGGAAAGACTTGGCAAGTCTATTGCTACCGTTACTCGATGGTGTCAATCAGGCAAGCTGACTGCTATTCCCAGGGCATTCGGCTTCAAAACCACCTATTTTATTACACCACAAGCTTTAGAATTTTTCCAAAACAGGCAAAAACTTCTTCAGTTTGAAGAGAATTCCCAAAAGCGTAAGATTCTGCCCCATGCCAGCTATATCAAGGGTTGGATACAAGCCATGTCTAGAGGCACGCTTACAGGGAAGGTTTACAGCCAAACCACTGCCGACGGCTATATTTACTACATTGAGCGGTTTTTTAAGGCTCAAAAGAGCCTTTCCGTAAAGACCCTAGAGTCAGAACTAGCCAAAGTCCCCTCTGATATGTTCGCTACACGGGAAAATATTTGGCGGAGCGCCCTTTGTTTCTCCAAGTATCTCGTTAAGGAAGGGATCTTAGAGAAGGGGTTTCAAGCCAGTATCAAGCCCTTAAAGCCAAAACGCCACCTTCCACCCAAGCGTTTTACTGTCGAGGAGGAGAATGTCCTAAAGCTAATCGAGGTAGCCAGCAATCCTTTGGACAGGTTACTAGTCATTTTATTAGCTCATACAGGTCTGAGGGCTTCTGAAGCTACTTCCTTGAGGATAGATGATATAAACCTTATCAAAGGGTTTTTGAACGTCAGAAAGGGGAAGGGAGGCAAAAGCCGAAAAGTCGGGCTTTCAAAGAGCTTGCTTAATGCTCTTGAGGAATACCTTAAAGGGAGCCAGCACGGCCAGATCCACCTATTTCTTAACCGAGACGGCAAGCCAATGGCTGTAAGCGGTCTGTATCAAAGGCTTGAGCGTGTTGGGCGGCAAGCCAAGGTTAAAGTCTCTCCTCATGCCCTTCGCAGGGCATTTGTAACCATTAATGGCAATAAAGGCCGCCCCCTTCAAATGCTCCAAATGGCCTGTGGTCACGCAGACATTCAAACCACTCGCCATTATTGCTTGACCACTGAAGAGGAAGTTATAAACGCAATGAAAGACTGGGATTAGCTCGCTAACGCCCACCAAAAAAGGCATTGCGTAAATCCCTTAACCCATTGAAGAATTGATGTTTTTCCTGCGTTGACATACGTTGAAGAAGACCGTTAGCCTCCTCCTCAGATATCGAACCTGTTCGAAGAAGCTCAAATATTTCCAAAACGTTTGAAGTAAGAGGAACGGCGTTCGCTTTGTCAGACTGCTCTAGCTTGGCTTGCCTCATTAGTAACTCCAATTTCTAATGTATTAGGGTGCTTCTTTAATAAAAACTTGACCACGCCCACAAGAGGCATAATTTGGGTAGTTAAGTGATTGCGTTTACTCCAGAAATCGAAAGTCCTATCACTATCTATGGTTAATACACCGGGGCAAACCGTCTTACCCGAACGGTTTATAGTTAGCGGAATGAACAAGATGCTTCTATATGGTGCCTTTAGGTCACTTAATCCCTTATTCGGAAATATTGGATGGTTTCTTAAATCGCAAACGGAGCGAGCGGCTCCAACCTTAGCGACGTAATATGCAATAGTTTGTTCACTATTTACGACTTTTCCGGTTTCTCTACTCTGGTCTGCTCGTGCCACAACCTTGATAGTTTTGCACTGTTCGTCATCGAACAAAAGCAAGGACACTTGAAAATATAACGCATTGTATTCTCTAAGAATTAAGCGTGTTTTAATTTCAATACAACGAAGAACCTTAGAAATGAGATTGATTTCGTCAATACTGCTCAGTGTTCGGCTATGCTCAGCCAGATCCGTTAGGATTTGTGAATGACTCGCCGCTAGCATATTCTCCAATTTGATCACATTTGCGGCATTTTGGGAAGAGGGGATCCACCGATCGTAAGCCCATTGATACACAAGCAAAAGACCAATAACAAAAGCTTGGAAAAAAGCTTGTTCGCTATCAATGGCCCTGCTGTAATAATAGGCTATCCAAACGGGGAGCGCAGGAATAGCAAAAACAGTCAGCATCCTCAAGATACGGCCCATCCCAAAGCTAAAAGACATTTTAAGGCCGAGTAATTGGCAGAAGGCATGCCAAATATAAAGAACTGCCTCGCGTTTGCTGAGGCTGTCGCTTTTTGCCCACTGAGTTGCTTTTGTTGGATCGATATTCACGATAGCCAGCATGGTAACACAACCGTAGGAGCACGGCTAATTACAGTCAGGCATTATCCAAATAAATAGCCATAAACGAGCGGAAACCAAAGACCGGTAATAATGGTTGCACTTTCATTAGTCCCATTGAAACACCCGGATCAATCTGTCTTTAACGGCTTACCTCGTGATTGTAATGATGGATGATCTGAGGTGTTTCTGAGCGCCATAACGCCATGATCCAAGCTGCTATCCAACCAACGCCTGACCACCCAAAAAAAGCATTGACAATGATGATGACAGCCCAATTATTGTTTTTACGTTTATAGGCAAAAATAGACGGTAAGAAATAAATAGTAACGCTTGTGGCTATCAATAACCCAATAACGATCAACCAAAAGATCATGCCAATGCATGCGGAAATAAGGCTTACAATTTCCATCCCATAAGTCCTCCTGACGGGTTAGCGGCTGAATAAGGGCAATAATTGCTGAAGTGTCATGACGCCAGTCGAGATACCCTGATTCACCCGTTGGTCACGCTGATATTGAGCCTGGGCCTGCTGGCTACGAATTACCTGCTGGTTCAATTGAGCCTGCTGATACTGAAGAGATGGCGACAGGGGCGGCTGTGGGCGTGAACTGTAATAAATTTTGACCGGTGGGGTCGAGGTTTTAACCAATTGGGATTTATCCCCCTTAAAATGTTCTAGGCGGTCATACATCAACTGCGCTTGCCGTGATAGCGGATCAAATCTGAATTTAGCAACCATGCCGGTAGTTTCATTCATGATTCCAGGGATTGGCGGCAATTGTAGGGTTTCCAAAGCAATCTTTGCCGAGTTATCAAGAATCAGGTGATTTTGCTGGAAAAATCCGTCAAGTTGAGCCCGATAGCCATCCGTTTCGTTGTTATAAACCACGGCAACCCTGCCTTTAGGCTCAGATGGCTCCTCTACTCTAGCGTTGTAAACTTGTCCATCGCTCATAATGATTGCGGAAACCACAACCGGCGTATCACTTTTACGCAATTCAACGTTAGGAACCATCCAATTCCTGGTCAAACGTTGGTTTAGGTCTTCAATATAGGGTTTCACAACCGATAAGGCATAATGATCTATTTCTTCGCGAGTTACGCCGGTATTCGGTTTTGCTGGTTTCGGAGCCACTACGGTATTTAACTTTCTGGGTGAGGTCTTTTTCAGATAGCCAGAACAGCCTACTTCCGTAAATTGATGGACGGTTGCGGTTGAACCGGCCACTGTTTGATACTTAGTCAACCCGTTATATATGCCGCAAGTGGGCAGCGGTAAAAAGCTGTCATCCGCGATCATTTTTGACGATTTTAAGAGAAATCGATCCGGCAACTGAAAGCTGAACGCACCCATATTAATGGCGATTAGCAATCCAAGATCTGTGTTTTGAACCACCTTGAGATAGGGACGATCGGCCATCACGTAGACATGGCCTTTCTTCATGGGACGCCCAGACGTAACACCTGCCGCGCCATAATCGTTTTCAAGAACCGGTTTTGACTTTGTGACGGTGGGGGTAGCTGCCTGTGTTGCACCCACAAGGCTGACTAATGCCAGCAACAGAATCGCAAGCTTACGCATATTTAATTGTCCTTTAGCGGTTACGTGACCCAATAAAAAAGCCACCCAAAAGGGTAGCCGGGAGTTTGTAAACCGCTATCAGACGGTCGCGACGCTTTTAGCCGCGAGGCATTGGACATAACGCCGCCTCCCGGCAAAACCGGAGGACGGCATCTGTTATGGTCGATGCTAACCACTGATAGTCGGGGTTACAAAGTCCCGGTAGCTGTTGCTACATTAGGAATAATATCCAAAAAGGAAAATTATTGCTAAACCCCATTATGATTGTCTTTTAAATTATAAGGCTGCAGATTATATCTCTAAGTTCATTCACAACTACACAATAGGCTTAAACTTAATCACGATACCGTTTCAGGCCAAACTTTGAACCATATCTCTAAATTTACGATTCACAATCAAAAAGAAGATCCGTTTTAGTGTGAATAAACCGGATCCTCTTAATTCACCGTCAACATGCTTGCTATGACTGGTCTTTTAGCTCATTGTGATCTTGTGAAGGCCTATTCTTACAGGTATATTTCCCGCGTCCTTTACGTTCGATAACCTCGCTAGCCTCCATATAACAAACTAGCTGCCTAACGCTATCGTGAGATAGGCCGGTTTTCTCGGCTATCGCTTTCGGCCCTAGAGGCTCATCGTGCTCGTTAAGCGTTCGCCAAATCTTTTGCCGTTCCTCACTCATACGGCAAACTAATGGCTCCTCTAAGGCAGTCCATAGACAAGTTTTTTGATCGAAGCTCAGACTTTCAAAACGATCTTCAAGATCACGGGAAATGACCGATAACTCACCAATATCTTCGGTTCGCGGTCTTTTCAATCCCCAAATTGTATCAGGAATACCCGTAAAGGCTGTGGTGCCGAGTATTTCATCAATTGGATCACCCGTTTGGCTATTCGCGCTGGGCTTTCTATTATGGTGGATGACGACTACAGATATATTCCGCTGTAGTGCAAATTGCTGTATTTTAGCCAACGCTTTGGACTCCTCTACATAGTCATTACCCTTTCGAGAACGGGAACTTGCGCAGAATTTTACCCACGTATCAATAATGATTAGGCGAGCATCGGGATGGTTATCCAGCCAATGCCCTAAATCATCAATGCCTCCGTTCTCATGATCCCGCCATTGACAGGCAAAATGAAGGGTATTAGGCACGTCTTCATCATGTTCTTTAAGTATCATAAGTCGCGTTTGGAGACGTTGCAGGCTATCCTCAAGCGCCAAATATAAGACATCTCCTTTTTGCGTTTGATAGCAGCCCAGGGCTTTATCTCCATTCGCAACAGCCAATGCAATACTAAACGCCATCCAGCTTTTCCCCTGTTTTGGGCGTCCACCTAATACCGTTAATCCGACAGGCAGTAAATTGGCTATCGCCCATCGCAATGGTGAAAATTCAGTATTCATAAGGTCTTTAGCAGAAATTGTGTTGGGTTTGGGCTTTAGCGTTTCCAATGATATCGCTGATGTGGCTTGTTCTCCGATGGATATAGTCTTACTTGACGATTGAATTTTCCTGGGATATTTTTTTCCAGCTTCTAACCCATGATTGATTGTTGCTTTCGTTTCGCTGGTAGTTAAACCGGCTGTTATCGCCGCATTAAAAAGCACTTCCCTCGCCATCTGCTCGCCAAGGACGCCAGCGCTTATTAATTGACCAAGACCCCAGGATTGATCGTTGAGGGTTACATTCCGTGTGCCCTCGGCTGCCTGAGCGATAGTCGCGTAAGCCTTGTTTAAGGCACCTCTCGCATACCGTTCATGTTTGGGGTCTAATACAGCCATTTCAATAGGTTTGTTATTAACTGATGGTGTTTGTTGAATAAGCTGCTCCAAAAGCCATGTCGGCAAATTAGCAACTGGTGTGTCTTCATTTAGCCATTTATACTGCTTCCCATTGGCATGAATTGAAGGGGGAGCGACAATACAGCCCCCCATTCCCCTAACATCAATACCTTTTCCGAGCTTTTGACCAGTGTCATTTTTTATTGTTTCCCCTGAAGGATAACGGAAATAATAATGAAATCCCTTTCCACTCTCGGCGGTTAAGGTTTCAGGCAGGTCACCGTATTTTTGGAGCAACGCTGTTAAAGACTGCCTCCCGTCATCGCCATCGACGTCAATCACAACTAACCCAGAACGGGGGCCTGTAATAATTGCAATATTGGCATTAGGATAATCTGCAAAATCACTGGTAACGGTTTCTAAATCTGGCGAAATATCAGGCCAATTTGGTTTTAATGGGATTTTGCCATTACACGGCACAACCGGCCAACCTTGTTGGATATATTTTAAAGCTTGCTCTATCATCATTAGCCACGCCCTCCAAGCAAAACGGCTACGGGCTTAAGGAGATTATTTCCCTCCAGTTTATTGGCGCTTATTTGCCAAAACTTCCCATCAGATGACGCTTTCATAAACTTAGATGTTTGATGTCTAAGCGCCAGCCCTCTTGGTTTCACAATCGTAAAATCATCGCTTTCAAGGATATTGACAAGTAAATAGGCACCAATTTCTTGTTCACGGCGGTTGCGAGCTGCGTAGAACTTACTATCACTTCCCTTTTTAGCGCACAATTTAACATTATATCCACGCCAATTTATAAAAACGCCGCCATTCCCACGTCCGAGCGCGTCATAATATCGCCGCCATACCGTTTCAGCATTTAGTCCCAAAAGTTTTGATATACCGATAACGCCTAATAAATAACGCTCATCAGCATCAAAAACGCGTCTGAAAGACGATGGCTTGTCCTGATGCATAAATACTGCCATTTTATTGACAATTTCTTGAGCCTGCTTCCCAATTCTTATATCTTCGCCTTGGACTACGACATCCGATTTATATAGATCGATAAATGCCACTTTATTGGATTCAGGCTTCTCTATGTTATGATGGTGCATGTAAATTTCCTTTATAAATAAGCACACTAAAAGATCCTTGTAGCTTGCAGCGCTACTCGGATTTTTTTTATTTAAACGCCCCTATTTTTAATGGGGAGATATCCTGAATTCACTACACCACTAGTTGGTTATCAAAATCAGGTTACTGGGTAACCCAAAATAGGTAACCGAGGTAATCCAATATGCGTAACCGGATCGTTAATTTAAACTTGAAAATAAAAATGTATGCCCTCTAGCGCGTGAGCTGTTAGATGATTCGTTTTGGCTACAAAGATTTCAGCTTTTGATTTTTTCAATTTGTCCACGATTGATTCTTTAAGCTTCTGTTTACGATGTTTTGAATACTGGATAGCTGTAAACGAATCAAGGTTTTCCCCTGGCCGCAACTGACTACAGGCTTTTAAAAAGCTAAATTCATCACTGGTTAGATTAATCAGTTTGTTTTCAAATAAAATTGCATTATCAGGCAAATTAGCAAGGTTTTTGAGGGCTTTTTCAACAGGCTTTGTAAAAGTTGGCTCTGAAGTTGAAAAGCATGCCCTGATAATGTTTTCAACTAAAATTGCCCGCATATACTGTGCGTTAGGAAAATATGGTTTCAGTAAGACATCTTCCAGTTTCATGAGCTTAGAACGTGAAAGTAGAGCCTGCTGAAATGATTCAACAGCGCTACTTAGCCATTCTTGTTGTTTCATTTTTTCTACTGAATCTGGTTTATTTTGCCAGGACAACGTTGAGGTTAATGTCTGCCTCCGACAGCGATCAATACCGTTTTCTTTTTCTTGCGGCGTCGCGTTATGCCAAAAAACTGGCTCGCCCCTATATCCTGAAGCGGCAATAAATTCAGGGATTCCCCAACGAAAAAGGCATAGTAATTTATCCTGATAAGTCATGTCAACGAATTGAGCGATCGTTACGGGTATTGGCTTGGGAAAGAACACAGCAATATCGCTAAAACACGTAATCAAATAAGATACAAAACTGGAAAACGGTAACATCCGCTTTATTAAAGCTGGTTGAATCTCTTGAAACGCTGCTTCTAAAACCTGCCTTAAAGTCTGAGTCTTAAATAAATCAGGGTTTTTCTTTATATCATTTATTTTTTTATAAACATTAGAACAAGCGTTCTGAACGGTATCGGCGATTAATGGATTCGTGTAAATACGTGGATCTAAACAAAGCGCCCTTTTGGGGTATTCAGAATCCAAAGCCCTTTCAGCAAGATCCACACAGACAAGCTCATCTAGAGCCTGTTTCAGACTTACCGTATCGAACGTTGATAAGGGGTTATCAGCGAGGTAGCGCGTTAATATAGCAATCATTGTTAAAGATTCTGATCTTAAAATCCTACAGTGGATTAATTAAGGCATGATAACGCCTTAATGCTGCACCCTTAATCGCTTTAACATTTCCTTACACTCCTTCAGCAGCATGGCTATTTCTCGTTTTCTAGCTATCGCTTCCTTGCAATAAGAACCATCTTTCCACTTCGCGCTACGACACTTTAATAGGCCAGCTTGAGTCTTTGGGCCTGTAGAGTGACCGCCGTGCAAGCGGCATCGACCATTTCTCATTGCCGGTTGCCGACATGGCACGCCTGCTCTTTTAGAGGTCGCTCCGCACCGGCTTGCAAGCAATGGATTCCCTGGGCTATTACCGTTTTTTAAACGGCCCAATTTAAAGGAAGATGTTAGCATTTGTGGGGTTTTCCATTCCGTTTGGCATGAGGTGCTTTTTGAAAATTTTAATTCTGCCACTCGTGCTCCTTGCTAGATGAGCCTTCTTATTCAATAGTCAAACGACTTAGTTTTTTCTGAACGACCTGCGATAATGTCGGATACATTTGTCCAACGATTTCTGAATCGGCAGGATCATATTGATTAATATTAAAAAGCGTATGTGTAATGCAGTTAGTAACTGCCTGATTCAGTCCAACTGAGGACGCGTTATCTAAAACCTGAGAGGGAATGGATAAAGCAGTTCTCATGTTTTCTAATCTTTCTGACACATCGCCGTCTTCAATTGATCTTAATTTGGAGCGGATCGCTGCACGAGGCTTCCGATTGTCATTATCTTTCTGAAAAGCATCTCTAATAACCGTGTCTTCAAAGAGCCCATTTTGCATTGCTAGTATATTGGCTAGGGCTCGTGCAAATGACTGCCGTAATTCAGCAGGGGTTGCTGTATTATGCTTGGTGCTGACTAAAACTGTATATCCCGAATCACCACCAATCAGGCCAATAAGTTTATTTTCTGCTTCCGCATTGTTAGCGGCTAGGGCATCACTCGCAGCTTGTGCCTGATACATTCCATATCCGTCAGGGTCTTCAACTCCTAACACAATTTTCATAAAGGCAGCAGCGGCACTACCTTCCAGGCCCAAATCTGTCATTGTGTAAAAAACGTCAGCAACAGATTCTGGGATTCCATCATCCTTAACCAGATCAGTGCCGGGTTCAGGCGGCCCTTCTGGCGTGAGTCCAGCAGCAATTGCCAAGCGGGATCTGCCGGAAGGAATACTATTTAGAAAAACAGCACTCGATACTAATTCTATGATCTGAGCACGATCACCATCGTCCAATTCATCAGCTTGTTCTTCGGCCAGTTCAATAAGCCTTTCCGGTAATCGCGTATGAATAGTGCTGCCGGAACGTCCAGCGTGAATGTCTATAGCCTCGGCGAGCGTATTGGCAAAAATGACACGATCGCTAATAGCCTCGACCACTTGCTCTCTATAAGCTGGAGGAATTTGTTCAATTAATGCCCGTATCTCAGCCAAGTATTGATCCTGCCCATATTCCGTGGGCTTTGGATCTTTATTACCGAATCTGATTTCCACCTTATCCTGAATTGAATAAGAATGATTTTCTGGACGGACGCTTGACATCAGGCTATGAAATTGCGGCCTCGATCCATATAAACCGTATAGCATTGGCTTGTCTCACTTTCCTACTTATCTCCCAATGAATGCCAAACATGCTAAAAATTGACAATTTAGGCAAAAAAGAAACCGCTGACAGCAGCCAGCGGCACTAAAGATCAAAATCATTAGGCACATGCTAGCACGCTTACCCTGATTGGAATACAATCCTTCATTAAGCGGAAGCTTGCGATAGATAACTTCTGCAAAACTTCCACAAATGAAAAAACTATTAGGATCAAAATCATGGCCAAACATAGGCCTGGAGGCGAGTTCAGTTGCATAGAACGTCGCACTCCTAAGGCGAATGTCGCAGGTTGGAATCCTGCCGGGGCCACTTCTCCCACAAACGCAGAGAGCAGACAAAGGTTAAAGGAGATGCTTTTTATGACAAGCACCCAAACCATTACACCCACCCTTTTCTTTTCTGGCGGTGCCGCCAAAACGCAAGACATCATAGCTTTTTACGCCTCTGTCTTCAAGGATTTTGAAGTCATTTACCAAATAACGCTACCCGAGGGGCCCGTGGAAGGCAAAGTGCTTGCGCGAGTCAAAATGAACGGACTTGAATGCATCTTTTTTGATGGCGGCCATGACTTTGAGTTTTCTGAAGGCTTGTCTTTGACGATTGACTGTCAGTCTCAGGAAGAAGTGGATTACTACTGGGAAAAATTAAGCGACGGGGGCAAGCCGATGGAGTGCGGTTGGCTGCGAGATCGCTTTGGCGTTTTCTGGCAAATTGTCCCTACGCGGATGATGGAACTGATGCAGGACAGTAACCGCCAAAAAGCGGCAAACGTATTTAATGCCATGTTGACGATGCAGAAAATGGACATCGCAAAGCTGGAACGTGCCTTTGAAAATGACCCTGCTCTGCGCTGATTTAATTTAATACTCATTACAAGGACGGCGGTAATAGCGACTGGGGGGCCACCACGATATGCGGTTCAGACCCCGCATGCACCACACCAACGCGGGTCATGTCATCCAGCGGTTCGGACAGCAACCTAGCAGCGGTATCCGGCAAGCGGAATCGAGAACTGGCACCCACATCGGCAGCCATCCTCCCGGTCACCAGCACCTGCGCTATCTCCGTATCCCCTACTCGGCTCTCTGGCAAAACAACCGGGGCGGGCCGCCGGGGATCCACCAGCTCCCTCATCACATCTTCCCTGGCAGCTCTGGCCACGACTCGTTGCCTGCGGTCGGCCAAACGAACATCATGAGCAGGCTGTGCAGGAACCTCCACATGAGACGAAGAATCCTTTAAGATAAAATGCGCTCCGGATTTTGGATGCTCGATTGTTTGAGGGCCAATCTGCCGAATCGTTCCCCTGCCGGAAAGATTGTCTCTAATCATCGTCCAAAAAGCGCTCCAGCCGTTTTTATTGTTGCGTCGATAAGCGCTTAGCAACTCCTCAGCAGTTTTGTAAATTTCCGCACCGGGCTTAAAGGCGAATTCACTGGCGGCCATGCCAAAGCGCGGCACCGCTGTTTGTGCCTGAACCTGAAAAAGAGAAGAGCGGGCATCATCAGCGGGCCTAAACGATTGGCGGGCCGATAAGGTAGTCCCGGTTGGAATGACCATGACAAATCTCCCAGGTTATCGAGGGCCATGTTTGATTATTTGCTTAAGTGCCTACAGTCCAACTGTTCATGTAGGTCACCATGTCAGGGGTCAACGTGTCGATATCGATTTTCATCGCCTTAAGCTTCAAGGTGGCAATCTCAACGTCAAATTCAGGTGGCAGCTTATGCACCGCGTTAGCCAGCTTCCCCTTGTTCTTCACCAGGTATTCTGCCGCCAGCGCCTGGTTTGCAAAGCTCATATCCATCACGCTTGCCGGGTGGCCCTCAGCGGCAGCCAGGTTAATCAGGCGACCTTCGCCCAGTACCATAACGCGATTGCCGTTTTTCAGCGTGAACTGATCCATAAACGTTCTGATTTGCAATTTGTCGGTAGAGATTTTAGCAAGCGCCTCAAGGTTCAATTCCAGATCAAAGTGGCCTGAGTTGGCGACAATGGCCCCGTCTTTCATCACTTCAAAATGCGCCTGGTCAATCACATGACGGTTCCCGGTCAGGGTCACAAACACATCACCGATTTTGGCCGCCTCAGCAATCGGCATCACGCGATAACCGTCCATCGTGGCTTCCAGCGCCCGAACGGCATCCACCTCGGTGACGACAACATTGGCGCCAAGTCCGTTTGCGCGCATCGCGCAACCGCGTCCGCACCAGCCATATCCAACCACCACCACCGTTTTTCCGGCAAGCAAAATATTGGTGGCGCGGATAATGCCATCCATCGTGCTTTGCCCAGTGCCATAGCGATTGTCAAAGAGATGCTTGGTCATCGCGTCGTTAACGGCAATGGCAGGCCATGGCAACTTACCGTCTTTCTGCATCGCCTCAAGGCGCACAATACCCGTGGTGGTTTCTTCCGTCGAGCCGATAATGTCAGCCGCCTGGCCCGGCCTCTCTTTAACAAGCGTTGCCACCACATCGGAACCATCGTCGATAATCAGGTTCGGCTTGGAATCAAGCGCAATATTGACGTGCTTGGTGTACGTTTCAATCGATTCGCCTTTAATGGCAAAGACAGAAACGCCATAATCGGCCACCAGCGAGGCCGCCACATCGTCCTGGGTGCTTAAGGGGTTGGAGGCAATCAGAATCGACTCTGCCCCGCCCTCTTTCAGCGTGCGCACCAAATTGGCGGTTTCTTTGGTAACGTGCGCGCAAGCAGCAATCTTAACCCCTTTTAAAGGTTTTTCCTGGGCAAAGCGCTTGCGAATAGAGGCCAGAACCGGCATATCCCTATCCGCCCACTCGATTTGCTTCTTGCCTTGGGCTGCAAGATTTAAATCCTTGATTTCATAAGCGGCATCCGTTCTGGAAGGCTGGGTGGCAGAAGGCGTCTCGGTCTTGGTCATAGTCAATGTGAAAGCTCCTTATTCAATAGCTTATAGCAGGTTTATCGCGAAATTTGCGCAAAATCAGACTGGGAAATGGAAAGCCTGTTTCAGTTTTGAAAAATACGCGCTCGTCACGTGGCGCGCTACGTACGCCAAGATGGCGGCCTCCACCCATTTCCATATCCTCAACTCTAACAAAGATACGACCGAACCGCAAAAGAAACAGGCCTGATGGCTGCAATCGCTTAATACTTCCGCGCTCGCCTGCAATATTTAGGGGTACGTGTCGGCATCCAGCTTTTTGAGCCGCTCGCGCATCAACTGGATATTTTTCAAGGATTCAATGGCGTTTAAGGCCGTCTGCAGCTTGATGGTCAACAATTCGTCGTCTTCACTTTTCTCCCTCGCTTCAGCCCGATAGAGGCTGCGATAGCGATTACTCAACCGCCAATAGGTGGTGGCGTCTTCAAGGGAGCTGACTGCCTGTTCAATAAACCGATACGACTGATAATCGTTTTCCCCGTATTCAAACTGCGACTTGAAGCGACGGTTATCGGCTGAAAGTTTCTGGCTCATTGCGCCAAGCTCCTGAAGCGACAGCACCAATTGGGGTGGCGTCTCCTTATTCGGCAATACGGCCATTTGCTTATCAAAACGCTCTTTCAAGGCCAACAACCCCTCACTCATCGCGTTGACCTTACTGAGATAAGAGAGATAAACAGGGGGAATCTCCAGTGGCCCCCGGGGCAGATCCATCGCCGTAACAGGCCGTTGGAGAATCGCCTCAAGCTTTTCAACAGCAGGATCAGGTAAAAGGCTGCTTTTATCACTTCTTAAAACAGTGGCGCCAAATTTATCCGCGTTTGACTCCTCGGGAGCAGCCTGATTGGGGGAGATTTGAGGAGGGCTATTCAGTGGCGGAAGCTGTGGGTTTGTCTGAGCAAAGCTACGGGGCGCTGAAAACACAATCCCAATGAGGATCAACAGCAAAGCGAAGCCTGTTAACAAAGGCTTTGAAGGCATTAATCGCTCTTGGTTATGAAAGCTCATTCCGTAAATCCCAGAAAAATCAGGCGTTCAGTATCGTATCGGTCAGGCGCGGCGGAAATTGATTAACGGCATCAGTATATCGGGTTAAGGCAATTTGTATATCAATTTGGTGTTTATTCTATTAGCACAAGCTTTTCACCCCCCGCCTTATCCCTCGCCGTGTGCCGCTGATTTAAGCAAGAGAGAGTCCAAATGGCCTTATTTAACCCAAATAAGCCGCCCCAGGCTTGCTATTCCCTTAATGACAGGCGATTAATGCCTCGAAGCGTCAGCAATCTTTATCTTGCCTGTGAGCGCCTGGTTTGGTCAATGAACACAGCCATTTTCCTCGTTTGCCTCTCCGCGTTTTTCTTTCTTTCAGTCGCGATGCCGATTACCCAATGGCTACAAGCGCCCAAGGCAACACTTCCCGATATTCAGCTTTCGAGCCAACGGATTTTCTTAGGCGGCAATATCCTACAAATCCAGGCTGACCACTCCAGAGTATCCGTCAAAGAACAAAAGCAATTACTCCTAGAGAAGCTACATAACGCCCATAAGCAGTGGCCATCGCTTATCGTCTATGCATCGCTTGGCCAGAACCTTCTGGGGCCAATGCCCATCATCGGTTCAGCGGTGGGCATTCTAACAGGCAGTTGGCTTGCCTGCCAAGATAAAACATTAGCGAATAAACTCGACCAGGCGGCCGATGCCATTTAACGCCGAGTATTCCACACTGTGAGTAATCCTCTCCAGCGACTGGGATTGGTTTTTTCCAGTAGCTTTGATACCTTATGTGGTTTTTACACCGTCACAGGGCGAAAAACCCAAAGCGTAAAGTACTTTTACTGGTGTTTCTCCCGTTGATTTTTAATGCGCCCCTCTTTTCCAAGCCGCTTTTACCTCACACGGCTGTAACCATTGGCTATCCCTGCTTTTAAAGGCAAAGAAGTCCTTATGACGCCCTCGTCTTCATCGTTTAATCAGGAAGCAAACCTGAATGAAACCTGCTTGCTGGCATTTCTGGGGCACACAGCTCCTCAAAAAGCAGCCGAGCAGAAGCAAAACCCTATTCAGCAGGGGATGCAATGGGATGGAGATAGCGGAATAAACGCTTTGGCCAAGCGCACTGAAAACACGACTCTTTAAAACACAGGAAGAATTCTGCCAAGGGCTTTCTCGGCAGAAACGCATTAGGGGGGACAGGGGTTTTACAGGCAAAATGAACGCCTTAAGAGGGCATGCTTTTGAAGGGAAACCGGCTTCCAGAAAGGGTTTCAGCCTAAAAATAAAGAAAAGCGCTCATCCGCCTATATTATATATATCAGACCGTCGCTATCTCGCCAAGTCAAGCGGGGCCTGCTTCCACCAGGCATCGTCAGATATGCGTCCGTCTAAAACGCTTGTTATCCCTGCTACCATCTCCTGCGCCTCTCCCTGATCAATGGGAGAAGCTTCCTCCACAACTCCTTTAAGCCATTGCCTAGAACTCCATTCACCTTACACAGTTCACTTTGACAACAGTAAACTCCTCATAGCGCGCACAACTTTCCCCAAAGTTGTGCTTTTTTATTGGTGATTTTTCTACGGCTCGTTACACGCATTTATTTCTACGGCTCGTTGCACTCGTTCCTTTTTATGGCTCGTTGAACTCGCCTAGGGCGCCGGAGAAGTCGGAGGCGTTGACGTGGTGGAGCCAGCGCGAAAATTGCCATTGGTCATAGCTTTGGCAAAAACTGACCAAGGTTTTTAACAAACGCTTGCCGGAATCTGTCTTAGGCGCAAAAACAAACAAGCCCGCCTGCTTGAACGACGGCGGATTCAAGCGGTTTTCTTGAGGTGGGTAAAGGGTTTGATACACCTCGCTATCAAGCCAGTCCCGAATATCCTCGTCCTCTTCCAAAAGCTCGATTTCAGCATGGATCACCCGGGCCGTATGGTCAGTGGGTGCTGCAGGCTCAAGCAAAATACAGGAGAGCCAGTCGTAAAGGACGGCTTCCGGCATACGCCCCCGGTTTTCAGGGGTTTGGAGAACTCTGCTGAACGCTTCAAGAATCACGGGGCACCTGGCGGCTGAAGATAAGGCATATCACTTATTATAGCAGGGCGCTTCAGGCTCACGCTTGGCCCAATTGGGCGATGTAATGAAGGTGACGATAATAATAGTGAAGCAGCACCGGAGAGTCTGGCCGATTGGGGTCAGCTTCAACCCAGGCCATCGGTGTCTTCGGAAGTTTTCGACTTTTCTTCCAGGGCAGAATGACCAATTGCCGCTCCTCAATAGGCAGCATCAAAAAGACCTTGCCATTTTTCTTAAAAATCAGGCTGGTATAGGCAGGGCGTTTGGCCTGCTTCTTTTGCAGACGAGCGATTTTATCCGGATCAACAGGTTTGGCTTGGCCGTCCTGCTGGGTCATATCAGTTGAAAGACTGCCTGGCTCGCTATAGGGTGGCGGTTCCGCTTGAATATTGGCCACCTGAGAGATAACTCCCGGCTGAACGTCAGGCTCCTCAACGCCTGCCTGCCTTAAAATCTCTTTTTGCTTGGGAGAGCCATCGCGCCAGGTACCGATTTTGACCTGATAGTAGCCTTTAGGTAGCATCTGGCCATACATCAGGATATCCCGACTCAGGCGAAGCAGGGCATACGGGGAATAGTTCCGGCCCTCGTTATCCGAAAGCTCATTGGGGTCAACATCTTCAAACTGGGGGTTAGGGGGAAGATAAAAATGTTCAATCCGGTCTTTGATTGGAATCCCCGATTCGGTATGCGAGTCATTATAAGGGTCTTCAGTATCGGGCAAGGGATAAAGACCTGTGGAAGCGTTCGTCCATCGCCCTTCCCAGGCAAAAGCAGGGCTTATGATGATCATCCCCAGCATAATTACAAAAAGCGCACCCAACACTTGGGCAAGCGGACGCAAGCAGCTAAAATTCATCGGGATGTTCATCAATAATTTTCCGTCTAATAGAAGTGGATAAGGCCAGATAGGAAAGACTTTAAACGTTTTATCGGAAAATTCCAGGCATTCTCCAATTTTAAAGCGGGTTTTAAGCCAACAGGCTTATTTTTCCCCCTGCATAAAAAGGCAAAAAAAATCCCGCCTGGTTGAGAGGCGGGAAGTCTTGTCTGAGTAGAGAAAAGTAGGTCAAAGTGTCGAGTAAATTTAAAATCGGTTAATGCGTTCTGCGGGTCTTATGGATAGTGCCCTGTTTAAGTCTGAGTAGAAGAATTTCAGTGATGCGCTCTTCGGGTCCCTGTCAGTGACTCTGAAGAATCAGAGTGTAGGGATAGTGTTCTTACACTTGCATAAAAACAATTGTTGGCAATTCGATGTTAGTTTATTAAGAAACGTAAAGCGGAACTTTTTAAAACATCCGCTTTTCCCTGCAAACAAGGGCATTTCAACACTTGGGAAATAAGTACCAGCCGTTTATTTATCAGGCAGAACGGATTGTACTCTCTCTTTTTAAGCGCTTAAGCCCTTTAAGCCCTCAATTCGCTGATGACGCCTACCATATCCGGGGCTTTAAAGACAGCCGAGCCAGCCACCAGGGCATTTGCTCCCGCTTCTTTTAACTTTTTGGCGTTTTTGGGAGACACCCCGCCATCCACCTCGACCCAAATGGGCCTATCCCCAATCAAGGCTTTTACCTGAGCCAGCTTGTCATAGGTTTTTTCAATAAAAGACTGCCCGCCAAAGCCCGGGTTAACCGACATAATCAAAATCAAATCCAAATGTTCCAACACATTTTCAAGAACTGAAACCGGTGTTGAGGGATTGAGGGAAACGCCTGCCAGTGCGCCCAGTTCTCGAATTTGCGTTAACACCCGATGTAAATGCGGGCAGACTTCGGCATGAACCGTGATGATATCAGCGCCTGAGCGTCTGAAATCAGCCAGATAACGTTCAGGGGAAGTGATCATCAGATGAACGTCAAAAGGCAAGGTGGTTGTCTTGCGCAGGGCCTCGATAATCGGCGGCCCAAGCGTCAGGTTGGGAACGAAATGCCCATCCATCACATCAACATGTATCCAGTCGGCTCCCGCTTTTTGCAGGCGCTCAATTTCATCGCCCAGGCGGGCAAAATCAGCGGATAATATCGAGGGCGCAATTTGAATTTTGCCCTTTTCAAACCTTGCTTTTTGAGCAGTTACTTCTATTGTCATTAGCCTGTCATTGCGAGGCTTCGTGGAAGCCGCGGCAATCTCCAATCCTCGGTTGAAATCCTAATCCCCTCATTCTAACTCAAATACCATTGCCCTTAAGGACGTCTGATAAGATTCAAAAAAACCTGTAGAATAAATTTGGAGATTGCC
>JAYKHP010000021.1:0-26364 GCA_035285165.1 Vampirovibrionales bacterium | reverse complement strand
CCGGCAGTCTCGATCATCTGGCCGGTGTCAACCGCGTTGATATCCAGCGCCAGCGTCTGTCCGTTGGAAAGCGTCAAATTGACGTTCCCCGTGCCTGTCCCGTCATTTGTCGTAGTCGGTGACTGCGCTTGTGCTGGGTTTCCCCCGGTAGTCCCTTCCAGGCTGCTTGAGGGAAGTGAAGTTGCTGCCAGGACGGGTGTCAACGGCGCAGGGCCGCTGTTTCCTCTTGAAAACAGAGAGTCCATCCCTTCTTGAATGCCATCATTAAGCGCCAGAATGCCGCCAACGGAGACAACGGCAATAAGCGCCGCAATGACGCCATACTCAGTCAGGCTTTGGCCGTGTTCATGATGTCTGCTCATCTGCATCCTCGCTCAGTGTTCAATCGCGTGCTTTACCAATAGCTGTACGAATAGGTTTCGGCCATTTCGCCAGATTCTTAAGGGCAAGCGTAAAGTTGAACTTAAAACTGGACTGAAAATAGGCGCGTGCGCTTGGGCTGAAGGGTTTCTCGTGCTAGCATACGGCTATGGAAACCGATAAACGTTTAAACTCTGATCCCGTCTCTTATCTGGGCCATACCTCCTCGGTTTATGGGCCGGTGTCCTCTTGGCGGGTAGGCCAGTCGCTGGGGATTGACCTGTTGCTGCAAAATTCCATCTGCTCCTTTAACTGCATCTATTGCCAATTGGGGGATATCCAGGTCAAAACACTGGAGCGCAAGATTTATGTCCCCACCGAGCAGGTGGAAAAGGACTTTAAGCATAGCCGCTGGCAGGAGGCCGATATCATTACGCTCAGTGGCAGCGGTGAGCCCACCCTGGCCCTGAATATCGCCGAAGTGATTCACTTCATCAAGGAATACTCGGCAAAGCCTGTGATGGTGCTGACCAACGGGACGCTTCTGGAGGATGCAGCCGTTCGGCGTGATTTAATGGAGGCCGATCAGGTGGCGGTCAAGCTGGATGCGGCAACCGATTCGGGCTTGAAGCAGATGAACCGGCCGGTTGCCGGGGTGACGCTGCAGAGCATCGTGGCCGGAGCCGTCGCGCTGAAGCGGGACTATCCTGGGAAGATGAGCCTTCAATGCATGTTTATGCCCACCAATTTTGCCGAAGTGGACGCTTTGGCAGCGCTGATTAATCGAATCAACCCCGATGAAGTTCAGTTGAATACGCCTAAACGGCCCTACCCGTTGGCGTGGCACGTGGAATCAAGGGGAAATCATGGGACGCTTGAGTATCCGAGCCGGAAACTCAGGGTGGTGGACGAGCTTCAGGCCGATGAGATTGAGGAGCGTCTGGCCAGGCAGGTTTCAGTGCCGATTTTGTCCGTCTATAAAAAATCTTAAAAGGTCATAAAAGAATTTCGCAGGCTTGTCGATAAAGCCATTAGACGCCATTTTACTGATCTGCCATCGGCGTATTTCGCTTGAAGACAGATCTTTGGCGCATTTAAAACGGCTTTGCCCCTGGATGTGGATTGACAACAGGCCCGCTCGATTATGTATGAAATGCAGTTGACCTATACCTTCAAGTTCGAGATGACTCGGCTTCATCGTAAAATGAAGCACCTCGTTGAGCTTGCCCTTGAGGAAATCGTGACAACTCCTACCGAATCGGCTACGGCGGGACGGATTTTTCTGATGGCCACGACCGAAGAGGATCGGGTGTTTCGCTATCGCCTGCCGGGCCTGTACCTGTTTTACCGGATTCCCCATAAGCGAACCCAAATCGTGATGACGCAGATGCGGGAGTTCGGCAATACCAGTGCCAAAATGCGCGCCGCCAGAACCAAGCGGGAAAAAGAACGGGAAAAGGAAAAAGGAAAGCGCCGCTAAGCGTTTTTTGACTATTATGATGGGGATATGGAAGATAAGCGCTTAGCCATAAAACAAGATGAAATTTCCGCTGCCGTTTCGTTGCTCAAACAAGGCAAGCTGGTGGCGATGCCAACCGAAACGGTGTATGGCCTTGCCGCGGATGCGAAAAATCCGGTCGCAGTGAAACGGTTGTATGACGTTAAGGGCAGGCCAGGCAATCATCCGGTGATTGTCCATTTGCCGTCCAGCAATCAGCTTGCCGGCTGGGCCCGTGATATTCCAGAAGTCGCCTGGTGTCTGGCTGAGGCGTTCTGGCCAGGGCCGATGACATTGATTCTTAAAAAAAAGCCTGACGTGTCGGATGCGATTACCGGCGCACAGGATACGGTCGGGCTTCGGGTGCCCGCCCACCCCATGGCCCAGGCGCTTTTAAACGCTTACGGCTCCGCACTGGTGGCGCCTTCGGCCAATCGTTTCGGTCATGTCAGCCCCACGACGGCAGCGCATGTGCGCGAGGACTTGGGTCAGGATGTGTCACTGGTGCTGGATGGCGGTGAATGCCCCGTGGGCGTCGAGTCAACGATAATCGACTGCTCGCAAGTTTATTCCGATGACCAAGGCGATATCCACGGAAAGCCCAGAGGAAATATCAGAGTCCTGCGGCCTGGCATGTTGCTTCCGGCTGAAATACAGGCGGTGCTCGTTCGCGCCGGTTATCCCGATATTCTTTTAAAAGATGCGTTTCAGGAGACAACGTCTGAGATCAGGGTTTCTGGAAGCCTCAAAAGCCATTACGCTCCCACAACACCGTTACGCCTTTATCCGTTCGGGGAATTAAGAAACGTATGGCAGGCGATAGGACAGAAGGAAGCGAAAAACGGCAAGCTGGCGGTACTCAGTTTTGAAGCGCGTCCCGATGACTTCAGGGCCGAAAATGGCGTTTGGCTAAAAGCTTCGGCTGATGCTTCTCAATATGCCAGAACGCTTTATGCCAACCTGCGGGCACTGGATAAGCCTGGTGCAAGCGCTATCCTGGTTGAGCTTCCCCAAACGCATCATAAGGAGCGAGGACATGAAGATTGGCGGGCGGTTCTGGATCGCTTGCAACGCGCCTCTGTGCCCAGAGAACAGTGTTAAGGCGAACGTTAAGGTGAACGGCGATAGGTTTTATTTCTCAATAATGCCTGTAAGCGGATGCGGTCGCGTCCTATAATAAGGGGATGAGTTTTCCTGTCGCCCTAACGCATCAAGTCGCAAACTGTCAATCGAGCGCCCCTGAACAAGGCGCATCTGAAAATCAGGCCGTATACGCGCAGGTGTTGATCCAGCTTGAAAACGCCAGCCTGGCAAGCCGGGTGTTCACGTATAAAATCCCGGACGAATGGCAG
This sequence comes from Vampirovibrionales bacterium, assembly GCA_035285165.1. Classification (GTDB taxonomy): domain Bacteria; phylum Cyanobacteriota; class Vampirovibrionia; order Vampirovibrionales; family Vampirovibrionaceae; genus JAYKHP01. The sequence continues at coordinate 23,154 of JAYKHP010000021.1, read as the reverse complement.
GGCGTGCTTCGCGTTGGCATGCCGGTGATGGTGCCGTTTGCCTCCATGGCCCAACAGTTGGGCTACGTGGTCGGCTTAAGCCAAACGTACACGCACACCCAGGCGGCCAAAAAAATCGCCGAGGTTCTTGATGAGACGCCTCTCTTTGACGCCGCTTATTTTGATATGCTCAGCTATGTCTCGACTTACTATGCCACCCCGATTCACCAGGTGATGGCCGCAGCGCTGCCCTCAAACCTGGTTAGGAAAAGCAGAAAAATAATTATGCTAAATTCAGATTTGGCAGAAACTATCGCTGCCCTTACGTTGCCTGTTTTTGATCAGGCGGTGTTAGGGTATCTCAAAACCCAGAACACTCCGCCCACAACGCAACAACTGGCCAAGGCAATGCTGGCCAAAACGGACAAAGCCGATAGGAAAAAGCTGACGGCGACACTCAATCGTTTGCAGGAACAGCGGTTTGTCCGGCTTGTGCAAGTGCAGGAAGGGGCAGCCCGCGAAAAGACGGAGCGGATGATTAAGCTTGTTCCCCAAATGTCGGCGGCTGCTGGTACTGATAATAATAACGAGCCTAAGCTGACTGTAAAGCAGCAGGCTGTTCTGGATTACCTGGCTTCTTCTTTTGGAGAATCATCTGACGGGGAATTGCCTGAAAAAGAAGTATTGGCCGCTTGCAAGACCACCCGTGAGATGCTTGCCAAACTGTCCCGGCAAGGACTGATTGAAATTGTTGAACGGCCCATCTATCGCGACCCGGTGCTCTTTTTTGAACAGGTGTCGAAAAAAAGTCCGCCCCAGGCATTGTCTGATGCTCAGCGACTGGCGGTTGAAACGGTTATGGCGGGAGATAACAGGCACCCTTACCTGCTCTATGGGGTGACCGGTTCCGGCAAGACCGAAGTCTATCTGCACCTGGCACAAAAAGTGCTGGCCGAGGGGAAGTCCGTCTTGCTGATGGTGCCTGAGATTGCGCTGACCTCCCAGTTGGCCAGACGTTTTGTGAATTTTTTCGGGGTTGAGAATATTGCGCTTTGGCACAGTCATTTATCCGGCGGTGAAAAAGCCGACACCTGGCGACGGTTGGCTTGTGGGGAATTGCGCATTGTTATTGCCGCGCGTTCGGGCATCTGGGCCCCGCTTCAGGAATTGGGCCTGATCATTCTTGACGAGGAGCATGAGGCAAGCTTTAAGCAGGACGCGCCCGTCCCGCGTTATCATGCAAAGACGCTTGCCGAATATCGCGCAAGGCAAAGCGGGGCTAAATTGCTTCTGGGAAGCGCCACGCCCGATATTTCAAGCTATCGCCAGGCGGAAGGGACAGGCCGTTTGCTGCGATTGCCCGAACGTTTCGGGGGCCGCCCGATGGCATCGGTCACCGTGGTGGATATGAAAGAGGAGCGTCGTTCGGGGCTTAAGGGAAATATTTCAAGGGCTTTGAAGGAAGCGTTGAAAGAAAACCTGGCCAATCAGGAACAGGGGATTGTCCTGATTAACCGGCGCGGGTTCTACACCAACCTGCAATGCGGGCATTGCGATCATGTGATCATGTGTCCCGATTGCGACGTGTCGCTCACGTTTCATAAGCCGTTGAAAGAAGTCCGTTGCCATTATTGCGCCCATCAAGCCCAGGCGCCCCAGTTTTGTCCTATTTGCGCAAGTTCGGCCATTTACCAGACGGGCGTGGGCACCCAGCGCATTGAAGCTGAAATTCAAAAAACGTTTCCCGAAGCCCGGTTGCTACGGATGGACACGGACACGCTTTCGGGTAAAAACAGTCACCACGAGCTGTACCAAAAATTCGCCAACGGCGAGGCGGATATTTTAATTGGCACGCAAATGGTCGCCAAGGGGCTGGATATTGCCAACGTCACGCTGGTGGGCGTAATCGCTGCCGACAGCAGTTTTTCGATGCCGGATTTCAAGGCGACCGAGCGTGGTTTTCAGTTGCTGACACAAGTGGCCGGACGTGCTGGCCGGGGCAGTAAAGCGGGTCGGGTGATTTTTCAGAGTGTGCTAAGTCACGTGCTTAATCAGGAGGGAGACGCCGCAGGAGACGATTGCCATCCCGTGATCCGTTACGCCAGCGCACAGGACTATTGCGGCTTTTACGCCTACGAGCTGGAAGAGCGGCGCGCGTTTCATTACCCGCCCTTTGGACAGTTGTTCCGCATGATTTTCAGCGCGGAGTCTGAAAAGGCGGTGCAGCAGTTTGCAATGGCCACTGCCGCGCACTTAAGCCAGCGGCTGAAGCAATCCGACCTGTCGGATCAGGTGCTGCTGGTGGGCCCTGCCAGTTGCGTGATTCCCAGAATTCAGGGGCGTTATCGCTTTCACCTGATGCTGAAAAACCTGGCTGGTGGTCAGGGCCATCAGCTTATCACCGATTTCTACCGTAATATTCCCCCGCCAGAGGGGATTCACTTTCACCTGGATGTCGATGCGCTGAGTTTGTTGTAATCTTTAAGTACAAGTCACCAAGGAACCCCTCCCTATGCCGCAATTTGTGGATCACATCAAGGCCAAGCTCAAAAGCGAGCTGAACGCTACGGACGTTGAAATTATCGACGAGAGCTGGAAACATGCCGGACATGCACAAAATACCAGCGCCCACGCCACCGGCACGCATTTGCAGATTAAGGTAACGTCTGAACTGTTTCGCAACATGCCCCTGATGGAACAGCACCGTCTGATTCACGGGCTGCTGAAGGAGGAAATGGCCACCCGCATCCACGCGCTTTCCCTCAAGACCGACGTGCCACGTTAGCTGAAACTGACGCAGCGGGAAAAGACTTCCATCGAAAGGTCTGTGGTGAGCGGGTTAAAATAAGCGGCGCTTGCCACCATGGCGGCATTGTCCGTACAGAAGCGCATTTTGGGAATATAAAGCTTAAAGTCGGGGTGGTTTTTTTCGTAATCGAGAAAATACCCGCGCAGACCCGAGTTTGCGGAAACGCCGCCCGCAATGGCCAGAGTCCTTTTGCCACCGGCAAAAATGCCGGTATCGGGAAACGTCTCTTTAAGGCACCGGAGCGTTTTGTCAGCCAACGTTTCCACAACGGTCTTCTGAAAGCCAGCCGCCAGGTCTGCGGGTGAGACGGTGGCCAAGCTTGCTTCGGCCTTTCGCGCCTCGCTCTCCAGTAAGCGCAACATGGCGGTTTTCAAGCCGCTGAAACTGAAGTCATAAGCGCCCTCGGTGCGCGCCTTGGGCAATACGATTCCCTCTGATTTGCCGCTTTGGGCAAGCTTGTCTAAATGTGGCCCACCGGGGTAAGGCAGCCCCATAAGCCTTGCCACCTTGTCATAGGCTTCGCCAACGGCGTCATCAAGTGTCTCGCCCAATAGCCGCATTTTTTCATAGCTTTCAACGGCAATCAGTTGGGTATGTCCCCCGCTGACTAGCAAGCAGAGAAACGGTGGTTCAAGATCCGAATCTAAATAATTCGACGCCACGTGCGCATGAAGATGATTAACGCCCAGAAAAGGCTTTTGAGTCATAAAGCTTAAGGTTTTGGCCGTGTTGGCTCCCACCAGTAACGATCCCACAAGACCTGGCCCCAGCGTGGCCGCAAAAGCGTCAATGTCGTCCAAGTCAAGCCCGGCTTCTTTTAAAGCATCTTGAAGCGTCTGATTCACACGTAAAAGGTGGTCGCGGGCGGCAGCTTCGGGCACCACGCCGCCGGTTGGCATATGCAGGTCGATTTGCGAACAAATCACGCTTGAAAGCACCCGCCGGCCATCTTCCACGATGGCAACGGCCGTGTCGTCACAACTGGTTTCCAGGGCGAGAATCTTCATAAAAAGTAATAGTTATAATGCGAGCATTGTAAGCCAGGCCGGATCCCTATGCTTCTGTGACAGCATGTATTAGCCGTTCGGCTAGTTTTTTTGCCTGACTTGCGCTTGTAAACCGCTCAAAAAGAGCATTCTAAACGGTGAGTTTTAGGGTAAAATACCATAAAGCCAAGGCAGGCGCTGGTACCAATCAAACAGGCAAACGCCAGGTAAACACGATATCGCGCTCGGCTATTTTGAATTTGAGACTGAGATATCCTCCCATGAGCCAACTGAATCCCAAAATGTTTCTGCCCAAAGCAGTCAATAGGATTGCCCGGCATCCCGATTTTACGGGCATGATGATTGCCGGAGCCTTGGTGTTTTTGGGAGCGGGCAGCTTGCTGCTTCAGCCGGTGTTTCCGGTGCAGGCCCAGCTTACCCATGTGTTTCTCGACAAGAAACCGTCCGATACTTTTGGCGGGTTCTATTTTATGCTTGGAACCCAGATGGCGGCACGCGGCCAGATTTTGGCAGCCGAAAGCCTCCTTTTGAAAGCCACCAAGCTATTGCCTGATAATGCCGATGCGTTTTTGAATTACGGCGTGGTGATGGAAGGGCTCGACCGTAACGAGGAAGCGCTTTCCTCCTACCAGCAGGCGGCCCGGATTCAGGAAAGGGGCCGTGATGGGGTTAATGCCCAGACGCTATATACCATTGGGCTTTTACAGGACAAGATGGGTAAGACCGAAGAGGGTATTAAGACCCTTCGTGACGCGATGGCGCTTGAGCCTCGCAATAACCTGATTGCTTATGATCTTGGGGTTCTTTACTCCAAGCAGGAAGATTTCAACAATGCCGCCCACTTCTCTGGCCTCTCGGTCGAAGGCCAGCAGGACTTTGCCGAAGGCTACAACAATTATGGCTACGCGCTTGCCCACCTGGGCCGATACAAGGAAGCCCTGGATGCGGTTAATCGCTCGCTTGAGCTTAAGCCCGACAGTGCTGCGGCACTGGATAGCCGCGGGTTTGTATACCACGGCATGAAAAAATATCCCGAAGCCCTGAATGATTATAAAAAGGCGCTTACGCTGGATCCCACCATTGGCGAAATTTACCTCCATCTGGGAGAAACCTACGAGCAGATGAAGGATTATCCCAACGCACTGAAGGCTTATGAACAATACCTGCAGTTAACGCCCAAGGCGGCGAACACGACAGAAATTCGCAGTCGCATTGCCAAGCTCAAGCAACAGGATTTTGCCAGAAAAGGCCCGGTGGGCTCTCCTTCCGCGTTAAACACGTCATCGTTTGACTTACCCATTCTCAATGGTGGCGATAAAAAGATGGAAAGCAAGCCGTTGGAGTCGCTCAACCATTTACCTGTTCAGCGCGAAGGCGGTGAAGTTTACCGTTCGTTCTAAATCTTGTGCCTAGGCGAATATGTCTACGGCTAAAACGCAGGAAATCCAGTCTGTGCAAAACCTTCTTTTTTCCATTTTCCTGACAGCTTTTGTGGCGCTGCTATCGTCGCCTGTCTTTGCACAGGCATCTTCGTATGACGGCGCTGCTATTACGGGCCCTCTTTACACGCCTGAAAATATCCAGCCCCAGACGCTCAACCCCAGTATGCCAGAAAGTGGCGGGGCCTCGCCTGGAGACTCTGGCCCCGGCGCAGGACAAGCCGCTTCCTCTGCGGCCCCGGCACCATCGGCCAGCAGCCCTCAAGTTCACCCCCGTCCAGAAGTTCAGCCCCAAGCCAAGGTTCTTTACCGTGTTCCCGTCCGCGCAAGACTCTAGTTCGTCCGGCCCTTCAATTATTCTAAGTGTTTCAGATTCAGCAGGTCGTTTATCTTCTCATGAGACGGCGAGGATTTTTCTCACAGGGTTTATGGGTGCTGGTAAAACCACCATTGGCAAGCTGTTGGCCAAGGCTTTGAAGCGTCGCTTCTATGATACCGATCATCTGGTGATAAAGGGGTTTGGAAATAAAAGCGTTCCCCGGATTTTTGCCGAGAACGGCGAGCCTGCCTTTCGCCAGGCTGAAAAGCTCGTGCTGGCTGAATTATGCAAGCGCTCGGATTTTGTCGCTTCCACTGGTGGCGGTACGCTCGTGAGGCCGGACACGATGGAAATGGCCCTTGCCAACGGCGTGGTTATTTATTTGCAAGCGCCAATCGAAGTGCTGTTTGATCGCGTGATCCACAGCGTCAAGGACAGGCCCATTCTTGCCCAGCAAAACACCGAACAAGCTTTCAGAGAGCGTTTTGAGGCGCGTGAAGCGTTTTATCAAATGGCCCATATTCACGTTTCCACCGACACGGCAGGGGGTGCCGCGATCGCGGGGGATGTCGAAAGCCGTGACGCCCGAAACAGCAGGGATTTGATTGTAGCCGAGATTATCCGGCAAATGGATAATTTAGTATCAGCATAAGTAAGCACAGGAAGTAACGGTTTTATGAGCCAGAGCGCAAGAACGTTGTTGACCGTCAAGGTGCCAAGCCGCGACAGGCATTATGATATTGAGATCGGCCCGGGACTGTTTTCCATTTTGCCCAACTGGCTGCGCGCGCAATCGCCCAAGCCGCAGAAAATTGCCGTGATTTCCGACACGCAAGTAGCGCCGCTCTATGCTGACCCTTTAACGCATCACTTGATTGAAGCGGGCTTTGACGTGACGCACTATAATGTGCCAAGCGGGGAATTGGCCAAGTCGATGAAATCGGCACAGGACATTTTTGATTTGCTGGTTTCCGCACGATTCTCACGTCATGACTTTCTGTTGGCCGTTGGCGGCGGGGTTGTGGGAGACTTGGTTGGGTTTTGCGCCTCGGCTTACCAGCGGGGTATGCGCTGGGTTCAGGTGCCGACAACGCTGCTTGCCCAGGTTGATTCTTCGGTTGGCGGCAAAGTCGCCGTTAATTTCGGTGGCCTTAAAAATGTCATTGGGGCTTTTTATCAGCCTGATCTGGTCGTCAGCGATCTTGAAACGCTTGAAACGCTTCCTGAGAGGGATTATCGCGCCGGGCTTGCCGAGGTGGTCAAATACGCTTTACTTGAGCGAACCGCTACCGTCTCCGATGGGTCGGATGTTTTATTGTTTGACTACCTGAGCCAGAACGTGGATGCCATTAACCGTAAAGATGCCCGGGTACTGGGTTGGATTGTCCATCGATGCTGCGATCTTAAGGCGGCCGTGGTGGCTGCGGATGAGACGGATACCACCGGTCATCGTGCCATCCTGAACCTTGGCCACACTTTTGGACATGCATACGAAAGCGCGAGTGATTATGCTATTTTGCATGGCGAGGCCGTTTCCATCGGGATGAAGAAAGCCTGCGATCTGGCCGTTTCCCTGGGGGATTTAGCTTCTGAAGCCGCCGATGCGGTGGCGATTTTAATGCAGCGTTTAAATCTGCCACTGAGCCCGGAGGGATTTGGAAGTGAAAAATTTTCGCCTGAGCGCTTGCTGGATTGGATGCGGCAGGATAAGAAGAATCAGCAAAGCAAAATCACGCTGATTTTGCCCGATCAGCGTATCGGCTCGGTAAGATTACGCCGGGATGTCTCAGACGAGCAGATTTTAGCCGTTCTTTCTTAAATGCTGATGTGTTCCGACACGAGACTTTCATAAGCGTGAATCAGAGACGCCGAGCAAATTTGCCAGTTATACTGGTTTAACACTGCCTGCAAACCGTTTTCGCCCATCAGCTTTTTGAGGTCGGTATCATAATAGAGCCTGCGAATCTGGTTGGCCAGTTCCTCGGCATTACCTGATGGGTAGATTAAACCGCCAATGGTTTGCTTGATATAACGCTCGGCCGCCTTGCAGTCGCTTGCGATAATCGGCTTTTTTATCAGATGGTAGACATAAGCGTTTTCACAAAGCGTGTGATCCCGATAATCATTGGCAAGCTGCGGCATAATGCACAAATCGCTTGCCTCGATATATTGGGCGATATCTTCCGGGCTGAGCTTGCCGCTGAGATGAACGCGATGATTCAGGCCGTGCCGGTCAATCAGCACTTCCAGCTCGCGGCGATAGGCGGCGTCTACAGGGCCAGCCGCCACGAAGAAGAGTTCGGGAATTTCAGGTTTTAAAATCGAAAGCGCTTCGAGAATAGTTTGCAGACCTTCGTCATTTCGCTCAAAATCCCCGGCGGCGCTAATGAGAAACCAGGATTTAAACTGGCGGTTAATATCGCCAGAGAAAGGCATTTGGGCAAATTTTTCAATGTCCGGCGCATCGGGCACGATGGCCAGTTTCTTGGCGCTGATGTCTTCCTCCACACACTTGGCCAGCAGGCGCTCATGCGCTTCCTCGCTTGCGATTAGCACACGGGCGGCTTTTCTGAGGCCCCGACGTTCGATAGCTTCCCACTTGTTCCGGGCCCGACGGGCCAGCAGCGGGCTTTGCTTCTCTCGGGATAACTCCATCCATGCGGGTTCATGACGGCTTAAGTCCGAAACAATGGGAGTTGTCCGCTTTTTTGCCGCCGAGAGAGCGGTGTCTAAAAGTCTCAGCCCTTGCACCTGGAGAATATCCAGTCCGTAAAAGCGGATGAATCGATCAATCAGCGCGTACCAGGCCGTGTCGCGATTGAGAAAAAAATCTGCCGCTGCTTTTAAAAGCCCTTGATAAGGCAGGCGGGTTTGGATTTTGAAGAAGGGCAGGGCGTACTTCACATCAGCCGGAAGAACACGGTGAATATAGATGCCACGGTAATACTCTTCCCTGCTGGGACGCTCGGGCGTAATGCCGTTATCCGCCCAGAGACAGAGCAGGTGAACTTCATAGCCCGCCAGAACCAGGGCGGTGGCTTCGCGTTCGGCGCGATTACTTTGCGGCGTATCGGCAGGGAAGGGAGCATCCAGAATAAAGCCAATCTTGACTTTACGTGCCGGGTACTGTGCCTGTGTCTGCGGCGGAAGCTTCTCATCAAGCTTATTATTGCCTGCTCCAGGCCTGTTCTCGCTCACTGCAGCCGAAGACAGGCTGTCGTCTGCCGTCTGATCGGGAAATAGGAGGTTAAAGGCCTCGTTGTTGTCGATATTTTGATAAACGCTCATAGGAAAATCGGTCAATCACTTTACTGAATCACTGCGCCTGATAGGTCGCTTTATAGAGCTCTCTCAACTGACGCCACTGTTGTTCAATGGTAAACCGTTCCCGCACCATTCGTCCAGCTTTTTGAGCGATTCGGCGCAACTCGCCCTCTTTTTGGGTGCTTGCTTCAAGCGCCAGAAGGGTGATCAGGTCGGCAAGGGCCGGGATATCCCCCACCGGGTAAAGCCAGCCGGTATCCTGATGGGTGATAATCTCTGGAATTCCGCCGGAATCGGCTCCAATAACAGGAACCCCATACGCCATCGCCTCGATAATCACCCGTCCGAAAGGCTCGTTCTTGGAAGGTAGTACCAGAAGGTCAATTTGCCGGTAAAAATCCTGGATATTCTCCTGATAACCCAGAAAATCCACATGGCCTGCCAGATGATGTCGGCTTATTAAGTCCCGAATGCGGTTCTCATAAGCAGCATCCACAAAATCGCCCGCGATTTTAAGCTGCGGCATTTGGGTTTGCGTTAAGGAGGATTTCAAAAGCGCCAGCGCTTCAAGGAGATCATGAGCCCCTTTTCCTTCGGATAGCCTGCCCACATAGCCAATGGTCAAGCGGTTGGAACCGAAAAACCTGGGCTCGGGCAGCGTGTCTGGAATCTGTTTCGGGCTGAGGGCGTTATAGAGCAGGGGATATTTTTGCGGGTTTTTACGCTGGGCGTCATTGAATTGCTGTCGGACGACGCTTGAAATGCAAAGAACCCGGCTTGAAAGCGCGCTGATGATAAACCGGGATAATCTTTTGCCGAAGACGGGAAGAAGCTTTGGGCTATCTTCCATAAACAGTTCGCGGATATGCCAGAAATGGGGGACGCCTGCTATTTTGGCTGCCAGCGCGCCTTCAAGGGAAACAACGCTGTTGCTGTGAACGAGATCGATTTTATGCTTTTTGATGTGGCGATAAATCTTCAGTATGCGAGACGGCGCGTTGAATAGTACCAGCAAAGGGTCTAGGAATTGATCGATTGGACTGCGTTTATCATGCTTGAACCATTGCAGGCGTTTATGTTGCAGCAACGTTAAGCCGGGAAGCGTGCAAAGCCGATCCGAAAGCGGGCCTGAGCGTGCCAGGCTGATGTAAGGGTGGAACTGGATCGGCTCTTCATCTTTTGAGGCGTTGCAAATGCGATCAAGGATAAGGCTTAGGCTTTGTTGTGAGCCGTAAACCTGTGCGTCATGAACGATGTATAAAATGTTTTTCGCTTCGGGCATTGTCTGGGGTGGGTTTGGATCGCTTGGGCTGGCTTAATGATCCGCGTGATCCGGGTTTTCGTTGTTGGGTTGGCTTCAAAGTGGATCGTAACGGTTGAATTTGCCGTGACAGGAATTTAGCAAAAATATTTTTCAAAAAAAATATGGAAAAAAGCTTGCACTTTGGATCAGATTTGTTACAATACATTAACACGGACGGCGCAGTTGAATCTGATTAATAATAAAGCCGAAACAAGCTCAGCGGTTCCTCTGCCATTTTCCGTTAAAGAGAGCCATTAATTCAATGGCAAATCGTTCAAGAAGAAAAAGAAGATAACCAGAAGTTTTAAAAGCCCGTAATTTTTCATAGGTTATTCCGGCATTTACCTTTCACCCGGAGAATTGAGTAGTTGCAACGGGCTTTTTATTTAATTAGAGAGAGTTAGAGTCCCTTTTCATTGCGGCGTCGATTCGCTTTGCGGTGGCTTGGGGTCTAGTGGTACAAAGTGTGTCAACCATTTTGGCGGCGTCGTGGCAGCGCAAGCTGTGGCGATGGTGTCAAAATCATTTACCCTGAACAGCCTATCCCCCTTAGGCTGTTTTTTTATTGGGAAACGTTTTCAAGCTATTCCCACTCGACGGTGGCGGGGGGTTTGCCGGTGATATCGACCATCACCAGATCAATGGCTTCAATAGCGCTCAGGCTTTTTGACAATTCTTGCAAAAACTTGAAAGGGACTTCCTCGCCCCATCGTACCGGGCGGGCTGTCATGTAGTCCGAGGTGACCACCCCCCGAATGGCCAACGAGTGCCTACCCTGATTTTGCGTATTATTTTTTTGAGTACTTATTTTTTGAGTATCAATGGGCAGCAGCACGCTCAGCAACTGGCTAATCGGCGAAAAATAGCCCGCTTTCTGAAACGCTTCGGCAACCGCGTGATCGAGTTTCTGCAGCTTCGTGAGGGTTTCAGGCGTCAGGTGGGTCGGCGTGATGTCGGTTATGAGTTCAGGCAGGGATTTTTGGTTCAGCACTAAGGCGACGCGATTGACCGCATGCACCTGGTTGGGGATATCCTGTGCCAGCTTCTGAAGCGTCGGCCAGTCCAGGGTTTCGTAATCACCGAATAATACTGCAAGATAACGATAGGAACGGGCATCCCCCTGAACGCCAACGGATTTCACCGGCAAGAGCCGCGCGTCCAGCTTTACGTTTTGGGTACTGACTTTTTTTGTGTGCAGGCGGATATGTTCCTGGATTTGTTCAAACTCATCGGTCACGTAGGGCCTGTCGGCGCAGAGGGTGCGAATGGCCAAGCCTGGGCCGGGGAAGGGTTGTCGGATGACGAGTGCTTCCGGTAAGCCCAGCAGCCTGCCGACTTGGCGAACTTCATCCTTGTGCCAGTCGCGATTCGGTTCAATGATCAACCCTTTTTTGCGCTGCTCCTGAATCACTGGCACGTCGTTATGATGCGTTTTAATCGTATTGGCGGAGGTGCTGACATCCGGGTTGCCGCTTTCAATCAGGTCAGGCCTTAGCGTCCCTTGGGCGATGAGCGTGTTATCGAGATCCAGCTTTTGCGCGCTGATCGCTTTTTGCGTGAGTTGATAAAACACGTCGCCGATAATGCGGCGCTTGAGTTCGGGATCTGTCACTTCTTTCAGCGGCGGCTGTGCCGTACCCTGAATCTCAATTTGCGTATTGAGGAAATCATCCTGGGCCTTGATATGCTGCAAGTGTTTTAAGCCGAGCGCTTTTAAAGCGTCGCAAACCAGATCGCTTTCGTTGTGGCGCATAAAGCCTGAATCAATATGGACGGCAAACACTTTTTCAGGCCCCAAGGCTTTGAGCAAAAGCGCTGCGGTTACGGAAGAATCTACGCCGCCTGAAACCAGGACAAAAACGTTTCGACTGCCAACCTGTTGCTGAATTTGGGAAATAGCGCCCTCAAGGCGATCTTCAATCACGAAATTACCGCTGCAGCCGGCAATGTTGTAAAGAAAATTTCTCAGCATCGCCTGGCCGTTTTCTGAAAGCTCCACTTCCGGGTGAAACTGAACGCCGTACATATTGAGCGTCGGGTTTTCAATCGCCGCCACAATACCGTCCGTGGTGCTGCCCGTAGCGCTAAAGCCCTCAGCCAGCTTGACGGTACTGTCCCCATGGCTCATCAGAACGGATTGCTTGCGCTCAAGGCCCAGAAATAACTTGCTGTCAGTTTTGATTTCGATTTCGGTGACGCCGTATTCTTTAATGGGCGTTGATTCGATAACGCCGCCGTGGATGTGGTTCATTAATTGCATGCCGTAGCAAATGCCCAGTATCGGCAGGCCGAGCTGGAAAATTTTCGCGTCGCACTGGGGAGAACCTGCCTCATAGACGCTGCCCGGCCCACCCGAGATGATAATGCCTGAAAGCTCTGTAGGGTCTAAATTAATCGGATCCGTACCCAATGGCAGGATGACGGTGGATACGTTCATCTCTCTTACGCGCCGGTCAATCACCTTGGTATACTGCGCCCCGCAATCCAGAATCGCAATCTTGTCGAGCTTGGTTTGCGTGACCGTGTTCGTTGTGTCTGCTGGTGCGGCGTTGGTCATTTATGAAAAAACTTTCTTATGTTGGGAATGAAAACTTGTCATGCCTGCGAAGGCAGGCATCCATCGACTAATGATGGATATAAATCAACCCAGTTCAGATTTATTTGCCTTCGCAGGCATGACAAGGTAGTTTCCAACGATTGAACTAGGCCCAGGCGTGTTTTTGAAGCATGATGCAGGCGTTTGCCACGACGTTCATGCCGGCTTTTTCGGCGCGCTCGATTGCTTCATCGGACTCGGCGCCCGGTTGGAACCAGATATTTTTAACGCCAAGGGCCAGGCATTCCTCCACGACGGAAAGACCGGCTGCGGGCGGTACGACGATGTTAACGACTTCGGGTACCTCAGGCAAGGCCGAAAGCGAACCGTAGCAAGGATCGCCCTCAATGCTTTCAAGCTTCGGGTTGACGCCGTATACTTGGTAACCGCCTTCTTTCAAGTCCAGGTAAATCTTGTTGCCGTACTTGCTCTTGTCTGCAGAGACACCCACCACGGCCCATTTTCTGAGCTTTGGGAATGTTTCAAGCGGGGATGGGGGAAGCGCCATGACGTTTTCTCCTCAAAGGTTCATACTCCTGGATTTTTAAAAAGTGTCGTCTCATTATAGCCAAAAGGGATATCGCATTGAAGCCAGGAGGGGCTGGCTTGCTTTTTTATGCCGGCTTTTGTCATCACAAGGTAGACAATAGCAGTAAGAAGCGCCCATTTGCCTATCTAATCAGCTCGGCTTTTCAGCTTTTGTCTTGTTTATGCGCCGTAATAAAGCATCCGTGATTTCAGCCGGGGTTGCACCCGCATCGCCCGCACCTTCGCCACCCTTGAAAAATACATCGCCTGTCGCTGTGGGTTGAGTTGCCGAAAAACCAGGTGTGACAGTGGTGCTGAATGACTTGTTGAAATGTGCTATTCGCGCTGTATTCGACGTTGCTTGAATCATGGCGTTAATCCTTTTTTATTTTATTTAAATTTTTAATTCTGAATTCTGAATTGAATCACTACACTTGAATTGGATCAATTGGATCATTAGGCGGGCTCCGTTTTGTTCTGACTGAGCCAGAGTGGGGTGAAGAGAATGCCGGTGGCCAAGCCGCCCAAATGGGCCCACAGGTTCATCTGTGGTTCCTGCGAATGCAGGGCGATAAACACTACCAGCAGGATAATCGCCCCGCGAAGCTGCCCTGCCGATTTTTTCGGTGCGCCGGAAGGTCTTAACGCATCCAGCCTGCGCTGTAATATCACCATCAAGCAGATGTAGGCGCCGGTCAGGCCGTAGACCATGCCGGAGGCGCCAATGGATAACGTATCCGGGGGCATCAGGAAGCAGGAGAGCAGATTGCCAAGAACACCGCTTAAAAGCAGCAGCAAAAGGGTGGCCCTGCCGCCGATAACAGGCTCCAGAAGATTTCCGAATATCAAAAGCCCAAACAGGTTTGAACCCAGGTGCGACCAATTTGCATGCAAAAAGCAGCCCGATAACAGTCGCCACCACTCCCCGGCAAACACGGCCTTGGGAATAACGCTTAAGGACCCAATGAGGAACGATTTTTCCGGCAAGCTTATTATCTGGAAGAGCAAGTGAAACAGTACCAGCGACACCATTAAACCAATAGCCGGACTGAGTCGGTATTTCCGCTCGGGATGAGGTGAGTCTGTGGACGTATCGCTCATCCCGTTATTAAAATCGCTTGCTTAAAGCGTGTCAACTCTATGATTTATTTACGGAGCTTGTGGCCGCCACTGCCGGGGCCGTTCAAGCCGCCTTCTTTTTTGCGCGTTTCTGCTAGTTACCTGTCACGCGCTTCCCGTGTAGGGTCAACAGTTGCCTCAAAGCGTATGGGGCGAGGCCTTCCTCCATTATCTTTTTCTGGTTTTTTATCCTTTCTCGACAGTTCTTCATATTTATCCGGTGTTACGCTGGGCGCGCCTGAGAATAACAAACTGGGCCTGCCGCCCCGTTGTCTGGCGGCGTCTGCCGCCGCTCTTTGCGGTGTCGGCGCATTTCTGCGAGCTTTTTGCGTCGCAGCGGCAGCGTCGTTATCAGAGCGTAATGTACTTCTGCCACTGGCAGGCGTTTCTTTTCCAAAGGCAGGAACCGCATTTCGATCAGGTCTTGGCGTTCTGCCGGGGGGTGGTGTCAGAATGGGGTTAGGCATTGGCTCTAGACGGTCACTCTCTTTTCTTTTTGAGCCAACGGCTAGGGCAAAAGGCTGTTCTCCAAATCTTGGCCGTTTGGGAGGGTGGCCTTTCCCAGCACCACCGGTTGGCCGGGGCTCAGGCTGGTTGGGCTCTTGAGGCCTTGCGCTGAAAAACACGTCGCTTTCGGTTTGCTTGAGCGATGCGCCGAAGTGGATGTGCTGGGGCGTTTCATAAGGCACCGGGGCGCTTTTGTGCGCTTGCGCACCCGTCACGGAGGTCGCTGCAGCAAAATTCGGGCCGATACTGAAAATTCTGGGCATAGGTCAGTTGAACTCCATCAAATATGATTGAAAAAGTAGGGATTAAAGCGAAGCCCCGGGCCCACAGACCCGTTTCTTGTAAATTGCCAGACGCCCTGCAAGCCCTGAAAAGAGCGGGGGCTTTTGAATGGCTTGTTGAGGGGCCATTAATTAATTAAATGTGAAACCACTTGGTGAGAAACCACCTGAGTTCTGTCTATTACCGTTGAAACATATATTGGTGTCAACCGTTGGAAGAAAAGCCCGAGATGTAACGCAGCGTATATAAAACAGGCTAAGGGGTGGCGCGTTCCGGCTTGGAGAAAACGCCGCCGTAATTACAGACTAGCTTCTTCTTGTGCCTCGTTGGCGCATCTGGTCATGCTCGCTGGGATTTGGTCTGACATCGCCACGGGTTTTTGTGCCACTACCGCTGCCTTGCTGGCCACCCTTTGGGGTTGTACCTTGCTTACCGACTTTCATATTA
This sequence comes from Vampirovibrionales bacterium, assembly GCA_035285165.1. Lineage (GTDB taxonomy): Bacteria > Cyanobacteriota > Vampirovibrionia > Vampirovibrionales > Vampirovibrionaceae > JAYKHP01. The sequence goes on along the minus strand of JAYKHP010000021.1, from coordinate 7,555 downwards.
TCCGGCTTGTCCGCGCCAAACAGAACGGATTGTGCGTTGTTCTGGCTTGCGTTTGTCCGGGTCATGTAAGGGTTGTAGGCGCTCATGCCAATGGAGTGAAGCATTGGGGATCTCCTTAGAAAGTTTATATAAAGTTAGAATGGAATGAATGGCTTGTGAGGGTAAAATAAGGCGATTTATAGGGAAAAAGAGAGAGGTAATGTAAGCCCTGTCTATAGGGTAATAAGTTCCTACCGATTGACGCTACCACAAATTAAACCCAAGGCAAAAGTAAAGTGCCTTCATTCCTTCATCCTTAACAATTTTTAAGCGGTGCGGGAAATCTTTGAGCGGATTATAATACCCTCTAGCCATTCTCCAGTCTCAACCGGGCAAATGTAAAGGCAGAGGGTAACCTAACGTATGAATATCGCCGTCACTTCAGAATCCCAAACGCAAACCGACTACGAAATCGTCATTGGCCTTGAAGTTCACGTCCAGCTTAAAACCGGCTTCAAGCTCTTTGATCCAAGCCCCAATGCCTTTGGCCACGAGCCAAACGAAAACATCAGCCCGGTTTGCCTCGGCTTGCCCGGCGCATTACCTGTGTTAAACAGGCAAGCTGTTGATTATGCCATCAAGCTGGGGCTTGCGCTGAATTGCGACATTGCCGAAGTGACCAAGTTTGACCGCAAGCAGTATTTCTATCCCGACCTGCCCAAAGGCTACCAGATTTCCCAGTACGACTATCCCATCTGTGCCAATGGCCATATGGTCCTTTCCAACGGCCGTCATGTGCGTATTTTAAGGGCTCACCTGGAAGAAGACGCCGGAAAGCTGAATCACTCGGGTGCCGCTGGTCTTGCCGGATCCGACTACAGCCTGGTGGATCTCAACCGCGCGGGCGCACCGCTGGTGGAGGTTGTCTCCGAGCCCGATATCCGATCATCCGAAGAAGCCCGCGAGTATATGACGCAATTGCGCAACATCGTGCGCTATCTTGACGTGTGCGACGGCAACCTGGAAGAAGGCTCGATGCGCTGTGACGCCAACGTCAGCATCCGCCCCAGGGGCGAAAGCGAATACGGAACCAAGACCGAAGTGAAAAACATGAACAGCTTCCGGGCCGTTCAGCGCGCCATTGACGTTGAAGTGGCAAGGCAAATCGAGATTGTTACTTCCGGCGGACGTGTCGCCCAGGAAACCCGCCTGTGGGACGAGGCTACGCAAAGCACCAAATTGATGCGCAGCAAGGAGGACGCCCACGATTATCGCTATTTTCCGGATCCCGATCTCCGCCCCTTGGCCATCAGTCGCGAAGAAGTCGATGCCATTCGTAAAGCGCTGCCGGAACTGCCCAAGCAACGCCTGGAAAAACTGACCACGCAGTTTGGCTTGTCGGAATATGACGCTAGCGTGCTGGTGGAATTCAAGGAACTGGGTGATTTTCTGGAAAAGGCCGCCACGCTGGTCACGCAAAGCCCTGCGCACTTCAAGGCGCTGACCAATTGGCTGATGGGTGATATCACCGGGTATTTGAATAATAAGGCTAAAATTTCTCTATCAGAAAGCAAGCTGACCCCGGAGGCCTTGGCTGAACTAATTACGCTGATTGAAGACAAGAAGGAAGTCAGCTCGGCGATCGCCAAGAAGATTATTCCTGATATGATCGACAAGGGGGAAATGCCTTCTGCTATTATCGCCGCGCAAGGCTTGACGCAAATCAGTGATGAGGGAGCGTTAAAGGCTATCTTGCAAAAAATTCTCGACGCCAACCCGAAACAGTTGGAAGACTATCGTGCGGGCAAAGACAAGCTGTTCGGCTTTTTCGTTGGCCAGGCGATGAAGGAAACCAAGGGCTCGGCCAACCCCGAAACCATCAACCAATTGTTAAAAGACATGCTGACAGGCTAGTTAATAAAAGGATGCAGTATGCGCCTTTCATTCAAACAGGTGGACGCGTTCTCAGCCGATGCATTTAAAGGAAATCCAGCGGCGGTATTTGTGTCAAGCGAGCCCTTGCCAGATATCTTGATGCAGGATATTGCCATGGAAATGAACCTGTCTGAAACGGCATTCCTGGTTCCTCAGCAAGAGGAAAATCATTATTCATTGCGCTGGTTTACGCCAAAAGCCGAAGTCGACTTGTGTGGCCATGCGACCCTGGCAAGCGCCCATGCGTTGTGGGAGGACCAATTCGTTGCGCAAAACGCGACCATTGTATTTCATAGCAAAAGCGGCCTGTTGCATGTTGGCAGCCAGGACGGTTGGATTCAAATGGATTTCCCTTTGGAGGGTCAAACGGATGTCGCTACTTTTGAAGAAGAGGCATTGCTGAAGAAAGCACTTGGGATCTCCTTGTCGTCAGTTGTCCGGAACCGGTTGGATTTTCTGGTAGAACTTGAATCCGCTTCAGACTTAGCGAGAGTGGCGCCTGATTTCAACATGCTCAAACAACTCAATGCACGTGGCGTTATCGTGACAGCCTTTTCCGATAACCCTTCGTATGATTTTATGTCACGTGGTTTTTTTCCGGCGGTTGGCATTGACGAGGATCCGGTCACAGGATCCGCGCATTGTTTTTTGGCTGACTATTGGCACCGAAAGCTCAAAAAAACAAATTTTACAGCCTATCAGGGAGCTTGTCGCGGTGGTGTATTGAAGTTATCCTTGCTGCCTGAGGATCGGGTCTTGCTATGCGGGCAGGCTGTTACGACGGTTCGTGGGGAACTCAGTATTTAATGAACAGATTCTTAATTCAGTTTTTGGAAAGGCGCAATCAACTATGGCGACAGCTTCTCAGGAGAAAACCAAGAAAACCGTCCGGGATTTAACGGATATTGCCGAAAAGCGCGTATTGGTTCGGGTGGATTTTAACGTTCCGCTGAAAGAAAATGGCGAAATTGCGGACGATACCCGCATTCAGGAATCCCTGCCGACCCTGAGATATTTGCTGGAAAAAGGCGCGCGAGTCATTGTTGTCAGCCACTTGGGGCGCCCGAAGGGCAAGCCTGATCCCAAAGCGTCTTTGAAGGTGGTTGCGGATCACTTGCTCAGCCTTCTCAGCCCCTCCAACGTCAAATTTATTCCCGCAAACGATCAGGGCCAAGTTGTCAGCGATGAGGCCAAAAAGGCGGTCGATGCGTTAAAAAATGGTGAGTTGCTCTTGTTGGAAAACATCCGTTTTGAAGCGGGCGAGGAAAAGAACGATCCAGAGCTTTCCAAGCGGCTTGCCAATTTAGCGGATGTGTACGTCAATGACGCGTTCGGTGCCGCGCATCGCGCGCATGCTTCAACCGAAGGCGTGGCCCATTTGGCTGAGGTAAGTGTCGCCGGTTTATTGATGGACAAGGAAATCCGCGCGCTTGGCGCTGTTGTTAAAAACCCGCAACAGCCTTTTGTCGCCATTATCGGCGGCAGCAAAGTCTCCACCAAGATTACGGTGCTTGAAAGTTTGCTGCCTAAAGTCAACACGCTGATTATTGGTGGCGGTATGATTTTTACGTTCCTTAAGGCCCAGGGGCTCAGCGTCGGCAAGTCGTTGCTGGAGGATGAATTTGTCGCTATGGCAAAAGATCTCCTTCAGAAAGCCAAGGCGCAGAATGTGACATTGCTCTTGGCTGAGGATGTTGTGATTGCTGATGCCTTCAAGGCTGATGCGCAAGCCAAAACGGTCGCGGTTGATGCGATTGCCGATGGCTGGATGGGGCTTGATATCGGCCCCAAAACCATTGAGGCTATTAAGGCGGAATTGTCAAAAGCCAAAACCGTCTTATGGAATGGCCCGCTTGGCGTTTTTGAGTTTGAGGCGTTTTCGGCGGGCACACGGGCAGTTGCCGAGACGTTGGCTGACTTGAGTGAGAAAGGCCAGTGCAAGAGTATTTTGGGCGGTGGCGATACGGTGGCCTCGATCGAGCGGTTCGGTATCGCCCCTGAGCGCTACTCACATGTCAGCACCGGCGGCGGGGCCAGTCTGGAGTTTCTGGAAGGCAAGACCCTTCCAGGCATCGCCGCGTTGGATTAAATGCGTTAGATTAAAAGTGAGGGCGAGGTAAAGGGAGGATTGTTTCTGCCGAGGATAATGAAATGAGTTATAGGAAATGATAGAAAATTAAAAGCTAAAACCGCTTTGCATGAAATATCTTGCTTTTACATTGGCTGAGCTGTTAATATCAATGGCGATTCTGGGCGTCATTGCTACTTTCACTATTCCCAAGGTTTTAAGTGCCCAGCAAGATGCCAAAAGCAATGCCATTGCAAAGGAAGCGATTGCTTCTATCGTTCATGCTTACCAGCTTTACGGTTTAGAAAACTCTCCAGACGCATCAACCAAGCTTAAAGATACGATTACACCTTATTTGAACTATGTCCGTGTGGATACCAGTACAGTTGGAGCATTTGATTATCCATATGGGACTCAGGGTGACTGCGATGCCAACAATCCCTGCTATTATTTTGCCAATGGTGCAGTGATACAGCTTTATAACATCAGTTTTGGGGCTACTACGCCATTGAATGGTGTATGGTTTCTTATAGATCCTGATGGCTCTCGTATAAACTCTCCTCAGGGCGGAGGTTTGGAGGCAATGTTATATTTTAACGGTCGTGTGGCGACATGGGGAACTTTATTTTCTGGTACGGATACTGGCTGGGGGCCTTATTCGGCTAACACTGCCAATGATCCTGTCTGGTTTTCATGGAACTAAACCGTTTTCAGCTTTTTTGGAAATTAATTCCTGGGGATATAGATTTTTGCCTGAACGTCTTTTTTGGCCCCCAGTATTTGATCCAGGCTTTGTCCAAGCTGTGCCGAGGTATCGACGTTGTAGAACTTTCCCTTGGTGGCCAGGGCCGCGCATTTTAACTGGCGAATACCCTCGACTTCGCGCAGGCCATAACCGATGACATTGATTTTGACATCGACGCCGTTCTGCACCATCGACACCGCCAGATCGCAGGGGTCACGGTCGCAGGTTTCCATGCCGTCGCTGACCAAAATAATATTTCGCTTGCCGTTGAGCATGTTGAAGTCCTCGCGAACGGCGGTGGTCAGCGCATAGCTGATGGGCGTCATGCCGGTTGGCCTAATCTTGGTCATCTGGGCCGAGATCTGGTAACGATTATTGGGGGCGATGGGTACCAGCATTCGGGTGGCCCGGCAGGCGTTATAAGTGGAATCGCCATAGACTCTTAAGCCCACAGGGACTTCCTGGGGGATTTTCTGCATGGTTTCCAAAATAACCCGCTTGGCCGCCGCCATCTTGCTTTGCCCGTTCCCCAGCGGCTCGGACATCGAGTCGGAGCTGTCGAGGATTAAGAGAAAGCTTTCCTGTCCATGCACCCCTTGCTGGGCCCCTGCCTGAAATATCGGTGGCTGCTGGGCATTTACCGGCCCAAGAGCCGAGACGAACACGGCAAGGGCAAGCAGGCTGATGACAAAAATTCCCGCCATCGGGATAAAACGCCAAAGCGTGTCGAGAGAACCGATAAGAGTTTGACGAATCAATCGCAAGAAGGGCATTGGAAGCCTCAACATTAAAAATCTTATTCTAGATTATAGCCTAGACAGCCATTGCTCAGGCTATTGTTCAGAAAGACGCCTGAGCTGGCCTGAAAGTTCCGCGATTGATTTTGTCGCAAAAAAAAATCTCTTGCTTTGATGAGGGGGAAAGCGCAAGAGATTGTGGATAGAGAGAGGCAGTATTTAAGAGAGTGTGTGACACATCATTCGATGGTCAATAACATAAATCCCCCTCAAGCAAATCAATTGCTAGATGAGTCATTTTTTTATTTATATTTCGTTACATTTAGCTGCTGAGGCAAGCCATCCCTCTTTCCCCAGGCGAGAAGGGAGACTACTCTTCGATCTTGATGACATCCACCGGGCATGCCTTGGCGGCTTCGCGGCAGGCGGCCTCGTGTCCGGGAACGTTTGAATTTTCGGCCACAGACGTATCCGTCACCGTAAACACTTCGGGGCAAAGGGCTTCACACACCCCGCAGGCGATACAACCAGGAACAATGGTGACTTGCATCGGAAAAGCCTTTGCTGATATTTCTAAAGCCAGTCATTCTCACGAAAGCCAGCGCTAGTGGGCACCAACCGGCGTCTTAGGCTCATTTTCCTCAGAATGGGCGACAACATCGCCAATCACGCGTTCTGCCAGCGTGATAAAACGCTTGGCCTGCTCGCCTTCGGCGTCATACACCACCACCGGCAAGCCTTCATCCGCTTTGGCGCGCTGCTCGGCCACCAGGGGAATCTCGCCCAAAAATGGAATATTCAGCGCTTCGGCCGCTTTCTTGCCGCCGCCGTTGCCGAAAAGCTCGTAGCGGCTTCCGTGTTCGCAGATGAAGTAACTCATATTCTCGATCAGGCCCAGCACGTTCATGCCGTTGTTCTGAAACATCGCCAACCCCTTCTTGCTGTCGTGGATGGCCACGTCCTGGGGTGTGGTGACGATAATCGCACTTGCCATTGGGACTGCCTGCATCACGGTAAGCTGGGCGTCTCCTGTGCCCGGCGGCAGGTCGATGAGGAGGTAATCAAGATCGCTATGCCAGGGCATGTCGGTCAAGAATTGGCGGATGGCCTTGTCAAGCATTGGGCCGCGCCAGACGACGGGCTGCTCTTCGTTCATTAAAAAGGCCATGCTGATGACCTGAACTCCGTGATTTTCAGGCATTTCAAAGGTTTGGGTGTCCGGGTTCGGCTTGAGGCGATACCCGCGAAGGCCCATCATGATGGCCACGTTGGGGCCATAGATATCGGCATCCAGAATACCGACTTTATGGCCAAGTTTTGCCAGGGCGCAGGCTAAATTCACCGTGACCGTGGTTTTTCCGACACCGCCCTTGCCGCTGGAGACGGCGATAATGTGCTTGAAAGGCATCGTTTGTTGCACCGGTTTGGGCGCGGGAGATTGGGCGGGTTGGCCGAAGCCTCTTGCTGCGGGCGTTTTTGTGGAAATGCCGGGGTTGACGCTGTTAACGCCAGGCAAGGCCATAATGCGGGTTTTCAGTGTTTCAAAAAGCTCTGCCCGCTTGGGATCCTGGGTGGATTCCAGAATGACGTCCAGCCGGACAATTCCGTCACAAGCGGCGATATTGTCGATTTTATCGGCGGGCAAAATATCTTTAATCGCGTCCAGAATCTGTTCTTGCGTGGGGGTGGGCAGCTCGCTCATGAGGGGTATTTCCTTTGGCTGAGGGTGTATACTTTGGCTGAGGGTCAGAATCTAAAGCCAAGATGCCACAAATAGAGGCTTGCGTCCATACTGCGCATCCCATAGATGAGTCGCCTTGCAGTAGGTCTGCAGTAGGATAGTATTTTGTAATAGCTAGAATTCTTATATATGGTAAATATCTGTATGTGGGTTCTACTTTTTCTGGATGACAAGTAAACTCTATTTCTGTAATAATTAGCTAAATTACAACCCATAACAGGAAGGTGATCTGAGCCCAGTGTAGGGGACCATTTAAAAGTAGAGGATTTTGTTATTTCATGCAGATGAAAGGAATCCTTGAAGATGAAAACAAGCCGATTTACAGAAGAGCAGGTAATCAAAGCATTACG
>JAYKHP010000020.1:0-29157 GCA_035285165.1 Vampirovibrionales bacterium | reverse complement strand
CGAAGAAGGGCTTGAGTGGACAATGCATCCTGCTTTTAACTTATTAAGCTCACATATTCTAAGCTGACATTTTAGGCCGACGTTCGCCAAGGCACGAATCGTCCTGAAACTTTTGGAGTCTTTCTCCCCCATGTTTTTAAAATTCTTATTCAAATTCTTAAAAGCCTCTTTCACAATCCGGCCACTGGCGGCTAACACTTTTGCTCAAAGCGCCGCTCGTCGCATTGCCACCTCCATGGCGGCCGTTGTCGTGGCGTCAAGTATTATGGTTGCCGCACCTCAACCCGCTGATGCCGTAAAAAAAGGCAAGAACGACGCCGCCGCTGCCGAGGCAGAAGCCAAAGCCGCCCTGGAAAAAGAGGAAGCGGAGCTTAAAAAAGTGATCGACCCGCTCGATAAAACCCTAACCGACCTGATGCGCAAATACGACTCCCGTCAATTGTTCTCCCCAAGCGATGCCGGCAAGTTGAGTGACGCCAAGTATACAATGATGGACTTGATGAACCAGTATCCCAAAAGCCCCTTGATTGCCAAGCCTCTTTTCCAGACAGGATTTCTGCTGGCCGAACGGGGGAAATACGATGAGGCCTACGAGCTTTTGAACTTTCTCAACACCCAGCAACCCCAGAACCCATACGGTGCCAAAGCAAGGGTCAGGCTTTACCAGCTTCAGAAGCGTTTAGGGGCAGAGTATTTCCAGGCCCTTGAAGCCGCAAGCGCAGGCAGCGGTTCAGCCACAGGTCAAGATGCAGGTGCTGACGGAAAAGGCGGGGAGAAAACAACCCCTCCTCCAAAGAAATAATCCTAAGATCCGTTACCAAGACGATACAATACTTTACAATTTGTCATAACTTAAATGGTAAAAGCCTGCCCTATTGGATAAAATAACGATTATAATAAGTGAGGCGAGGGCAAATTCGTTATATTTCTTAAAAAAACAAACCTAAAGTTTCCTCTCGTTGTGACGAAATATGAAGTATCGCGTTATTCCCCTACGAACTGAGAATGATTTGACTGATTCGAGAAAAAACAGAGAAAAAATAGAGAGAAGATTAGATACGTCATATTTCGTTAGAAGCGCTCTTTTACCCACCCCTCTTTGAGACGCGCTTATCATACCGCTTACTATTGTTTATCCGTATTTTTACATTTTTGGAGGTATCACACCCGATATGAAACACCTGTTTTTAGCTAAAAAGGGCTTCACCCTGGCAGAACTTCTGATCGCCCTGGCTATCTTGGGCGTCATCGCGACGTTTACCATCCCCAAGGTTTTAAACTCCAGCCAAAGCAGCCAGAACACCGCAATTGCAAAAGAAGTGGCCGGGATGATTTCAGGCGCCTTTGCGGCCTATCAGGTTGAAAATAGTATCACCACAGATACCCCTGTCAGCGTTTTAACCAACAGCATGAACTACGTGAGCCTTGTCACCACAGCGGGTGGCGGTAGCGCCGAATTTGACTGTACGGCCCTTAACTGTCTCAGATTGCACAGCGGCGCGACACTGGGTTATGAAGCCGCCCAGGAATGGGACGCCACCGCCAACTATGTCAATTTCAGCATTGATCCCGACGGTGCCGGCACGGGGGCTCCTGCAGGAACATTCGTTCTCTACTTCAACGGCCGGCTCACGACGGGGCAAAACGCGACAGGACTCGCCGGTGCCGCCGGACCTGCCTTGGAGCTTAACGGCCCCGGCGGTACGACCGATCCTGCTTATATGGAATTCTAACCTCAGGATTCTGCTTAAAAATAAAAGCCGCCCCAGTTCAGGGCGGCTTTTATTTTGAAAACTCTAATTTTCCTCGGGCAAAATTCGATACAGCTTGACATAGCGATGCTTGGACACCAACAACAGGCGCATCTGGGGAAGAAAAGCCTCCACCGTCAGCCGCTCCAACGGAGATTCGTCCGCCACCAAAATTCGGTTTTTCATCGACGGTTCCACCAGCAGGTATTGAACCCCTAGCCCCCGCATATGCTTCATCCGATCCAGCATAGTGCGATCAAAGCCTTCGCTTTTAGCTTTAAGTTGAAAGGCGTATGGGTTTAAGTGATACGTTTTTCTTCCCGAATACAAATAAATAACCCCTTCATGGGTGGCGGCAATCACGGCATCTTCAGGCAAAAACGCCCGGATATAATTTATGGTCTCAAGATAATCTTCCCAAATGGGATGACCGGCGGTTTCGACCCAGAAATTATCCCGGAAAAATTTCAAATTATGGAATGTCTTGTAAGCAGGAGCAAGGGACAGGGCTGCCAGAAGCAGTATAAGCGCCACATTCCTGCCCACTTTCTTTTTACCTGTTATCGAACGAATGCAAGGCTCGAAAAGATACCACCAGAAAAGTGGAAAAACCATCGGCAGAAAACGGGACATCTGATCTTCGTAAGCCCAGACGATACAAACCGCCAAGTACACAAACAGATACCACAGCGAGACGCTGACCCCTGAAAATTTTCTGAAGAACCGGAACGAGTCGTTATCCACAGGCTGCCTTAGGCATTCCCTGACGCCTGTCACCAGGCGCAAGATGAAAAAAGCGAGCAGGCAATAAGCGCTCAATGTTGACACGATAAGATGTGCCCAGGCGATTAGCGGATTTTTTTCAAGCGATTGCAGCGAGAACGCATGGAACAAGTTGGGAATAACGTTGAACATCCCTTCCTGCAAGCGATAGACAAAGCTGCCCAAAGTTTCAATCAAACGCTGAAGATAAACCGACTCACTAAAGTTAGTCACAAATTCAGACATATAAGGGGCGTAGCTTAAAATCGTCTCAAACGTGGTAGGAGTTGGGGCATATTGCGTTGTCGTCCATACCATCCAGGGAAGGATCGTCACCCCCAGGCAGATGACAAAATAAATGGCCGCCGTCTTAAAACGCTTTTTCAGCAACAGGTAAATCGTTGCCGCAAAAACAATCGACAAGCCAAGCTGGCGCACATGAAAAGGAATAACCGAAACGGCGATACAAAGCGCCAGCGACTTGGCGCTTATTTTCTGTTCCGGCGTAACACCCTCCAACTTTGACGCCAGTACGATTAAGGCAAGAAAGGAAAAAAAGAAATACATGCCTTCCGCCATCAGCGAGCTGGCGAAGTAAATCCAATAAAAATTGCATGCGGTTAATGCGGTAATGAGCATGGCAAGCCATGCGGGCGCTTTCTTGACCCGCAGCAGGTAAAAGAAACTAAGCGCCAGACCCAACGTTGAAATCACGACAGTCACCAGAGCCAAGAGCCACTGGTTCTGGGGAAATTCCGGAATAATCCACCACACCGGCATTAAAAGAAGCGGATAGCCGATAGGGTATTTCACCTGGGCAGGCATCGCCGCCAGGTGCCTGAGCGTAAAGCCATCCCCCTTGGCCAGGGCTTCTGAACTCACCACGTAAATGGCGTCATCACGCGTAAAGCCAATCAAATCCCACGCCGAAAGCCAGTAATATAGAACACCAAAAGCCAGGCAAAGCAACATGCCAAGCAACGTGAACATTCCCTGAGGCGTTTTAAGCGCCCGGCAGACTTCGACAAAGCCACACCAAAGCAGTCTTAGCATTGACATGCGCTTCTCTCTGGAAGATTTAGCCAAGACCGATACGGCGCTGCTCAGGTTCAGGAAACGCGTCATCAAGTGATTGGTAAACGGTTTTGAAAACCTCGCCCAACTGCTCAGGCTTGATGTGTTTACCCGCTTCGCCGCGCACGAAACTTGAGACGAGTTCCTTGGCGATAGCCAGTTTCATTTCCTTCGATACGCGATCGTCCATCGTGTGACCTGCCTCTCTCTATCGTTTTTAAAATAGATGACTAAAATGGCGGAAGGGACAGAAAACGTGGGAACCCGCAGGCTCTTGTATAGAGGGGTTGCGAATTCAAGTCCTGTTCTTTCTCCTAATGACTAAAATGGCGGAAGGGACAGGACTCGAACCCGCAACCCCTCACGGGGCGACCGCTTTCAAGGCGGCTTCCTCACCACCCGGACCCCTTCCAGGCCACTCCGGTCAAACCGCTTGCATCACTGCCGCGGCAAGCTTCAGTTTAGCAGCAAGCACCAACACGATCAAGAAACGTCTTCCCCCGCTCGTGGGTCATGTTGAAAAAGGCTTGTTTTACCCCCCAAGCGTATACGCTATTTCAGCCGATCGTTCATCGCATCAATATTCATATCCGGATTCAGATTTTTGTCGTGGCCCTCTTCGGCTCGCATCAGCATCAGCATATCTTTACTGCCACCCTTGGGCATTGCGCCTCTCAAAGCGGGAACCGTTTGGGTATTGGCCGATTTTCCTGAAGCGTTTCCGGATTTTTTCCCACCGGCCACGTTGGCCGATGGCGGAGGCTTCAGGGACGTACCGGAAAAACCGTTAAGCGATTTTGATTTTTGCTGCATGCTCTGGGAGTTGAGGGCATGAACCGGCTGCAGCTTGGGCAGATAGTTGTTCGGGCTTTCTTCAACCTGGTAGCCGTTTCGCGAAACCGGAAGGAAGCCATCCCCTGAAGGCTTGAGGGCGTCTCTGCCGCCATTGATATTGACCGGCTTCATCGGGCTATGGCTGTTGGCCTGGGCCATATCGCTTTCATCATTAAGGATATGCGGCGTGATAACGATAATCAGCTCCGTCCGCTTGGCGTCCCGGGCATTGTTGCGTCCCAGTTGCCCGATAATCGGAATATCGCCAAGGCCGGGAATTTTGGCATTGCTCTGATTGTCCGTATTGCTGAGCAAACCGCCCAGAATGAAACTTTCGCCGTCTTTCATCACCACGTTCTGAACAAGCAGCTCCCGCCTGGAAACCAGGGTGATAATCCCGCTGAAAGGATCGACAATGGTATCTGAAATGCTGCTGACGGTGGGGCGAATCCGCAGAGACACCATCCCGTTTGCGCCGATTTTAGGCAGGATATTGACGACCACGCCCACATCACCGATTTCGGCCTCACTACCGGCAATATCGCCTGCGGCGTTGACGGTCAACTCGTTTCGGCGGATCACCTCATCGACAATACTGATCACCGCCTCGTTGTCATGCGCGGTGATAATCGTGGGGTTAGCCAGAAGTTTCAGCTTTTGCTGACGATCCAGCAAGTTGAGCTGGTATTGGAAGTCGTTGCGCAGGCGCTGGATTGGGTTGGTGGTATAACCGAAGATAACTTCATCTAAGCCAGTAAGAACGCCGGTTTGGCCGGACGTTGCAGCGCCGGTGTTACTGCTGCCGAAAACCAGCCCTTGGGTTTCAACCCCAAAGTTATGGCCAATCTGACGCAACTGTCTTTCGGTCAACTCGATCACCGAGGTTTCCAGTACAACCTGCGGCACTTTTCGATCCAGCGTTGGAATAATCGATTCGGCCATAGCAATTTGCTCAGCCGTCCCCATCAGGGTAATCGTGTTCATGCGGCTGTCGGGAACAATAATGGGGCCATTGGCTGAAACGGTCGCCTGCTGATCTTCCTTAACCCTTGCGCGTAACGTTACCTGGCTATTAACCGTAGCGCCACCGGTTCCACCCGAGCTTCCGCTTGCCGCGTTGGCCTGGCTTGCGCCCGTGCCCTCCTCGATTCTTTCCTGTTGCACGTTCAGCATCGCCGGTTGCAGGATGACGTTATTCTGGTTGCCGTTTCCCATAGCAGCGCCTCCGGCTGCACCGCCGCCCGCGCCGCCCACCGTAAAGCTTGGCATGCCCTCGTTAAACAAACTGGACGAGAGCATGGAGGCCACATCAACAGCGTTGGCGTGGCTGAGCCGCCATGTCCGGGTTTCACGCGGCATATCCAGCGCCCGCACATGGTCTTGAATAATATCAATGTCGCTGCTTGAACCTGAAACGATCAGGCTGTTGGTGTGGTAATCATAGCCAACGGTTCTGGTGGCGGTTTGGGTTTGCTGTTGCGGCGTAATGCCAAAAACGGCCTGGTTCAGAATTTGCGACAGAATCCTGGCGTTGGCGTTTTGAAGCGGGATGACCTTCGAATACGCGCGTTCAAAGCTCTTGGCGCGTTCCGAATCCGCCTTTGCCACAATTAAGCTTTTACCTTCAACAGCATAGGCCAGATTGCCGTAAGCCTTGAAACTATTCAACGCGTGTTGAAGGGTCACGTTATTGAGATCAACGTTTACATCCCCCTCAACCGACTCGTCCACCACGACGCTAAAGCCACCCTGGGCCGCCAGCGCCCGAAGGGCATCAGGAAGGGGAACGCCACGCAGTTTCATGCTCACTTTTTTCTGAGCGCCTGACAGTGTTAGCAGGCGGGTGATTTCATTGACGCTATTCCCGCTCCTGTTTTGAAACAGGTCAACGGCGGAAGGCAGCGTCCGCTGCTCCTGCGCGTTGGCGCTAATCTGGCTTGGCACCTGCTCCAATGTCGGAAGGCTTTGCGACTGGGCGTATGCGGGGCCAGCCGCCAGAATGCCGCTCTGGCAGACAAGGCCAAGCGCCATGAGCAGTGCGAGTGAATTTTTTTTAGGGAGAAGCAAACGGTTCACAATAAATTCTCCGGTTACAATTTCTCTTTATAGATAGAGCAGTAAGGGCGTTAGCGGGCAAATGAGGATTGGACGTAGTTGACCGGCGTCAGATCGGTCTTGTTCATAATATGAGGCGTCACCATCAGGACGAGTTCTGAACGTGTCGCCGTCCGGCTGGCCGCGCGGAACATGGCGCCCACGATAGGCAGGCTGGCAAGGCCCGGCATTTTCTGCGTGACATTGCTGTCGCGCTCCTGAACAAGGCCCCCCATCACGATGGTTTCCCCATCCTGAACCCTGACGGATTGCGCCAGGTAGTCCCGCTTGCTCAAAAGCGTCACGGCGTTGCCAAAGGCATCGGTCTGGGTGTTATCGCGAACCGAAGACACGGAAGGACGCAGGCGCATCGTCACCGTTCCGTCTTCGCCAACCTTTGGCAGAATATCCAGCACGATGCCAGCTTCACCGATTTCAACCTGCTGGGTCGTCAGGCCGTTGATTGAATTTGCCTGCTCAACGGTGGTGCGGCGAATAATCTCATCAACAATGCTGATCACGGATTCGGTGTCGTGGGTGGCCACGACCGTCGGGTTTGCTAAAATCTTGGCCTTGTTGTTGCGCAGAAGCGCCCGAATCTGCGTGGTGAAATCCCGGTTGTTGCTGAGCGGGTTGGTGCTGACGCCAATGGCGCTGGTAGCGCCCGCCGTGTTATCCACCGTCGGGATTCCGATACTTGAGGCGTTATAAGCGCGCGCCTGGTTGTTGAAACCGAATTGGAAGCTTCCGGCGCCAACCCCGAAACTGCTTCCCAATTCCTTCAGACCCGTCTGGGTTATTTCAACCAGGGAGACTTCTATGGAGACTTGTGGCAGTTGGGAGTCCATAATCGGAATCATCGACTCGGCAAGCGCCAATTGTTCGGCAGTGCCCATGATCGTTACGGAGTTTGTGCGGGTATCGGGAACGATAATAGGCCCCTCGGGCGAGATGCTGAGCGTGGTCGATTCCTTGACGGTGCCACGCAGGGTAATGCTCTGTCCAAGACCCGCCGTGGAGTTACCACCGCTGGCCCCTCCAAAATTGTTGATGCCGGTGCCCTCTTCGATTGTTTCGCGCTCAACTGTCATCTGAGCAGGCATTACCGGTTGGATGTTATTTCCATTGGCGCCCGCTCCGCCAGCGCCTCCACCGGCACCCCCGGCGCCACCCACGTTAAGCTGGGCGGTACCGTCGTTGAAGACACTGCTTGCAAGCAAGGAAGCGACATTCAGGGCGTTGGCGTTACTCAGGTAAAACGTCCGGCTCTGGCGCGGCTGATCCAGTTGCGCAATGGCACGCTCGGCCACGGCTATTTCCTGGTTCGTGCCCACAATGACCAGGCTGTTTGTCCGGGCATCCGGCAAGACTTTAAGGGGAATATTCGCATTGCCCATGCCGTTCATTCCGCCCTGGTTAAAAAGGGTCATATTCAATAGCGTGGAAAGACGTGTCGCGTTACTGTAATTGACCTTGATGACTTTTGAAAAACCCCTGTTCAAGCCATTATCTCGGGCGGTTTCACGATCAACAACCACGAAGATACCCCCTTCCTTGGGAATGATATCCAGGTTGGCGGAAACGGCGATTGCCTTTAGCGCCTCATCCAGCGGCACTTGCGTCAAACGGATCGTGATTTTTCCACTTACCGAATCCGACAGCATCAGGTTGACGTTCATTTTCTGGGCCAGGTCATAAAGAACCTGCCTGAGGTCTTCGTTAGAAGCGTCTACGCTAACCAGCTTGGCCCCGTTTGGCACGTGAATGGCGGGCGCCATTGAGTAAACCGGCTCCGCCTGCACACGGATCAGATCCGGGTCAAGACACATCGCCCCTACAATCAGGGTGCCCATCGCAAGACTGACCACTTGCTTCAACTGCGACTGCTGGAACATAACGTTTCCTCTGGCTTTTGTGATTGCCTTGCGCTGGCCTGGCATATCTGACCAGGGACGCATGCAAAATGCTCATTTAAACGAATCAATATAACCCTTGTTGTATAACCCTTGTTGTATAACCCTTGTTGTCATTACTCTTGCAATTTAAGAATGGTGGCGTTGCTGTTGTTGTTTGCTGGCGTAATGGACGCGTTACCCGACGAGGGCATTGGCGCAGGAGGTGTCTGGCCATTGCCGACATTGGCATTAATGGCGTTTGCCCCTGTCAGTGACACCGGCTTCATACCATCCTCGGCGGCGGCGGCGTTAAACGTGTTCAAGGGAATACTGAGCGCCTTACCGTCAACGAGAACCGTTGCCGATTGGTTGGAAATGCTTTTGATTACAACCGATTTGTCGGAAACGGTGAATTTCTCGTTCGCCTTTTTCACAATGGTCAGATACTCCGGCGCATTGCTATTCAGCACATGATCGGGATTGAGAATTTTAAGAATGGCGACCTTCCGCTTGGTGGCCGGATCATCCACGACACCGCTAAATTGGATCTGAAGCGACTCTTCCAGCGGTGCTGCCTCACCATCGGGCCCAATTCCTGACTGTTCACCGGAGGGCAGTAAGATGGGTTCAAAGGGATCATGGCGCCCTTCGGCCAACATGGTTCCAGAGGCATCCCCTGAGATATCAAGGGGATCTTCAACCGTCATCAGCGCAGGTGTCATCTCGGGGTTTTGAAGTCCCAATAAACTGTATGATTCAGTATTTTCAGCCATTGCTGATAATTCATCGGAGGGCCTGTGAATAGGGTTAAAGCGCGTATCGATGGCTTTAAATCCGCTTTTTTGCTGAGACACGGCGAGATTATTCTGCCAGAAGAGCGAATTATCGGGAATATTGCCCGAAACATTGACCCAGTAGCCCGCTGCCGCAGTCGCCATAATCATCAGTCCAGCCAGTGGCAGAATGGCGCGTTTCAACAGTGCCTGGCGACGCTTGCGCCGTTTAAACGCCATAAGATCGGTATCCTCAGAAGGGGCGACTCGATCCAGCGCATTGCCCGGGTCTGATCCCGCCAGGAGTGGCACTTGTCTAAGGTAAGCGCTTTTCATTACCAGTGCGGCATCCTCTTGCCCATTGCAAGCAGGACGCTTCGGGGCAGTTCGTTTCAATGAACCCGATGGCTGCATACCGGCCATAACATTTCTCTCTTGTTTTGTTTTAGACACACTACTCTTTTTGGCGGACACGCCGCCTTCTCTATAAAAGCGCTTTGGAAAAGTGAAGCAGCGCTTAAATTAAAAAGGAAGAGGCGACCGGCAAAGACCCGCGATTTTTTAGAACCTTCGATAATAATTTTGGCGATAATAATTTTGGCGATGATTTCGGACTGCTTTAGCGAATATCCATTTCGGCTATTATCGATCTTGGCTTATAACTTATTATGCAGCATAGCAAGAGACAGCCCACTTCCGTCTCGTCCAGCCAGCCGATTTTTCGGTAGCAGATCATGTTCAAAAATACTTACTCGCCACGCTGAACAAATTGGCAGGGGCCATTATGGATTTCGTTCGTTAAAAAAACGCTTAAGCGCCAATGTGAAATCCCCGGTTTCAGCGTCCGGCAAAGCGACGCCTTTTTCCGTAATGATCGCGCTAATCAGGGAAGCGGGCGTTACGTCAAAAGCGGGATTATAAATTTCAATGCCGGTTTGCGGCGCCACGATTTCCGAACCTACGCGGGAAACTTCGGCGGGATCGCGGTGTTCAATCGGAATATCAGCACCTGTGGCAATCGCCATGTCAAAGGAAGAGCAGGGCGCAACCACATAAAAGGGAACCTGATGAGCTTTTGCGACAATCGAAAGGCTGTAGGTGCCAATTTTATTGGCGGCATCACCATTGGTGGCAATCCTGTCCGCACCCACCAGAACCGCATGAACCAGGCCATCCCGCATCAAGGTGGCCGCCATAGAATCGCAAATCAGCGTTACCGGGATTTTATCCTGCGCCAGCTCCCAGGCGGTCAACTTGGCGCCTTGCAAGCGCGGACGGGTTTCATCGGCGTAGACTCGAATCCCGTTATCCCTGGCAAACATGGAGCGAATAACCCCAAGCGCCGTACCGTACCCTGCCGTTGCGAGCCCCCCGGCGTTACAGTGCGTTAAAAGGCCCGCGCCTTGCGGTAAATATTGGGATAACAACGCTGCCCCGTGTTCTCCCATCGAAACGCAGGCTGCCAAGTCGTCTCGATGAATTTGCAGCGCCTGTTCAGTCACTGCAAGCAAAAGCGTCTCTTTAGAGCCAGCGTTTTCTATCAGGGGCAACAAGGCGTCAATGGCCCACATCAGGTTGACGGCGGTTGGCCTAGAAGCGCGAAGCGACAGCGCGTCGGCCAAGACCAGGGCTTTGAGATCCGCCAAAGCGGCTTGGGGTTGTTTATTGTAATGATGCCGAACGGAAAGAACCACGCCATAAGCCCCGGCGATTCCAATGGCGGGCGCGCCGCGCACGATCATGTCGCGAATGGCCGTCACCATCGCTTCGGGAGTATCGACATCCACATAGCGCAAGGTCTTAGGCAACACGGTTTGATCGATCATGCGAACGCCGCTGGGCGTCAACTCAATCGTTTTAGGCTCGGCGCTTTTGGCAGCTTCCAGAAGGGTTTCAAAGTGAGGGGTTGTAGGAAAAGGCGTGGAAATGGATGACATGGCAATTCCTATGGGTTAAAAGCAGGTCAGGGGAATAAGGGGTATTATAGTGCGCCCCCAGTTGAAAACCAAGGTCGGCCTGTTCAATGACAAAATTAAAGCGCCCGGCTGTAATCGGACGCTTTATACGGATTATTTTTTATTTGCTTATTTCCCGGGCTTATTTTCTGGGCTTTAAGAAATCAGGCAGATCCAGGAGGTTTCTGGCCGCGTCGCGCACCTTGCTGTTTGAAGCAGGGGCGCTGGAAGCCGAAGGTCTTGTGTCAGCAGGCTTTGCCCCTTGCGCAGAAGGCGTCGAAGCCGAGCCGTTCAAAAAGGACGGCACGGAGCCTGAGGCGGAAGCGCCCGCGCCACTCATGGCAAAGGCAGGTGTTCCGCTCAAGGAAGGCAGACTGGGGCCTGAGCCACCGGCAGCAGAATAGGAGGATGAAGATTGCCCCGGCAACTGAACGCCTGAAGCATAAGGGGATGCGGCATCCTGGCCATAACCCTGGCGAACGCCTCTGGCTTTAAGCTCAAAGCCGGTTGCAATCACCGTAATCTGAATTTCACCCTGCAGGCGCTCATCCACCACCGAGCCAAAAATGATATTCGCGTCTTTATCCACCACCTGGTAAATCAGCTCTGCCGCTTCGTTGACTTCATGAAGCGTCATATCCGGCCCGCCGGTCACGTTGAAGATGACACCGCTTGCGCCTTCAATAGAGGTTTCAAGCAGCGGCGAGTTGACGGCCATCCGAGCCGCCTCCTGCGCGCGGCCTTCGCCGTTTGCCATACCGACACCCATAATGGCCGAACCGGCGGAACTCATCACGGCTTTGACATCGGCAAAGTCAACGTTAATCATCCCCGGTACAAGAATAATATCGGAGATCCCTTGAACGCCGCGAAGCAGAACGTCATCGGCAATTCTGAAGGCTTCCTGCATCGAGGTGCGACGCTCGACCACTTCTAATAGCTTATCATTCGGGATAACGATAAGGGTATCGACGTTTTCTTTGAGGGATTCAAGGCCCTGCACCGCTTGCTGCTGCCTGCGGCGGCCTTCAAAAGTAAAGGGCTTGGTGACCACGCCGACAGTTAATGCGCCCAGGTCACGGGCGATACCCGCCACCACAGCGGCCGCGCCGGTTCCGGTTCCACCGCCCATACCGGCAGTGATAAAGACCATATCGGCCCCGTCAAGGGCTGCCATCACATCATCACGGCTTTCCTCGGCAGCCTTCTGGCCAATCGCGGGGTTACCGCCAGCACCCAGCCCCCGGGTCAACTTGTTGCCAAGCTGCAAACGCTTTTCGGTTCTGGCCAGCTCAAGCACCTGGGCGTCTGTATTCATTACCCAGAACTCGACATCGTTCATGCCGCTTTCAATCATGCGGTTAACGGCGTTGCTGCCGCCGCCGCCAACGCCAACAACCTTGATACAGGCGCGAAGCCTGGAAGGGGATTCGCTTGCGTAAGCGGAAGACTCCAGTTGTCCCGAATTAAAGAATGGTAGATCGCGGTTGGTATTTGACATGGAAAACCTATCCCCTTGCATCTCAAAAGCTGGTTAATAATACTGATGTCACTAGAATTCAAGTTTGTTAATAGATGAAAAAATCTGCGGGCGGCTTCTCCCTCTCCAGTCCAATACCGATCGAACCGTTGGTGATCAAAGCGAGAAGCGTTTCATACAGGGAAGCTCATTTCATTATCGAATGAAACCGGCTTGTTTGGGAAGACAAAACCGAGTAAACATTGAGAATTGTAATGTGGAGATGATCCAAAGCGAAAACACATAAAATGTGCCGGAATCTCCCACCACATCCCACGGGCTTGTCCAGACGCCTGGCCGCTGAAAGAGTAACCGTAACTGCCTTAAGCAATAAACCAGGGCGACTTGTCATTTGGAGCTTTCCGCACGTGATATTACCACGGTCATAATCGTAGCGTCAAAACGAATACGTGTCGGATAGAATTCGCAAAGACCTTTAAAAAACAAAGCGCGTTTTATTGAATCGAAAAAATCAAGCAGGTAAAGTCTCCGCTGAACTGCTGAATTATGAGGGGTGAAGGATTTTTGCGAAAAGAAAATCGTTTACACTGAAGAAACGGATTACCTTACTCAGGATTAAGCCACAATGCAAAGCCAAGTCCAACTGATACAGATCATCAATAAGATTGATCGTCTGCCCGAACTGCCCCAAGTGGCGCTGAAGCTGACGCAACTGCTGGATGACCCCGACGTGAGCGCTGAAAAGCTGGCCGACGTCATTCGCGTTGACGCCAGTTTCACGAGCCAGGTGCTTAAGCTCTGCAACTCAGCCGCTTACGGCCTGAGCCGGACGATTTCCACCGTCAAGGAAGCGGTGGCGATTCTGGGCTTCAAGGTTCTCAAAAGCATGGTCTATACGATCATCGCCAAAATCACGCTGGATAAACCCATTGACGGCTACAGCCTCGACAAGGGCGCTCTGTGGAAAAACGCGCTGACTTGCGCCGTTTACGCCAAGCACATTGCCAAGCGCGAGCGTTTTGCCGACCCTGAACTTGCCTTTACGGCAGCCCTGCTCCGCGACCTGGGGAAAATCGTCCTTGGCGAATTTGTGGGCGCAAACTACGCGCAAATCGAACAAAAGGCGATGGACGAAAAAATCGACTTCGTGCAGGCCGAAGAAAAAGTCCTGGGCATCAGCCATACCACCGTGGGCGCAAAAATCGGCGAGAAATGGAACCTGCCCGCACAACTGATCAGCGTGATGAAATATCACCACAAACCCGTTAACCTGCCCCCGAATCTTGATGCCCAACTGGCGAAACTCATTTTAATCGTCCACCTGGCTGATTCCTTCACGATGTTGATTGGTAGCGGCATCGGCAATGACGGGCTGATGTACACGCTTGATATCGACGCGCTGGGCAAGGCGGGCTTTAAAACCGATGAGGAATCGCTGGAACTGTTGATGTCGGAATTAATGGAGCAAAACCGCATCATCAAGGAACTTGAAGAATCGCTGAAAGCTTTTGGGAATTAAAAGCAATAAAGCCCATTTTTTTAATTTTTGAAACCAATTTGTATTTGTAAAAAAAGTGCTTATGTCGTCACAACAGACCATCAACGTTGAAATCGGCGAAATCGTCGCCATGGCGGGCCACGGCGTGCTGACCGTGCCACACTTCAGCGCAGGCGTTGTTGTGGTGTTGTATGACATTATGGGCAAGCTTGGGGCGGTGGCGCATATCGCCTTACCGGACAGCACCGTCGGCCCGCCGGGGGAGGCCGCAAAGAACGAAGATCAACCTGGAAAATTCGCCGACCTGGCCATTCCGACACTGCTTGAACTTTACAGGCACGAAGGCGGACAGCTCGCCAATACGCTGGTCAGAATGGTGGGCGGGGCGCAGCTCTTTAATTTTGGCGGCGGAAGCGGGAATTTGCTCAACGTCGGCGCCCGGAACGCAAGCGCGGTCAAAACGGCCCTCTCACGTCACGGCATCGCCATCGACAAGGAAGAGGTTGGGGGAAACAAGGCCAGAAGCCTGAAACTGGATCTCTCCACCGGCCAGTTATTCGTCGGCGTTGTCGGAGGCGAGACGCTCACGCTTTAGGAGAAGCTCGTGGGTGCGGGGGTGCCTTTCAGGCAGGCAAGGCATGCTTTGCTTATAATGGGTATAATAAAAGCGTCCGTTTCCTGGTCAGCTTAATCGTATTATGCTTAAAATTCACGCGTAAATTTTACGAAAGTGGGTCGTCTCGTATGTCCGTTTTGCTTCAAGCAATTTTTCTTGAACGTCAATCAAAGCCTCGACGTCATACTGTCCGGCAGCTCTTTTTGCTGTTGTTCCTATGCGGGCTGTTATCGGGCGCTTGCGGTATGAACGGCGTCACCCTTACCGTATGGGCCCAAGAAGCTTCTGGTTTTTCAGCACCGGGCCTGTCCATTAAAAAAGACCGACAAGACAATATCCACGTCGCCGTGGATCGCGCGTTAATTCCCTATATCAAACCCGCTCGACAAAACGGCAAACTGCTGATTGATATTCCCCAGGCCCATGCGCAAAATATCCAGGTGGAGGCCATTCTTAAGCAAGCCAATGTCGTGGAAGTAAAACCAACCGCCCTGGGCAAGCAGATTACCATTCAGACCGACGCGGTCTATTGGGACTTGAACGAAACCGAACAAAAAGCCCCAAACCAGCCTACTCCTCATAAGGCAAGCAGCAGCCCAGCAACTACACCAAAACCACCCGCAGCCACATTAAAACCGCTTAACAAGCCTTCCGCCAAGGAAGTTCCATCATCCAAGCCGCAGGCAAAACAACCAAAAACCTTAAGCGCCAACCCCACTACTAAACCTCAAAGCACCGGCAGCAAGCCTGTCATCAAAACGCTTGCGCCTGTTGTTTCAAAAGCGCATCGGGCACAGCATACGGCTAAAAAAATTCAGGCCATTCCAGAACCCCGCAATAGCGGCGTAGCCAACCGCAACACAAACGACGGTTTCAAAGACTTCCCTTTGACAGACGTAACGGCTTCAGACGTTTCAGACAAAAAACCCCCAGATCCCCCCGGCCATCAGACGTTAGACGTTGCCATAAGCGATGAAAGCCAGGCGGTATTTGATAACGCCGCCGCCTCTGGCCCCAGCGTTGGGATTCAACCCGATGATGGCACAACAACAGATAGTGAAGAAACGGCCTTGCTGAACTGGGAAGATGAAACGGCGCAGCAGCCTAAAAACCCAATCTCAGCCGGTTTGATTTTCAGGCTCGTGGGCAGTTTAATTATTGTCCTGGCGCTTCTGGTGGGCTTTATGAAAGGCATCCTTCCCAAATGGGTTCCCGCAAGCAAATCAAGCGCCGGCAACTTAAGCAATACTCCCGAAACTAAAGGCTCAAGCTCAGTCTCAGGGTTGCCAGCCTTTTTTCAGATGATGGCCGGGCGTTTTAAACATGAGCCAAAGGTGAAGCTGGGCAAAGCGATTTCAAAGAACAAAAATTTGTCTGTAAAAGCGGATGATGATGCCTATGGCAGCAGCGATCGAATTTTAAGAGGCCATGCGGCACTGAGACGACCTGCCTACGCGCCTTCGGCAATGCTCAGCGATACGCTGGAAGAGCCAGCAGGGGTTTTCCCCAAGCAAAATCCTTATATGTCGCCCTCTATGGCTCAGGCGCCAACATCCTACCCACAACCCGCGCTGGATACGAATTTTCTCAACCGGGCCTCGACTTATGAAAGCGCTATTCATCGCCAGAACCTTCAAAAAGAGGCGTCCCGTAACGCCATCACGAGAAACGCCAGCCAGCTTGAGCGGCTTGGCGAGTATGAGCCGGGCTTTCAATTGCTGAACTCCGTCAAGCTGAATCGTGAGCAGGAGCTTCACCTGGTGGACGTGCGCGGTCGCCAACTGGTGATTGCAACCTCCCCCTACGCCGTTCATCTGGTTACTGAAATGACGGGCGAACAACGCATCCCTTCCGGCCAGCGGCGGGCCTTCCTGCAAGAAACCGCGCGACAGGTGCAAAGCGGTCAGGAAGTTTACAAGAAATATCTTGGCGGCGAAAGCAGAAAACCGCAACAGCGGAAATTAGCAACAGAGGATGTTGTCGTTCTCGATGATTATGACGATGTCTTCAGCGGCTAGCGCGCCGATTTGATTACAGCTTGGTTCTGGCGCCACAACTGCTGCAATAGTAGAGTGGGGCACCATAAGAGTCCAGGCCGCCGTAATCCATCATTTCCCCGCAGCGGCACTCTACGCCCTCCTGTTTCTGGGCCGCCAGTTGCGCGGTTCCTTCACAGTCGGCTTTCATGCAGCGGGCGCCTGACTCGGTTTTAATCGTTCTGCCCTGGCAAACGGGACAACGTTGCATGAGACTTCCTCTCTCATTTCATTTCTGGCGTTCATTTCCGGTTAGTGAAAAGATTCAATCACTAAAATACGAAGCACCTTGAGACAAAAATCACTTTAATGCGAGCAGACGTTCGCCGCAAGCATGCCAGCAAGCGAAGGCTCCTTTGGATCGCCTACACTAAATTGCCGAGAGACTTTTCAAGATTATAAAAAATGATAAAATAGTAACGGTGGTCGTTCTTTTACGGTTCCGGCTTTACTCTTGCGGGCCGGTTCCGGCGATGGGGTTACGATACCCTATACAGCGCCAATATTCAGAAGAAACAGAGTGAGTCTGGAAGTTTTATTTTTGGCAGGGGATCTGCATTTACACGACATGCCCTGAGTATTATCCAACTGAAGATGGGAACACGTTTTGTCTTATCATTTGCCTTTTTCACCCTCCGACTACGGGACGCCTTCAAGCCCCGGATCTTCCCAATCTTATTCAAGCAATAGGCGGCAGCGTCCCATGTATTCTCCCAAAAACGCCAGAGGCAAACGTCAAAAAACGGCCAGGCGCCGTCAGGTTCCCTTAAATCGCGAAGCGCATCTGGCCAGTATCCGCAGGCGTCGGCTTGGCATCCTGTTTGCCGCAGGCATGCTCAGCTTTTTTCTGCTCATCGCGCTTGGCGGGTTTGCCTACACGCTTGTCAAACCCCTGTTCATTGAAAAGAAAGAGGGCATTGAAAACGCTCACCTTCCATCGCTGAACCTTGCGGCACTGGGAATCGGCTCGCCAAAGCAACCGCCCTCGATTGACGCATCACTTGAGCAAAGCGTACCGTTTGAACGCTTTGCAAAACCGGAAACACCGCTTGAGTTCCTGCAATCGAGAATCGATTTTACCCGCCTGGGCGAACGGGATTGGCTGGTGGGTCTTGCCAAGCCCACCAGTGCGATGATCCCGCTCCGTTATGATTTTGATCATGCAACGCCGTTTAGCCAGAAGCTGTTGCCGTTGATTCCCGAAAAGAAAGACCAGGCATTAAGCGACAAGTTGAGTGCGCTGGTGGCTGAATACCCCGCTTCTTTCGTCTCCCATATATACGTGTATGACCCGGGCGATGATTCCTACGCCGAGATTAACGGTTACGACGACGTTGCAGCGGCAAGCGTCATCAAGCTGCCCATTCTCGCCTCCTTCTTCCAGAAAATCGATCAGGGCGCACTTAATCGCGACAGCCGTATCTTGTACCAGGAGTACTTAAAGGCCAGCGGTTCAGGCGATCTTCAATTTCGGGATTCGGGTGACTTTTTGTCCGCCATGGATGTGGCCACCCATATGATCCAGGTCAGCGATAACACGTCCACGAATCTGCTGATTTCAGCCCTTGGCGGCTCGGAGCAGGTCAACGAACAGCTCCATCGACTGGGGCTTCGCCAGACCTTCCTGCGCAACTGGCTACCAGATTTGGAAGGCAGCAACAAGATTTCAATGTACGAAATGGCGACCCTGCTATACAACATGGATCGCGGCTTTCTGCTGACGCCCAACAGCCGCTACGACGCATTGAATATCCTGCGCGGAACCCACAACCGCAGGTTACTTGTAGAGCCTTTGCCAGGGGAAGCGCTGGTGGCCCATAAAACCGGTGACATCGGCACCGCCCTTGGTGATTCGGGCATCGTATTTCTTCCCCAGACCTTAAGCAGCAACTATGATTCTGAAAGCGCGACGCTTCCTGATCCGCTGACGCGCTATGGCGACTATGTGATCGCGATTCAGGTCGAACGGCCTTATAATGACTACACTGCCAAAGATATTATCCAGCGCGCCTCCCGCATCGTTTATGACCATATCGAATCCAAGCGCTCAAATGCCACAACAATACCTGATTACAGCTAGGGAGATTCCCGCTTTGGCGGGAATGACGACACTGAATGATTATTTCAAATTCGCTATTTTCGCCCGTCAACCCGGTTGATTTGGGCCTGTTTTTTGTCGGCACGTTGGTTTCGCTGTTTTCCATCGTCGATCCGCTCATGGCGGTTCCCACTTTTGTTTCCGTTACAGCGCACGACACTCCCGGCCAGCGGATCAGTCTGGCCAGGCGCACCGGCTTTTTTGTTTTTTGCATCCTGATTATTTTCTTTATCAGCGGCAGTTTAATCCTGACATTTTTCGGCATCTCCATTGATGCCCTAAGAATCGCGGGCGGATTGATGATCCTTTCTTCCGCCTATGGCATGCTCAATCAGAAATCAAGGCTTGCCCCAGAAGAACAACAGGAAGCGGGCGAGAAAGAGGACCATGCCTTTTCGCCGCTTGCCATGCCCTTGCTCAGCGGGCCCGGGGCCATCGCCGTCATCATCGGTTTAACGGCGGACGCCAAAACCTTCTGGCACCAGTTATGCATCATTGGCGTCATCGCTCTGATTAGCTATTCCTGCTATTTAACGCTGCGCCTGGCGAACAAGGTCGTCAGCAACATCAGCAAGACAACCATTAACGCCTTTACGCGGATTATGGGATTTATTCTTTTATGCGTCGGCGTCCAATTTATCGTTAACGGCGTTCAGCCGATTCTTCTCAACAGCCTGGGAGGAAAATAAAAACAAGCCCGATGGAATATTTTAGCCTCATTTTTTATTTTCTCCTGCTTCTGATTTATGCCGTGATGTGCGCGCTGGGCCGCTTAAGCGAAAAAGATCGCATTTTCGCCTGGATTTTTTCGGGGCTGTTGTGGTTAAGTGTTTTCGCCTCGTTTTTGCTTGGGATACTGTTGTGCCTGATTGACCAGAGTTCGTCTGGTTTTAATTCTGGGGGCTTTTTTGTTGGATTAAGCTTTCTACTCATTGGCGGCGCTGGCATGTTGTTCATGCTCAAAGGCGTCCGGCAATCGTTGTCGCGCCTCATGCCGTTATCGCCCGATTCTCGCATGCACCAGTTCGGGCTGATTTTTATGCTGCCTTTTCTGGCAGGACTGATTTTTATGAGCCTGACCACCTCGAAAGAGGACATATTAAAGCTGATGCAAAACAGCAACGCCTTAAGCAACACGCTTAGCCTTGAGCTGTATTTTGTGGCGCTTGCCATTATTGGCTGCGGTTGGGGCTATGTGCGAAATACCCAGGCAATGCGTGAGCGGCTTTCGTTATTGGGGATTAACAAAAAACAGGTCGCGCTGGCATGTGGCATCGCCGTTGCCATGTTCGGCGTGCTTTCCTATGGCGTTGAACCCTTGCTGCGGCTCTGGCTGCCGGATGATTCGCAATTTCTCAATGAGGTGATGAAGCTCATCAAGCCAGGCAAAGTGACCGGAAACGTGGCGCTTGAAATTATTCTTTTAAGCCTAATGGCAGGCATTGGCGAAGAGGTTTTCTTTCGCGGGCTGTTGTTGCCCATCGTGGGGCTGGTGCCAAGCGCGCTGCTTTTTGCAGTCATTCACCTGCAATACGGCATAGGCGCGGGGCTGGTGATTGTGTTTATTTGTGGCCTGTTACTGGGATGGCTGCGCATGCGCTACAACACCACGTTTTCAATCGTCACGCACGTGGCTTATGACATCCTGGCCTTTACCGCCGCCTATTTATCAACTTAAGCCAGTTAGCTTAGGCTAGTTAGGAATTATCGGCTGGCCGATGCGTTGGGGTATTTTTTGAGCAGGGCCTGAATACGCGACTTGTTGAGGGGGTGGCTTTGCAAAAATTCCGGCATGCCGTTGGGCATCTGCTGCTCAAAAATTTCAAACACCTGTAAGGCCGCATGGGGGTTATACCCCGCTTTCTGCATCAGCCTTAAGCCGTTGTCATCGGCCTGATATTCGTTGCTGCGCGAAAACTTATTATCCACCAACGACAGCCCAGCAGCGGTGGCCACCTGCGTTAACTGAGAGCGCACGCCTGCATCGGCTGAACTGTTGCGCGATAAGAACATGCCCAGCAGCCCAAGGCCGAGACGCCGGATTTGAGTTTGCCCAACGTGATTCAGCGTAATGTGACTCACCTCGTGGGAAAGAACAAAGGCGCGCTGATCCTCTGTTTTCAAAAGATTCCACAAGGCGCTGGAAACCATCACCTGCTCGCCGTCTGTGGCTGCGTTCAAATCATCGGCTTTCACCACACGCACCTGCTTGACGGTATCGCCGGCAAGACCATTGGCGCTTTCGAGTTGATCGATAATACCTTGCGCCGAGCGCTGGGCGTCGGGGTAGTCAATCACCTTGACTTCTTGCGCCTGGCCTTTGAGCGGGTTGGTGGACGATTGGGCAAGCGCCTCCTGACTAAGCGGCACTGTTAACGCGGTGGCTGTGATGACGGTGGCTAACAATAGGCCAACAGCATTTTTCACAGGGGTTTTAGCAGGGGCGTCGGAGCACTTAAACGCAAGTCTGGCAAACATCGGAGGGGGTTCCTTAATTCAATCAAAAAAATCATTCGCAAAAATCAATCAAATTAAAAGCTGAGTCCGTATTATGCGACAAACTAAGCGACGCTGCCTATCAGACTTTGTTCTATTTTTTTAGAGGTTCTAATTTTTTGCCTTCTGATTTTTTTTGGCTCTGATTGCTCAGGACTTCTTATTTTTCGTACTCAATCACGACTTTGTCCCCTTGACGCCGGGTTTCCAAAACTTTGCCGCCGTCGCGAACAATTTCAGCCCCAACCGTTGTTGCATTATTCTTATCCGTAATCTTAACTCGCTTCTTATTTGCCTTATCATCGGCGCCAAAACGTGGTGTTGCATTAACGCCAGACCCTGGCATAGAGAATAAAGACAATGAGGATGAAAGCATGGTGATTTTGTATGATCCCTTCTTATTTATTCAGAAATTTTAAATAAGGCAAAAATACCTTCATAAGAGGTATGTCATAACGGGGAGAGTGATCCCGTATTATGCCGGATATGCCTATAAGGCAAACGATGCTGCTTGAATTGAACCCACGAATATCAACTACTAGAGTGGATAGTACAGCAAAAATAATTGAATGAAAACGGGGGATGTAAAAAACCGTTACTAAAGGCCCTTGATACCGGGGAATTCATCTTTACCGGTGCGCCAGAAGGTAATGGCATGCATCGTTTTGGGAACGAAGTACGAGACAACGCCCCAGCAGAACATTGCCGAAAGCGCAAAGGCGGAGGCTTTGACACCATTGGTGCGCAATAGCGCCTTGTCAAGCGACACCCCTTTTTCCCCCACCGTATGCGCCAGGTGATCCAGATATCCGGCCAGTTGCTTGACGCTGGCGTCATCGATTTTGCGGGTAATGTCGATATGGCCTTTTTGGGCGGCAGCGCCCTTGGACTTCAGCGTCGGCACATGGCCGCCTTTTTCAGCCAGGTCAAACAGCAGGTTAGGCGACGCCTCGGGCTTGGCGAAGTACTCGCGGATTGTTTCAAGCACCTTGGCTTGCTGTGCCTTCTGCTCGCGGGTCAGTTCCACCACTGGATAATATCCCGTGAATTTTTCGCGAAGCGCATAGAACATCCGCTGTACAAAAGACAATTTGGGGTTCTCGGTGCCGGGTATCCACTGAGACAAGCGCCCGCTGACGCCCAGTTCCTGCTTCAGCCTGGCGTAGTCGGCCAAGAATTTTTGGTCTTTGTTTACAGCCTTGTCTCCCGCTTTATCAATCGACTGATAAGACTGGTGCAAGGCTTTAAGCGACTTGAAGCCGATATCCGACGAGGAGGTCTTGAACATCTTGTCCAGTAAATTAGCGGCAACCTGTTGCAACCACGTTTGCAGGAAGAACAACGTGAAGATAATCCAGGCTTCACGATAGGCCCGCTCAATCCGCTCGTCTTTGTTGCGCGCGGTAATCACACGTCCGCTTGAAAGCGGCGCGTCGACGAAATTCAGCGACATTGCCTGGTCATTGGTCAACATGCGGCCCACCCAGTTGCTGGCCGTTGTCATGGCTCCGCCAAATTTTATGGAAGCGGCATCTGTTGAAACCGGTGCCGGAGTGTCCGTCCGTCCCGCCATGCGAAGTAGATGCGTCATATCTCCGGGCTGTCCGGACATCCGTAAAATATTGCTGGCATGGAACGGGTTGTTGCTTAATTCCTGCTGATGGAGCGACTGGAGACTATCGGTTTTTTCCTTGTGGATAATCCGGTGCGTCAACCACTGGTTGGCTTTTGGAATAGCAAAGCCGATGCCGAGAACAGGGATAAACGTGCAGAGAATCAGCTTTAAGAACAGGTTGCCGCGATATTTATTGAGGATTTGCTGAGCGGCTTTATCCATTACCTGACCGTTTTTACCCAGCCCCTCGGGAATATTGGCCAGCGCCAACAACTGCTTTTTCTGCGACTCAAACTCATGGGCGGGCACGTTGTGAATGTTCTTGAAATATTTTTCCACCATCTCCGGCGTCAGTTTATGCGCCGATGTGCGATCTTCAAGCAGGTGCGGATCGATTCCCGGGAATTGAACATTGATGCCTTTTCCGCCCCTGCTCATGCTGCCGACTGTCCAGTCGTAAAGCTTGCGGCTTAGCGGAATGCCAAAGCCCCAGACAAGGGTTGTTCCCAATTCCTCAAGAAAGCTTTCCCGACCCCCATGAGGGTTACGCTTCACTTCCTGTACAATGCGGCCCGAACTGTCAAAGGCATCCCTTGCGGCGATGGCGAACATCGAGTTGGCGTTATTCAGCGCCGAAAGAGCCGTGATAAAAGGCGCAGAAAACAAAACTGGCGCCAACACTCGGTTGGCACCAGCGAATTTTAAATCGTTTGTGGGGTTTGCGCCCTTGGTTTGAGACTGCGGATTTTGCATGCCCAATGTCTGGGAGGCGCTCCCAACAGGCAAGGATGACTTTAAAGCGGCGGCGTACTTGATGTCATGCCGGTAAGTCCCCTGGCCCTGGTGGGAAGAGAGCATCGGATTATCGGACTTCAAAGCAGCCGTGTACTGGATGTCATGCCGATAAGACCCAAGCCCATGAGCATTTTCCGACTTTAAGGCGGCGGTGTATGGCACGTCAAAGCGATAGCTGCCCTTGGCTTTATGATCAGAATGGGTCTGAGCAGGCTGCCGGAGATTTCCCACAGCCGACGCCGCCTGGGGGATAAAGCCAGGTTTTTGGGTCATATCAGGCTGAATGGAATTGAGCATTAAACAACCGATTGAAGGGCAATTAAATATTGAAGGGCAATTGGTGAGGAATAATCGTAAAAAACCGTCAGTGAGAATATTTTGAAATAATCAAACGTAACAGCGAGGAATTTTTGAGTACAAACTTTTCTGAGAAACCGGCCTAGTGAAAATCATACCGGAAAAATCCAGGATATCGAGCGCTTGGCCCACATTGCCATAAACGACGCTCAAGGGGTGGACGGAACCTCGCAGAGGGCTTGCAAAGCCTATTGGTTACATTTGTTAACGGCCAGAAAAGTAACAGGCTAAAGCAGATGGCGTAAGACTGGATCACCTCTGTTGCGAATTGAAAAGCGGTAAAATTTTGTCAATTATCCGGGCTTGGCGTACAATTTGCAGGAACACGGGGCATTTGGATATAGGGTTTTTATATAGCTTACATCCCTATGTTTTTTGGTCTATGTCTTTTAGCCTATGCTCTTTAGAATGTGGTTCCAACTATGGCTTTGCTTAACGCCGTCTTCAACACAATGGCAGACGATATCCGCTCGGTTATGGCGCGGGATCCTGCCGCGAAAAGCCCGTTGGAAGTCATTCTCTGCTATCCGGGCCTTCACGCCGTCTGGCTGCACCGGCTCAATCACAGCCTTTGGCGGGCGGGCTTTTATGTCGCTGCCCGCTTCCTTTCGCAAATCGCCCGTTTTTTTACGGGCACTGAAATTCACCCCGGCGCAAGCATTGGCAAACGGCTGTTCATTGATCACGGCATGGGCGTTGTCATTGGTGAAACCACCCAAATTGGCGACGATGTGACGATTTATCAGAACGCCACCCTGGGCGGCACCGGCAAGGACGACGGCAAACGGCACCCCACCGTGGAAGATCGCGTGGTCATTGGCGCGGGGGCTAAAATTCTGGGCAACGTGCGGATCGGTCACGACTCGCAGGTCGGCGCCAGCTCGGTCGTCTTGAAAGACGTGCCCGCTTATGCCACAGTGGTGGGAGTTCCTGCCAAGATTGTCTATATCGAAGGCAAGCGGGTCGGCAGGGTCAGCGGTCTTGAAGAAGCGCTTTCACAAAAGGTAAGCGCCCTGGCCGATGACATCAGCAGCCTTCAGGAAAGCGTTTGCTTATTGAAGGAATAAAATCAAAACCAATCAAGCAGAAGGGTTCAATAGGAAGATGGGTCTTGTAATATTTGGCTCGTTCGATAGCGGCATTAACGCCAGCGATTTGATGAGCGCCATCAGTGAAAAGCTTGCAAGAGCCAGAAAAACATGGGCCGAAAACAATCCTCTGGGAGATATCCTGACGGAAGCGGATTACGTAAACGTTGACCACTTCAGCAGGCTAATCCCAACCGCACTTCAGGCCCCCTGCATGCCCGTCTCGATAGCGGGAAAACCCCAACGCGCCATTTACCACCCGCACCCTCTTGCGGCCGGTAGAAATCCTTTTGCGTATGGCAGGCAATGCGAAAGCGCTTTAAAAAATACTAAGGAAACCGACGGAACGATGGTTTTAAGAGACGAACCCGACGCGGATATCCTCGTTTCAGGAATTACCCCGAAGCTTGACGGCTTACGCGTCGCCTATCGGGCCTCAGTCACACTTCCCATTGAAATGTCCGCCTGATTCAGAATGCATTTACAGCGCTTCTTTACTGCAGCACTTCCTGACTACTGAGCGCTTCCATACTCTCGCCAGCATCCAGCAGGCCGTTCATCCAGGATTCCGGCAGGCGGAGCCTGACGGTTTGTCCGGGCTCAATCGACGGATGCTTGGAAATAATGGCCGTGCTGTAAGCCGCTTTCAAGCCAGTGCCGCGAGCCACGGCGGTTCCCAGGTAATGCGCCGCATCCGGGTACTCGTCGCGATATCTGATTTGATCAATGCCTGCCGCCGTGGAGCGGGTTCCCACCGTAACCCCGTATATGGCCAGACGTCCCAGGTTCGTGGCAAGCGAAAGCGGGATGGTGGTTCCACCGGTTACCAGGGCATAGGGAATGGAGCTTTTCAGCAAATGCTGAACGGTGATGGTTTCACGGTGATGGTAACGGCTGTCCTGCATTTTTTCCGAAAGCTTTTGGCTATCGAAGCGATAACTTGCGCCGCCTGGAAAAACCGCTTCATCAAGCTGGATATCAAAATACCCGCCCCGGGCAAAGCGCCGGGATTCGCGATTGGCTTTAACGTGACCGCGCAGCAAAGTACCCTGGGGAATTTGACGGTTCGGATTTTTGGAGTCCACCAGCGAGTGCCTTAAAACGCCTTCAAAGGCGCTTCCTTCCGGCGCATCTTCGGCAACGGGCGTGGTGGCTTCTATTTTTATCGGAGCCGAAGCGCGTTTTAACGTTTGAACAGAAGGCTGTTCAATGTCTTTGGCATACCCTGCTAGCGTCAAGAGCGATGCCCCCATTGTAATCGCCCCTGTTAGCATTGCCAGAGCGACCGAAAAACCTTTAATCCCCAGAGGGCTCACTTTAAAACTCACGACATTGCTCCTATTCAATCTTTTATTAGTATTTCTATTTTGCCTGCTTGCTGCGCCTGTGTCCGTAAGACTCCTGACGGGATCCAGTATACCTAAAGAATCCCTTTTCTGTCGCACTTTACATATCTATTCCCCCACCTTCAGCAGGTGCTTTCCAGTGGCCAGGCATTCAGATTTAAAATAAAATTTTAAACTCTTCCCAAAAGCCTCTTGACAAACGGCAAAATAGTCGAAAGAGGCTTGTATTTTTTAAAAAATACCGCCATAATATGTTTGAGTTTTTAGGCAGGTTTGTCATCCCCGTGGTAAACGACACATCAGGTTGAACGAGCCTCAATAAAACTAATGTAAGTTCCAAGTAGCTAGTAAAAAGAGGCTCTCATCCAATGTCTGATAAGCAAATGTTCTGCGTTGCCTGTGGCGGCGAATTTCTGTTTACGGAAGAAGAACAGCAATTTTTCGCAGAAAAAGGGTTCCAGGAACCCAAAAAATGTAAGCCCTGTCGGCAGGCCGCAAAACAACAACGCGGTGGCGGCTACGGCGGTGGCGGTGGCTACGGTCGTGCACCACGCCAACTGTTTGACACGGTATGTTCAGCCTGCGGCGTTCAAACTCAGGTTCCGTTCCAGCCCAACGGCTCCAAGCCGGTATACTGCCGGGACTGCTATAAGGCCCAGCAAACCGCCGCTTACTAAAGCCCACGATTAAATAGCAAAAAGCCCCGGACAAAACGCCGGGGCTTTTTTGTTACAAAAATATATATAATTTAAAAAACAGGCAATATCCCGCGCAAGTTCTTTTTTATTTTATTGGCCTGTTGCCTTTTCGGTAAAGGTCCTTGCCTCTTAATGGCAAGTTTCGAGAGCATTTAGAGCAGTTTACTTGATGATAGAGCCTTGTATGGGCGCTATTTTTTGGAGAGGACAAGCGTAAAGCACCATGAATCCAATTGGCAAGCCCCCTGTGCCAATGGAGCCGATTTCCCCCGTTAATGTCAGCCAAGGAAGACCCACCGTTAATGAAGCTCCAAAACCACTGGGCGCTCATTTTAATCTGATGACCACTGCTTCGGCGGCCAACCAGGCCACCGGAACGGTTCCAGTCGGTTTCAGCAGCAGTAACGCCGCTTCCCTTCAGGGATCGCGCTTCGATCCCAACGTCGCCGCCTTCGGCAACAGCTTTAGCGGGTGGTACGGATACGTGAATTCGATGTTCTCGATGATCCTCAGCAGTTCCGGCAATATCAAGGCCGTTACGGGCCGAAAGCAAATAGAAGACGACGCTGTTAGCAATAACAACGCTGATCCGGACTCCCCCTTCTATATCAGTACCGTCGGCGAGGCTGCCAAATCGGCCAGCGTCGACACCCCGAAAACACCCGCCAGTTTCGCCCTGCCCACCGCCAACAACAGCGAGGGCATTCAACAGTCCAGTGCCGTTTGGGGCAACCTCCTTCTGGGAGATCAAAGCGGTGGCACGCCAACTGGTAGCCGCAATTTTTCCAAACGCTAAAGCGGCATCAAAAATAATAAGGATTAACACCTGATGCAGCCTCTAAGTTCCAGCACCCAGTTCTTCAGCAACCAGCTTCAAAGCGTTCAAACTCCGGGACAAATTCCCGGGGTTGTTCAGGCGTTTCAACCCGCCGCGGCCACACCTGGAACTTTCCCCGTTGCACCGGCGTTTTCCAACCTCGGCCAGTCAAACCCGCTCAATGTGGCCACCCGTGTCGGCGACTCTTCAGTATTTAACCGCATGCCGTTTGATCCATCCCTGCTAAGCGGTATCAACCTGCTGAATCCACCGGGATCGATTAATAATCCTTCCACACTTGGAGCGGTTACCGCTTTTGGCAGTTCAGGCTTAAGCGCGGCCGGCGCCTTTGGCCTGGGGCCAGCACAAGTGGGGACGCCTTCGCCAATTTCAGGCTTCAACGGCCTGGGCAGCAACCTTGCCGGTAATCTTGGCTTGCCGATTCCTGGGCTTAGCGGCACAGGCAATGGACTTGGCAGCTTGGGCGCCAGCAGCTTTTTCGGTTTTAACCAGAATCCCCTTGGCGCAGGAAACGATATTTCCACCCTTCTAACAACCCTCCTGAGCGGATTTTTAAGCAGCTTCCAACAGCAAGCACCCGTGGCAACCGTGCCCAACCAGCCAGCTTTTATCGCGGTTCCCGTTTTGGATGATAACGTTCCAAACGCCGTAGGACAAGAACCCCCTGCCGCAGGCGGCGTTGCGCAAACGCCCCCAGTTGGCGCGCCTGCCCCGGCGAACGAAAACAAGACTCAGGCCCTTGACCTGGTTATTGCGGCAGTACAGGCAGAAGGCGGATTCGCGGCAAACCAGGATGAATTCCGAAGAATTGTTGATGCGTTGATTGCAGACCCTGCCAATGCGGCACAAGTGGCGAATCTGACTGAGATCAGGGATGCAGCCGCCTCAATTGAGGGCGCTCGTCCCGGTACCGGCGTTAGTGTGACGAACCTGAACACCATTCGCAGGAATCTGGTGGAAAATGCGGATAATAATTTAACCACGGCGATTGCCGATGCGCGTGCCGAGCAAACACCTGCGCCAACGCCAGCCCCGGTAAGAAATCCCGAACCTGCCCC
>JAYKHP010000019.1:0-271455 GCA_035285165.1 Vampirovibrionales bacterium | reverse complement strand
CCGAAGAATTGGCGCTGGTAGCAGAGCCTTGCGACCTTATCCCGTTTTCCAAATGCTTTAACCCCTCTAGCATACCGCTCGACATGCTGCTGAGTCCAACAATCCCAACAACGGCCACGAGCGCCATTATCATGGCCATTTCAGAAAGACTTTGGCCTGTTGCCAGCAGTAGCTGACCCTGTTTTTTTCCAAAATCCATGCCAGTCAATCCTCAATTTGAAGTAGGGCTTACGTATGCTCATCGCAAGAGATTTAAAGGTTTTCGGCAGAATTGGGGCAAACTGAAGGAGGGCACCGCTATGGTCGTCAAATCGTGCCGAAAAGCTATAGAGCTGAGAGCTTGCAGCCTCTTATTCAAGACTTCAAAGGATTGACCCCAGAGCAGGTCTTGTTTAAAGTAGCTAAAGAGCAGGGCTCAAGACACTGACAAGGCTTAAGAACAGCCTTCTAACGAGCATTGAGAGAAAGTATTCCAGTTATGCCCAAGAAACGCATTATGGTAATGACCGGTGGCGGGGACTGCCCTGGCCTGAACGCGGTCATCAGAGCCATTGTCCGCCGTACCGAGCTTGAAAAAGACTGGGAAGTGCTGGGAAGCATCGAAGCCTTTAACGGCATCCTCAGGGATCCGATGGAAGTCGTTTTGCTGGACGCCAAAACCGTTTCAGGCATTCACATTCGAGGTGGTACCATCATCAAAACCACTAATCGTGGCGGCCCCTTCCACTGGCCCGTTAAAAAACCGGACGGCTCTTACGATTACGTCGATCGGGTCGATGACTTGATTGAGCGGCTTGATAAGCTTGGGGTCGAGGCAGTGATTAGCATCGGCGGCGAGGGCTCGATGGATATTGCCCAAAAGCTCTACGAGCGGGGCATCAACATTGTGGGCGTTCCCAAAACGATTGATAACGATTTATCCTCAACCGATGTGACCTTCGGGTTTCAGACTGCAGTGCAAATCGCTACAGAAGCGGTTGACAGGCTCGTCACAACCGCTGCAAGCCACAACCGCCTGATGATTCTGGAAGTGATGGGTCGTGATGCCGGCTGGATTGCGCTTAGCTCAGCCGTTGCGGGCGGGGCCC
Source organism: Vampirovibrionales bacterium (assembly GCA_035285165.1). GTDB lineage: Bacteria > Cyanobacteriota > Vampirovibrionia > Vampirovibrionales > Vampirovibrionaceae > JAYKHP01. The sequence continues at coordinate 270,367 of JAYKHP010000019.1, read as the reverse complement.
ATGTGGCCTTGATTCCAGAAATCCCCTATGACGCCAATATTGTGGCCCAGCAAATTAATGAAAAAGTGGAAAACGGCAGGGGGTTTGCCATTGTCGTCATCGCCGAAGGGGCAAAGCCCAAGGATGGAACGGTTGTCGCCCGAGACAGCAACATGCCGGGCTATCAGAACAAAATTCTTGGCGGCGTGGGGCACTTGTTGCTTGAAGAACTAACCGGCAAAATCGACGTGGATGCCCGCGTGATGATTCTGGGCCACCTGCAGCGCGGAGGCTCTCCCATTGCTTATGACCGCATTCTTGCCACACAGTTCGGCGTAAAAGCCGTTGAATTGGTTCTGGAAGGGAACTTTGGCCAAATGGTGTCGGCGCAAAAACTCGATATTGTTTCCGTTCCCATTGCCTCGGCCATTGAGGAATACAATTACGTGGATATGGACAGCGCCCTGGTGCATACGGCGCGCGGGGTGGGCATGTGCCTGGGCGATCAAGCCCCTGTTACCACTGTTGCCTAATAAGTGTTGCCTCGTAACAAATATGGCATTACCCACCTACACGCTTAAACACTTCAGCGGCTGTAAGCCTGATCTTTTTGATGAGGCGATTCGCATCAGAACCGAGGTGTTTGTCATTGAGCAGGAAGCACCACCTGAAACAGAGCCGGACAAATTCGATACACCTGGCTGTCATCACTGGCTGGCCTATGCGTCAAACGCCGATCATGCGGTTGCAACCGGTCGGATGTTCGCCGATTCAAACGAAAAAACGCTTGCCCACATTGGCCGTATGGCGGTTTTAAAAGAGCATCGGGGAAAAGGCCTGGGGCATTTAACCCTCAGCGCTATGCTGAGGCTTGCGCCTGAAGTTGGTTTTAAAAGCATTCTCCTTGAAGCCCAGTCCCATGCGCAGCCCTTTTATGCCAAATTGGGTTTTAGCGCAGAAGGCGAGGAATTTATGCTGGATAATATTCCACACATCCACATGCGCCTCATTGTCGCATGCGAAAATATTTAGGCTTTATAAAATTCATTCTTGCGTTTGGGCGAATTGTTCGGCGACATGGGGTGGACATGTGCCTGGACGATCAAGCAGTCATTAAAGTTGCGCTTTAATGAACAAACGACAATAAATCAACTGCGAGGATTTCCCGGAATGAATCCTTGTAACACATCCCAAACATCTCTCCTGTTAAGTTTAAGTGGCGGGGATGCAAAAAGATTTTCCCAAGAAAAGCCCCATAAGCTGGGCTTGGCAGTAGCTAGGCTAGCATCGGCTGCTCTATAAAAATGACCTCCATCTGGTGTTGTATCCAAAGTATGCCGTGTTGTTATATACCTCACTCCTGTAGGTTTTCCAAAACGCGAAAATAAATATTCATCTGCGTTAACTCTAGAAGAACCATCCGGAGGGTGATCAACTCTAGCAGTATAGCCTGTGGAGTGGCGGGTTACACTGCCTGTTGGATAATGTGGGCCTCCTTCAACTAAGCGTTCTAATTGTCTTCTGAATTGTCTATTCGTTGGCGGTATAACCCTCCCCAAAAAACTCTTTGGATTCAGTCCTCCTAACATTCCCATAAAAATCAGGCTCCTTTCAAAGGAATTAATAAGCTACACCATTGCATCAATGCCAATAGTGCAAAAATGTTGTCAAAATTCTAACTTTTGTGTCAAGAGCCGATTAATATACAATTAATATAATTTTTAGCTTTTACTTTTGTACTCACTCATTCTTGCGTTTGGGCGAATTGTTCGGCGGCCTGGGTCAGCGGGGTTTCATGCACTTCCACCGCTTCGCCTTCAACAATTTCCTGATGCTCAAACTGATCTTGCATCTGAAGTTCAATGCGCGTGTTAAACAGCATCAACACCGTATCAAACTGGATTTGATACGTCAGGTTCTGAAACATCGAAAACGCTTCGGACTTGTATTCAATCAGGGGATCTTTTTGCCCGTAAGCCCTAAGGCCAATGCCTTCACGCAGGTGATCCAACTGGTGCAGGTAATCGATCCAGCGCTGATCAATAACGGAGAGCAACACATCGCGCTCAATGCGGCGAAGGGGATGCTTGATTTCAGCCAATTGCGCTTCACTCAACAATTTACCGTCACTGTCGCGCGGCTCGGCTTCCAATTCATCCTCAAGTCCGGCAAGCGTCATACCGTGCTGGCTTTGAAGGTCGGCTGCAATGGCCGTCAGTTCTTCCTCTAGCTGTTCGTATATTTTCAGGCCTTCAGACTGCAAGGTATCGATCAGCTTCTGCACGCTTGTCTGTTCCAGCAGCGATTGATCCAGGTGGGAAAAGCGATGCGTCACGCCGTTGACCTCATTGATCAACGCCTGCCTGGTATCCTCATCCCAATCCTCAGACGTTGAGTTTGGCGGCACGTGTAAATACACCAGGCGCTCCATCACCTGTTCTATCATATGGCGAATGGAGCTTCTCAAATTCTCGCCATTAAGCACTTTTTTACGCTGCTCGTAAATCAACTGGCGCTGCTCGGTCAAGACATCATCATACTGCAAGATATTTTTACGGATATCGAAGAAGTAAGCCTCAACCTTTCGCTGGGCCCCTTCAATGGCCCGACTGACCATGCCATGAGAAATCGGCATGGTTTCTTCAACACCCAGCATATCCATCATGCCCGCGATTTTATCGCCGCCGAATTTACGCATCAGGCTGTCTTCAAGGGATAGAAAAAAGTGGGTAGAGCCCGGATCGCCCTGACGAGCGGCGCGCCCGCGAAGCTGGTTGTCAATCCGCCTGGATTCGTGGCGCTCGGTGCCAATAATATGAAGGCCGCCAAGCTCGATTACCTTTTTCTTCTCATCTTCGGTAATCACTTTTTTAGCGTCCACAAGACGTGTCAAGACGGGCTCGTCAATCTCCTGGCTACTTCTGCCCTCTTCCAGCAATTCCTTTTTCACCAGAAATTCCGGATTGCCGCCTAGCAAGATATCCGTCCCACGACCCGCCATATTGGTAGCGATCGTCACCGCCTTGTAACGCCCCGCCTGTGCGACGATGTGCGCCTCATGCTCGTGATGTTTGGCGTTTAGCACATGGTGCGGGATGCCTTTTTGAATGGCCGAAACCGCATGCGCCGTTTCGCCAAGGCCGTGTAACAAATCAGGCAATTCGCCCTTGTCTTTATACTGCTCGGCCAATTTATCAAAATCGGCTTTCTGGTAACGTTCAGGATTTTTCAGGTAACTTCCCAACACCCGAATCAGTTCGGTTTCCTTGCCGTTTTCAAGCGCGTCCAAAGTCCGCCGGGCTTTTTCACGCAAATGCTGCGTCATATACACCGGCGTGCTCAGCATTTTGGATAGCTCTTCGGATTTTTCAATCGAAACGGTTCCCACCAGCACGGGACGACCCAACTCGTGGTATTCGACGATCTCTTCAACGGCCTTGATGTATTTTACTTTCTCGTTCTTGAAAATCGTGTCGGGCATGTTGACCCGGATATCTTCCCGGTTGGTGGGAATGGTGGTAACGCTTAAATTATAGATTTTGCCAAATTCAGCCTCTTCGGTCATAGCCGTACCGGTCATCCCGGAGAGTTTCGGGTAAAGCCTGAAAAGATTCTGGAAGGTAATGCTGGCAAGCGTCTGGGTTTCATCCTGAATCTGCAGGCCTTCTTTTGCCTCAACAGACTGGTGAAGCCCATCGCTCCAGCGGCGGCCTTCCATCAAGCGTCCGGTAAATTCGTCAACGATGACCACTTCACCGTTATTGACGACATAATCAATATCACGCCTGAAGAGTTCTTTTGCCTTCAGCGCCTGAAGCACGTAATGCGCCCAATTGTTCTGAATATCAAAAAGATCCTCAACGTTCAAAAGCTCCTGGGCGTGATCGATGCCTTCTTCTGTCATGACCACATTACGGCCCTTTTCATCGACCGTGTAATCGTCATCTTTTGAAAGACTGGGCGCAACTCTTGCCATCGTGCGATACATATCGGCCGATTGTTCCAGGCGGCCGCTTATAATTAACGGCGTTCTGGCCTCATCAATCAAAATGCTATCGACTTCATCGATAATGGCAAAATTAAAGGCGCGCTGGCAAAGCTGAGACTTGCTGCCCGCCATATTGTCGCGAAGATAATCAAAGCCGAACTCGTTGTTAGTACCATAGGTAATATCAGAAGCGTAAGCATCTTTTTTCACACTGAAGCTGTCAAAGCCGCGCTGTTCACTCAGCACCATGCCAACGCTCAAGCCCAGGAATTTATAAATCTGTCCCATCCACTCAGCGTCACGCCTGGCCAGATAATCGTTAACCGTCACGACGTGAACGCCTTTACCCGTCAGGGCATTCAAGTATGCAGGCAAAGTGGCCACAAGCGTTTTGCCTTCGCCGGTTCTCATCTCGGCAATGCCGCCATTATGCAGCACCATACCGCCAATCAACTGCACGTCAAAATGGCGCATATTCAGAACCCGACGGCTGGCTTCCCTAACCACGGCAAACGCCTCGGGCAAAAGATTATCAAGAATCTGCTTTTCCCACTGCCTGTCCTGTTTATGATTATCAGCCCGCTCGCGATTGGCCAGAATCTGGCGAAACTCTTCGGTCTTGGCGCGCAGTTCCTCATCGGACAGCTTTTGCATTTCAGCTTCAAGGTCATTGATGTGATCCACGGTGGGCTGCATGGCCCGGACTTTTCGCACGTTGGGATCGGGAATCACTTTACGAAGCAGGTCAAGCATGGGAGAAACGGCCTTCAAGTCAAACTTATCTAAATCCGCATAAGCGTCAAATACGGTGTATTTGCCGATGCATAGCAAAAAACACGTCAGCACATTATGACACAGACCCCCCAGAAATAGCTATAAAGAGCTTGGACAGGGCTTTTATGGGAATGGTGGATAAAGATGAAAAGTGAGGTTTTAAATTATTAAGAAATATAAACACCTGTAAAAACAGCAGTGTTGACAGAACACTAAGTTAGTGTCAATATTACCCATAACCAAAGTGTCATGCAAACACTAATTATGACATTTGTGTGACAAAGCAATATGTAAAATCATAAAAACAAGAGCCTCGTTCCTTTCCTTATCAAAGTATTAAACTTGACCCCAGTACCTTGTAAACACTCCTATAAGATAGGAGAGATTGGATTATGATCAGCAGCATCAACACAACACATCCCACCAGTTTTCGCTTGAATGGTTTTGGGTATAGCTTCAATTCAGGCTTCACCACCCAAGGGGAAAGCGATTTCTGGAGAGCACACAACAGCGAGCATACGGCAGAAGACGCCAGACCCTCCAGCAACCAGGCCCAGTTGCGCTTCAGCGGCTCAAATCACGCGCACACGGGCAGCGGATGGGTTCCTTTTGCAGGTGCCTTAAACGCGTCTAATCCAGCCCCTGCAAGCCCACCGGCTGGTGTTGGCACCCGCGTAAACACCCTGGCGTAAAAAAAGCCCTTTTCATCAAAAGCATCTGCGGCAGTGCTTCCTGCCAATGCTCGGCACCCGTTTTTTCGGTATTCCCCTCTCCCTTTTCCCGCTATAGATAGAGACAGTCTTTTAAAACATCCCCATATCCCTCTACAAAAAACCGGCCTTCTGAAAAAAGAAAGCCGGTTCTTTTATTTTTAGCTTTTAAACCCTTATTTCAACGCTTCGGCGCCACCGACAATTTCCAGGATTTCCTGTGTAATCGATGCCTGGCGTAATTTGTTATAAACCGTCGTCAGTTTATCGATCATTTCCCCGGCGTTCTTAGTCGCATTGGACATTGCCGTCATCCGGGCAGCCAGTTCACTGGCGGCACCCTCCAACAGCAGGCGGTATATCATATTACCCAAGTACATCGGCATCAGGGTATCCAGCATCTTGGACGGGTTGGGTAGAAGCATCAGCTCGGGATGAATCGGGCCCGGCAACGACTGCAGATGCTTGGAATTATTCTGCTCGATTATTTCCTCGTCACTGATTTTACTGACCGGAATCAGCTTGGTCATCTCGGCCTTGGTGGAAATCATCGACACGAAATGCGTGGAGAGAACTTCAATGCCGTCAATTTCCTGATTGAGATAAGCGTTAATCAGCGTCTGGGCGATTTGGGTTGACTCCTGAACCGTGGGGGCAGCCGTAATGCCGCCCATTGAGCCCAGCAGTTCACTGTTACTATAGCGACTAAAAGACTGGATGACCTTGTTGCCCACCAGGTAGAATTTCGGTGTGACGCCTTTTTCGCGCAACGCTTTTTCCAACTGGAACGCCTGGCGAATGATGGTGCTGTTGTAATTGCCACACAAGCCGCGATCCGAGCTAATGACCAGGATACCCAGGTTTTTGACCGGTCGGGGGGATAGAAACGAAAGATAGCGCGAGGCGTCTTGCGAAATATCCATACCCTTTGTAACCAAGGCTTCATAGACCAGGTGCATCAGGCTGTGCAGTTCAGAAGCATAAGGCCGAGCGGCCTTCACACGGTTTTCGGCGCGTTTGACCTTGGCCGCCGCCACCATTTTCATCGCCTGCGTGATTTTCTGAGTGCTTTTCACACTCTTAATCCGGCGTCGAATATCTTTAAGGTTTGGCATTGTTATTAATCTCTATAGAGCCTCGCAATGATACTAATATTAAGAGGCTTTGCCGGTGAAGACGGAATCGCGGAACTTCGTCACGTGATCCAGCAGCTTTTTCTCTTGATCATCGCTTAACTTGTCGCCCTTGTTCAGATGGGCCTCAATGTCGGAGACGTTGGCCGAGAAGTAGGCGAACCATTCTTCCTTGAATGCCTTGATTTGGTTGGTTTCCAACGAGTCAAGCAACCCTTTGTTTGCGGCAAAGAGAATCGACACTTGCTGGGCGTTTGAAAGCGGCGAGTACTGGGGCTGTTTCAAAACCTCCACCAGACGCTGACCACGACGCAACTGGTCTTGGGTCGATTTGTCCAAATCGCTTGCAAACTGGGCGAAGGCTTCCAAGGCGCGGTACTGGGCAAGCGCCAAACGCAGGGTGCCGGCAACCGCCTTCATAGCCTTGGTTTGGGCAGCGCCCCCTACACGCGAGACAGACAAGCCGACGTTAATGGCAGGACGAACCCCGGCGTTGAAGAGATCAGACTCCAAGAAGATCTGGCCATCGGTAATCGAAATAACGTTGGTAGGAATATAGGCTGAAACGTCACCAGCTTGGGTTTCGATAATCGGTAAGGCGGTAATGCTGCCCGCGCCCAAGCTGTCATTCAGCTTTGCGGCACGCTCCAACAAGCGCGAGTGCAGGTAGAAGACATCGCCAGGGTATGCTTCACGACCCGGCGGACGGCGAAGCAGCAAGCTCATCGAGCGATACGCCCAGGCCTGCTTGGTCAAGTCATCATAAATCACCAGAACGTGTTTGCCTTTTTCCATAAAGCCTTCGGCGATGGTAACGGCGGCAAAGGGTGCTAAATACTGCAGAGGGGCCGAGTCAGTGGCTGAAGCGTTGACGATAATGGAATATTCCATCGCGCCGTTATCTTCCAGAACCTTAATGTTCTGGGCAACCGAGCTTGATTTCTGACCAATCGCGCAATAAATGCAGATAACATCCTTGCCTTTTTGGTTCAGGATGGTGTCAATGGCAATGGCGGTCTTACCGGTCTGCCGGTCTCCAATAATCAACTCGCGCTGACCACGGCCAATGGGCGTCATCGCATCAATAGCGGTAATACCGGTTTGAAGCGGTTCGTGGACGGATTTTCTGGCGATAATACCGGGCGCTTTTCTATCGACGGGCAAAAATTCAGTGGATTCAACGGGGCCTTTGCCATCAAGCGGCTGGCCGAGCGGGTTAACCACCCTACCTAAAAGAGCATCGCCAACGGGAACCGAGGCGATACGGCCGGTGGATTTAACGAGCTGGCCTTCCTGAATGTGAAGATACTCACCCATAATCACGGCGCCGACGTTGTCTTCTTCAAGGTTTAAGACCATCCCCATCGTGTTATGGCCATCGGCAAACTCGATCAACTCGCCTGCCATCGCGGCGCGAAGGCCGTAGATACGGGCAATACCGTCGCCAACTTCAAGGACGGTGCCCACGTTGCTAACCGACAAATCGCTTTCGTAATTGGCAATCTTGTCTTTCAGGACGGTACTGATTTCTTCCGCTCGGATGCTTGCCATGGTTCAATTTCCTTCTGTTTAAATCCGTAGAATGCTGTTTTCAAGAGATAAGAATTTGGTTTGGTTGATGACCAGAAAAAACTTGTCGTTATGCGAACTGCTTTTTGAGATTCTCAAGCTTGCCGGAAAAGCTGCCGTCGATAATTTGGTCCTGGATTTTGACAATCGCGCCACCCAGAATACCCGGCTCAACCCGATTATGAAGTTCGACGCGCGAAAAGCCGAAACGCGCCTCCAAGGTTTTTTGTAAACGCTCTAACTGCTTATCATCAAGCTCTACAGCGCTCATCACCTCGGCAGTGGCAATATTGCGATGCTGGTTAAGCAGTTGAGCAAACTGTTCGGCCACTTGGGGCAGAATCGCCATGCGGGCGTTTTCCACCATAATTTTTAAGAGATTGCCCACCCATGGATTAACCTTGGAGACAAATTCAGCCTGAACAAAGGCTTCTTTATCCGCATGCGTGGTGGCTGGATTGGCAAAATATGGCGCCAACTGTGGTACATCGCGCATCACGGAGGCAACAGCATCCAGGTCTTCCCGCACCGCATCAAGGCAATCGTGCTCTAAGGCGGCGGAAAAAACGGCCTTGGCATATCTGGAGGCAAGCTGGTTATCAAGCAGTTTTGGCATTTTCAACCTTTGGTTATTTACACCGGTATTTTACTTTGTCATTCTCGCAAAAGCGGGAATAACGCGAGAGCATTATTTTGAGTGGCTTAGTTCGCTGATAAAATCATCCACCGAACGCTTTTGATCGTGGCTGTTTAAATTCTGGGCAAGCTCCAAGCGCGCGTCCTGAAGGGCGTCGGCGAGCAGACGTTTTTCAATATCCTTGGCCGCCGCATGATGTTCCACCTCAATGCGGCGCTTGCTGTTTTCAATCAAAGCGCTGGCGTCGCGCCTGGCGTCTTCAAGGATCTGGGCCGCCATTTTCTCGGCAGTGGCCTGCGCCTGGCCCAAAATTGTCGACACTTCCTGATGAAGGTTCGCCGTTTCCCGCTTGAGTTCAGCCAACTGGGCTTCGGCCTTCTGACGTTCGGCCGCAAGCGATTCAATTTCAGACTTCAGCTTTTCCCGGTTCCCCGCCAACATGCCGCCAACGTTGAGCTTTTTCACCAGCAAGGCGATCAGCAGAACGGCGATAATGAAGTTAATCAGGTTGGAGTGAAGCACCGTCTCCCACAAAGACTGTTCGCCCAACTCACCGTGAGCTGTTGCGGCAGCGTTTAAAATCAGGGCACTGAGAGGGATCATGGAAACTCCGTAATAATGACAGAAAAGAGCTAGTGAGAGTTAACCGAGGAACGCTCGGCGCCGATTGTCTGAGAGCTTGTGATTTTTTCCAGAATCAGGCGCTTCAGCTCCTGGCGCTTCTCGCCCAATTGGCGATAGGTTTCTTCGCGCCAAGCGGACAACTCGTTCAGGTTATTGTCCAGATCGTTGCGGACTTGTTGTCTTGTTTCAGCCAAAAGCTCGTTGGCTTTTGCTTTAGCGTCCTGGCTGATTTGAAGAATCTGCTCCTGGGCTTTTTTCCTGGCCTCGCGAAGCTGGGCATCATAGTCTTCACGCATGTAGCGCAAAGACTTGGCGGCCTCGTCGACTTTCGCCTGATCGTCAAAGAGCTTCTCTTCCCGCTTGGCCTTGATGTTGGCAATCGGATCGAAGTAAAGCGCTTTCATCAGGAACATAAAGCCCAGAAAGCTGATAAAGACAAGAAGTGCGGTTAAGTTAAACGAAATCATTTACAGATGCCTATGCATATGGTCATTGTCAAAGCAGGGACGCTTGTTAAAAGACTAACCTTTGTTCATTACAAAAGTCACGAAACCGAGCAGACCCAAGACTTCGACCAGACCGGCAAAGAGGATGGCGTGGGGGAAAAGGCGACCTTGCACTTCAGGCTGTCTGGCAACGCTGTTGCAATAAGCGGCAGCCAAAAGACCAATACCGATGCCAGGGCCAAGACCTGCGAGACCAACGACGAGTGTTTCCATTTGAGAGTTCTCCTTTACGATAAAACTTTTTGACAAGGGGCAAATATAAGCTAGTGGTGATCTTCTCCGTGGGAAGTCATTAAACCGATATAAATCGTGCTAAGCAGCGCAAAAATGTAAGCTTGCAAAACACCAACGCCGATTTCCATAAAGATAATGAGTACCGGCAAGCCGATAGGCACAAACTGAAGTGCGATCGCGCCAAGCATTTCACCAACAAGAATATTGGCGTAAAGTCGAAGCATCAGGGAGCCGGGGCGCGTGATGTGATCCAGCAAATGGAAGGGCAGCATTAAGGGAAGGCCAAAAATCTTGGGCTCCATATGGTGGTTGAGAAACCCGCCAAAACCCAGGCGCTTGCAGGAAAGCACCAGGTAGCTCACCAACGTGACCAATGCCAGTGCGAGGGTGGTGTTAATGTCACCTGTTGCCGCAATCAGCTCGCCGTGGGGAATATGCACCAGACGAAGCGGCAGCTGGCCCATAAGGTTGGCGGTTAAGACGAAGAGAAAAAGCGAACCGACGATAAAAAGATATTTATCGCCTTCCTTGCCGGATGAAGAATATGTCATGCCTCGAACAAGGTTATAAAAGCCTTCGCCCACAAGTTGAAGCCTGCTGGGCACGAGCTGAAGATTTCGCGTGGCAAGCCAAGCAAAAACCAGAAGAACCGCCATCCCCGCCCAGACCATAATCAAGGTATTAAGGTGGACAGCCTGACCAAGAAGCTCGATTTTCCAAAAGTGATCCATAGTGGCGATTAATCTCTTGTAATCTCTTATATCTTGCCGTTAATTCAGTGCCTGCGACCTGTTCATTCAGCGCCCTATTATTTGCCTGCCATTGAAAACCGGGGCTCTAATATTTATTGCGATTCAACCTGAAGGCGTTAACCAAGTACTCTAGGAATATCCAAGATGAATAACCCAAAAAACCGCTGAAGACAAGGAGGAGTCGTTGGGAATCACGCCCCCCGGTTAGAAAAACCAGAAAAAAAGCATACCCAAAAAACACAACACGCAAAAGGGAGAACAGGAAAAAAAGCGCCATATTCGATGAAAGCAGCCGTTTAAAGCGCCCTGAAAAGATATAATTCTTAACAATCAAGCTTGCGACATACAGAAACCCTAGCGCAAACCCCCAGCCAAGGTAGAGCCATTGCGAGAAGACTGAGGCCGGAAATATCAGAGAAAGCGCGTAGCACACCAGGGCAAACCCGGCAAGACGAATCGAGCAGCCGGATAGTGTTGGCGCACTTTGATCTTGAACCGGCAACGCTGAATCAGGAAAGGGTTTGACTTTAAAATTCTCATTCATGCGGTTCTTGCTCTTCTTCTTGAGGACTATCGGCAACAGGATTATCAGCAACGGCTGGTGGCGCTATGGGATTCTCACGCGAGCGCTTCTCAACTTTTTTGGATTCTTCCTGACCGCGCAGATACAGAACCGCCATGCCCGCCCCAAACCCGATAAAGAAGAGGCTGACCACGCCCCACAGCGGAAGGCCCATATTGTCCTTCAGCCAGAGGCCACCGAATAAAAAGAGGCAGATAATGGCCAGTAATTGAATGGCATAATCCATAAAGAAGCTAACCTTTATCTGTATATTTGTACGAAACGGCGTCATTCCCGCTTTCGAGGGCATGACGACATCAGCCTACCTGAAAAGCGTCTGTTTGTGTAAAATATGGCCATTCTCAGCTTTAGCGGAAAGGGATTTTTTTCATGTCCAAAGACAGCAGTTTTGATATCGTCTCGGAATTTGACCAGCAGGAGCTTATCAACGCGCTTGATCAGACACGGCGTGAACTGGGCGCTCGCTTTGACCTGAAAGACAGCGGCAGCACCGTGGAGCTGGAAGAGAACAACAGCAAAATCGTCATCACCTCAACCGATGAGTTTGCCGCCAAGAACATTTACGACATTCTGGAAAACAAAGTCACCAAGCGCGGCTTAAGCCCGCTGATTCTCGATATTCAAAAACACGAGGAAGCCCTTGGCGGCAAAGTCAGGCTGCCGGTGAAGCTTAAAAAAGGCATCAGCCAGGAAGCGGCCAAGAAAATCGTGGCCGAAATAAAGGGCAGCAAACTCAAAGTCCAGCCGAGTATTCAGGGAGAGCAGGTGCGCGTTTCAGCCAAGAGCAAGGATGACTTGCAGGATGTCATCGCCCTGGTGCGCGAATACGGCGAGAAGCAGGGCCTGCCGCTTCAGTTTACCAACTATCGCTAGTATTCTATCGCTAAGCGTCTTAATGTTTTTAGAAAGTCCGGTTAGAGCAACCGCCGATATTACCGCCCGGGTGATAATGGTAGTACCTGCCGCTTGAGTTATACTCCCCAAAAAAGACACCGCCTAAAGGGCTTGCAAACATCGGGAATCCGACTGGATTTGGCCGATTGGAAACAAGCGTGGTTAGTCCGCCAGAAGGAGAATAAGCCCATGCTTTGGCACTGGAATCATCCGTGCCAACGTAGATAATATTCCCGTTCACTCTATCTACTGACATGCCGCTGTAAACCCCAATGTATCCTTCTGTAGAGGTAATAATAGTAGAAAGCTGCTGGGTGGCGGCATCCCAACTGTAAACCCTGCCAGGACTCATATAACCGCCAAAATACAACTTATTTTCCGTGCCAGACCAAATCAGCGCCTCGTGATAGCCAGGGTAATTCCAAGTACCGGGAACGGTTGAAAGCCCGCTAGACGTCCCCCAAACGTACATCCGGGTGACTGCATCCTCACTGAAAGCGACCATGGTTTTGTCCGCGCTCATTGCAGAAAATTGTCCTATGGACGGTAAAGCGATAACGGTTTGCGGGCTGCTTGGCCGCCAGATGTAAGCGCTTGCCCAGGTAGAAAAGAAGACAGAACCGTCGGCAAATTCCGAAAAGCGCCACATTTTACGATCAGTGTCCCACATCTCAATGTAATTATAATTGCCAGGCAACGTGGAAAGACCGAGTCCCGTCTTATATGAGCGCACTTTACCCGAACTATTGTAATCCACCATCCAAACCCGCCCATCGCTTTGAACGAATGCCGTCCTTGGGTGCAGAGCCGAACCGCCCAAATTGGCGGCAGTCGTCAAACCCGTTGCCGGTGTCCAGCGATGAAGCAGCCAATTGGGAGAAGTATCATCCGTGAAAAAAATTTCTTCAGGATTAATGCCAATGACTATATGGCTCCCTGCAGGTGTCCAATGACCTAGCGAGCCACCGCTCTCATCCAATATGGTTGTCAAAACATTGTTCTTCCAAGTAAAGACGTTGCTTTGCCATGCAGTGCCAAAGTAAACCCTGCCCGTACTTTTATCAATCTGAGTAAATTTTCCACAACTCATACAGAATCTTCCAGGCCCGCTAAGCCCATTGACAATGGTGCTTAGAACATTATCTTTCCAGGTCCAGAAGCCATCCTGGTAGTTGGCGTTATTAACCGAGTTTGAACCGAAAAAAATCCTGCCATCGTTGGCAATCTGCATCCCGTGGCTACCAACGCCGCGACGGTTACTGGGCAATATGGTGCTTAGCCCTGTCGTGTTGTGCCAGGTATAAAAATTGCTAAAGTCGGTAAGGTTATCATCCGCAATATTGGAAAAGAAAACGCGCCCGGTGACGGGATCCACTTCGGTTCCCAATGCTCCTGGATAAGTGGTGATGGCGATAGTCGTCAAGCCTGTTGCGACAGGGATTGATGAACAAGAGGGGGTGATCATCGTCCAGCGATGGGTGATTAAATCCACACCGTCCTGTCTGGCCCTGCCTACCAGGTGATAATAGTTACCACGCATCTCCTGAATCCAGGCAGATGTCTCAATCCCTAGCTGGTCGTTAGCGCCTGATTCTGGATTGACAACATTATAGCGGTTTGACACCAGGTTCGAGTATGTCGTATTAGACCCGCCCCGCTTGTACTTTGCCCAGGCCTGCGCTGGCGTCAGGCCATTGGCAACGATGTCCGCATAAATCGCCTGTTTTAAGGTGTCTACAACAATTTCCGCCCCGCGCTTGACTGCAATATTCTGCCCGCGCAGGCCCCCCTCCGCCCCGGTGCTTCGCACCAGGATCATGCTCACCATCAAGGCCTCAAGCCCAAGCAGCACAATAAACACCAGGGTTATTACCAGCGCGGAGGCTTTGTAAGAGGTGTTTTTACGTGTCATTAATTTGAATGCCTACACTGCTTAGAAGGTACGGGCCGTACAGGTTGAGCCGGGGCTATAATAGTAAAAGTTTCCGGGGCTGGCCCACTGACCAAAATACACGCCGCCTTGCGGGTTTTCATGGGTTGAAATGTCACCCGGGTAATCCAGACCGGACACAATGGTGGTCAACCCGGTCGATCCTGAATAAGCATACATACTGGCGCCCGATATGTTGGGGCCAAAATAGACAAACCCATTGGAATCGGTTGCAATTACCCCGTAAATGCCCAGATGGGAAGGGCCGGCGAAAATGGTGGACAGTTGATTGGTGGCCGCTTCCCACTGGTAGAAGCGTCCGGGAGAAATTTCGCCGCCAAAATATAAATACCGATCATCGTAAGACCAAGCGGCTCCTTCGATGTAACCCGGTTTTGCGTATAGACCTGGAACCGTTGAAAGACCGCTGGTAGGCCCCCAAACGCGCACCGTGGTGGATCCGCCATCTTCGGCGTAAGCCACCAAGGTTTTAGAGTGGTTCATGCGCATAAAACTCCAGGCGTTTGAAGGCAGCTTAACCAATGTCGTTGGAACACTGGGATTCCAGGTATAAACCCCGCCATCATCAGCGATAACCACATGGCCTGTGGCAAACTCGTGAAACCAGGCCGACTCGTTCTTGTCCAGATAATAGTTCGGATGACCAAAATAAAAATGCTGAAAAGGCAACGTGGTTAAACCCGCCCCAAGCTGATAGGTATAAGCGAGAGCGGGGCTGTTGTTTTCGCCAAAAAACACGCGTCCATTGGAATTGGCACCGGCAACGGCGTCAGGATAATTGGTAATCCCCGCCCCTGAAAGGTTAAACACCGTGGTTAAGCCGGTAGCGGGCGTCCAGCGATAGATTTTATAACCCGTTTCACCGTTGACGAAAAACGCTTCATCAGGAGCGCCAATGGCCATGTTATACATAAAATTGGGGCCGCTGGAATGAATCGTGGTCATCACGCCATTTTTCCAAGTTGCCATCCCGCCAGTACCCGCGCTTCCCCAATAAATTCTGCCGGTTCTTTTATCCAGCTTGAGTAGCCTGCGAGGGACAGTATCATCCGCACGACGGCCCGCACCGGCCCATCCGTCGCTTAAGGTGGAAAGAATATTGTCCTTCCACGTCCAAAAACTATCTGGAGACGAATTACCCTCTCCAAAAAAAACGCGCCCGTCATCGGCCACCATGATAGACTTGCCAGCCACGCCATTCTGGTTGGTTACAATCGTACTCAGACCGGTTGAACTATGCCACGTCCAAAGCGTTTTTCCTGTTTGCGTTCCAAAACCGACATTACTGAAGAAAACCCTTCCCGTTACGGGGTCAACTGCTGTTGAACGAAAACCTGGGTATGACACACCTGTCACGATGGTCGTCAGGCCTGCGGCGGCCCCTGACCCGCCACCAACGCAAGAGGGGGATATCATCACCCAGCGATTGGTCATAATATCCACCCCATCCAGCCGGGCCCTGCCCACCAGATGGTAATAATCCCCTCGCACCTCCTGAATCCAGGCCGCTGTTTCTATCCCAAGCGGGTCATTAGCGCCTGACTCCGGGTTGACCACATTATAGCGGTTTGAAGCCAGATTCGAGTATGTCGTATCCGACCCGCCCCGCTTATATTTTGCCCAGGCCTGCGCCGGGGTTAGATCATTGCTTAAAACATCATTGTAAATCACCTGTTTGAGCGTATCGAGAACCAGCTCTCCAGCACGCTTCACCTGGAGATTCTGTCCTCGAAGGCCCGCCTCCGCCCCGGTGCTTCGCACCAGGATCATGCTCACCATCAAGGCCTCAAGCCCAAGCAGCACAATAAACACCAGAGTGATGACCAGCGCCGAGGCTTTATAAGCAAAGCGCTTTGCTTGAAGATAGTTCGGCATACGTGAATTCAAACTGCTATCGGCATTTCAAACGGCTATCGAAACCAAGTTTGGTTACCAACTCGTCTCTCCCTGTGTTTATCGACCAATCTCACAAAAGCTGCATCCTCTGCAAAGCTAGAAATTAATAAAACTAAAAATTAATTTTAACCGCTTTGAAGTATCTGGCACAACTTTTGGATTATCCGCATAAAGCTATGATAAAGCATAATTTGAAACTGGATCATCATAAGTAGGTTCTCTCCTCAGTACGTTCTATCTTCACAGCGTTTGGGAAGGTAATAGTAAAAATTGCCGGTGCTGGAATATTCCCCGAAGTACACACCGCCATGTGGATGGGCGCTCATCGAGTAAACACCAGGGGAAGGGCGATTGGTAACAATTGGCGTCAAGCCTTGCGATTCGTTATAAGCCCAGGCACCCCCGACAGCGGAATCAGAGCCAAAGTAAACCGTTCCGGAAGCGTCAGCGGCAATAGACGCTTTTATAGCCGGGTTATCGACATTGGGAAGCGCGATGCTGGTAAGCGCACCACTCTGAGCGTCCCAGGCATACAAGCTGCCATTGGGTTTTCTCTGGCCAAAATACAGCTTGCCGCCTGACCAGAGCATTCCTTCATTCTCGCCCGGATAGTCAATCCCTGTCGTAATGGTGGACAAGCCCCCGGAGGGTGTCCAGGCGTATACGCCACCATTGGCGGTGCTATCCCCAAAGGCCATCAGATTCCCGTTAAAGGCCATGCCGCCAGGGGCGTTGTTGGATAAAAGCTGGACGTTATTGGGCGCTCCGGGCGACCAGATGCCTGAAAGCCCGTATGCACCGATAAACACCTGCCCTGACGGAAATTCGTGAAAATTGGCGGGGCCGACCGCGTTTTGATACTGCCTGTCCAAGGCAAGATTCAGGCCGGTGCCCGACTGCCAAATCCCCAAAGGCGCCAGCAAGGGGCCAATGGTCAGGATACTAAAGAAAACCCGGCCATTGCTGGTGACTGAAAAGCCGTCCTGTGCCAGCAACGAGATGCCAATTAAAGAGGCGACATTCTGCGTACCCGTTGCTGGCGTCCAGCGATAAAGCTGGTTAATCAGCAGCAAATCCTTGTCCATCCAGAAAAGCTCGTTACTGCCACCAACCGCCATTTTGGCAGCGGCGGTGCCTGAATTAAAAATAGTCTGGAGAACATTGTCTTTCCAGGTGTATAACTTGCCGCCTGATTGTGTGCCGACATAAATCCGGCTGGCAACCTTATCCAGGGCCGCCACCTTCCCACCCCGGGCGCCATAAAGCATGCCACAGGTTTCACAGGCCCTTCCCGCACCATTTAAACCGCTTACCACCGTGGAGAGCACTCCGGCTTTCCAAGTCCAGAAGGTATCGTTTCCACTTGGCCCTTCGCCAAAGAAAATCCGGCCATCATCGCCCATAAAAAGCGAGCGGTTCCCGACCCCCGGCCTGCCTGAAACGATGGTCGAAAGACCCGTGGAAGGATGCCAGCTATAAAGGTTTGAAGGCGCCACACTGGTATTGTTGGCGCTGCCGAAAAACACCCTGCCATCACTCGGGTCAACCACCGTGGCGTTAAATCCAGGATAAGGAACCCCTGACAGGATTGTCGTCAGTGTACCGCCAGACTGGCAAGGGCTCAACTGAACCCAGCGGTGGGTGGTGATGTCGGTTGCCCCCACTTTCACCCGGGCGGCGATGTGGTAGTAATGACCGCGATGCTCCTGAATCCAGGCGGAGGTTTGTCCATTCAGCATCTCATTCTGGCCGTTCTCAGGGTTAAGTAACTGGTATCGACTATCTGAGAGCGTTGAATAGGTCGTATCCGAACCGTTGCGTTTATATTTATTCCAAAGATCGCCTGGACTGAGGCCGGCCTTGCTGCCCTGATAAAGTGCGGTTTTCAGGGATTCAATCATCAGCTCAGCCGATTGCCGGTTACTGATGTTTTGCCCCCTCAGCGTTCCCTCCTGGCCAGCATCTCGGGCCAATACAAGGGTTACCATAACCGCTTCAAGGCTCAATAAAATAATGAAAAACAAAGTGATGGTCAATGCCGAAGCACGACCCCTCAGGCGCTGTATGGACACGTTGGCGCTGACTCCCGGTTATTAGGTTATGAATACGTTGATATGATTGCCATCTGAGTTAAGCGTTCTGTAAATAATTGCAAGCCGCTGTCATGAATGATGCCAATACCCTCACTATAGGGCTTGTCACACAACGTTGAATTGTCCATAGGAACTGTATTCCCCCTACCCTTGGCCTTATACAAGGGTATTAAGCCAATAGTCATCATTATGGCCCTTTTGTTTTAGAACTGAGAAGATCGAATTACAACCCCATGCTGCTTATGCTTGGGCATTCACGTTTACTCAAACAGGTGCAAAGCCGCTTTGTTCCTGCTACGATCCCCCCACCTCAAAGATATCTTACAATACCCTTATCCCCCGAGCAGCGGAGCCCATTTGGTTATGAGCCATCCCACCCCCTCCCCTATTACAAAAGATTCCGCAAGCCCAGATAAAAAAGCGGGGCCGCAGAAAATTGGATTTGTCCATTTGGGCTGTCCTAAAAACCTGGTGGACACGGAAACCATGTTGGGCATTCTGGATAAAGACAATCACCAGATTGTGGCCGATGAAGCCGATGCGGATATCGTGCTGGTGAACACCTGCGCTTTTATCGACAAGGCCCAGGAGGAGTCGGTGCGGGTGCTGGCGAATCTTGCAGCCCAGGGCAAGGAGCTGATGATTACCGGTTGCCTGGCCCAGAAATTCCAGGGAGAACTGTTGGATCTGTTCCCGGAAGCCAAGGCCGTGGTGGGCATTGACAACGTGGGCGAAATCGGCCAGGTGATGAAGCGCGTCGAAGCGGGCGAGCGCGTGCTTGCCATACAGCAGGATCCAAAATACATTCTGGAGGAAGACACCGTCCGCCGCCACATCACCGTAGGATCTTATACCTATTTAAAAATCGCTGAGGGCTGCGATTATAAATGCTCCTTCTGCATCATCCCCTCTATGCGCGGGGCTTTTAGAAGCCGAAGCCTGGATAACCTGGTTCAAAACGCCCGGGAGCTTGCCCAGAAGGGGGTTCCTGAAATTATCCTGGTGGGGCAGGACAGCACCAGCTACGGCAAGGACATCGGCAGCAGCCTGCCGGAATTGCTTTATGCGCTGAATGAAATCGAGGAACTTCAGTGGATCCGCTTTATGTACGCCTATCCAAATCTCGTATCGGACGAGCTTTTAAGGGCCATTGACCAGTGCGATAAAGTGGTGAAATACCTGGATTGTCCGCTTCAGCACAGCCATCCTGAAATTTTAAGGCGGATGCGCAGGCCTGAGACGAATTTAATTGAATTTGCCGAACGCGCCCGTTCGATGATTCGTAATGTCAAGCTGAGAACTTCTTTCATTGTGGGCTTTCCGGGTGAAACCCAAGAACATTACGAGCATTTGAAACAGACCATCCAGGAAGCGCAGTGGGACAGGCTGGGTGTGTTCGAGTATTCCGACGTCGATACGGCCCACAGTAAAACCCTGGATGGGAAAGTGACCAAACAGGTGATTAAATCGCGCCGCAACGAGTTAATGGCCATTCAGCAACAGATTGCTTACACCAAAAACCAGGCAATGGTGGGCGATACGGTGAATGTCCTTGTGGATATGGTCAACGAATACGGCGTTGCTGTTGGGCGCACCCAGTGGGACGCCCCTGAAATCGATAATACGGTACAAATTAAAGGCCAGGGGATTGTCCCCGGTGAAATCGTTCCCGTTAAAATCACCCATGCCACGCCCTATGATTTAAAAGGCAATTTGATCCTTTAATTAAGCTCCCCAGAAACCTCAACATGCTCGGGAGTGATGTGCAGCAGGCGTTTTAAAATCATATGGCCCATATACAGAAATGGCGTAATCCCCACTGAGACGATAAATTTCCAGGTGTAATTGCTGGCTGCGATGAGCAGGATTTTATCCACGCTGAGATTGTCATAAAAAGCGATGCTGGTGACGATCAGGGAGTCAAAGACCTGCGAAATGACCGTGGAGCCCGTGGCGCGAAGCCAGAGAAAACGGCTTCCGGTCAGCGCTTTGAAAACGCCAAAAACCTTGATATCCAGCAACTGCCCAATGAGATATGCAGTTAGAGAGGCGGCGAACATGTTAGCGTAGTTATCGGAAAAAGCGCTATATTGGCTTGGCAGGATGACGGTTTCGCCCGCAACGGGCAAAAAATTCCCAAAAAGCAGATATAAAAACACCAGAATAGACATGGCAAAGCCCACGAACGTGATAAAGCGCGCGCCTTTTTCACCATAGTATTCATTGAGAAGATCGGTTAGTAAAAAGGTAACCGGAAAGGGGATAATGCCCGCCGAAAGAAGCGCCCGCTTACCCAAGAGCGGCATTTCAAAAGGTAGAACGATTTCAAAAAGATATGCCCCGACCAGATTGGCGATGATCAACGAGCTGACAAAGACAGCGGCAAGGCAGACATATACCTGGTGGCGACGAGTGAATTGATCCCAGTACATTGATGTTTTAATTTCTTTCTTATCTTTAATTTTTCTCTTTAATTTTTCGGTTGATAACGATTAAGCCCTAGCCCAGCGGTTGTAGATATTTGGGCGAGGGTCATTTGAAAAAATGCTTGTAACGCCCCCAAATGTGAATGATCCGTATCACGATGCATGGTAGTTTTCTGCTGTGCGGGCAAAACAAGCATTTTTTCAAATGACCCTCGCCCAAATAGCGACTAGATGCAGAGCGTTTCTGCCGTTATGGTAGCATAGGAACAGTATTTTTAATGAGACGTGGGTGTTCTAACGTTATGAACTTTCGTAAATCAAGCAAGATTGAAGTGATAAAGCCCAGAGAAACTACTCGTGAAACAACCCGCCCGCAGCATCGCGGGGCTGAAATTCTGAAAATCGGTTTGACTGGCGGCATCGCCTCAGGCAAGTCCCTTGCGCGCGAATACCTTAAAGCGGCAGGCATTCCAACCATTGACGCCGATGATATCGTCCACCAGATGCTTGCCCATGATGAAAATCTCAAGCGCAACATCCGACAACATTTTGGCGATGGCGTCTTTTTTGCCGACGGAACAGTGAACCGAAAAGAGCTGGGACATGTGGTCTTTGCCAACCCCGAGGAAAAAAAGCTTCTGGAAAGCTGGATCCACCCCAAGACGCGCGAAGGCATCGTGACGTTTTTCCACAATGAGATTGAAAAAGGCGAACTGGCTGCGGTAGCCATTATTCCGCTGTTTTTTGAATCCAGCCTTGAACCGCTTTACGATACCGTCTGGCTGCTTCACGCCACACCTGATCAGCAACTAGAGCGCCTGATGCGCTATCGCCAAATGTCCGAGCAGGAAGCCCGGCAGCGCATTGACAGCCAGTTTTCTTATGAGGAAAAGCTCAAGCGCTTGAAGCAATGCCCGCAATGGGAGGTATTGGATAACACTGGCACGCCAGAAGCCCTTACCGTTCAGCTTCAACGACTGATCAACAAGGTGAAAAGCTAACTCTTAATTGTCTTTTCCGCACTTCTCACTGAGAAGTGCCTCGCTCGATCTGCATATTCATCAGTAACGGCTTGTTCGTACTACCGTTTCGATCCAAATCGATTTTCAATCCATATACGCCACTGCCCAGGTTCATGGACTGTGCTTTGTACTGACGAACCATCGCCTTGTTTAAACCGGCCACTGCGCGAACATCCAAACCGGTTTCCACCACCGTGTTATTAATCAAGACTCTCATCACACGCGTGCCAACACCTGCGGCATTGCATTCGCAATACCCCAGTTTAATGGTATATGTCTGGCCCTGGGTGGCGGGGATGTAGAAAATCATATTGTTCGGCGTTGCATCTGGCGGGCTCAAGCCGTATGTCCAGAACAAAACGTTGGGCGTTCCCGTAGCGGGGGTCAAGTCGGAACGAAGAATAGGGTTATTAATAGCGGGATCTGGCCCGGCCCGGTGGGTATCACCGCTGGCAATGGTGGCATCATTGCTTCGGTTCATCCGAGTCCACACGGCGCCCGTCACGTCCTTGAGATAAGCAGGAACAGTGGCGTTAACCGTGGGATCAGCCAGGATAAACGACTGCTTGTCCAGCACGATGTCTTTTCTAAACTTTCGATACGGCGTGCTGTCGGTGGATTTTTTATAAAGATAGACATTGACTTGCTTGACATCACCGCTGGCGTTTGCGGAGGTCACGGCGCGCGTCCAGTAAATTACCTGGCCATTGGGCAGCGCATAAGATTGCTTTCCGGTTGTGTAGGTTGCCGGAGCGTCATAGGCGGTGTCCACATCCACATCATAGGGATTAACCTCCGCAATTTTCATATTGGCAATGGCCGCCTCAACATCAGCCTGCATCCCCTTGATGATAACCCGCTGGGCATTGCTGGTGGAAAGATAAATCCCCACAACGGCAACTGAGAAAAGCGCGATGCTGATTAAAATCTCAGGCAGGCTGACCCCAACCCTCGCCTTGCCAGTTCTGTCATTGCAAGACGCATGATGCAGGAAGCGATGGGGCAATGACCGTATCATCATTTGGTAAATCCTACATTGACTTCAATTATGGGGTATCGGAATAAGGACAGTTGGCATCAAGGAAGTTACTGCAATAATTTCGGTTTTGATCGTAAAACGATTGAGGATAGGTCGTCACCGCACCGTCATTACAGGTTCCGGCCGAATTAACCAGCTTACACTTCTGTCTGGCCGTAAGAATTTTACACGAGGAATCATCGACGTGCAGCAAAACGCGGTCACCACCGGCAGCTATACTGTTGGGGCCATCCGTGCCGTTCATATCCAGCAGCAACCACTCGCGATCATCCACGGTGTCCATAATGTCATCATGGGCAAAGCTGGCCGGCGTATTATCAGCACCGGCGTTGGGAATTTCGCTGTTTGGGTCAGCGACGGTCGCCTCATCCGGCCTTAAATAGAGGACAATATCGTTGGGATACTCAAGGCGCTCGGGGCCTGTGAGCTTTTTCACATTGCTTTCCCAGGTCGGCAGGAAAATGCTCATGCCGCGATAAAGCGTGTTGCAGACATAGGTGTTGGCAATGCCATCACTGGTGGCCGTATCCGTATGCAGCGGGCATTTTGACGTATATGCCGCAGACTGATACCCATCAGGGTCTTCGGTCGAGCCTGCCTCAGTGTAGGCATATTCATACTGGTGCATGCTGGGATCAACCGGCGGGGTGGCGACAATTTTTGTCGCCCTAAAAGGGCCCGTTCCCTGGCTTAGGCGAACCGTATTACAAGCCATTTCCAGGTGCGTCACCATATCATTGGCGACTCGTCCCCAGCGATTGGCGCTACTGGGAGACTGCGCCAGCATGTTAATGGACAGAACCGCCAACAGCGCAAGCAAGCCGAGCGTGATGAGAAGCTCCACTATGGATAAACCGGCAGGGGATAAACCGACATGGCTATTTTTTTGTTTCAACGCTTCAAAAACTCTCTTCTCTTAATTTCAAACGATTACCCAATCTCAAACCATTACCATTATAACCAATTTCGGGTAATTGCCTGGAAACTTTACCGCTAAGCTTTGGCCAAGCGCTTGGCTTTCTTTTAAGGTTCGCCTGTTTTTGATAGCGTATAGCAAGCGTTCAGCCCCATACTGGCTAAAACGGGATAATTGCCCCAAGAATCAAAATCTGAAATCAGAATCAAATAAGGATCGACCAGGCCATGAGCAGCACCCCAACCGGATCAGTTGAAGCATTCAGCGTCAAATCCCTGTACTCAGACTACTGCGCCAACATGGAAACCTACATCATGTTCCGAATCGCGCAGAGGGTCATTGATTTGACCCCCGAGCTTGAGAAAAAAGGCCGTCCGCCCATCAAGATGAGCATCGGCGCCCCCACGGTCGAACCGCCCAAGGTGCTGTTGGATTATTTCAAAAAGGTGCTCGATGAGCCCGGCATTCACACGTATTCGGTTCCCAAAGGGGAAAAATACCTTAGAGACGCCGTTTCTCAGCGAATGAAAGCACGATTCGGCGTTGACGTTGACCCAAACACCGAAGTCTGCTCGCTTTTAGGCTCTAAAGAAGGCTTAGCTGCCATGTTTCGGGCGATTATCACGCCGACTCTCAACAAGAAAGACCGCGAGATCATCCTGACACCTGACCCTGGCTATGCCAGCTACAAGGATGCCATTGAAATCGCGGGCGGACACAGCTACATCACCCCGCTAACGCTTGAAAATCGCTATATGCCGGACTTGGATACCTGCATGGCGCAGCTTAAGGCCGACGGCTATGATCCAAAAAAGGTCAAAGCGCTGATTATCAACTATCCCAGTAACCCCATTGGCGCTACCTGCACGTTTGACTATTACAAAACCTGTGTGGCCTTTGCCAAGAAGCATAATATCCTGCTGATTAGCGATATTGCTTACTCTGAAATGGTCTTCTCGGGTGAAGAGAAGCCGCATAGCATTCTGGAAGTGCCCGGCGCAAAAGACATCGCCATTGAGTTTCACAGCATGAGCAAGCCCTATGCGATGACCGGCTGGCGCATTGGCTTTGCCGTGGGCAATGCTGATGCCGTTGGGATTTTGGCCAAGGTCAAGGGCACGATGGACAGTGGCATTTTCAAACCCATTCAAAAAGCTGCTGCCTTCGCCCTGACAAGCCCCGAGTGCGATCAGTACATCCAGGACGTCAATAAAATCTATGAAAAAAATCAACAGATGATGCTGGATGGCTTCAAGAAACTGGGTTGGCCAATTGATGAGTTGAAACCTCCGCGCGCCACGTTTTATTTCTGGCTGCCCATACCACCCAGATACAAGTCCTGCGAGCAGTTTGCCAATGATATGCTTGAGAAGGCGGGTATTGTGATTGTTCCAGGCACCGCTTTTGGAGAGCTTGGTGAAGGGTTCTTTCGGATGTCACTGGTGAATCCTGAGGCCGAGCTGAATGAGGTTATTTCCAGAATGGAAACTGACGGCTTTAAATACGAATAAATTATTACAATAATAAAACAGCCCAAGTGCCCGCCGTATAATGATTTGGCGGGCACATTTTTTGTTTGCCCTGTTTTAATACGATTGCCCCCATAGCAGTCTTCGATATTCCAAAGGACATCAGGCCCATGCATCCGGTTTCCCCCAACAACGCCATTTCCGTAAAACAACCTGAACAATCGCCGGCAACAGCTTTTTCAGGCACGCTAAACAGTGGCAAGGCCTATTGCGGCAAGCAATCCGCTGAACCGGCTTTCGGTTCGGACACCTACTGTGGCAAATCGCCCGAAAACACCCCGTCGCTTCAGTTTGGCGGCAAGGGGAAGAAAAAAGCAGATGATCATGTTCGGCAGGTTACGGAAAGCGGCGGCCAGGTCACCGATAACCTAAGTGCCCTTAGTGGCAGCACGACAGAAGCACTAAATACGCTGATGCAGCTCGAAGCGCATCTAATTGCCTTACAAGGCATTCAAACCGGCGGCAAAGGCAAAGGCGGCGGGAATGCCATTTCATCTCAGACTGATGTACTGCTTCCCTTGGTCAGAAGCGCCAAGGCGGCTGTGTTAAATACCCAAGAGCCAGTAAACAAGGCAACCACTGGTGCAAAACGATTAGTTGAGCTTGCCCAGCAGACGCCGGTACAGCCAAAAGAGGCCAAAACACCTAAGGATGCTATCACCCGAAGCAAAAAACAGGCTAAAGACGATAAGTCGATTCTGAATATTGTCTGGAATCCCGTTTTATGGCTGATTAAGTTACTTGGTGGCAAAGGTGCCATTCGACAGGCTGCGAGAAACACTCTTGAAAAAGACAATAGCGATTAATACAATCGTTCAGTTGGCCAGTAATACTTATAACACCCCCCGGCGGGCCTGATCGCGCTCGATGCTTTTAAAGAGAGCGGTGAAGTTTCCTTCCCCAAAAGCATGGTGGTTCTTGCGCTGGATAAACTCGTAAAATATCGGCCCTAAAAGATTCTGGGTGAATATCTGAAGCAGGTAGCCTTCGGCATCGCCATCCACCAGGACTTGATGGCGCTGGATGTGCGCCTTGTCTTCCGTCACGTTGGGGACACGCGCAAACGCCTCATCATAATAATCGGCGTCGATATCCAGCATTGGCAGGGCATGTTCAAGTCTGTCTAAAGTAGCCAGTAAATCGTGGGTGGCTAAAGCAATATGCTGGACACCGGTGCCGCGGTATTCCCTCAAATACTCCTCAATCTGGGACTTGGACTCGTTGCCCTCGTTGATGGGAATTGAAAACGTCTTGCAGGGGGATTTTAAGGCAAACGAGGTCAAACCGGTCTTGCTGCCTTTGATGTCAAAATAGCGCACCTCGCTAAAGCCGAAGATTCGCTTGTAAAAATCGGCCCAGTAGGTCATCGTACCCTTATACACATTGTTAGTCAGGTGATCGACGAATAAAAAGCCCTTATCTGCCTGAACATCGGGGAAAGACAATGCCTCAAACCCTGCTTTTTCAAGCGCAGTCTCGATCGTCTCATCCACAAAATAAATCAGGCTGTCGCCAATACCGAAGATGGCCGGAAACGGCAGGGAGGATTCGCCGTACTTGCCGGGCACGAAACGCTCAGCCCCGCGTTTGATGGCTTCTTCAAAAGCAAACTCTGCATTCTCCACCTGCCAGCCCATCGCGCAGACCGAATGGCCGTGCTGTTCGGCAAACGCACGTTCAAAGCCACTTTCAGCATAATCCAACAAAAAATGTACGTTGTTCTGGCGGTAGTAAAACTGTGAGCGCCCGCGGTGCTTCATCAGTTTCGACATGCCCAGCCGCCTGAAGATATCCGAAACGGTGTCAGCGTCCGTGCTGGTATAAGCAATAAAGGCGATGCCTTGAAGTCCTAAAGGGTTTTCCGCACTTACTCCCATACGTCCTGCATCCTTTCCATACGCTCATTTGATACATCCCCAGAAGCCTTAAGGCTCTTTCCCAGTATAAGGTCAAGCCTGCCGATTGCCAAACCCCCAGCCTGTTGCTCGGGGAAATGCCTAGCGGCAAGATCAAAAACCCACCCGCGCCCAATCCCCTATTGGCATGATTTTTAGTGGAAAACGACCTTATCCCTCCACCCATGGGTTGAGATTGCCGAAAAAGTTAAATCCCATGGATGAGGAAAAGCCGTGTGGGGTCGTTTATCCTGACACTATAGAGATCAAGGGTTTCACCGGCTGAACCGTTCGCCAACACCACTGACATCGAAGGACAGGCGAATACCATCTGGCTTAACACCCTCCTGAAAAACAAGCCCGTCAAACCGTCTCAAGCAAAACGAGTGTGTGGTCTGGTTCAAATACAAGCACCCTTGTCAGCGTGTGCCCTCAATCCTCCAGAGAAAACCGTCTCAAGAGAGACTAGCCCAGAGAGAGATTTATCCCGAGAGATTTACCATGGATCTGATTACCTCGCTTACCTCCCAACTGCTTGGCAAATCAATGGATGGTCTGTCCAAGCGGCATACGGCTATTTCAAGCAACCTGGCCAACGTGGAAACACCTGGCTATCGCAGGCAGGACGTACAGTTTGAAGGCGAACTGAAAAAAGCCCTTCATGCTGAAAAGCAGAAAATGAGCGTGATTGATATTCCACCAGAAAACCGCCAGGCGTCAAATGACGAGGCGTTGGAAATGGCTTCCACGCGCAAGGAGCATTTCGGCGGGACTTCCTCGCCGGGCCTTTCGGGCTTCAGTCCCGTGATTGGCGACGCCCAGGATTTTCTCTCCTTTAGAAACGATGGTAACAGTGTTGATTTGGAAAACGAGATGGCGCAATTAGCCAAGAACACCCAGCGCTATACGGCGCTTGCCAACATCCAGGGCAGACGAGGCAAGGCGCTGCGTAACGTTTTAAATTCCTAAAATTTTAAATTCCTAAAATTGCCAGGGTTTATTGGGCCCGGCAATGAACACTTTAAGGAAAAGCAAAAAATGGATAGTTTTGATATTGCGGCCTCAGCACTTACCGCCCAGCGGATGCGGATGGACACGATTGCAAGCAACCTGGCCAACGTGAATTCCACCCGCAAAGAGGATGGGACAAAAGCCCCTTACCGTCGCAAAAACGTGGTCTTCGCCCCGTTGCTTGCCAATGCGCAAAATCGTTTGGGTTTTGGCTCAAGCAATATCGCTGGCGGCTTACCGATGCGCCCCACGCCGGATGGCATTAGCATTGGCGCTGATGGGCGGGTAAAACTAACGGCGGGCATTTCCCAAAGCTCAATGCAGGGGGCGGGTGTCCAGATTACCCAAATCAGTGAAGATGAAACAACACCGCTGCGCCGTGTGTTTGATCCCGGACATCCCGATGCGGATGCTGAGGGTTGGGTAGAAATGCCCAACATCAACCCGATTACGGAAATGGTGGATATGATTTCAGCCACACGCGCCTATGAAGCCAATGTCACGGCCCTTCAGTCCGTTAAGGGCATGATGCAATCGGCGCTGGAGATGTAGTGCCCCTCAGAAAACGAATGTTCCGATTGCATCCAAAAATCAAACACAAGCAATCGGCGCTGGAGATGTAATCTTGAATCGTCATTTCCGCAGAAGCGGGAAGCTACCAAGTTCCTGAGCCTAATGTCATAAAAACCGGCAAAACAAGATTGTAGATAGAGAGAGATTAAAAAAGAAAGACCATTCCCATGTTGGATAATATCGGCGGTAATATGCTCAACGCCCAAATCAGCCTTGGGCAAACACAAGGCAAGGGCCTGGGCAAAGCGGCAAAACCGGATGAGGAAAACCCCTCGGGCTCTGCGCTTCAAAGTTTTGGTGATGTGTTAAAAGAGCAGTTGAACCAGGTCAACAACCTTCAAAACGTGGCCGATGATGCGGCTGAAACTTACGCCCTCGGCGGGGACATTGAACTGCATAACGTTATTCTGGCAACCGAAAAAGCCGAGCTGTCTTTGCAGTTTGCCACGCAGGTTCGCAACAAGCTGTTGTCGGCCTACCAGGAAATTTACAAGATGCCTATCTAGTTCATACGTTTCACCAGGCAAAGAGAGATTATCGAAGAGAGAGCAGGAAGTATAGGTTAGTCGCATGAACGAACGTTTTCAAACCTTATTCGGCGGTTTTACCGAACGCTGGCAAATGATCAGTTTCACCCAGAAAATCATGGTGGGAACCCTGATCCTGGCGCTGGTAATTGCGGGCGTTTTCGTCTTCTTCAAAGCCAACGACGATTACGACATTCTTTATAGCAACATGAGCATTCCCGATGCTGCGGCCACCGTTGCCAAGCTGAAGGAAATGAAAGTGCCCTTTAAAGTCATCGACAACGGCACAACGGTCATGGTGCCCCGGGGCCAGAAAAACCAACTGGTGCTGGATACGGCAAACGAATTGACCAGCGAGCAGACCATCAACCTCTCCAAAATTCCACCGGTCGTTCAAGGGGATGTGCAAAAAGAGTGGATCAAGAAAATCAACACCCAGGAAATCAGCGGGATTTTACAAGGCATTAACGGCATTAAAACCGCACAGGTAATCGTCTCAACGCCTGAACATAACGTGTTTGAAGAAGAAGAAGACCCGGTGACGGCTTCGGTGATGATACGCACAGAACCTGGCTTTCGCTTAAGAGACGAACAGGTCAAAGTCATTAAAAATCTTGTGTCCCATTCGGTTCCAGGCCTAAAAGCCGAAAACGTGGTGATTGCCGATGGCAGCGGCAATCCACTGGAGGGCCCCGGTCTGAACGTCGCCAGCGGCAATAGCGAAGCGGACAAGCGCCAGAAATCGTTTGAGGAAAAAACGGCAAAGAAAATCATGGGGATTCTTACGCCGGTGGTGGGCAAGGGGAACGCCGTTGTTTCAGTCAGCGCGCTACTCAATTTTGACCAGTCCGAAGCGGAAATCCACCGGGTGATTCCGCTTGGCGGAACCAGCGAAAGTCCTACCGGTCTTGCCGTTAGCACGCAAAGCCAGGTGGAAGAATATAACGGGGAGAAAAAAGCGGGTGTCGGCGGTGCTGTCGGCGTTGAAAGCAACGTCCCTTCCTATCAGGCGTCAAGCACTGAGAAGGGCAAAGACAGCAATTACAAAATGACCAAGACCACTACCAACTTCACCAACTCGGAAGAGCATAAAAAGGTAATTTACGCGCCGGGACAAGTGGAGCGCCTGACAGTTGCCGTGGTTTTGAATAAAGTCTTAACCGCCAAAGAAACCGACGAGATTCGCGATCTGGTCGCCAACGCCGCGGGGCTTGACGAGTCTCGAGGGGATTCGATTGACATTAAGGGCTTCCAGTTCTCCCAACCGCCCGAAGATGCCGAAAGCCAGTTGGCCGCAGCCTCCAAGGCCGCCCAGGAACAGGCATTCTACCTTCAACTGGCAAGCTATGGCGCGGTGCTGCTATTGGGTTTAACCGCCCTGTTCATCTTCTACAGTCTCTTTAAGAAACCCGCAGAAGGCGAGATTGTTCAGGACGAAGCCTACGAAACTTATTACGACGAAACGCCCGCCTTGCTTGAGGAAACCCCCATTCCCTCAATCGAAGCGCGACTTGATCCGGAAATTGAGCATATGCGCGAAGCAATCAACAACCTGGTGGTTGATGATCCTTCGGAAGTTGCCCGCGTGTTGGTCACTTACATGAAAGAGGCCTAAGTAACGCCCCGTTTTTCACTAAACAATTTCAGTTAAAAATCGGAACGCAAGAATGGTGACTATGGACACAGTTTCAATCCGAAATATGAGCAACTCGCAGAAAGTAGCGGCGTTGCTGATTGCGCTTGGCCCACGCACGGCATCGGAGATTATGAAAAACATCGCCGATGAAAACGAAGTGGAACATATCGCCCTTGAAATCGCGTCCCTGCAAAAATTGAACCCTGAAACGCTCAATGAAGTGCTGGCGGAATTTTACACGATTTTCCAGGCCAGCGGCTATCTGGCCACCGGCGGTGTCGGCTACGCCAGGCAGCTATTGGAAGAAGCCTACGGTAGCGGCCAGGCGGATAAAATTCTGGAGCGCTTGGTTGCGACACTTCAAACCAACCCGTTTGATTTTTTCAACAACGCCGATCCCGCCCAGTTGGCAACCTCCTTTCAAAACGAAAACCCCCAGTTGGTAGCACTCGTGCTGGCATATTTAAAGCCCGATCGATCCGCCGCCATCCTGAGCGCCTTATCGCCTGAAATGCAGGCGGAAGTGGCCTCTCGAATTGCCGAGATGGATCGCACAAACCCCGAGGTGTTGCGCGAAGTCGAGCGGATTATGGAGAACAAGTTCTCATCCGTTGTGACTGCCGACTTCAGCATGGCAGGCGGCATTGAGTCACTAGCGGAAATTCTCAACCGAAGCGATCGCACCACCGAAAAAGCCATTCTGGATGTTCTCGAACTCAAGGATCCGGAACTGTCTGAGCAAGTGCGCGAACTGATGTTTGTCTTTGAAGACATTATCCATCTCGATGATCGCGCCATTCAGCGGATTCTTCGCGAAGTGGACACCAAGGATCTGGCGCTCTCGCTTAAGGGCTCCAATGACGAGGTGAAAGAAAAAATCTTCAAGAACATGTCCGAGCGGGCTTCTGCAATGCTGAAAGATGATATGGACTACATGGGCCCTGTGCGCGCCAAAGATGTCAGCGAGAAGCAGACCCATATCGTGGGTATTATCCGGGCGCTTGAGGGTGCTGGCGAGATTGTCGTCTCACGCGGCGCCGAGGAAGACGATTTTGTCGATTAGGCTTCTTGTCGTGATATCAACTGTTTGAAAGTGCCGGCATGACCACCCCCCATTCAGGTAAGCAGTTCCAGCAAAACCCCTATCCTTCCAAAGCGGCACCCCCGTCGGCGGGGCCACAGAAAATGCTGCTCAATAAACAACAGGTGCAACTGGGGGAAAGCTATGCCATTAAGGGCGACGCGCAATTTATCGCTGAAATTGAAGAAACCGCCCACAAGCTTGCTGAAAAAAAAGTAAAGCATGCAGCCCTTGAAGCCGAGCGAATCATCAACGAGGCAAAACTTGAAGCGGGCAGACTGCTGGAAGAGGCCAAAACCAAGGCGGCTGAAGAAGGTCAGGCGCTGATTAAAAAAGCGATGGCCGAGCAGGATGATATTCGGGAAACCGCAAGAGTGGCCGGTTATCAGGATGGCTTTAGCAACGGCAGTCAAGAAGCCACGGAAAAAGTGGAAAGCGAAACGGTTGAACTGCTTGAAAACGCGCGGGCAATTCTAGAGAGCGCTTACCAGGCGGAAAAGTGCGTGCTAGAAAATTTCCAGGGAGACGCGCTGGCCCTGGTTCGATTTATTTCACAAAAAATTTTAAAGGAAGAACTTTCCCAAGACCCGGGGCGTCTTGCCAAATTGATTGAAGAGGCCATTGAGCACTTATACTTAAGCGGCCGCGTCAAAGTGGTTCTGGGGGAAACTTACCTGAACCTCCTGCGGCAGTTCACACCGAAGACGCAAGCCCAGATGGCTGTGATGAAGCGCTTTGAGTGGTCGGGAGATCCGCTAATGCGGGCCGATGAGATTCATATCATCGCCAATGAGGGCGCTTTTGCCATTGGCCCGGATGTTCAGATTGATCGCTTATTGGAGCCACTGGAAGGCAGGTTGCCCTTAATGGAATCCCCAACCGAAACTCCGTCTCCTATCGCTCATTCTCCCAGCCCCGCTTCTTTTAGCGCTGATTCTGTAGACATTCCAGAGGCTTTGGAAACATCTGAAGAAATTTTAAATCATGATGCAGTTCCTTCTCCACTTGGGGGAGAAGGTGGCCGAAGGCCGGATGAGGGGGACCCTGATCAAAACGCGAACACCTTTCGTGAATCAAATTACACTACTTTACCTAGTAGCCCTGACGCGAGCGCCGAACATTCTACACCAGAGGTAAACCCTATCCTTAATGAAGCACCCGTGCAGAACATCCAATCCTGGGAGCTGGCGGATTTGGATACCGTGGTTTTGCAAAACATGGCAGAAGAAGCCGGATTTGAAGAGGTGTCTCTCTCCAAGAGCGATGCGTTAACAGCAGATGGGGACGTGTCGTCATGAACGCCCCCTCAAGCGGGCTTGCACATTTATTACAGCAGGCCGAAAAAGTCCAACCTTACCAGGAGTTCGGTTTAGTCGATCAAGTGATCGGCCTGACCATTGAGTCCAGGGGGCCCAAGGGTAAAATCGGCGATTTATGCCTGATTGAAACCAACGAATTTTCAAACGCCGCGGAAGACAACCAATACCTGCAAGCCGAAGTGGTGGGCTTTAAAGAAGGTAAATTACTGCTGATGCCGCTTGGAGAGATGGCCAATTTGTCCCCTGGCTGCAAAGTTTTTAATACCGGACATCCTTTCAAGGTCAGCGTTGGCCCGGAGCTTTTGGGCAGGGTCGTCGACGGGTTGGGCAAACCCATTGATGATCGTTTTCCGGTTTCCAACCATACCCAGCTCATCACAAGTGCTGCGCCCCCACATCCCCTTAAGCGCATTGGCATTGAAGAACCCATCACGCTTGGCGTGAAATCCATCGACGGCTTTATGACGGTGGGAAAAGGCCAGCGGGTGGGAATTTTTGCAGGCTCAGGCGTCGGTAAAAGTACGACGCTTGGCATGATTGCCAGAAACACGGAAGCCGACATGAGTGTCATCGCGCTGATTGGCGAGCGGGGCCGCGAGGTACAGGATTTTATCGACAACGTTTTGGGCGAAGAGGGCATGCGCCGATCCATCGTGGTGGTGGCCACCTCCGAGCAACCGGCGTTGTTAAAAATCAAGGCGTCGCTGGTGGCGACCACCATCGCCGAATATTTCAGGAGCCAGGGTAAAAATGTTGTCCTGATGATGGATTCTTTGACCCGTGTGGCAATGGCGCTTCGAGAAGTGGGCCTGGCAGTTGGCGAGCCTCCGGCAAGTCGGGGTTATACCCCCAGCGTATTCGCCTTTATGCCACGCCTGGTGGAACGTACCGGCACTTCAGAACATGGGTCGATTACCGGTCTCTACACCGTTCTGGTCGAAGGCGACGACTTCAACGAGCCGATATCGGATTTGGTTAGAGGCTTACTTGATGGACACATTATTCTCAGCCGGGAATTGGCCGAGCATAACCATTTTCCTTCGGTGGACGTGCTAGCTTCCGTCAGCCGTTTGATGATCAACATCGTCAACGCGGATCATCGAAACGCAGCCGGAAAAATTCGCGACCTGATGGCGACTTACAAAAAGTCGGAAGATTTGATTAACATCGGGGCCTATGTGCCCGGCAGCAATCCCAAGCTGGATTTGGCCGTCAAGATGAAAGAGCCTATTGACGCGCTGTTAAAGCAGGACGTGTTTGAGAACGTCACGCTGGATGAAACTGTTGAGATGGTGCTGGAAATCAACAAGCATTTGAAATAAATTGAGTCCCGTCATTCCCGCGAAAGCGGGAATCTCCCTAGCTGGATACGGATAGTTGAAATTCGTTTGACATTTTTCTAAGCAACCGGGGAGATTCCCGCTTTCGCGGGAATAACGGTTTTGCCTAACATCACCAGCGTTTCAATGTGATACGTCTGGGGAAACATATCGATAGGCTGGATTTTTTGAATTGTCCAGCCGAGACTCGAGAGTTGCTTTAAATCGCGGGCAAGCGTGGTGGGATCACAACTGATATAAACAATTGCCTCGCTGGTATTGGCGGCAACCCACTCCAGAACCTTGGGATGAGAGCCTCGCCGCGGGGGATCCAATAGCGTCACAGCAGGCGTTAAGTCCTTTAAAACATGATCCTCGGAAGCAAGAGCAAGCTCAATTTTCCCTTCAATGATTTGCGCCGCCTCCAGACCGGCGGCCGTAAAATTCTTCTGAGCATCGGCCACGGCAGTGGGAGATGACTCCACCAGCATCACCTCTTCAAAGCCCTCGCTTAATTCGATGGCAAATGTTCCCACACCACCATAAACATCCAAAAGCTGTGCCCTTTTCACGCCTGCTTTGGGGTCTATCTCCAGCCATTGCCGGAGCGTTTCCAACATCAGTTCAGCAGCTTGCGGATTGACCTGGAAAAAGCTTTGGGCGCTGACACGGTATTGTTTTTCCAACAGGGTTTCAATCAGATAATCATCGCCATAGAGACAATGAAGGTTCTGGGAAAATTCAAGCATCAGACCTTTTAGCGTAATCGCTTTTTTCTCAAATGCCGACACAAGAGCCTGGCAGTCTGGATAATCAGGTTCCGACAAATCCGTATGGAAAATCAACAAAATATGATCCGCCTGATTGTTTCTGGCCGTCACCTTGTTTATTTTCCCGGCAACCAGTAACGCGCTCATCTCAGGCTGACGCAGAATTTCTGCCACCGACTGAAGCACCGGCTGAATGATCAGGCATTCTCCAAAGGCGACCGTCTGGTGGCTTTCTTCAGCCAGGTAGGCCAATTCGCCTGAGGCTAACACCTGCCACTGGACTTTGTTTCGATAGCGCCATTCATTTTTGGATAAGAGCGGTTCAACGATTTCAGCGGCAAAGGTATCCAGCTTACCCAGACGTTTCAGCGTTTCGGCCACAATGGCGCGTTTCCAATCGCGTTGAGACGGCAGGGAAAGATGCTGCCAGTCACATCCGCCACATTGGCCAAAAACGGTGCATTCTGGCGTTATACGATCAGAAGATGCGGTTTCAATATTGGATATTGACGCCTTGAATGGCTTCTTTAAAAAATTGGGCGTTACCCCCAAAACATCCCCTGGTGCTGAAAATGGCACGAAGAGCACGGCTCCGGCTTTCTCGGGGTAAAGTTCATTTTCAGAAATCCGCGCAAGCCCATCCCCCCCATAAACAAGCTTTTCAATAGACACCTTTAATAATGCACCGTCTGATTCCCCAACAATTTGTCCGGCCAGTTCTTTTTGCATTTGCGTTATCCATCTCTTTTTTTAAGGTTTTGTAAGTTGCTCCCGCTAGCCGGCCATCACAGATTAATCCGATTGGCCCGGAAATTTATGCTTGAGCCAGCCACCGACTTTTGAGACTTTTTGCCAAACCCCGTTATAAAGGGCTTCGATATCCTCAATTTCAGGCACATTTACCAGGGCGGCCTGTTTTTCTTCTTCTTTTCGGATGGCGCGGCGCTTATCGGCAGCCTCCGCACGCTGTTTCTGCAATGGGGTTTTCGGGTTTAAAGGCGGCACCGGCGCAGATTTTCCATCGTTTCCAATCCCCACATACACCAGGTAGCTGCTGGCGATTTGCCGCCTGTCGCCGCTATTGGGATTGATGGCCGAAACCTCAACCTGAACCTCCATCGACGTCTGCCAGGTCTTGGTAATAATCGCCTTGGCTTCAATGGTTTCGCCGATATAGCCTGGGGCGATAAAGCTCATGCGATCAAGCCTCACGCCTACGACAGGACGTGAAAGCGACTGGCGCTCGGCAGCCTTGCTTGCCGCCTCGTCAATAATATCAAGGATAATGCCGCCAAAAACATTGCCCATCCCGTTGGCGTCCAACGGGCCCATCTGGCGCTGAACGAAAACAGGCTGATCCTGCTCATCCTCAATGGGGATAAACGGAACGCTCTTGCCTTCCTCCAGGCGGTTTTGCTTTCTTAAATCCGCCGACTGCGCCAGTTGTTTCTGGCGCGACGTTTTGGGCACATAGGGCGAAAGGGCGACCGTCTTTCGCGTGTCGGGATCGATTGAGACGAAAACCAGATGAGAAACGGCCACATCCCTGGATTCACCGGTAATAAAATTCTCGGCCCGGATAATCACCTGGGCTTCCAGCGAGCTGTGCCAGACCTGGGTAATGTGGGAAACCATCGTCACCATTTCCCAGGCGCGAATCGAGGCACGAAAGTCGGTGCGGTCAACGGAGGCAGTCACCACCCGGGCATTTTCGCTTCTAAGGTACTTAAAGGCGGCCTCGCTTCCCAGAATATCAATCAGCTTCAGCACATGGCCCGCCTTGATAAAGCCAGCTTCATTGACCTGCCAGGGATAAACGGGCGTCCTGACAAGACAGCGAGTGTGATAGGGCGTCTGATGGCTCGGGGTGGCCGCCATAAGGGGAGAACTCCAGAAAATGAACGAAAAAAAATAAACAGCGAAAGAGATTAAAGAATGAATGCCTATTATCCCAGAAAGACGGTCTTGGCGTGAATCGCCTTGTGGGCGAGGCAATAATGGCGTTATAATCCCATTGATAATACTTATGGATGTCTTACCCATGTTTTTTCAACAACGCAAGACATTCTTTTTTGCTTTATGTGAGGCAGCAATGAAACTGGTTTCGTTTGAGGTTACAACCGTTCTGGGCCGCTTTGTCCGAGCAGGTGTTGTTCTTGAATCGGCTGAACAAAACCGCATTCTGGATTTAAACGCCGCTTATGCCTGGCAATTGGCCGAAGAAGGCGAGGCCAAGGCAAAGACTTTAGCCAACGCCATCTTGCCAAGCCAGATGCTGGGCATTATCGAAACAGGCGAGCGCTCGCTGGATGCGGCCCTTGGATTGCTTGAGCAATTTAACTCATACGCCCAAGCAGCAGGCAAAAGGACTGACTTCCCGCTTGGTTTAAATGAAGCGAGGCTGGTGTTTGAAATATCTGAAGTGGTTCTGAAAGCTCCTTTTCAGCCCGCCTCCTTCCGTGATTTTTTCGCCTTCGAGCAACATGTGGCAACCGGCTACCGCTTGCGGAACGAAAGTATTCCTGACACCTGGTATAAAATTCCCGTTTATTACAAGGGCAATCACCGAAGCATCATTGGCCCCGAAGACACCCTGACCTGGCCAAGCTACACCCAAAAGCTCGATTACGAGCTTGAACTCGGCTGCATTATCGGAAAAAGCGGCAGGGATTTGACGCCCGAACAAGCGAAGCGGCATATTTTCGGCTATACCCTGGTTAATGATTTCAGCGCGCGCGATATTCAAAAACATGAAATGCAATGTCGCCTGGGCCCGGCCAAAGCCAAAGACTTTGCCACCGCTATCGGCCCCTGTATCGTCACCAGGGATGAGCTTCCCGATATCACCTCAATGAGGCTTCAGGGGCATATCAATGGTCAATTGCTCTCGCAAGGCAATATGGCGGATTGCCATTTCAGTTTTGAAGAGATGATTTCCCATTGGTCTCAAGGAGAGACGATTTACGCGGGCGATCTGATCGCTTCAGGCACCGTGGGCACCGGCTGCGGACTTGAACACGGTACTTGGTTAGCGCCTGGAGATGAGATTACACTCAGCGCGGATGGCATTGGCGAGCTTAGAAACAGGATCGCTGAACCCAAGGCCCAAATGAATTTACTGGATGCTTTTCCCGGCAAAAGCTCCAAGCTTTCTCCCACTACCTAAAGCAATAGAAGCGAATCAATATTATGAGCCTTTACAAGCATCTGAGCCATTTCCCTCTCAAGAAAGGCCTCATCACAAAGCAGGCCCACGTGGGCTTGCCTGAAAACACTTTTGAAGACGAACATGGCAGGGACGGGTTTTTCGGGCCGGTCAGCCATCTTTATCGCTCCCATGCGCCCATTCTCTGGAATCGCATTGAGGGGCCGCTTAAGCCGAGGGCCTACGATTTAAACAAAACCCCAAAAAGCCTCAACAAATCCAAAAGCGAGGACGGCTATCATCGAAGCAAACTGCTCTACAACGAAGCTGTCGCCATTTTCACCCTCAAGCCCAATGGCGCTATGCCGTATTACTATCGAAACGCCGATGGCGATGAAGTGTATTTCATTCACCAGGGAAGCGGGACGATTGAAACCGATTATGGCCCACTCACGTTTGAGCCGGGCGATTATTTGGTGATTCCAAAGGGAACGACCTATCGCTGGTGTCCTGCGACACCAGAAAATTTCTTTCTTTTAATTGAATCGCGCGACAGAATCAGGCAGCCGGATCGGGGTATTTTAGGCCAACACGCGCTTTATGACCCTGCCGTCATCCAGACGCCTGAACCCTCGCCAATTCTTGAAGAATCCAGTCAGGAAAACCCAAAAGAGTGGGAAGTCAGAATCCAAAGGCTTAACGAAATCACCAAGGTCTTTTATCCCTTTAATCCGATGGACGTCGTCGGCTGGAAAGGCGATTTGACCGTGTGGAAACTCAACGTCAGAGATATTCGTCCCGTCATGAGCCACCGTTACCACCTGGCGCCCAGTGTCCACAGCACGTTTATCGGGGGTGACGCGTTTATCATCTGCACGTTTTTGCCGCGTCCGCTTGAAGAAGACGAGAACGCGGTTCGTGTGCCGTTTTACCATCGCAACATCGATTATGATGAAGTGATTTTTTATCATGACGGGGATTTTTTCAGCAGGCACGGCATTGCCCCCGGTATGCTCACGCTTCACCCGCAAGGCATCCACCATGGGCCTCATCCCAAGGCGGTGGCGGCAAGCCTTAAGAAAACAAAAACCGATGAAATCGCCGTGATGATCGACAGCAGACAGGCGCTGCTTGCAAGCCCCGAGGCAACCGCTTGTGAATGGGCTGATTATCACATCAGTTGGTGCGAGCACTAACGCTTTTTATGGAACACATTTTGCGTTATTGAATCTAGCTTATGAGGCCACTGCCGATGCTTACTTTAGACCCGCTCTCCTTGTCCATTCCCGAACGTTACAGTCTTCTGGTCAGTTCAGTCGTGCCTCGGCCCATTGCGCTTGTTTCAACCTGCAATAGTAACGGGGAATTGAATCTAGCACCTTTTAGCTATTTCAATGTCGTCTGCACCGAACCGCCCACCATTCTTTTTTGCCCAAACGTCAAAGGCGATGAAGGCACCAAAAAGGACACGCTCTTAAATATCGAGGAAACGGGCGAATTCGTGGTGAACCTGGTTAACGAGGCCATCACACCCCAAATGAACCAGACGGCTGGTGATTATCCAAGAGGAATCAACGAGTTTGAAAAGTCAGGGCTGACACCGCTTGCCTCTGCTATGGTCAAACCGCCACGGGTGAAGGAATCCCCCATTCATTTTGAGTGCAAGACACAGCAAATCATCCAGGTGGGTAACGGGCAGCGAGGTTCAGGCTTTGTGGTTCTGGGCACCATCGTGCGCTTTCATTTCGATGAAGCCGTTTATCAGGATGGCCATATTTTAATCGAGCAGTTCAAACCAGTGGCCCGCCTCGGCAGCGATGCCTACTGTCCGGTGAGAGAAGTTTTCAAGCTGCCCCGACCCAACGTTTAGCCTGTTAATGCTAAACTTATTTTCTGGCAATCGCTTCTATCTCAGGTTGGTTTAAGTCAATCAAGGCGTCCTGGCTGGCTATCGACGTCATATCTACCTGCTGATCCGGGCTTTGATTGGCAATGATAATCCCTGTAAACGTCAGAAGCGCGGCAATCCCCATCCACAGCGTAAACGGCTCACCTAGAATCCAGTAGCCCCAAATGGCGGCCTGAACGGGTGCCAGAAACATATAAACCGACACCACCGTGGGAGAGGTTCTCTTCAAGGCATAGTTGTTTAACAGGTATGTGAGAATGCTTGCGCCAATAACGATAAAGGCAAGCAGCGCCCATGCTTTGGGAGAAAGAACCAGGTAATCGACAGAAGACATGGGGGCTCCCGGTGCATCAAGAAAAAAGCCGTTATACGGCAGGCTGATGGCGATTGCCGAAACGAGATACGAGTAGGCGGTTACCGTAAAGGCCCGGTAGCGTTTTAAAAGCGATTGGCTGAGGAATAGAAATAACGCAAAACAAAGCGCTGCGCCAATCACGTATAAATTCCCCTGAAAAACCGTTTGGCCTGCAATGCCTGCTAAATGCGTCCCAGCGCTTTTAGCGCTGAGAACAACGGCCACGCCGGTAAAGCCCAATAGCATTCCCAAAAGTTTTTGCCAGCGAAAGAATTCCTTGCGAAACAGAATCCCCATCAAAAGCGTGATAATGGGAACACTGGCCATCACCAGCGAGGCGTAGAACGAGGTGGTCATACCAACGCCGACCACCAGCGCCATTTGAACAAGGTAGACGCCCAACAGGCTCAGGCCGATAATTTTAAGCATATCAGAGAGGGGAATGCGTGATTTAAACACAAGCCACTCAATCGGCATCAAAATCATGGCGGATAACACAAAGCGAAGCCAGAGCAGGGATTCTGCTGAGACTTCAACCAGCAGCAATTTAACGGCGACATAAAAGAAGCCGTAGATGGCACTGACCATCAACAGCGCCAGGTGGACTCGTTGTGAAAAAAACCGAAATTGCACGTATTCAGGCTGCCATTGTTTTACAAAATCTATCTCTAACGGGCCTCTCCAATCGGATTCAAGCAGTATACCACGCAGTAACTATGCCAGGCCCGCAGTTACTGCCATCTGTCTTCAACTCAAATGATTCAACTAGTCGTTTTGGACTAT
Organism: Vampirovibrionales bacterium; assembly: GCA_035285165.1. Lineage (GTDB taxonomy): Bacteria > Cyanobacteriota > Vampirovibrionia > Vampirovibrionales > Vampirovibrionaceae > JAYKHP01. The sequence goes on along the minus strand of JAYKHP010000019.1, from coordinate 228,789 downwards.
AGAAGTTGGACTATGAAGTTTCTAGGCATTTTTGGTGTCGGTAAAGCAAGCAAAAGCCTTTAAAAAACCCCGCTACCATCCTTTGGTAGCGGGGTTTTCAGTGTTACGAACGTCTCTGTTGCTACGCTAGGCTTACTGGCGCAGTTGCTCGACGTTTTCGCCCGGTGGCAAGGACGGCTGCGACTCAGGCAGTGTCGGATTGGCCATATCGGTAAGAACGGCCAAGACGTTCTGGTGAGCCTTCAACGAGCCCTCGTTGATTTTTTCAACAAGCGCCTGTGCGACTTCCTGATCCACACCGGCATCCTGGAGGTACAGGCGGGTCAACTGGGCGGCGCGAACGTGGGTTTCACCACCCTGGGTCGCAGTGGTGGGGTCAGCCAGCACGCGGTTGTACTCTAAGAGCGCCAGGGCCAGGATTTCCTGGGTGATGGGCTCGTAGGCCTGTGCCATAAACATACCCGGCTGCTCGAACCCGATGATGATCGGTGCAGGCTGTCTTGGGGTTTGATCCTGGAAGTAACGGTTGCGACCTTCCTGGAACAAGCCTAGGAGACTAAAGCCAGGGGTGTCGGGGCTACTGCCCGGAGGGGTGCTGGCGCCCGGCAAGGTGAAGTCGTTGGGGAAGTCGTAACCATCACCCGGAACATCACCGTTGGGGTTGGAGCTTGGGATATCATCGGCACAGAAGACCGCTTCAACGGCAGACTTGCCATTGACGGTTCCTGCAACGAGCTTGACGCTGCCATTGTCATTCATCGCCGTCTGGAAAGCCTGGAAGGCTGCAGCCGGATCCGAAGAAGAAAGAATGGCGTCGTAATCGACCTTGACATCGTTAATGACCGAGTAGGCACCCATACCGGCCTGGTTGTTACCAACCAGCCAGACTTCGCCGCCACCATTGGCGCTTCTGGTGTCAATGTTGCCAAAGTTCAGGGCAGACTCGCTGATGCCCGGGTCAACCGACAAGGACACTTCCGTCACCGGAGGCGTGTTCTGCGAGATGCCGAAGCCATTGACAGGGCCGCTATTAAGGAAATCGGAGACGCGTCCGTTAACAAAGCCACCAGCACCCGTTACGGTTTCGGTGGGGTTATTGTTCTCGCAGCCAGCGCCACAAGTACCACCGGCACTCAGGGCAACCGTACCGCCAGTTGAACCGCCTTTGGCCTCAAGCTGGCCCACACCGAATTCCGATGCCCAACGCTCGACGCCTGCGCCATTGATGCGGTGGTTTCTACCGTAGAGGGAGGGATCCACCAGCGTGGTCAGATCAACGTTGGCCGCCAGGTTGTTCCCGTGGAGACGGATAGAACCGCCACGAGCCGCTTCGCTTGCAGGATCGCCATAGCTGCTGGCGGTGATCGAACCGAAGTTCAGGTTGTTATTGCCCGCGTGGGAGTATATGGTTCCGGCAACGCCTTGACCACTGTCGGCGTAGATTGAACCTAAGTTAAGGATGTTGTTGTTGGCCACCATATCAACGCGACCACCCGCCAAACGACCGCTTGTGTCGATTTGGCCGCCGCCGACCTGGCTAATGCCGCTGTAAACATCATCGGCAGTTCTTTCAAGACGCCAGAGACCATCGTTGAGAATGTCGCGGCAGGCCTTGAGGATAACGCTCGATCCGAAGTCGGACTGGGCGTTTCCACCGATAAAGCCGTTGTTGATAATGGAGCGGTTGGTGGCAAGCGTCACGCTACCGTCAAACACCTGGCCTTTAACGGCAAGCTGGTTGTTGTTGGTGATGTTGCCATCGGAGAGTAATGCGATCTGGCCGCCCGACTTGCTATCGCCGCCCACAACCCAGTAGTCGTTGTTGATCAGGCGCGAGTTGCCGTTTCTGGCGGAGTTGTTGATAATCAGCGAGGTCAGGTTATAAAGGCCGTTCTCACCGGCAGCCGTGTCACGCAGAAAGACCGTGTTATTCCCCAGTTGGTTGGGAATGGTCATCTCCAAGCGTTCGCCACCGACGCTGCTGACAAAGAGGTTATGAGCAGCGCTTCCGGCACCGGAAATCTGGCTTTCATAACCACCGCCCTGGTAGGCATGCTCAGCGCTTCTAACCGTGGCTTCGTTGAATTTCTGGTCTAAGTAAGGCGTATCGCCGGTTGAGAAAAGCGCCAGCGTATTGCGCCCTACCAGCACTTCATCCTGCTGAAGCTGGTCGATGGTTAAAACGGTATTGGGAGCCTTGAAGTTGTTGTTCACGCCTTCAAGTTCGGCAATCGCGGTTGCACTGCTGGCATCCGGCAGCACTACCGTACCGAAGCGATCAAAGCCCAGATTGGTGCTGAGGTTCGGGCCCAAGCCGCGGTAAACGGAGACGTTATCGAGACGGTTGGGGTTTTGGAAACCGCTAAAGAGAACGATGCCGCCATAAGGATTGTCTTTGCCGTCAATGGTTTTACCGGCATTTAATCCCGTGTGGCCGCCGCTTGCGTCAATCTGGTTGTAGCTGAACAACGTCTTGGTGTTATCGGCCGGATCCAGCTCGCGACCGTTTAAAGCATCCACTTTGTCGTTGTTGAACCTGCGGCCATAGCCAAAGCCGATGGCGCCGCCATTGCCGCCGATACCACCAGGAACGTTGTCCTGATTATCGAAGATGTAGCCGTCCGGCAGATTTTTTCCACCCACCAGGGCCAGTTCATCACCGGTTAAAGGACGGTTGTTCTGGTAGCCATTTCCGCCATAGGCGTGGGCAGAGCCGCCAAAGTTAATATCGCGGCCAGCGCTAGCGACAATCATGCCGCCATTGCCGCCGTCAGCGGTCACGTAGTTGGTTTCCCAGTCAAAATATCCCTGCCAGGGAAAGCGACCGGTTTGCACCCAACGAGGCGAACTGTAAGAGAAGCCGTAGCCGTCGCCACCATTGGCGGCAATCAAGCCACCGTTAAAGCCATCGTTTTTGACGACCAAATCGCGTTTGGCCGCGATTTCAATCACGCCACCGTCACCGGCTTTCTGAGCGCCGTTGAAGAAGGTTGCGTTGCCGCCATTGGCCTCAACAACACCAGTAGCGCCAATAACGACATCACCGTTGTTGTTATCGGCCAGATCGCTCAGGCGGCTGGTCAATTCACTGGCCAGGGCCTGATCAATAACGCCTTGGCTTTCAGCTTTGCTAATGGCGCAGTTGGCAATACAGGCGCCGGAATTATCGCCCGTTCCGCCAGTGCCGGTGGAGACGATGCGAATGGTGCCGCCATCTGAAGCACCAAGGCCATTGGCGCGAACAACGCCATCCACGTTGACAACGGAGCCTTGGATATTAATGACACCGGAATCAACGGTGCCGATTTGCCTGCCAGAAACATCAATAACCGCAGCGCGCTGGCTATCAGCCTGAATGTCAACAGGGCCTGAAGAATTAATCGCCACCGTACCACCGGGCGCCGTTACCTGGGAGCCAGGAGCAAAAACAGCGGAACCTACGTTAAAAACGATGCCGCCGCCTGCGCCCGAAAAAATACGGCCCGCGTTATAGAGCATATTGGCGTTGAAGTTGATGTTACCACCATACCCACCACTTCCAGAGATCGCTCTGGCATCAATAATGCCTGAGCTTTTAATATTAATGAACGGGGCTGTAAAATTCGCGTTACCGCCATTTCCGGTTACACCGCCGCCGTTTACTTCCAAAAAGCGCAATCTACCATCAACCGTCAACGATTTGCCGTTGACAAAGTTGGTGGCGTTACCGGAGGTGTTGTAATAGGTGCCGTTTTGAACATTGGCATTGGTATTGGTCGAGTTGACGTCGCCTGGGCCTGCCAGCGCAACCGGCACGGAAGAAATTCCGATGCTGAGCGCCGTCATCAGGGGCACAAGTCTTTGGGTTACGAAACGCGTAGGGTTAGCCATAATAAGGTGATTTAACCTCCTGATTGTGAAATCCGTATGCCGGATCTGAAAAGCAAATAACAGTCGTAAACAGTAATTAGGACAACGAGGCGATAACTTGCTTGCGCCTGAATCCTTAAGGGCTTAGGCTCAAACGATTAATACAGTAATACTCGGGTGACACTTTTAAAATTGACTCTACTGGGTGGCTTTAAATAGTGGATTTCTCAAATGAAAACCGAACAGCGCTGAAATTGACTGCGGCTGACCAAACATTTCCAAACGTTAATTTTCAACTACAATTTCCAACTACCAATGCCCTATTGGGAGACTGCCAGTTAAAAACCGGCGATACAAGCGATTAGCGGAAGCTCAAGCAGAGACGGTTCCAGTCTCTTGGGCACAAAGGATTGCCTGATGATGCTGTTATTGCCTGATTTAGCATTTAATAGCCCGAAGGCGGCAACTTGATAAAAATACGATGTGATATTTTTAATAAATATTTATTAAATATAATGTGTATCGCAGAGGGTGCTTTTGTTTCGAGCAAGTGGTAAGGATTAAATAATCAAAAGTGAGCTAATCAAAATCTAACACATGCGTGGGTAAAACCCTTTAAATTGTTTTTTGAATAATTTTGATTATTACCTGAATATTAAAATCCGTATCATAATTGTTTCAGCATACGGACTGATCCTCAAAAATCAAGTCCCTGTTGACTTTCTTAATGATTCCTTGATTCTTTTCAACCATCCCCCTGAGCGCCGCGTGAAACTGAAAATCCATACCGGCTGGTGCATACGGCCATAGCCCTGAGTAAATCCAGGCTCAACAAAAGTACTATCTTTATATCAACTTAATCATACAGCGGCCTATTCTGTGATAATTTATAAGCTAATTCTTGTTCTTTCACTTTAGAAGCGGCCCCAGCAGGAATTGGGTTTAATTAGTCGTCACTCACTGGAGGTGGTCGCTATCAAAAAGGGCTTCATTGCCAAGTCAAACTCTCTCTAGCGCCGCTGAAATTTGTAAATCATGGGAGTAAGCAATTAGCGGCTTTTGACGGCACCTATCTTTAAACTTAATTAACTCTAATAAGATTTTAAATAAGAGTAGAAGAGAAGAAAGAAACTTATAAATGATGAACAAGCGATCCTTAGCAGGTGGTATTTGCCAGCCTGAATTTGGCTTTACTCGCAAAAGCTGGCTCCGTATCGCGGCAACCGTCTTTGTCGGCGGCTCTGCCCTCCTAAGTGTTTCCCCTCTTGCATACGCCCAGGTCACAACCCCCAGCCAGGCCAACCCCGGTGTTATTTCAAGACCGGAAGAGCAGGGCATTTATAAAGATCAGGAAATTGATCGCCAAAAGCAATTACCGGGCGAAAGTGAAAAAACCGAAATCGATGTGCCGGAAACCGAGAAGCCTGAATCGGCCACCGCATCTCCGCGCTTTGAGGTCACCAAAATCAACATTGAAGGCAATAGCGTTTTTACCAACGAAGAACTTCGTCCTATTGCCGAAAAATACGAAGGACAACAGCTTAGTCTTGACGATTTGGGAAAAGCCGTAGATGAAATCAACCAGAAGTATCGCGACAGCGGCTACTTGACCTCCCAGGCCTACGTCCCGCCCCAGGATATCGAAAACGGTGTTGTCAAAATCCAGGTGGTCGAAGGGACGGTAGGCGATATGTCCGTCACGGGCAATCGCTACTTTAAGACCTGGACAATTGAGCGCAGTATCCGCCAAGAGCCCGGTGATGTCCTGAACATCAAGGACTTGGAAGGCACCCTGAACCGCGTTAACCAGCAGAACGCGTTTCGTCTCAAAGCGATTCTTAAGGCCGGTGATCAGACCGGGGAAACCGATATTGACTTTCAGGTGGCCGAGCGTCAGCCCTGGCAAATCTCCCCCACCTTTGACAACCAGGGGCGTCCGTTTATCGGCACCTACCGCTGGGGTGTGGAAGTTCAGAACAACAACCTTCTTGGTTTTGGCGACAGGCTCTTCCTCAAGTGGTTAATGGCTGCCAGAACCCAGGTGGCAGCAGGATCTTACTTTGTTCCTGTCACCCGCTTCGGCACTGAAATCGGTGCAAGCTACACCTTCAGCTACGTTGACCTGGATCTTCACCAGGGCCCGCAGCCAAGGATTCAAGGCTTTGCCCACAACTATTCGGCCATTATCTCCCAACCGCTTGATCCTGAGCGTGTCTTCACTGTCGATGGCGCCTTCAACGTCCGTCGGGTCACCACCTGGATTGACGGCGTAAAGGATAACGCCAGCCAGACCGATGTCCGCTCGTTGACGGCAGGCTTAACCATCAACAAGCTTGACCGCTGGGGCAGAACTTTCCTGCGTGCCCAGTCCGACTTTGCCCCCAAGGGCTGGTTGGGCAGCAACGTCGCGTTCTGGAAATCCTCCTTGTTTGCCACGCGTCTGCACCGGCTTCCTTACAACTCGCTATTGATTCTACGTGGTAGCGCCCAGTTCACCCCGGATGCCCTGCCGCCAATCGAGCAATACCAGCTCGGCGGCGCTTTCAGTGTCCGTGGCTTCAGTGAAGGTCTGCTGATTGGCGATCGCGGTTATAACCTGAGCGCCGAAGTGCGTACCCCCGTTCCAGGGCTCAAATATGTCTCGCCCTGGATGGCTGATCGCGTCCAGTTGGCAGGATTTGCCGACATGGGTCAGGTCTGGCTCGACAGAAGCTCGCCCAACTTCTTCTCAGCAAGCCCCACCGTCGCTTCAGGTTCAAACAGCAGTTCGCGTACCACCCTGGTGGGGGTTGGCGTTGGCGTTCGCGCCCGCTTAACCCGCTTTTTAATCGGGTTTGTGGATTTAGGCTGGGGCTTGACCAACCAGGGAGACATCGAGCCTTATGCTCAGCCGACCCTGCGCGCCCACTTCGGCATCCGCTCCGACTTGCTGCCGGATACCTATCGCACGATTGAAGGCGCCGAGACGGTTCCGATTAAGCAGAGCAAATCCAGTGCCGCAGCAGCCCAGCAGGCTGAACAAACTGAAGAAGAAGTGAGCCCCGAGCAATAATAGCTTCAGCTCCTACCCCTTATAATAAAGCCCGCCTCATCCAATGGTTACGGCGGGCTTTTTGTTTGCTTTTCTTTGTCTGTGCTGCTGATTTGTAACAAGTCGGATTTAACTTAAAACATTTCCGCTGCCTGGCTTTTAAGACTTTCTGTAAAGATACGATTCTTTAACCTTCAGAAGCGGGGGCAAGTTCCGATACTCGACACACAGGGTTTGAGCTCGGTTCTGAACGGAAAAACAACTACTCGTCAGGTAAAAACGAGCTGAATCGGTAACCATTTGCGGGATCACTAGCGTAAAAAGCCCACCATAATAGGTGCTTCTGAAGGGGTGTGTATGATGGCCACACAAGTTTTTAACGTGCAAAAAAATCGCAACGCGTTTCAACGCGCGACAAGCCTTTGCCTTGTCTCAGCAATTTGTCTTTTACAGGCATTACCGGCTTTTGCAACCGAGGCAAGCAGTGACGTCAGCAACACCCAGCAGGAAGCGGCGGTATTTTTTACCAACCTGGCCCACAATAGCGCCAATCCGTATATTGCAAGCTGGGCAAAGGAAAGCCTCAGTCGGCTGGAGCAGAGAAAAGCGCCCCGTAAAAGTGTGACCGAGCAGCCAAATCCAGTCAAACGGGAAGTCTCCGTCTCCTTGCTGCGGCAAAATAACAACAGCCTGGCCGTCCCTACTCTCTTAAACCGAAAATCGATGGGCACCTTCCTGATTGACACCGGCGCCTCCTATACCGTGATTACCCCACGGCTTGCCCAGAAGCTGGGCATTGCCATTACCCCTGATCTGCCCAGAATATCGATTATCACGGCCAATGGCGTGGTTAAGGCGCCGATTGTGACCGTTGATAGCATTCTGATTGGCGAAATGGAAGTCAAAAACGTCAAGGCCATTGTACAGGACTTGGGCAGCGATCTATTGCTGGCGGGCCTTCTCGGGATGAACTTCTTCCAGGGCATGGATATGTCAGTCAAACAAAACACGCTGATTTTAAGCGTTAATACGCCCTAAAGCCTTTATTTAAGGCCACTCCTTCCAATGGCGTAACTTTCATCCAATATCCACAAGGCATTGCGTTATTACGTGCCAGCATCCGGTATAATGCTGGCATATTAGCCATACCGGAAACAAAATGGATCAATTCCATTACAGAATCACTCAGTCCGTTAAGTTCAGGGGGTTTACGCTTTCTGAGCTTCTGATTGCCCTGGGCATTTTAGGGGTCATTGCCACCTTTACGATTCCAAAAGTCTTAAGCGCCCAAAGCCAAGCCAAGTTCAAGGCGATTGGGAAAGAAAGCATCGCGATGCTCTCAGGCGCCTTTTCAGCCTATCTGGTTGACAATGGCAACATTCCCACCACGCTGACAGTCATTGATTTAACCCCCTACCTGAACTATGTCAAAATCGATACGGTCACCCCGATTGATGACTGGCAAACGGGTGGGCAGTGGGGCTGCAACAATACCCAAAGATGCCTGTTACTCCATAGCGGGGCTCGTGTTCAACTCAGTACGGCATCTTTTAACGGCAGCAACAACACCAATTTTCTCTACGTACAAATTGATCCTGACGGTCAATATAGCGGCATCACCAACGGGCCAGGGAAAGCCCTTTATGTGGCTTTTTATTACAATGGCCTGGTTCGCACCAAAGGCACGATGTTGCCGGGCTCAGCCAACAGCTCTGGGGTTGCGACTGCGGCAAACCCGATTTACGATCCTCCCTGGTTCTCCTGGTGAAACGACAGGGGGCGGGGCCAGATGGCAAGAATAGGGCATAGGGATATGATAGGGACAGGGGATGAAAAGAATCGGCAAACTGGGCTAGAATAAAGCATATGTGGTGATATGAGTAACACGCTCGGGACGGTATTTCTTGGCCAACACGGATTCAGATCAGGCAATAAAACAGCGACAATCCGCTGGCCAAACGCCCAGCGGGCCGGGCAGCGTGGCGGGCTACTGCATTAACACCACCTATACCCTTCCACCCGCACCCAAAAACCGGGCCAAAAAAGTGATCATCGTCATGCCCGCCTATAACGCCGAAAAGACGCTTGAAAGAACGTTTCACGATATCCCCCGAGGCTGCTCGGATGAAGTGATCGTGGTGGATGACGCCAGCGCCGATGACACCGTGGCCGTTGCCGCCAAGCTGTCCCTGCGCGTGCTTCGTCACCCGAAAAACCTGGGCTACGGCGCCAACCAGAAAACCTGCTACGACGAGGCGCTTAAACGCGGCGCGGATATTGTCGTGATGCTGCATCCCGATCACCAGTACGATCCCACCATGATTCCCCATTTGCTTGCGCCCTTGCTGAATGAGGAAGCGGACGCCGTTTTTGGCTCAAGAATGCTTGGCGGAAAATTTTTCGAGGGCGGTATGCCCCGCTGGAAATTTTACGGCAATATTATCCTGACCGCCATCGGAAATTTAATGCTTGGCATTTTCCTGACAGAATTCCATTCGGGTTTTCGAGCCTACTCCAGGCGCTACCTTGAAACCGTCCATTACAAAGCCAATTCCAATCATTTTGTCTTTGACACCCAGATGATCGTCCAGGCCGTTCAGCATCACTTGAAAGTGTGGGAAATTCCCATTGAGACGCGCTATTTTGATGACGCCTCACAAATTAACGTTTTCAATAGCTGCCGCTACGCGCTTGAAATTCTCTGGACGCTCTGCCGTTATCAACTGAATCGGCTTGGCGTTTTAAAGGCCGAATTTTTAAACGTCTCCCCGAATCGAACGTGATGTTTTCCTGCTTCAGCAAAATCAGCGCCTTCCTGAATCAACACCCTGCCCTAAAGCTTTTTTTATGGTGGCTTTTGTGGGCAACGCTCACTTGTCTTTATTTATGGTGGCCCATTCAAACGGATTTTTATACCGATGAAGCGTATTTTTCCGAAATGACGCTTCGCTTTTTAGAGGGGCAACTCCCCAACCTTGATTTTGCAAGTAATTATTTCGGGCTGTTTTACGCCTATAATGCCCTGTGGTTCAAGTTATTGGGGCCAAGCTATTTTACCCTGCGAATGGGCATGTTGTTCCTCAGCAGCGTCCTGTTTATCCCCGCCGTCTTTTTCTTATCGTGCAAATTACTCCCCAGGCGTTGGGCGATTTTATCGACGCTGCTCACCCTGGCGCTGACCATTTCCTTTAATTACAGCGTTTCGGGAAACTGGTATGCCCTGTATTTCAGCCTTTTAAGCATCTTATGGCATCTTTGCCTCCTAAGCCCAACGCCTGCTGAACTCCCCAAAAAGTGGCCCGCCCTTATCACGGGCGTTTTACTGGGCATCTGCTTCCTGATGAAGCATACGATAGCGCTTTATACGATAAGCGCGCTGTTTTTGGGCCTTATTTCACAAGTCGTTTCAAGCCCTTCCTCAAGCAGCGAGCCTGCTTGCAAGCAAGCGCATTGGACACAACAGGCTGGCTATTGGCTTTCCCTATTGGGCTGCCTACTCATGCCTGTTTCAATCAGTGTCCTGATCAGCCAGCACTTGGATGCGTTTCGCCTTGCCTTTTATATTGCGCCGATTACACTGGTTTGTGCAACGCTTGCTTATCGCCTGTCTCAAAGGCGAAACGACCTGAACTGCTGGCCGCTGTTTCACGCCATTGGATTATGGCTGACCGGTTGGCTTATCCCGCTTGTGCTATTCTGCCTGCCTTATTATTTCAGGGCCGACGGCCTTCAAGTCCTTTTTAAGGCAATATTTATCGATTACCCTAAAATCTATCTCAGCAAGGCGTTTCTAGATTACGCGCAAGCCATCGTGCCTTCAAGCTGGAGCCTGTCGCTATGGCTTTTTACTTCAGGGCTTCTCATGGGAAAGTCTCCCCGCTGGGGCACGCTGCTTTTATCGGCGGGCTTACTGCTGGTGTTGTTCAACAGCAGGGTTAGCGACTGGAATAATCAAATCGTATACTTATACCTGCAATTACCGCTATGGGGTATTCTCCTTGGCATTTTACCGTTTTTAAAAACAACGCCTTTGGAACATCCTATAGCAAAACAGCTTTGGCTTTGGGGAACCCTGCTTTTTTTAGGAACATACCCTTTGGGCATGCAATTTTACGGCGGCTACTGCCTAACGCCGTTTTTGCCGTTTTTCGTTCACCAAATCTATAAGGCCCCAAAAAAAGCGCTTCAGGTGTTTGGGCTCTCATTGATTGTTTTTGCCTGCTGCTACGGAAACCTTTTTGCCTATCGCCAGGTGGGCTGGCATATTGCGCCTGAGGGTGCAACTTTTCCAACGCTAAGCTTCCCGCTTCAACTGGACTGGCCGAGGGCAAACATTTGGGCTTCCCCGCAAAGCACATACACGCAACGAACCAGGCTATATTATCAACTGGTGAACAACCTTAGCAAACGCAAGGATGACTGGTTTATGTATAGCGACGGGCCCGAGGTTTATTTTTTAACCGGCCATCAAAACCCGACGCGCTACAGCTATGCGATTGACAGCGGACTCAGCGACGGGCGCGATATCATTCAAGCGCTTGAACAGCATCGGGTGATGTTTGTTCTCTACGAATTGGGGCAGAATCATTTTGATCAGCCTCTTTTAAACGCTTATCTTAACCGGACGTTTCAGTTAAAGGCGCAGGTTACGCCTGAAATCCTGATCTTTGAACGCCGCAAGTAATATGAAAAGACCTGCCACATTCAACAGCGGCAGGTCTTTTAGCGTTTAGTCTTTAATCATTAGCGATAGGATTTGGCGGTTTCAGGATTAACCGACACCCACGTCAGGTTGCTGGTTTCATTTTCCGCGTTATCCACCAAAGGCACCTGGGTGACGTAAGTCCCGCCATAGCGGCCACGGGTGAAGCTGACGATTTTCTGGGCAGCCAAATTCTGAAGCGCCTTTCGAATCGTGTTGCTTGAAACATCCAACTCTTTTGACAAATTGCCCATTGACGGCAATTTATCACCTTCCTGATACTGCTGCTTGATCAGTTGCTTCAAGTGTAGTTCCACTTTTTCGTAGTTATAGAAACTGACTTCTTCAGCCGGTACAAAGATGCCGCTTGCCGCTTCGAGCAGATCGCTGGTGGCAGGCTTTCGCAGAATGTAAGTGCCGTAGCGGCCACGCTTGGAGCGGATAATACCTTGATCCGCCAGGCGCTTCATCGCATCATGAACCGTCTTGATGCTGACCTTGAAGCGATCGGAAAGCTCCAAATGCGACGGAAGTTTATCCTGAACATTGAACTGGGTGGCAACCATCTGCTTAAGATCCCGCTCCAACTGATCAATCAGCGTTTCAGACTCAATCGCCGAGGGCATATCCAGCGGCGCTTCAGGCACTTCGCGAAGCGTCCAGTTGGCCTTGTTGCCACGGTTACCCAAGCTGTTGAGTACGCCCTGGCTTGAAAGGTACTCAAGCGCCAGACGGGTGGTATTAGGGGCTGAGCCAATAATTTTTGCGATTTCACGCGCCGAGGGAAGCGTCTGCTCCACCTGATACGCGCGCTCGATAATCATCTTTTTGATGGTATCAACCGCCTGTTCGCGCTTGGAGGTCTGCTTGCGCATCCTGAAGTTCTGGCTGTCGGACTTGCGAATCAGGGTGCCGATACGCTGCTTGGATTCGACAAAACCTTCATCCTCGATATAGCGAATGGCGTTTTGAACCGTACCGACGCTAACGCCCAAATGTTTGGCGATGTCGGCCTTTCGGGGAAGCAGGTGCTGCTCGCCCAACTCGCCCGCTTCAAGCGAAGCGCTGATCCAAGTTTTAAGCCACTCGGCAATCAGCGTGTCCTTGGTTGCGCCAGGCGCGTCAAAATCGGGAATTTCTTTCGGCAGTTGGGAAACATCAATACGGGTCAAGGTGGCCTTACTGACGTTTTCAAGCGTCAGGTACTGGGACAAGCCTTCCTGTGTGGCAGGGCCTGCCGCCACATGCTCACGAAGCGCCTGACCCTGGCGAAGCGCTGTCCCTTGCGAGGGGGTTTCAGCCGGTTGTTGCTGAAGTTGCTGGGACGCCTGGGCTGAGGTGGCGAACTGGTTTGATGAAGTGGCCATGGTGTTGAATTATCCTCCCCTGAGGTCGTTGGAGTAAACGTCTAAGCCAATCCTGTACAGAACGAAGGGGGTATCTCGAAAGCTATTGTGGGAGATAAGCCTATGTCACCGTTAAAATCAGCGTGGGACGGGAAACTCCTCAGCCTCAGCGATTTGTGTCAGTAAAGCTGGGGGTGTATTAGCTGGACTTGAAAATCCGAGGGTTTCGAGGCGGATCTGTCTATAACCCTAGAGGGGTAAGCCAAATCCGTGTTCTTGTGAGTATTAAAACAAAGGCATATTTTTTGTTGCCTAAACTTTTTAAAAGATTTTAAACAAAAGTCACAATTGCCAAAGACTTGCTTTTTTAGAGAGATACGGGCTATCCAGAATGTTCCGTTTCAGAAATACAGACTTATTTGCCTTAGTTTAGAGAAAATATGCCCTTAGAGCATAAAAGATAAAAGAAATATTCTTGATAAAACAATCTAATAAAAAACACGCTTTTCATGCAAGTTTTATCAAGAAAAGACAAGCATTGGCCTTTAAGGCTTGCCAGAGGCTGCTGCTGATACGATATACGTTATATTAAGATGCTTTGAATAGGGAGTGTTGGCGGTTTTTACGCTCAGCGCTCAAGCGTTCGTATACAAATGACGGCATATGCAGACGTTCAAGCGCCTTGGCATAAGCATCCCCCGTTCCGTGAAAATCAGTTCCCCCGGTGACAATCAGGCCGTATTTTTCAGCCAACGAGCAATGAAATTCAATCACCCCGGGCGAATGGCTTCGATGATAGGCCTCAAGGCCCCGAAGACCGTAATCCATCAATTCCACCGTCAGCTTTTCAATGCCTTCCATTTCGCCCGGATGGGCAATGACGGGAATCCCCCCGCTCTCATGGATGGCTTCAACCGCCTCGTGGGGTGTGGCGGTCTTTCTGCGGACATAAGTAGGACAATTCGGCTTGAGATAGCGGGTAAAGGCTTCAGAAACGGTATAAGCGCCCTTTTTTTCCACAATCGCCTGGGCAATATGCGGACGGCCCAGCGTTCCAAGACCGGAACGCTCCTGGATTGCATCAAAATCCAAAAACAGCCTGTGTTTATGATTAATCCGATCCACCATTTCGGCGATTTGCTCCAGGCGCCACCGGTAATGGGAGTCCATAATCCGAATTAAGGCGCTGGCATTGGGGTTAATAAAGTATCCCAGCACGTGGACTTCCTGAAGGGCAGTTTTTACCGGCGTGTTGCTCCCCTCGGACTTGGGATTGTCCACAAGGGGTCTATCCCAAACGGTGTTGATTTCAATTCCAGGGATAATTTCAAGCCCATGGGCCTCGCCGCAGGCCTGCACATACGGCAGGGAAGAGACGGTGTCATGATCGGTAACGGCAATGGCAGAGAGGTTCTGTGCAGCACAGGCTGAAACCAGCTCCTCGGGAGTGGAAGCGCCATCTGAGTAGACAGTGTGCATATGCAAATCAAGAACAGTCATCAGAAGCAACCCGCCTGTCTCAAACGTCTGTATCAAACATGAGGCCAATAGTAAGATTCTAGCATCAAGCCGATAGAGAATGCCACTGCCCGCTGGGCTTAATCCCGGCATTAGAGGGCCGTAGACGCCGTTAAAGCGCTTATATTAAAGCGTATGGGCAAAAATAAAAGACACCAGGGGCCTCGTATCGCTCATCAGGAGAACGGTTTTCTGGTAATCATCCAAATGCCAGACCCCATAGGCATCCTGGTGGTTCTTGTAAACGTCATAAGCAAAAGGCTCGGTTTCATATAACGATTTTTTACACCTCAGAATTGAATCGAGGTGGGTTTCACCCAAAATCCGCTCATTCCATAAGTCCTCCTGGTAAAACTCAAGGGTGGGAAACGCCTGATTGACAAAATCCCTGAGGTTAGAGAGCCGATAGAAAAGCTCGTCGTGGGAAAAGCGCAGAATACGCTGCATTTCTTGATACAGGGCATCTTCTCCCAGTTGGCGCCAATCCTTTGCAGGTTGCGGCATTGCTTTTGCCTTCCTTTTTATTCGATTTATTTGATCCGCAATAGAGGTTACTATAATAGCCAGCCAATGGGATCATGCCCAAAAGGAGGTTGGTGTGCCGCATGCTTTATGGCACAATAATGGGCAGCAAAGTAAAAAAGCAACTGCAAGCAAAAAAAGATGGACTAGTTGCATTTTCCTCGGGTCGTCTCGTTTCCATTACAAACCTTCCCTCCCAAGCAAGAAAGAAGGACATCATGAGTCTTACAGGGCAAACTTCGGGTGCCGACTTACCGGATCCGCTGTTGGACGTGCAGGGGCTTGCCGACGCCCGCGGAATTGACTTGAACTGGGTGGGAATTCAAAATGTCGAAATTCCCGTCACCGTTCTTGAGAAAAACGGCGGCACACAGGTAGTTTCAGCCGTTGCCGGGCTCAGCGTGGGCCTTGGCAAAGAGCATAAGGGAACCCACATGTCGCGCTTCATCGAGCAGCTTTCCGAATGGAGCAAAGCGCATGTACTCACCCTCGATTTGAAGGAATTTCTGGAAGACACCAAGCGTCGCTTGAAAGCTCCAAGCGCCAGGCTTGTCTTGGATTTCCGCTATTTCATTGAGAAAGCAGCCCCCGCAACCGGCCAAAAGGCCCCAATGGCCTACGGGTGCCGCTTTGAAGGGCACATAAACCAAAAAAACCAATATACGTTGGCTTTAAACGTCACGGTGCCTTGTACCACGCTTTGCCCATGCAGCAAGGAGATTTCAGACTTTGGAGCCCATAACCAGCGAACGGAAATCAGGGCCAATGTGCTGATTGATGAAACACACAGCCAGGAGCATCGGGTGGTTTGGATAGAAGACCTGATTGCAGGGCTTGAGCAATGCTCTTCCTGCCCGGTTTACCCGTTGCTAAAGCGCCCCGACGAAAAGTACGTGACCGAGTGGGCGTATACGCATCCAAAATTCGTCGAAGACGTTATTCGCGAATCGACGCTGTTTTTACGGAACTTTGAAGGCGTTAGCGGTTTTTCGCTTGAAGTTGAAGCTTTTGAAAGCATCCACGCCCACAACGCCTTTGCTCGCCACCAGGAAAATTTCCCGCCTTCATAACAACCCGTTTTTGCCTCCTGCCGTGTTAGCGGTAAAATACCTATCCAGCAAGTAACATAAGGGCATAAACGATTCGAGGGAGCGTATGGCGCTTGATCAGACCCAAGCACTGGGATATGTCGTTAAAAAAGTCCGCTTTTCATCGGCTCATTTTTTTCACTTGCCCCATTTAAGCGATTTGGAAAACCGGCAACGCTTTGGGCCAACCGCCAACCGTAACGGTCACGGGCATAACTACGAACTGGAAGTGACCGTCAAAGGGCCAGTCGATTCGCAAACGGGAATGGTGATGAATCTGAAGGATTTAAAAGCCCTGCTTCAAGAAGAAGTCATCACGCCCCTTGATTTTAAAAGCCTTAATCACGACGTGCCCTATTTTTCGGACAAGCTGCCCACGCTTGAAAATCTTGTCCAATTTATCTGGCCCAGGCTTGAAAAGCGCGTAGCGCAAATGGGTTCTGAAGACGCTCCCTTAAGCCTTCATCACCTGACCCTATATGAAGCCGATGACCTGTTCGTTGATTTTGGTGCCGATATGCCTGATGCCACGCGAGGAGAACCACCCGTGCCCCCTTTGACAACGCTGACTCGAAAATACGATTTCTGCGCCACGCACCGCCTGTATAACCCCAGCTTCAGCGATGAGCAAAATCAGACGGTTTTTCGGGAATGCAATAACCCAAACGGACACGGCCATAACTACGAACTGGAAGTAAGCGTTTCAGGCGTCCCGGATCAGGAAACCGGTATGGTGATTGATTTAGTGGCACTGGATATGCTTGTTTCAAAATGGATTCTCGCTAAAGTCGATCATAAAAACATGAACCTGGACGTCGATTTTTTATCCGGTATTATTCCAACCGCGGAGTTAATGGCAGAAGCGTTTTGGAAGCAGCTATGCCCACATATCCCAGAGCCTGCCCGATTGTATAAAATCCGCTTAATTGAAACGAAGAAAAATTATGCGGAATACTATGGCCCTTAACTGTATATTTTGAAAGTTTTACCACTCCCATGAGCATTCTGAAAAACCAAGTCGCCATCATCACTGGTGCCAATCGAGGCATCGGCCATGCGATTGCAAGCAGTCTGGCCGCCGAAGGCATGCACCTTCTCCTAAGCGCCAGGAATATGGACAAGCTCAATAGGCTCACATCGATATTATCCGAGCAATACCCCAATCAAAAAATATTGGCCCTCGCCTGTGATGTTCAAAACCCGGAAGCGGTTAACGCGCTTGCAGATAGGGCTATTACGGAATTTGGCAAAATTGAAGTCTTGATTAACAATGCGGGCGTCGCCCCTAAAATTGGCCTGCTTCAGGAATGTAGTATCGACGATATCAACAACACCATCGACACTAATTTAAAAGGGCCTATTTACGCGATGAAAGCGGTTTTACCGCATATGACCTCCCTTGGCACGGGAACGATTATCAATATTAATTCGGTGGCCGGAAAAACGGCTTATCCTTTCTGGGCGATCTATGCGGCAAGCAAATTCGGCCTTTTCGCCATTACCGAAGCCGTGGCCGAAGAGCAGCGCAGCAACGGCATTCGGGTTGTGGGGATTCATCCAGGGGCGGTGGCGACAGAGATTTGGGACAGCGTGGACATGCAGCAGGCGCCTGATCCTAGAGGCATGTTGCAGGCGCAAAACGTGGCCGACGCCGTTCTTTATGCCTTAAAACAACCCCAGCACGTCCTGGTTTCGGACATCACCGTGATGCCCACCAAACCCGCCCTGTAAATCTAACAAAAACGGCTTAGCGTCTGATTATAAATTCCATAAATTTCTATAATTAGTCATTTTCATTGGTATAGCTTGTAATTATTGAAGCGCGTATCCCCTTTTGCTAGACTAAATCTAGCTAAGTTAAACCCATTCCCCCTCATCAGATGGCCAGAGCCTGAATTAATGCAATACGCGTTTCGGTTGTGAACAAATCAATCAGTCAATTCGTCACAGCCTTTTAACTTACTTTACATTATGCCAAGCAAGCTCAGAGCCAGATGATTAGCTTGTATTTATATTTAATATAACATTCAACCCCTTGGAGATTCTATTAAGATGTTTTTAGCTCCCTCATTCGGTTTCTCCCAAACCGCCACCAATAATACTGGTTTACCACCCGCTTCAGGTAGACAGCTTCAGTTTGGAGGCTCTGATGTCGCCAGTCTTCAAGTATCCTTACAAAGCGTTCTGGCTGAGATAGCGACTTTAGAGTCTGATCTTGAACGATTTGAAAGTACGGGCAATAAAATGAGAGCAGGTCAAACGCGATCAAAGCTCACTGCAAAAAGACGAAGAGTTCAGACCTTAACAGATGCAATAGCGGCAGCCCAAAGGAAATAAGTTTTTTAATTGTCGAGTATACTTAAACTTCAGTCGGGCAGTTCCAGTTCAGGTTAAATAGAGAGACATTTGAAAAGAGAGTGAGCCATCATGAGCCAGAATATCAGCACTGCCGCCGATTTCATTGAGCGACTGGAAAAAGCCTTCGCCGATTCCAACCGGGATTTTGCCCGGGCGTATTATCTTTTTGCCACCGCCAAACTTTCTGAAACTTATAATTCAGAAGAAATTTACCAGCGCTATCCGCTTTTAAGTGACGAGCAAACTTTTCATCAGATCAAGGCCGCTTATGATGAAAGCACTTCGGAAAACCCGGGACACGAAAAACTGACCCGGCTCTTCGCCTCTGTCCTGGGCACCTATATCGGCAAGCAACTGGCCGCGCAGTCCGATGAATTTCAGAACCTGAAAAACCAACTGCGCATCGACGTGGCTGATCTGGGACTGAAAGATTTACAAGATTCATCAAAGCCCGTGGAAAGCATTCTCTACGAAGATGTTTCCCAGTGGCTTAAAAGCATCAGTGACAAGAGCCTGCGCCAGAAACTGTATGAGCGGATGGCCAAAGCCTATACCAAAGAGCTTTCACCGCGCTTTATCGACCTGTTTCAACAGGAAAACGAACTGCTGAAGCAATTGGGCTATGCCGATGTCATTGGCTTTTATAGCCAAACCAGCGGCCACAAGCTTAAACAGCTTGGAGAACGTGGCCGGGAGTTGGTAGAAAAGACTCAGGCGCTGTATACGGAAAGAATGAGCGCCTATTACCTGGAGCGAACCGGTGTTGAGTTCAGCAAGGCCACCCGGGCCGATATCGCCTACGTGATGAACCGGCCGTCTGAGGCGATGGCGCATATCGATGCACGCTTCCCACAAGAGCGCCTCTTGCCGCTTGCAAGCAAGACGTTTGACCAGCTTGGGCTTTCGTTTTCAAGCATTGCCGAAACGGTGGATTATCAAGACACTGCCGCCTACGACGGGGCGGTTGTCAAACAAAGCGATGCTTCCAGGCGCCGCATCCTGCTGGATATCTCCAACCGGAAGGGGAAGCGCTCCCGCGCTTATGTCTACCCCGCCCAGGTGCCGTCTGAGATTTATCTCTCCGTTAAACCCGAAGGCGGACTGGATGATTACTCGGCATTCTTTCACGAATCCGGCCACGCGCTTCATTTTGCCTACGAAGCACCTAGCCTTGGCTTTGCCCTAGCGCTGATGGGCAATAATACGGTGACGGAAACATACGCCTACCTGATGCAAAACCTGTTTCTGAATCGCCACTGGCTCACCCACGAAGCCGGACTTACCCCTGAGGAGGCGCTTTTAGTCGTCAAACGGGGCGCTTTAAACGATCTCTACATGCTTCGACGCTATGCCAGCAAGATGCAGTTTGAGCTAGCGCTCTACGACAACGTCAATGGGCCTTCCTACCGACTGGATGACAAAGGAGAGGTTTATGCGGGGCTTTTAACGAAGGGTTGTGGCTTTGTTTATGATGCCGAGGGCTGGACGCGCGATGTGGACGCTGGCTTTTACGTTGCTGACTATTTTACCGCCTGGACACTTGAATCCCAGCTTCGCCAGTACTTGATGAAAAACTTTGGAAATGCTGAAAACCATCTTGAAGACTGGTATCTCAATCCAAAAGCCGGAGAATTTCTAAAGGGGCTTTGGAGAGAGGGGAACTTAAACCAGCAGGATTTCGCCAAACGCTTGGGCTCACAAGACCCCAACGACCTCAAGGCCCTGATTGAGCTGATGGATTACAACTTAGGGGTATCTTAGGGCTTTTTAATCTTTATTTACTACACACTTAGAGAAAATGCCCCCTCACAAGCGCTATAGTGCTTTAGTAGCAGGCCAAAGCACATTCCTTTTCTGGGCCTGTCTTTAAAGTGTGGCTGACGACACAAAAAAAGTAACGGCGTCCTTTTGGGTTGCCCTACTCGGTGAAAAGTGGCTTGATAAAAATGTTTTAAAGTTCTGGCAGATTATTCCGACAATCATAATGAAGTGAATGGATCTCTCCGGCACACTGAGATGTTGAGGCTTGCATTCATAGTTTCGTTAGCATCGACCACTGCTTTACTTGTCACGGGGGCGTTTTCAGAATGATTGAAATCCGAAACAACCGCGGTGACCTGCTGTTTAAAACCACCGAAGACAATCTTCTCTATGCCGACTTGAACGGCATGGACTTAAAGCGCGCAAACCTTCTTAACGCTGTGCTTTTCAACGTCAATTTAACGGATAGCAACCTCCAGGAGGCCGTTTTGCAGTCTGCCAACCTGTCAAACGCCATTCTCAGCAACGCCAATTTTAAAAAAGCCGTTCTAAAAGCCTGTAAAATGGCGGGCACTAATTGCGAGAATACGAGTTTTACCGAAGGCAACCTGATTAATGTTGTAATGGATAGGGCCAATTGCCAGAAAACCGACTTTACCCGGGCCAACATGACCCAGGGCCAGTATCATAAGGTCGATTTCAGCCACGCCATTATGAGCCACGTGGACTTTACCGACAGTGACTTGAAACATTGCGTTTTTAACGGTGCAGTCATGGACAAGGCGATATTTTACCGGGCAACGATGTTCAAAGTCATTATGCACGAAACTATCCTTGACAGGGCGTTGATGGAACATGCCCAAATCAAGTGGGGTAATTTCCATAAAGCCTCTCTCAAAGAAGCCGTACTACGGGGGGCGGATCTGAGCAATTCCGATTTATCCGAGGCCAATTTAACCCGAGCGATGATGAACCAGACGGTTCTGGAGAAATGCAATCTGACAAACGCCAATCTGGAACGCGCCAGTCTATTTCGGGCAAATTTAACAGGGGCGTCACTTCAGGGCGCCAATCTTCAGGGGGCTAATTTATCCGGTTGCCAGATGAACCTGGCCAACCTGCAAGGGGCCAATTTAAGCGGGGCCGATATCAGCGGCTTGATCATCCGGGGCGCCAGGTTCAACAGTCACACCGTCTTCCCCTACGATTTCAAACCCGAACAGGCGGGACTCGTTTATCAGGCGGTCTAGAATATGAAGCGATCTAAAAGAATATCAGCCAGTTCAGGCCCGATGCTCTAGGCAACGGGAAAGACCCTAATACTAACTGGCTCCGTGGGGCAATCCCGCTGGCAAATGCCGCAGCCAACACAAGCCTGATGAACCTGGGGCAACCCTTCCAGAAGCGAAATGGCCACCTCGGGATAGGGGCAAACGTCCACGCAAATCGCACATGGCTTTCCCTGATACGCCAAACAAGTGGTGTTATCAATTCTGGCTTCCCCGATTTTAATCTCCAAAAGCGAGACTAGCGGGCGCAGAGCATCGGTAGGACAAGAACGAATGCAGGGTAAATCCTCGCACAATAAACAGGGCGACTGAGATAAATCAGCCATCACCGGCGTGCCATCATACGGATAACCCGCCCCGTAATGAACCGCGATGGCTTCATAAGGACACGCGGCCGTACAGGCGTCACAGCGGGTGCAGAGGGCCATAAAAAGATGATCGTTTTCAACCGCGCCGGGCGGCCTTAAAAATTGTCGCGCCCCTTGCAAAGGCTTTGCGTAACGCTGCCACTTTTCCTGAACCTGGGCTTCAATCTTACCCAGCACTTCCCTTTTGGCTTTTTGCCACATCAGTTTGAGAAAACCGCTGCGACTGATTGGCGCCTGGCTCAATGAATTACTGCTTTGCTCAGGAGGAAGAAAGTCTGTCATAGTTTAGAATCAGGCTTATAGAAAGAAATTTACGAGGCACTTTTCTGGCAAACAGTCGCCCAATGCGCCAAGCGATCTAAAAGCCTCGTTTCGGATTCACTGGGAGCTTGGGACAAGCGACTGGCCAGCGCCAGGTGAAGGGTCATCGGCAGGTTCAAGGCAGTCTGCCGTTTCAACGCCTTTGCGTAACATTCATCATAGGCGTTTGGCAGGCGAAGGGCCCAGTTGGATTTGCCGCCCTGGCCGGGCTTGTTATACAAGGCGTCGATGGCGAAAAAATCACTAAAAAAGACTTGTACATGCGCTGAGGGGCTGGCGAAAAGTTCCGCATATTTGGCAAGCAAAAACGCTTTGGGGTCATGATCGATTGCCCCAAACGGCAGGGCGAAGGTGGCAGCAAGACTTCCAGCCGGTTGCAAATCCTCTCGCAAATTGCGCGTATGGGCAAACTGGCGATTCTCCTCGAATAATTTTTTCACCCAACGATACAGCGGCTCATTGTCGTGAGAGCCTGGCATTATCCAATGCTGGGGGGCGACATTACGACCTCGATAGAGATGATCGCTTTTGTCCGTATCGACAAACTCGCTGACGCGAACGCCGCTTAAGCCCAGAACATCCAACACAGCCTTAACCGGATTGGTCAGCGTGCCCAAATCTTCGCAAATAACGGCGTTTAAAGGTAAATCATGCGCTTTTGCACAATCCGCCACCAGGCGAATGATCGCAGCATAGCGTTCAATGTCCTCATTTGAAAGGTGCTGGATACGATCTTCATGATAGGCCGCCACCTGGTGATTGACCTGATCGGGCCTGGCCTTGCTAAATCTCCCCAGAAGGGGATGTTCGGGTGATGAGAACAAGCGGCCCGCCCCGTCTTCAAGTTTCGGAGATTTCTTTTTCAGATAAATCCACGGATCGATTAGGCCAATAATATGATCAATGCGCACGCCACCAGGATTTTCACAAAAGGTTTTATCAAAAATCGATTTCAAAAATTCACCGCCAGGCCCAAGGCCGCCATCGGGCATAAACAGCAAGTCAGGATTCAGAACCGGCATATCCCATGCCTGGCCATTTTTTGAAAAATAATCCGGTGGCGCGCCCAAGGCCCATTCCTGCATAAACAGGGTCTGATAAGCCCAAACATCGCGATCAGCAAAACCCACCTGGCGATCCGCGATGAGTTTAATTCCTTCAGACGTTGCCCATTGAACAAACGCCTGTTTCTGGCAATCCAAAAGCCACTGCTCAAACTGGTAGCGACGAATCACCCCGGCTTGACGCGATTTAAGTTCCGCCACTCTTTCTTCGGCAGCGTGCTGCTCAGAGGCCTGGGGATTGAGCAGGCGTTTATCCAAATCACTGGGCCACTGGGGCCAGTAGTCGTTTTGATGCTCAACGGCTAGCGCTTCATAAAGAGCATCTTTTTCAAGCCACCACGCATTTTTAGCACAGAACGCATCGAAGTCCCGACGCATTTTTGCCACGGCAGGCTCGGCCGCTTTTGCTTCAAATGTCTCAAACGCCTCTTGCAGGGCGCCTGCCTGTTGAACATAAATATAATCGTAAGCCGTCTTGTGGTTTTTTTTGCTGGCTTCACCCGCCACTTCCTGGGCAGGGTTTTCAGCAATGATGCGCTTGTAGCTTGCTTGAGACAGAAGCCCCTGGCTGACCAGCGGGGCTAAGTCGATAAACAGTGGGTTACCCGAAAACGTGGTGCTGACATAAGGGGAAGCATCCACCGCTTTGGTTTTTCCCCCAGGGCCAAGCTGAACACCGTTAAATCCAAGCGATTTAAGATAAAGCAAGAATGTTTTTGCCGCCTCGCCATAAGGCGATCCAAAGCCGGTGTCGGCATCGGCCAAACTGGGAAACGAACTGCCATGAATAATCAGGCTTAAATCTTCAGTGCCCAAAGCAGTCAGGGCTTCTTTTACAGTACTTTGATAGTCCGCCATGTCGGCTTGAAAATCAGGGCCACTTAAAGCGGTTTGGATATTAAGGCTCATGCGAAATTTCTCTTGACTGACGCTCAATTTTTTCTTGGGGCAAAAACGGCCTGTAGGAACCTTTTACCAGAGTTCGCTTGCATTTTGGCTAAAAATTCTTCATTATTAATAAAGTTAGCTTCAGTTTACACTCAGCCAAATCGCACTTTAAAACGAAAATTTTTTCCGGGTCTGATGCTGTAGTATCGAACAAAAAACCACAGCCGATGTCGTTTCAAGCGAAATACTTCACCAGTATAGTGCGTTCTATGTGTTTTCCATACTGCCTATCGGGCTAATCTCCTACTAAAGACTCACCTCGCTTTTAGTTCAGGGCTTACGCAAGTTCAAGATTTACCATGCGTAAACCATATCAGCCCCGAACCATTGTCCCTACTGCACGACATTTACCAAGATCAAGAGCTTCATTGAGAGAGTTAAATCAACAGAGTTAAAGCGCACCAAAATCCATGTTGACGCTTTGATATGAGTGGTCACTATCATTCATTCATTTTGAAAGCATTCGGCCTTGTATCATCCATTGAAAGGCAGAATCCTCTTTGACACTAGACCTTATGTCCAATTTGTAAGCCAACCTTTTTCTGTTATGATCACGCCGCGCTCACGCAGCGCCCGGAGTTTATCCAAGACATGCTGAAATACCCTATCGAAACACAGGAGTCTGTGACCTTGTACAAGAAACTGCTACCCTTCGTCAACCAGTTCGTGTGCGTCCGCCAGGGCCCGTTTTCCCGCAGCTATGTCGGCCGCCTGGTCAATATCGATCCCGAATCGCTTGAAATCCAGACCTACTACGAAGATGGCTCTGAAGCCGACCTTTGGTTTATCAACCTGTCCACCATTACCGAGTTTTCGGCAAAATCGCGTGTCCTCAACACACTGGCCCTGAAAGTCAAATGGGCAAGCTCTACCAACAGCGAGGAAGCCGAGGAAAGCGAAGACGTGGAAACCTCTTCCGTCCAGCAAGCATAGTACCCTATTCCTGACAAATAACCCCCCAGCCGACAAAGAGAGCAAGCTGGGGGGTTATTCTTATTTACTATTTTACTATGACATTTACTGGGGCGGGGGCGGGGTTGGCGGGGTTGGCGGCGTTGTTTCCGATTTTGACGAAGTACCCAGGCTCGGCTTGATATTGAGCTTGGCACGGGTGGGGATTTTCGTGTTCACCCGCGTATTAATGACAGGTTTTGAGGTCTTGGCGGGAACGGTCATCGGGTGATACTCGCGGCGCGTCCCATCGGGCTCTTCAATCAGCAGCTTGACCATACCGTTATTCCCCGGCTGAATCAGGCGGTTAAATTCGTCACGTTCTTCGCTTTTAAGCAGGTTTTCGCTTCCTGATCCTGAAACCTGCTGGGACTGGTTCCCATCCAGTAATTCCTGCTCGTTGGCAAATTGTTTTGAAGGATTTACGCCATCTGAAACCTTCTGGCTGTAGATAATAATATCGACGCGCCGGTTTCTGGCACGCCCATCGGGCGTCTTGTTGCTTGCAATCGGCTGGCTATCACCATAACCAACCGCAACAAGGCTTTTAGGACTGAAGCCATGCCTTCTGATTAGATAGCGAACGACCGTACTGGCGCGCCCGGCGGAAAGCTCCCAATTGGAGGGGAAAACCGCGCTTGAAATGGGCTCATCATCCGTATGTCCTTCAATATGAAGCACATGGGTATAGTTATAAGGCGTCAGACGCTTGGCAATGGCATCAAGCGTTGGCTCCGATTGTTTTTTGAGAATCGCCGTCCCGGGCTCAAACAGCAAACGGCTATCAAAGCTGACTTTCAGGCCACGCTCCTGAATCGCGATATCGATACCGTTGGGTGAGCCTTGCTCCTCTTGTTTACCGAGATTAGGCGCATGCGTGCCTTTCAAGTCTGTCGAGCCCTGAGATTTCTGCTGGGCTGCTTTTTGCTGAGCCGCCCTGACTGCGGCAGCCGCCTCCTGCTTAATCTGGGCGTTAATTTTACTCACCGTCTGACGCAGCTCGGAATAGGTTTTTTCAACTTTTTTCACTTCCCCCGGCTGATACGTCAGGCTGTCGTATTTTCCAATGACGCCAGGGCCTGCGCCCTGCTGCTTGGCGATGGGATTGGGGTTATCCGTGGGCGGGGATTTCCCCTGAAGAATGGTCTTAATGCCATTCATAATGCTTTGTTCCTGAAAGCCCTCGCGAATGGCGGCCGAAACATCCTTCATCTTGGCCAGGTCGGCTTGAGAAAGCGCATAAAGTGCGGTAAAAGTGGCAAAGAGGAGCGTGATAAAGTCAGCGTAAGAAACAAGCCAACGCTCAAGGTTTTCATGCTCTGGATGTTTCTTTTTCTTAGCCATATCGCCTAGTGTTAATGTCTTGTCCGCTGGTATTTTTTATTTTTGGCAGAGGGTCGGCGCTTTTTACGCGGCAGCCTCCTCATCGGCGTCTTTGGCCCCATCGGGGTTAAACACCCTGAGTTTTTCCTTGATGAAATTGGGGCTTTCGCCAGCCTGAATGGATAAGATTCCCTCAATCATCATCTCGCGCGTCATCAGGCTGACCTTGCGCTTGGCTTTCAGTTTGCCGCCAAAGGGAATAAACACAAGGTTAGCGGCGCCTACGCCATAAACGGTGGCGACAAACGCCGTTGCAATCCCCGCCCCAAGCTTGCTTGGATCATTCAGGTTCGACATCACGTGAATCAGGCCAAGAACCGCGCCAATAATGCCAACCGTGGGGGCAAAACCACCGGCGTTTTCCCAGAACTTTGCGGCAGCGCCCATGTCGTCTTCGTAAAAATGCAGTTGGGTTTCCAGAAGCTCACGCAGCAAATGCGGATCGGTTCCATCTGTCATCAACTCCAAACCTTTTTTCAGGAAAGGGTCTTCAATGCCCCCGATATCGGACTGAAGCGCCAGAATCCCTTCCTTCCTGGCTTTCATCGCCAAGTCGACCAACATTTCGGCAACTTCCCCCGGCTTTTCAGGAACACCCATAAAGATGACCATCAGCCCTTGCAGGGCATTCATGATGTCTTTTCCGGTCGATTGAAGCAGAACCGCCCCGGTGGTTCCTCCAAGGACGATGATAAAGGCGGTGGGGGCAATGATGGAGGTAATCGGAATCCCTTCAAGCATCGCTCCGCCAAAGACGGCGGAAGCGCCAAGGAGAATGCCAATCAGTGATGTTAGATCCACGAGCTTACTCCAGGACTAAGGGCCTTGTCTCCTCTATCGCTTGAACAAATCAACGAAAGACCCATACGACTAAACCACTGCCACTATTGCCCAGACCAATCTTGAGCGGGCAAAAATTGCGATAAGGATACAGCTTCATTATAGCGATCAGGCCCATAGGGGCGGGGCTAAAAGCCTCTCAAGCCCTCAAAAATCATCCAAAAACGGGAGCATCTCACCCGTCTCACCCCTTCATCAACATGACCCCCACTGAGCATGATGATGAGTTATTGATTAATAAATTATAATCGCAGTTTTTCCCATAGGGGATAAAGAGGCTTGAACATGCGGTAGCAGACATTTTGAGAAAGCTGGCAACGATCGCAAAGCCCGCAAGGCAAGACCTTTGCGCTTGCGTTCAAGTCCCAGGCATACAGCAGGTTTTGTTTACGGCAGCCCATCGCCCCAAGCCACTGGTAAAGCCGCTTGGCAGCGAGCGCGTTCTCGCTTCCGCGCGCCTGTTTTCCAGACGCGTTTAACCCTGCGCGGCGAGCCAGTTGGGAAAGGTCATCGCTGCTGTAAAGCAGATGAGCCGTAATCGTGTGTTCGTAGGGATGATCCTGATGAGAGGCCGCCCGCAACCAGGCGGCAATAGACTCCTCAAGAGCCAGAGGCAGTTGCCAGTCAATCAGTTTCAAGTGGCTTCCCTTGGTGCCCTTTAAATAGCGATGGCCTTCTCCCACCACCAGAACGATCTGGTGAGGCTCGCTGCAAAAAATGCGCTCCAGATGGCGCTTCTGGGGCTGGGTCAAGTCAGGATGCCAAATATGAACAGCGTCAAAACCATATTGCGTTAAGGCCCGCTGAAGAATCTGGGCGCTGGGCAAGTCGGCAATGCGCACCATGGCAGAATCAGGCGAATAGATACGGCCAAGAAGCGCCTGAGATGAGAGCGGCATGCTGAGTTCGGCAGGCTGAAGCAGAAGTTCGATTAAGCGCTTCTGCTTGTGATAAGGGCTTGCCAGACGATGGCAGCGAAGCTGAAATGACTGAGTTTCAGGCAAGTGTTGCAGGGACTCAACCTGCTTTAAGTCCAGTTGTTGAAGCAAGCTTACAAGCAGACTATCGGGCAGGACGGGGAAAAACAGCAGCAGTGGCGGCTTTTTACGAAAGCGGGCCAGTGCCTCTTTGAAGCGGTCATAATGAAAGCCCCGTTGTATGGGCTTATACAGGTAATCGGCCTGCTCAACGCCTATAAAGCTAATAGGCGCGTGTACCATCAGGTCGATGAAATTAAGCGTGTCAAAGGTTTCAGGCGTGGTATAGAGTAATTTTACGCGATGATGATCAATTTGCTGGACGACATCTCGCCAGTCATGAGGCATCTGTTCCTGATCGAGATAGCAGACCTCGGGATAGGCAAAGCCATTCTGGGCAAAGAAATCCATTTGCCTGAGAATGGTTTCGTGATCCGGACAAAGAACAACGGCCATTCCCTGGCTCATCAGAGCGGGCAGGGCGTAAAGGGCGGGAGAATGTGCCTGAAGCGGCAAGCTGCAGACCAGGTGTTGACGCCTGGTGATGGCCTGCTGAACCGTCTGCGTCACAGGACTTATTGAGCGTCCTGATGAAACCGTACGATTGGGCTCTGAGGCGGTTTCGCTCATCAGGACGCCGTCCGGCAAAGTATCCGGCGTATTGGCCACAACATGCTTGAAAAAATCAGAGGTCATTTTCATTTTGAGAAGGCAAACCGGCTTTCGCTATTAGGCGCAATGGTATCATAGCATCTTGTCTTGACCGAGGGCGTATTCATGCGCGGGGTGGCTTCGTCCTGAAACTACCGAAGCTACCTATGATCCCACAAGCACGATCATCCGATTTTTGTAACGTCATAAAACATTTTAAAGCCAGGCGAATTTGCCCGCTTTGCGGGCTTGGGGTAAGCTAAGGGCTCGTTTCTAAATAGTAGTGTCCATCAGTTAAACGAGAGTAAGCAGCCGTGTGGTTTTCAGCGAAACATCCCCATAACAAAATCCTTCCCGAGCAGCTCCATTGGTTTGCGCAACTGATCCAATATCTTTCCCTCTCCATTTGCTACTGTCTCTATAAGTTCCAATTCGACCGCATCGTTATCGCCGGACGCGAAAAAATCCCCCCAAAAGGAACCAACTACATTGCGGCAAGCAATCACACCTCCGATCTCGATCCGCCGGTAATGTCGGTGGCGTTAAGATTCAGACCTATTTCGTATATGGCCAAGCAGGAGCTTTTTGACGCCAGTTTTCTTGGCTCACTCTATTACCGCAGCATTGGCTCGTTTTCCGTTAACCGTGAAAAACTTGAACTGGCCACCATCAAATCGAGCCTGACGGTTCTCAAACATCCCGGCTGGATTTTGGGCATTTTCCCGGAAGGCACCCGAAACCGGGAAGGAAAGGTGGGAGAGGCGAAAAGAGGGGTTGCCTACATTGCAAAAACTGCCAAGGTAGGAATTTTACCGATGGCGGTCATGCGGATTCCCGCCCGATCTGGCAAAGCGTCCCAAGGAAAAGTAAAAGAAGACCTGTGTGTGCAAATCGGGGATTTTATGCCCTACGATGAGACTCTGTCGGTTGAAGCGTTGATGGCGATTATCCAAGAACGTTTGGAGACACTGGCGGAAGAAGCCAAAACGCTTTAATCCTCCATAACGGTTGTTATCCAATGGATATTCTGAATACCGCTTTGTCTGACCTATGCGTAAGGATACAAGCACCGCATCAAAACCGCTTCAGATGTTTTACTGTATCTGAAGTTAGTCCTGCTTTTAGAACACTATTTCCGCAAAGGCCAAATGACCGCCCTTCCTGACTTTCACCGACAATCCTACATCTATTTATGACCTCACCAGCTGATTACAATACAGCCATTTCTCAACCAACCCGGTGGATGCCCGCCCACGGGGTTTTTGCCGTGGCCGCGCAAACCAACGCCCCGGTTTCCACCCTTTCCCCTCAACATCCAGGGGACGCCTTTGAACGCGCCCTGAGCGACCCGACCCTGCAGGTCAACCCGACCGATCAATGGGGCTTTACTCTTAAGCACCCGATTCAGGCCTTTAGACTTAAAAAATTAATCCGCGCGCTGCCCAACGAATCTCAGGCCATGCGCGTCGCCATGTACCAGAAGCTTTTCGACACGCTCGACAGGCCAGGCAAGGCCAATCTGCAAAGCCTGCTTAAGCGGGATGTTTTGGATGATGCCCGAACCGATGATGGCCATTCCACGCTGTATCAGCTTTATGGCATGCTCACCACCCAGCGAGCGCCTGGTTTTCATGCGGCCAACCTCGTGCAGGAAACACTCCGCATCCTGAACCGGCCCTATTACATTACCCAAAAGTTCGACACCCTTTCTGAAAGCGCGGCGAGACAGATTTTACATGCCCGAAACAACTTCAACCTGTACCTGAACCGGGTGGGCGAGTTGCCGCCGGCAAAACGCCTGGGCTGGGAAGATATCAACGTTATCAACAGCGCCGAATGCGTGCCTTCAAGCATCATGTACAGTATGGCCGATCAGTATCCGGCTGAACTGGCCCGGGAGCTTCGCCAACTGACCAGCCCCCTGCAAGGGTTTTACCGAAAGGTACAACTGAGGGATTTATCGCCTGAAAAACCCGACTGGACGTATCAGATTCTGCAAAATCACCAGATCCATTACGTGCCAGGCGAAGGCGAATCCGTTTGGGTCAAGGTCGAGTTACCAGCGGCTGGTCTTATTCGAGCGATTGACAGCAATCGCCACGCCCCGATTCCAAATGTTCGCACCGGCGTTGAAGCCGCCTACCAATCCGCACTGACGTTCCTGGCCACCCGCTCCTATGACCCCGCCACCGACCTTCGGGATTCTGAGATTCCTGGCGAAGGCAGCAAGGGCTTAACCGAAATGGAAAAAACCCTGATTGAGAGTATCATCAAGGGCAATGGCGGTGTCGCATCCGTCACTTACCAAGTGGTGGCAGGCAAGGTCAACCCGCAGCAAGGAGAAGAAGGAACCCCTTTCCTCTACGGTTATACCCGCACGTTTGAGCAAACAGCGGGCGATATTATCGACGCGCTTCGCATGAAGCAATTTGTCATTATCGGCATTACCGACACCGAGACTAGCGGAGCGATTGCAGGCGGACATGAAATCACCATCACCAGCGCCTTTGTCGATCCCGTTGATCGCGAATTGAAGTTTTACGTTATCGACAGCGATGATGATATTGATAAGCCCGTGGTCAGAAGCGCCCGCGAACTCATCCCCAAAATCCACCACGCGGGCATGCCCTGGGCATTGGCCAAGAAAATCCAGAACGAGATTACGGCCATCAAGGATCACTACTACGTCACCGATGCCGAAGACTTGGCGCGCTTCGACACCCTGGCGCACATTCAGGATCGTTTGCCAAAAGAAGCAGTCAGCCCGGCTATCGTGGCGCCTGCAACCGAAGAGGTGCCCGATCCCAATCCCGCTATCCAAACGCCTGCAAATATCAGCCCGTTTACCGTTTCACCCCAACACCCGCTTTCCAATCGCCCCTCAGCGCAGGTGGAAACACTGGCCCCCGAAATCGCTTACGATGACCCAACGCCATTGATTAACCCAAGTCAAATCCATACCCATTGGGAACCGATGCCGCTGTATCAGCCTTCCTCCAAGAGCAATGATGCTACTGCGGCACAGGCCCAAAACCTGCAAGCCGTTCCTGAGCTCACTAGCCAGTTTGTCCCGCAGACAGCAGGGCAACAAAACACGCAGGGCGCGACTGCACAAATTATCCAACTACAACAATTGCAACGCCTGGCGGCTCTTAATCAACTTAAACAAGTGGCCGCCTTTGGCAAACAGCCTTAACTACTGCTGTTGAAGCGGGCTTGTCTGAAAACCGGGGCGGGTAATAAAGCTGTTTCTATCAAGAATAGAGCCGGTGTTACGATCGCCATCGTCTAAAAGCTGCTTTCTGCGCTCATCGTTTGAGCCCAGGATTTGAGAGGTTTGCGACAACTGCTGAACGGCGCCTGCGGGCATGCCGGGCATCGAAGGCATAATGAAAGGAGAATTAGAGGCTGTTCCCTGGTGCATCATCATCAGGGCATTGTCTGACGTTCTGCGGCCCGAAGAATCCATTAACTGAAGCTGCTTAAGATCGCCGTAATCCTCACTTGCCCAGGAAACGGCATCCACAAAAAGGTAATGTCCTTCCCAGCTTTGCTCATCCGGGACAGGCACGTTGATTTCAAGAACCCCGTTTTCCGGCACCGTACCTCCGAGACTTTCATAAGTCTCGCCGATTTTCAAATCAAGGCCATTGGGTAACTGGTAACCCTTACCCTTGGGGGAAACATACAGCATCACCTGGCTTCCGGGCTTCCCCTTGATGACAAAACGGTTGTTCTCTCCAAGCAACAGGCGCGTGGGCAGGTAAATCGTGTCGTGATTCAGCGACAACATGCTCAGCCGACTAGGCGGACGAGCGGACGAGGGGGAAGATGTGGCCTGAGTGTTGGATTTTTGCTCACGCATTTTCTCTTCCAAGCTTTGCCCCAGAGTTTTGGGAGAAGCTGGCGCCACCGTTTCTTCAACTGGCGGAAGCTGCTCAGGCATTGAGGGCAGCACTGTATCATCAGCCAGCACCGGGCTTATAAAAATCGTGAACAGTGCCGTTAACAATGCCAATGACGCTAAAATCGTTAAAGGTGCTAAAAAGGAGGAACGTGAGATGAAAGACACGGCGTTTTCTCCAAAACAAGCTCATATTGAGCGTTCTCATATTTGAGATTCTATTGTACCCAAAATGGCCCCATTCCGCCAGAAGACAGGCCGAAAGCCAAAACAGGCCCTAAGGACCACGATAGACCAAGCTCGTTGAAGACGGCTGCGGTTTGTGGTTTGATGGACAATGAATTGACGATGAAGGAGATCAGTCTTGGATATCTGGGTCATCTTGAAAACGTTGTTGCAAGTCCTGCAAGGGATTAGTGCTCTGTTGCTGATTTTCCTGGTTTTAATCCATTCGCCCAAAGGGGATGGCATTGGCTCGATTGGCAGCAGTGCCCAGATTTTCAGCAGCCAGAAGGGCGCTGAAGCCACCCTGAATAAAATTACCACCTGGATGGCAGGGATATTCTTTGTCAGCTCTTTTATTCTCGGGTACTACTTTCAGTTCAATTCTTAAGCGTTTTATTTTTAATTAAAAAGGGAATGGCCCGATTCGGCAGGCCATTCCCTTTTTTTGTTCTATTCACTTGCATCAGGAGTTAAGACGATTAGCGGGCACTTTCCTGCTGGGCTTCTTCAGCCGGACTCTGCGGCGTCAACTGGCGGGTCATTTCCCGCTGGCGAGTGGTTGAGGTGACCGAGGCCGAACCCGAATTGGCAGGGCCTGCCGACCATGATTGTCGCTGGGTATTCACTTCCTGGCGGGTGGAGGTGCTAGCGCCTGGGCTTGTTGTAGATCCTTTTTGCACCTTCATTTCATGATAAGTCTGTTTTTCGGTGCCGATTTCAGCAATCTGGCTGCCCTGTATCATCTGGTTACTATATTGACCCGCATTGGCCTTAGCGGCAAAAGCGCCGCCAGAAAAGGATGTCAGCACAAGCGTCAAAAGAACGGCGGGCATTGTTTTTTTTAGAATGTTAAAAGTCACAGGCAGTACCTCCTTAATGTAACGCCGACTTTGGCGCAGGCATTATTAAAACTTTGTGATGCAGTATAGCCTATTCAAACCCACCCATTGCCACAATTAAACCGTCGGCTAGTTCATTGGTAAACGGGTAAACGCGTTTAAAGATGCGCTTATACTAGCGTTCGGTTTGTTTTAAGGTTTATTTTAAAACAGCCATAAATCCCTCCAAATCAAATCCCCCATGGCCCAAAAGAGCATGGGGGATTTTAGTTTTTACCCTAGAGGAAAGCCCTGACTTACTCAAGACTTTCGGGTCCTCTTAGTGGTGCTCCTCGTCGGAATGGCCTTCTTCTACTTTTTCATTGGCATCGTGATGATCTTTATCGGAATGTTCATCGTGCTTTTTTTCGTGATCTTTTTTGCAGTCACATTTTTTATGATCCTTATCACACTGCTTTTTGTCGTGATCTTTATCGGCAGTTTCCACTTTAATATCGGCATCGGCGCCAACGGCGGCATCTTCCGCCCAGACTGCGGGAACGGCGTTGAGGGAAACGGAGACGGCTGCCAACAGCATCAGGGCTTTTACAGTTTTCATGAAAGGTTCCTTTTTAAACAATACGACTCTACGACATAACCATTTTACTGCCATTTTTTATTTTGAGCCTGTTAACGCGTTGGTACAACGCTGGCAAAGCACCTGATGTTCTGAAGAAGCTGGAACAACCGAGCTGGGAACGATAATAGGATCATGTTTCCAGCAGCGCTGGCATTCCTGGCCATCGGCAGCGACAACATCAATTCTCACCTTGCGGGCATCGGCATCCTGAAACTCGCGGGTTCCATAAATCTCAGTGCCTGATGAACCTGATGAAATGGTGGTGCCTTCAAGCACCACTTGCGAGACAAGACAAAGCGTGGCCAACTCATCGGCGTCAAACAGCGGGTTTAACGTGCCTGACACCAACAGCTTGGCTTCAAGCGCGCTTCCGATTTTACCGTCTTTTCTGGCACATTCAAGCGCCTGCATGGCCTCAGTTCTAAAGGCAAACAACGCCTGCATCTCATCCGCAATAGCCGTATGGCCTTCAAGTGTCAGCGCTTCTGGCCAATCCAGCAAGGTCACGCTGTCAAAAACCTCACCATCGGTAGACGGCTTCAGGGCTTTTGGCAGATTCTCCCAAATATCCTCAGCCAGATGCGGCATAATCGGCACCAGCATCGGCAAAAGTGTTAACAGCGCTTTATAAATCACCGTCTGCACCGCGCGGCGTCTGGGCGCGTCGGCCTTGTCACAATATAAAATATCCTTTGTGATATCAAAATACTGCGCTGAGAGATCGTTGCCGCAGAAATATTGAATTTCATGGTTGTAACGATGGAACTCGTAATGGTCAAAGTCAGCCGTCACTCGCTCGATAAGACCATTTAAGCGATACAAGACAAAGCGATCCAGGCGGCTGAGCTGGTGGGTTTCAAGCGTATCCTTTTCAGGATTGAAATCCGCCAAATTACCAAGCATAAAGCGGAACGTGTTTCTGACTTTTTTATAGGTTTCAGCCAACTGCGCCAGGATCTGATCGCCGATTCGAATATCCTGCGTGTAATCCACCGACGCAACCCAAAGACGCAAAATATCTGCACCATACTGGTTCATCACCTTGTTCGGGTCAACCACGTTACCAAGGCTCTTGCTCATTTTGCGGCCTTCCTGATCCAGTACAAAGCCATGGGTGAGAACCGTTTTATAAGGCGCCTTGCCGTTGCTCATCACGCTGGTTAACAGCGAGGATTGAAACCAACCCCGGTGCTGATCCGAGCCTTCCAGATACATCTCCACTGGCAAAGCCGCCTGGCCATATTCTCCTGATGTTTCGGCGCTGACAAATTCGCTTTTTCGCGCCTCAACCACCGCCGTGTGCGTCACACCGCTGTCAAACCAGACATCCATGATGTCCATTTCTTTTCGGATGGGGCGTACGCCAACACCAAGCTGTTTCTTCAGATCGCCAGAAAGGCCCGATAACAGCTCGTCAGCGCTTTTCGCCCACCAGATGTCTGAGGTATGCTCTTTAAAGAGTTCGTAAAGATGATCGATGATCTCCTGGCTGATAAACGCCTCATCCGTATCTTCATAGTAAAAAATCGGAATCGGAACGCCCCAGACGCGCTGCCTGCTGATACACCAGTCGCTTCGGCCTTCCACCATCGAGGTGATGCGCGATTCGCCGCGCTCGGGAATCCAGCCCACGTGCTTGATTTCATCCAGGGCCGTCTGGCGAATTTTATCGATGCTGATAAACCATTGTTCCGTCGCGCGGTAGATAACCGGCTTGTGCGTGCGCCAGTCATGGGGATAACTGTGCACAAACGTGCTATGGCCTAACAGCGTGTTATTTTCCTTCAGGATTTCCAGAATCTCTAAATTGGCGTCTTCATAGAATTTACCAGACAATCTGTTTTTTATTTCAGGCGTGAATTTTTTCTCACCTTCCGGCAAGTCATCGTCTGAAGAGAAGTCGAATTTTCCTTTGTTATCCAGCGGGGATAAAATGCCAATTTCAAGCTGCCGCTCGCGATCATATTTCTGACAGACCTGATAGTCTTCCATCCCATGACCAGGCGCAGTATGGACAATGCCCGTGCCAGCTTCCAGCGTGACATGATCGCCCAACAAAACCGGCACTTGCCGACTAGCGATAAACGGATGCTGCGCCTTGAGAAGTTCAAGATCAGCGCCTTTAAATGTGGCAAGCACTTTTGGATTTTCAATGCCCACATGCCTGCTGAATTGCTCTAGCAAACCTTGGGCAACAATTAATTTTCCGAATTTATCAGTTTCAACAACCACATAATCAAAGTTGGGATGAATCGATAACGCCAAATTGGCTGGCAACGTCCACGGCGTCGTTGTCCAGATAACGAAAGCCGCATCAGCCAGTTTAGTCACAAGCGCTTCTTGTTCCTTCTCCCCTTGGGGGAGAAGGTGGCCGGAGGCCGGATGAGGGGTGAATTTAAACGCCACATAAATACTGTGGCTGGTGTGATCCGCGTACTCGACTTCGGCTTCGGCCAGGGCCGACTCACTGGTGGGCGACCAGTAGACTGGCTTTAAGCCCTTATACACGTAGCCTTTTTGATACATGTCATAAAACAGCTTGATCTGTGTGGCCTCAAAATGCGCGTCCATCGTGATATACGGATTTCGCCAATCGCCCCACACACCCAAACGCTTGAAGTTCGTTTCCTGCCCATCAAGATTTTTCAGCGCAAACACCCGGCACTGCCTGCGCAGCTCCGCTTCAGAAACCGCGTGGCGACCGCCCTTGATGTCTTTGGCCACCGCGTTTTCAATCGGCAAGCCGTGGCTGTCATAGCCTGGAATGTACGGCGAGAAATAGCCGCGCTGGTATTTATAACGCGTGACAATATCCTTCAGAATTTTATTGAGCGCAGTACCAATATGAATTTTATCCGAGCTTAAATACGGCGGCCCGTCGTGCAGAACAAACTTAGGGGCCTGCTGTTTTTTTCGCCGCTCAACAGACTGCTGGTAAACCTGCCGCTCGTCCCACATGGCTTCAATTTCAGGTTCCCGCGTGGCGGCACCGGCTTTCATCTTGAAGTCGGTCACCGGCAGGTTCAACGTGTCCTTATAATTTTTTTTGGTTTCGGAAGAAGAGGAGGTGGAAGGCTGACTCATGGGGATTCTAAACTCTTTTTTTCATTCGCTATTAAAACCAAGCAACCCGCTCCTGCCCGTAAATCCATAGGGCTAAAGCACGTTATCGGCTCGGTCATTTTAGCACGAAGACACCCCCAATATCGGGCTGCCACCTATTCCCCTCCAGGCGCTCCCCTCTGATTTGCCGCCACCCCTAGCGAATGTCAGCTTAAGGCTCAGATTGGCTTTAGGTTATTGCCCGTGGGCACAATGGTGCGCTTGGCGCCCGAATCAAACAGCACGTGAACAGCCGTTGTCATTTCCATCGGAATCAGTTTCTGAACCGTTCCCTCGCCGTATTTATCGGACAGCACGCGATCGCCCACGCCGAAGCCTTCGGGAGAAGCACCCGCTTCAGAAACGTTTGGCGATTCTAGCGCAGGGGACAAAGGCTCCTCATCGGCTTGCAAATCCGGGCTTGAAAGCGATCGGGGGCGAACCGGCGGCGGTTCATCCATAATCACGGTGCCCTTAGGGATATCGTTATTAACCGATGCGCCTTCCGTTTTTTCTTCAAAGAATTCTACCTCTGCACTGTCATTGGACAGGGCTTCCGGAGCAGCATCCACCGTTTCCGCTTGCGTTTCTGACGGCCCAGACTCAGGGAAAACCTCAAGCGTTTGCCAGCCGTTACCTATGGGGGGGGCAGTATGTGGCGTTTCAAGCGCAGGACTGGCCGTATCGGTATTCGTATAATCGGAGTTCCAAGAAGGTTCTTCTTCTGCAGGGGCTTCCGCTCGCCAGAACTGCTCGGGCATGCTTTCAGGAGTGGGGGGATTGGAGACCTCCAAAGAGGCGGCAAGCTCAGGTAAGGGCGTTTCAGGCAACAGGCTCAGGTCAAAATGAAAATCATCTTCAAAAGATTGCTCAGCCGGTAAAGTCTGGGAGGGCAATCCATGGGGGGAAGGGGACGCCTGAAAATCTTCCTGAAACTCCTGAAGAATGTCTTGCTCAAAGCTTTTTTCTGAAATCACTTCGGAACTTTCCGGGGCGGCCTCTTCAAGTCCAGCACCCACCCCAGCCGCCTGGAGACTTCTGGCAATCGCTTCGGGAGAAACAAACTCAGGATCGCCCAGGAGAATATCGCCGCCTAGTTCCTCGGGCGTTAACTCATGAACGGGAAAAGAGCCTGCAAGCGAAAGTTCCTCGGCTGGCGCCTCCCCTGACAGCACGGTATCAACAGGGCCAAGAATCGAATCGAATGCGTCAGAGGCTTCCTGAGAGGATTCATCGTCCCGGGATACATCATTCCGGCCAGGTTCAGGCTCGGGCTGTTCCGGCAACGAAATCCCTGCGGCCTGCGCGAGGCCTTGAAGGGTTTGCTGCCACTGGCTGGATTCAAAAATGGCGCGTGCTTTTTCCTCTTCGCTTTGAGGTTTTGCATAAAACCATTCATCAAGCGAATCTTCACCTGCTGTGGCGGCATTAGCCTGCGATGACTTTGCGGATGCCTCGGCAGCGCCGATTAATTCCTCGGTTTCTTCCTCATCCAGGTTATACGAGGATAAGTGCGCCCCACCCGGAAAGGGGGCTGCCACCATCGCCTGCTGGGGGTTTGTTTGTTGGTAGCGGGCCTGTAAGGGATTTTCTTCATCATAAGTCCCCAGGGCTCCCGGCTGGGCATAGGCCCGGCTTAATATTTCAGAGCCTGAAAAATAGCCGCCTTCACTTGCCTTATCCGTCGTTGGATTTGAATTTTCACTCCAGCTTAAATTTTTGCTCCAGCTCTCAGGCGGAAACGGCAGGTCAAGCTTGACCGGAAGCCCGAAGGTCAGGGCCCCTTCAAGATACAAGTCGCCCATCGTGTTCCAGTGCATGCGATTATCCGCTAGCGTTTGCAGGTCATTAGAAAGATACGGTGAGGCAATGGCCAAGGCCGAAATATCGGCCTCGTTGAGCTTTTTGATGTAATCGGGCAGGTCGCAGAGGTAATTGTCTGGATAAATAAACACCGGCATGACATTGCCGCCCGCATTGGCCAGGACTTCAAAGCAGATTTCCTCGTAAAAAAGCGTTTTCCAAGGCTCACAAAGTCCTGCCAGATCAATCACCGTCACCGGCGTTTTCAGCGCCTGGTTTAAGGAAAGCACTTCTCGTGGCGTATCGGCAAAAACCCGCTGGCGATCAATCTCATAAAGACAATTCAATAAGGGCGTCTTCATGGACAGCGCTTGACGGCTGGGCCCATCCGCAGAGCGCTCGGTCAGGGTTTCAACCCGCAGCAGTTCTTTAAAAGGCACAAAATTCTGGCCAATCGGCAGTACTTCGGCTAAAAGCTGAATCGCCTCGGTACGAATGACATCGGGCAACATGCTGGATAGAACGCTTAAAAAGCGCTTGATGCCCACCGATTGCAAGGACAGACTGGCATCAGCCCCGGCCTTGATCAAAGCGCCCATTTTTGCGCCGATTTTTCCGGGCATTAAAGGCAGGAGTTCTTCTTCCAGAATGCCAAGCGGGTCAATCACCACAAGGCGTTGGTATTGGGATAAGCCTTCCAGCCAATGAGACAGGGCCACCAGCTTGTCATCAAGCGACGGGCCGCTAAGAACCGTCAACGTATGATATTGTGCAAAATCAACCGAAAATTGATTCCCCAACGCGATGGGATATTCCAGAGGCTCCACCAGACGGGAGACTTCTTCGGCCAATACCTCGTTTGAAAGCGCTATGGCGCGCGTCAGGCTAAAATCCGCCTCCCCCAGAATCACATGGATTTTGGCCAGAATGCCTTCCTGAGATGCGCTTTTAGCCGGATCAATCTTTAAGGCTTCAAGCCTGCCGTATAACAACGCCCCTTGCTCAGAAGCAGGATCCGACTCGGCATCATGAGCTTCACCGTTCTCAAGCCGCAGCAAAAGTCCAGGCTTCAGCGCGTGAATTTCTTTCGGAAAACGCACCTCAAGCTCTTCAGCCGTAATTTTAACGACCTGGCAGGGAATCGGCTCTAAGAAACTACTCATGTTTTGGGAAAGACCGGGTTAACTCTCTATTGTGCCTAGTGCTATGCGCTTTGCGGAATCATCCCGCTTTGCGTCATCGCCAAGAATGGCTTCCTCCATTGTAACTGAGGATTCCGATTTTGACCCAGGCCAGGCAGGCAGAACTTCAGCATCCCGATCATTTGAAGGAAAGCAACGTCAAGAACAGGAAAACCTCAAAACAGAATATCGAAAATTCATACTAGTCTAGTGACGAAAGTCTTGCTATCATAGCAAGTCGTTGACGCGCCGTCTCTTTAAACTGAGAACACAGTTTATGCCCTCAAAATCATCCAGCAAACCAAATCCGCTTTTGGACATACTTGCCGATCAGAACCGGCAGGCGCCCTTGGCTGAAATCCTAAGACCCAAAACCATTGAAGATTACCTGGGGCAAACGCAGATTGTGGGACAAGGCACGCCGCTTCGTAACCTGATTGAAAACCGGCAACTGACCTCTCTTATCTTCTGGGGGCCTCCGGGCGTGGGTAAAACAACGCTTGCCCGCATTATCGCTAAAAATTCGGACGCCGAATTCATCGAATTAAGCGCGGTCAACAGCGGACTTTCAGAATTAAGGGGCGCTGTTTCAGAAGCCCAGCAAACGCTTCAAAACTCCGGCAGGCGAACCGTTCTTTTTATCGATGAAATTCATCGCTACAGCAAAACCCAGCAGGATGCCGTTCTGCCCTATGTGGAAAACGGCACGATTGTCCTGATGGGGGCCACAACTGAGAATCCCTCGTTTCAGGTTATTTCGGCGCTATTATCACGGGTGCTGGTTATCCGGCTGGATTACTTGTCGCGAGAACAAATGAAAGCCTTAATTGCGCGT
The DNA here is from genome assembly GCA_035285165.1 of Vampirovibrionales bacterium. Classification (GTDB taxonomy): domain Bacteria; phylum Cyanobacteriota; class Vampirovibrionia; order Vampirovibrionales; family Vampirovibrionaceae; genus JAYKHP01. The sequence continues at coordinate 187,314 of JAYKHP010000019.1, read as the reverse complement.
GGCGTGGCGCATTTATCCGGCCAGCTTGGCGTTTTAGACCTTGATGATGCGGCCGAGCGTTTTTTAATCGACTATGCCAATGGCGATGGTCGAAGCGCCTTAACCTTGCTTGAGGTTGCAGCCCTCTGCTCGCCGGTGGAAAAAGAGAAGAGGATTTTGAAAACGGATTTGCTGGAGCGCCTGGCGCAGCAGAACCGCTTGAATTATGATCGAGACGGCGATGAGCATTATGATCATGCCTCGGCTTTTCAGAAAAGCCTGCGTGGCTCAGACCCGGATGCCTCCATTTACTGGCTTGCAAAAATGATAGCGGGCGGTGAGGACCCACGCTTTATTGCCAGGCGCTTGATTGTCACCGCATCGGAAGATGTCGGCAACGCCGCGCCAAACGCTTTGGTGCTGGCCATTGCAGCAGCCGAAGCCGTGGAGCGAATCGGCCTTCCAGAAGCCCGCATCGCCCTGGCCCAAGCAACGCTGTACGTGGCGCAAGCGCCAAAATCCAACCAAGCCATTCGCGCCATTGATAAGGCGCTGGGTGACATTACTAAAAACGGCAATAATTTTTCCGTCCCCAAACATTTACGGGATTCCCATTACGCAGGCGCCAAAGACTATGGCCATGGGATTGGCTATGTTTATTCTCACGATCATCCCCACACCCCCCAGCAGTTTTTGCCTGATGAGCTGAGCGGCGTAAACTATGTCCCACCCCTCAATGCTGTGCATAAATTCCCACCTAAAGACAAGCCCCCCGTATAAGCATGAGCAACTTAAGATGAGCGAAACGCTACCGCCTAAACCTTTGCCGCCCCTGATTCTCGCCTCAGGCTCCCCCAGGCGAAAAGAGCTTCTGGGCTCGCTTGGCCTCTCGTTTCAGGTCATTCCATCTTCCGTTGATGAGGCAGCCATTGATGTCTCTGGCTTAACGCCCGCTGAACTGGTGATGAAACTGGCGCAATGCAAGGCAGTGGATGTGGCCCAAAACCATCCTGAACATCTTGTGATTGGAAGCGATACGATTGTGGTACTGGACAATAAAGTGTTCGGCAAACCCAGGGACGAGGCCGAGGCCATTGGTATGCTCAGTGCGCTTGAAGGACGAACGCATCAGGTTTATACCGGCATCAGCCTTTGCTATCAGGGCGCTTGTCTTTGCGAATTCAACGTCACCGACGTGACGTTTTTAGCAATGGCACAAGAGACGATTAAGCGTTATGTGCAAACGGGCGAGCCGATGGACAAGGCCGGAGCTTATTCGATTCAGGGGCTTGGCAGCCTCAACATTGAGCGGATTTCAGGCTGTTATTTCAACGTGGTTGGTTTTTCCCTCGTGTTGTTTCAGGCGATGCTCAAACAACTGGGGTATGTGCTTTATTAAATTAAGGTATGTTAAATAGAGGACGATTTCGATGGTGGTTCAGCGTCTTTCAAATTCTGCGTTTAAGTTTTTTGCCATAGCTTTTTTGCTTTCAGCCTTATACCACATCGTATTTATGCAACAAGCTTGCGCCCAACAAGCTGAACAACTGACACCGACTGAGGCGGCTCAAGAGCCTCAGGCCAACCCTAAAACCATCCAGGGCACCGTCAGTCAAAACGAGGCCCAGCAAGCTATGGCCAAAGCCGACGCGGACAAAGCGCAAAATTCGAATCAGGATTGTCCGCCAGCGCATGTTAAGGTCTACGTGCTTGGCGCCGCGCGCAAACAGGAATTGATTTGCTATCCCAATGCTGAAGGCGACAGCGGCGACGTGTTTATGCGCTATGTGATCTCAAAGGCCGATGGTTTTGAAACCGAGCGGGCGATTGTAGAGCGCATTTACCTGTTTGATTTGGACGCCAATACCCATAACCAGAAACTGAAAAAAGATAAAAAGCACAAAAAAGCCAAGATCAAGCGCCTGTTCGATATGGAGGAGATGGAATTTCAGCGGCTGGGGTTTATTCGCAGCAAAAACCAGACGGTTTCTCTGGAGGATAAGCACAATGGCTACGTCCTGCTTGTCAGCAAACCCAGCGGCAGTAACCTGCTTGATTTTCTTTCCCGAACCCTTGGCATTGCCACCACTTTTGGCGCATTTGCAGGAGTTCTTGCCGCCGATTAAAAAACTTGCTGCGGAACCGGCTGAAGCTGCTCTAACGGCTTAGGATCAACAGGCAGCCTGTAAAATAGCCGCAAGCGCCACTTGGTTTGAAACGCTTTTTTCAACCATTCACGGGCCGGGCACTCCACGTAACGATAGGCCAGATGAGAAAGCGTGACGCAAAACGCCAGGGAAAGCAGCAGCGAAAGCCAGCAATAGAGCTGACTGATGTGAGGAAACGCCATCAGCAAAGCCATCAGGACCAACTGCATCGCAATGCCGTGAAGCAGGTAAAACGAGTAGGAAATCTCTCCAAAATAAAACAAGGGCTTGGCGGATAATACTTGTTCAAGCCGATGACAAGACAGGGCGCTCGATAAAATCAGCAAGGAATGAACGACAATTAGCGCCACATCCGGCAACTTCAAAAGTCCACCCACGCACTCAAAAAACAAGGCAATCCAAAAAACGGCAGCGATCATAAATTGATGGCGCTGCGGCGGAATTGCCCGGTATATGCGGTAAAGGCAAAGCCCCATCAAAAACTCAAGCAGCATCCGAGGTACGCCAAAATCATAGGTGACATCCAGGGTTTGGCGAAGGCTATAAACGCATACAAGCGCGATTGCAAACACGACATATAGGCCAAGCGCGCGCATGAACGACCAGGATTTTTCCGCAGAAAAAAATCGGCCCAAGCCTGCGATTAAAAACGGCGCCAACAAATAGGCAAACCACTCGGCGCTGATTGACCAGGCCGGGCTGTTCCAGGTGGTGGAAGGATGCAAGTGCCATGATTGAATCAACAGCAGATTGGTGGCAAGCGAAAAGACGCTTTTCTCAGGCAGAAACGGCAACTGGAACAAGCCGATAAATTTGCTCCCACTGATAATCAACAACAAATGCCACACCAGCAAGACAAGCAGCGAAAGCAGATGCATCGGATAAATTCTTGCCAGGCGGTTTTGAATAAACGACCAGTAGCCCTGCCTGGTTAGAGCTTGCCCCAATCGCGGCTCACCAAAGGACTTGGAGAATTTATCGCCATACACGTGCATCAGGACAAAGCCGCTTAATATAAAAAACAGATCGACTGCCAAATAGCCTTTTGAAAACACGGCGACAAAAATTTCAGCCACCATCCCCTGCAACTGAAGGCCATGTTGCCCCAGCAATGTTGGCGCGTGAAAAAAGAAAACGCAAAGTGCCGCAACACCCCTCAGCGCGTTTAAAGAATGAATATAACGGTTTTCCATAAATAATATCCGCTAAATACGAATAAGCTTTTAAAAGCCCGAAGACTGACCCGGAACACTATTTAGCAGGCGCATTTTGATTGACAAACCCTAGATACAACAACCATCCAAAAATAAAAAAATATGCACCCGCACTAAAAGGCTCTCTCTTACCAAAGAGGCTCCCCTAAAAAAATTCTGGCAACCTCATCTTTTTTAACATGCCGACTTTAACACAGCGATATGCAACATGTCAGCCAGACCCAGGCAAAGCTATGCTTTTGTTAAAGTGGCTGTCTTTTAAATTATTAAAATCACGTCCCTTAATCCAGAATCCCGCTTTGCAGGATTTTCTCAAGCGCGTAGCGGGTATGATGCACGCTTAGCCCGCCCTGCAAAAAAGCGATATAAGGCGCCCTTAGGGGGCCATCGGCGGAAAGTTCAATGGTGGAGCCTTCAATAAACGTTCCTGCCGCCATCACCACCTCATCGCCATAACCGGGAACCTCTGAAGGAATAGGCAAAACAGCCGACTCTACCGGGCTGACCTTCTGAATGGCCTGGCAAAAGGCAACCAGGCGCTTGGCTTCTTTTAAATGCAGCATCTGGATAATGTCGCTTCGCGCTTCATCCCAGCGAGGCGAGGTGTCATATCCCAGCTTTTCAAGCAGCAGGGCCGACAGCGTCATTCCTTTGAGGGCTTCTTTCACCACGCCGGGCGCCATAAAAAGGCCCTGAAGCAACAGGCGGGTCAATTCAAACGTATAGCCGCCCTTAGAACCAACCCCGGGGCAAGTCAGGGCATCGGCAGCAGAGGCCACCCATTGGGATTTTCCAGCCACATAGCCCCCGGCAGGCACGATACCGCCCCCCGGATTTTTAATCAGAGAACCCGCCATCAAATCGGCACCCACAGCCGTAGGCTCTTGCGTTTCGGTAAATTCGCCGTAGCAGTTATCAACCATGACAACAAGCTTTGGATGAATGGCCTTCATCGCGACAACCAGACGCTCAATATCACCCACGCAAAGCGAAGGACGATTGCCATAGCCCCTGGAGCGCTGAATAAAAATGACATCGGAGGCTTGAAGCGCCTCAATCTGTTGCGGGCTAAAAGCCTCATAGGGTTGGTTTTCAAAAATATCAATCTGGTTATATTCAACCCCCATAGCGGTTAGGGACTGAGGACTATTTCCACGAATCCCAATCACCTCTTCCAGCGTGTCATAGGGTTGCCCCGCAATAGCCAAAAGCCTGTCTTTAGGCTTCAGGCAGCCCCGAAGTGCCACGGCGATCGCATGTGTACCGGACACAAAATGCGGTCTGACCAGTGCCGCCTCTGCCTGTAAGGCATCGGCAAAAACGGCGTCTGTCACCTGCCTGCCCAGATCGTCGTGGCCATAGCCTGTAACCGAGGCAAAATGCTCTTCGCCCACTTTATGAGTGATAAACGCCTCTAGAACACGATTAAAATTAACCTGGGCAATGTTTTCAAGCCTTGGCCACACCGTTTGCCCCAATTCCTGTTCCGCCTCGACCATAAGGCGTTGGATAGCAAGAGGGTTCTTATCCCTGCTGGAGGTCATATCAGGGGCAGTAGTTTCAGAGAGAATCATTAAAGAGGGCTGTCCGGGCTCATTCTATCTATACGGCAGATGCTTCGGCCCATCATGCCACGGACATGTTTGCCTTAAAAGTTTTGGCAATGTCAGAAGTGGTCTAAATGTCACAAACGCTTGATTTGACTGCACAGCACTACGCAGTGGATAGGGTTGACACTCGTCAGCCCATTTGCAGTCAATGGGCAAGCGTTTGTGACATTTAGACCACTTCTGACACTATTTTCTGCACATTGAACGGGTGACGAAAAAAGACCCGCCGGGCAATCAAAATGCCGCCGGGTCTTTTTGTTTAGATAAAAGAGAGAAGAAAGATAAGTTGAGGTGATGACCTATTTGACACTAACAAGGTGTGGAACCACACCCAGTTCTGTTTGCAGAATTTTCGCCTTGGCATAGGCCATTTGGCGGCGTTTTTCAGCCCCGCGAATGACGAAATGAACTGCATCTGCCGTATTCTTGACTGGTTTTCTGCTTTCAGGGGTCATTCGGGGTACTCCACTCTTTTTAATACTGCTCTTGCCGCCGGATCCTAAATAGGTACGGCTCTCTATACACAATCTTTCTGGGATTCAATCACCTGTAAAATCACCTGTAATATGAGGCGCTCTTTCGTCAGCCCATGGCCCGTCCTGTACTTGGGGATGCCCATTGTTCATCAGCCTGTTTACTTGCTAAAAGACGGGTATTGTTTCCGCACTGGGCCAGATCCCTTCGATAAGCCGGGCCCACCCTTCTGGCATAGCGTTTGTCAGAAGGTTATAATGAGCTATCGGATTTTTGACCCAAAGCTTTAGGGCTTGGCCATTCTCCCCTCCAAACGCATTAATATTTATTCACAAAACAAGCAAAAGCATTTAAAATTAGGCTCTAAAGCCAACTTTAAAACCGTAAAGCTTGCCAGGAAGGCCTTATCAGCGGAAAATTCCTGTTAAGCGACCGAAATCAAACCGAAGAAGACCGAGAGAAGCAATGCCTAAGCTGGAATACCAAGTATGATGGATTTTATCAGACACAACGCCCGCTGGATTGCCGCCATCATGGCGCTAAGCTTTGTGTTCAGCAGTATCCTGATTATCTTCTTTTAGGCCTGTGCTTTAAGTCCATTAGCCCGTTTCCCCTTCAGGAAATTTTGGCCCTTTGGCCTTGGGTTTGATATCCTAAGCAAAAGAAATATCCGGGGGCCAGAGAGACCCCAATTGAGATAAAGGCAAGAGTACCGCATGGGAATGCGCCCCCCTTTATTGACTGCGCTTGTATTGAGGCTGCAAAAAACCGGCACGAGAGCGCGCTCATTCACTTCAAAAAGCCTGTTCAAGGCTTTTGTTGTTCTGCTTGCAGCGCTGCTGCTCGACTTTGGCTTTCTCCACCCGGAAAGCTTTTCGGCAGACAAGCCAAAAAACGCCAATTTGCAAGAGTTACAGCGTCGTCGTCAAAACATTCAAAGCAAGGTCAACGAGCTAACCCGAAAAAAGCGGGAAAAGCAGCGCCAAGCCAACATTCACAATACAAACCTGGTGAGAAACCAGCGAGAGCTTGAAAAAAAGCGCCGCTCGCGCATTTATCACATTCAGAACCTGGAAAACACGAAAAATCGTATCAGTTACCTGGATCATAAAATAGACCGGACAACGGGCGAAGCGGCCAGGTTGAGCGAAGATGCGGGCAAACGGCTTCGAGCCATGTATATGGGCGAGCGTCTGAGCGTTCTGCAGATGATTCTGGAAGCCAAGGACATCTCAACGCTTCTCGATAGGCTGTATTACAAGAAACGGATTGTGGCCCAGGATAAGACGCTGCTGAATAATCTCAAGCTGAAAATCAAGGAACTGGCCGAGCTTAAGAATGAGCTGGCCTCGCAAAAGTCCATTTTGGATCACACCATCCAGAGCCTGAGAACCCAGGAGCTTGAAATTGCCCGCTCGGCTCAAGTCGATAGGCAGTTACGGGATCGCTACCTCAAAGACGCTAGCTTCTATGAAAAGGCTGAGCGCCAGATGTTGAGCGAGTCTAACTCGATTATGAATGACATTCAACGGTTATCGGCAGGCAACAAGCTGAACCTGGACAAGGATGTCGCAACAGGCAGCATGATTTGGCCCATCCGTGGCCGGATCACCTCCAATTTCGGCAGTCGTTTCCACCCCATCCATAAAAAATGGACGACCCATACCGGCCTTGATATCGCGGGCCCCAACCGTGGCGCGGTCAAGGCGGCGGATGGGGGACAGGTTATCTTTGCAGGCTGGAAGGGCGGCTATGGCAAATGCATCATGATTAACCATGGCAAGAAAAACGGCGCCAACATTGTCACCTTGTACGGCCACCTGTCGTCTTTTAACGTGGGCACAGGCCAATATGTCACCAAGGGCAGCACCATCGCCGCAGAAGGCTCCACAGGTTACTCCACCGGCCCCCACCTCCACTTTGAAGTCAGACGCAACGGCGCTCCTGTCAATCCCTATAGCTACCTTCCCTAGAACAGCTATTTTTTCCAGAATAGCTATTTTGCCTAGAAATATCACCTAAAGTTCATTAAACGGTGTATTATCAAATTATTAAGAAAATGTTAACCTGATATTCAAAAAATACCGATAAAGTCCGAGCATTTTTTCTTCACTTTGGCTATAATGCCAAATCACGCTTGATTACTGAGCAATTTCAGAGTTCGCTATTTTTTTGAAGCAGCTTTTTTACTTGTTTGAAGACGCTAATCAAGGCAAGCCTCAGGGCCCCTGCCGGTTTACATAAAACAAGCCCCTTGTATGGATATCGAATGTACGGATATCAAACTCAAGATGTGTTGGTGCCTATCGTCAGCGCCTGAAGCAATGGAACGCCCCAGTCTGGCGAACGTCCCTACATCCTATTACAGCCCTCTAAACTAAAGCCTTTTGACGAATCCGGCCGGGCCTTGAACGTCACCGCTTTTGAATCAGGATTAACCCCCACATGCCTCAGCAGCAGATTATTTTACCGCGCCGAAACAGCGCTTTTAGCCCAAAAACCGGCATTATGCTGGCGCTTGCAGCCAGTGTTTCCCTTGGAATTTCCCTTTCAGGCTTTTACCAACCTGTCATAGCTCAGCCAGCGTCTAATAAAGACTTGAGCATGATAGAGCTTGAGCCTGAATTGGATACATCCGGTGCAAGCCAGGCCCCAAAGGCTTCCTCTTCGGCCACAGGCGATGAAGCGGTAAAAGCCAAGGCCGTGGTGGTGGATGTTAACAGCAAGTCGCTGACCTACGATCAGGATCGAGACGTCTATATCGCAACCGGCGCGGTTCACGTGGTTATATCGGAACAGAACTCCGAACTGTTCGCCGATCAGCTTATTTACGATCAGAACCAGAGCCTTCTGATTGCAGAAGGTCATGTGGTTATCCACAAAAACGGCGAAAAGACCGTGGGAACCTACGCAAAAATTGACCTGACCCGTCAATCGGCTCTCATTAACGATATCGCCACTACGGTGGATCAAGTCCGAATCAAGGCACAACAGGCCATGGTGGCCAATGAATACCAGGTTTTTGAAAATGGCCGCCTGATTCTAACCAAAAGCATGCTGGCCTCGGCAATGGGGAAAAAACCTGAGAAAAAAGAGCTCGATCCCAAAACGGGAAAACAGCAAAAAGCCTCCGGCAAAGGAACGAAATTAAAACCCGGCGAAAAAGAGCAGGGCAAAACCGCTGCCAAAAAACAGAACGCCCAGGCCACGCAAAGCGCCAATGCCGATAGCGCTTACGATCCTTTTGCAATCTCGTCTTTGTCAAGCCTTTCAAAAATCGATCCGCTGGCTTCCAGCATCGATAATGAAAACAAGCTTGAGGAAACCGTCAGCCTGGAGAATCAGGGAAAAGACGATTGGGAAAACGAATTTCTGCATATCAAAGCCAAGGAAATCAACGTTTATCGCTGGGAAGACGGCTATGCCAAGGTGGACATCAAAAAGCCCAGCCTTTATGCCGGTCGCTTTAAAGTCGCAACGCTTTCAAACGCCCAATTCTCCCAGGATCCTTTCAGTGAAGAGGTCGAATACCTTGGCCCGGACATTGGCTACGACCCTGATTATGGCGGCGCTTATTACGGCCCCGGTTGGGACTTCCGCCTCGGTAACGGCTCTCTGCGCTTTTCGCCCTTTGCAAGCTATGGCGGCGGCGGCAGACGGCAGCGTGGCCAGCAGCGGCAGCGTAACGGACAAGGCCAGGTCGGCCCCGGTATTGGCGGGATTGTCCATTATCGCGGTGATAACACAAGAGTCGATTTAGCCTACAACACCAATGTTGGCCAACCTGTCTTGTATGCAGAGCGTTCACTGTGGGACAAGAAAACGCGCTTAATCGGCTCGATTAACGAAGATTATGTCAACGGCTTTATGGGCTTTGAACGTCCGGGTTTTGGCGTGATGTTGGCTGACGCCAGAAGAATCAAGGAATGGGGCAATTGGCGTTTGGATACCTTCAGCAGCGCCGGCGTCTTTAAGGACGATTTTTTCCCAAACAACAACACGGCTGATTTTATTGATTATGATACGAGCGGTGATCCGACTACGGCAGGCCGTATCCAGTTCCAGGCTCAGCTTGCCAACAGCAAGCCGCTCTTTCAGGTCGGCAATTGGCTCAGTGGCGGCTTTCGTGCCCAGGTTGCAGGCGCCGGTTATACCACAGGCGATATGATTGGCATTATCCGGGGAGGCCCAACGCTCAGCATGCGTTACAAAGATCGCTGGCGCACCTCGCTTCGTTACTTCCTGGCGCAAACCGCTGGCGAGAGCCCTTTCTTCTTTGACCAATACTATTATGGCCGTCAACAGCTTGGCGTTACCAATCAAATCAAGGTTAACGATTACCTGACGCTTGGCCTGAACAGTCAGATGAGCCTGCAACGCGATAACGCCACCAACGCCTTATTTACCGGAAACCAGTTTTTTATGCTGGTGGGCCCAAAAGCGGTTAAATTTAACATTGCTTATGACGTTGTTCGCCAACGCTCTTATTTTGGGTTAACGTTTATGCCAGGCAAGAATGGCAAGCCGGTTGACTACGACACCCTACGCGTCTTCAGCCCGGATGATTACATGCCTGAAGAGACCAACCATAGCGCCAGTGCGGGGACAGTTCCCTCCGTCACAGAGCCTCCCGCAGCGGCAGAAGAATAAGCGTAAATTACGGTAAATTACAAACGATAAGGACATTTGCCCTGGCATGCCGATTAAAGACTGGTTCCAAAGCAAGCGAAAGCAACCCCAGCTTGACGCGAAAGCCATTAATAATCGCCTGAGCGACGAGCAACTCAATGATTTATGGACAAAATGCTACGGCTGCCAGAGCAACCTTCCCAAGAAGGAGCTTGAGGCTAACCTACAAGTTTGTACCAAGTGTGGTTACCATTTCAGGATAGGCTCCAGGGAGCGTATCGCCCAGCTTTGCGATGACTTTCACGAACTGGATGCCAATCTTTTGCCCGCCGATCCGCTTGATTTTGAGGACACGCAAAAATACAGCGTTCGCCAAAAAGAGGCCCGTGAAAAATCGGAACTGAACGAAGCGATTGTGACTGGTATTGCCAGAATTAATAATCAAAGCCTGGCGCTTGGGATTATGGATTTTGGGTATATGGGCGGCTCTATGGGCAGCGTGGTAGGCGAAAAAATCACGCGGCTAGCCGAAGTGGCCCTTGAAAAGCAATTGCCGCTGGTGCTTTTCTCCTCTTCAGGTGGCGCCAGAATGCAGGAGGGAACTTTTTCCCTGATGCAGATGGTAAAAACCGGCGCCGTCTTATCGCGTCTTCACGAAGCAGGACTTTTGTACATTTCCGTGTTGACCGAACCGACGTTTGGCGGGGTGACTGCCAGCTACGGCATGCTTGGTGATGTTATTATCGCTGAGGAAGGCGCCAGGGTTGGTTTTGCCGGTAGACGCGTCATCGAGCAGACGATCCGTCAGAAACTGCCCTCGGATTTTCAAACATCCGGCTATCTTTTAAAATACGGTCAAATTGATATGGAAACCAAGCGGGCAGATCTCAAGCAGACGCTTTCAGAACTGCTGCGGCTGCACACCACGGCGTCCAATAAACTTCCCGCAGCTTACGAGGCCCTTGTTTCCTGACAGGCTTGCCTTTTTTATGACGGGCAACTATTAACGCGTCAATGTTGAGTCTAGTATGACAATAATGGACAAAGCTTAGGTTATGAGCGATTCCCACATTAACGACACGATTCTTCCCCTTGAATTTGAAAAACCGGTGCTGGCGATGGAAGAAAAAATTGAGGAGTTACTCCAGATGAGCCAGGACACGCAGTTGGATTTTTCAACCGAAATTGAGCATCTTCAAAAGCAGGCTGATGAGGTAAAGCACAAGCTATACCACAATCTGACGCCCAGCCAGAAGCTTCAAATCGCGCGCCATCCGCAGCGCTTGAACTTCAGCGAGCTGGTGGGCTATCTTTCCCCTGAAACCTGGTTTGAACTTCACGGGGACAGAGGCGGTAGCGATGATCGCGCCATTTTAGGCGGCCTGATTGAGCTTGAAGGCAAGCCTGCCGTTATTATCGGCATGCAAAAAGGTCGCAACATGAAAGAAAACCTGTTGCACAACTTTGGTATGGCCAATCCCGAAGGCTATCGCAAGGCACTCCGCTTGTTTTATCACGCCGAGAAATTCAAGATGCCTGTCATTACCGTCATCGATACTCCGGGCGCTTATCCCGGCATTGACGGTGAGCAACACGGCATTGGCCAGGCGATTGCATTCAACATCCGCGAAATGGCGCGCCTGAAAGTGCCCATCGTTTCTCTTGTCAGCGGCGAAGGCGCGTCCGGCGGGGCGCTGGGGATTGGGGTGGCCAACCGCATCCTGATGCTTGAGCATGCGCTTTACACGGTCATTTCACCTGAAGGCTGCGCTTCCATTTTATGGCGCAGCGCCGAGTATGCCACCAAGGCGGCCGATGCGCTAAAGATTACCGCCCAGGATTTACAGGCCTTTGGCATGATTGACGAGATTATCGAGGAACCTTTGGGCGGGGCCCATCGCGATCCGCAACTGGCTGCCGAACGTATTCAGGCATCGCTTGTCAGGCACTTGAACGAGCTTTCAACAATGACTGCCGAAACACTGATTAGCGATCGCTTTGATAAATTCAGAAAAATCGGGGCGTTTGAGGAAGACGTGGTTTCCAAAAAAGCACTTAAAGATAAAGCCTTAAGCAAGAAGTAAAGAGCGGGCACGAGTCCATTTAGCCTTAGCCGTTTTTATCGCTTTACTTATCGATTACAAAATGTAACATTGAGGGGTCTTTCGCTCGTTTTACCTAGCATCAAAATGCCTGGAGAACGTTCATGCTAATGCGACAGGACAAGCATCCCGAGCATTTTTATCCCCCTATCCTCAGATACTTTGAACGCACGCATTTTTTAGAGATGCGGATTCCTTCATCCAATTTTGTTTTATTCCCTCTAATTACATTACAACGCTTACGAAGTGTTTCCAAAACGCCCCCCGAAATGGCCCCGAAAAAAATGTACCCACGATCGCTCTTATGGAGATAAGGGCTTATCAGCCGGGCATTTTAGTTAGATCAAACCATCCTATTTGAAGAAGGACGACACCCCATCCATGAGTACCGTGTTTAGAACCCTGCACGCCTCGGGCGACGGCAATATTGAGCAACGCGACGTCGTACTTGAAGAAGTATCCGATTACGTGGGCATCAGCAGCCGTTTTTCAAATACGTTTCCCGGTTTCGTCAGGGAAAAGAAAATCCAGGCCGTCATTCAGGCCTTACAGAATGAGCTTGGCCCATCCATTACCCTGACCTTCCCCCGATTGACCACGGACGTGGTCAACCGCCTGTCGGATCAAGCGCTAATGGAAAAACCTTATCTCTTTCTCGCCGTCAATAACAGCCGTTGCGCCAATCCGCAATAATAAAACTCTTTTTTCTAAAAGCCTCTGTCTCGCTTCATGTGGGTCGGGGGCTTTTTGCTTTGTAACGAATTATTTCAACAGTATCGCTTCTGGCGATACGCGCGTTCAAGTTCAGGCGGCCATGCACCGACACTTGGCTTATCACGAGGAGATGGCCCGTCTGAAACAGACGGAAAACGGGCATAAGATCCCTATAAGGCTTAAAAACATCTTCAGTGATACGTATCGGAATGAATAAGGGCAAAGGTAATTTAGTATGTCCGGTTATTCCGTCCCCAGTTTTGCCTATGACTACTTTCCCTTGAAGCTATACAACCTGGCGAACCCAAGGGAAGCCCCCCGGCGTGCGGATTCGGGTTCATTGGGGCTCACCAGCGCCTTTTTCACGGACTTCGGCAACGGCAGACTCTATTCGAGCAACTTTCCATCTTACCCGGTTAACGCCCAGCCAACCGAAGATAGAACCGGGGATAACTTCTATTTTATTCGAGAGCCGGGTTCTGGCAGGCTGATTGACGCCAACACCCTCAGCCAGAAACAAATCGCCGATATCATGGCGTTTGATCAACCCCTGGGGTTTGTGAATACCCCTGTTGGCGCCAACAAGGGCGGCCCGATTGGCCGGGTGGAAGTCACCGCTACACCGGAAACAGCGCCGGAGGCACCGGCAAAATATGGCGATTATCTTAACTCGCTTCAGTATTCAGATAAGCAGCTTGACGCCCTGAAGTCACAAGCGACTTTTAAGATCCCCAATGTCGGTCTTGGGCTTCTGGCCACCACCGACGGGGCGGGAAACGTCACCGGCGTCAAAATCGATATGACTTACCAAGGCCTGACCTGGCGGGAGATGGATGTGCTGAACCCCCTCTATAACTTTATCAACCGGCAGGATATCCTGCTTCGCGCAACGCTCAACAGCCCGGGGGCTAATCTGGCCCTGGACGCGGACAATAGCCAGCGCGTCGGCAAGGCGCCCGATAGCAACGCCACGGGAACAACCTCGCTGATTCCCACGCTGCAAAACCCTCTGAATATCGGACTTAACTCGCTTTTGGGCGGCGGCCTGAATACGGGCCTGAATAATGACCTGGGGAAAAACCCGGTTCTCGACAGGCTCCTTTCCCTTCAGCCCAGGGAGCAGGGCCTGCTGGTCAGCGGTTTTGACACGCAGCTTGATTTTGCAAACTCGCGTAATCTGGCGGCAAGCCAGGCCCGTTTTGACGTACAGCCGGGCAATTACTTTGATCGCAACCTGCAACAGCTTACCCAGTCTTTTGTGGGGCAGGGCGTTGCCGCACAGGGCGACGGCAAAACGACCCTGGCTCAGGATTTAGCCAATATTATCGCCCAACAGCAGTCATTAAGCGCCAACCTCACCAAGCAAATGGATGGTCGCATTCCGCTGGCGGCTTCGCTACCCAGTGCAAATGATCTGCTCAAGCAGACGCTTTCCGGGTCAGGCCAATTACCGCCCGTAATGCCGGTTGAGGATGCGATGGCCAAGAAGAGCGGGGTCGCCAATCCCTTCCTGTATTTTGGGGGACAAATGCTCGCCCAGCGGGAAGTGCCGCCTCAATTCGGACAGCTTCAGCAGCAGGCATTTCAGGGTAATTTTGGCGATGGCGGAGCTAGCAGCGGCGGTATGGGCTATCAACAAGGCTTTTCCGGCGGCTTTTCGGGGGAATTTTCAGGAGGCAGCTTCAGCGGCCAGAACCCTTTTGCGGGCGGTTTTTCACAGCAGAATTTCAGCCAGGGTGATTTACTGGGCAATGGCGGGCTTGGCAATAACAGCAACCAGCAGCCGTCCTCCCCATTGGCTCGCCGGCCACTCGCCTACGTTGCTTAAACTTAAAACGAACTGTCTTAAGCCAACCAGTCATAGGCTTTTTGCCCAAGCTCAGCGGCTACCACATGATCGTTTATGGTAACAGGCACGATTTCGACTCTACCTGCAACTTTCTTGACACCATCAGATATGGTGCCGTCGCCAAAGGCCTGGAAACGCAATCTACTAAGGTACTCAAGCCAAACCTGACCTGAACTCACGTCGAAGCGCGCGACTACAGGGCCCATCGGGGTGTTCACACGTTCAAACCCTCCAAAGGGTGGATAGTGAAAAGCGCCTCCCGTACGGGCAAGACGTCTTCCCAAAACAACAAATTGTGGCAGTGCATCAGCAAGACCACCGGCACCACGAATCACAGCACCCATATTGCATCCTTTATTATTTTATTCATTTATTTTATTAATCCATCAGGCAAGAAACGAGAAAAGGTTTGAGAAACCCAGGCCCCAAAGCCCTTCAGACGATAATGCTGTTTTGCAATAGCGAGTTACCCAGAGAAAGCGCATGCTACACAAAAGGAAAATACCGGGCAAGCGTTTAAAGTGCTTGTTTAGAGTACCCGAAGCATTTTGTGGGACTGGGGAATAATGCGCACGTCGCTATAATATCGGCAAAGATAGCTCTGCAGACGGGCCATATGACGAGCGTCCACGTTTACAAGAGCTCCTCCCGGCTTTGGATACAGGGTTGACTCGGGCTGTAAAATCACCGGCGTCTGCCTGTGGCTGACAATGTCCACCACGGCTGCCATTTCCTCAAGCGTCGTCTGGTTATTGAACACCAGCTTGATGAACAGCGCGGTTTTGGGACTGGTTTTGGCCAGCTCGTAAAACGTTTTATGCTCGGCGAAGCGCTCAGCTTCAAGCGTTGAAGAGGGCAGCTTGATATCCATTGCGATAATATCGGTGGCCGATAGCACCGCTGCAAGAAACTCGGCCTGGGTGCCGCTGGTTTCCAGATACGTTTTGGCGAGGGGCCTGATTTTGGGCATAAAATCCGCCAGAAAGCGGTGATAAAGCAACGGTTCGCCCCCGGTAAAACTGACGCTATGATGAGGCATCGCGTCTAACAGACGCTCAACGGCCTCAAATAAAGCCTCCGGGGCTAGCGGGTTCTCTAAACGGTATTGATGACCCTGGTTTGGAATACTTTCCACATGACATTGCCCCGTGGGAGTTTCCATTGGGGTATCACAGTAGGCACATTTAAGATGGCAATGCGCGAAACGCACAAACACCTGGCGAAGCCCGATATAAGGCCCTTCACCCTGGACAGAGGAAAACACTTCCTGAACAGGGGCCAAAAGCGCCTTGGGAGTTTCAAGCGGGGATATATGCGGCGTCACGCTGGCCATATCGATACCGAAAGTTTCTATAAAAGCAAACCATTGCGGCTTTTGTCGTAAATCTCCCGTCATCCTAGCGCAAAGCCCCGTTGTCAACAAGTTAAGAAGCGCTTGGGCTCAAGCTGCCCGAATGGTATTATCGTACGAGTGTGTCTGTTCTTTTTTTAGCTCGTTTAGTGGCGAGTTAACAGCCAGGGGAGGAAACATTTGTGACTTATCAAAACCGTTTAACCACTCGTGGGGTTCTAAGCTGTCTATGGGCGTTCCTACCGCTGTTAGTGCTTTTAAGCATAGCGCTTTGCCCAAACGCATTTGCCCAGGTGGGTGTCAGCCTTACCCCTATTGGAAAGCCCGATGAAGCAGGCACGATAAGCGAAACGGGGACAATGAAAAATGATTTGCCCAAACTGGTGGTCAGTGGCAAAAACATTTCCCGGGCCGATAATATGCTGGTGCTTTACAACCATGATTTTGGCAACAGCACCAACACCAACCCTTACGGGGTTGAAGTCGTAGCCATTCCGGTTGACATTGCCAGGAGCGAAGCCGGTAAAAACTTGCCTGTGCTTGATCATAACGCCCGCTATTACCGGGTTGAAAAAGTGACCAGCATCTGGGAGTGTCAAAAATCGACAAGTAAACTGAACGATTGCGGCAACTCCCCTATCCCTCAAAACGGAATTGTCTTATCGGCAACAGGCGATAAGCGCCAGCCGCTTCTGAATTTTTTTCAGCCCGGCAATTTCTTTGCGCTGAATGAAACGTTTTTTCAAACCAGCACGTATAACGTCAACGTCATTAATCCCAACCAGGAAAACAATGCGCTGGGATGCAGCTTCCCCGGGTGCCGGGGTGGTCAGCAACTGGTGATTTACAACCGCGATTACGGTAAGCCCTCAACACTGACCAACGAATATGGATTTGAAGTGACGGTGAGAAACGGGGTGGTGGTTGATCAGGAAGGCTCTGACTCTTTAATTCCACTAGAAGGTGATCCGACAACCAATTTCATCGTCAGCGGCCACGGGGCAGCCAGAAACTGGTTGACCACCAACGCGCCGATTGGCGCAAAAATGGCGCTCGGCCCGGATGACAAGCTTATTACCGCATCAACGGATTATGACACTTATCTCTTTGCATTAAACCAAAGACTATCCCAAAGCCGTTGCCTAAGAGCCGGAGCCACTTGCGCCAGCGCTTTTGCCGCTTTCAAGCAAGATGTTGACCGGAAAAAAGAAAAGGCCAACCGGCTTTATGCAAACGGCGAAGAAAACAACGCCGTCAGGCTCTTAATGGCCACCACAGAAGAAGTTAACCAACGGCTTTGGAAAGAGTTCCCCCCTTTTCCGGCAAGCGCCATCAAGGGCGCCTGGCACCGGCCGGTGGAAAAAACGCCTGTAGAAATCGGCCAGACACTGGATAAGTTAAAGCGGGCGGGATTGAACACCGTCTTTCTGGAAACCGTTTTCCACGGCTATACGATTTTTCCCTCCAACACGATGACAAGCTATGGCCTGCCTGCACAGAACCCGAACTTTGCAGGCATCGATGCATTAAAAATATGGCTGGATGAAGCGCATAAGCGCGACATGCAGGTTCATCCCTGGATCCATACGTTTTACTCGGGTACCAAGGCAGTTTCAGCACCGGGCGCCATTTTAGCAAAATATCCAAACTGGGCCAACGTGCAGTATTCAGCGCTAATTGCAAAGAAAGTTGACCCTAAAGACCTGCTGATAAGCCCTCACGTGATGACTCATCAGACAGCAGATCCGGTGTCTGCGGTTAATAAAGCGCCATTGCCAGAGCCGGATTTGAGTAATCCGCTTATCCCGGTTGTACCGGCAGCACCCGTTGTTCCAGTGGCCCAAATCCTCTATGAGGCGCCAAAAGCGCCAGTAGCCTCCACGCTTGAGACAGGCTCCTATTTTCTAGATCCGGCCAATCCCGAGGTGCAGAAATTCGTCGTGGCGCTGATGCGCGAAATTGCCACGCGTTATGACGTCGATGGCATTAACCTGGATTATATCCGCTACCCTTCGGCATTTCCCAAGGATCGATACAGCTACCTGAAAACCACCTGGGGCTATACGGATATTGCTAGAAACGCCTTCAAATCGCAATTTGGCGTTGATCCCACCGCTATTGATTACAAAACCCAGCCGGAACTTTGGATGCAATGGGAGGCCTATAAAGCCAAGCAGGTAAGTGATGTGGTTAAAGCCGTCCATGCGATGACAACCAGTTTGAACCAAAGCATCAGGGCAAGTAATCCCATCGTCTTATCCGCCGTCATTTTCCCCAACAAGCAAAGCGCCCTTGAACAAAAACACCAGGACTGGACAGCGTGGGGGCTTGAGCGCGACGTGGACATGCTAACACCGATTACGCTGACCAGCGCCGTTAAAGTCGTCTCTGAAGACACGCGCCATGTGATTAGCAGTACCAACGCGCAAGTGCCTGTGGCGATGGGTGTCTTCGGCGCATTTAACGGCAACTCGGCAGAAATGCTCCTGCAACAAATCGACGCGGCTAAAGAGGCGGGCGCCGGTAATTTCTCGATTTTCGATTCCGCCCACCTGACCGGCAGAATGATCCAGGCGCTGGGCGTTGCGCAGGAAGCCAAGCAACCGATCATCAGTAGCCCGAACGACATTAAACCCATACACAGCCAGCGTGTTGAGCGGTACCCGCTTGGCCGGAATGCTTTTAATACGAGCAACGGCCATGCACCTGTGCCTCAATTTTCCAAGTTGAAATAACCCCTATAAATTCAGGAAAAGTAAAAGGCTCAGGGTTTTCGCATCGACGATTTCCCGGGTCTTTACTTTTTGAAGCGCTTCTTCAACGCTTAGGATTTTCAGCTCGATAAATTCATCATCATCCCCCTGGTGATAATCCGCCTTTAGCAAACCGGTGGCGCGATAAAACCAGAGCTTTTCATCACAGAAGCCCGGGGCGGTAAAAATTTCGCTCAAAAGCTCCCACGAAGATGCGGTATAACCTGTTTCTTCAAGTAACTCGCGTTGTGCCGCCCCAAGCGGGTTAGAGCGCTCACCCGGATCCAGCTTGCCTGCTGGAAATTCCAACAGCAGGCGACCCAACGGATAGCGCCACTGCTCTACGAAAATCAGGCGGCCATCATCGAGAATCGGTAGAATCGTAACGCCGCCCGGATGCTCCACCACTTCTCGCACACAGGGCTTCCCGTCAGGTTGACGGGCTTGATCCACGCGAACGTTGATGATTTTTCCCGTATGGATCATTTTCTGTGAAAGCGTCGTTTCGCTAAAATCCAGCATTGCATTTCTCTTTCTGATTATGGTCACTGCGAGCTTTCTGCAAAAAACCGTGGCACTCCGCAAATTGATCGGGGAAGGTTGTCACTTGGCCACCGTAAATGGCGATTCGGCAAAGGCCGCCATCATATGCAGCACCAGTTGGGTACAGGTGACGATATCGCTCAGCTTCACGGACTCCTTCAGCGAATGCGGCTCGACGTAAGCTGCACTTAGTACGACACCGGATAGGCCCCTGGCCATAAAGATATTATTATCACTGCCACCATTGGTGGTAATCGGGTTGGGCTCGATTCCCAGTTTTCTCATCGCCGCCATCACGCTTTTAACTCCGGGATGCGCCAGCGGTAACTCATAGGGCAGATAGGCCACTTCCTGCTCATACTGATAAGCAGTACCGAGCATCAGAGTTGACTCCGTCTCAAGCACCTTGCCAATCGCTTCAAGCTGCCGCTCAATAGCATCGGTTTGATGACCTCGGACTTCACCGGTAAATTCAATGGCATCAGGCACCACGTTGGTTCCCTTACCGCCCCAGATTTTACCCAGGTTGGCCGTCAGGAAAGACGGGCTGTCTTCTAATGGAATTTTGCCCTGGGGCAAACGACGCACGACACGCGAAGCAAAAACGATAGCGTTTACGCCCTGTTCAGGCATAATACCCGCATGGACGCTTTTACCGCCAAATGTGATTTTATAATCATAATGGGCCGGTGCTTTATGAATCAGCGTCCCTTGCCGTCCGGTATGATCAAAAGTCACGGCAAAGCCTGCATTTAACGCCTCATCCGACAGCGCCTTTGCGCCAAAAAGCCCTGTTTCTTCGCCAACGGTAAAAATCAGGCGCAGCTTTGGTCTTGGGGTTTTTTGAGAAAGGGAATACTTGAGCGCTTCTAAAATCGGGGTCAGCCCGGCTTTATCATCAGCACCCAGAACCGTTGTGCCGTCGGATTGAATCAGGATGTCCCTGCCGCCGTCTTCCTGAACCATCTCAAAAAGCACCGGCTCAACGTTCATACACGGCGGGACCACGTCAAGGTGGCCCGAAAACACCAGAATATCTGTATGCGCGCACTGTTCGCCAGGCACTTCGACAATCAGGTTTCCCGCCTCATCGCTTTGCCAGTGCAAATCGTCGCAAAGCGGCTTCATCGCTTCCAAGCGGTGAATGCAGTAGTCGCGCATCGGCCCTTCGGCCCCGCTGGGACTGCTGGTTTTCACCATATCCAGAAACGTGTTCAGGATATCGTCTGTGGAAATACCTGAAAAAGACAATTCGCCAAAAGAAACACTCACAGGGATACTCTCAAAATTGTCAGGATTAACGTAGGGAAAGAAAAGGTTTATGAGAAAAGCTTTCGCCAAAGACAACGCCCAGCGCTTGTGCTAGAGTAAGGTTCAGGCAAATTTTCGGACGCCTGCCTGTGTTGAAAAAGCCAATTGAATTTTATAAATTCACTCAAGCTCTAAGCATTATACAGGCTATGGCACCAGAATAGAGTCGATATTTTTGATTTAGCAGTAAAGCGATATAAAGGGGCAAGCGAACATGTTACAGAAAATCGCAGTGATTGGCGCGGGCAATGTCGGCGCAACCCTGGTTCAGCGTCTGGCCGAGGCCGAGCTTTCAAAACACGTGGTGGTGGTTGACGTCGTAGAAGGCGTGCCCCAAGGTAAAGCGCTGGATATTCTCCAGTCAGGCCCCGTCTATGGCTACGACACCAAAGTTTCAGGCAGCAACACCTATGACGTGATTGAAGGCGCTGAAATTGTGGTCGTTACGGCGGGCTCTCCCAGAAAACCCGGCATGAGCCGCGATGATCTTCTAAGCATCAACGCAAAAATTATGACCGATGTTTGCCAGAATATTAAAAAATTCGCCCCAAAATCCCTGGTCATCATCGTCTCCAACCCGCTGGACGCGATGTGCCACGTGGCCCTTGAAGTAACTGGCTTTGCCCCGGATCGTGTCATCGGAATGGCGGGTGTCTTGGATACGGCGCGCTATGCGACCTTTATTGCCGAAGCCGCCGATGTGTCCGTTGAAGATGTTCGCGGTTTTGTTCTGGGTGGCCATGGCGATACGATGGTGCCGGTGCCCCGTTACACAACCATTGCGGGTATTCCCGCTTCCGATTTAATCGATGCGGCAACGCTTGATAAGATTGTCGACAGGGCCAGAAACGGCGGGGCTGAAATCGTGGGCTACCTCAAAACCGGCTCCGCATTCTATGCGCCCAGCGCCTCGGTTGTTTCCATGATCGAATCGATTGTCAAAGACAAGAAGCGTATTTTGCCGTGTGCGGTTTATTTAACCGGCCAGTATGGCTTGAAGAACCTCTTTGTCGGTGTGCCTGTTAAATTAGGCAAAAACGGGATTGAAGCAATTATCGAACTCAAACTGAGCAGCGAAGAGCTGGCGTTGTTGAAAAAATCAGCCGACGCGGTTCAGGACTTGGTCAACGCCCTGAAAAATCTGGTTCCTGCTTAACCGATATTCCGTAATACCCAGGAAAAAGCCTGCATGTTTCAAGTCAATGCAGGCTTTTTGTTTTTCAATTACAAAATTCGATTATGATTTTGAAGACTTGGCGGAAGGTTCTTCGTGAACGCTGATCTCAAGCTTCTTTGCCAATGATTCGGCCAGCGCCTTGATGGTTTCAAGGTTACGATAAGCCATTCCCGGATTTTCCGCCTGGGTGGTCAGCTTGATAATGCGCTTTAAATGCTGCTGGATATCTTCCGCGTCAAAAGCGGGGGCCTTGGCAACCTTATGATTAACGGCCTCTTGAGCGTCAGGGGTTACCTGAGCGGTAGAGCCGGTGACAGACTCATCGGCGGCAATGTCAGGCTTATTGGCCGTCTCATTGTTATGGCGGGAGTTCAAGGTATTGAGCTTGGTCACTTTGTTGGTGGCTTTGCTTGGCATGGGTGTCTTTCCACTCCTGTAGGATGGAGGTCTTGAAAAGTTGTTTCTCTTTTAGAAACACCCTTCATCACTCAGACAGAATAAACCGTCTTGTTACTTTGACAGAATACCCGCCTTTTGGCAGGAATAAACCAACCATTTGGCGCTTATTTCAAAAAGCATACAAACCATTTAAACTCGGATTTCATCTCGACTCATAAAGCATCATAGCATTTTTTGAGGCCGTTTTCTGAGGCCGTGGCGCAAAAACCGCCACCAAACGTCTTGGTGAGGCTTGGGTTAACCAAAGCAGGGCTGGGGCAGGCTTTGTTATCCTTTGCGATATTGAAAGGGCCGCAGGGGCAAACTCATCTGATGGCGATCAATTTTCCATGTCCTCAAAGCGGTTTTCGGTATAATACGCGTAATCTACTCAGTAACAGAGATATGCAGATGCCAGGAAATCAGACCATGACCGATGTCCAAGGAAGTGATGCCCCAATAAGTGCTTCTAAAGCCAAGGCAAATCAAGAGCCATCATCAGCCGAACCCCTTTCAGGAGACCACCTGAGGCAAGTGCGCGTGGACAAGCTGGCCACCTGGCGCGATAAGGGCCGTAACCCTTATCCTTACCACTTTGACAAAAGCCACAGCAACGCTGAATTGCAAGCACAATACGGCCACCTGGAAAACGGACAGGAAACCGAGGACACCGTTTCCGTGGCGGGACGGATTATGGCCATCCGAAACAGCGGCCTGTTTATCGATCTTCATGACCCCACTGGTAAAATTCAGGTCTTCTGCCACAAGGAAAACCTGGATGAAGCCCAGCTTGAGGCCCTAAAATTGCTGGATATCGGCGATATTATAGGCGCAACGGGCACTATTCGCAGAACCCCCCGGGGTGAATTATCGGTTAAAACCAGGCATTTTGAGCTTTTATCCAAGTCCCTCTTGCCGCTGCCAGAGAAATACCACGGGTTAACGGACGTTGAAACCCGCTATCGCCAGCGTTATCTTGACCTGATTATGAACCCGGCGTCTCGGGAGACGCTGATTAAACGCAGCCGGATTATAGCGGAAGTGCGTAAGCTGCTATTAGACAAGGGCTTTTTGGAGGTCGAAACCCCAATTCTCCAGACCATCGCAGGCGGTGCCGCGGCAAAGCCGTTTATCACCCATCACAACACGCTTGATGTCGATATGTATCTGCGCATCGCGCCGGAACTATATCTAAAGCGCTTGATCGTAGGCGGGCTTGCCGAAAAAGTCTTTGAATTAAACCGCAACTTTAGAAACGAAGGCATCTCTCCCCGGCACAACCCGGAATTTACCATGATGGAGCTGTATCAGGCCTACGCCGATTATAACGACATGATGGCCATTACCGAGGAAATCTTTGCAACAGCCGCACAAAATGTTTTGGGGACGCTTAAAATCACCTTTCAGGACACCGAGATCGACTTGACCCCGCCCTGGCCCAGAAAATCGATGCTGGATTGCGTGCTGGAAGCTTCGGGCATTGATTTTGCAGTGCTGACAACGGATGAGGAAGCCAGGCAAGCCGCCAAAAAAGCGGGCATCAACGCCGAGCCGAGCGACACATGGGGAAGCCTGCTTGAAAAAGTGTTTGAAGTTAAGGTCGAGCATACGCTGATTCAACCAATTCATATTACCGATTACCCGGTTGAAATTTCGCCTTTGGCCAAAGTTCATCGAGATAACCCCAGGCTGACCGAGCGTTTTGAAACAAGAATCAACGGCTGGGAAGTTGCCAACGCCTTTTCGGAGCTGACCGACCCCATCGATCAGCGCGGGCGATTTGAAGCCCAGATGGCGGCGCGGGATAAGGGCAATGACGAAGCGCACCAGATGGATGAGGATTACGTAACGGCGCTTGAGTATGGTATGCCACCCTCGGGTGGGCTTGGCGTGGGCATTGATCGGATGATCATGCTGTTAACCGATTCGCCCAACATTCGAGATGTCATCGCGTTTCCGACATTAAAGCCCAAAGCTTGAAACTTATAAAAACCCGTAATCAGCAATTTGGGCTTACCGTTTGCCTTTCTAAACTGGAAATCAGGAAAATAAAGGCTGCCAGAAATAAAGTCTGAAATAATAAAGTCTGAAAAAAGGCATATAGCGTGTTGACCTATACCAGTTACATAATGCCGGCGTCCCAACCCGTTTTTGGCGCAAAGCGTTCTTTGATGGATTCGCTCGACGAGTTCTTCGGACGCGGTCATCTTGGCCGCAGGGAATATGTCAGCAAGCATTGGGATGGCGCGTTTAAAGACCGCCACGTAATCATTACCCGCACACGCCTGGCATCAGGCGAAAGAGAGTATGTCGTTCAGGATGGCGACACAAGAGGTAGAAACACTGTAACCTACAACGTCTTCCCCAATGGTACGGTGACTTCACCAAATCAGTCAGGCAGCAGTGAGGCGCTGCAGCGTCAGTTAAAAAAAGTTCTCACCTGGGTTAAAGTCCACGCAATGGACGCAGAGCCGATTTACACCTAAGCGATAAAAGCAAGCATTCCAAGAGCAATTTGTGGCCTTGTTGAGCGTTGTTTCCTTAGCGTGAGTTTTAAGTTTTGCACGGTTTTAGCGACTAGCCCCTATTATTGGAGAAGCGCCTATGTTCGTCTCAAATTTCTACAATGCTCCAAGTCTTAAACCTAAGCAGGCTAACCTTCGTTTCGGGAATAACCAAGCGAATAAACCGCTCTACAAAATATTGACCGACTTGTTTGCTGAAAGAGGCCCAAAAACCAGACGGTATGTCGATAAAGGTTTAAGAGAAGGCCAACCGCCAACGCGCACGGTGATTATCACTCGCGACACATCGTTGTCGAAACCGGAATTTTTTATTTCCGTCAGAGGCGGCTCAGAAATGTCCTCCTATCTAGTCAAAGCCGACGGCAGCATTGCCAACCCCGACAGCACCGTGGGTCAAGATATAGCTGGCGAAGTTAGGAAGCTGCTGGACTGGGTGAAAGCAAGCGCGAAAGAAGAGTAATTGAAATGTTTATTTCAAATTCATCATACCTCCACAAGCCTTTGGCGATTCCCAGATTTGGGAATCAAAGTCAAACATCCTACAAACCCAGGCTTGACAATATTTTAAAGGGTGAAAAAGATAGAGACTTTACTGGCCAATCTCTTGTTCAACCGAATAATGAAGATTTTATTTCAAATCTTCGCGTCTCTAAATACGAAGATGGAAGATATGGTGTAATTTTGATAGACTCCCAGAATGGCAGGATGCCTATGCCGACTATAATGTACAAGCTAGATCGTCAGGGTCACTGCAAAGAAATTGAGCTAGTTGGCGTTTTACCAGAACAGCAAGAAGTTCAAAGACAGTATCAAGCGTTTGCCTCTGAGAGGGGGCTTACAAGTATTTTGGAGGCCATAGAATCGCCTGCCTCTAAATTTAAAAAAAGTCGCTGGGCTTAGAGAATAAGAAATTCAGATGTCTGTTCGTACTTAATAGATGGAAAGATAAAAGAAAACAAGCAACTGAATGTGCAGGGATTAGAGCAATCTACTATCAATTAGAAGCAATAAGGCTGAGTTTCTTGAAACACAAATTTTTCTCTGGCTATGGGAAGTAACGCGCTAAACGCTAAAACACCTAACCCACCACTGTTGCCTTACTCAGCGCCTCATCCAGATCAGGTTCTTCCATAATTCTTTGCGGATCAATAGGCGGCAGTTTATGCTCCTGCAACTGCTTTTCGGTACCGAAGCGATCAATGACGTGATCCACAAACAGCACACCGTCAAGATGATCCAACTCGTGCTGGATGGCCCGGCATAGCAGCGAACCGTCTTCCACCACCATTTGCTGCTGCTTGCCCTTTAAATCCATATAGCGAACCACCACGGATTTATAACGCTTCACATCGGTATATACGCCAGGAAAACTCAGGCAGCCCTCGCGACTGACCACGGCGCCCGTTTTTTTTGAAATCACCGGGTTGATAAACACCATCTGGGGCATCGGGTTCTCATCGGTCGAACAATCAAGAACAAAAATACGCTTGGAAACGCCCACTTGGGGTGCCGCCAAACCACAGCCATTGTAGGCGTACATCGTGTCGAACATATCCTCCACCAGTTTCTGGATTTTGGCGGATACTTTGCTCACTTTTTCAGCGGGCTTGCGTAGAACATCCTCGCCGTATTCGACTACCTTGAGTATGGCCATTACCGGATATCTTCCTTTCAATTCTTTTTTAAAAAGCTTTTTTGAAGCAATCTTTTTGAAGTGGGCAGAAAGTCTCGCCATATGCCGAGCCCAGAAAGCGGGTTACAATAGATAGGTTGGCGTTGGGCACTGTCTCGAGCGATGAGGTAAACACCGGCCTCGCCAAGACGGTATTGGATTCCAAACAGCGAAACGGCCCTGAACACTATATCGGCAGCTATTCTTTCCTTATTATAGCGGATCTTGGACAGCTTGCCACCCATGCGGTGAAATCACAGTAAAATCGCCTGGAAAGGGCAAGGCAGCAAACGGTTTTTAGCATCTGGCGGCTTCATCATGCTTTTCCTAACAGCACTTGCGACTTCCTCCCACAACGACAGGCTCAAAACAGAAACGCTTCAAGCCCCCACAGGCTTGCAAAACGGGCATGAGAAGGGCTTAGAAATATACACCCCCAACATCCAGGATGCCCTGGAACATATCCGAGCTCTTCACGGGGTCGTGCCACAGCAAACGCTTCTGGATCGTCTCCCCTGGCTCAAGCAAGCCCTGATTGAAGCAAAGAACGCCATTTCCAATTTTTTCCACCAGCTCTTTGGGCATTTATCCAACGCGCTTCCCAATCTTGATCTTGGCAAAATCCCCGGCCTCTCCGATAACGCCTCCCGAATTGTCTCCCTCACCATCGGCGTCCTGCTCTGCTTTATATTGCTGCTGGGGTTGTTTATGGTTTTACGTTGGTACAAGCGACACATGGAAGATAGGCAGCACATCCGGTTACGCCCTCTGAACAAGCCATTTGGCGAAACACTTTTGGTCACCTCAGCACATCACTGGCAAGAAGCCCAACGATATGCGAACCGTCAGGACTTTGAAGCTGCCGTCCGTGAGCTTTATTACGCTGTTTTATGCCGCCTGGATGAGAGCAAGACCATTCCGTTTGACGAAAGCCTGAGCAATTTTGAATTTGAGCGCCTGCTGCTTGAAATCACCCGTCAGGAAAACGCCACGCTGTCAGCAGATACCAATGACCTGTTTAAAAGCCTGGCCAGACGCTTTGAACTCGTTCGCTACGGCCATTACCCGGCAGAGAAGGAAATGTTTGCCCTGGGCGAAAAAGAGTATGAAAGCCTGTCACGGCTTCTGGCACATTCTCTTCATGAATCCGGTGAAATGCCCGTTAAGACCCGGAGGGTAATGTGATGGGCCTTGGCGGGTATTTCAAGCAAAACAGAAGCCGCTACACGATGGCTGGCTTTGTGCTGCTTTTCCTGTTTTTAATTGTCATCTCTCTGTTCACCAGCATTCTCTCCTCCGGCAAGGAGCAGGAAAAATTGCCCGAGTTCCAGGTGGATCGCTCTATCTATAACGCCAAGGGTTCAGGTTATCAAGCCTGGTATCAAACCATTCGCCAGGCAAACAAAACATCTGAAAACAACAAAAGCGTCTCCGTAAAAGTTTGGCGCGCCCCGTTTGAGCAACTGGGGCAAATCGGCGCGCCCGCCAATGCGCCTGCCACAATGCTGATTCTTGAGCCGAAGTATTTAAACTCCCCAAGGGAAAGCCCTATCAACCAGGCTGATTTGGATGCCCTGCTCGAATGGGTCAGGCAGGGCAACACCCTGATTTTTCTGGATAAAATCAATCGCCCCCATACACGCCAACTGCTTGCCAGGCTGCAATTCAAACAACATCAGCAAAAGCCTCCGCCTCTTCCCAAGCCCATCACCATTCAAAAAGCAACTGACTCAAAAGCGTCAGCAAATGAAGCAAACTCAAAAAACGCGCCTAAAAAACAGGGCGCTTCTGTCAATGTGTTTGCCGAACAGCCGATAATATTCCAGCAGGACAATTCAGAAACCCCAACGCTTAATGCTCATCTTTCGCAAAACGCCTTTGTCGCCCCCATTTACCCAGGCCAATACGCTTTATCTCAATACGAGGCAAAAAAACAAAGTTCGTCCTATATTATGCTAAAAACCAGCCAGACACCGGTTTTATTGAAATCCGAATTTGGGCGGGGAGATATTATTCTGGGCTCTGTGAGTGACCTTGCGCAGAATCGCTACCTGAAAGAAACGCTTTGGGATAATTACCAGCTTTTCACGAACCTGGTTTTCTCGCCGGGCAAGCCCCTCTATATCAATGAATTCGTACACGCGAAAAAAGACATCAACAGCAACTTCTGGGCCTATATTTACAACCGAACGCCGGTGGGTAAAACCGGGGTGCAGCTTGGCGTCCTGTTCTTGTTTTTAATGTGGTGGAGCTATAGCAACTGGCGCCCTCGCCTATTGCCCGCGCTTGAAGCGGACGCGCCGGTTTCATTGAATAGTTTTATCGCCTCTTTGGCTGGACTTTATCATCGGGCCGAGGCGGACAACTTGGCGCTCAAGCCCTGCTTTGATTCGGTATTCTCTGCTTTGGAGAGGCGCTGCAGAATAGGGCTTTCCATCACAATGAGCGATAATGAAATAGAGCATCGGCTGAAGCGTGCCCTAATGGGCAGTCATGGTTTTCTGGCCTATCTGGGCTATGCTGAAGCGGAAGCCCAAAACACGGTGACGATGCTCAAGACGGTATATAGCATTCTGTACCGGCCTGAAAACAATCCTCCCGATCAGTACTCAGAGCATGCTTTCCTGCGCTGGATTCAGCAATTATCCCAATTGCGGAATCGCCTGATTCGGGATTAAGTTTTTAACTTCAGAGTTTTTAGCTTTAGAATATTTAGAAAGAGTAACCTGATGAGTG
Source organism: Vampirovibrionales bacterium (assembly GCA_035285165.1). Lineage (GTDB taxonomy): Bacteria > Cyanobacteriota > Vampirovibrionia > Vampirovibrionales > Vampirovibrionaceae > JAYKHP01. The sequence continues at coordinate 158,069 of JAYKHP010000019.1, read as the reverse complement.
ATACGAACCCGAACACCAAAAATGGCAAGTTATCCAGCACTCGCCAACTGGCGGATAAACTGCGGGAAAAACTCGGCGAAATCATTTTTGGCCAGCCGCAAACCATTGACGCCTTGCTCATCGCGCTGTTGGCTGAAGGTCATGTATTGCTTGAGGGCCTGCCTGGAACGGCCAAAACCACGCTGGTCAAATCGCTTGCGCAATTAATCGAATCGGATTTCAAGCGCGTTCAGCTAACACCGGATATGTTGCCTGCTGAAATTATTGGCACCAGCATTTACGATTTAAACGCCCGAAGCTTCAGCTTTCAGCCGGGGCCGGTTTTCAGCGACATCCTGCTTGCTGATGAAATCAACCGGACGCCACCCAAGACGCAATCGGCCCTGCTTGAAGCGATGGAAGAGCATCAGGTGACCATTGACGGAAATCGCCACCCGCTTGGCGAACTGTTTACGGTTATCGCAACGCTTAACCCGGTTGAGTTTGAGGGAACCTATCCGCTGCCCGAAGCGCAACTGGACAGGTTTATGATGAAAGTCATCGTGGATTATCCTGATAAGGGCGCCGAACAAAAAATGCTGCGAGAATTCAGCAAGCATCCCAGCCTGCGCTACACCCACCAGTTACAACTGACACCGATCACCAGCAAAGCGGAACTGCTTGCGGCCAGGCGCTCGCTCTCGTTGGTGCGTGTGGATGAAGCGCTTTTGGATTACGCGCTTGAGATTATTCGCGATACCAGGCAAAACCCGAATCTGGAGCTTGGCGCAAGCCCCCGCTCAGCGCTGTCACTGGTGGCAGCAGCAAGAGCCAAGGCCGCTATTGACGGACAGGATTTTGTCACCCCCGATCATATCAAGGCGATGACCCCGCTGGTGCTGAATCACCGCGTGGTGTTAAGCGCCGAGGCGGAGTTGGATGGACTCGACACCGCCCATGTGCTAAAACAGACCTTGGGGAAAATCCCCATCCCTCGCTAAAGTTGGTCTTTTTTCACATGCCTGATAACCACCCCATATCCCCAAAAGCCCCATCCTTGCTTTCGCCGGTTCAGGATCACCATTGCCGGGTGATCGCCCAAAGAAATTGCGGCCCCAACTTGTGGGTTATCACACTTGAAAGCACGTCCGGGCGCTTTGCCTGCCGGGCCGGTCAGTTTGTAATGCTCGATTTGCCCGAACGGCGTTTTTTCTTCAGACGACCCTTCAGCGTATTGAAAGTTTCAGGCGAGCATCGTTTTGAGATTTTATACAAGGTGGTGGGCCAGGGAACCGAGATGATGAAAGGCTTTCAGATAGGCCAAAGCCTCAATGTGCTAGGCCCGCTTGGCAAGCCTTTTCCCAAAATGCCCGACGCCGAAGCGGGAAAATATCTGTTGCTGCTTGGCGGTGGCATTGGCATCGCCCCGCTTGCCTGCTGGCTCGCAGAAAATCAAGAACTGGCAGAAACCCAAGAAAAAAAACAGGAAACAACAGCGGCAAATCATTTAACCCCGCTTTGCGTCTTTGGCGCACGAAACGCCAGCGAACTTTCCATCAGGCCTGAACTGGAAGCTTACCTTGATTTAACCCAGCGGGTTTTTGCAACTGATGACGGCTCTTATACTGGCCCGGACGGATTTTCAGGTCGCATTGACCAATGGCTGCTGAAGCAGCCGGAATACGCAAAAAACGCTGCTGCGGCCTATATTTGCGGGCCAATGCCCATGATGCGCGCCTGTGTTCTGGCATTAAAGCAACTCAACCCCTTGCTGAGCGTTTTCGTCTCGCTTGAGAACCACATGCCCTGCGGCACCGGCGTTTGCTCAGGATGCGCGGTTTTCTCAAGCGACAGCCTGCCGATTAAAGTTTGTGTGGAAGGGCCTGTTTTAAACGCCGAGCGCATCGACTGGGAAAACGCTGACGGCAGGCAGGATATTCAGATCAGATGTACGCTTTCCGAATCGGCAACACCGGATGCCTATACCAGCCCGCTTGAAATTTCAAATGCCGAAAGCCAGGAGGGCTTTTCATGTCAACGCTAGAAAAGACGGCAACGGTCAACAAAGCGGCCGATCTCTCCTGTGACATCGGCGGAGGGATTGTTTTAAAAAGCCCCATTCTCAATGCCTCAGGCGCTTTTCACCCTGCCGTCATCTCGCAGATGTTATCCATTGGCGATGTTTTTGGCGCGCTGGTCACCAAGACCGTCACCCCTCAGCCCAGGGCGGGAAACCCGCAGTATCGGGCCGTTGAATTACCGGGCATTGGCATGCTCAATAGCATCGGCCTTCAAAACGCAGGCTTAGAGAACATCCTTGAAAAAGAAGTCCCGCAATGGCTTGGTTTTGGCAATACGCCGCTGATTTTAAGCCTGTCTGCCGAAACGCCCGAGGCATTTGCAAAAATGGCCAAAACCATCGAAGCCCATGCGCTGGGTCAACAAATCATGGCCTATGAACTGAACCTTTCCTGCCCCAACGTGGCCAAGGGGGGGCTTGATTTTGGCAGCTCGCCAAGCCTGATCAGTGACATTATCAAGACACTGCGCTCAACAAGCGCAAAGCCTTTATACGCCAAATTGACACCCAACGTGCAAAGCGTTCTTCCGATGGCTGAAGCCGCCATTAAGGCAGGCGTTACGGGTCTTGTGGCCATTAACACGGTGCTGGGTCTTGCCATTGACACGCGCCAGAAAAAAGCCATTTTGCCCCGCGTCTCGGGCGGTTATAGCGGGCCGGGCATTCGCCCCATCGCGCTTCATCATGTCTGGCAATTACATAAGGCGTTTCCAGATACGCCCATTATCGGGGTTGGCGGAATCGAAACGGCGGATGATATCCTGCAATTCCTCATGGCGGGCGCCTCGGCTGTTCAGGTCGGCACCAGTTGCTTTAGAACCCCCGATATTTTTCAAACCCTCCATCAAGACCTTCTGGCTTACTGTTGCCAGGAAAACTTGCAGGCCCTTAGCCAACTGAGGGGTATTGCCCATTGAGCCTGCCCGAGGTTCAAGCCAAATTGTTCAGCAAAACGAGTGTTCTTGGGAGAAGGAGCTATCCTTTTGGTTTGACCCTCTTTTTGCTAGAATTGGGTTTGTTGGAATGAATTGAGCGGCTTAAATATTAGTGCTTGGTTTGTTTTCGGTGTTTGTTTTCAATTTTTATGGAGTGCTTGTCGACGCATGAAAATCCAGAAGCAGAAAAACAGCCTTGGCTTACTCTTGGGCGTTCTCGTCATCAGTTTTTTGTTTTCCTCGCTTTTGTTTTCAGGCTGTGGCAAAAAGAAAGCGGTGGAAGAAAAAGAAGATTTGCCCAAGGCAAACATCACCCTCAAACAGGTCGACCAGCGAAAAAAACTTGAAAAGCGCGTGTCAGACGGGCAATTCGTAATTTTAACGCTTTATATTGAAAACCCCACCAACAAGCAGGTCATGATTCCCGCAAAAGAAATCCTGCTTGAAACCACAACCACCAATGAAGATGATTTTTATACGCTGAGCCCTGAAAAAACTCTGGGACAAGCCTTTAAGCGCGTCTATGGCGGTGTCAAGGGCCCTCGTTTGATTACCGACAAGGATATTTATCTCAATCCCAAAATGACAGCGACGCGCTTCCTGATTTTTACCCTTCCCAACGCGGCAACCTTGGGCGAGTTCCAACTCCACATCAAGTCGCAGGACTTGAAATTACCGTTAAACAGTCAATCCGTGGTGCTTAATGATTACCGACAAGAAGACTCCCGGCAAGGTCAATACGCTGGCCAATAATCCCGAAGAACTGTCCATTGCAACCCAGCTATTGCCCGATGTCACCGACATCAGCTTTGCCAATCGAACCAAGATTGTGGCCACCATCGGCCCCGCCTCCTCAAAACCGGAAATGATCCAAAGCCTGATTCTGGCAGGCGTTTCCGTTTTCCGGATGAACTTCTCCCATGGCGAGCCAGATGAGCATCGCACCAATATCGCCAATATCCGAAAAACGGCAAAGAGCCTGAAACGACCGGTTGCGGTTCTGGTGGATTTACAAGGCCCCAAGCTGAGAACTGCCTACCTGAAAGATGATCGGACTTTCGTGCTGGCGCAGGACGAGATCGTCACCTTTACGACCCGGGAAAAAGAAAGCAGCCCGGGTATTATCGCAACCAAGTTCCAGGAAGTTATTGACGCGTTGAACGTGGATGGCGTCGTTCTGATCAACGACGGGAAAATCAGGCTGCGCGTCAGCGAAAAAGTGGACAGCCAGACATTGAAATGCCAAGTTGTGGTTGGCGGTGTTCTCGAAGCAAGAAAAGGGATTAATATCCCAGGCTCTTCAATCGCCATTGGCGCTCTCACTGACAAGGACAAGGAGGACGCCCTGCTTGCCGTTGAAGCCGGTGCCGATTACCTGGCCATGTCGTTTGTTCAGCGCGGGCAAGACATTACCGAACTAAAAGCGTTTCTGACTCAAAACAAGCGCAAGCCGCCCGCAATTATCGCTAAAATCGAAAAGCCCCAGGCATTGCTTGAAATCGGCCCCATCTTAGAAGAAGCCGATGGCCTGATGGTGGCGCGTGGAGACTTGGGCGTTGAACTTCGTCCCGAGGAAGTTCCCATTATCCAGAAGCAACTGGTGCGCATTGCCAACGAAACCGAAAAACCGGTGATTATCGCAACACAAATGCTGGAGTCAATGCTTCACGCGCTTCAACCGGCACGCTCTGATGTGAGTGACATTGCAAACGCTGTTTTCGACGGCGCCGATGCCCTGATGCTTTCTGGCGAAACGGCCATGGGCGAATATCCGGTGGAAACCGTGTCGATGATGCGCCGCATTATTCAGGAAGCAGAGAAAAACCGTTTTGGCAATCGTTACAGGCCTCATGAAGCCAGCTTTGTCATCTCGCCGAACTTTCATCACGCCATTGCCCATTCGGCCTGTTATGCCGCTCTTAAAGCGGATGTTAAGGCGCTGGTCGTTTTATCCAACTCCGGCACGATGGCCCAACGGGTTTCAAAATTAAAGCCGCCCAAGCCCATTATTGTCCTAACCCCTTCTGAAGAAGTGTATAACCGAATCAGCTTGTTATGGGGCGTGATCCCGTTTGTCATTGAAGTGGGCAAGAACACGGATGAGATTATTGAAAACGGCGAACGTGTGCTGTTAAGCAACAATATTTTAAAGCAAGGCGATAGTGTGGTGTTTTGTGGTGGTAAAACTGCCATTCACGGCGCCAACAATATGCTAAAAATTTATGCTTTGGGCGAGTCTGTTTAATCCATTTCATTAATGAGGGTTTCCAATCATGGTATTTTTCGCTGGCCTCCGCACAGGCGGTGTGGGGACTTCTCCACTACCCAAATTCGGCTTCATATTACCCGTTGAAGGTAAGGCGGAGGAAGTGGAAGCCTTATTGCCCGCCATGAGCCGGATTGTTCCAGGGCACTGGGAACCTCGAACAAGTCATCAACTGGCCAATGCGGACGGCGGCGACACGCTGACCCTAAGGCGACCTCCTAATGATTCCACCCTAAGTGAAGCGGCAAGAGTGATTGTCGCGCTTCGTCCGGAGTCACAGACACCTTGGAAAGTGTTTCCAGACGAATCTAACGACAGCTTCTCACTCATTGCTGTTGGCAAGCGGGATGTTGAGCGCTTAAAAAATCCTACGGGCCTGTGAGGGAACCCATTTGGGGAGGCGCAAATGGTGATTCAAAATAGTTTTTCCCAGACTTCCATTCCCCTGCAGCGTTTTGCCAAAAACACTGCATCATCGCTACGGTTTGGCACCATCACGCGGGTTTTGGGGCATCACAGCCTGGTGAGGGATTGGTATAACGGTGCCGCAGGACATTATTTTACACCTGGCTTAACACAATTTTTCGTCCTGCCCGATCCTGGCCAAGCACTAAACCGGATGGACATTCCCCTGCCAACCCCATTAACGTTTACGGTTTCCAGAAACCCGATTAACGCCCAGGTTGATCGAATCGCAGCGCAACAAACTGCCGATGCTCTCTCCGATTCAAGCCAAACGGTTCGCTTCGTGCCCGATGAGGGAGACACATTAATTGTTTCAGGCCGTCACACAAAAATCAAAGTATCCGATATCCCAGGGGTTTACCACGCGCTTACCAAAAACGGCAGCCAAAAAAATATTCCAGACCCTGGGACGGTTTTTGTATGGGAAGATGCCGCCACTCGGGAAAAATCAGTCTTTCAGCTCGCTTCTCCCAAATCAGTTTGAACACACTCACTCAGGCGTTACGTCAATAACGGCAGATTGCCAGTTTGGGGTTGGCTTGCCTGTTCTCAAATGGCTTCTATCCCCATGTAAGCGATACGCTTCTTCAAGCAGTTTCAAGTTTTTGAGGTTGGCCTTCCAGAAAAAGTCGGCAATATCACCCACCACGGGAACCGTGCCAATGAGAAAATCAAAGCCGACATTAATCAGCAAAGCGGCGTAAATCCGGCCGGGCATATTCAACTGATAGGCCACCCATAAAAGATACAGCGACATGCCCAGGGAAATCGCATCACCCACGCCCGGCACCAGGCCAATGAGGGGATCAAGGCCGATTTTTTTTCGCACAATCGGCACTGTCCAGGCAGCGTCCATATAATTGGCGGCCTGCCGAGCTTTTTCAATCAGTGGATGTGACGCGGGAAGGGTCTTAGCGGGTTTTGGCTTTTTTTTAAAGAACATGAAAGCATCCTAAAAAAGAGGAGGGATTCTTCCATTTTAAAGGGGAAAGTCCCCGCCGTCATCCCAAGCGGGAGGGATATGGACGAAGACTTTTTAGAAAATTCTTGTTTTGACTTTTGGCAACGCGTGCCTAATACCAGCTATCCTCACGCTTAGGGCGTTTCTGGTTCTGGTTGCGTTTGTTGGTCTTCTGATTCAGCCGGGATAGGGCCTCGTGCGCCTCATCAAGATAATAAGTGACCTCTTCGTTTTCCATCATATCGGCTTCTTGCCATGTCTCATCAATCTCCTGGTCAAGAGGCATCACAGGGGATTCTTGCCATTGCCCCGCCCTGTTATGTTGTTGCATGTGTTCTCTCATTTGGCCTATTTGCGAGAAATGCTCGGCCAAACTGCTCTTGTGGCTATCATACGCATCGCCCCAGTCGGGCTTCTTCGACTTACCCAAGGTTCTAACTCCTTTTTAACTCGCTTTGATTGAGGAAGGGGTTTGAGAACTGAATGAAAAAGCTGCTTACGCAAGCAAAAGCACAGCCAGCGTTTCTGGAAGGTTGCGGACGCCCATTACCTCCCGAATATCCGCACGGCAATGGCCCTACACCCCAATTATGATAAGCTGATGCCTACTGTACGATACGAAGACTCCCGATTCAGAACGATAAACCCATTCGTACTGAGGGTTTCGATCAGTTTTGGCCAAAACTTTAACATTCCCTGGAATATTCCATAGAAACGTAAATGGCCTTGTTGCAAAATCCCATAAAACTGCAAAATGTTATAAAACGGCGGACGGCTATGCCATTTCAGCCATAATCTCAGGGATTCGGTAGCAATAGGCGGTATGGCCAGGCTCATATTCCACCGCCTGCGGCACTTCCACCTGACAGCGCTGCGTAGCATATGGGCAGCGGGTGTGAAACCGACAACCGGCGGGCGGATTAGCGGGATTTGGGAGATCTCCCACCAGACGAATCCGATTATCTTCCTTTCTTGCCAGAACCGGATCAGGAAGCGGGATAGCTGACATCAGGGCCTTGGTGTAAGGATGCAGGGGATTTTTATACAAGGTCTTTGCCGGGGCGATTTCCACGATTTGCCCCAAATACATCACCATCACCCGATCGCTGATATACTCCACCACGCTGAGGTTATGGGCAATAAAGAGATAAGTCAGCCCAAGGTCTTTTTTCAGCGACTGTAAAAGATTTAAAATCTGCGCCTGAACCGACACATCAAGCGCACTAACGGGCTCATCGGCCACAATAAAGCGGGGATTGAGGGCAAGGGCCCTGGCAATGCCCACCCGCTGGCGCTGACCACCGGAAAACTCATGAGGGTATCTTTCGGCAGCGTCTCGTGGAAGCCCCACCATATCCAGAAGTTCCTGCACTCGGCTTCGCATCCCTGAGCCTGTTGCCAGGCGGTGGATTTGAAGCGGCTCGGCAAGCGTATCGCCAATGGTCATCCTGGGATTCAAGCTGGAATACGGATTTTGAAACACGATTTGAAGATCTTTTCGCAAGGGCCGAAGCGCCTGGTGCGACAGTTTGGCTAAGTCCTGGCCAGCGTATATGACCTTGCCTTCACTCGGTCTTATCAATTGAAGGATGCAACGACCGAGGGTGGATTTCCCACAGCCGGATTCCCCCACCAGGCCTAGGGTTTCGCCAGGGTAAATCGACATATTGATATCGCTTACCGCCTGAACTTCCCCCACCTGGCGGTTAAAGAGGCCTTTCCGGATGGGGAAGCGCTTGCTGAGATGCTCAAGCTGAATTAACGGCTCGGTAAGGCTAACTGGGGTTGAAGCGGTCGCATTGGGAACAGTCGCCATAGACTTTTTGTCTCTCTATCTCCGTCTTTTGATTTGCGAATTTTCTTTCTTAATCTATTGTAGCTGATTCTAGTCCCCCACTGGCAAAATGCTATAATAATGACCCCTTATAACACTTTTGAAAGCAAGAAACCGGAAGGGAATCCAGCAATGGGAAACGATTTAGGCGTTCTCGTTTAATCCTCAAGGGGATCTTCAACGGGCTCGCCAGGCTGCGATTGAACAAAAACGCAGTGCGAATTACAGCAAAATTATGGCCCATGAGCAAGCCCACGCCAGTGCGGCAGGAAGCCTGGGCGGGGGTATCCACCTGGAATATGACGCCAACGGTATTCCCATCGGGGGTTCGGTTCAAATCGCAATGCCAGCGCTGGATTTTAACAACCCGGAACGCACTTACAGTCTGGCCAGGCAGGTACAATCAGCGGCCCAGGCGCCCGGCGGCGATATGTCGGCGGCAGATTCCAAAGTGGCCCAGAGCGCCGGTGAACTGATGGGTCGCGCCCAGGTGCTGATGGGCCAAAAGAACTTGGCCCATCAAAGGGTGAAAGGGGTTTAACAGGGATTTAACAAAGTTACTTGGCCACTTCCACGGTGTAGGTCACCACTGACGTGCCGTTGGCAGGGACACTCACCGGGAAGCTGAGCGTGGTGGCGTCTGGCTTTTCATACTTATGGCTGCTGCTGGCCACTTTCCAGTCACCGTAGAGATGCTCGTACGCATGCACCGTCACCGCCTGATCCTTGTGGTTTTTCAGCGTCACTTGGTACGTGCTGTTATACGAGTTAAAGTCCTCCTGGTAATTCGTCCTCTTTTTCTCGCCCACCACATCAAAGGCATCGCCCACATACAGCTCAATCGATTCATCCTTGGCGGTGTGATCGATTTGATCTTCTCCGATAAATTGCAGCGCGCCCGAAGAATCCGCCTTGTTCATTCGGATTTTACCTTTAGGCAATGCCATGCCTAAGTGATTATCCTTGCTGTTTTTCAGGCTAACCATAATGGCCACTTTATTGTCCGTACTGGTGCTGCCCCCTTGCCCCGGACGGCCACCGGAATAACTGTAAATCTGATACTGACGCTGCGGGTCGTAAATAAACTTCTTGGTCACCGGAATGTTATTTGCGCTCAGCAAGGCCATTTGCTTGGTTTCTTTATCCGAAATCGTCGTTTTCTGATCCAGCGTGTAAAGGTGATACTCAAAGAAACTTTCTTCGCTGAATCCCTGGCGGGCATCTTCCATCATGGCGGCCTTGGCCATCATGGGCACCGGATAGCCACCGGCATTGTCCTGAACACGGCGGACATCACCTGCCACCAGCTTTAATTTGGCGTCTTGGTATGAAGTTCCAGACTGGTTATCCAGCGTCACCCAGCCTGACAAATCCACCTTGCTGTCATCCGCGCTGAGAACGGCCACATAATCGGCATTCCAGTTCAGGCCATCCGTCATGTAAGACACCTCCGTCTTGTGGTTGCCGCCGCTTTCGCTAAACAGTTGCCACACCAGGGTTGGCCTGGCGTATAAGCCTTGGGGCAATTCATCGATTAAAATATCATTCAGCGTGGTCAGTAAAACGCCTTCGGTGGTTTTAACGGCAAAATCGCTGGTGTTTTCCGTCACAACATTGCCTATGGCATAACGGTTGGTGTTTCCGTAGTGATGAGGCCTTGTCACCGCAGTAGGCGGATTCAACAAGATGCCTTCCTTGACTTGCCCGTCTTTAACAAAGCGAATGCGTTTGCCCACCATGCGGTTCAAGATGTTGGCTTTGTTAATCAAATCATAACGAAAATTCTGCTCTTCAACGCTGACGCCTTTTGGATCGCTCAGCGATTTAAAATGAACACTGGTCGGGTCGATGAGGGCAGCCACCGTATCCAACTGGACTTCGTTTCGCCCGCTTTTAAGCGCAAGGGTTTGATAATCTTTAACGACGCCAAAGTTCTGGTTATAGACCGTAATTTCAGGACTTTCAGCAGAGGCTGGCAAGATGGAAAGCGTGCCTGCAATGGGACTTAGCATCAGGGCCAACATTAACATGCCCCACTGGGGCCTGGGTTGCGTTTTTTTAGCGAATCGCTTCAGCATATATTTTTTCCTTCCTGCGCGCATCAAACGGGATGCATCAAAACTCTTATGACCCCATTATATAAACTTTATGGCTTATTGCAGTTGCCCATTAAGGACTACAGACCCAGCCATAAAACAAATGTTCCAACAACAGGCGAGTGGGTCATTTTCAAAAATACTGGCAAATCGCTCAAACACTGACTGTATTTACAGGCCGTGGCTCGTTGCGTAGAATAGCGTACACAGGTGGCAACAGGTTTGGGTTTTCATAACGTTACAGAGCCACTGAAGCCATTCCAACCTTTTTCCTAGTTTTAGAGGGACTCATCCATGACCATCTCCGCCGATACCGGCTCGCAGGCGTATCCGATTTTAAAGCAATCCCCGCTTGAAAGCCGGGCCACCCAGCCCAATATGCTGGATTATGAGCAAATGCGACAAAGCTATAGCTGGGATCAGGCGGCCAAGGAATTGAAGCTTCCCCGTTCAAACGGCGTTAACCAGGCGAGCATTTGCATTGATGGCCACCCAGAGGCGGTGATGCAAAAAAACGCTCTAATCTGGATCGGCTCAAAAGGCAATCAGGAAACCTATACGTTTAATGATTTAAGACACGAAACAAACAAGTTCGCCAATGTCTTGACTGGCCTGGGCATCCAGAAAGGCGATCGTGTTTTCGTTTACCTGGAGCGTGTTCCTGAAATCTACATCACCCTCTTTGGCGGGTTAAAAACTGGCGCAGTCGTTGGGCCCCTATTTTCAGCGTTTGGCCCAGAAGCCATTCGGGATCGCCTTGAAGACAGCAACGCCAAAATCGTCATCACCAGCCCTGCCTTAAAACCCAGGCTGGATGAAATCAGGCAACATCTGCCGGGCCTTCAGCACGTGATTGTGCTGGATCGCGAAAACACGGGCTTTAAATCAGGCCCAAATGAATCAAAAATTCATGAATCACTTTACTCAGAGTTGATGGCCAAAGCGTCTGAAAAATTTGAGGTTGTCCAAACCGACCCTGATGACGCCTCGATTATCCATTACACCTCAGGCACCACCGGAAAACCCAAGGGTGCTGTCCATCGGCACAACGCGCTCATCGCACAATACGCCACCGCCAAATATATTCTGGACTTACAAGCATCTGACATTTACTGGTGTACTGCCGATCCGGGTTGGGTAACCGGCACATCCTACGGAATGTTCGGCCCATGGTCAAACGGTGTGACGCAACTGGTTTACGAAGGCGGCTTCAAGGCGCAGGACTGGTATAAGGTTTTGCAGGATCATAAAGTCACTGTCTGGTACACCGCGCCGACCGCCATTCGCATGTTGATGAAAGCGGGCGAGGATGTCGTCAAGCAATTTGACCTGTCTTCCCTCCGACACCTGGCCAGTGTCGGAGAGCCCCTGAACCCGGAAGCGGTGGTTTGGGGACATAAGGTCTTCGGCCATATTTTCCATGATACCTGGTGGCAAACGGAAACAGGGGCCATGCAGATTTGCAATTATCCTTGTATGGATGTAAAACCCGGCTCGATGGGAAAACCTTTCCCTGGCGTTGAAGTCGGTATTCTGGATGAAAACGGCAAACCGTTGCCCCCTGGCGAAGAAGGTCATCTGGCGCTTCGCCCAACGGCGCCATCATTTTTTAAGACGTACTGGAATCGTGAAGAAGTTTACCAGTCGCGCTTTAAAAACGACTGGTACCTAACCGGCGATAGGGCCAAGCAGGACGAGGATGGGTATTATTGGTTTATTGGCCGCGATGACGATGTTATCAACACGGCAGGACACCTGGTCGGGCCGTTTGAAGTGGAAAGCGCGCTGATTGAACATCCGGCGGTGGCGGAAGCGGGCGTTATCGGAAAGCCTGACCCCGAGCGGATGGAGATCGTCAAGGCGTTTATCTCTTTAAAAGAAGGCTTCACGGAATCCGATGAACTTTTGCAGGACATCAAGCAATTTGTAAGAAAGCGCCTGGCAGCCCATGCATACCCGCGCGAAATTCAAGTGATTGCGGGGCTTCCTAAAACCAGGAGCGGCAAGATTATGCGTCGTCTGCTCAAAGCCCGCGAATTGGGATTGCCTGAAGGGGACACCTCAACGCTTGAGGATTAACGCCCGCCTCGCGATTCCCCCGCTTTCAGTGGAATGCTGAAGTTATTACTCCAGCATTGGCAATTCTGGCGGGTCTGCAATTTCTTTTGCGGCAGACGGCTTGAACTTGACGGAAGATTGCGTCTTTACAGGTTCAGATGATTCAAGCTTGACATCGGCATCCGTCTTCTTCTTTTTATTGAAGAATTTCGCAAGTCGACTGCTTGCAGGCGATGGCTCGCCGTTTTCATCCGTAATTGCTTTTTGCTTTTTCCACTGAAAGCCTCCGCCTTGCTGCGGCGCGGGAACTGACAAATTGCTCTGCATCAGGGCAGGCGAAATTACCATAGGGGGATTATCTTGGGGGGGATTATCCTGATTTTTATAAGCGGGGGACTGATTGGACGTCTCGACTGCTTTTGCTTCAGACTGTTCTGACGGCGGTTTTTCAAGCAGCCCCCCGGCCATCTGGCTACGCTCAAGGGGTGAAATTGTGGGCGCATGTTCCAACGCTTTTTCCTCGCCACTTGAAGCAAACTGAAGCGGGATGGCCATCGTCAGGGAAAATGTGCGAAACGGCACCGACACCGTTTCTAAAGGCTGGTTTTGAATCAAGTCCACAACGGCAATGCCGTCTTGCCCAGCACCCCCAATGTACGCCAGCTTCTCGGCAGCGGGAATCACCATGGCGGTGGGAAACATCCCCGGTGAAAGATTAATAGAAGAGCTTAGGCGAAGTTTATCGGCATCGATAATATCAATGCGGTCATCACCTGCACATAAAACATAGACGCGCACCTGATCCTTCAATAAATTTTGCGCTTCAGGCGTGACCTCGGTTTTAGCTGACCCAGCGGCGGCACCTGGCACTACTTCATTCTCTTTTTTGGAATCGCTTTTGCTTGGCGCTGCTGCCATCATTTCATTGGTGATGGCGGGCTGGCTTGCGCGCTGCTCTGCCGGATTGAATTTGGCGGATTGAATCGCAATCGGCTTACTGCCTACCGCAACCGTTGCAATGGGCTTTGCACTGGGCAAATCCAGGACCTGTACCTTACCCTCTGAGCGACTGGTCACCCAGAGCCTGGGATTGGCGTTTTCGATTCTTTCAATCCAGAGGGCCGAAACATCGGGCAATGTGTTGATAGTGCGCTCAAGCTGGCGGTTGGATAAATCGTACTGGTAAATCTGGTTTTTGTAGGCATCAGCCACCAGGATTTGTCGTTCACTGATAGCGGCCATCGGGCCTGGCCGACCCGGCAGGTCAATCTTGAACTCTTTGGTTGCGGGCAACAGATCGTGGGTATTAATCAAATCCAGTGTTTGCTCAAAACGATTGCCCACAACCAGATAGCCCACATCCGGCAGCAAGAGCAGATCCTGAGGCTTACTGCCAACGCCGACCCGGGTCTTAATCAGGTTGGCGGCCAAATCAACCACCACCACTTCATTGCTTGAAAGACAGCCTGCATAAAGATATTTTCCATCGGGCGAACTGACCATGGAGGCAGGCATACAGCCAAGCGAAATGGTCGCCTGGATTTTCTTGCTCAGAACATCCACCCGTGAGAGCAACTGCTTGTCCATGTCATAGGCATACAGCAGGCGTTGGTTTGGATTAGTCCCTGCTTTATTGGAAGTGTCCGAAGCCTTGGAAGCACCAGGCGGGGTTAACTTTTTCAGTGTCTGGGCAACACTTTCCTTGGGAACGGCATTCTTCAGGGACGGGTCATACGGCAACTCACCGAGAATGACCTTGAGCTCGTCAGGAATAAACAGGTGATTCGGCATCACCAAGTCCTGGGGCAACAAGCCTTCCTTTAGCTGAATCGGCACGTTGGCAAGGCGGGGAAGGGTCAGTCTTCCGGCAGAGGTTTGCAGAATTTTGATCAAGAAAAAGTTGTTGTCAAACTGAATTAATTCCGGGTAGTCAACCTTTTCTGGCGTGGTGGCCACCACCTGAATCGCGTCAGGCCGGGCGCTTGGATCCTGGGGAATAATAGGCAAGTAAGTATTGCCGTTACTGAATATTACAACACCGTCAAAACGCACCTGCACTTTGGGATCTTTTTGGTGAACATAATTCAAAACCCCGGCAGGCAAACGGGTAGCCATTGCACTTGGCGCCATCGCCAAGGAAAGGACAACAACAATGATCGAAATAAATGGGATTAAATTCTTCATTTCAATTGTTCCAGATCAAGGATAATCACACCGGAAAAAGCATAGGTTGCTGGGCCCGTCATCATCACGGGATGAGTACTTCCAGCCCATTCTATGGTCAGTGGGCCACCTGGTAAATGCACCGTCACCGGGCTTTTCACTTTACCCAGACGGATAGCTGAAACCGCAGCGGCACAAGCACCTGTCCCACAGGCAAGCGTAAAACCGCAACCACGCTCCCATACGATACAACGAAGCGTATGCTCGTCAATCACCTCAAGAAACTCGACGTTGGTTTTATTGGGAAAAGCGGGATGCGTTTCAAGGGCCGGGCCAAAGACGTCGGGTGCAAGGGGCTGGCCTAAGTCCTGCTGGAAAATCAGGCAATGGGGGTTTCCCATACTGACGGCGCTAATCGGCACTTGTTTCCCCAAAACGCTTAAAACCTGATTTTCAACAATTGCCCCAGGCGAAACACCCTCGGCCTTGAACGGAATGTCAGAGGCCTGAAGAATCGGGGCTCCCATATCGACCGTCACGCTTTGATCCGGGTTTAGTCGGGGTTGAATGGGCCCTGCAAGCGTCTCTGCCTTAAATTGCGTCTTTTGGACAATTCCCGCGTCATAGACAAAGCGGGCAAAGCAGCGAATTCCATTACCGCACATTTCCGCCCACGAGCCGTCGCCGTTAAGATAAACAAAGCGGATATCAAAATCTTGATTCGCGCTTGTTGCGACCCCATCGAGAATCAAGCCATCGGCCCCGATGCCGAAATGCCTGTCACAAAGCCTGGCGGCCAGCTTCTCTAAATTGACGCCTACAGGCAGATCAGCACTTTTCAGCATCACAAAATCATTGCCAAGCCCATGCATTTTGACAAACGGCAAGGCAAGCCCATCGGCCGAGGCATTGCTTTGTTGAGAACGGGAATCGAGTTTGTTTAAAGCCTGCATTGAAAGAATTTTTCCTAAATAATGATCGAATTTCCTTGTGCGAATGCTCCTGAGAGAAAGCCCGAAGGGCTGAGACGGTAATCTCCCAACAATTCAATTAGAGATTGCTTTAAGGGCCACGCGCCCTGGCAATGACAAGGTTAGACAAGCATACAAGCCTGCTAAAACCTTAATAAAAGTATGGCTTTGCCTGGACGCTTGAATTGATAGAATACTAGCACTATGGCACCTACAATTCCAGCAAACCCTACGCCTGAGAACTTGTCCGACCCAAGCCCGAAAAGCCTTGGCGGGGATGGCCAGCATGAAAACAGCACAGCAGACCCAGCCTTTGCCTGGGTTGATCGCTACGGTGCCTGGTTTTTGGCAGTTTTTGTTTTTTTCATCTTTTTTTACAACCTGGGAGGATACTGGCTTTTTGATGTCGATGAACCTCGCTATGCCCAGGCCGCGAGGGAGATGATCCAACGGGGCAATCTCATTACGCCTTATTTTAACGATGTAATTCGCCTGGAGAAGCCCGTCTTTTTTTATTGGCTGTTAATTGCTTCTTATAAATTGTTCGGGGTGTCCGAGTTTTCCGCCCGCCTGGTCAGCGCGGTCATGGCAAGCGGCCTGACCGCAATGACGTACGCCGTTGCCAGGATAATTGCCTCAAAGCGCTTCGCCTTTTTCAGCGCGGTTATTCTGCTCACCAGCATGGAAGTGATTGGCCTTTCCCGAATGTCGATTACGGATATGACGCTTGCCACGTTAATGGGTGGCACGTCCTTAAGCCTGTTTCTGGCGTGCGAAAAAAATCCCCGCTGGTGGCTTGCGGCAGGTCTTTTTTCAGGCATGGCCATTCTCACCAAGGGGCCAGTCGGCATGGTGTTGCCCGGAGGCGTGTTCCTCCTGTATACGCTTATCACCCGCCAATTCAAGCGAGGCTTTCTCAGTCTGTACTTTCCCCTGGGAACCCTTTTGGCGTTGGTTATCGCTGCCCCCTGGTATTATCTGGCCTATCTTGAAAACGGGCAATTTTTTGTTGACTCGCTGCTTGCCAACAATATCTCACGCTTTTCAGGCGCCATTGATTATCACTCAGAGCCGGTATATTACTATGCGATTGTGCTTTTGGCGGGATTCCTTCCCTGGAGCCCGTTTTTAGTCTCAGGGGTTCGGCAAAGCATTGTGGAATGGCAGCATAACAGGCCCTGGAACAATAGCCTCTCGGCCTTTCAGCGTCTGCATTGGTATGCGGCCATCTGGGCGATCAGCATATTTACCTTCTTCACGATAGCCGATACCAAGCTTCTGACCTATATTCTGCCCATGTTTTCGGCACTCGCGCTCTGGCTTGCCGCAGCATTTTATAACGGCACCCCTGATCATAATAAACAAACTGGCCTGCACGCCGGTTTAAAAATCAGTGCATGGGTTCTTTTTGGTCTTCTGAGCATTGTTTCGGTTGTTTTTATCACTCAAATGGGCCGCCTTCTTCCAAAAGAAGCAGCACATATTTCGGCAAACCCGGCCAACTGGATCGCCTCACTGGTTTTATTGCTGGGGGTTTTAGGTTTTAGCCTTTTGCTTCAGAAAAACCGGACAGCCAGTGCTTTTATCCTGATGGGAGCCACGTTTTCACTGCTTGCCGTTATCGCCCTGACTGGCATTGTGCCGCGTGTTAACCAGCTTACCCAAGGCCAATTGATGACTTACATTAATATTGTTGGCGACAACCCACTGGGAACATATGAAATAACAAAGCCGAGCCTGACATTTTACGCCAATCGACATATTCCCCAGATCCAACATGATGATAACGCCCCAGAGAACGAGCGTGATAAACTAAAAGCATTTCTTCAGCAGGGTTGTTCCTTGAACATTAAGAAGCGCAAACAAAGCCCCTGTCAGCCGGTTTACCTGATTACCAAGCA
The DNA here is from genome assembly GCA_035285165.1 of Vampirovibrionales bacterium. Classification (GTDB taxonomy): domain Bacteria; phylum Cyanobacteriota; class Vampirovibrionia; order Vampirovibrionales; family Vampirovibrionaceae; genus JAYKHP01. Next base: position 140,360 of record JAYKHP010000019.1, on the reverse strand, counting down.
CCGCTTCATAGCGCCTTTAAAGAAAAACCTGCCCGACGGCACGCTTCTGCGCTTTGTCAGCCGTGATGACATCTTCAGCCTGCTCAGCCTGCAGCAAAAATAAAGCACTTCATTGAACCCATTGGATTTATCAACATTATGGATAACGACAATACGGAGCCTTCCATGCAGAATTTACAACCGGGGCAGAATTTACACACTGGGCAGAAATCAGATATTCGCCACTCCGTTTCACCCACAGCCCCTATCACGCTTGCCGAACTGCACTTTGGTGTGGATGTTTCCTTCATCATTCCGGTATATAACGAAGAAGAAAACGTTGAGCCGCTTGTGGCCGAAGTGACCGCTGTTGGCGAACGGCTGAACCGTTCGTTTGAAATCGTCATCATTGACGATGGCTCAAGGGATAGAACGGTTCCCAAGCTCAGGGTGCTGGCTGAAACCAATCCTTACCTTAAAGTCGTCTGTCTCAAGCGAAATTTTGGGCAAACCCCCGCCACATCGGCAGGCTTTCAGGTTGCACAAGGGCGTTATTTCGTCACCCTGGACGGTGATTTGCAAAACGACCCGGCCAACGTGCCTGAGCTTATCGACATGATGGATGCCGAAGGGCTCGATATTATCAGCGGCTGGCGAAAGCACCGCCAGGACAAGGCCATTACCCGAAAACTCCCCTCTAAAATCGCCAACTATCTGATCGGGGTGGCTACCGGCGTTAAAATTCACGATTACGGCTGCTCGCTGAAAGTTTATCGCTCAGAGGTCGCCAAGGATGTTCCGCTTTACGGCGAGATGCACCGCTTTATCCCCGCCCTTGCAAGTATTGACGGGGCAGTCATCAAGGAGGTGGCGGTCAATCACAGGGCCCGGGTTGCGGGCACCAGCAAGTACAACCTTTCCAGAACCTTCAAAGTGGTTCTCGATCTCTTAACGGTTATCTTCCTCAAGCACTTCATCACCCGGCCATTGCATATGTTTGGGCGGGTCGGCATGGCGGCTTTTGGGCTAGGCTTTATTCTCACCACCTACCTGATTATTGACAAGCTTCTCTTACACCACGATATCGGTCATCGGCCGCTGTTGATCTTCGCCGCCCTGTTGGTAATGACCGGTATCCAGTTGGTCAGCACCGGCCTGATTGCAGAGATCGTGGTGCGCACGTATTTTGAATCCCAGCAGAAACCGATTTATAAAATCCGTGAAATCATTCAGTAGTTGGCCGCGTTATGCCGTTATCCCCAAAGGCAGTTCCTGTCACCTCCCCCCTAGCAGCCGATTTAAAATCATCAGGCAAGCGAAAACTTCCGCTGAAGCTGCTGCTTAAAATCGTCATCAGCATTGCCTTGTTGTTTTATTTATTTTCGGCAACCGGCTTTGAAAAAACGCTTCAGGAACTCTCAGAAGCCAATTTGCTTCTGATTCCGGCCTGTGTAGGGATTTATCTGCTGGCCCAACTGGTCAGCGCCTATCGGTGGCAACTGCTTGCCGAATCGATTGGAATGAATCTCTCGCTTCGAGAGTTTTATGATTATTACTTAATGGGCATGTACTTCAGCCTGTTTCTGCCAAGCGCTATCGGAGGCGATGTGGGCAGAATGTATTATCTTTCAAAGGCGACGGGAAGAAAGAAACGCGAAGCGGCCCTGCCGGTTCTGGCCGATCGCGCCACCGGGCTTGCCGCCCTTTTATTGCTGACCTCCCTTGCATGTCTTTCCCCCATTTCAAGTGTTGTACCATCGTCGGTCAAATGGACGATTTTTGCCTTAACCGGCCTTGGCATCCTGGGGTTTCTGACTGTACAGATTTTACCCGTAGGCCCCTGGCTGGAACGTTTTCCAAAGTTACGACCTTTTGCTCAAGCCGAAGTGTACTGGAAAAATTGGGGCTTGCTATTAAAAACAACCGGCGTGTCGATGCTTATTCACGCTCTGGTTGTTTTAATCCACTTGACCATCGCACAAGCGCTGTCCCTGACTATTGATGTTCTTTACCTGACAATGGTTTACGGGGTCATTTCCCTGATCAGCGTCATTCCCGTTACTTTTAACGGTATCGGCCTTCGAGAGGGCGGCTACCAATTTCTGCTTTCTCAATACGGCAATATTCCGGAACATACGGGTCTTGCGTTTGGTCTCTACTGGTTTTTGGCCTCAACGTTCACCAGCCTGATGGGTGGGATTGTCCTGATTAAAGGTCATTACAAGACCCCCGCCCTTGAGGAGCTTGATGAAGAAGGCTAAGTGGAACTTTCTGATTTCTCAAAAGTCTTGTTCTTTTTAAGCTGTTTTATTATTTAAATCCTCAGATGAACCTTGCCGGAAACAGACTGAAGAAAAGAAAAGAGGGGCGTTTGACCCGCCTAGCGCCTTGTGAGAGAATAAAGGCGCAAGTATCCAATTTCAAATCCGCTAGAAGTCATTACAATATTTACATACGGGGATTTTCACACGTGACCTCACGCCCTCTCGTTCTTTTTGCCGCAACCCCCTCTTTGGCCGTTGTCCTGGCATTATCCTTCGGTATTCTGGCCATTACCCCAAATGCTTATGCCCAAAGTGCTGTGGCGCCTTCAGAAGAAGAGCAGGGGCCAACGCCCTTATCGGAATTTGCGCCCGATGACGTCCAGCAGGCGCGAGGAAAGCAGTATGACGATGGCCTGACCATCAGCCGCGTTTCTATTGAAGGAAACAAACTGATCAATGGCGATAAAATCAAGGAATCCATGACGCTTCGGCCCGGCAGCCTTTACAGCAAAAGTAACCTCAGTGATGATTTGCGCCGCATCTACGATATGGGTTACTTCACTGAAAAAATCAAGGCGACACCCATTTCTACCAACGATGGGATTCACATTCGTATTGAGGTACAGGAAAACGCTCCGATTACCGGTGTGAATATTGACGGTAACACCATTGTGGATGACGCCGAACTGCAAGCCATTTTTGCCGAACAAACGGGTCTTCCCCAGAATATTGGGCAATTAAACGAGAGCGTTGAAAAAATCGAACAGCTTTACGCCGATAAAGGCTACGTGCTGGCTCGCGTGACGGGCATTCAAGATGACCCGGATGGAACAATCAACCTGAAAATTAACGAAGGCGCTATTGACAGCATTCATTATGTGGGAAACCGAAAAACCAAGGACTTTGTCATCAAGCGGGCGATGACGGTAAAGGAAGGGGATTTGTATAATGAGAAAACCCTTTCCGAAGATTTGAAGCGGATTTTCTCCACACAATCCTTCTCGGACGTGCGCCGGGTCATCACGGTTTCGCCCGATGACCCAGACAAGTATGATTTGACCGTTGAGGTCGATGAGAAACGTACGGGCGCCATTTCCCTTGGGGGCGGCGTGGATACGGGCACCGGTCTATTCGGCTCGGTGGGCTATACGGATCCCAACTTCCTCGGTCGAGGCCAGAACATTAACGCCATTGCCGCTGTCGGCTCAGGGGTGATTAACCGTAACAGCGACACGCAGGCCAACGCCAGAAACTATCAGTTTGAAGTGGGCTGGAGTGAACCCAGTCTTTTCCAAAGCGTCAACTCATTGGGCACCAGCATTTATGGCAGAGACTACGCCAGCTTTAACGTTCCCTTGGGGGTTGAGCGTCGTATCGGAGCCGAGATAAATTGGGCAAGACCGCTGCTATCACTTAAGAACACCTCTTTTGGACTTTCCCTTAAAGGTGAGAATGTCAACATCCGTGACTTTGCAAACGGCGGTGACCTGGATGAATTCAACATCTCAGACAGTGACCGCGAAGAGTCCCTTAAGGGCGGAACGTTTTTAACCTTAAGCCCAACGCTTGCTTATGACACGCGGGACAATCGCCTTAACCCCGAAAACGGCTTCCTCGGCACCGTCAGCGTTGGCGGCTCAATGGGTGTAGGTGCTACCTCTTATGGCACGGCCAACGTCAACCTGAGAAAATACTTCAAAATCAGGGACGGAGTCAGTCTTGCCATGAACGCTCAGGGCGGCACGTCACTTTTGGGGGATATCCCAACCTTTAACATGTATCGTCTGGGCGGCGCATACTCCATCCGTGGCTTCCAGGAAGGCGGCCTGGGGATTGGCAACGGCTTTATGCTAGGCTCAGTCGAATTGCGTAACCGCATTCCGATGTTTGGCAAGCTCAAGCAAGTGCCTGTGTTGAACTCGCTTGCGATGGCCACTTTTCTTGACGCGGGCACATTGGTTGGCGAGTCCAACCTGAACCAGTCCTTTAACCGGGCAGGGCTTGGCGCTTCTGTTGGTATGGGGATTCGTGTCAATATGCCAGGGCTTGGCCCGATTCGCCTGGACTATGCCGTTCCGATTCTCGGCGGCGGGGATTATACCAACCGCTTCAACTTCGGCGTCGGGCAGAAATTCTAGCCTCATCGCGTAAATCTGGGCAGCCATTGTAATCTTCAGGTGCTTTTGATAATAATGGCTAAGCTTTCACTGGTATTTTTCAATTCCATCAATTAGGAGTGACGTTATATGAACCGTTTAACCCGTGGCATCTTATCGGCAGGCTTAGCCATTGTTGCCTCAGTAACCTTCGCCTTGAACGCTTTTGCCGAATCAGTGGGCACCGTTGATTTTGAGAAGCTGATGGCTTCTTATAATAAAGCCCAGGCGTTCAACGACGATATGAAGATTCGCGAGCGCGAGCTTGAAAAGCTGCGCGCAGAATACGCCAAACAATTGCGCGAAACCAAAACCAGCCAGCCCAACAACCCGGTGGCCCTGGATCAGTTGGAAAAAGACCTGCAAGGCAAGTTTGCCGTTAAAATGAACGAATCGCGCGACTGGATGCTTGCCAAAACCAAGGAAATCGACACCGAGGTGAATAACGCCATATCCGCTGTGGCATCCGCCAAAAAAGTGGATCTGGTCGTTACCAAGCAAGCCGTGCTCCACGGTGGAACAGATATCACCAATGATGTTCTGGCCAAGCTGAACGCCGGTGCTTCCGCCAAGTAATCACTGATTCAATTTATAACAACAATTCAAGGCCTCGCTATCCTGAAGATAACGGGGCTTTTGATTTGCATGCGTTAACCTTTAAGGACGTAAGAAACCACTCTTGTTATACTGAGTGAGGTAAACACCCTAGTAAACATAAGCCTTTGGGCATTATCCCGTTATTTTATCGAAATCAGGATTTTATTCCACCTATGTCCATTGAGCGTGCCCAAACCGATATCGGCTGCCAATACCAGACGCTGCATTCGGCCAATATCGATCCGCAAGACGCAACCCCGATGATAGCCCAGTTTTTGCAGGTAAAACAGCAGTACCCGGGCGTCATTCTGTTTTACCGGATGGGAGATTTCTACGAGACGTTTTTTGAAGACGCCTTAATTAGCGCGCGCGTGCTTGAAATTACGCTAACCGGGCGCGACGCCGGAAAGCTGGGGCGTGTGCCGATGGCGGGGGTTCCGGTAAAAGCTGTTGAGCCTTATCTTGGGAAACTGCTGGCCCAAAACTTCAAAGTGGCCATCTGCGAGCAGGTGGAAGACACCGAAAAAACAGGCACCGCCAAAGGCGCCAGCGCCTCGAAACTGATGAGCCGAAAAGTGGTGCGTGTGCTTTCAAGCGGCACCCTTACCGAGCAGTCGTTGCTAAAATCGGCTGAAAACAATTTTCTCTGCGCCGTTTCGCTTACGAAAGACCGAAATGCCCGTAAAGACCATTATGGACTGGCGTATTGCGATATCACCACAGGAGAGTTCTATGCAACAGAACTTGATTTTGGACAGCTCTTATCGGAGCTCGACAGAATCCGCCCCGCTGAAATCCTAGCGCCGGGTAAACTCAAACGGCAGCTCCCCACTGAACTCATACAATCCGGAGCCTTGCCAGCGGGATCGATTTCTCAAGCACGTTATTTATCCGGCGTATTTGAAACCCTAATTCCCCAAGTCCCTGTTGAACTCAGTGAAAATTATACCTGTACGGCGCTTTCAGAACTTGCCTTTGACTTAAGCGCCAGCGAAAACGCTCTGAAAGCACTGTTTAACGTAGCAACATTGGAGGGCTTTAATTTAAGCAAAACCGAAACGCCGCTTGCCATCGCTGCCGCAGGAGCCATCACGCATTATATTAAAGGACAATTTATTGAGCAGATGCCGGTGTTTGACGGCCTGCGCCATTATGTATTGAGCCAAAGCGTAACAATGAACACCACCGCCAGACGAAATCTGGAATTGGTGGCAACCGTTAAAAATAATCACTATGAAGGTAGTCTGCTTTGGGTGCTGGATCAGACCCAGACCAGCATGGGGGGAAGATTATTGCGGCAGTGGATTAACCAGCCACTGACCTACCTCCCTGAAATTCAAAGCCGCCTGGATGCCGTGGAAGAATTGGTCAACCAGCCCGCCATTCGCGACAGTCTCACCAACATCCTGCCAGAAATTTATGACATGGAACGCCTGAGCATTAAAGTGGCCAACACGACGGCCCTGCCTAGGGATTTAATCGCGCTCAAGCAATCCATCGCCCAATTACCGGCTATCGCCAATTTGCTGAAACCCTGCCAAAGTTTTTATCTCAGCAGGCTCCAGGCCTTTCCGCCCGAATTATTCACGGCGCTTGCCTTAATCGATCAGGCCATAGATGATTCCCCGCCCTTGAACTTGAAAGGAGGGGGGATGATTAAAACGGGCTTCCACCAGGAATTAGACAAACTTCGCAATCTGGTGGAAAACCATGAGCAATGGCTCCGGCAATATGAGGAAAACGAACGTGTTGAGACAGGGATTAGGACGCTTAAAGTATCCTTCAATAGCGCCTTTGGGTATTTCATTGAAGTAACGCGGGCCAACGCCGGTGCCGTTCCCGCGCATTATCACCGCAAGCAAACCCTAACCAACGCGGAACGGTATACGACTGAAACGCTGAAGCAACATGAAGCCCAGGTGCTGGATGCGCAAAGCAGGCAATATGACCTGGAATACCAATTGTTCATAGAATTGCGCCAGCAGTTGTTAGCATACGCGCCGCTATTAAAAGACTGCGCGCAACGCGTGGCAGCCCTTGACGTTTTACAATCGCTTGCCAGGGTGGCCATTGAACAACAATACACCAAGCCGATTTTAGACGAATCACTTGAATTGAACCTTCAGAATTGCAGGCACCCGGTGGTGGAAAAAATCCTCCCGATGGGCCGCTTTGTCCCCAACCACTGCCATTTATCGGCAACGCCTGATCACTATGAAACGCCGCAAATGATGCTCATCACAGGCCCGAATATGGCAGGAAAATCCACTTATATGCGCCAGGTAGCCCTCTGCGTGTTAATGGCGCAAATGGGATCGTTCGTTCCGGCAAGTTATGCCAGAATTGGCATCGTCGATGGGATATACACCCGTGTTGGGGCCGTAGATGATCTTTCAAGCGGCCAATCCACGTTTATGGTGGAAATGAGCGAAACCTCTCAAATTTTAAACGGCGCCAGCAGGCGAAGCCTGGTGCTGTTGGATGAAGTGGGCAGAGGCACCAGCACTTACGACGGGGTGGCCATCGCATGGTCGGTATCCGAGTATTTAACCAATCACCTGGGGTGCAGAACACTGTTTGCAACCCATTACCATGAGCTGAACACTCTGGAGACGCTACATTCGGGCATCCGCAATTACCGGGTCTGCGTTAGCGAAAGCGGTAGTGAAATTGAATTTCTGCACACGGTTGAACCGGGGGCGGCTCAAAAAAGCTATGGCATTCAGGTGGCTAAAATGGCGGGCCTTCCCAAAAGCGTGATTCAAAAAGCGGACAGTATTTTAAGCAGTTTTCAAAAACGGGAGATGGCCGTAATTGCAAAGGCCAAGACAGGGCAAACACCGTCTGGCGATAATGGCCCGAACGCATTGGGCGTAGAAGATTTGGCAAGCCCAAAGACCACGCCCCAGTTAACCCTGTTTAGCCGCTATTAGCAGGGATTAGCCTATGTCGCCCGCTTTTTCACATCTTAAAGAAAATACCACCATCGCAGCCATCGCAACAGCACGGGGACAGGGAGGGGTGTCCATCATTCGCATCAGCGGGCCCGAGGCTTTTGATATTGCGGGTAAGGTTTTCGTCTCCGCAAAGAGCTTGCAAGCGCCAAAATTCAGGCCTGGTAGAATTTATCATGGTTGGATTAACAGCCATGTTGAGGAGATCGACAAGTCGCCTACGGCTGCTTGCAATAATCAGGAAACTTTTCTGGATGAAGTCCTCCTGCTTTGTTTTAAAGCGCCGAATAGTTTTACGGGCGAGGATGTGATTGAAATCCAGGGGCACGGCGGAGATTATCTCAGCCACCTGCTTTTGGAACGCTGCCTTTTTGAAGGGGCCGTACTGGCCCAGCCTGGAGAATTTACCAAACGGGCCTTCTTAAACGGCAAGCTGGATTTAACCCAAGCCGAATCGGTGATGGATCTGGTCAGCGCGCAAAACGAGCGGCTGCTGCATTTGGCATCCGCCAATTTGAAAAATCGATCCCTTGGCAGTGCGCTTGACGAGATGAAGCGCCAGTTGATCGCGCTTCAAACCCATTTGGTGGCCCACACGGATTTTCCAGATGAAGTCGAGGCGCCGGATAGAAGCGATACTTTTTCCGCATTAACACCTTTAATCCATGATGTGTCTCATCTGGCACAGGCGGCAGAGAGAAACCGCCTGCTTCGAGAAGGGTTTAAAGTGGCGATTTTAGGCTTACCCAATTCAGGCAAATCCTCACTTTTTAACGCGCTACTTGCAAGCGAGCGGGCGATTGTCACCGAAATTGCGGGCACCACGCGTGACGTGATTACCGAAACACTGGTCTTGGAAGGCGTGAATATCACGCTGCTGGATACGGCGGGGATCCGCGAAACAGGAAACACGGTTGAAAAAATCGGCATCGAGCGAAGCTGGCATGCCGCTGAAGAAGCCCAGGTGGTGCTTTATATGATTGACAGCGGTGTTGGACTTACCAACACTGACACTGATAATTTAGCCCAAATCCAAAAAATCCCCACTCTTTTGCTTGCCAACAAGATGGACTTATTTCCAAAAATATCCCCCAAAATATCCATTGAAAACGCCCTCCCCGTTTCAGCCAAAACAGGAGACGGCTTAGACAAGGTTCTGGCTTGGCTGTCCGGACATATCCTGAAACACTTTAGCCAGGATGAAACCGCAAGCGGCATTTCGCTGAATCAGCGACAGCGGCAATGTGTGGCCAATATCCTGATCCATCTTAAGATGGTTTCAGAAACGCTTCAAAACCCTCATCTGCCGCTTGATTTGGCAACCGTGCCGCTCAGTGACGCGTTGTATGAATTTGATAAACTAAGCGGACAAGACACCACCGAGGCGGTTCTCGATGAAGTGTTCTCCCAATTTTGTGTCGGCAAATAAACGGATAGAGATCAGGCAGTATGCAAGAGCGCATAACAGAGAAAAATAGGCTGAAAGAAAAAGTGGCCCAACTGTTCATGTTGGGTTATGAAGGTGAAACACCTGGCCCCGTTTTAGATAAATTCCTATCAGCAGGGCTTGGCGGGATTATTTTTTTTCGCGACAACTTCCAGTCAATGACGCAGGCAAGCCAGGCGCAAGCGTTATTATCCGGCTTTCAGAAACAGCGAAAAGCGGGCGCTCCTGAATTATTTTTATCGCTTGATCAGGAAGGGGGGCAAGTAGAGCGTCTGCCCCACGCTATTTTTCCAAGCCTTGTCACGCCACGCGCCATTGGGCTTTCCAAAGATCCCCAAGCGCTTGCAGAAACGACTTACACGGTGATGGCAGAGCATCTTGCGGCACTTGGCTTCAACTTGAATTACGCGCCAACACTGGATGTTAATCTGGAAGCCAAAAACCCGATTATCGGCGTGCGCGCTTTTGCGGATGACGCTAAAACCGTTTGGCGTTTGGCGAAAATCGCAAAAGACGACTTCTGGGATACTGGCATTATTCCGCTTGGCAAGCATTTTCCAGGCCATGGGAACGGGACGGTCGATTCGCATTTGAAACTGCCTCACCTGCAATTTAGCGAGGAGGAGCTCTCGGCGTTTCAAGCGGCCATTGACGATAACATTCCCGCAATGCTGGTTTCCCACGGGTTTTACCCGGCGCTTCAAAAAAAACCGGATGAATTTGAACAACCGGCCTCGGCCTCCAAAACGATTATTCAGGAGGTGCTGAAAAAACGCTGCGGTTTTCAGGGCTTAATTCTCAGCGATGATATGTGTATGGGGGCAATTACCCAAGAAAAAAACCCAATCGAAGCGGCCATCGCCTCACTTGAAGCGGGCATTGATCTGCTGGTGTATAAACAAAGCACCGAAAGCGAATGGGCCGTTTACCAGGGCATTCTGAGTGCGATTGAGCAAGGACGGTTATCACGCCAGCGCATTGAAGAGGCGTATCAAAAAGTAATTTCCTTAAAACAAGAGCGCGCACGTCAGGCGGCCAAGGCCAAATTATCCGTCCCCGCTATTTCCCAGTGGGATGCGGATTATCTAAGCGGTGTCACGTTACCCATTGCCAAAAGCGCCATCACCGTTTTATCCTCCCAGGCGCCCCAAGCAACCGCGTTGAGCTTAACGCCTAAGAATAGCTATCTTAAAAATAGCTATCTTCTGGTTCACCCGGACAGAGCGAGCATTACCAATTATCGATTTGATCAACCCACATCACCCGAACTGCCCGAACTGCTAAAGACAGACGGCTGGACGAATCTGGAGGCGATCGCTTATCGCGTGGAACCCACTGGACAACACTTTGGGCAACACCAGGAGGAAAACACACTTCTTGCCCAATTGCCTGATAAACACTTTTCAGCCGTTATTTTTGTAAGCTTTAACCCGCTCATTCAGCCCATTCAACAGGCGTTATATGCCCAAATCAAAGCGCGTTATCCCGAAACGCCCATGATACTGGTATCCGCAGGCACCGCCTATGACAAACAGGTGTTTGAAGGTGTCATGACTCATATTGCCCTATGCAGCTACCGCCCGCCATCGATGACGGCGCTTGCCGAAACCCTGACGCACCTGTTGAAAGACACTCAGCAATTAATCGGCAAATCCGTCTGAACGAAACCACCTGAGCAGCGTGGTGGCATTTTTGGCAATCGCCTGCTGAATAGACGCTTGGGGATACAGTATCGCTTGATCGGTCGATACATAGTCGTTTAAGGCGATGGTAAATACGGATGCGGGTAAGGTTTGACGGATTTTTTGTTCAATAGCCCCACAAAGCAGAATGACCGGCTTGCCGTTGGCTTCTGCCATTGCCAGTAATTCCCCCACCGCCTTGCCGGTTAAGGAAGTCGCGTCAAAACACCCCTCCCCCGTCAGCAAAACATCGCAGTCTTTCAGGGCAGCTTCCAAGCCCAGCGATTCTGATAGCCATTGAAACCCCGAGATAATCTGAGCATTTGGCAAATGGAGCAAGCCATAGCCAAGACCCCCCGCAGCCCCAGCACCAACAGCATCCTGATAATCTGTAGCGAAGGCTCGGCTTAAGATTATGGCGGTTTTTTCCAGTTGTAATTCAAGCCAGTCACACTGTTCTGGGCTTGCCCCTTTCTGGGGCGCAAAGGTGTAGGCCGTTCCCCGCTTGCCCAAAAGCGGATTCACCGTATCGGTGGCAATCAGCAGCCGTTTAAGCCCCTGGAATCCAAAACCCTCAGTGCCAACCGGAAGGTCAATGGCTGAAAGACCCTCAAAAAACCGGGGGCAAAACGGCTTTGGCAACAGCTTTTCAGATGTATCCAAAAGAGAAACCCCCAACGCCTGAAGGGCTCCCAGGCCGCCGTCGGTGGAAGCGCTTCCCCCCAGGGCCAGCACCAGTGTTTCAGGCTGTTTTTCTTTTATCACCTGTCGAATCAACTCCCCCACCCCGTAAGACGTAGCCCCCAAAGGCTCAAGCGGCAAACCTGACGCTTGCAGGATGGCCATTCCGTGAATTCTGGCAGCTTCGATGATTACCGTTTTCTCAGCGGGCAGATACAGCCAGTCGGCATTGACCTGTAACTGCTCAATAGGGCCCATCACGGGGGAGGTGTGCCGCTCAATCGCCCTGCCCTGCCGTTTGGATGCATCGGCAAGAACGCAAAGGGTGTCATCCCCGCCGTCGGCCACGGGCAGGCATTTAATCTCGGCAGGAATCTGCTGCTCGCTTGCCCAGCCTGAGAAGGCATCCAAAAACAAGCGGGACGCTTCCAGAGAGGAAACGCTTCCTTTAAAGGCATTGGGTGAAATCAGCAGCTTGAGAGGAGGCATTACGCTTCAGCTCCAAATACAGTTCCTTTGTAAGTGATGATTCTAAGTCATGATTATTTTCAGTATTTTTACCGATAGTGTTCCCCCTAATCCTAGACGAAAGATATAATAAGAAGCAGTCAGACTTAAAACCGCGTTTTGATCCAATGGCCGGTTTTAACAAAAAATCCGGGTTTCAAGTTTTGGTCAAAAGTTTTGCCAAATTCATATCTGTCCGTATAGGGAAATAATGCGAGTTAAGGAAGGAACGTCAAGCTTATGTTGAAGACCATTCAAAAAGGTTTTACCCTCATCGAGTTGGCCATCGTTATCGCCATTCTGGGCATTTTGGCAGCCGTCGCCCTGAACAACCTCGGCAACACGCAGGCTTCTGCCGAGTGTTCGCTGATGAAAGACATGGCTTCACAGCTAGCCAGCGGTTATGCCACCTTTACAGCCGCTGAAGGCAGTACGCCGAACGGTTTTGATCAGTATGTCACGATGGATACCACTTTTGATCCCCCCGCAGGTACAGCTCCTAACCGTACCAACGAGAATATCAGTTTGTTCAAATTCGGCACCAATGCCCAAAAAGGAGCGCCTTGCACGATTGCGGCAGGGGCGATCACCTGCACCAACACCTTCAGTTCTTATCCTACCGTAACCTACCAGTTTAACAATGGCGCCATCCTGTTAAATAACGGCGCTGCAGTAACCAGTACCAGAGCCAACGTTCCACCTTGCCAATAATCCCCTGCTCATCCAACTACATCCGGCATAGGGTGTCTGGCATCCAAACGATTCAGACCCCTATGCCTTGGTTTTAGGTTTTTGGGTTTTAGGCTTTAATTTTCAGGCTTTAAAATTGAGGGATAATACTTGCTTCGTTTCGTCGTGGCTTTCTTGTCACCAAGACCAAAAAACGGCTTTACGCTGATTGAGCTTGCCATTGTCATTGCCGTGCTTGGCATTTTAGCTGCCGTGGCCCTCAATAGCATGAGAAATACCCAAGCCACCGCCGAATGCGTGATGATGAAAAAAATGACGCGGGAACTGGCCGCCGCTTATGGCACCTTTGCCACTGCCGAGGGGTTTACCCCCGAAAACTTCAGCCGTTTCATCACCACGGATCCGCCTCCTTTTGATGGCCCCAGCGGCGAAGGGCCCACACGAACCCACGTGATTCTTAGTCTGTTCAAGTTTGGCACCAATGCGGGCAAAACGCCTCCCATCCGCTGCGCAGTGTCCGAACAAACCATTACCTGCGACGGGGTTTTTCGCTTTTACCCCAACGATGTCATCTACCAGTTTCAGAACGGGGCGATCACACTGAATAACGGTCTGCCGGTTGCGTCTACCACGGATGGGGTATCTGATTGCAGATAGTCATAAAACCCAGCAAGCGAGGGGTAAAATAACCATAGCGGAGCCATCGGTTTTTCTTCTGATTTATGCCGATGTTACGCCATCTTAGAGATCGGCGTCCCTCTTATGCCTTACCCCAAAAAACTATCCCAGCTTTCACCGAAACTGATCATGACGCCGCTTGTCGTCATGTTGTTTTTGACGATTCTAACCGGTTGGAACGCCTACTACCTGACCTACACCTGGGAAGAAGCCTCAAAAGCCGTAAGCGTCCAGATGACGGAAACCGTGTTATTAAACAACATCCACTGGCAGCTTTCGCAAATCAGCTTGAAAGCCTCCAGCGAAAACCCTGTTCTGGAAAAAAACTGGCATATTATCCAGCAGCATCTCGACACGCTTTCCAGAATGCCCCACGTCAACCTGAATTTGAAGCAACAACAAAAGCTTTTACAACTTGAGCATAAACTATTCTCAAACGGGATTATCGATAAGCCTCATTTGAATAAAGCCTTGCTGGATGAAACGCTTCAGCAGAATTTTTTCAGCGACCAACTGCAAAAAACCCAGGAGCTGATGGAAGGTCTGAAAATCCAGACCCAGCGGATGATCACGTTGATAAGCGGGGCATTGGTATTTTTGGGTTTCATCCTGATGAGCATCACCGCCTACGACTTTATCCGGCTGTTTTCAGCGCTTAAAGTCTCCAGGGATTTGAATATCCAGCTTCAGGAGGAAGAGCGCCGCCGAATCGCACAGGACTTACATGATGGCGTCGTACAGGAGATGATTGATTTAAAAAGGCTTTACGCTCCTGAAAAAGTGGATCACATCATCGATAACCTCAGGCGCGTTTGCCATAACCTGAAACCCCAGATTCTGGAAGACTTGGGACTAAGCGCCGCCCTGCAGTTTTTGGTGGAAGACCTTCGCGTTGCAGGCATTGCCGATGTGAGCGTCAATCTTGATGAAGGCGCGCTCGATACGCTTCCCAGGCAATACGAACTACCGGTATTCAGGATTCTTCAGGAGTTGTGCGCCAACATCAAGAAGCACGCCGCGGCAAGCCAATGCCACCTGACCCTGGAATATGCGCCGCAAAAAAACAACCTGCTAAAAGTTTACGTCAAAGACAACGGGCAGGGGTTTACGCCGAAAGCCAAGCGGCAAGAACAATTTCAGCATATGGGATTAACCGGCGTTGAAGAGCGCGTTACTCAACTGGGGGGACAGATCAGCATACAATCCACTCCTAAAACGGAGGCAACCCGGCAAACCTGCGGCACCATCGTCCGCTTCCAGATTCCCATTGAACGCCGGCATAACCGTCCAGACCCTCAAGCCATAAAGCCGACAAACCACTCTAACGCTACAAGAAAGCCTTCCCCATGAGCAAGCGCCTTGACGTAAGCAAAACCTTGCGGATAGTCATCGTCGATGACCACCAGGTGGTTCGGGAAGGCACGCGCAATATGCTCTTGCAACATCCAAAAATTGAGGTGGTGGCCGAATTAGCAAGTGGCGAAGAACTTTGCGAAATCCTCACGCTCAGACAGCCGGACTTGCTTTTGCTGGATATTAACCTGCCCGGGGAAAACGGCTTAAAGCTTCTAGAAAAGCTCAGGCCCCAATTCCCAACACTCTGTATTATTCTCTTTAGCGCGTACAACGACCTGGCTTACTTAAGAAAAGCAAAGCAACTTCAGGCCAATGGCTATCTCAGTAAAACCATCGATCAGGGCAGCTTGCACCGAATCGTCTTTCAGGCGCTTGAAAGCAGCGCGTTTATCACCTCTGATGACCTAACGCCCCTGCTGGAAAAAATCGGCACTGAAAACAACGGCTTGCTGACCCCTCGCGAGCAGGAAATATTAGCCGAAGTGGCCAAGGGGAAAACCAACCTTGCCATTGCCGAAACTCTCTGCGTATCCGTCAAAACCGTTGACACCCATGTGGCAAACCTGATGAAGAAACTGGGGGTCAATCGACGAACCCAGCTAGCGACCCTGGCATTGGAACAAGGGCTGATCTGACAAAGTTTTAAGTGGCTATACAAACCCGGAGGCTCCATCAAGTAGTGGATTTTAGATATACAAGGGGAGCAAAACGCATAAATCGCTTTATCATTTGCCCTTCATTGGATACAATAGGGGATAAAATAAGCGATAAAATGGCATATATCATGTAAACAAAAATTTTGCCCCGGGCCATTTTGAGAGAGAGTTCTAGCTAGAGAGTTCTGACCATAGAGCGAGACACCCAAGCGTGTTTGACCCGTATTCTTCGCAATTCGAAAAGCCCGAGAGACGCAGGCGTTTAAAGCCTGGTCTTCAGGCCATGCTCTATCACGGCAGGCAGCCTGTCCTGATCCTGCTTGCAGGAAGCGTAATCGCCCTTGCCATCAATTTTTCGCTCGCCCAGGTTCACCTTTCCAAATCCCCCGATTCTGAAACCGTCACGCTCGACACTGCGCGTTCTTCTTCAACAACTGAAGCCGCTCCCGTTTCCACCCTGAATGGCTTTGATTTGGAAAGCGACCCCAAGAGCAAGTCGCTTAAAATCACGCTCAAACGAGGCGATGCAAACACCAGGCCGATTCAAATCAAGCAAGCAAGACGCGGCAATCAGTACACGCTTTTAATGGACAAGACCCAACTTTCCCAAAGCATGGTGGATAATGGCCTGCCAGTGGTGATTGATAACCATAACAAGCTGATTGGCCGAGCGGTTCCGGGGCATAATGTCACCCAAACCAAGATTATCATTCCCAATATGCCAAGCGGCGAAGCCTATGATGTTTCAGTTTACGAAGAATTACCCGGCAAGCAGGCCCGACTTTTAACGCCCGGCACACAAAACGCTCAACCCCAAGCGCCAGAAACCCGTCCACAGCCTGAAGTGATTGTGGCAAATCCCAAGCCCGCCATTAAAATCGCACAACCTCCTAAACAACAGCCGGCAAGAACCCAACTCGCCTATTCAGGCAAAACATTGTCATCCCCAATCTCCGACGCGCCACTGCTAAGACTTTCTAAACAATCCGACACGCAGGCTCAAACAACAGCGGCCCAGAAGCCATCTCCCCATGAAATCCCTCAACCAAGACCAGCCATCACCTCCCTTGACAGCCGCTTCGAGCGCCAGATGCTCGCGCTTGAATCAGAAGCCAGAGCGGTTGAAATCGCAAGTCGGCAGAATAAAACCAGCCCAGCATTTACCACTCATTCCCCGATGCTAGCCAAGACCCCTCCGCTTGAAAATATAGCGGCGCTTGCGTTGGGCAATAGCCAAGCCCCGCCATCCAATTCTGGCAAACCTCAGGGAAAATCCATCAGCAAACCGAAAACCGGCATTTCAATTGTCGAAAGTAAAACCATTGCCGCTGCGGATTTACCCAACGTCATCCAGCCCCAGAAACCGAAAACCAAGGGGGCGATTACTTATATTCCGCACTTCGGAAGCAGCGAGACGAGTGAAAAAAGCGCCTCTGGACACCTTCCTTTTTGGAACCCGTATGTTGTAAAAGCAGACAATGCTTCTGACAACAATCCGGAAACGGAAAAAGATGCGGTCACTTCAGTAACCATGAGCGCCCCGAGCGCCCCACCGCCGGTATTCTCTTCCAACCTGGCACGCCTGAACAACGATCCGCTCTGGTATCTGCACCATTTGCCCAGCAACAACCAGGCCGCAGCTAACTCGCCGTTACCGCTTCAAGCCGCACCGGATTTAAGTACGGGTGATTCGCTCACAGCCCTTCCCTCAACACCTGAAGGCGGGCTGACTCTTTCAAGCAACCCTGACACGCCCAGCGCCCCCTCATCACTGACCACTGGTACAATACAGGTAGACAATCGCCTGTTTCACAGCATCAAGGAAGCGCTAACCCATATGCCTATCTGGTTCTACATCGCCTTTGGCCTCTTCTTTGGCGGCATTGGTCTTTTTGCCACACTGGGTTCTCTTGTCTTGTTATATCAGCTTGTTCTGGCGCTTAGACAGTCTTTAACCCAGCTAACACCAAAACCTGCTGACAGCAACCTCCAACCATCCCCTCAGGAAGAGGCAAAAACTGTCGCGGAAACGTCAACTACCGCTAGACGACAGGAAATAGAGGCAGTGCATTTTGCCGACAGAACCCACGTCGATGCCAGCGCATACCTGAATCAAAGCCGAACCTTGAATCAGCAACAGGCGGTTCGACAAGCGGTTAAAAAATCGGTTCTGCTCCAATTCCCCAGCCACAGGGCGGCGAGCAAAACCGGGAAAAAAGCAAGCAATTTCGTGCTTTAGCTCAGGCTTTCATTCTGCCAAGCCTTACTCTATAAGGGGTTCAAGACAAAGCCCAAGCGAGCTCAGCTTGAAACATATCGTTACTGAGTACAATCGGCAAAAGAGCTGTCAAGGCTTTTGGGGTAAGGATTGACTCATTTTTGATTTGCACACTTGTTCCTTCCTCAAGCCCAAGCAAGCCGGGAGGTCTGTTTTTGCCTTTTGTTCCAGGTTCCTCTGTGTTATAGTCAGAACGCCTGCGGGGATAGTGTTCTGACTCACAATAACGGGCTGGCAGGGCATTTTAGGCAAACCGGCGTGTTTTCGCCTCCCTGTTTGTGGCTCCCAGGTGATTGTGGCAATTTTTATCAATCACGTATTCTTTTTTTAAGACAGCACGCGTCTTTCTCAGTATTTTAGGCAATATTTATTAATCATTACGAATAAAGGAGTAAGGCATGGCCACCACAACCCCAAGCAAAGTGCCCGATTTCGCACTTTCAAGCGTTCGTCGCGTATCGCTTGATGAAATGGACCACCTAAGCATCGGCAAGAAAACCCGTTTACACAGGCTGCTTTACGGCCATGGCCCGGGCAACGGCACCATGTTGCTTCTGCCCATTGATCAGGGGCTTGAGCACGGCCCGGTGGATTTCTTTGAAAACCCGGCAGCACAGGATCCCGAATTTCAATGCCAGTTGGCGCTTGAAGGCGGATACTCAGGCATTGTCTTCCACTTCGGCCTTGCTGAAAAATACATGAAAAAATACGCTGGCAAAGTGCCGTTAATCGTTAAACTCAACGGTAAAACCAATGTCCCAAGCGACGCTGACGCTTTCTCGCCGCTGACCGGCAGTGTTGAAGACGCCGTTCGTCTTGGCGCCGATGCCGTCGGCTACACGCTGTATGTCGGCTCACCCGCCCAGGATATTGACATTGCACAGTTTATGGAAGTGCGTCGCGAAGCGGATCGCTATGGCCTGCCCACCATCATCTGGGCTTACCCCAGAGGTTCGGCCATCAAGGAAAAAGGCGGACAGGAAAGCCTTTACGCTATTGATTACGCGGCACGTGTCGCCTGTGAAGTGGGCGCTGACGTTGTGAAAATCAACTTCCCCAAACTCAACACGCCTGCTTCTGCCACATCCCCAAAACCCTATGATACCCTGGATATCGGCTTTGATGACGCTTGCCGCAAACTGGTGCGCTCTGCTGGAAAAACCATGGTGCTGTTCTCAGGCGGCAGCAAAGTCAGCGATGACGACGTGGTTAAAATGGCAGGCCAGGCCATTAACAATGGCGCCACCGGTCTGATCTTTGGCCGCAACATGTGGCAGCGTCCGATGGACAACGCGCTTGATATCAGCCGCCGCGTCAGCGACATGATGCGCAAGGCGTAAGCAAAAACAAGGCGCGCCAGTTTATCTTATTGAGCTGGCGCGCTTTCTTTCCTGATTTTGCTAAATTCATTATTTTTGCAAATTTTTCATTTTCTAAATTTATTCAGTTGATAAGAAAGGAAGGCAATTGATTATGTCCGCAAAAGTTGCCATTAACGGTTTTGGCCGCATCGGTCGGATGACCCTGCGCGCGGCCCTTCTGAATCCCACTGTGGAATTAAACGTGGTGGCCATCAACGACCTGACCACCCCCGCACAGCTTGCCCATCTCTTTAAATACGACTCGGTGATGCGCACGTATCCTGGTGAAGTGAGCCATACGGATAACGCCATTATCATCGACGGCAAAACCATCCAGATTTTTGCCGAAAAAGATCCCGCCAACCTGCCCTGGAAAAAACTGGGCGTGGATGTCGTCATTGAATCCACCGGTTTCTTCACCAATGCCGAAGGGGCTAAAAAGCACATTGAAGCGGGCGCTAAAAAAGTCATCATCAGCGCGCCTGCCAAAAACGAGGACATTACCCTGGCGCTGGGCATTAACGACAAGCAGTACGACCCTGAAAAGCACCACATCATTTCCAACGCAAGCTGCACGACCAACTGCCTGGCGCCGATGGCCAAGGTATTGGATGAAGCGTTCGGCATCGAGCAGGGCTTGATGACCACAATTCACAGCTATACGGGCGATCAACGGATTCTGGACGCGCCCCACGAAGATCTTCGCCGCGCCAGAGCAGGCGCTCTTAGCATGATTCCCACCACCACCGGGGCTGCCAAAGCCGTCGCATTGGTGCTGCCTCAGCTTAAGGGCAAGTTCCACGGTATTGCCGTCCGCGTTCCCACACCAGATGTCAGCCTGGTCGATCTGACCTTCACCTCCAAGAAACCGGTGACGGCAGAGTCTATCAACGCCGCCTTTAAAAAAGCAGCTGAAGGCGAGCTGAAAGGCATTCTGCAATATGTTGACGTGCCGCTGGTCAGTTCGGACTTTATTGGCAATGCCCACAGTTCAAGCTTTGACCCCGAGTTGACCCAGGTTCTGGGCGAGAACTTCGCAAAAGTCATCGGCTGGTATGACAACGAGTGGGGCTACAGCAACCGCCTCGCCGAAGTCACCCAAATGGTGGCAAGCAAGCTGCCCGTAAGTGTATAACCACACCCATTGGTCATTGCGAGACGCAGAGGGAATTACTTTTCTTCTCCTCGCAATGGCCATGATTTAATTCAGTAAATAAGTTGTGAGGCACTTTCCCATGGCAAACGCAAAGCGTCAAATCCTGATTGCAGGCAACTGGAAAATGTATAAAACAACAGCTGAAGCCCAGGCCTTTGTCGAAGCGTTGGCCCAATCGATGCAGTCCGTTCCACAAAACGCGCTGCCCCAAGTGATTGTTGCAGCGCCATTTACCGCCCTCTCAAGCGTGGCGCAGGCAATAAAAGACAAAAAGCTGCCGGTTATAACGGCGGCGCAAACCATGGAAAGCAAAGAAGAAGGCGCTTATACTGGCGAAATTTCTCCCAAAATGTTGCTTGATATCGGTGTAAAGACCGTGGTGATTGGCCATAGCGAGCGGCGTCAGTACTACAATGAAACCGATACGAGCGTAAACGCCAAAACACTGGCCGCCCTAAAGCATGGGATGACGCCCATTGTCTGCGTGGGTGAATTGCTCAGCGAGCGTGAGGCCAAGCAGACCGACGCGGTGATTGAGCGCCAGGTAAACGAAGCCTTAAAAGAGATTTCAAGTGCTGATTACGCCAAGCTGGTATTTGCCTATGAGCCTGTTTGGGCCATCGGCACCGGAAAAGTGTGTGAAAGTCCTGAAGCCAACCGCGTATGCGCCCTAATAAGAACCCTGCTCAATCAGAAGGGCGACGGAGAACGTACGCGCGTACTTTATGGCGGCAGCGTCAAGCCGGATAATATCGACGAGCTTCTGGGCCAGTCCGATATTGACGGTGCCCTGGTGGGAGGCGCAAGCCTTGAGGCTGAGAGCTTCTTTAAGCTGGTTGAAGCTGGTGTTGCCAAAACCACCGCCTAAATTACTATTGATCAAAAAAGAGAAGAGGGAAGCTCCGATGACGGTTATTGTCCCCGTTCAAGTTCAACGCCTGGCGCACGCCTTGCCTGAACTGCCAACCTATGCAACGCCTGGCGCTGCTGCGATGGACTTGCAGGCGGCCATTGAAAAACCTTTAACGCTTGCTCCCCTTGAGCGTTCATTGGTGCCAACAGGCCTAATCATTGCACTGCCCGAAGGTTTCGAGGCCCAGATTCGCCCCAGAAGCGGGCTTGCAATTAAACACGGCATCTCGCTGATTAACGCGGTGGGCACCATTGATAGCGATTATCGCCATGAAGTGAAAATTCCTATCGTAAACCTCTCAAGCATTCCTTATACGATTCAGCCAGGCGATCGCATTGCGCAATTACTCGTAGCACCCGTCAGCCGGGCAGAGTGGCTGGAAGTGGCCGAAATCAGCCAGGACACCGAACGAAGCGGCGGCTTTGGCTCCACTGGCTTTGGTGCAAAAAAGCCTGACGTTAAAGTGTTGGCAAACAGCCAGTAATTGATTGGTATGAAATGCCTGATTCAACGCGTCAGCCAAGCAAGCGTCCGAATACTGGATGCAGGAGATGGTGAATATATCAGCGGGGAAATCGGCCCAGGTATGCTGCTTTTTTTGGGTTTTGAAAAAGGCGATACACACTCAAAGCTGGCTTATTTTCTTGAAAAACTACCCAAACTGCGTATTTTTTCCGACACTGCTGGCAAGATGAACCGCTCCATTCTCGATATCAACGGGGCTTTTCTGGTGGTATCGCAATTTACCCTGGCAGGCGATTGCAGCAAGGGCAACCGGCCAAGCTTTGACAACGCCCTGGTTCCGCAAGAGGCCCGGACGCTATATGATTGTTTTTTAAACACGCTGGCAATGCACAGTGGCTGCCCCGTCAAAAGCGGTGTTTTCGGAGCATCAATGGCCGTTTCCCTGGTCAACGACGGGCCGGTCACCTTCATGCTGTCCCAGTAATTGTAACTATTTATTACCGGTTGCCGCTTTCCATGGAAGGCTCATGTTGACCCGCTTTTCGGACTGAACGACACTGGTATAGTCATGGGGCGCAACTAATTTGCTTGAGGCGCTTTATAATAAATGACCCTATCCCTCGCCAGACATTTTGTCTGAGGCTTATTCGGAACTCCTCTTAAATGACCTCTTCAACCTTGATGCTGACCACTTCCGCCTTGATGTGTTCCATGTGTACCGACTGCGCGCCTGTCATGATGATGCGCCGCCGGGTCACTTGGGTATCCTAAGGTTTTAATTTTACCCCTCACTCCCCTCGCATAAAACCTTTCAAAACCCAAACGCTGACCTCCTGCCCTTGTGATCGGTCAGCGTTTTGTTTTGTTATCCTTCATTATTTCATTACCTCTTCATTAAGCGAAAGCTGAATTGTGCGTCCTGCAACAACAGCAAACCTGCCAAGCCTCTCAACACCACCTCGGGTGGAAGATGCCGCCGTGGGAAAAAATGCTTACGCTGTTCAGGCCAAAGCGTATCCAGCATCTAGCAGACGTTATCCCTTTTCGCCGACGTTTTCACAAACCGTCAATCCTCCCGCCAAAGCCCCGGCCCGTTCCTCACTAAAGTTTGGGGCAAGCAACCTCGCTTCGATTCTTTTATCCCCGACATCGCTTCAGCAATTGGCGATTGACACCACCGGCGTCTATTTACCTAAATTGCCTCTGGTGCGCAGCAAGGCACAGTTCTTTGAAGAAACCTATCTGGAACTGATTGAAGATCTGGCCTTTTATTCCACCATTCCAGCCGCAGGCTACTTGTTTGCCAAGCTATTCAAAAAGCTTTTTGCCGACAAATCCCCGGAAATCAGTGTGGAGACGATTGGGAAATCATTTGCCGGTGATACGGCAAAAGCATCACGGAAGCTCCTTGGTTTAAAAGGCGGCGTTATTTTAGCAGCCCTTGGCGTTGCATTAGGTTTTGAATACTTGATTCAACACACCAAAAACATTGCCACTGATAAAATCTTTCATATCCAGAACTTTTCAGCCGTGGCAGGTCTTTCCCAGGGAACCAAGCACAGCCAGAACGAATTTAGAACCAGCGATGTCGATCCGGTTGAAAAAGCCAAGCGCCGCATCTGGCAAACAGGTCTTTTCAGTGCAAGCCTAGTTGGTCTTGCCTTTGCGCTGCCCAAGCTGGCGGTCAAATCCGATGCTGTCGAGAAGGTTTTACGCAGTGGGTTAAAATACCTTGATTTTGGAAAAGCCAAGAGTTTCGATCTCCATAAATTCGCCATGTCGCTAATTATCACCTCTGGCGTTATCAGCTACCTTGATGCCTCCAGGGATTCTCTTGAGCGCAAAGAGACGGCTTTTAGACTTGCGGTTATCGTGCCTTATCTGATTCTAGGGAAAGGCCTGGTTGGAAATGGTCTGGCAGAGGCAATTGAGCGTTATATCAAAGTGGGTCAGGGCAGCGAGCGCAAAAATATCGGCGCGCATCTCAAGCAGGCGGGCTTATCTTTCAAAACCGGGGAGAACCCGTGGAAGAAATTTACCTCTCCCGGCTCGTTCTTTGAAATCAGTACCCTTGGTGATGCCAAGGAATTTTACGAAAAACTGGGCAAGAGCAGTTTATCCAAACCGGTTCAGGAAGGCATCGTCAAGTGGCACAAGGCGCTAACCAACAAGTGGGTCTCCTTGCCTCTGGTCGCAAGTGCGCTGATTGCGGGCGTTGGCATTAACGCCATTGCCTATGCACAAACCCGACGACGCTTTACCAAACAACGGCAACTGGAACAAACCGCAAGGCAAGCGCAAAACCCCTCTGTCGCCATTGCCCCACCTGCAATCTTAAAGCAGCAGCAAGTTAACCCGTTTACACCGTAATTGCCTGGCGGTGCTCTAAAATATCGCGGATACCGATTGAAAGTAAATCTTTCGTGCCCCGGTTGTTCATCAGTAACTGCTGACCGTTTTCCACCAACGTGGCGCATTGCTCGGGCTGGGTTAAGAGCTGCGTAATCAGGTGTTCAAGGTCGTCGTAATTTTGTGCCTGATAACCCGCCTCGTTTTCGCTAATCAGTTGGCTGATTTCCATAAAGTTGGACATATCGGGCCCAAAGAGAACGGGAATTCCCTGGCTAATCGGCTCCAATGGGTTTTGTCCGCCCTTGTCCGAAAAGCTGCCTCCTAATACCGCCATTGAACTCAACGAATACAGCAGCACCAGTTCGCCAATCGAATCGACCAGGACAATATCCTCGGCGTTTGGATGCTCTTCGGACAAGCGGCTTCGAAGCGAGTAGCCAAGCCCTTTGACATTGAGAATATTGCGAATTTCCTCTCGGCGCTCGGGATGCCTGGGCACCAGCAACAATTTTAATTCAGGAAAATCCTTCTTCAACGTGGTAAAAACATCCAGCAAGGGAGCATCTTCCCCGCTGTGCGTGCTGGCAAAAGTAACCACCGTATCTTGGGGGGAAAAGCTTAAGAGATGCGCCAGAATATCTTTTTGAATCGGGTTGATAATCGGATGAATATCAAACTTTAAATTCCCCACAACTGTAATTTCTTCAATCGACAAATCCCCAAGCGCCAGAATCCGATTGGCATCTCCTTGTGACTGCATATAACAGTGATTGATCTGGTGGAGCATATTCTCCATGAGCGGGCGGATATATTGATAGCCTTTAAACGAGCGCTTTGAAATGCGTCCGTTAATCAGAAGGATGGGGCAATTATGTCTGCGGGCGATGACATCGACCATATTCGGCCAAAGCTCGGTCTCGGTTAAAATAACCAAATCCGGTTTGATATGTCTTAGCAGACGATGAAGCACCGAACGAAAATCAAAGGGACAATAAAACACGATATGCTGGGGGTATACCCGCCTTGCCAACTCCTGGGCCGTTTTCGTTGTGGTGGAAATTAAAATGACATAATCATTCGCCAAATCGTTAATCAAAGGCCTAATGGCATTAAATTCTCCAACCGAAACCGCGTGAAACCAGATACGTTTTTTATCGTTCGGCAGATTAGCAACAGCCTCAAGCCATTCAGGCTTATAATGCCCCAGTTTTTCCCAGAAACCGGCCCGGGCTTTGGGCACCAGAAAAAGGTACGAAAGCCAGAAAAAGCTTGCGAAAATAACGCCAGCAATTAAAACCAGATTGTACAGCCAGAGCGATAGGGCCATAAGAAAAAATACTCAAGTTTTTTTAAAGCGTGTGTTGGGCTGGAATATGCAGGCAAATATCGTATGAGCAACAGCTGAAGAGGCATAACGCCAGACCCGAGCGTATTATAACAGATCCGCCGCAAGCGACCCGAAACAATTTCGGATAATAATTTCTCAGATATCCCAGGCAAAACCCTAAGCGCTGGTTTGGCAAGAATGCTTCTTAGAGCGGTCTTGGGAAAGAATTTGGGACTTGATACGCTCTAAAGCAAAAACGGCAATTTCATAAGTGGGATCAACCTCAAGCGCCTGCTTGTAGTGGCGATAAGCCCCCACCATATCGCCTCGGGATTCATACACCCGGCCAAGGTTGAAATGGGCATAGTGAGAGGCCAGATAGCGGGGAACGCTCAGAGCGTGCTGCAAATAATCGAATGCCTCTTCATAGCGCCCCTGAGCAATCATGTAAGCCCCAATATCGTTGTATGGATTGCCGAGATTCGGGTCAATCATGATGGCCTCATGACAGGACTCGATAGCCGCGTCAAGATCGCCCGTAAAACTGTAAGCCCATCCCAAAAACGTGTGTGCTTCAGCCGTCGGGTAGCAATCAATCGAAGCCTGATACAACGTGATGGCCTGGTGGAAATTCGCCTCACGCTGTGCGGCATAAGCCTTGTGAAATAGGTGCTGGGCCTTTTTGCGGCTTAAATTGAAAAGATTAAAGGGAGCAGGGTGGGATGCCATCGCGAAAAAATCCGCTTCCGTCAAAAAGACAATCGACAAAACATGTCATGGGAAAAATCAAGTCCCTTGGCAATTCTACAGAATCTATCAGACCTCGCCAAGGAGGATATTGCTTATGGCGCAACAAATATTTATAGAAGCAAAAGAATAAAGCCCGATAACTGTTGGTTACCGGGCTTTGTTTTATTAGATGGAGATTACTTTATGGTTTTTTACTCATCATCAAACGAGGCGTCGTCTTCTTCTTCAGCCTCATCACCTTCGGCGCCAACGCCTGCGGTGATGGTGAGCGACTCATCCTGAATCAGATTCTCAAGCGTTTCCTCGTTCATCTCAGGCGAGCCGAACATGCTCTCGATCTCTTCGAGGATGGCCGACGGCTTGCGCAGGGCGGACTTGGCCGAAGCGGCATCGTCTTCCTGGAACGCATCGGCACGCTCGTCCTTGAAGTTCGGGAAGCCAGTTCCGGCAGGAATCAGGCGACCGATGATGACGTTTTCTTTCAAGCCACGCAGGAAGTCGCGCTTGCCTTCGACGGAAGCTTCGGCCAGAACACGGGTGGTTTCCTGGAAACTTGCCGCTGAAATGAAGCTGTCGGTATTCAAGCTGGCCTTGGTAATCCCCAAGAGGACCGGGTAGAAGTCCGCAGGGACTTTTCCTTCTTCCAACTGCCGGTTAGCTTCGGCGACTACTTTCTCATCCACCAGCTCGCCCGGCAGAAGAATGGTGTCCCCACCTTCCTCGATACGAACCTTCTTGGTCATCTGGCGAACGATAATCTCGATGTGCTTGTCGGCAATTTCAACGCCTTGCGAGCGATAGACGCGCTGAACTTCATCAACGAGGTACTGACGCACGGCTTCAATGCCGGAGACTTCCAGAAGATCGTGGGGATTGATGGGGCCATCCGTTAAGGGCTGACCTGCCTTTACCTTCTGCTTGTCTTCCACCATCGGATTTGCGCCCACTGGCAAGGGCACTTCCTCGCGTCCGCCTTCATAAACCAGCGTCAATTTCGGGCTGTCTTCTTCCCAGGTGACTTCGGCAACGGCATCGACTGGCGAGATAATCGCGCTTTCCTTAGGCTTTCTGCCTTCCAGCAATTCTTCAACCCTTGGAAGACCCTGAACGATGTCTCCAGTTTTCTGCCGTTCAAAGATGAGGGAGGCAATCAAGTCGCCGCGCTGGGTCAGCGAGCGATTAACCACGTGGAGAATGGTGCTGTTGCTAATCAGGTAAGGACGGCCTTCGCGAATGGTGACGTTTTTACCGTCAACAGAGGTGATTTGTCCGCTGTAAGGCGCTTCGTCTCCTTTGGCTGAAAGCGCGTCGCCAACCTTGATAAAAGCACCCGCCTTGACAGTCGCTTTATCTTTCAGCGTCGCTTCCTTGAGGTGGGCTTCGGTCACTATCAGGACACGACGAACGCCTTTATCTTCTGAGGCGTTTCCAAGGCTTACAAGACCAGAGGTTCTGGCGATAACCTGGGTTTTAACCACCGGCGTTTTCTTGTCGATGATTTGGCCATGGCTGACCAGCAACTGGGTCTGCGATGCCGTCTGGGCACCACCGGCAATCGTTCCGCTGGCAGCTTCCCGACGGATGGTCAGGTTTTCAAGCACCACCAGCTTCAGGTTGCTTACGCCGTCTTTTGATTTTTTGGCTTTCTTGTCATCAGCGCCAGCAGATTCTGAAATCTCGGCAACGCCTTTGAGGCGCTCAAGGAAGCCGCCCATTTGAAGCACCATGCTGGTTCTTAAAATCGGAGCGCCTTCAATCTGGCGGATTCTATCCCCATCCTTAACTTGAAGCTGGGTAACAGGAACCACCTTGATATTGTCAGGATCCGAAGATTCAAACTCGATTTTGACTTTTCTGGGCGCCACTTCAAATTCCTCAAAAGGGCGAAGCAGCACTTCGGCATACTCAAGATCGGAGGTATCATCAAGGTCATCATCTTCGCCAGGCTCTTCGATTTTGAAGTTGATTGACACCACGCAACGGGCCTTGGCCTTGATGCCAGGAGCCACTTCCGTGCCTTTTTCAACAATGGTGCCGTCATCCACGTTGATGGAGCTGACATCATTGACGCGGTGCAGTTCACCGGGGCGAATGACAACTTCGCGGATAATATCATTCTCTTCCAACATTTCGACAATACCGGCCGTCTGACAGGTAATGCCTTTGACGATCTCTGTGCCCGCCTTAACGGTCATCCCGGATTCAATGCCCGGAACCTTCAGCGAAATATCCTTGCTGACCTGGTGAATTTCTTCAGGCAGGAAGAGAATCTTACCGGGCTTGGAGATAATACGCTGCTCGTCAACTTCCACATCCAGGTAGCGGATTTCACCACTGGTGGGAACCGACATGGAGTCATCGATCAACTCGGCAAGAATGCTGCCGTTTTCAACCATGGTGCCGGCAGGAGATTTAACAATGTAGCTTTCCGCCTTATCTTTACCACTGGCAGCCACCTTCCAGAGCTGTTCTTTTTTGGTTTGTTCAAGTTCAGCGTTGCCAGGCGTAATGGAAGCGATAATAATCGTCAATTCTTTACCATCGACTACCTTTTGAACCTTATCCTTGCCGACCTTGATTTCTTCCAGTTTCAGCTCTTCAGGAATGCGAACCTCACCGCCGTGTTCACTGACCACATGGGTTTCAGCAATGATTTCGCCTTCCTTGAGGGTTTGACCATCCTTGATAAAGTGCTTGGAACCGGCAGGCAGCGTATAAACATCGCCTCCGAGTACCCAAATCGTTCCTGCTCGGTTTGACGTGCGGCTGATGTTGCCTTGGCGGTCACGTTTTTCATCGGCGTCAAAGCCGCCAAAAAACACTTCACCGCTAAGACTGGTGGTGATGTCCTTGGTCGCACGCTCCGTACGACGGCCGGTTTGCGGTTCAAAGGCCGCAAACACTTCACCTTTTTTAACCGTGTCGCCTTCCTTCACCATCAGGATGGTGTTGTAGGGAAGCGTGTATTTATCAGTACCGCCGGTCTTATCTTTGCCTTCGGGTGTCTTGATTTCCAGGGTCAAGTCCTTGGTCGTCATAAAGACGGTGTCCCCGTGACGGTTTCTGTATTCCTTGGTGGACAATTTGCCCGACACGGTGCCTTCACGCTTGGCCCTGAATTCTTCACGCGCTCCGCCAGCGCTAAACACGCCGCCGGTGTGGAAGGTACGCATCGTCAACTGGGTGCCAGGCTCGCCGATACTTTGAGCAGCCATAATCCCGATAGCCTCGCCCAAGTCCACCGGCTTGTTATTGGTCAGCGACCAGCCGTAGCATTTTTGGCAAATACCAATCTGGCTTGCGCAGGTCAGACCCGAACGCACCAGAAGATTTTTCACGTTGGCCTTGGCTACTTTCTGAGCCGTCACAGGCGAGATAATTTCACCAGCTTGAATCAGCACTTCACCATCGGCATCCACCACGTCTTTTGCGGCCGTCCGGCTGATGATGCGATCGGCCAAGGGTAGAACTTCCGATTCACCCTCAATGATGGCCTCCATCAGAATGCCGTTTTGCGTTTTGCAATCCGCTTCCTGAATAATCACATCCTGGGCAACGTCCACGAGACGACGGGTCAGATAGCCCGAGTCAGCGGTTTTCAAGGCGGTATCAACCAAGCCCTTACGCGCGCCGTAGCTTGAGATGATGTACTCGGTAACACTCAAGCCTTCTTTAAAGTTGGAGCGAATCGGGTAGTCAATAATCTGGCCTTGCGCGTCTGCCATCAAACCACGCATCCCTACCAACTGACGCACCTGGGAGATGTTCCCCCGGGCGCCGGAGAAGGCCATCATGTACACCGGGTTTAATCTGTCAAAGCTGTCCACAACCGACTTGGTCAATTTTTCGGTGGTTTCAGACCAAGTGTCGATAACCTTGGTGTAACGCTCAACCTCGGTGATATCACCGGTTTGGAAGCGCTGAAGCGAGCGCTGGATTTGCGACTCCGCATCGGCGAGCAGCTCTTTTTTACCGGCATTGATTTCCAAATCCTGAATGGAGATGGTCACCCCTGCCTGGGTTGCATAGCTAAAACCGAGGTTTTTCAGGTTGTTGGCCAGAACCCCCGCCTTTGCGGTTCCATATTCATCATACACACGGGCCAGGAGTTTATTCAGCTCTTTTTTATCAACCGTTCTGTTGATGAATTCGAAGGTTTTCTTGTTGCTTTTATTGCCTTTATTGGGCGAGAGAATACTCATTTTATATTGTTCCTCGCATTGAATGCTTTTATAAGGGCGTTTGAAAATGCTGTTAAATATTTGGGGGAAGCGGGTGCCGCCGGTTTCAAATGAAGCGGCACCGTTATCTCTTGATTAGGAATTACTGCAGAACCGAGAGGCGAACCATCTTGTTGAAGATGATACGACCGGGCGTTGTTTCAAGCATCTCACCGTTCTCGTCACGAACAAGAATCTTGGCGTGAAGCTCGACAACACCTGCCTCATGAGCCGCCTGCGCATCCTCAAAGCTATAGAACGTCAGGCCCGCGCCTTTTTTGGCAGCCGGGTTATCGAGCGTCATATAGTAGATGCCCAAGACCATATCCTGAGACGGCGTAATAATCGGCAAACCGGTTGCAGGATGCAGGACGTTGTTGGTGGCCATCATCAGCATCCGGGCTTCCGCTTGCGCTTCAATGGAAAGCGGTACATGAACCGCCATCTGGTCACCGTCAAAGTCGGCGTTAAAGGCGGTACAGACCAGCGGATGAAGCTGGATAGCCCGGCCTTCAACCAGCACCGGCTCAAACGCCTGAATACCCAGACGGTGGAGCGTTGGGGCACGGTTCAGCATCACCGGGTGGCCTTTGATGACCTCTTCAAGCACGTCCCAGACAATCGTTTCCTGGCGCTCGATGGTTTTCTTGGCCGATTTGATGTTCTGGCATTCCCCATGCTCAATCAGCTTATTGATAACAAACGGCTTAAAGAGTTCAATCGCCATTTCCTTGGGCAAGCCGCACTGGTGAAGCTTAAGCTTGGGGCCAACGACGATAACCGAACGTCCGGAGTAATCAACCCGCTTACCAAGCAGGTTCTGCCTGAAGCGGCCCTGTTTGCCCTCAATGATGTTTGAGAGGGATTTGAGCGGACGGTTGTTGGGGCCAACCACGGTTCTGCCGCGACGGCCGTTATCGATTAGCGCGTCGACAGCTTCCTGCAACATCCGTTTTTCGTTTCTCACGATAATTTCAGGAGCGCCCATTTCCAACAGACGTGCCAGACGGTTGTTACGGTTAATCACGCGGCGGTAAAGATCGTTTAAATCGGATGTGGCGAAACGGCCGCCATCCAACTGAACCATCGGACGAAGGTCGGGTGGAATCACCGGCAGGTTGTCCATTACCATCCAGCTTGGCGCCGTACCGCTGCCCATAAGGGCTTCGACTAAGCGCAGACGTTTCATCGGCTTAGCTTTTTTCTGCGATGAACCTTCGGCAGCCTCGATTTCGAGTTTCAACTGATCGCTTAATTCTTGAAGATTCAGGCGATTGAGCATGATTTGAATCGCCTCAGCGCCAATGCCGACTTCAAGCTGCGCTTCCTCGTTGTCTTCAAGAATCGTCTCGTACTCTTCTTCCGAAAGAAGCTGATGCTGCACCAGATCCGTGTTTCCAGGATCGAGTACGACATAGGAGTTGAAGTAAACAACCTGTTCAAGATCTTTTAAGGACGTATCCAGAATCAGGCCGAGATAACTGGGGATCCCCTTGAGAAACCAGATATGCGTAACCGGGGCCGCCAGCTTGATGTGGCCCATGCGGTGGCGGCGCACCTTGGATTCGGTAACTTCAACGCCACAGCGCTCACAGATAATGCCTCTGTGGCGAACACGCTTGTACTTGCCGCAATAGCATTCCCAGTCTTTTGTGGGGCCAAAGATGCGCTCGCAGAACAAACCACCCATTTCCGCCTTGAGTGTTCTGTAGTTAATCGTCTCAGGCTTTGTCACCTCGCCGCGCGACCATTCCAGAATCCGCTCGGGAGCTGCGATGCCGATTTTAATAAAGTCAAATTGATCGATGTTTGTACTGACCACAGGAGAGACTCCTTTTAAATAAGCTTTTTATTTTTTGTAAGCTTTTTCAGCCGGTGTAAGGCAAGCGAGGCGCCATTTTAGCAACAGCGCCTGTTTCGCGCTTACGTTTAGAAAGAATCGGAATTAGTAGAGAAGAAGTTCAACAGCTCGTTGCCGGGAGCCGCCGGGAATTCCCGACGCCCGCCGCCACGATGCGACTCGTCGGCCATAAGATCGACCTCGACCTCGCGGCCATCGCGCAGCTTTTTCTTCACCGTAATATCCAAACCGATGGAGTGGATTTCACGCACCAGAACCTTGAAGGATTCGGGGATGCTTGGACGGTTGAGGTTCTCGCCCTTGACAATCGCCTCATACGCGCGGCTCCTGCCAACCACGTCATCAGATTTGATGGTAAGCATTTCCTGAAGCGTGTAAGAAGCGCCATAGGCTTCCAGCGCCCAGACTTCCATCTCCCCAAAGCGCTGGCCGCCGAATTGGGCCTTGCCGCCCAAGGGCTGCTGGGTCACCAAGCTGTAGGGGCCGGTACTTCTGGCGTGAATCTTATCGTCAACCAAGTGTACCAGCTTCATCATGTACATCCGGCCAACGGCGACTCTGTTCTGGAAGGGTTCACCCGTTCTGCCGTCACTGAGAACCGCCTTGCCATCGGCAAACGCCCAGTTAATGCCCGCCTCATCAATGGCTCGCTGAACTTCAGCCGTCACTTTAATCCGCGAAGCTTCTTCGGCGTACATTTCATCAAACGGAGGCACTTCGTAGTGAAAGCCCGTTAAATGCGCCGCCATCCCCAGAAGGGTTTCATAGGTCTGGCCAACGTTCATACGGCTAGGAACACCAAGAGGGTTCAAGACGATATCAATCGGCGTGCCATCCGGCAGGAAGGGCATATCCTGAATCGGAAGGATTCTGGACACAATCCCCTTGTTGCCGTGGCGTCCAGCGACTTTATCGCCTACGCTGATTTTACGTTTCTGGGCAATATAGACACGAACAACCGTGTTAGCACCCGGTGGCAGTTCGTCGCCTTTTTCGCGATCAAACACCTTAACGTCAACGACGCGACCGCCTTCACCGTGAGGGACTCTCAGGGAGTTGTCCCGAACGTCGCGCGCTTTCTCGGCAAAGATGGCACGCAGCAGTTTTTCTTCCGGCGGATGCTCGGATTCGCCTTTGGGGGTGATTTTACCAACCAGAATGTCGCCCGCAAACACCCGGGCGCCGACGCGGACAATACCACGCTCGTCTAAATTCCGCAGTGCGTCTTCCCCGACGTTTGGAATTTCGCGGGTAATCTCTTCAGGGCCAAGCTTGGTGGTACGCGCGTCGATTTCCAGTTTTTCAATGTGAATACTGGTGTAGACATCATCGTGAATGAGGCGTTCGCTAATGAGGATGGCATCCTCAAAGTTGTAGCCTTCCCAAGGCATAAAGGCGACCATGATGTTGCGGCCAAGCGCCAGTTCACCACCCTGGGTTGCTGCGCCATCGGAAATGACCTGGCCTTTTTTGATCTTCTGGCCGTGGCGCACAATCGGACGATGGTTAATACAGGTATCCTGGTTGCTTCTTAAGTACTTGGTCAGCGGGTAGTGATGAACCTTATTGCCTTCTTTAATGTCGATATAGTCGCCCGTAACCTTGACAACTTCACCGTCATGATCAGAGGTCACCGCCATACCGGAGTCCATGGCGGTTCTGCGCTCAAGACCGGTACCAACCATCGGGCGCTCGGCGCTGACCAGAGGTACTGCTTGACGCTGCATGTTAGAACCCATCAGGGCGCGGTTAGCATCATCATGCTCAAGGAAAGGAATCAAGGCCGTTCCGACCGAAACGATCTGAACCGGGGACACCCCGACATAGTCGACCATCTCAGGCGCTGCCAGCGTAAACTCGTTACGGTAGCGAACCGGGATTTCCGCCCCTTTTAACTGGCCGGTTTTGGCATCACGAGGAACATCGCCAGGGCCAACACGGTATCGATCTTCTTCATCGGCTGACAAGTGGTGAATTTCACCGGTCAGCTTGCCGTCTTTAATTTCCCAGTAAGGTGTTTCCAAAAAGCCGTAGTCATTGACGCGGGCGTAGGTACTGAGCGAGCCAATCAAACCGGCGTTGGGGCCTTCAGGAGTCTCAACCGGGCAGATACGGCCATAGTGGCTGGGGTGAATGTCACGAACCGCAAAGCCTGCACGCTCACGAGTCAAACCGCCTGGCCCAAGAGCGGATAAACGACGCTTGTGCGTCAATTCAGCCAGCGGATTGGTTTGATCCATAAACTGCGAAAGCTGCGAACTGCCGAAGAACTCGCGAATAGCGGCCAGCAACGGCTTAGGATTGAGCAGGTTATTCGGCGTCAGTGTTTCGGTATCCTGCAAGGTCATCCGTTCTTTGACAATCCGCTCTAAGCGCGTTAAACCAACACGGAACTGGTTTTGCAGCAATTCGCCAACGGCGCGAATCCGGCGGTTGCCGAGATGATCGATATCGTCAATCTGACCGTCTTCATAATTAAGGTTAATCAGGTAATCAACCGTCGTAATAATGTCCTCATTGGTCAGAACACGCACAGCATCGGCCTGGGAGAGGCCAAGCTTCTTATTGACCTTGTAACGACCAACACGACCCAAGTCATAACGCTTGTCGTCAAAGAAGCGGCTTTCAAGCAACGTACGGCCACCGCTCACGCTTGGCGGATCGCCTGGACGAAGTTTTTTGTAGACTTCAACCAGCGCTTCCTCGGTGGTTTCGGTGGGATCTTTGTCCATCGTTTTCTTGAGGAACTCAAAGTGCGTAAAGCGGCTTTCAAGGTCGCCCATTGAAAAGCCAAGCGCGCGCAAAAGTGTTGTTGCAAGAATTTTTCGATTCTTGTCAATTTTGACGTGAATCACGTCATTGACATCGGTTTCAAATTTCAACCATGCGCCACGGTTAGGAATCATCGTGGCGTTAAAAATCCGCTTGCCATTAAGCGCCTGATCTTTTTTAAAGTAAATCCCGGGAGAGCGGACGATTTGGCTGACGATAACGCGTTCGGCGCCGTTGATGATAAACGTCCCGCGCTCGGTCATCCACGGAATCTCACCGATGTAGGCCTCCTGCTCCTTGATTTCACCGGTATCGCGGTTTACAAGGCGCAGCATAATGCGTAACTGCCTGGAGTAGGTGGCATCGTGCAGACGAGCGCTCTCAACCGTATGTTTCGGCTTGTCAAAGCTGTATTCGGGCAGGAAGTAAAGTTCCAAGCGTCCCGTGTAGTCACGAATAGGCGAGAAGGAGAGCAGCTCTTCCTTCAACCCTTCTTTAATGAACCAGTCAAACGAATTTTTCTGGATTTCGGCCAGGTCAGGCAAATGCTCAAGCGGCAACGCCTCAAGACCCGGCAACAGTGTACGCTCAGTGGTAGTCGGTGCGGGCATCGTGAACCTCATAGTTTCAATAATTCATACGCAGGGGCAGGGTGGTGGAAGGTGGAAAGTAGACCGAAGTTTGACCAGATGCCTGTTCTCAGGCTGCCAATGCGCATTGGTAACGGTTAAAACCAGGAAAGAATAAAGTAAGGAAGAATTAACAGTGGCAATGAAACTGTCGAAGCTGTTCCCATTTCATTCGTAAAGGGCGGTAATCTGTGTCACTGGAATACGTCAGGATACTGGGAAATCATTATCGTGCATTAGGGAAGACAGGGTTGGATTTGCGAAGTGCTGAAGCGCAGAAACGCTGGTCGCAGGTGAAGCCCCTGAAACAGAGCTTTTATTGCGCCAACGGCCTTACAAAAATATGAGAGCGTCCACAAAGCACTCCAGCCTGCTCATTCGGCCTTGAAGTGATGAATTGAATAGAAGGAATGGAAATCAAAGTGCCAAATCCCAGCGAACAAGATACCATTGGTGATGTGGTGATTTCTTCTAGCGCTTTTAATTCAGATTCAGCCGCTTAGCCTGACATTTAACGACTATTAATAACCTAATAGTTGCCAAATCCCTTAATAAGCGTTCTCTGCTGAAAACAAAGCCCTAAGTCGAGACAGTGTGAAACAGTATACTGAAAACATACTGCCAAAAACAGGGATAGGAAGCCAAAAGCCCACAGGTAACGTTACGTTACGTAACAATTGTAACCGTTCGGCTTTTTTAAATTCCTATCGCCTGTTTTTCACAAGAGTCTTATTTGAATTCAACCGTGCCGCCTGCAGCGACAAGCTTCTTCTTAATCTCTTCGGCTTCTTCTTTTTTCACGCCACCCTTGATTTCCTTGGGGGCGCCATCAACGAGATCTTTCGCTTCTTTAAGGCCAAGACCGGTAATCGCGCGTACTTCTTTAAGAACGGCAATTTTGTTGTCACCGGCGCTTGCAAGCACAACGCTCACTTCGGTTGCTTCTTCTTCACCACCGGCAGCAGCACCGCCAGCAGGGGCAGCAGCAACGGCAACAGGAGCAGCGGCGGTAATGCCGAACTCATCTTCAAACGCTTTTACAAGCGTGGCGGTTTGCAGGAAGGAAAGGGTTTTGATTTCTTCAAAAATCTTACTTGTCTTATCATCGAGTTCAACAGCCATAGTCGTAAGAACCTCTTTTTAATTGCGGAATCTAACAAAAATATAAACCGGGGTTTCAGGAGCAGACTAGCCTTGATGAAGCGTCAGGCTAGGCGGATTGCTTGGTTTTCGCGTATTGATCAAGCACATTGACCAAACCGCGCTGAGGGGAGCTGAGCGCCGCCACCAAACCATTGGCAGGTGAAGCGATACAACCCAGAAGCTTTCCTCTAAGCTCATCCAGTGAAGGCAGTTGCGCCAGCGCGTCCACTTCGCCAGCAGAAAGCGGCTTGCCTTCCATAAAGCCGCCACGAATCTCATTGTCTTTCTTGTTCTTTTTCAAGAACTCTTTTAACACTTTTACCGGCTGAACCTGATCGCCCTTGCCCAAAAGCAAAGCCGTGGGACCTTTAAGGAACGAGGTCATCGCCTCGGCATCGGTACCGGAAGCGGCACGAATCACCAGCGTGTTCTTGGAAACGGTAAACACCGCGTTGTGCTTGTAAAGCTCTGCACGCAGGTCGGTTAAATCTTTTACGGTCAAACCGCGATAATCGGCAACGACGGCAACCGTCATCGCAGACAGGCTTGACTTCAATTCGCTGATCTCATTGTCCTTGTCAGCGCGGGTTTTCTTCAAAAGAGCGGTCACGGCAAAAACACCTTTCAAAAATGAGCTTGCTTGAATCTGTTTTTATATCAAGTTTGATTTCTAGAGGGCGTGAGATCGCATTAAGAAGCGTGACGACTCACTGGAAAGAGTGGGGTTAAATCTGTTTGCAAATCCTGGCCGAAAACCGGCGGACTTTGCCTGGAGCAACCCTGGAGCCACATTGACAGGCCCTAAGAAGAACGACGCCTGCCAATCACCTAAATAAAATCCATAAACCCCAAGTTTCCTTGTGGATTTTCCAGTGTCCCTAAAAAAAAATCAAAGATCAAGCCATAGCGACATATTTAAAAATGACAGACGAGAACTAAAGCGGCAGATTGGCAATTCCTGCAATGGCAACAGCCAGTTCTTCAAATACCCGGCTTTTGGGCACATAGCCGTAGGGGTGTTCTCCAATAAGAGAAGGCGGGGAACTGGAGACAATGACGATACGTTCTTGCGCAAATCCCTTGGCGCAAAGGGCTTTGGCCACATCCAGGCCGCTTTTAGCCCCCTGAATCTGAAAATCGAGAAGCGCCAGATTCACCCTAGCCTCGCTTGGCCCGGCAAGGTTTTGATTATAGAAAGCCAGGGCGTCTTCAAAGTTATCCACACAGCTCAGCAAGGTCAGGCCAGGTATCATCCCCACAAGGGACTGGATCGCCTCCTGCCAATGCGGGGAATCCTCTACCATTAGGACCCGAAGGGGGACATTGGCGTTCTTACCGCTTGATGCGGCGTCTGAGCCCTGTAAAGGCGATTGTGTTAAAGCCGACTTTTGGGTTTTCAGCGCATAATCCATAAGAATGACACACCTCGTCACTATTCAGGCCAAAACCACTGAATTGCCTTACAATGAATTCAAGGCCAATTTCCACCATATGCCAGCCGCAAGCGCGAATCAAGCCATTATTTGGAGGAGATTACGTTGGGTTATTCGCTCGACTCAATGCCCCTAAGCGTCACTACTGCGCGTCGTGGTCGCCCTTGAGCCGGTGGGCAGCTCATAGCGCTTCAGCAGCTTTCGGCCTTTTTCAAGGGATTTTAAACCCTGCTCCATTTTGGAAAGCGAGGCGTTGAGCATCGGCTCTACCTGTTGATCCATCTGGCGAATGCCCTCAATACAATCGTGAAGGGCCAGGCGGGTTTCTTCATCCAGGTGTTGTGTCCTTTGAGGACTTAATAAAAGCGTTAGGCGCTTGATGAATTCCCCTCGGCGCATCATGTTCTGCGCCATAATCGCCAATGGGGTTTCCCCAGGCTTTTCAATGGCGTTTTCAGGGGTCGCCGGTTTTTTTGCAGACTTTTCTTGCATGTCCTGAGACGCGCGCAAAATATCCCGGCTGAGGGTTTCAATCTCTTTCAGGCAGGTTTGCGCCTCAACAAGCCACTCCATTTGCTTCTACCTTTCCTGGCGCCTGTCAATAGCCTCCTACCCATAATCCATCGGAGGTTAAAGAGGCTTAGACGCTATAACTGCGTTGCCCATCGACGATTGGCTCCAAGTCCAAGGGCTCACCCTCGATTTCCTTTTTAAGCGCCTCGCGCTCGCGATGGGAGAGGCGAATCGCCTCTTGCCAAGTATCCTTCAATTTACGCAAATGATCCAGCACTTCATCGATCATCTCGGCGTCTTTTTTGATATTGGCCTGAACCAGCCTGTAATTCAGGTATTCGTAGAGATTAAAAAGGTTCACCGCTGTTTCGCCGCCCAGATCCATATCCAGGCTGCTCATAAACTCGGTAATGATGTTCTGGGTGCGGATCAGGTTGTTGTGAAACGTCTGAATGTCATTCTCGGGCAGGGCTTTTTTGGCAGTTACCAGAAAGCGGATCGCCCCTTCGTAAAGCATAATCAATAGTTCTTCGGGAGAAGATGTCTCAATCCGCTGGCGAAGATACTGTTTGGCATGTTTGGCATGCGTTGTTTGAGGATAAGACATTGAGCGTTCCGTCTCCTTTTAGCCCCTATATCATTGATAGCCTGCCGAAGATAGCCAAGGCATTGGCGGATTTTCGACCCGTTTCGCTACTGGACTCCCACTCCCCTGCATCCTAAAAACAAGAGAGCGATATCCTGCAATCGACCCACTCGCCTCAAAACTTTAGGCTTTCATCGCCACCTCCTCTAATCGATGTAGTGCCCTAAAAACCCTTGTCACCAAAAGGTTAAAAACAAAAAACCCGCCGAGATGGCGGGTTTTAGATGGTGGGCAGGGTTGGATTTGAACCAACGTAGCTTACGCAACGGATTTACAGTCCGCCCCCTTTAACCACTCGGGCACCTACCCATCGGTCATTCTTTACAGATACCAATCAGGCGTAAGCTTTTACAAAGGGAATTGAGAACAAACAAGCCGGTGATGGGAATCGAACCCGCAACCTACGGTTTACAAAACCGTTGCTCTGCCATTGAGCTACACCGGCACTGATACACGTCGGGAGGTTAATGCCGATTCTGATATGACACATCATAACAGGATATCAGCCAATCAGGTGCGCAGAGGGATTGAAGGAGTTGGGTGCCTCGCCGCTTGTTAAGGTCTTGTTTAAGAGACTGACCTTAATCATATGTCCTCAACCGGCCAAGTCAAACGATTATTGGCAGAGTGTCTCAGGCCCTTAATCCAACACCACGACCCGGCCAATCGTCTCGCCCAGCGTGTTTTTTCGATAGGGCTCGCGCCAGGAGACAAGGCGGGCATCTTTCCATTGGGCATCCGAAAGCCAGCCCAGGCGCTTCAGGTAATGAACCGCCACGATATCGCGAATATCCACCAGGCCATCGGCCAATTTTAAGACAAACGCCTGTCGCTTCTGTAGATGGGCAAGGCAAATCAGGCCGTCAGCCCCTACTTTAGAAAGCAATTGCCCATCTCCCACTTGCATCAGGGCGGTGTCAATCCGGCTTGGCCCTCCCACCAGATGCGGGAAACCAATCATTGCTTGTTTTAGCGGGGCAAAAACCGAATTGGTAATCAATTGAAGATAAAGCCTGGCCATCGCAAGAAGTGGAATATAATACGTCGGAAGGCCACAGCCGTCGACGCCAATGCCGATTGCTGCCTCGTTCAACTGCCCATACTGGGCCAAAAGCTTGATCATTCTCTTCTGAATCGGGTGATCGGCTTGCAGGTAGGTGGTTTTGTCCCAACCGGCACAATGACAGGCCCAGAGCATCCCGGCGTGTTTACCGGAACAATTGTTGCAAAGCCTCGTCGCTATAGGAGACACAAGCTTAGTCTTATTGTCGTCTTTTTGCCTTAAGGGCTTTTGCGGCCCACAAAGCAGGACGGATTCAGCACTTTCGCCTGGGGCCAAAAAGCGTTTCAGCAGATGCTCTACCCAGCCTGTCTGCTCGGGCGTTGCCGAATGAGACGAGCAAATAATGGCAAGCTCTTCTGGTAAAAGCGCCTGCGCGCTTTCTAAGCTTAGCGCCTTTAACCCGTGTAGCCAGGCATAGGCCTGAAAAGGCTTGGAGGCCGAGCGGAAAAACGACGCCGCTGAATCGGCGCCCCGGGTTTGAAAAACGACTTTTTCCTGCCCGTCACAATCTTCAAGCAGCAAAGCCCAACCCGAATGATAGGTTTCAGGAAATTCGCCCCCTTCCATATCATAAGCCCCACGGCTTCCCACGGCCAGTACCTGGCTATCCCCCAGAACGCCGGCAAGTTTTGAAAATCCTGCCATTTCCATATCAAGCTTCCTTTTAGTAGTGTTATTTTAGTCGTTTTAAAATGCGACGCTTGTTCCTTATTTGGGCTATATTGGGCTATAATAATCGCTCCAGGTATCCGGCGGCTTCGCTAAAGCCCAACCAAACAACGACTGGCGGCACTCTTCAGCCCTTTGTTCAATATTTATCGTTATCTTAATGCGCCGTCCCTTTCCTGGTTTTTTACCTGATTTTTCCAGTTTTTTGTTCGCTGCTGGCTTTTCAATTAGAATTTTGCCATCAAGATGCTATTAGATTCGTAACAATCCCATTTTTGCATTTATCTTTCCTTGGTGTTGTCAATCGATTAAAGGCTTCCGCTACTGTGACGCTACGCTCCCCGCAGCACACCCACGAGTCTCGCTACAACGCTTCTCCGATGAGTTCAGCGGCTGTCATCACCAGAAACCGCGACACGATGAACTTTGGTGCCGCCTTTTTCCTGGCGCTCTCTGCCCATGGCGTCCTTATTCTCCTGCTTGCCATTATCTACTTCGTCCTTACCGTCTTTTTCGGCATCAAGATTATCGGCTTTGAACCGCCCACTATTAAGCCCCGCGACATCGAGTTCGTGCTAGTGGAAAACAACAAGCCGGAGTCGCCTCGGGATAAGAACACCAAGAACCGCTCGGATCGGATGTCACGCTCAGGGGGTAAAAAGACCTCGGAAAGAGCGCAAGCGGTTCCGATGAAGGCGGCAGGACAACCAACGCCAAAACCGCAACCGGCGCAACCCGTCAGCAAGCCAACGCCTCAAAGACAGGCCCAAGCCAGGCCCCGTGTGACGCCAAGGCCCACGCCTCAAAAAAACACCCCAAGCCCTCAGCCAAGCCCAAAACCATCTCCCAAGCCTTCGCCACGGCCACCGTCCCCGAAGGTTCCCACACCCGCGCGCACGACTTCCCAAGCGCCCGTCATGCCACCAAGCCCGACAGGCCCCTTGATTAAGCTCCCTGCTGCGGCAAATCCAAACGCGGCAGCCAGTGGCCCGGTCGCCACAAGCGGCGGCCCCGTTTCAAGCAGCCGTGGAAGTTCTGGCGCGCCAGGTCCACAGGCAATCCCCGGCAACTTGTCCAGAAATATCGCAAGTAACAGCGGCGGCTCTCCTGGCGGCAGAAGCGGCGGTGCAGGCGGCTCGGGCAGCATGACCCAAAGCGGCTCTCCCGGCGGTGGCGGTGGACGTCCGGGCATTGACGCAATGCCGGAACCGGATTTCGGTCCTTATATCGCAGAACTGCAACGACGCATTAAACGCAACTGGCAGCCGCCTTCTTCGGATAGAAGCAAGCGGGTCGTTGCCCTTTTTACCATTGGACGAGCGGGACAGCTTCTAAGTGTCCGGCTGAAAAACGGATCGGGATCACCCTCAGCCGATGATGCAGCCATTGCCGCCGTGCGCGCATCCGCCCCTTTTCGCCAACTGCCAGCCAACTACCGTGGCAATTCCATCGATGTTGAATTCATCTTCGACTACGATGTCTACACCGGTGGCCGCATCCGCTAAGGTTATTCTTCGCCAATAACACCCTGATAAGGTAGCGGCATCAGGTGTTCATCCTGATACTGCTCGATTTGTGTCACGGCATCTTTTGAGAAATAGCGTACCGGCACTACCCCTCTATCAGGCACGTTCTCCGGAGTTTGAGACGCATTTGCAAACATCTGGTGCTCGCTCATTGGCCCAAAGTATATGGCTCGGCCCACCCGAACCGAAAACCGATGGCCTGCTTCAAACGTTTTGGGCGATTGATCCCCTGGGAAAAAATCAGGCCACGCGCTTTTTTTCAACGGAATAATCATCGCCCCTTCCATTCCCACCGGCGGCTGATTGTCCAACATCAACGCCATCTGCTGCTTTTGAAGCGCTTTCTTTTTAGAAACAGGATAAGCCAGCAAGCTTCCCGAAAAGGGAATCACCCAGCCATTGGGGGTAATGATTTCATAAAACGTCAGGCCCAGGCGTCCTTTTCGTTTCCTGGATTCGCTGGTGCTAAGCGTTGTGACCTTGGCGTTGACCTTTGAGCCCACTGGCAGCATCCATCGGCCATCGCCGCTGATAACAGCCGAGACGGTTTCAAATTCGATGTAATCACCGGGCCGAAGCTGATAAAGCGTCAGGGGGCTTGTTAGCGCCACTGAAAAAACAGCCCCGGCAGGGATATTGGTTTCAAACACCGGCGGTTGGCTTGTCCAGTGAGGTGCAGGCGTAATCGCCCTTAACGGTTGCACCTGAGGCGATTGGCGTTCTTCTGACGTCATATCAGGTACGCCCTGCTGCTGTTGAACCCGGCCAGGCAAGACGATGGCCTGAGGCGGATCGTAACTTTCCCCGTTGGCAAAAACCGTTTCCCCCGTTCCCATAACCCCAGTGCCCGTGAGCATAAATAGGCCCATCATTAACAACCCTGCCAGAACGGCAAGCCGCCTTGAT
Source organism: Vampirovibrionales bacterium (assembly GCA_035285165.1). Lineage (GTDB taxonomy): Bacteria > Cyanobacteriota > Vampirovibrionia > Vampirovibrionales > Vampirovibrionaceae > JAYKHP01. The sequence goes on along the minus strand of JAYKHP010000019.1, from coordinate 96,730 downwards.
TTTTCTATTTTTGAACCCCGAAACAGCACCAGGAAAAGCCTCCATTAAAAAGTGACGGGCTTCGCGCTGGCGGCTTGTATCGTTAGGGTGAAGCGTCGGGCTTTTGTCCTGAGGACGTCCTTTTCTTGTGATGAACACAAGCATGAAGGATACAGCCACAGGCACCCGGGCTTTTAGCGCCACCAGGAAGCGTTTCTTCCTCTATGGAGCTGATATCGGATAAATCCTGCCAATCTTGAGCGACAGGTCGCTGAGACTTTCCTTGCCGAAGCACTGCTGGCGATTCGGAAAGGATACGTTCGGCCCGCTCCTGGCACGTTGGGCACAACACAATGGCCTTTTCATAAAGGCCCAACGTTTCTTCAAAACTATGTTGGCAGCTCAGGCAGCGATAGGTATAGGTGGGCACGGTATTGCTTCGTGTTTTATTTTGAACTTACCTTGCTCAGCGAGCGCATTTTGTTTTGCGTCAGATACTGCTCAACCGTCTTGGCAAGCGCCATGGTCAACCCGTTCATCCCGGCACCTGAGTGGGCCAGAAAGGACGATAAGAAAGTCCACTTGGTTTTGATTAAAAGATTCATCACGCCTGTTGAGCTTGCGACCTTACCGGCTTCAAGCGCCTGGTAAGCGGCCAGCGTGGAATTTTCATTCACGGTGTCAAACCACTCTTCCAGGTTGGTAAAGGGTTCATAGCCAATCACACGAGACAGTTTTTCAGATTCTCCCTGAACGGCAATCAAATGAGGGTAGGGGCCAGTCACCGCATAGCCCTTGCCTTTTCTAAACAGGCGAATCGAGCGGCTTTTACCATCGCCTGCCAGTTCCTCGTTCTGAAACATGACCCGACGTGCAATCGAATAGCCATCCACGTCGGCGTTGGCATTTAACAGCACACCGTCGATTTCATGGCGGAGCATTTCCTCCACCCATTCCTTGGCATCCAGGGATAAAACCCAGTCAGACTTGGCCAACTGAAAGGCGAAGTTTCGCCGGGTGCTGGCGTCATCTGAGGGATGAAAAAAGATCTTCTGCGTATAGCGTCTTGCCAATTCCAGCGTATTGTCCGTACTGCCCGCATCAAGCACCAGGATTTCATCCACCCACTTCACCGAATCAAGACAACGCTCGATCACTTTGGCGTCATCGCGGGTCAACACCACGGCGGTAATCGTTTGGGAACGGTAACTCATTTGAAAGCAAATCTCTATCACTCAACTGGCATGAGCCTTTAATTATAGCAAGTCCACGTTGAAGAGGGGCATTTGTAGCAATGTCCATTCGCTCAATGATAAACCTCCCTATGCTAAAATGATCGGCATTCGATTCCTCGTCTCAGTCGGTAAGCATACAGTACGGGATGTTATGGCAGGTCATTCAAAATGGGCGCAAATCAAGCGCAGTAAAGCGGTCAAGGACGCCAAAAAAGGCGCTGCCTTCGCCCGTCACTCCAGGGAAATTATGATGGCGGCAAAACTCGGCGGAGGGGATCCGGCGGGAAATTTCAGGTTAAAAACGGCCATTGACCACGCAAAGGCCATCGGTATGCCAAACGACAACATCGCGCGTGCCATTGCCAAAGGCAGCGGCAACGCCGAAGGGGGCGATCAGCTTGAAGCGCTCGTTTATGAAGGCTATGGCCCGGGCGGTATCGCGATTTTACTGGAGTGCCTCACGGATAATCGAAACCGAACCGCAGGCGATGTCAGAAGCTATTTCAACAAGTGCAACGGCAATCTGGGCGCTGATGGCTGTGTTGCCTGGATTTTCAAGGAAGTGGGACTTATCCGTGTCCTGAAAAAGAACGATGCGGATGAAGAGGCCATGTTTGAATCTGCGGTTGAAGCGGGCGCCACTGACGTTGAAGCCGAGGATGGCGAATACGTCATTCAAAGCGCGCCAAGTGAACTGAATCAAGTGGCGAGTGCCCTCACAAAAAAAGGCATTGCCATTGAAAGCGCGGAGAATACGCGAATCCCTCAAAACAGCGTGGCGCTCAGTGACAGGGAGCATGCAAAAGCATTGCTGAAATTATTGGACTTGCTTGAATCCCACGATGACGTGCAGGCGGTGTACGCCAACTTTGAAATTGAAGACGCGCTTTTAGAAAGCATCCTGCAAGAAAAGGCAGCCATGCCCTAAAGCCCCTCTAGAGACAGATAAAAATAGAAACAGCTATCGCAATAAAATGCCTGACACCAAAACAAGCCCGATGCGCAAGGCGCTTCTTGAAAAAGCCATCCACCGTTTTTTCAAAACCCTAAGCCTTTACTATGGGGATGAGTATGCCGTAATGCTCGGTGGGAGCCTTCTGCCCTCCAAGCTGAATCACAAACTTTTAATCGGCCTTCGCCCTGGCAACATCATTAAAGTCCAGGCCGACAAACTGACGCATGAAACGCGAAACCATACTGGCTTGACGCAACAAACGCTTTGCCTCTCATCGCCAGCGGATTTGTTTCAATATCTGCGTCAACAGTCGTTTTCAGAAAAAGCCTTTATTCAACTGGGCTATGAATTTTACCGCTACTGCGATCCGTCGCTGTGGCCAATGGCTTTCAAAAAAAACGAGACGGCAACCAGCGAGACGGATTTTCTTCTGCTCCAGTTTGACGTTGTCGGTTGTTTTGATTTTGAAAGCCAGAGCTGGCAATGGGAAACAAGTGCTAAAAAAGAGCAGCAAAATTGCCGCGACCTTTGGCAAGACGTTCTACAAAACACGCTGAAGACATCTTTCGGTAACGCAACTGAACTGCCAATCCAGAATAATCTTTCTGCGAATGACTTATTCAGCGACCTGCTCAGCACCTATCGGCAAACGTTCCACGCGTCTTTTTCTCCTTCTGAATTTTCAAGCGCCACGCAAGCGATTCTGGAGCACATCGAAAAAGGCAATGTATACCAGGCCAATTTATCCCTGCGCCTTGAAAAAGAAGTCGGCATCGCCTGCCCTTATGCCTTTTATGAAACCCTTTGCCAAAATAGTCCAGCGCCATTTTCGGCGTTTGTAAAAACGCCCGAAGGCGTTCTTGTAAGCAACTCGCCAGAGCGCCTGATGAGCGCCCGGGCCGTTGGCCAAGCGCAACGCATTTTGCTTACGACACGCCCTATCGCTGGCACCAGGGGACGGGGCAAGACAATGGAGGAAGATACCGCATTGGCCAAAAGCCTGCTTGATAATCCCAAGGAGCGGGCCGAGCATTTGATGCTGGTGGATTTATTGCGCAATGATCTAGGCCATGTTTGTCTGGCCGGTTCTGTTGACGTGGACGAACTGCTTACGATCGAGCGCTATTCGCATGTGATGCATTTGGTCAGTAACATTGAAGGCATTCTGGATGAAGCACGCTTTGACCTATGGGACGCCATTGCCGCCGTGTTTCCGGGAGGCACTATCACCGGCTGCCCCAAGCTTCGCTGTATTGATATTCTCGATAGCCTTGAGCCGGTTCGGCGCGAGTTTTACACCGGAAGCCTCGGCTATGTGGATTTCAACACGCCTGAAATGTTATTGGATCTGAATATCCTAATTCGCACGCTGCTTTTAATGCCTATGCATCCCCCTGCGGCAACACCGGCGTTTTTGCCGTATAATGCCTCAAGTGACGACCTTCAAGGTGATGTGCGCAGCAATCATCATACGCGCTATCTTGCCCGACTCCATGTGGGCGCGGGTATTGTGGCTGATTCCATCGCCCAAAACGAATACAACGAATGCTGCCGAAAAGCCAAAGCCCTTCTAGGAGCCCTTTATGCCGCAGAACATGATCCCCGATAGCCTACAGGAAACCGTCATTTTAAGCAGTGACGATGTGGCGCGGACGCTGAAGCGCCTGACCCATGAGTTGCTTGAAAAAAATAACGGCTCCAAAGACCTGGTGCTGATGGGGATTTTAACCCGAGGCAAGCCCTTGGCCGAGCGGATCGGACAGCTTGTTGAGCAGTTTGAGGGAAACGCTATTCCAGTGGGTTATCTGGATATTACGCTGTATCGCGATGATACGGGCCAGACGTTTAAGCCCACGGGCGACAGCCTGGTGCCAGTGGATATTACCGACAAACGCGTGATTCTGGTGGATGACGTGCTATTCAGCGGCAGAAGCATCCGCGCAGCACTTGATGCCATTAACGCCTATGGCAGACCCGCGAGTGTTCAATTGATGGTGCTACTGGATCGCGGTCATCGCGACTTGCCCATCCGCGCCGATTACGTGGGCAAGAATCTGCCCACGGCAAAAGAAGAGCGGGTCTTTGTTCGTTTAAAAGAAGTCGATGGCGATGATCAGGTCGTCCTGAGAAAAGCCTAAGCCAGATAAAACACGACCCTCTTCCTTTATAAAAATATGACCGCTTCTCCTACACAGAATTCCCCTAGCCCTAGCAGCAATGCCCCATCGCTCATCACGCTTGTGATGAGTGACGTGGATGAATCGTTCATCATCGGGCATGCGTGCCCAAACGATGCGGCTGACGTTGCTTATAACACGGTGGGACTTGCTGAAACGATCGCAGTGATTGAGCAGGCCAGAAGGCAGCAGCCGGTTGAAATCTGGTGGAATACGGTGCGGGTGCTTGAAACGATTCAGGCGTTGGTACAGCATCCACAACTGACGCCGGTTCTAGAAAAATTGCACCTGGATGGCTTAATTGTTAACAACGGCAAGCAGATGTACGCCAATACCGGCAATAAAAATTGCGCCGCCTGGGTATCTGGCTTAAATGAAAACCAGGATCAAAGCCCCAATTGGCGACACTACATCGAAGAGACGCTACATTGGGATCAGGCGCTTTTGGATAAGACGTTTCGAAGCGTCCTTTCAGAGGAAGGCTTTGAAAAAAGCGGTGAAATAACGCCCGAGGCACCGCTTGATACACCCTTCATCCTTCCCCGGGGGGACTTAAGACCTGTTTATGAAATCTGGATTAACCCTCAAAAACCGGGCTATGTCCTTTATTATTCACCCAAGCATAATACCGTCCGGCTTGCCGTCTGGAATAAACGCCAACATTGGAGAGAAGACACGGTTTTTGCAATGGCGCTTAAACAAGCGCTGGAAAGCGCCCTCTCAAAAGAAAAAGTCGATTTTGAGCCTGCCATTGTCCAAGAAAAGCCTTCGCACAATGGACGTTTTTCGCTCAATATCGTCCGCTTTAATCCCAGAGGCGTCAACAAGGGCAAAACGACGCAGGCCGTTGTCGATCAACATGCCAAGACGATTAAACAGCTCATTGTCGTTGGAGACGACCGGCCCGATGCGACGCTTTTAAATGGCAACTATACCCAAGGAAAACACACGCTTGCAAAAACCGCCATCATCTGCCACTTACCGGGCCGAAGCGAAGAGGCGTCTCCCCTGTGGGACTTGCAGCAAAAAGCGAATTACCCCTATTTAACAGCAGAATCAGGCAACATCGGCCCCGCTCTGAGAGAAATTTTCCAGTAAGTAATAAAGACGGGCTAACTCTAAACGGCGCTTAAGACCGTTCTGGCGTGGGCGCCACTGCCTGAAATGACGATTGGCTTTCGCTTGGGATAGGCTTCCACGACGAGATCTTTTTCCAGCCGGTAGGACTGGGCAATTTCGATATCAGGCGTGTCTGGCAGCTTCAGGTTCACCGAATCTGAAAAGGCGCCAATGGCCATCGGATCCGGTAAAATCCTGGGCGCGTAAAACAAGTAAAGCTTGTGGATCAGGTTGGCATTCATCAGGTGTCCCGCCAAATGCCCACCCGCCTCAACAAAGACGTTGCTGATGCTTTGCTGGCCAAGCGTGTCGAACACTTCTTTCATGTTCAAGCCTGTGCCGGTGTCATCGGCTTCAAAGACCTGAATACCCCGATCTTCCAACTGGGCAAGATAACGCCTGTCCTGATGGATTTTAGAGGTAAACACCCAGGTCTGGGCCTCGCTGGTGTCAAAAATCTTGTGCTTCATCGGATCCAGACGGCATTGCCTATCCAGCACCACGCGAACCGGCTGGCGAGCAATTACCGGCAATTCGCGAACGGTCAATTCCGGATCATCCACCAACACCGTTTCAGCCGTGGTTAAAATCGCGTCATGATAACTTCTTAAATGATGGACAAACTGTCGCGACAGTGGGCCGGTCAGCCATTGGCTCTGGCCGTTTCTCGCAGCGATTTTCCCATCCATCGTCAAGCCGAGCTTCAGGCTGACATAGGGGGTTTTGGTGCTAATGTAGTGGAAAAACGTCTCGTTTAAGCGCAGGCAATCCTGCTCAAGAAAACCGTAACGCACCGAGATCCGCTTGTTCTGAAGGGCGTCTCGCCCACTGCCTGACACCAGGGGGTTGGGATCAAGCGTGCCGCAAACCACGCGCTCAATGCCTGCCTTGACTATAGCATCGGTACAGGGCGGCGTTTTGCCCGTATGGCTACAAGGCTCCAGGTTAACGTAAAGCGTTCCGCCCTGGGCGTCTTCACCAGCCTGCTCCAGCGCCATAATTTCAGCATGGGGCCCGCCTGAGCGCACATGATAGCCTTCGCCGACCTTTTTACCCTTGGCATCCAGTACAATGGCGCCGACCATCGGGTTGGGGCTTGCCGAATGCATCCCGAGCCTGGCCAATTCCAGGCAACGGTGGATATAATATTCTTCAATTTTTTCAAACAATCGCATAGCTTTTATTATACCCAAGTGTGGCGCTTAGAAAAGCAGGGCTTTACAGACAAGGGCAGGGTTATTCATCTTCAGGTCTCTTAAAACCCTTGTTATTACAAGAGTTTTAGACATAAGAGCAAAAATATAAAACTTATATAAATAGCAGGCTGCGGCAATGGCGCCACCTCACCCTCCGCGTCTTTTAAACAAGCGAATCTGAAAAAGTTTCCAAAAAGAAAAGGTGCCTTCGAAATTGCAGGCACCCGTGTGGTTCATCAGGGAAAGAGAGAGAGGTGTGGTAAATAAGTCTTTTTTGCTATCAGGGAATTGTTTACCCTGATGCTAGGTGTATCGAACAAGGATGTCCTCTCTGCATACAGCAAGTGGAGGATATTTCCATCCCCATTTATTTCCATATCGGAAACAGGCCTAAAGCCAGCAACGGCAAATCTTTTGGATATCCCAGACTGAAATGGCGGGCTGCCTGGGCAAATGGAAACGCCTCCGGCGCAAAGAGAAGCCTGGCCCAATACGCACGGAGAGAGAAGCGCGCTATTCAGGCCCTCATGTGATACGCGGCAAAAGCATTTCGCTTGAAGTTACATTGTCAAAAAACAGGTTTTTTTAAGATTAGTTATCTTTTACGATTTTAGTAGCATAAAAAGGGTGTTCTATGTTTTCATGCAATTGTGGAGGCTGTGTTTTCCATTTCGCGTCATTTTGTAATGGAAAAACCTGCTTCCGTTTTCAAGAGTAGTCCAGAGCAAACAGCCGAAAACGCTTCGGCAATCGCTACCATAATCCGAGAGCTTTTTTGACGACAAGACGACACGACAAGACGGAATGAATGGCTGGTTAGAACAGGCTCCAAGACGGTTGCTTAGGCTTTTGTAAATCAAGCTTGGGAGCATTTTCACACAAGTTGGGTAATAGGCCGCTTAGGTAAGAGCAGGGCGTGGGCAAACGACCTTACTCGCATTCAAAACCTGAAATTAAGTAAGACCCTGAAATTGAGTAAGACATGGGTGATATATTTCAAGCGGCCTTTCTTGCATCTTTTACATTGGGAATCAAAAAGTATACGGAACAGCGCATTTAGGCCAATTTGGCTTTAAATCAACTCTTTAATCACAGAACAGACATGACCTGTTGCCATTGCGATGAAACGCGAATGGCAGTTTTGACATCTCATAGCGCGACTGAACTTAGCACAACTAGCGGGAGATTGGACATGAGTACGCCCTGGATCAAAGACTGGACTAAAGATTGGCAAAAAAGTGAATGGAAGCACAACGATACAACCCCAGCCCAATGGAGTAAATCCGCCATCCGCAGAGGGCTGGGTTTGGAGTTGCCCAGAAACTTCAAGCCGGACAGTCTTTTTCTCGACGAATTGGATCGCCAGCTGGATCTGGAAATTGATCGCTCAATTTTAAACACCCCTTCCGCCAGCAAGGGCATCGCCGAGCAGGACAGACGTCTCAATCTTGAGCGGCTCAGGCGCGATCCGCTCAATGGATTTACGTCGCTTCGCTATGGCGGGCAGGAAATGGAAACTTATGAACCCGAAGCGTCCCCCGCCAAAAACTGGTTGTGGGAGTGGGTATTACCGCTCCTGTTCACCCTCCTGACGCTAGCGTGCCTGGCGCTATTGGCAGCCGAGGCGTTACCCCCGCAGGGCGTTAGCTCTCCCATGAACAACAGTTCGGCAAGCGTTAGTCTTAACGCACCGCCGGTTGTCATCTCCGCCTTTTCAGGCTAGGGCTTCAATAGAGACTTCATAAGGCTTTACGGGTTCCCCTAGCTTGTCAACTCAAGTTCAAAAAGAGAGTTCTCCCTGTCATGGCCTCTTGTTTGGCATTTAGTGGCGACTCGCCTATAATGGCAATATGAGATGGGGTTTTATTTTAAAATAACTCTACCCCTCCCTGGCCCTGACGGTATCTGCTCGCCAGCCACTCCATTTTTTGTTGTCTTTGCATCGTGCTGAGTAAACGTGAATCGACCTGAATGAGTTACCTCTGCTATACGCTTGATGAAGCCGCCCAACAGCTTGGCATGTCGGAGACAGTGCTGTTTCGCCTGTCACAATTTCTGAAAATCCCCGAACAGGCCTATGACGACGTGGGCTATATCGCCTTTAACGGCGATTTAAGCTTTTCGCAAGACGATATTTCTTTTTTTCTGCAAGTTAAGGAACGCCTGTTAAAAGGCGAGACGCTTGAAAACATTCGCCAGCGCTTGCGAAGTGATGACCATAAGCCCCCTGAATACCCCAAGGCAACCCTCTCAAGCGCTGTTCAAGCCCAGCATCAGCCAATTCAGCATCCCATTCATCCGTTGACACCTCAGCCGCAAACGCTTCATACCATTGAAAGCGACGCGCCCCTTCGACAGGAAGCTGAAAAATCCTTCCACCATTACAAGGCCAAGAACCGGGCCGGATTTAACCGGGTATTTGAAAACATCGCCGATCAAATCACGCGCGGCGTTCATCAAATTACCAATAGTTCCATCGCCGATATCGCCTTTGCAACCCCTAAGCCAGTAGGGTTAAGAAAGTTTACCGCTGAAACAACCGAGGCGTTCAAGCCCAACCGGCCCTCTCCCAGTAATGCTTACCAAAAACCTCAATCGCCAGGTGCTTTAACCCAAGCACCTCCTAGGGCCAAGACCCCAGCCTCTAACAACAGTCCTCAACAAGCAGAGATATCAAGCCAGCCGATTGCCGCAAGCCGAATCACAACCGATTATCAGGCCCCTATCGCTTCGGTGACCCAAAGAACAAATACGACTGGCACTTCCCACTTCGCGCTGAATTTTCAGGCAGCAAGTTCCCAGGGCATTTCCGCCATCTCCGACTCTTTCTTCGCTTCACAGCCTGTAAACTCTCAACTGGAAGCGCCTCGGGGGTTTCAGCCCATTTCCGCCTCCCAAAGGCCAAGTGCTTTTGCAAGCGTTCCCGCATCCACCAATAAAATACCGCAGGAAGCGGTGCCACAAGCGTTACGCAGACCTGTTGAGAGTCTACAATCACAAACGGAGCGACCAGCACCCAAGAGCGTTGCAAATATTGCGTCACTTTCAAACCTGCTACGCTCAGGCCCTGTCCAAAGTTCGGGGCGCGACTGGGATGATGAGCCCTGGCTTGGGATGATTCAATCCAGCCTGGCCCAGCCCCGTGCGATGAATGTTCGGCTAAGATCCGCAGCCAGCCTGATTCGACAAAAGGCCCTGCATCAATATAACGACACTCAAGCTACAAGTCCGGTTCGTGGCCAGTAAGGTAAGCCCGTAAGGTAAGAAAAATTACTGCTTTATCTTCTTATACCGGGAAGGGGACATCCATTATTTTCAGGCATCAGCCCACGCGAGGGACTGCTAGCAACAATTTGCATTGAGACGTTTTATTTCAGCGAGGGTATAATTCTATCCTCGTCTAAGTTTACCTCTGGCTTATCCGATATATCAGCTCGTCATATGAGCTGGTTTGCGGTGCATTCCCCTCCCACCCCCGGCTCCTAAAAAAGGTTTCTTCCTCCTATGAGCACATCCTCCACAGGCCCCGCCCTCTCTTCCTTAGCGCAGGCTTATCCACAAACACTCTATGCAAGAGCGCCTTATATTGCGGCCGGTTTTCCAACCGCTGGCCCCTTGCCCGTTGCAGGCGGTGACGGCGCATCTCTATCTTTAGGCGCTGGAGACGCTGGCGCTTTTCAAAACGACGCCTTTAGCCAGAGTTCAGTGCTGCCCCAAGGGCCAGATTTTAACCGCCTGATCAACCTGCCGAACTATCAAATCCAGCAAGCCCAGGCTTTGCCAGTTGGCATAGATACTAGTGGGGCCCCTGAAGGTTTCCCCTCTTCAGAAGCCTTTAGCCCATCGCAAGCCGTGACGTCCCCATTTACAGCCAACCCAAACGGCCAAACAGCGGCGCAATCATTGCAATCTCCAGCTAACGACTTGCCGGAGCAGGCTAGTTACAGTCCCAGCCAGCCGTTTCAGTATCCCGGCTACCCGACGCAGGCTTATTATACGCCCCCTGCTTCGAGCAATTCCCCCGCACAGCCCTCCCAACAAGCGGGCCCTAAAGCAAGAGATGAAGCAACAGATCCTGAAACAAGTCGCCCTCAACGCCCATCGCGTCAAAGTTCAGAGCAATCTCGCCCGTCCAGACCTTCGACGAACCGTCCTTCTTCAGGCCCAAGAAGCCCTGAATCCAGACAGCCTCAAGCCAGACAGCCTCAGCGCAACCAGTCTGCAGAAGCTTATGCCGAACAGGTGGGCGATAAAGTCGGCGACCAGGTCAGCGAGTTTCTCAAAGACAACCCGGACTGGGCAAAGACGCTGGATCAGATGGACAGCCGAGAAGACATCCAAAAGATGTTGAAAGATCCCAATTCTCCGCCGAACGATTTTTTAAGACGCCTTTATGACAATCGCTTTTACCGCTGGAGCGCTCCCGTCCTGCGCTTTATCGGCCGTATCGTCGTGATGTTCCTGCCTCAGAACGTCAAAGAAGACGCCAAGCTGATTATCAAGTGGGCCACCACAAAGCCGCCGGAAGCGACCAGCAGCAGCCGAAGCCGGAGTTCTTCCTCCTTTGATCGCGCTTTTGACAGTGACTTTGATAGCGATTTTGACCGCCCCGGCAGAAGCAGCAGCAGTTCTAGAAGCCGAAGCCGGGACATTGACGCCTTCGACGATGACTTCGACAGTGACTTTGATAGCGACTTTGACCGCCCCGGCAGAAGCAGTGGGTCGGGCAGCCTGAGTGACCGCGTGCGCGATCAAGTCTCATCCTTGAGCGATCGAACCCGCAGAGCATGGGACGACTCGGAATTTTAATTCAGCCGCTTACTTTTTTGGGGCCGTTGGATTTTCTTCGCGCAGGGTTTTTTTCAGCACCTTGCCGCTGGCGTTTTTCGGCAGCTCGTCGTAGAAACGAAAATACGATGGCGTAAGCATTGGCGTGAGGTTTGAAACGCAGAATTTGCGAAGCTCCGCTTCCAGAGATTTTTGCTCAGCATCTCCCAGTTGGTTAGACCCATTGCCGTGCTGGGCAATATAATCCGCCTTGAGTTGAATACAAGCTAAAATATCTTCCCCAAGCTTGGGATCGTTTACCCCAATCACGCTGGCTTCCTGAATGGCCGGATGCTGGTACAACACCTGTTCAATCCGAAGCGGGGCGATATTTTCGCCCGCCTTGATAATCAAATCCTTGATCCGCCCGCCCGAAATGTACAGGTTCCCCTCTTCATCGAGATGCCCCAAATCCCCTGTTTTCAGGAATCCCGTTTCATCAAAAGCCTCGGCGGTGGCCTCCGGGTTCTTGTAATAACCCGCCATCACGTTATCGCCCTTCACCCTGATTTCATCATTCACAAGCTTTAAGGCAACATTGGGCAATGGTTTTCCAACAGAACCGGGGATACTGCCACGCTTTGGATTATTGACGCAAAGAACCGGCGAGGCTTCGGTCATGCCATAGCCTTCCAGCACCACAATATTCAGCGATTCTTCCACGTCTTTCAAAAGCTGGGGAGGCAGGCTTGCACCGCCTGAAATACAAATGCGCAACGCCTTAAATGCTTCTGCGCCAGCTTTTTTCATTCCCTGAAGCATCACCCCAAACATGGTGGGCACCAGGGGCAACACCGTCACCTGATGCTGAATAATGGATTCAAGTATTTTCTTGGGCGAGAAATTGGGCACCAGAATCAGCGTGCCTTTTTGATCCAGCAAATACAGCCCTATCATCAAGCCGTACGCATGAAAGAGCGGCAACGCCAGAAGCCCTTTATCCTCACTTACAAGGCCAATTACCGGGTGAATGCCATCTAAATTCGCGATGAGATTTTTCTCTGAAAGCATCACGCCCTTGGGTTGTCCGGTCGTTCCAGACGTATAAATCAGCACATGCAAATCGGGGTTGGCAAGCGTTTCGAGGCTTTCAGCTTCAATTGAAAAATCAGCGTTCCCCGCGCTAACGGCAGCTTCCCAGGACATTTCAGAAACGGCTTCAGGATGTTCTCCTGCGATTAACAGCGGCAAAGGAGTGCCCTCAAAATGCTTGGCGAACAGCGGGTTGGTGATCACCAGCCGGGACTCCGAGTGCCGAAGAATAAAGCGCAAGTCTTCAGGAGGCATTTGAATATTCAGCGGTACGACCACCGCTGAAAGGATCCGCAAGGCAAAAAAGCTGACCAGAAATTCTTTCTGGTTCATCAGCATAATGGCCACTTTATCCCCGGGCTTGATACCCTTGGCATTAAGGCTTGACGCAAGGCGGATGGCTTTTTCAAGCAGGTCTGCGTATGACCAGCACACTCCCTCTTCGATAACTGCTGGGTGCTTGATATTGTCCGCATTGTTAAGGAGACGGCTGACCAGGCGACTGCCCAAATGCCCCGATTGACTGCCGTGATCGGCTTCTGGTTTTACTTGCATACTCATCGTCAGAAATCTCCCCAATTCATCAGTTCATTCAGTCATACCGCAAACCCGGCGCAATCGCGAAAAACAAGATAATTTAATAAGGCAGCCCCTTTATTCTAATACAATTATGTTCCCACAGAGCGAAACGCATTTGGCAGCAACAATAGACAGTTTCTGTAACACTTTTTATTTGCTAGCGCTTAAAGGCTTTCAAGAGCCGGCCTCAATTTCCCGGAATACTGCGACAACAAGGCGTTTGCCTGATCAAGACTACATTTCTTTTTCAGCATCACAATGGCCGCTTTAACCTGGTACTGGCTCTGTGCTAAGGCCGCCTCGGCGTTCGTCTCATCAACGCCAGCAAGGGCCTGGACGATTCTGGCAGCCCTGGCTTTAAGCTTGGCATTGGTGGGCTGAACATCCACCATTAAATTCTCGTAGGTTTTCCCGATTTGAATCATTGAGGCCGTTGAAAGCATATTCAGCACCATTTTCTGGGCGCTGCCCGCTTTCATTCGGGTAGAACCGGTGACGACCTCAGGGCCCACCTCAACCACGATGGCCTGATCCACCAGACCTGCCAGGCGCGATTTGCCGTGACAGACAATACAGGCGCTAAACGCCCCGCGTTCCTTAGCCGCCCGGATGACGCCATAGACATAAGGCGCGTATCCGCTTGCCGAGAGACCCACCACGACATCATCCGAGGTTAAGCCGCAATCGATGGCGTCCTGGTAGCCCTGGGCCTCGTTATCCTCAGCCCCCTCAACGGCAAAACGAAGTGCCCGATCACCCCCTGCAATAATGCCTTGCACCTGTTCGGCAGGTGCGCCAAAAGTCGGCGGACACTCCGAGGCATCCAGCACCCCCAGCCTGCCGCTGGTGCCCGCGCCAAAATACAGCAGCCTGCCGTTTCGCTTAAAGCCTGAAGCGATTCTATCCACCACCGCCGCAATCTCTGGCAATGCCTTTTGAACCGCCCGGTGAAGCAACGCGTCTTCGGCATTGATTCGCTGTAAAATAGCCAGCGAAGAAAGCCGGTCAATATCACGGGTTTCAGGATTGACCTGTTCGGTTGCAATCAGCGCCAAGGATTCCGTTTCAGGTAAAGAGGATTGAGACATGATGAGAAAGAATGCCCGTCAATATAAATCTTATACACAAATCATTGCAGGATTTATTATAGGCCATTTGTCTCTTCAGGATGTTGCGTTGGCCGTTTAATGCCCAGGTCTTTGCTACAATTGAAGGCTAAGCCAGAAATGGAAAGCATCTAGTTTTCAGCAGCACCTTCTTCCATTTCACTTCCTGTTTCAGTTCAGTGCCCGGACAATATGCGCATGTCGTTTTTGACCCAAAAGCATTTTCCTTTTTCCCTGATGTCACTGCTTTTACTCTTGGCAAGCAGCCTGTCTATTGAGCCGCAGGCCGTTGCCCGAAAAAAAGAAGCACCGCCTTCATTGGGTCAAGTCTACCAGTTTCGCTCGGCTTATGTGGATGATGACAAGCAGAAACCAAAGGGAACACTGGCCTGGCAGGTAAAGCTTTTGGGGAAAGTCCAAAGCGCCGCGGCCATCGATAACCGCTCGGTGTATGTGGCCACTTCAACCGGCTCGGTGTTCGCCTTTCATAAGCAAAAAGGCGTTCTGCAATGGCAGCAGGCGTTAGCCGACCCCATCGATCATGCCTCGCCCGCCCTTTCAGACAAGCATGTAATCGTCGCCAGCACCTCGGGCAAGGTCTACGCACTGAACCGGGGCAACGGTAAGAAACTCTGGACGTTTGATGCGCAGAGCAAAATGGTTGCCACTCCCTTTGTAGCCCAGCTCAATAAACAGGACAAAGCCGAAACCGTGTATGTGGCCACACGTGCGGGTAAAATTTATGCGCTTGACGCTGAAAGCGGAGAGCAAAAATGGGCGTATGACACGGATAACATGCTGGACGCCTCCCCTGTCGTTTTTGACGGCAAACTTTTTATTGCCGATTATCGCGGGCGTTGCTACGCCATTGATATTGAAACTGGGAAACCGCTTTGGTTTTACACCATTGATGGCCCGGTGGTCGTGCCACCGGTTGTAGTGGAAGACACCGTTTACTTCACCACAACCAACGGCGCACTTGCAGCATTGGATATAGACACCGGTGAAAAACGCTGGCGCCATATGGGACTCTATAGCCATCCGCTGATAGTTCCTCCCATTATCATGAAGGATGAAAAGCAGGGGGATCGCATTTACATTGCCGATCTGGAAGGCACCCTGAGCTGCGTCAACGCAAAATCGCAGACCAATCTCTGGCAACGGCAGCTCTCAGGCGTTGTGGTTTCCGCCCCCGTTTTAAGCAATGGCGTTTTATACGTGGCGATGGGCGATGGGCAGATTTGGGCGCTGAACGCCTTAACCGGTGTTGAGCTATGGAAAACGCGGGTGGCCAGCATGATCGAATCCGGGCTTTTGGTCAACCATGGTTATCTTTACGTCGGCGCAAACAGTGGCCGTTTTTACGCGCTAAAATAGTCCCTTCAATAGTTTTCTTGAATTTAGCGGAATCCCTTATGACTTCTGCAAAACCCAAAATACTGGCCGTGATTCCCGCTCGCTACGCTTCCAGTCGTTTCCCTGGAAAACCGTTGGTGGAAATTTCACAAAAGCCAATGATTCAGCACGTTTGGCAACGCGTTTCAGGGCTTTCACAAATTGATCGCGTGATTATCGCAACCGATGACACGCGCATTAAAACGGCTTGCGAGGGCTTTGGGGCAAGCGTTGCGATGACCTCGCCCAATCATCCATCCGGCACCGATCGCGTCTGGGAAGTGGCCAGGCAGTATACGACGCACGATTGGATTTTAAATGTCCAGGGGGATGAACCTCAAATCAACCCGGACGATTTACAAAAAGCGTTGACCCTTGCCCAGCAAAACCCCGTGGGGGACATTATTACCCTCGTCAGCCCGATAACGTCAGCGGAAGATTTTGAAGACCCCAACATCGTTAAGGCGGTTCTGGCTCAATCCTCTTCATCGAACGCTTACTTTCAGGCGCTTTATTTTTCACGCTCACCGTTGCCCTTTAATCGCGATGACGCCAAAGACTCCTGGCAAAGCGCCTACCGCCACATCGGCATTTACCTGTATCGCAGAAGCGCCCTTGAAAAAATGACGGCCCTGCCCCCTTCGCCCTTGGAATTGCTTGAAAAACTGGAACAGTTGCGGGCGCTTGAAAATAATTTGTCTATTTTGGCAATTGCCATTGAAAAGGCGCCCATTGGCATTGACACCCCCGAAGACTTGAAAAAACTGAGCGCCATATTTTAAGCTATAGTTTTAAATGAAGCTCAGCTTGAATTTCTGACTTAAATTTCTAGACTTAAATTTCTAAAGGGAGAGAGTGTGATGATGAATTTCCGTTTAGCCCTTCGTTTGGGATTATTAGCCATAGTGCTTTTGCTTGTGACGGCCACATCCGCTTTGGCTGAAACGCCTGCTAAAAAGACGGTTCAGGGCGATAACCTCAGCATCAAGGAAGATGTCTACGGCCCGTATTTTGCCCAGGTGATTCGCGAGGTCAGGAAGCACTGGTACCTGGTAAAACCGACGTGGAAACCTGAAACGGCGATTGTTAACGACTTGGATGTGGCGCTGGCCTTTAAAGTGCAGCGCAATGGAGAAATTACAGATCTAAGAGTGCGCCGCCCCTCCGAGAACCCAGAATTTGACGCCTTTGTCCTTACCACCGTTCAGGAAACCTCGCCCGTTGCGCCGATTCCCACAAGCATTACCAACGACAGCGTTGATTGCTTTTACACGGTGCATTACGATAAGCCTTAGCATTTGCTTTCTGGTGTAAAATTACAGTCCAGGCACGATGCAATTTGGCCAAACAGCCCCCAAAATGACATAAAATGACATAACAAGATGTCATAAGATGACATGAGTAGGATCGGGATTGCATCATCATTAGAGAGACAGGGTCCAGCTCGCCATAGCAGGCCCATCGTTATCCTAATCGCTTTGCGTTTAGGCGCTGCCAATGGCTTTAATGAAAGCTTTTTGAAACCTGACGCTTAACGGCGGCGTATTCAGGTTTAAGCAAAAGGAAGCCCCCCTGTGAGTCAAAGAACGAATCAAAAAACGAGTCAAGTGGTTTACCGCCTGTCCTACCGAAAAGTCGCCTTGATGCTGGCAGGTATAGGCCTGGTTAGCTTTATATTGGGTGGCTTTATATTGGGCGGTTTTGGCGGTTTTCAAACGGCTGAAGCTTTAAAACTACCGTTTTTTGGCAAAAAGCATGACAAAAGGCACAAACCTGGCAAAGCAGGCAAAGTCAGCAACCCCAAACCGGCGTCGGGAAAGACGGATGTTTCAAAAGCTTCCGTTAAAGTCTCCAACCCTAAGGAAGCCACGTCGCTGGGGGCCCCTGTACCCAGTATCAGTCCATCAAAACAAGAGAAAATCGCCAGTGTTGCGCCAGTAACGGCGCTTATGGCCATTGAATCAGGCGTTCATTCGGCCACTACCCTTACAAAGCCCTCCACAACAGATGCTATCGTCAAGCAATACCTTTTTCGCAACGCCTTCCTAAGCAGACCGCCGATTGCCGCCTCGCAAAGCCTCCCCATCGCAAGCTATATCCAACTGAGCAACAAGAAAGTGGCTGCCAACGACGCCAGGCTCTTTGCCGAAGCTATCGTGTATTTTTGCCAGTTCTACCGGGTGAATCCCAAGCTGGTGGCCAGCATGATCGCCGTTGAATCCTCCTATCGCAGCGACGCCATCTCCTCTTCCGGGGCGATTGGCCTGGGACAGCTCAAGCCGGATACGGCAAACTGGCTGGGCGTCAGTGACCCGTTTGACCCGATTGAAAATATCGGCGGCATGACACGCTATCTGGCCTGGCTCATTCAGCGATATCAAGGCAGTTATGACCATGCGGTGTCGGCTTACTATCAAGGGCAAGGCACCGTGGACAGAAACGGCATCACCGAAGCCTGCATTCCTTATCTCTACAAGGTAAACGGCGCACTGGCCAAGTTTTGATATCTTAAACACATCCATCTGTTGCAAGTTTTATCTATTCAGCAATTCCTTGCAGGGGTGTTTAAGCCTCTGACGAAAGGAATCGTGTTCTCAAAAAGCTTTTTGAGACAGAAGTAGCACAAGTTTTGATTGAGGGGTATTTATAAACTGTATTCTTATATTCCGATCTATTTCTTTTACTCGGGTATTGCTTATCCGGCAAAGAGGTAGCGGCGTATTGCTCATATTTTCCCCTCACAAAAATCGAAGACAGGGTTCTCCTTAGCCCCAATGGCCAGCATCCCCCCAAATCCAGCATACATACCGCCGCCACAACCGGCGAAACAAAGCGTCCTGAGCCGTTTATCTCCCGCACGGCTGACGCAGAATTTCGGCTTGTTTGTAGGACGGGATCTGTTCGGTAGCGTTTTTTCAAGCCGAAACGCCTTATTAACCCTGCCTCTGGCCCCATTACTCCCAACATTGGCCGCCACTGGCATGTTGCTTTATCAACGAGGGGAAGAGGCTTCAAAGGGCAATGACCCAAACCCAAAAACGGCCCAAATGCTCACCAGCCTCCTAATTGCCTTCGTACTTGCCACACAGTTCAAGGGTGCTTACTCCATCCTGGCCCTGCTCAAAACGGCTTATGACATGGGAACGCAGACGGATGCCATGAGCAAGTATAAGTCGATTGTCCAGAACCTGGGCGTCTTTATCGCCGCTTATTTAGGCTTTAAATTCGGCGAACTCTTCACGGAAGGCCTGAACCAAAAGGATGACGCCAATTTAAGAAACGCGCTCGACCCGAAAACCTCGCCTCACAATGCCAACTGGATTGCTCATAACTACAACCAGCCAGGCGCACGCGGAGAGCTTGCCAGAGAGCTCCATGTGCTTCACGAACGACTCAAGCAATTATCTGGCATTGTGGGCGATCCTGAAGTTTCTAAAGAATTCCGAAAAGCAAACGTTTTAACCTCGCAAGAACGGGCTTGGACACATCTTCAATCCGATCCGCAGTTGCTCCATGAGTTTCAGCAATCGGACCAAAAAACGCTGAAACACCTCAGCGGCTTCTTAGAGCGCTCGACTGATAATCTGGTCAAAGCGGCCCGAACGGTTAACCCCTTGGCATACGGTTTACTCTTCACCACCTTCCTGGCAGTTCCCGTGATTCGAGGCGTCAACCGCTGGATTGAGCGCAATCACCCCGAATTTCACGGCAAGAAAGTGGAGTTCTTCCGCTTCCCGGAACTGGCCAATACGCCCGGTAATTACCATGGGCCTGGCAACTTGAACGCCCAGCAGCGCGCGCAAAATAAGAATCCCCATGCGAATTTAATCAAAGATCATTCCTTCGGCGATGGCGATATGGAAATGGTGCCCGTCACTGTCCCTGACCTCAATGTCGTGATTTAGGAAAGCTGCAACCCGATTATTTAACGCTCCAAAAAAAAAGCGCCAGCTTATTTCTAAACTGGCGCTTTTTGGTTTCTTGGTCTAATTTTCTTGGTCTATATGGATGCTTACTAGAAATCCATACCGCCCATACCGCCACCCGGCATTGCAGGCATTGCGGACTTGGACTCTGGCAGATCCACAATCAGGGCCTCGGTCGTCAGAAGCAGGCCAGCGATGCTGACGGCGTTTTCAAGCGCGCTTCTGGTCACTTTGGCAGGATCCACGATACCGGCTTTGAACATATCGATGTACTGATCGTTCAGGGCATCGTAACCAATGTTCGCCGCTTCTTCTTTTACTTTTTCAACGATGACATAACCACGGGCGCCGGCGTTATCGGCAATCTGGCGGCAGGGCGCTTCGATGGCGCGCGCCAGGATTTCGGCCCCGGTTTTTTCATCCTGCGAAAGCGTTTGGGCGAACTTTTGAAGCGCGGGCTGAACCTTCAGCAAGGTGGTGCCACCACCAGGAACAATGCCTTCTTCGATTGCAGCGCGAGTGGCGTGCAGGGCATCTTCCAGGCGAAGCTTCTTGTCTTTGAGTTCGGTTTCAGTGGCAGCACCGACTTCGATGACCGCAACACCGCCGGACAGTTTCGCCAGGCGCTCTTGCAGTTTCTCGCGATCATACTCGCTGTCGCTTTCCTCAACCTGGCGCTTGATTTGTCCAACGCGGGACTTGACGGCTTCTTTCGTCGCATCATCAACCACAATGGTGGTGTTGTCCTTGTTGACCGTCACACGGCGCGCTTTACCCAATTGCTGAATCGTCAGGTTCTCAAGTTTCAGGCCCAAGTCTTCGGTGAAGAGCTGGCCGCCGGTGAGAATCGCGATATCTTCCAACATCGCTTTTCTGCGATCGCCAAAACCAGGGGCTTTAACGGCAACCGTACGGATAACTTTGCGCATGTTGTTCACAACCAAGGTCGCAAGCGCTTCGCCTTCAACATCTTCGGAAATGATCAACAAGCCACGGCCTTCTCTTGCAACCTGCTCCAGAATCGGAACCAAGTCGCTGACGAGGTTGATTTTCTTGTTGGCACAAAGCACGAAGCATTCTTCAAGAACCGCTTCCATTCTGTCGGCGTCGTTG
Source organism: Vampirovibrionales bacterium (assembly GCA_035285165.1). GTDB lineage: Bacteria > Cyanobacteriota > Vampirovibrionia > Vampirovibrionales > Vampirovibrionaceae > JAYKHP01. The sequence goes on along the minus strand of JAYKHP010000019.1, from coordinate 76,091 downwards.
ACAAAGTAAGGGCTGATGTAGCCTTTGTCAAACTGCATCCCTTCCACCACGCGCAGTTGCGTGCCAGTGGACTTAGATTCCTCAACGGTGATAACGCCTTCCTTGCCGACTTTATCCATCGCTTCTGCGATCAAGTCGCCGACAATCACGTCGTTGCCAGCCGAAATAGTGGCAACCTGGGCGATTTCAGCCTTGTTTTCAACCTGGCGGGCCATTTTCTTGATTTCATCAACGGCAAAGGCAACCGCTTTATCCATACCGCGCTTGATGCCGAGCGGGTTAGCGCCAGCCGTGACGTTTTTCAGGCCTTCGCGAACAATCGATTGCGTCAGAACGGCTGCCGTCGTGGTGCCGTCACCAGCCACATCATTGGTTCTGCTCGCCACTTCACGAATCAACTGGGCACCGGAATTTTGCTGATGATCTTCCAGTTCGATTTCTTTTGCAATCGTCACGCCATCGTTAACGATTTGCGGGGAGCCGAATTTTTTTTCCAGAACGACGTTGCGCCCTTTGGGGCCGAGGGTCACTTTCACCGCGTCTGCAACGGCGTCAATGCCTGCTTCTAATGAACGACGAGCGTCTTCGTCGAAAACAATACGTTTTGCCATGGATTTTGATCTCCTAATCTTTTTTCGATACTTGTTTCAATAGTTGGGAATCTGCTACTGGAATTGAGGAGGGGTTACTCTTCGATAACGCCCAGAATGTCTTTTTCTGACAGGATCTTGACTTCGCGATCGCCAAGTTTGACATCCGTGCCGCCGTATTTGGCAAACAGCACTTTGTCACCCACTTTGACGTTCATCTCTTCGCGCTTGCCGTCTTCGCGAACACGGCCCGGGCCGACAGCAAGAATAACGCCGCGCTGGGGCTTTTCGCGAGCGGTATCAGGCAGGTAAATGCCGCCAGAGGTTTGCTCGTTGTCATTTAAGACTTCCAGCACAACACGATCACCAAGGGGTTTTAAGTTCACTTTTGTCTGCGTTGCAGGCATTGAATTTATCCTCCAATTGTTTAAGTTGAATAAGACGAAACGAATAAGACAGAATGAATTTGATTTGAAATTTAAGAAACTGAAAAACAATGAGCGAAGCAGGCCTGGCCCAAGTGAAAGCCACGTGGAAAAACAAGGCGCCGGACACAAATGAAGCCTAACTGAAACACAGCAATCCATTCGCTAGCTTTATCTCGGATTGCACAAGCAACGTGCATTGCCCTGAAAAGAAAAAGATAATCGATTCTAGCTAGCCAAAAGTGCTTGCTGGTCTACGTCTATGGTACTCAATGCAGAGCCTGAAAGCCATCGGCATAATGAAAACTTAATAATCTACTGAAACACACAGACACATTATTAATTTTTAAAAACAATCTTAGTAGCCATGAAGCCTCACTTTCTCCCTGTCTCAATCAATTAAAGGATTTTTGCTGGTACCGAAACAGTAATTCCATTAGATAGGGGAAGGGGGGGACGCTAAAAACCGTTAGGATAAATAAGTACGACGTTGGGGTCAGTCCATTCGTAACTTTGCAAGAGCAGTAGCCCAGACGGGAAGAGAGTCTGTAATAGAGTCCCTTTTGCGGGAAGTCCGGTAGCAGTCCAGTACGCAGTGCTTACAATATGAAGAATGCGGTTGAAACAATGCCAACATTGGCACTATCAACAAAACGTTTGACGCCAATACCTTCTGCCTGTCTCTCGCTGGCAGTGGGGACGGTATGTTTTGCCGTTTGCCTGCTACTGGCGGCTTGCGGCGGTGAGGACCCGGAACAGAAACCCGATGTGGCGGGCAATGCCCAGAGTCGTTTAGTGGCGCTTCAAAAGCAAGGCATCACAGTCGCTCTGGCCCAAGAGCTTGTCGCCATCAAAGCAAACCCGTTTCTAAGCAAATTACCCATTACCGCAGACGCCGTAGCAGAAGTTGAAGAGCCCCCGCCGCCGATAGAGGGTGCTAGCAACGAACCGCCCCCGATTGCGGCAGATCCTTTTGAGGGGATTACCCTGGTCGGCGTGGCCTATCAACCCAAAAACGCTTACGCCCTGCTGAGCATTGCGGGCGGCAGCAGCCAGGTGGTTCGGGTGGGTGACCCTGTCACGACCGAAGGGGGCCAGTTAAAGGTAACGAAAATCGGCCCCGATCTGGTTGAACTTAAAAGCAGCGGTGTTTCGCAACAAACGGAAACTTTATTGCTGCCAGACATTGTGGGCTTTGGCGCCAGCAGCGGCGCTAACGGAGGCAGTAATTCAGACAATCGAGGCTCAAGCGCATCGTCTACCGCCAACCCCACTGCCAATTCCAGTGAAGGTGGAAACACAACTACAGACACTTCAAACGGCATTGACGTGGGCAAGTCTATCAAAGAAGCGGCCAAGGCCGTCTTTGAGCCCCCTGGTAAAGTGGAGAGCCCAGGGAAAGCCGGCTCTGCCCGCAAAAGATCTTCATCAGGTCACAAGCCCATTATAAAACTACAAGAATAATAAAAGTACTAAAAATCCCTTACCTAGCATTAAAGGAAGCGTGTATGCGCCATAATCTCAAGCCATCAAGCCACATTGGCAACATCTTGCGCCAAGGCATCTGGACGCCATCCATCAGTATCGCCATCCTGTGCATGCTGGCAATTAATCCGGTCATTATTGGCCAAGCAGCTTTTGCGGCGCCCGGGCAGCTTCCGACACTGGAGCAGATCGCACCGACGCAAAGCGCCTCCGTCAGCAGAAACAGCCTACCGGTCAAAGGACAGATCAGCATTATGCGCGATGTGGACATTGCTCCGGCCAACAAAAAAGTGTCGCTGAACATGCGGGATGCCAACATCCGCGATGTTCTCAACATCCTGGCCAAGCAGGGCGGCTTTAACGTCATTATGGACGAGTCCATCGACGGCACCATCACCGTCGATATCAATAACATTTCCATTAACAAGGCGCTGGAATATGTCTTTACCGTATCCAACTTCGCCTATACCAAAGATGGCAACACGATGATTGTGGCCACCCAGGAAGCGTCCGAGGAAAAAAACCTTTCATCCAAAACCTTCAAGGCCATTCCGGTTCAATATAAAAACGCCGCCGATATTGCGGCGCAAATGAACGCCACTATTTTCAGCGTCAACCGTCCCAACGGAAAAAAATCGGCAGTAGTCGCCTTTGACGGCGATAGCAACTCGCTGCTGGTCATGGGGTCAGATTCTGACCTGAAACTGGTCGGGGATTTCCTTCGGGAACTGGATGTGCCTAGAAACCGCAGAGTTTACCAGATTCGTCATAACACCCCGCTGTATGTGGCGCAAGTTATTGCGGCCAATTTGTTTACGCCCAACCCCAGCGGCACTTTTGGTGATGGCGCTACAAACGCCCAGGCCAATATTCTAAATGCCAATGGCGGTGGTGCTGGTGCTGGCGGCGTTGGCGCTGGCGGTGCCGGAGGTGTTGGCGGTGGCGCTGGCGGTGCCGGAGGTGTTGGCGGTGGTGCTGGCGGTGCCGGAGGTGGTGGTGCTGGGGGCGCTGGCGGTGCCGGGGGAAATATCGTTATAACCCCACCCCCTATCACTTTAAGCAGTGGCGGCGTTACCTTAATTGCCGATGCCGTATCCAGTACCCTGACCGTTCAAGCCACCCAGGAACAAATGGCGATGATCGATGATCTCATCGAGCAAGTCGATGTGCGTCGTCCGCAGGTGGCCATTGAAGTGTCGTTAGTGGAGTTAAGCGCTTCAGACACCAAGCAGTTATTTACCGAAAGCAACCCAATTCGCTTTGGAAGCTTTCAGCTTGCCATGCCAGGCAGTGGGAGCTTGACTGGTGCGACTTCCTTTGGGTTTAGAGGAACGCCGCTTCCCACCTCAAACCCAGTGCCGTTCAATACGTTTGGGCTTAATTACCAGAATTTGCAACGGCGCGTTAAAGTCCTGGCAAATCCAACGCTTGTGGCAATGGACGGGCAACAGTCCACCATTAGCGTTACGGATCAAATTGCCACCATCAGCAATTCCGTCATCCAGGGCGCTGCAACCACAACGGCAACAACCATTACAACCACACCCGTCGGGATTGACCTGACCGTCACGCCCCGGATTTTCAACGATGGCAGCGTGGAGTTAACGTTGACCCCCACCATCTCAAGCCCCGGCGAAACGGTTGGTGACCCTGCAACCGCTCAAACCACACTCATCTCCACCCGCAGCGTGACTATTAACAGCGCTCGCGTCCAGGACGGTCAAACCCTGGTTATTGGCGGGCTGTTAAATACTAACCAGAATAAGAACTTGAACAAAACGCCTGGACTTGGAGATATTCCCGTGATCGGAGCACTTTTCAACCAGCGAGATGATCGCCAGTTGAAAACTGAACTTGTAATTGTGGTAACACCCCATATCTTAAAGGATGAAGGCGTTACCTATTTCAGAAATCCGCCGCAAATGGGTAGCCACTACAACAGCCCCAACCAGGGCAGCATTCAGCCGGTAGGTCTTCCCAAACTGATTGGGGATGATCCGTTACAGCAAAATACTCAAGGCAATAAACCGGCGGATCCCTTGAAATCTTCTTCCCATTCGCCCTTGCCACATCCGGCCCAAAATCCACTGGATAAAATTCAGGCCGCCCAAGGAGAACCCGCACCAAAACTAGAAACTCGACAGGAGCAGTATGGCCTGCAATCCCCGCCAAGCTATGGTTTACCTGTTTTCTCCAATGAAACACTCCGCACTCTGAGGGTTCCCACATCGAAAAACCGCCTGGATCTTGACCTGCAAGAGCCCGACAGCAGCCCACCCGTTAAGGAGCACACCAGTACAGTAAAGTGATCTCACCCCTGTTTCAGTCACACGTCCTTTACCATCAGGAACGCCAGGCATCGGCATGAGTACAAACCCCGTTAACCCCAATACCCAAGGCAACCGAAAAAAACTCGGGGAACTGCTGCTTGAAGCAGGTCTGATCAGCGAGGATGATTTGGCGCGCGCCTTGGCCGAAGCCCAGAAAACGGGACAACGAATTGGCAATGTGCTGGTCAGGCTTGGCAAAATTTCGCTGGAACAACTGGGAACCGCCCTGAGCATCCAGCACCAAATCAAATACTGCAACTTGTCCAAACTGGAACTGGATAAGAACCTGCTCGACTTGTTACCCGAAGACCTGATGCGGATGCAGCAGGTTCTGCCTGTTGCCAAGGAGCGGGGGCGACTGGTTGTGGCGATGACCAACCCCACCAATCGTGACACCATTGACGAAATTACCTTTATTACCGGCATGCGACCTATGGTCGTTTTAACCACCCAAATCGAGTTTCAGGATTTCTTCTCAAAGCATGTGGGTGAACTTTCAAGCTCGCAAAACCTGATTGAAGAAATTAACCTTGCCGTCAACAAGGATAACGCCGAAACCGACATGGCTCAGCAGCGCGAAGCTGAAATGAGCGATCAAACCAACCCGCTGGTCAAACTGGTCAATTCCATCATTGAAGATGCCATTGAACGAAACGCCAGTGACATCCACGTGGAACCTCGAAACAAGAAGTATTTAATCCGTTTTAGAATTGACGGCATTTTGCGCACCATTCTCGATGTTCCCCAGAACATGGAAGCAAGCTTTGTGACGCGCATCAAGGTTATGTCGAGAATGGACATCGCCGAGCATCGTCGTCCACAGGATGGCCGCTTCGGCATCAAGTTCAAAGGTTCAGAGTATAACCTTCGGGTTAACACGCTGCCCGTATCGGATAACCGCGAAAAAATCGTTATCCGGATTCTTCGTCCCTCTAAAAACATCAGCGACTTCCAATCCCTGGGTTTTGACCCGGAAGATGTCGCCAAGCTGGAACATCTTTACAAATCACCACACGGCATCATCCTGGTCTGTGGCCCCACCGGTTCCGGTAAAACCACCACGCTGTATACCGTCCTCAATAAAATCAACGACGATATGCGCAATATCTGTACCGTTGAAGATCCAGTAGAGTTACAAATTGAGGGCCTGAACCAGTCGCAGGTGAACCCAAAGGCGGATTACACGTTCGCTTCCAGTATGCGTGCCCTGCTCCGGCAAGATCCCGATGTCATCATGGTCGGTGAGATCAGGGACTACGAAACGCTTGAAGCAGCGGTTCACGCAGCCCTTACAGGCCACCTGGTCTTCAGCACCATTCACAGCAATACCACGGCAGCCACCATTACTCGGATGATTGAGATGGGGGCCGCCTCCAACCTGATTGGTTCGGCACTGGTGGGTGTACTGGCGCAACGTCTGGTCAGGACGATTTGCCCTTATTGCAGAACTTCTTATGAGGCGACGGAAGCCGAAAAGGAAACCCTGTTTCCATACGAGGAAACCCAGCGCGATAAACCGCTCACGCTCTATAAAGGCGAGGGTTGCGAACTTTGCGGCACGACCGGCTACTCGGGAAGAACCGGCGTGTATGAAATCATGTTGATTGACCGCGAAATTCGCCAGTTGGTCAATGACGCGCATTCGGACTTGGAAATCGAAGACGCGGCTATCGCTGCAGGGATGAAAACACTGAGCATGAGCGGACGGGCCAAAGTGTTTTCAGGAGTCACCACGCTTGAAGAAATCGTCCGCGTTCTCGGCGTTAATCTCGGAGGCCAGTAATTTTTTCGATGGGCGCCTTTCATTACGAAGCCATTAAGTTTGCAGACCGCAGTAAAATTTCAGGGGTCATTAACGCGACCAATGAAAAAGAAGCGCGGGAGCTTCTGCGTGAACAGGATTTGGTACCCACCAAGCTGAAGTTGATAAAAAACGACGCTTCGGCAATGGGAAAAAAAGCAAAAATCAACCCGATCATGGGCTTAATCCAGCAAGTGCTGGGCATTGGCGCAAAGGAAAAAATCGCCTTCACCCGAAACATCGGCATGATGATTCGCGCAGGGATTCCGCTGACTGAAGCCTTGATGTACTTTGAGAACTTTGTAAAAAATGCGAAGTTCAAGTCAGTGGTTGCAAGGGTACGCCAGGATATTATGTCAGGCTATTCCCTCAGCCAAGCGCTGAGCCGCCACAAGGAAGTTTTTGACAACGTTTACATCAGTGTTACTCGTGCCGGTGAAAAAAGCGGTGAGCTGGATCGCACGATGAACCGGCTGACGGAACTGATGATCAAGGCCGAAAAGCTGAAGATGAAAATCATCGCCACGTCGGTTTACCCCATTGTCGTTCTGGGCATCGTGGTGTTGGTTTTAATTCTGATGTTCGTTCTGGTTATTCCCACGTTCGTGGATATCTATACCAAGATGGGCGTAAAATTACCGCTGATTACGCAAATCATGTTCTGGATAAGCGAGTTTCTGAAAAACCAGTGGTTTATTTCCTTTCCATTGCTTGGCATTTCGATTTTCGGGATCATCAAGTTCCTCAACACATCGACTGGAAAAGTCCTAATGGATGGGCTGTTCCTGAAAGTTCCGGTGATCAACGAGTTGTTGACCTATACGCAAAACTCTCATTTTGTTTCCACGTTTTATGTTTCATTTAGCGCCGGCTTACCGATTACCGAAGCCATTCAGCTCGCCGTACAGACGGTTCAGCATACGCAAATCCGGGCCGCTTTCGAGCAGGTGAACCTTCAGATTCAGACGGGCCAAAGGCTTGGCACGGCGTTGCACAATACGGGCTATGTACCGGATATCGTCCTGCTGATGATTTCCTCCGGGGAAGAGTCAGGGGATATGGAACATATGCTGGAAAACGCGTTTGAGTATCTTGAGGATGAAATTAACCACCGCGTCGAAGTGCTGACGGCAATGATGGAGCCGCTGCTTTTGCTTTTTGTCGGCGTTATCGTCGGCTTTGTGGCCCTCTCCATCTACCTGCCGCTCTTTAGCATGTACGACTTTTTATAGAGCCTCAAACAAACACGCAATAAAAAAGCCGGTTGTTTAAAACCGGCTTTTTAGTTTTTCAAATTTATTGTTGTCGTTTTACTCGATATATTCTTTCAGCCTGCGGCTACGGTTGGGGTGGCGGAGTTTACGCAGGGCCTTGGCCTCGATTTGACGAATCCGCTCGCGGGTGACGCCAAACAACTGGCCCACTTCCTCAAGCGTACGCTGACGGCCATCATCCAGACCAAAACGCAGACGAAGCACATCGCGCTCTCTGGGCGAAAGGCTGCTGAGAACTTCGGTCAAGTCTTCACGAAGCAGCTCATGGGCAACCGCCGTTGCGGGGGCCTTGGCTTCACGGTCTTCAATGAAGTCACCCAGCCTGGAGTCTTCTTCTTTTCCGATAGGCGTTTCAAGCGACAACGGCTCCTGGGCGACTTTAATGATGTCACGCAGCTTGGAAACCGAAATCCCCATTGCGCCAGCCAATTCTTCCTCGGTGGGTTTACGGCTGTTTTCCTGGGCCAGCTTTCGGGTAATTTTCTTCAGCTTGTTGATCGTCTCAACCATGTGAACCGGAATCCGAATGGTTCTGGCCTGATCGGCAATCGCCCGGGTAATAGCCTGGCGAATCCACCAGGTGGCATAGGTTGAGAACTTGTAGCCACGTTCGTGATCGAATTTTTCAGCCGCACGAATCAAGCCCAGGTTGCCTTCCTGAATCAAGTCGAGAAACAACATGCCGCGACCGACATACTTTTTGGCGATACTGACCACCAGGCGTAGGTTGGCCTGTACCAGCTTTTGCTTGGCAACAGCACCCTGCTTGCCGCCTTTTGCGATTTTTCTGGCCAGCTCGATTTCTTCATCGGCGGTTAACAGGGGAATACGCCCGATTTCACGCAGGTACATCCGAACCGGGTCATCAAGGGCAATACCACGGGTTTCAACCGGCGTGACTTCCTGTTCTTCATCGGCGCTGTCATCAAGCAGCGCAATGCTGGCAGCAGGCGGCGTATTTCCACCAAAGAGCGAGCCAATATCATCAGGATCGCTGTTGCCGTCGTTTAAAATCTCGTCAATGCCGCTACGATCATCACGCGAGCCGCGCTCGGATTTGCTGATCATATCGAGCAGGGTATCTTCACTTTTTTTAGAGGAGCGACGTTTGGTCATTGGATTCGGTCCATCCCATTTCCAGTTAATACTTCAGACATTTTTGATTAAGCGGTTTTCAGAAAAGCCTTTGGCTTTTGAGCTTTCAGCTTGCAATATGGCCCAAAAAGCCTCAACCGTTATTTTCCAGAGTCCTTCTTGATCTTCCTTCATCTTCTTCCTGGTATCAGCCTATTTTGCTCAGCCTGTTGGGTGTCGCAGGTTGCTTTGCTTCAAGCAGACAATAACCTGACAAATGGCTTAGAAGCCTTGGCAGCTAGAGTGCTTGCAACGCAACTAACAGAAGAGTTCAGAAATATATTACGGTCTGACTTTGAGAGTCGTGTATTGCGATAGGGAAGGAGTCATACGGGACTCAGCCGGCACATACGTTCTGACATCTGACGGTCTTGTGCTTTTGCCCACACAATAAATAGGAAAGACTGTCAGGAGGAAGAACTGGATCGAATGTTCACCATACCGTAAACCGATGACAAAGCCAAATCCAAAGACGACCGTTGTCGTTAATTGTTGCATTTTGTATGGAAACACACGACGGGACAGCTCCGAGAGTATACCGTGTGAGCATTGTGCTTGCCTGGCCTGCCCTAGCGCTTTTGCAAGCGTAAAAGCCATTCCAGACACTCAAATTAACACAGGGAGGTAATTAAAATTGCCTATCCCGCAAGAGCATTAAAAATTGTTTTTTAAATTTAAAGACCTTTCCCGCTGCTGCTTGAGTTGCTCAAACAATTGATACTGGCGTTCAATTTCTAAAAGTTCCAGATCTGCCTCTGCCGTCACGGACTCAACATCTTCAGAAGCACTTAATAAGGGCGAGGAACGAACAGTGTTCTGCGCGGGGTTCTGGCTTTTTACCAGTTGTTTCAAGGCTTGCTGACGCTCATAAGCATCCAGCCGCTGGCAAAGTAGGCAGGCCTCGCGCTCCAGGGTGGCCATCCACAAATTGGATGGGGTCTTATCCGTCAGCTTAAGCTGGCGGGCATAGTTGTCAGCACTCATGACCAATTCGGCAAATTCAGACATGGCCTGATCAGAAGCGGGGCCTGGGGTACTATCATGAAGCGCGTCGGTTACAAACTCGATAAACACCTTGCTGGTGAGTTCATCCGGCTCAAACTCCTCCAAGCTCTCCCGCATCAGGCCATAAATCTGTTGCAGCGCGGGCTGTTTAAGCTGTCGCTGGCCCATAATCGGCAACAACCTGGCAAGCGACTGGGGATGGGCCAGTACCAGACGCAACAAGTTCCGCTCCGCAACCAGATGGCTTGGCAAAAGCGTGCTGCGCAATTGCGACACGTTATCACTGAGAATAGGCTTTGCAGGCTTTCGTCCCCAAGGTTTTTTATGGGCAAAGGCTTCCATATGGCGCTTGGTCGTCTGGTTAAAGCGGTGGCCAAACTGCCGCACTTCCATCATCAGGGCTTCTTCAGAAACACCAATCCGTTGGGAGTAACGAGACAGCATCTCGGCGCGAAGAATCGGCTGGGTAATGGCGGATAATAAGGGAAGCAACCGCTGAGAGGCTTCCACACGGCCAGCGGAAGTTTTCATATCAAGCCCTAGAATCGCCTGATCAAACTTGAAATCCAGAAAGGGCGTTGCATGGGCGAACAAGTCCAAAAATGCGGGGCCACCGGTTGCCCTAATATACTCGTCGGGATCTTTAAACGGCGAGTCTTGAGGCAATCTTAGAATCTTGACGCTTAAGCCCTGCTGCCTGCCCAGATAAGGTTCAATCAAAGTAATGGCAGAAAGCGCCGCCTTTTGCCCCGCCTCATCGGCGTCAAAGGCAAGATAAATGGTTTCAGCGCCAAAGCGTGTCAGGAGTTTCACTTGCTGTTCAGTCATCGCCGTCCCGCAAGAGCCCACCGCCTGGCTAACGCCTGCCTGATGCGCCGCAATCACGTCGAAATACCCCTCCATCACCACCGCGCTTTTGCTCTGGCGAATCGCCTCCTTGGCCAAATGAAGACCATAGAGGATGCGGCTTTTATGATAAATTGCCGTCTCAGGTGAGTTAAGATACTTTGCTTTCTCTTCAGGCGATAAGGCCCTGCCACCAAAAGCGACGATTTGGCCTCGATCATCATGAATAGGAATCATCAAGCGGTGGCGGAAGCGATCGTAAAATCCCGCATTTTCCTGCTTGGGGCTTGCAAGCCCCGCCGTCACCAGGAGGTTCTGATCCTCTTTTACCAGCGCTTCGTTGTTCTTGAGGTACTGGGTTAAATGATCCCAACCTTGCGGCGCATAGCCAAAGCCGAATTGGTGAATGGCCGCCTCGTCAATACCGCGATTGAGAAGATACTGCCTGACAGGCTCCGCCTCAAGCGAAGTGCGCAACTGGTTATGAAACCACTGCTGGCTTCTGTTACTCAGCGACAGAATCGCCTGCTTCTCGTCTTTGGTTTTAGCGGCAGCTTCGGCAGCTTCTTGTGGGCTCTTGCCGTCTGATAAAATCGTAATGCCCTGCTCATCGGCCAGTTCGCGAATCGTTTCGCCGTAGGTTTTGTTTTCAAGGCGCATCAAAAAGCCAAGCGCGTCACCGCCCACGCCACAAGAAAAGCATTTGAAAAGATTCTTCTCCCGGCTGACGTTCATCGAGGGATTTTTATCGTTATGAAAGGGACAAAGCCCGCTGTAATTCCTCCCCGACTTGCGCAAGACGACGTGGCGCTGAATGATGTCGACAATATCAATCGACTGCTTGACGCGATCAGCCGCCTCGCCAAATGTCATTGCAAGCGCGTTCATCGCTTACTGCCTCCATACAAGGCGCTTTTCTTATAAAACATACCGCTTGCAAACGGATGAGGCAAAATCAGGCTGTTAAACGTATCAATGGCAAAGCGATCCGTCATGCCCGCAATATAATCCAGCACCGCCTGGGGCTTTTCTTTTTCACCTGGAAACTCGTCGCTTCGAAAAACATATTCCGGGTGTGCCATCAACTCATTGAACAGCGTGGTTAAAATATGGCGGACTTTTTCATTCTCCTGAAGCTGGCTTTGCCTGAGGTAGACATTCTGAAACATCCAGGCACGAAGCGCCTGCATCGCTTCAAAGGTTTCGCGGCGCATCTTGACGCGCGGCGTGTCACTCTCAAAACTGAGAGCGGTTTCCCCAATCACGTCCAACACCATCCGATTCAGGCGCTCCGATCGATCCAGGCCCAGCGTGATCAGAATCTCGTTCGGCAAATCGGATTCTTCCATCATACCAGCCCGCCTTGCATCTTCCACATCATGATGAAGATACGCCATGCGATCCGCCAAATCCACAACCTGGGCCTCAAGCGTCAAAAACGTCGGGCCACCTTCGATGCCATCCAGCACTTCGTGGCTCAGGTTCAATTTTTCAATCGTCTGAGCAATGCGCAGGCTTTGACGCTGGTGATGAAACCCCCCTGGAATCAAGTTTTGAAAAAGCTCGTTTAAAATCGTCTCGCCCGCATGGCCAAAGGGCGGGTGCCCCAAATCATGACCAAGCGCAATTGCCTCGGTCAAGTCTTCATTCAATCGCAGCGCCCTTGCAATGGTGCGTGACACCTGCGCCACTTCAAGACTATGGGTCAGGCGGGTTCGGTAATGATCGCCCTTTGGCGCGATAAAAACCTGTGTTTTATGACTCAAGCGCCTGAAGGCTTTGGAATGCGTAATACGATCACGATCTCGTTGAAAGGCGGTACGCACTGAACAGGGCGGCTCACCGCTCCCGCGTCCGATACTTTTGGCGCTTTTGGCGGCAAGCGGATGCAGCAGGCTATCTTCCTGCCGCTCGGTCATTTCCCGAATATTTTTATCTGTTAGCACGTGGAGGCTGGCTTGGCTCATAATTTAAAAAAAATGGTGTCTGAAGCATTCAGAAAGAAGCTTCATCCCCTATTAAAAAACTGCTCGTTAAAATTCCTAATTGAATGAAAAAAAATTCTAACTCTTGCTTACGTCTTATATAGACTAGCATAGTCATCTGATGAAGAAATGGCATTGTAGCCTTTTGTATCCGCAGTGTTCTCTTTTTTGTTGAGGGCAGAGGGGTTATCCCCCTCCACGGCAGTTTACACGATAGAATATATTGAGTTCATTAAAGGTTGTTTAACAAAATGTCCTTGCCTTGGTCAAAAATAAAATCCCTGCTCAAACATCAGGTGATTGTCTCGGTTCAGGCCAGTAAAGGCGAGCCGTTGAATCGAGACGATATTATTGAAGCGCTGGCGCTTTCGGCGCTATCCGGTGGGGCGGCAGGCCTTCGGATGGCCAATACGCTTGAAGACGATCCGATTGGCTACTTCAAACAACGCCACGCCGAAGTGCCGGTGATTGGGTTGACAAAGCCTGTTGAAATTCCAAAAGACGCCTATCAATCGGTCTACATAACACCGGATACCCATGCCATTGACTGTCTCCTTAGGGCGCAAGCGGATGTTATTGCAATGGATGCCACCCAACGCCAGCGCCCGGGCGAGCAAACCCTGGCGGAACTGGTGACGCATTGCAGAAAAAGCTCCCAGGAAACACCATTGATGGCCGATGTGGCCACCCTGGAAGAAGGCTTGATGGCTGAAGCCCTCGGTTTTGAGATGATTTCCACCACCTTATCCGGCTATACCAGCGAAACGCTTTCAAACGCCAATGCCGGCCCGGATTTTCAGCTTCTTGGCAATCTTGTTAACAGAACCAACTGTCCGATTGTTCTGGAAGGCCGCATTTGGAAGCCTGAGGAAGTCAAACAAGCCTTTGACTTAGGGGCCTTCGCCGTGGTCATCGGCTCAGCCATCACGCGCCCCCATCACATTACCCAACGTTTCTGCGCCAGTCGCTAATGGACACAAAGCGTCCTAAAAGACCCCATGTAAAGTGCCGGGATATTCTTCATTGGCGATGAAGACCTTGTAAAAGCCGGTATCGATATTTTTCATAATCACCACGGCAGGATGGGCCTGAGTTTCTTCCTTTTCGGTTTCAGAGCAGGTCAGTCGCATTCCGTTTTCAAAGATGATGTTGGCTCCCGAGGCGCAACCGGCAAAATTACCCTTAACGCCTGTTATTTTCCAAATGCGATAGCCAGAGGTTTTAGCCTCTCGGAGAGACTCATCCAAGTCCTCATGAGCAACAACACCCGTTTCGCTTAAATTTCTAGAAGCTGGCCGGGCAGGCTGGATGGCTTTTTGATTTTGTCCCCTTGCAACGCTGCCTGATGGAGCTTTACCTGACGTTTGTGTCGGCGCAGGATTTGTTTTGGTCAGTTTCAACGGCTCTTCTTCGTTTGCAAAGGTATAAAAACTAACCGCCCCTGCGAGCAAAAACGCGAGCAACACCGGCAATAGATGTGGAAACATGATGGGACACCTCTATGTCAAAAAACCAAGGCCATAGAAGCACTTGGCTTGTTTAAGTCAGGAAAAAGCGGGCTGGCGTTCATGACAGGTTAATGTTAATGATTGTACGCCTGAAGTAGCGGCAGAGGCAATGCCTCTTTGAGTGGATATTGCAAGACAAGCCGTACTAAAGAACATTGAGGACGCCTGGCCATTTACAACTTTTTACGTTTCTTGTGATTACTTTAAAACCGCGACGGATCCCAACATTGCCTTAAGGCACGGCCGCGCAAGCAGCGGTCTTGATACAGACTAAAAATGAGGCTCTATTGTTCCCCAAAAATGCTCGTGTTATCGTGGTCACTGAATTTCAGGCATCCACAGCCTGTTGTATCTTTGGGTCAATATAGCGCTTAGAGCCCCCTCAGCCCTAATTTTTCATCCATTACGCCCCATACAACCTAGCTACAGAAGGAAAACAACCCTAATGGCTACATCTCGCTATTTGTTCACCTCCGAATCGGTCACTGAAGGGCACCCCGACAAGGTGTGCGACCAGATTTCAGACGCTATCCTCGACGCTTTTTTAGCCCAGGATCCCAAGGCACGCGTCGCCGCGGAAACGTCGGTTACGACTGGTCTGGTGTTGGTGTCTGGCGAGATTACCTCAAGCTGTTATGTGGATATTCCAGGTGTTGTCAGAAGCACGATTGAGGAAATCGGTTATACCGGAAGCCGTGGTGGTGGTTTTGATGGCAAAACCTGCGCCGTTCTTACCAGTATTGACGAGCAATCCGTGGATATCGCCGCTGGTGTTGACGCGGCAAAGGAAGTTAGAGACGCCTTAACAAGCGATGAAATTGACCAGATTGGTGCCGGCGATCAAGGCATTATGTTTGGCTATGCCTGCAACGAAACCCAGGAACTGATGCCGCTTCCCATTCAGGTGGCCCACGCGCTGGTTCGCAGGCTTGCCGAAGTGCGCAAAAATGACCAGTTACCATATCTTCGCCCGGATGGCAAAGCCCAGGTGACTGTGGAATACGAGAACGGCAAACCGCTTCGCATTGATACGATTGTCATCAGCACCCAACATGACCCCCAAATCAACGGCGAGACTGATAACGAGAAGCTTCAAGCCATTATTGAAGCCGATCTCAAACGGCTGGTCATCGAAGAGGTTTTTAAGGCTTACCCTGATTGCAAGCCGGATGCGAAAACCCGCTATTTCATCAACCCGAGCGGGCGCTTTGTCATTGGCGGCCCCCAAGGGGACGCTGGCTTAACGGGCCGCAAAATCATCGTAGATACCTATGGTGGCTATTCCAGGCACGGGGGCGGAGCGTTTAGCGGCAAAGACCCGACAAAAGTTGACCGTTCAGCAGCCTATGCCGCACGTTATGTTGCAAAAAACCTTGTTGCCGCAGGGATTGCTAGCCAGTGTGAAGTCCAGGTCGGTTACGCCATCGGTGTTGCCCGCCCGATGTCAATTAACATCAACACGTTTGGCACCGGAAAAATCAGCGAAGATGCCATCGCATCGCTGGTTGAACAACACTTTGACCTGCGACCAGCCGCCATTATCCAGGATTTCGACTTAAGGGGCCTTCCCGGCAAGAACAATGGCCGTTTTTATCGAAACCTGGCCTCTTATGGCCACATCGGCAGGCCGGATCTCGATCTGCCTTGGGAAAAGCTTGATAAGGTCAGCCTATTGCAACAAGCGAGCGATGCCGGAAAAAAGCCTGAACGCCAATCCCTTGAGCAGCCAAACGCGCTCAGCGGCGTTGGCGCTTAGAAACACCTCAAAAGAGCCGTTGCGTTAACAGTAACGGCTCTTTTGCTTTCAACAAGCTTTTGAAAAAAACAGGATGTTTGTCTTGAGCTTTCCGCCTTATCCGAGATACAATAGAGAAGGTGCATTCAGGATGAACTTTTAAAACCATTCTCAAGCGCGTCCCTCTCATCTGACGCATCGGCATACGCCCACGTAGGATAAACAGCCTTAAAGGGGCAATTCTCAAACCGTTCCGCGTGTTTATTACTATATAGAGAGCGCTTCTGCTGGCAAATAGGCCCAGTTTTATTGATTTTTAGCTTCAATACAAGTCCGCACGTCGTCATGCGTAAAACCCTTTTAGTTTCAGGTGTTCGCCACAAAATGGCCTCAATCGAGGTCAGAGAGAAGTTCGCGCTTATCGAGGTCGAAATCGCCAAAGCCATTCCTGCATTATTACAACTGCCGGGAATTGACGAGTGCGCTATTCTGACGACTTGTAATCGCTCGGAAATCTACGTGGCGACTTCAGACACGGAGCTTGCGCTGGAATCCATCCGGCAGTTTTACCTGACCTTTAAGGGAGTCGATAGCCATCAATTCAGGCGTCATCTCTTTACACTGCTTCATGAAGACGCTGCCTCGCACCTGTTCCGGGTTGCCTGTGGTCTTGATAGCCTTATTCTGGGGGAAGGACAGATCTTAGGGCAGGTCAAAGACACGCTTTCCACTGCCCAGAGGCACGCCTCGGCAGGTGTTTACCTCGATAAGCTTTTCAAATCGGCTTTAACCGTTGGCAAACGTGTTAGAACCGAAACCGGCATTGCCGATAAAGATGTCAGTGTCAGCCGCGCGGCCTTTGAAAAAGCCAAGCAACTGGTGCCTGACCTCTTAAAGCGTCGCATTACGCTGGTTGGCGGCGGCAAGATGGCCTCTTTGATTATGGCCACGCTGAAGGCCGATATGGCCCCAGAGCATCAGAATCGCGTGGTGATTATTAATCGCAGCGAGCAGCGCTTGGCCACCCTGGTTGAAAAGTACGGCTTTGTGGGCCAGGGCTGGGAAGCTTTGCCACAGGCAATTGAACAGGCCGAAGTGATGTTTGTGGCAACCGGCGCACCTCATCTGGTCTTGGGGCCAAAGCATTTCGCCAACTCCTGCCCCAAACTGGTCATTGATATTTCGGTTCCCAGAAACGTCGATCCGCGTGTGGGTGAGATTGAGGGCATCCAGCTTTTCAACACGGATGATCTGGCTGGTTTTAGCGGGTTTTCGGCAGAGGCGCAAGAAGCGCTGAAACTACAGGCCCAAGATATTCTTGAAGACGAACTGGCCGCCTTTGAGCATTGGCAGCGAACATTGCCTGCCATTCCCACCATTACCCAACTTCGGGCTAAAATCGAAGCCATCCGTATTGCCGAAGCTGCCGAAAACAACCCGCAAAGCGGCGATGCCTCCCATCCGTTAGCCCACCAGTTGGATCAGTTTTCCAAAAGTTTAATTAATAAAATCCTTCATGCGCCCACTGTCCGGCTGAAAAACACGACAAATCCGGATCATCTCCACGCCCAAGCCTCTTTGCTCAGCCAGTTGTTCGATCTCGAAGGCCATTAAGGCAGACCTATGTTTCGTATAAGCTAGTGGGATGAGTAAAGTGACAAACATCCCCCTGGGTTCTATTTGTCTTGGCAGCAGGGAAAGCCCCCTGGCCCTGGCCCAGACCAAATTTGTCATGGGCTTGATTCAGCAGGCTTATCCAGAGATTGAATTAAGTTTAAAAACATTCAAAACCAAGGGCGATAAATTCCTGGAAGCCCCCCTTTCAACCATCGGGGATAAGGGACTGTTTGTCAAAGAGCTTGAAGATGCCCTCCTGCAAAGTGAAATCGATTTGGCGGTGCATAGCCTGAAGGATATGCTGAGCATTCTGCCCGAAGGCCTTGCTCTGCAATCGATCGCCCCGCGTGAAGACGCGCGTGACGTATTGTTGAATCTTGAAGGAAAACAACTTTCTGATCTTCCCCCTGGGGCTGTTGTCGGTACAGCGTCTTTAAGACGGGTGGGGCAGCTTAAAAAGCTCAGGCCGGATTTGCTTTATCAAAATGTGCGCGGCAATATCCAAACGCGCTTTGGGAAGTTAGAAGACAAACAGTATGACGCGCTTGTACTTGCGGCAGCAGGCATTCGCCGAATGGGATGGCTTAATGAAGCGCCATTTAAACACGCGTTAACCCAGTATCTTGACCCTTTCAGTGAAATGCTGCCAGCCGTTGGACAGGGTATTTTGGCGGTTGAGTACAGGCAAGACAATCAGGCACTCTCAGCCCTCCTGTCTTCACTGAGCGATTCGCATACCGAATGCTGCATGCAGGCCGAACGGGCGTTCCTAAAAGAGCTTGAAGGAGGTTGCCGCTTGCCGGTAGCAGCCTATGCCTACCCTACACCCGATTCAAACTATCATTTCAAAGGCGGGGTTTATTCAGAGGATGGGGTAAGGCAAATCGAAAAGTCATTAGCGTTTACGAAGTCTGAGGCTGAAAAAACTGGCATTCAACTTGCTCAGATGCTACTAGCCGATGGGGCAAGAGATCTCCTGAGCGGCCTGTGATATCACTAGAACATTAAGCTTTTTGTAGAAAGTTTGCGCAGAAGAAAGGAAGCAAATGATGGCTAGCGTAAGTTCTCAAGCACAATCCCAAAGGCAATCTAACGTAAATCCGATTCCACAAGGCTACCACACCATTACCCCGTATGTTTCGGTTGCAGATGCCAAAAGTTTTATCAAATTCCTTCAAGAAGGTTTGAACGCCGAGCTTTGTTATCAACTGGATGGGCCGGATGGGAAACTGATGCACGCCGATGTGCTGATTGGCACCTCGCACCTTATGATTTCAGAAGCTCGCCCGCAATGGGGTGGCGCTTCCACGATGACGCTGAACCTGTATGTGGAAGACTGCGATAAAGTCTTGCAGCAAGCGATTGCTGCAGGCGCAAAATCAGTTCGTGAAGCGCAAAACCAATTTTATGGAGATAGAAGCGGCAGCGTGGACGACAAATGGGGCAACCACTGGATGATTAGCAGCCACGTGGAAGACTTAGCGCCTGAAGAAATTCAGAAACGTGCCGCATCAATGGACATGACTAACTGCGGTTAATTAGCGAACCAGTTGTTTCTTTTGTACTGCCTCTTCCAGAAGGGGCAGTACTTTTTTGCGCGCCTTCTCGGGTGTTTCCTCAATCGTGCAGCCTGCGGCCATTTTGTGCCCTCCACCGCCAAAGATACCCATGATTTTTGAAACATCGATATCGTGCGTGTCGCTTCTGAGGCTGACCTTGGTATGGCCTGAGCGCATCTCTTTAAACACCGCAGACACCAACACCGGCTTGACTCTTCGAATCACCTCCACCAGGCCATCGACATGCTCATCCAAGGCGCCGAACTTTTCCAGATCGCTTTTTAAAACCGTCGTCCAGCCAATGCTTTTATCCTGGGTATACTCGGTTCTTAAAAAGGCGTCAGCCTGCATCATCATTTGCTCATAAGGCTGTTCTTCATAAAGCTGCTTAAAGATATATTCCGGGTTGGCCCCTGCCTGAACCAACTGGCCTGCCGTTTCCATCACCTTGGCTGTCGTGTTGCCGTACTTAAAACCGCCGGTATCAGTCACAATAGCCGTGTATAAACAAGTGGCGATGTTAGCGTCAAGGGCAATCTTCATTTCTTTTAAAAGATCGAAAACGACCTCTCCGCTTGCTGCGGCTTCGGGAATCACCACATTGAGCTTGCCAAACTTGTCATTGCTGATGTGATGATCGATATTGACGGAAATATCGGCGGCATCAAAATAAGCGCCATTGGGCCCTAACCTGTCCAGCGAGCCGCAATCGACTGAAATGGCCATGTCGTACTTTGGCAATAGCTTGCCTTGATCTTGTTCAAAGCGCAAAACATCCCGGATGCCGGGCAGAAAATGGTAAACATCAGGCATTTTGCCTGAAATCACACAATCAATCCGCTGGAAGTTACCGCGTCCTTTTTCAAGGGCAAACTTCAGTGCAAGCATGGATCCGAGCGTATCGCCATCAGGGCCGACGTGGGCTGTCATAAACAAGGTTTTGTGCTGGCCAAGCGCTTCAATGAGTTCCGTAAAAATGAGACTGACTCCTTATTTGAATTTGATTTAATAGAGACGCCCGTAGGATATGGGACGCCCACGACACAAAATTTTGCGTTAGTCTTAGTGCCTGCATATCATTGCGTGTGGTTATTATAACGTAGTATCCCGGTTTACCCAAGAAAGTAAAGGCTTGCACACACAAGGCCTGACCGTTTTTGTGATACGCAAGCGTTTTTGCTATTCTCAACCCATGAATTCCGAATTTTCTCATTCTACCGCCAGTAACGACGTCAGCAAAACGTCCTCCCTGCTTGAGAATATCGAGCACGAATCGGGCATTTCAAAGTTGCTTGCTGTTGTCCGTGCCCTTCGTCATCCTGAAACAGGCTGCCCTTGGGATCTCAAGCAAACCCACGAAACACTCAGGCCCTATCTGCTTGAAGAAGCCTATGAGGCCATTGAAGCCATTCATTACCTGAGTGATTTTCCAAATGAAACGGCTCAGGGGGCGCTCTGCGAAGAGCTTGGCGACGTGCTTTTACAAGTGGCGCTTCATGCGCAGATTGCAAAAGACAATGGCCACTATGATTTTGAAAAGGTCGCACAAGGTATTGCGGATAAGCTGATCCGCAGGCACCCCCACGTGTTTGGGGACGTGAACGTTGAAAGCGCCGAAGAAGTAACAGCCAACTGGGCCGAAATCAAAAAACAGGAAAAAGCGCAGCAATCTGGCCAAGTGGCAACAAGTCTCCTTTCTAAAATCAACCGGCAGCAACCTGCTCTTTTACAAGCGCTTGATACCAGTAAAAAAGCCGTTGCAGTAGGATTTGAGTGGCCCAGCTTTGAATCGCTCTGGCAATGCGTCATGAGCGAATACGAAGAGTTTCTGGCTGAAACCAAGGCAAAGGAAGCTGATCAACAAAAGCGGCTGGAAGAGGAGTTTGGCGATATTTTATTTGCCAGCGTGAATTTGGCCAGGCACTTTAAAATCAATCCAGAAGTGGCGCTAATCAAGGCCACGCAAAAATTTACCCGCCGTTTTCAGGCCATGGAAGCCGAGCTGCTGCAAAACAATCCAGAAACACCGCTTGAAAATCAAATGAAGCAACTGAACTTTGAAGCCTGGGACGCTTTATGGGAAAACGCGAAGGCATCCACCTGCGGCACAAAAAAATAAAAGAGCTGAAGGCTTAGCTAAATTCGAGTTGATCACCAAGCTGTGTATTGGTTTTTTCAATCGTACCCGCAGGCAGCTCCAGAACGACGCGGGCGTTTCTGACCCACTTGGAAACCCGCCACGCGGGCATGGATTCCATCAGGTGTACCACAATGTTTGCCTTGTCCAGGAACACGGCGTCAAAGGGGAAACGCATAAAACAGGAATGGATGTCGGAACAGGGCTCAATCCATAGCCCAGCCCCTTTTTCAAGGGCAGGACGACCCATCAACCCTTTGAAACGCGTCCAGGGGTTACTGGCCACCTCAAGGGCAATGACCAATTGGGTGCCCCGCACGGCATTAGAAACCGCCATACCGCCCTTGGCCTTTAGCGGTTTATGACTGCTGCTGCCTGGCATTGACTCTTTGGTAGTAGACATTGAAGCATCCGCATAGTTGTAAAAACAGCGTAAACAATGGCAATAGCCTGACTATACATGAAGCTTATGGGCTTTAACTCCCCCAATCGCCCTCCACCGGCTGAAGGAAAAAATGCCAGCAGCCCGCCCAAAGCGTAGCCACCATGGATACAGGCGTTTCTCTCCTGATTTTACAGGAGAAAAGCCGACTTGGCGGCGGTTTCTATCGGCCAAAGGGTGGATGAATCTCCTCTGAAAGATTGACCCATTGGCCCCGAAAATCGGACTTTCAGACGATGAGCGAGAACGTTTCAACTTGTTAAGATACCAAAAGATTGTCACTCATTTAAACGAGACGACTCGATTAGACAAATGAGCGGCGCTAATAAGAAAGAAGAGAGTGTTATGACGGGACTGCCGCCATTCGAGAGAGCGGGCCGTCTCAGTATTTCTAGTGGTTGTTAGCTTCAAATCCGGCAAAGCCATCATTTCTGCTTTCAAGCCGGTATGGACGCAAAAATACAAACGAACGAGATATATGGGTTCTTCCTACTAATACGCATCCTAAAACGCATCAAAGCGATTTTATACAGAGAACAAGACTTCGCTGGGCGCTTGCTCAGGAAAAATTCAACCGCAAAATTTTTAAAAGCTATTTTTAACAAGTTCGCAGTCGCCCAAAATCAGAAGAGAGAGAATTGGAGTTCCTATGAGTATGATGAGACTGAAGCCCCAAGATGTCCGCCTTTACATCGTCGATGACAACGCAAACCATAGCGCTGGCATCAAGCAACTGCTCGAAATCCAGTCCGAGTACAGTGTGGTGGGTATTTCCACAAACGGCGACGATGCCATCAAGCGCCTGGCAGACAGCAACCTGTCAGTCAACATCGTGCTGATGGATATGAACATGCCTGAAACCGACGGCGTTTCGGTCATTCAAGATCTCTTGGCCAAGCGCCCCGACCTGCAAATTCTGGCGCTCACCGGCTATGATGACCCCAACCTGATTTATCGCGCCATGAAATCGGGTGCCCGTGGTTACATCCTTAAAACCATGGTCACATCGCAACTGATGAGCGCCATTGAGGAAGTGCTTAACGGCAAAGTATTCCTGCCGCCCACTTTGGCCACTAAATTCTTTGACGAGTTCCACACCAAAACCGCCAAGGCCACCCGCGAGCAAGACCCCACCAAGAAAGCGCTATTGGGTTATCTGACCCAACGCGAGAAGGAAGTCCTGACGCTGTTGACCGAAGGCGTGACCTACAAAGGCGTTGCCGACAAACTCGTCATCAGCGAGACGACGGTGAAGACCCACGTCAACAACATTTTCCAAAAGCTCCAGGTCAACGACCGCACGCAAGCCGTTCTTTACGCACTGCGTTACGGCTTGGTCGAGCCTGCCGAAAACGTCAAGGCTGCAGTGGCCAGCTAAAAGCCGGCACCAGCTAGTTCCAACTGATATTTCATATCGCATCGCGTAACGGCAGGGTCATCTATGATTCTGCCGTTACGGCTTTCAAGATTGCCTTAACTGCTAAAAGCAAGCTTCAAGCTGGCCTTGAGCATGCAAGATCAGCAACGGGTTATAATAGTGGACAAGAACAGAGAGAGACTTTCACGTGCCGTCTACCACACCCTCCCCCAGCAAAAGCAAGGCGAAACCAACGGACTCAAAAAAACCAAAAGCTTCGCCATCTCCAAAGACAGCCAAGGCCAAGAAAAAGCCTCAGGAAAGCCCTCTCGGCGCTCCTGCAGCGTCCAACACATCATTAACGCCACTCATTCAGCTTGAAAGCCTTTTTGGCCATCTGAGTTGCTCCAGCGGCCTGTTTTCAAAAGAAACCTTCCTCAGCCTCTTTAGCTGTATCACCAAGATGCTGCGCGATAACCAGCAGCACCTGCAGGGCTTTGTGATGGCCAGAACCCTTGAGGATGGCGCCTTTGACTCGATGGCCCAAGCCCTTTCCTATTTGCCCAACCTGCCCTATTATGCCATTCAAAAAGCGCCCCATGGTTTTCATCCCAAGATGGGCTTCCTGGTGGTGCTGACCAACAGGCTTTGCGCCACGCTCTACTGGTCAAGTGAAACCCACGACAGCTTCCAGATGTATGAGGGTGGCTGGACGTTTCATCCTGCCGATTCCAAGACACTTGCCACCTATATCATCGACCGGCTGAATATTCCAGAGAATGCCAGTGGCCAGACCCTTGAGGCAGAATCAAAAAGTGAACAGGAACTTAAAACCCACCTGGAAACTACCCAGGTGGACAGACGTTATGACGACAAGCTGAATTTATTGGTCACTGCCCTGGTTCACGGCCTTGAGAACCGCAACCGGCAATTGACCGTGGCGCTTAATCAAGTAAAGCACCTGAATCACCAGGTGGTTCAGAGCGAACGCCTGGCAGCGATCGGGCAGTTATCCTCCGTTATTGCCCACGAAATCCGAAACCCGCTCGGGTTAATCGATTTGTATACCAAGCTTATTGAAGTGCAGCTTGGGCAATTACAGTTGCCTGAGGACGAAGAAAACAACAAGCTTTTAAAAAACCTGGGGCAAATCCGCCAGGCCACCAGCGGGCTTGAAACCATCCTCTCGGAACTGACCAACTACGCCCGCCCGCTAACGCTGAATTGCCAGGCGACGGATCTGGCCGTATTAATTCATGACGTTTGCGAATTTTACCTACCCTCTTATCAGCAAAAAGGGGTGCTGTTGAAATTTCCCAACCCGAAAGACATCCAGGAGCGCTATGTCCTTTCGCTTGATACGGACAGAATTCGCCAGGCGCTGATTAATTTACTGAAGAACGCCCTTGAAGCCTCAAAGCCTGAAACGGAGGTTATCGTCTCGATTGTGAGCCGCCGGGGCGGGCATGAACAAATTTACGTCAAGGTGTCGGATCAGGGATCGGGGATTCAGGCAGAGGCCGCCAAAAAACTCTTCACGCCTTACTTTTCAACGAAGCAAGCGGGGACAGGCCTTGGCCTTGCCCACAGCAGAAAGATTCTTCAAGCCCACGGCGGGGATGTCGAACTCATCTCATCTTATCCAGACAAAGGCAGCACCTTTGCCATCATCCTGCCACGGCCCGATCAGGCCCTGAATCTTGAAAACGAGCCTTAACTCACCCCCTTAAACTCACCATTGTTCACCCTGCCCGTATCATCCAGCTACACCGGTTATTTGCCTTATGAACAAACGCTTCTTACCCCTTATTACACTTGCCCTCATCATCAGTGGACTTTTGGGCATCATGGGTCTTTCCATCGGCTTTGCCAACCCGCCTGCCCTTCCCATTAAGCCGGCAGACGCACCAAAAACGGCCGCCATTAAGCCGGTTGCAGCCAAGCCAGCCGCTAAGCTCAATCTGCCTTTTGAGGAAGTGGAAATCACCACCAAGGACAACTTCAACCTGATGGGGCGGCTCTATGACCAGACTCAGCGGGGCGATGATGAAGAAGCGGCCGAGGCGCCGAAAACAAAATTTCCCCTGGTCATTCTTCTTCATGGTCTTGGCGGTAATAGCGGGGACTGGGGAACGCTGCCCTATGATTTGGTGACCTCAGGCTACGCCGTTTTCGCGATGGACGTTCGAGGCCACGGGCAAAGCATCTGGACAGCCAGAAAGCGTCGCCTGACTTGGCGGGTATTTGAGGACAAAGACTGGAATGCTATTCCCAAGGATGTTTACGAGGTGATCACCTATTTTAAAGAGGGCGCCGAAGATTATCCCCAGGTCAACCCGAACCAGGTGGTGATTATGGGAACGAGCATGGGCGCTAATGCCGCCCTAATCGCAGGCAGCAACATTAGCAGCCGCATACCGGGCGCTGTTAAAAGCGTGGTTCTGATTAGCGCCAACAGCGGATTTCGCTCGCTGAAAACAACGGATGCCGCCATTACCTATAAAGGCCCGCTGTTTGTATCGGCAAGCCAGGGAGACCCCAAAACGTTTCGCGATTCTCAGGCCATTTATCGCTGGGCGCTTGGCGCCAAGGCCCTTAAGCTGTATAAAAGCCCCGAGATTGGCATGATGCTTTTAAAATCCCAACCCGACTTACAGGCCGCTATCGTGGCCTGGATTAAGCGTCAAATGCCTGCGCTAAGCCCTGCAGCCAAGAAATAGCCGTCCCGCGTCATTCCCAGAATCTCCCCAGCGAGAAACTGGAAATAACCTCTCGGTTACGATGATTTATTCCAATTAGGGAGATTCCCGCTTTCGCGGGAATGACGGATTATTCTAAAATTCCTCCATTTACAGGAGGGGGAATGGGACGTATCCTGTCGATAAGTTCATAGCTGAGAGGCTTTTTAGAATGCTTATCTTCTTGAACTCGAAAAGCCTGAACAGGAATGGATATCATTTTTCATGCTCGACGCCACTGGCTTTGATAAGCCGTTTCAAGAAATATCCCAAATCGATAACGCACCGTTCACTGCTGAACTCCGCGCGCTTGAAGCACTTTGCTCCAGCCGCAGGCAACTGGAACTGCTCTCCTTACAAGAGATTCAGCACCTGCTTGATCGGCTGAACAAGCTTCAGAGCGAAGTGGTTGAGCTGGAAGCCTCCTCGGCTGAAAAACCGCTTTTAGCCGCTATTTTCAGATTAAGCGCTGATCTTTCCGAGCATTTGATGG
This sequence comes from Vampirovibrionales bacterium, assembly GCA_035285165.1. Lineage (GTDB taxonomy): Bacteria > Cyanobacteriota > Vampirovibrionia > Vampirovibrionales > Vampirovibrionaceae > JAYKHP01. Next base: position 49,630 of record JAYKHP010000019.1, on the reverse strand, counting down.
CGCGTTTGATGGATAGTTATAACGACAAGCAGCACTCCATCGATTTTCTTCAGCAGGAGCTTTCCCGCAAACTGCGCGATCAAAACACCACTAGCCGCCTGCTTCGACAAACACAGGCCCTTCGCGTCCAAACACAACATTATGGCGAAACACTGGCTCTTGGCCATATGCTTTAGTTAGCAGGTTTTCAAAAGCTGCAAGTTAATGGCTTTTGCTGGCGATAATTTTGCATATTCTAGTCCCAGGCTATTGGCCGTTTTATCAAAAGCCGCCGCATCGCCGGTAACAAAATATTCAAACGATTGGCGATTATCTGCTTTATTATCTTGAGGCCTGTTGTTATCCTTTTCCAGATGCGCAACTGCGGCGGCAGCCATCCACTGCGCGGGGTCAAGCCAATCCAGGCTTTCTTCTTGTGAAAGCGCTTGCCAGATTGCTTCCAATACCGGTTTTGCAAAAGGGTAATGCGTACAGCCAAAAATAATGGCGTCGATATTTTCCTGGCTTACCATTTTATGACTTGCCAAAGGCTGAAGAAAGCGTTTAAGCAGCGCCCTGCCCGCTGGCGTATCAATTTGATTTTCTTCCACCAGCTTGGCAAAGCCGGTACAAACCACCGGCACAACTTCAATATCAGGCCTTAAAGCAGCCTGGTAGCGCCCGCTGTTGATGGTGCCCTGGGTGGCCAAGAGCCCAATGCGTTGATATCGGCCTTGTTGTTTAAGCGTCTGCGCGATAGGTTCAACGGGCTCAATAACCGGAAGCGGACAGCCCTTTTGCCAGTAATTGGCTAAAATCCCTGCCGAGGTGTTACAAGCCACCACCAGCAGCTTTGCCTGATGCTGCTCAATTAAATATTGCACAATCCCCCTGGCCAGACGGGTAATTTCATCAGGCGTTCGCTCCCCATAGGGCATATGGGCCGTATCGCCCACGTACACAAAACGCTCATTGGGCAGCGCCTTGGCCAGGGCATCAAGAACTGAAAGCCCACCAACGCCTGAGTCAAACACCCCGATGGGGGCAGGGATTACATTTGCTTGCATTACGGTTTTCAAGAACTTTCCAAAAAAAATAGCGTTTGCATTCCAAAAAATACCCGCCGTAAATAAACGGCATTCGCTTCTATTGTAGCGGGTTTGACTTGTTTTTGGGAGCGGGAGGCTGGCTATTCAGGTATCCGTCTGCGTTGGCTTATCTCAGCGAGCCTGGGCGGATACCTTTGATTTCAAAAAATCGACCACCCCGTCGGCAATTGCCGCTGCCGTCCTTTGCTGTCGTTCCCAGCTTTGCAGTTCGGCACGCTCAGACGTGTTTGAAATATAGCCGACTTCACACAAAATTGCTGGCACATTGGTATGGTGAATCACGTAAAACATGGCTTTTCTCACGCCGCGATCCGGCGCCGAAACATTATTCACCATCCGCGCATGGACTTTTTTGGCAAGCGGCAGGCTTTGAGCCGTATAGTAGTAGGTTTCAATCCCGTTGAGCCCTGGATTGGTCGAAGCGTTCTGGTGGACACTGACAAAAAGATCGGGGCGCGCGTCATTGGCGATTTTGGTAATTTGCGGCAAGGGAAGGAAAACATCGCTTGAACGCGTCATCTGCACTTGCAAGCCCCGCTTTTCAAGCTCTTTTTTAAGCAGCATCACCACTTGCAGGTTCAGGTCTTTTTCAAGCACGCCATTTCGATTAGCGCCCATATCCTTACCGCCATGGCCCGCGTCAATCACGATTTTAGCCGAATAGGGCGCCCTGGCAACCGATCCACCGGAATGATGGGTCAGCGGCACAAAAACCAGATCCAGTGTCTTGTTATCCGAGGCAAGCTCCACGTTCACATCAAGGTTGGATTGTTTCAAGTCCACCACGATTTTGCTGTTGGATTGTCCTGAAGTCAGCGGCTCTGTGCGAACATCGTCAAACTCTTTGAAACTGTCGCTTTCAAAGGGAACCCCGCCCTGGCGAGAAGCAATATTCAACAGCTCAAGAATGATTTTATCGCCGCTTCTTGTCATGCGATGAACGATTTCAGCATCGGCGGAAACCCGCACAACCGTTTCACCATCGCGTTTACCAACGACAATATTTTTCATCTGGCCTAGAACGGTATCGGCCGGCAGTTGCGCAACCGAAGCATCGGCCACCATCCCCACCGTCAGCAAGCGCTTGTCGCTACCAGGATAAACCGATAACACCCGTTCAGGATCGGACGTTTCAATCACCAGACGAACGGTTTCATCATCAAACTGACCAATTCTCACCTGGCGAATATCGGAAGCGTTTTCAGGAGGATACAGTGTTTTAATCATGGACTTGGTGGCCACCACAGCGTTATCCAGATCAATCACCAGACGATTGGGCGCGCTAAGAGAGAAGCGGTTCTTGACGCGAACCATCGACCCCTTTGCTGAACGCACTTCCAACTGGTCACCTTTAAAATCAATCGACTCGATAATCTCATGGCCTGCGGTCACCAAAACATCACTGCCCTGTGCGTTAGCTGGAGGGGTTATTGTGGCAGGCGAGGGAGGTGCCTGTGGAGAAGGAATGGCAGTTGTTGGATTAGTTGCTGGCGCTGCTGCAACCGGCAACGTGGGGACAGGGTTACCGGCAAGCGTCTTGATGTCTTTTCCCGATTGCTTGATCACAATGGGCATCACCGAACCCAACGCCAAAACATTGTCCTGAACGTTCGCATTCAACTTCCAAAGCGTTTTTGCCTTGTCCACATACACCGTGACGCGCACCGCCTTGTAAAACTTGGTTTGCGTCTCAGCAAGTTCAATACTTTCAATGCCGTCTTTGCCAATATCAACGCGGGTGCCGGCTTGAGCCGCAATGTTTTTAGGCAGCAACAAGTTTGCTTCCGGAATATCCATGACCAGCCTGAAAGGGTTGGGCAGCTTCATCAGCGTGTAGTTTCTGGCCATTGAAGCGGGAAAATTCCGGTTGGTGACAATCTGAATGGCGTTTGACTTGTTGTTGTACTGAATGGCGGTAATGCCCATCGACTGCCCCGTCTGGGAAGCGGACACTTGGGCTGGGCTAGCAGCGATAGCCTTCTGAGAAATCCCCGTTCCTATGGCAAAGGCCAGATTAAACCCGAGTAAGAGAATGAATAATTTCCCCAAGCGTGCTTGAAGAAAAGTCATTTTCAGGATGTCAAAACGCATTACAGGCTCCCAAAAGGCTGATAGCGACGCTAAACAATTGGACTGACGAACTGGAGACAGCATCTTGTAAGCAGATGACGGCAAAACAGGCGGCAGGTTTCGGCAAACAGGCGGCACGCCAGACTGGACTATATTCAAATTTCAAGGAATTTCCTGCTTTAGAAGGAATGTCATTCAAAGGCTACCGCTGCTTTTGGACATATCCCAAGGAGAATCCGATGGTTTTGCTGGCCTTATAAAGTTCGTAAGGCGCTACACAAAAACTCTCTATTTCCGGGCTTTCTATTTCCAGGGGGACACTAGCCGGACAAAAGCCCGATATATACCGCTGGTACTGGCCACCGCTTCTAGTGTAACGTTTTTTGAACTGAAATGAAACCCTTTATTTGATGGTTTCAATGTTCATTCCTAAGGCCTTCTTGCCCTAAGACTTTCCAGGCCTGCAAGCTATGGGCTTGATTAATCAAAAGCGCTTACTGTCCCGATGAGCCGTGATAAGCCCCGCGCAGCATCTGCTGAAGCTCAGTACGGTTATCGGACGTATCGATGGCATCTTCAGCGGTAATAAAGCCATTCTTTACAGCGCGATACAAGGCATGGTTAAGGTCACAAGCGCCTTCAAACTCCCCGGCCTTCAGCAACTGGTAGATTTCATCCATCTGCTCGCGCATAATATAATCGCGAATGGCAGGGGTCACCGTCATAATTTCAGCCACAGCCAGTCGTCCAGAGCCTTCCGCGCGCTTGACCAGCCGCTGAGCAACGGTTCCCTGGAGAATAGCCGCCAATTGGTGACGAATCGGCTCACGCTCAAAGGGTTCAAAGGCATTAATAATCCGGTTGATGGTCTGAACGGCATCCGTGGTATGGAGAGTGGAGAAGACCAAGTGGCCGGTTTCTGCCGCATGCAAGGCCGCCATCATCGTTTCTCTATCCCGCATTTCACCAATTAATAGTACATCGGGGTCTTGGCGCAGGGCATACTTAATGCCGTTGGGGAAGGAGTCGGTATCAAGACCGAGCTGTCTCTGGGTGACAACGGATTTTTCACTCTTGTAAACATACTCCACCGGATCTTCCAGCGTCACAATATGCATCTGGCGAGAGGTATTAATGGTGTTTAAAAGGGCGGCCAGTGTGGTGGACTTGCCCGAACCGGTCGGGCCGGTGACAAGGACCAGTCCCTGGTTGAGGTCGGCAAAACGGCGAATGGAAGCCGGATGGCCCAGGTCATCAAGCGTTGGGATTTTAAGCGAAATTAAGCGCATCACAAGCCCAAGACGGCCCATTTCATAGAAAAGGTTCACCCTGAAGCGGGCAGCGCCCTCGAACTCAAAGCCAAAGTCAAAGTCGAGACGGTTTTTCAGCAACGGCAGAACCCTTGGGGGAATAATCTTTTTGGCGAATAAATTAATCGACTGCTCCGCCAAAGGCGCAAGCTTGGTCTGAATCATATCGCCGTCTTTTCGTAAAACCGGCGGAAAGCCCGTCCGCAGGTGAATATCTGAAACTCCCTGGGCAATGGCCATTCTCAGGAACGTATCAAGATCAATCGGCATCTCGGCCTGATCAGTATCAGGATCAAGCGGACTTAAGCCCGGGACATTGTTCAAGCTCTCTGCAGGCACAGGGCTATTACCGATACGCTGGCCTGGAATACGCTGAGGGGTCGCCATTTGCTTGTTTACACTCCCATCCCTAAAAAGGGCTTATGCTCACCTCTTTCTCATCGGCCGCTATGGGCAAAAATTCAAAAAATATCCGCTTTTCATCCCAAAAAATAAAGCCCTCTCGTCTAAGGAGAGGACTTTTATTAAAAAGAATGCTCGACTTAAACAAATTACAATCAAGCCATCTGGGCTTCTGCCAAAGGCTTAATCACGTCAAGACCATTTCTAAAATAAGGCAGGAGGGCTTTTGGGATGGTAACGGCTCGGTTCTCACCCGGCCCATCGCCTTGATAGTTTTCAAGAATAGCCGCAAGCGTTCTGCCCACCGCCAGACCAGATCCATTGATCGTATGCAGCAGGGCCGATTTCCCAGTATTGGGGTCACGGTATTTCAAATCAGCCCGCCTGGCTTGAAAATCCGTAAAATGGCTGCAACTTGAAATTTCACGATAAACGCCTTGCGCAGGCATCCAGACTTCAATATCAAAGCAACGCGCTGCCGCAAAGCCCATATCGCCGCTGCAAAGCTCAATGACCCGATACGGCAGTTCCAGTAACTGCAGAATCCTCTCAGCATCGGCTAAAAGCTTTAGATGTTCGGTTTCTGCCTGCTCAGGGGTGACAAACTTGACCAGTTCCACCTTGTCAAACTGATGCTGGCGAATCAACCCACGGGTGTCTTTTCCGGCAGAACCAGCCTCTCGTCTAAAACACGGCGTATAAGCCGCCAGTGAAATGGGCAGCATGCTGGCTTCTAGAATTTCACCGGAATACAGGTTGGTGAGCGGAACTTCGGCAGTAGGAATCAGGAAAAGCGGATCGTCTTTGCAGGAAAACATATCCTCTTCAAACTTGGGCAATTGCCCTGTACCGGTCATCGCCTGACGATTCACCAAAAACGGCGGCAACACCTCGGTATACCCGTTGGCCGTGTGCGTATCAAGCATAAAGCTGATAAGCGCCCGCTCAAGCTGTGCGCCTGCTCCCATCATGACTGAAAAGCGGGATTGGGAAATTTTGACGCCCCGTTCAAAATCAAGAATGCCAAGCTGGGTGCCAATTTCAAAGTGGGGCAAGACATCGGCAGGAGGGCGAGTCTTGAAGGATTCGCCCCAGGTTTTAACTTCAACGTTGGCGCTTTCATCAGCACCATCGGGCGTTTTTTCAGAGGGCAGGTTGGGGGTTCCCAGTAACAATGCTTGCTGGCGCTGGTTCAATTCTTCCTTTTGCGCTTCGATGCTTTTAATGTCATCAGCAAGAGCGCGTGTTTCGGCCTGAATGGCCTCCGTGTTCTCCCCGGCTTTCTTGGCCTGGGCAATCTGCTGGGTCAACTGGTTTCTCGTACCGCGCAGCGTTTCTTCTTTTTGGAGCAACTCGCGGCGTGTAATATCGAGCGAGAGGATATCATCCACCGACAGTTCGGGCTTGCGGCGCCGTAACTGCTGGTTAACCCACTCGGCATTGTCTCGGATGCGTTTGATATCCAACATAATAATATTGCTTTCTGTGTACGGCCTCTTCTGGACAGTTCTTTTTTATAACAGCTGATAACAGCCCTTAAGCATGGCCTTTTTAGACAAATTCGTCCAGGCGGCAGATGCAAACCGGGGCAAAGCCATTATACTGAAACAAGAAAGCGCCTCCTAGCCATAAAAAGCCAAACCCAGACGCTTTAATTACCGCATCATTATATCCGAGCGCTTATGACCCAAACGTCGCAAGGCTTATAGGCATTCAAGACTCTCTCACCCCTGACCTCAACGCCCCCCTGTGCCTTAGGCGCCCGCTTAATTTTGGCGGTTCCTCCCATGAAAAGATAGTAGACAAAAAAGCCGATGCCTGCGGCAACTGCAATGACAATGGCGGTATTGATGCTGTAAGAAACCGCCTTCAGCATAAACAACGTTGCTTTGTGTTTATCAAATTTCATAGTCAGGCCTGTGGCTTCCTACATCGTTAAAATAAACCCAACTGGATTTCGGACAGTTCAAACGAAACTTTGATTCTCCCGTAATCATTATACGAATGACCCTTTGAAAGACTGATTGATGCGACGTCACTTATTGAGCATCCGCCCTCTCTATATTGTCTGTCTCGGTATTTTGGGACTGAGTTTACTTGGACTACCCGCAACGGTGATGGCGCAGGCGTCAGATGATACCGGCTACAGCACAAGCTGGCCGGATGATATCGACTACGCCCCTTCCGATCAGATGCCAGGCTATCTTAAGGACAGCGATAACCCGATTATCCAACGCTACAAACGGCTTGAGCAGGCGGAAAGAGAAAAAGAAGCCGAGCGACGCGAAAAATTTCAGCCCGTGGGCGCTCAAGGCGTCGTGCCCCAAATCAAAAGCAGACGTACCCGTAAAACCGGCATTTGGCCTTTTCGCAAAGAAAAACCGGTGCCTTTAACGGAAGAGGAAGTCACCAAAGTCGGCCCAAGGCAAACGGCCATAGCCAAAGAGCCACTTCTTGCGCTGCCAATCTCCCTCAGTTTGAATAATCAACGTCTGCCCTCAGGATTTTATCTGGTCAGGCAAGATGAAACCGGCGCAGATACACGGCATTGGTATTTCATCAAGGAAAATCGCGTTCTTCTTGAATGTAGCGCCAGCAGGAGCAGTACTCCGACAGAGAATGTGGACAGCCCGCTAGAGCCATCCAATCCGGCACTTGCTTCAACCCTGTCGCCTGTGATGGAGGTCGAAGTTGCCCCCGTCAATGCCAATCGGCAACAGACGGCCGTTTTGATTTTGCAGGAGAATGGTCAGCGTTTTGTCAGCGAGCCCTTTACGGTGCTTGAAAACGGACTGCCCAGAATTCGCAGAGAATACGACCCTCAATAAGCGAAAAAACCATAGACTCATAGACAAAGGCATAATGGGTTTGGCAACCGCTTTGGTGTAAAATGGCACAAACAAGCGTGAATTTGTTTTTATCCAACTGACGGACATTCTCTTATATTGTGCATTGCCAATTTTTTGGCAAGCAACTGACTTCTTTAATACTCTGGCGCCTATTCCAGCCAATAGGGATTTTTCCAATGGGAACTTCACCCATCAATCCATACCTGCCCGTAACCTACTCCCCCTATGGCCCAGCCATCAGGGGGGCAGAGCCTGCCATGCAAAACGGCCAATATGGACTAAACGCTCACCAGAATTACCTGCAAGCGCAGAAACAGGCGCTTGGACAGCTTGATCAACCGTCAGCCTCATCCTTTCAGCGCACACAGCCATTGGCGCTGCTTTCAACGGCCACCATCCGCTACAATCCGGAAACATCCAATTCGGGTGATGCCCTGGTTGCAAACGCATACGGCTATGCCAAAGCGGATATCGCAAGCCTTGGGGGAGACGATTCGTTGAATCGCACGCATCTTGTCAACCATTTCGGGCTCGAGGCCGCCGATAAGTTCATGAAGGCTGAAGATCTCAATTTTGACGGCACTATCGACAGTAAAGAGCATACCGCGTATATCCTGTTTAGCGATAATGCCCCGCGCTTTATGTCCGATACGCTGACGGCTTACGCGCAAAACCCCAACGGCATTGCCGGATTAAATCCGAACGTCCTGCTTGAGTGGAGCGATCAATTTGCCAGCATGGCCCCTTCGCGCCTGGATGGTCAGATTACCGCAGGCGAGCGGACAGGGGCGGAACAGGCTGTCACACTTGCCCCCAACTTTGCAAGGGAAGCCATCAAGGGAATTTACAACACCGTGGATATCCCGGGAAAGCTTGCAAACCAACCCCTTGCCACACCCGGCCAGACACCTCCCCAGCCTCAGCCAAGCGCTAACCCCTTCCAATCTTAAAGTTTCGGCTTATTCGCTTTTATCTCCCAGCAAACTCGCTTGGTGATTTCCGCCATATATCCCCGCACAAGATGCAATATTCTTGTTTTTATGCAAACAAGGGACACAGGCATTAAATGGGGGGAATCAGTTATGGGGATTGATGCTGTAAATGGCGGTGGTGCGGGCGCGGCAGCCCAAGCAAGCAGTTCACCGGGCACTGCTGCACGTCGGACAGTGGGAGAAACAGCCAGCAGGGTTCAAGCAGCCGTATCCGACGGTTTTACCAGGCTGGGCACTTCAGCACAAGGACTTGCCAGCCACCACGTTGGGGCGGGGGCAGAACCTGCCAACTTTATTGAACGGGGCGCGCGATACCTAAGCAACCTGGCACCCCGTGCAGCCGGCGCTCGTGTGGCCTTAGCCGCAGCCATCCCGGCAGTATTATCAGCCATTGGTCTGGGCGCATTGCTGAAAAAATCACAGGATAAACAGTATGATAAGATTGCTGCCGAAGTTGCCAAAAGAACTGGCGGCGGTAATAGCGGCGGCAGTGACGAGAAAAAAATCATCATCAACGCCTAATATTTAGCTAAGATTTAGCTGAATAGACTCTATAAATCAAAAACCCCCGGCCCAAAAAAGCGCCGGGGTTTTTACTTTTCAATATTTGTATTTGTCTGAATTTCACTTTTCGCGAAGGGCCCTTAGAAATTTGGCTTTTTGCGATGAGGTGACCGTAACGTCGTGAAACAATCCTTCCTCAATCTCCATAATATCCCCAGGGCTCACATCCACCGAGCCATACCCGGGGATGCCAAAAAACCCCTGACCTTCAACCAAGACATAAGTTACCGGGAGCTCAAAACGCATCTCGGGACTTTTTCCCAAATCAAACACCATCACCTCAGGCGTCAATTGTTCACGAGCCAGCATCTGCACAAGCTGTGCCTCTTGCGGGATAGAATCGCCACCCCACGCCATCCATTCAAAGGGTTTACTCACAGTGGTTCTCAAAAAATCTCATCTTAATTCTGATAAAGCTTGTTCTGAAAAAGCCGCAACCTTATCAGCAAGCCCTAACTGTCTATCCAAAAAACTCATCATGTCAAAATAACGCTTAATTAGATTATGAGCGGAAAGAAAGACAATTTAAACACCCGAAAGGCGGATCTGGAGGACTAGCCCCCGTTACCCACGGAGACACGCCTCTCTGGCAAAACTAAGCCGACTGTCCTGTTCGATATATTTAAGAAGTTTTATCGACTGCTCGTCGTGGACGGCGCTACGCCTTCTTCCTCCGGCGGGATATAGCCCTTGCCAAAGATGGGGGAAATCGCGTCAATTTTCGGGCGAACAATCACACCGCCGCCAAAACGCCAGCGGGTAAAGACGGAACCTGCCTTCAGATACTCGCCATAACCATAAAGCGCCAGCCAATCGGTCAGGTTGGCAATCAGGTTAAGATCAGCAGCACCGGTAAGAGCGGTCTTGTTATTGGGCCTGATGCCGTGACCTTCCCCGAAGGTTTGTACACCCAGCCCGCCACCGAGCTTGTATTCAAGGAATTTATTAAAAAGGTTGCCGCGAAAATCCAGGCGACCGGCATTCTGGAAGAACCATTTGGGGCTGAAGTAACCACCAAAGCTATAGCCGTCGGCAGCCAAGGCCAGCGGATTGAGGCTGGCCACCGGATCGGTGACGCCTGCCGAGGTGGTATCAAAATAGCCGACATTGGTGTTTTTCGAATAATTCATAAACAGGAATTCATAGCCCAGGCGAACTTTGTGGTTATCCGCATAGTACCAGGTATAGCCAGGGGAGAAGAACGCCTGGTTTTTGTAGTTGGTGGGGGTTTGTTTCCCGTCAATAAACGCCCACTCATAGCCAAGATTCACATCCCAGTTAGCGGTGGGGTTCCAGTTCAATTCACCGTAAACACCGGTTTCACGAGACTGACCCAACAGGTTACCATCAAAGGCGCCCACACCCGGGCGCAAACCCGCAACGCTTAAGAGCGAGTTAAATTGGGGCACACGGCGGCTTCCCAACTTAATGCGCCATTCATCGTTAATGTCGTAAATCAGGGCGGCGTCATAGGTGATGTTATTGGAGTCACTCTGATTAAAGTGGGTAATGGCCATGTCGCCATCAAACGTAAAGCGGTCGGTTAATTTTGCCGTCAAGCCCCAAGTGTATTCCTGGCTCCAGGTACTTCTGGGACTTCTGGCCCGCCCGCTGGGAATATAATATTTGTAAGGGTTAATGCCAAAGCGCGCACGGATTTGCGGGGAAATAGAAAACGCGATTTGATTGGGAATGCCCCATGAGCGCAGACGGCTGGTGGTCGGCTCGCCGCTTTTGGTATCAAAGCCATAACCGGCACGCAACAGTGGACGGAGATCGTTTTGAAGGCCCCGCTCCATTTGCTGGAGGTCGTTGTTTTTAAGGCGACCAAGACCTGAAAGCAGCGGGTTGGTGTCATACCCCAGGGAAGAAAACATGGCGTATTCTTCCATTTGCTCTTTTATGGCACCGCTTGCCGTATTGTCGCTATTGCTGTCTGAAATACTGACTTCGGCGGTCAGCTTGTCTTTGGAGGCCACAATGGATTGCTGCAATTGATTAAGCTGCCTGCTGGAAGAGGCCTGCAGGGCGTTCAGCGACTCAATGGCAGCATCCAGCGAATCCAAATCGGATTGCAATTCCTGCTGGGCTTTTGGCGCTGTTGACGATTGGGCATACGCCTGGGAAGAAACGTCTGCTTCTTCAACATCATCCGCAAGCGGTGTTTCTTCAGTCTGGGCGCTATCATATTCAAGCGGCGGCTCATAGCCTGTTACACCGTATATTTCCCCTGACGGCTCAGACTGGATGTATTGCAGAGAATGCACATTTGGCACCAGTGGTTTCAATGGCGCTTCCGGTATCAGGATGGCATCAGTATTATCCGCGTTATTTTTATCGATATGATCAGGAAGCGGCGCGTTGGCCACTTTTTGACCAGGCGGTTTTTGAATCACCAGGCTGCCTGACATGGGCAAGACAGGGGGCAAGACCGGGCTATCCCAGACCACTGCGCCAAAATCGATGCCATTGGCCAGGTTTTTTTCATAAGCGCATAGGATGATCGGATTATTAGTAGAAAAAGACTGCGAATTGGTTTTCTGCGTGGGATTGGCCTCTTCTAGCTGCGGGCGGATGCGACGCATCACTTCAAAGGCCTCATCGTAACGGCCAAGGAATTTATTGGCCTGCGCAAGCGCAATCCCCACATCGATATCATCGGGATATTTTGTCCACACGTCGCTCAGATACTCTTTGGCCTTGAGCTTTTTACCGCTCCACATCAGCGTATAGCCCTTGGCAACGGCCGCATCCTTATGTTCAGGGTCTTGCTCAAGGACAGCATCAAGCGTTTCAAGGGATTTTTTATACTTGCGATCATAAGCGTACAATTTGCCCAAAGCCACCTGCGCTTCAAGATCGCCAGGGGCCTGTGTGCTATAGCTTTCAAGCGTCTGAATCGCCTCATCACGATAATCAGGATTACCCATCAATAGCGCAATCCAGTCTTTCCTGATCTCAGGTTCATTTGGAAATTTCTGAAGCATTCTGGAGTAATGCTCAAGGGCTTCCGGGTAATATTCCGGGTTAGCGGCATAAGCGCGGCCCACCGTTTGCCAGATGGCCTGATCATTGGGGAAGGTATTGACGATTTCCTGATAAAGCGGAATCAACTCAGTAGAAGCCGTATGCCAGCCCAGAACCTTATCCAGCTCCGCCTTCCATAACTCCTGGTGTTCGGTATCGCTTTTGGCCAAATCCAGATACATCCGAATGGCTTCCACCCGGCGATTATCCTGATAGGAAAGATACTCGGCGTAAGCACCCTTGATCTGGGGGTCGTCCGGCAGAACTTGCATCCAGCCCTTGAAACGGTATTCAACTTGCTCGGGGTTGGTTTTGTTGGTTTTTAAAAATTCGAGGTATTCTTTTTTAATGCCTTCGGCTTTTTCAGGCGCATATTGCTCTGAAAGCTGCCAGGCTTGCTGGTAATAACGATCCGCTTGCTCAAACGTGTTGACACCAGCTTGCGCTGGGGGAACTGTACTGACACCAGCTTGCGCTGGTGTCATGAACCGATAGCGCTGGGCAAGATGAAGCGCTGCGTCAACGTTCTTGGGGTCATCATTTATCGCCTGTTGATAAAGTTTGTCCACCAGGCCATTTTCAGGCAACGTTTGTGCAGCGAGGTTCTCGCCTTCAAGAAAATTGGCAAACTCGATTTTTTCAGAGGCGTCAAGTTCCCCACTTTGATACAGCTTGTATAACAGGTCAACGGCTTCAGGCGTTCTACCGCCACGCAGCAATGCCCGAGAAATCCGAAGATTAGTGGCTTTTTCGCTTCTTTGAGGCTCAGGCAGGCTGCCGTCAATTTCAACCGAATCGTTGTATAAGCCCAAATCAAAGGCCAATGCCGCAAGCGAGCGCTTGATTTCAACGCCCTGTTCAGGCGGTAAATTCATCGCATAAGGCTTAATCGATTGATAAACCTGTTCAGCCCGTTCCCGCTGGCCACTTTTAAAAAGCGCCGTGGCGTAGCCTTGTAACTGAGCCAAGTCCCTCGACTCGGTGATATTTAACTTGCTTTCGTAAACTTCCACCGCTTCAGCGGGATGATCAGCACCTGCCAAAATTTGCGCGTAGCTGTTCATCCACTTCTTGTCGCTGGCATATTGCTCACGAAGCGGATAGGCGACATTCAGCGCCTCTTCGTGACGGCCCATCCACAAAAGCGCATCTGAAAGCTTCTTGCCTGTTAACGGATCTGCCGTCTGATTATAAGCTCTTTCAAGCATCGAAACGCCTTCTGCCCTCGTGGACAGATCCCAGGTATAGAGTTCTCCCAGCGTGCTAAGCGCTTCACTGTTTGCCGAATTAATGGAGAGAACACGCTTGTATGCCTGTTTGGCTTCAGCCTGAAGGCCCTGCTTCTGGTAAGCCCTGGCCAACCAGAGTGCCGCTTCTTCATTGTTTGGGGACTGGGCAAGCGCTCGTTCAAAGAAAGGGATTGCTTGCTGGACATAGCCCTTGTTGTATTGGGCAATCCCCTGGCTCAGATTACTTTTAGGTACAGCACCAGCCTCTGAAAAAATGCCACCGCTACAAAGCGAAATCGAAAGGGCCAGGAAAATCCCAGTGGCAAGCCGCAATGCTTGATGAAATTTCAAAGTAGAATGAGATTTAAAAACGTGATGAGACTTAAAAGCATTAAGCGCTTTAGGGCGACCCACCGCTACGCTCACCATGCTTTGGGTATCGTCCGGTGACAAATGCATTTGATGCGCTATTGCATCGCGGCAAAATTCTTTCATAGGGGTTGACCTAAACTCTCTCTTGTTAGCTTGCTTACGCCAGTTTGACGAAAACCTTTAGTGTCTCTCTCAGTGGCAACGGTACTGCCTTAACGTCCCATTATATCCATTTTAACTATTATACCGGTTTTAAGCGCTTGGCCACCAGTTTTTCCCTGAAGTCATGGGGTATTTTAACTGATTCTGGTGTGAAACGCCGGGTCGTTTTCAGCCTCGTAGATGTGGAAACTGATTTCATCCAACGTCTTCATGTCAAGACCCTGGAAGTAGACCAGTGTCATCGCCTGGCTGCCCTGTTGCTGAATATCCATAATCTTGCCAGGATAAACCCGCTGCTGTGTTTGCTGAACTTGTGCGGAGGGGGCCTGCCACTGAATTTGCACCTGCACATCATCCCCTGATTTTAAGCCTGCCTGGTGAGCGGCATTGGCGTCAAGAACAATCACCATACCCATTTCACTCACCTCCTGTGACATACCCGTCACAGGCTGACCCGAAGCGCCTTTAACCGCGCAATGGAACAGTTTATTGATTGATGGCGCAACCCGAACAAGACCTTCTTTGGGACGATAAATCTGCTGAATAAGCTCCACGCGCTGTTCACGCGTTAAGCCCATAAAGTTGACACCCGCCCGGTATTGCCCTTGTCCGGCATCTTCCAGACGCATCACCTGGCCAGGAAACTGGCTGACGTGGCCGCTTGGCCACTGGATGTGAACAAGAATGCTTTGACCGATGGCAACCGGTTCGTTTTTCTTGAAGAAAAGCGAGATGCCCGATTCACTGACATCATCGGAATTAGCCATAATCTGGTGCGATTCGGTCTGGATCATGCACGAGAGCGTGACGTGAAATCTCGGCGCGCCGCGCTTTAATGCCTGCTCTTTAACACCTGAGAGCCTGAAAGGTACTGTGACCAGATCCCAGAACGAAGCGCCGGTATCCTGTTGGACGTAATCGTTCTCCCAGATGTCGGGCGAGCCGAACATATGGCGCACCAGTTTCTGGTGTTGCTCTTCGGTACGGTTAACAATTCTAAAGCCGACCTGGTGCTGGTTGTATTCATTAAGCGAGCTGCGCACCGTTTGAACGGTGACAATCGTGGTTTCGTTCAGTTCCCAATCCATGATCTTGATCTGAACGGTGCCCGCAATCGGAACCGGCTCGTTGAAAATTACCGACAAACCGCTTTCGCTGATATTAGTGGTGTAGCCAACGGCAATGGAACCATCCAATAGTTTCAATTCGCAGCGGATTCGTCTGAAAATTCTCGGCGCAAGACGAAACTGGGGGCGTTCCTGGGCAACGTAAATAGCGCCAAATAAAAGAACCAGGTTATACAGCGACCAAAACAGGTTGGTGTAAATACCACCGGCATATTCAGGCGTGGATAAGCCACGGATAATCGCCATGCCAATGCCTACCATGGTAAGCGCCGCAATCATGACTTGCGGGAAGACAATGCGCCAGTTGAAGTTCAACTGGTCAGTCACGCCGCCCTTGGGGGTGACGCGAAACTTGGCGCGGCCCGGCGAGAGGAATGTGGTGAAACTGGTCAGCGTAATATACACGCAGAAGGCCACTTCGTAGACTTCAGACCAGAAACTGTGACGCATGCGCTTTGAAATGATGGTATAGCCAAGTGTGGCGCAGAGAAAGCTTGGGATGTAATACATCAGGACTTCCACAAAGCCCGCGTTGATGGTTTTAAAGCCAAAAAGCAGGAAGAACAGCGGGGCAATCAGAAAGATCAGGCGCGGCAAGCCGTGGAAGAAATACCAGATGCCCGAAAGATAGCAGAGTTTTTGCGGCAGGCTCAAGCCCCATTTAAACAGCGGGTTTTCCAGAACGAAAATCTGCGTCATCCCTTTTGCCCAGCGCAGGCGTTGTTTGATAAAGTCGGCAAAACTTTCCTGGGATAAACCGGCTGCCAAGTCGCGATTGTAAAAAAGCGACTTCCATCCTTTGGCGTGAATCCGCATCCCGGTATGGACATCTTCCGTAATCGTCTCAACGGCAAAGCCGCCTGCTTCATTAATGGCCTGGCGCCTGAAAATAGCACCGCTGCCACCGAAGAAGGCGGCACCCCAATAGTCGTTACCAGGCTCGATGACGTGGAAGAACAAATCCTGCTCGTTGTTGATTTTCCGGCTCGCCAACAAGTTGCGCTGGAAAGGGTCTTCAGTAAAGAAGTGCTGGGGTGTCTGAACAAAGCCCATTTTGCTGTCGGCCATAAAGAAACCGACGGTTTCTTGCAGGAAACATTTGGCGGCCACGTGATCGGCATCGAAAATCAAAATCAGATCGCCGTTGGTTTGCTTAAAGGCGTTGTTAAGATTACCGGCCTTGGCATGGATATTTTCGCTTCTGGCAATGTAATTGGCCCCCAGACGCGCCGCCAATTGGGCCATCTCTTGCCGGTTACCGTCATCCAAGAGGTAAACACGCTTTTTAGGGTAATCAATGCTAAGCGCCCCAACCAGGGAACGATATAAAACGCTGACCGGCTCGCTATAAGTACAGATGAAAATATCGACGGTGGGCAACTGGTCTGCCGAGTAGCGGGCAAGGCCGACCGATTTTCGATCCGTCTGTCCCCACACCTGGAAGTAGCTCAGTAACATGGCGACAAAAGCCATGATCTCTGCCACAAAAATCGTAATCGAAACGATACCGGCGGTGATGGTGGAAACATCCAGCGTCTCAAAACCTCGCCAAAGCAGGTGGCGAAGACAGGCGACGGTGGTCAGGAGCATGACAAAGCGTCTGGCTTTTGGGAAAAATAACGCCACAAGCGCCATAACCAGGACGATAACGAATGAAATGACCAGTTGAACCGGCAAAGGCAGAAATAGAGAGGTTTCAGGAAACAGCGGGCGGGACATATCGCCATAATAGCTGTAAGCCAACTCGGCAATGGTAACGGAGTGTTTGCTAACCGGTAACGCACCGCTCATCAATTCGGGGTGCAAAATCAAATAAACGGTTGCAGCGCCAAATAAGGCTATCACCAGCAAAATTAAAAGTTTCTGGACAAAAGAACTCATACAGCCCGTTCCTAATTGGCGCCCCTACCCACTCTAAAAAAATCGCATCCAAACACGTTGTATCTAAAGACAGTTGCTTCAAAAAAGCAGGCTGCCCTGACGCGAAGGATAACTCGATATATCGGGACGTTCCCTTATTTTATAGGTAGGCAAAGCTTGGCTACGGCAAGAACGTGACAAGTTCAACCATTTAACGGACAAATTAACCGACAAAAGCGTTGAACGAAGCTTCGATTTTTCAAACCCAATAAACCACTTGCCGGGTTGAGAATGGCAATGGCGGGGTTTTTCCCATCAAGCCTCCCAGCCCCAGGAGCAAACCTACAGCGAGCACCAAAAGAATATACGCCCCCACGATAGCGGCCGTCAGGTAATACAGCGCCTGGTTGAGAACCGTTACCCCCAATGAAACAAAAATCTGGGTAACAAGCTCAATAATGGCGCTGATTAAAACCCCTGACCATAGCAAGAAAGTAAATGTCACCAGAGCCATGAGCAGGTGGTAGCGGACAAATGAAGACGCCTCCTGCTTGCGCAAGGTAAAAAGGAGTCCGTAAAGACTGGCGGCAAAAGCCATAACGCCAGCAGCTACCGGATGAACAAACGCCAGCAGCAAGCCCAGAATCAGCAACAGCACCGCATTTTTTTTCAAAAAATTGCTTCGCTGCACCTGATGATGTAAAAAAGCCCAGTAAAGAATCATCAGCCCGAAAAGCAAGTCAAACGGCGCGGACGATACTTTAAAGAAAACGCCCCCTTGGACAGTTCTCCAGACAAAATAAAGCATCAGGGCACAAAGACCTGAGGCCATTAAAAAGACATAGATCCGCTCATGAAAACCCAGCGCAAAATATCGCCCAAGCACAGAAGGGCTTTGGTTTTTTGCCCCCCTGGGGCCATTGGCGCCTGAAGAGGGAAATGGGATAACGCGACGGTTCATCGGCTTCAGCATACAAAAGCCCTCGCGCAAGCGCAAGGGCTTTATACTTTATTCTCTAAATTAAAATTAAAAAAGATGAGCGGTTTTGCTACGGCTTGAGCAGAACCGATTTGACGTTGTTCATCATATTGGGCAAGTCTGATTTCAAAGCTGTCTGTAGCAGGAAGCGGGGCACCAAGGGGCCTGGATCAATGCTGATGTTGTAGGTCAGGATACTGTTCTTACCGTTATTATAGGGCGTAACCAGCCAAGATCCTTTTACATCCTTGAAGCTGCCGTTCAAGCGCCAAAACGAGAGCTTCATCGGCTGGGTGGGCTGGTGGCGAAGCGTGTATTGAAAAGTGGGCAAAAGCTTCGACATCATCACCGTGTAGGCCAAATCTTTCCTGTTACCCGCTTGAGAAACCACTTTGATGGATTTAACTTTCGCCTCTTTCTCCATTAAATGCTCGGGCTGCTGAACTTTTTTCCAGACATCGGCAGGCGGTTTTGGAATCAGGATCTGGGCGCTGACAACCGGCAACGCGTCTTTATTGGAAGACGGGGTAGGTGATTCCTTGACAACCACCCCACCCTTTTGAAGTTTCGCCGTTTCGGCTGCGGTGGCAGAAAAAGCCTGGCTAAAGAATGAAAGAACTGTCAAGAGCAAAAGCAAGCCGCAAACAGAGGTAATAGAAGGTTTCAAGAAGCGGCTGCAACCCGTTTGAGGGGTAAAAGACCGTAAATTTCTGCAAAACCGTATAGCCATCAGCGTCAATCCTTTAATTTTAGTGTGATGTTATGTCATTCAAAAGATTCATTCGTAGCAGGCATTATGTTCCCCACAACCGAGCAAAGCAATTAGCCATCATGACTAGTAGTCTCCCAGAGATTTGCTTCAGGACTTTGAATAAACGAACATCCTGCGCTGATGCGGATTATCCACATGACCGTTGAAGCGTACTGTTAAAGCTGCTTTAATGAGGCTTCACGTGCTTCTATTATTATATAGAATTACAGACTAGAGATGCTAAGCCCTTCAATAGGTTCCCAAGACAGGTTCTCATCAGGCTATGACCCACCCCTTTCCGCCCAACTCATCCGGGCCGCAACACCCTTCGGGCTCGCCCTTCAGGCTACCTTCTCAACAGGGGGCAGAGGGTTTTCGGGCTTCTTCTCAAGCACAACAACCCTATCACAGTACTTTATCACCGTCAGTTCAGACAGAAACAAGCATGCCTAAAGCAACATCGCCTTATTTGGCAAAGCTCAGCAAGAAAATTGGAATTGCACTAGGGCTGACCTTATTAGCCGTGGCAATTGTGGGCGGCTTGTTCTGGGCCAAGCAGCAAAACCTGCTTCCTCCCAATGGCAATTGGCAAACCCTGAAGTTTTGGCCCCAATCAGAAAATCCCGAGCTTCTCTACGCCAGCAGCAGTCTCTCTCATGCCGATGCCAGGGCGCTATATCTTCAAAGCCTGGGTGCCCTCAAAAACCAGGACCCAAGTACGGCGCTTGATGGCTTTAACCAGCTTGAACCGGTTTATCCAGGCCTTAAAGATTTGATTTATTTGCATCAAGCGGAAGCTCAGGCGGCCATGGGCCAGGAAGCCGCAGCGCAACAAAAACTGCAGGCAATCAGTCGAGAATTTCCCGCCAGCCCGCTTAAACTAAAGGCCCAGTACCTGCTGGCACAATCCCACGTTCGCGCCAATGAGCCTCAAAAGGCCAGGCAGGTTCTGAATAACATCCGGCAAAACGCCCCGCAATCGGACTACGGCATTGGAAGTCTTTATTACCTGGGACTAATCGCCCAGCCGACAAATCCCGTTGAATCTAGGGGCCATTGGCTTTCTTACCTGGAGCAATGCCCCAACTGCACATTCAGCGGTGACAGCGCGGAAGCCCTGCAAGCTCAAATCCTGAACAAGCAATGGACAAACCCGAGTCCTGATGGGCGAGGGCATTTGCTGATTGGCACAGGACTTGTCACAAGCCGAAGACAATGGCCAAATGCCGTCTCCCATTTAACACAAGCCCCTTTTGATAAGGCCTGGTACTATTTGGGATCAGCTTATCTTGAAACCAACGCTTCTGAACTGGCGGCCGACGCCTTTAGCCGGGGCCTAATCTACAGCCAGGATGGCGATCAAACGCAAAAAGCCATCGACTGGCTGGTCAAATCAGCCCCCTCCCCGCGCTTACCCCGTCTCGAAGCCCTGGTAAAATTACCGATTCCCAAGCAGGGGGATTATCTTCTTTGGCAATTGGCGCAAGTGTCCCCCGAAAAAGCTGCCGATTATTACCAGCAGATTATCGCGCGCTACCCGGACGGGGATTATGCACCTGAAAGCTCGTGGAATCTTTTATGGCCCCTGCTTTCAAGTGGGCAATACAGTGCTTATATTCAACAATCGGCAAAGCACATTCAACGCTATCATTATGCCAAATCGACCCCCAAGGCCATTTTCTGGGTGGGAAAGAGTTATGAAAAAAGCGGCAGCAAAGAATCCGCAAAGGCGACCTATAAAAAACTGATTGCCCAATACCCCGGTAATTATTACGCGTTTCGCGCCAAATCAAGGTTTGATGCGCTAAACGGTGGAAGCGACCGTGGCTGGGAAACGTCGATCAGTCAGTACAAGCCAGCCTTTTCGCTTACCCAGCTTAATATCTTGCCGTCTTTAGACGCCTTTAGCAGCAGCTATCAAAAAGAAACCGGCAGCGCTAACGGCGCAAGGCGGACTTATAACGCGCTAAAAGAGCTTCAAGCCATTGGCGCAGCTGATGATGTGCTGGCCCTAAGCGAAGAAGTATTTGAAAAAATTCCAGCGCCAATCGCCTCATGGGCCTATCAGCAAAATGGCGAGCGCCCCAAGGGAATTCGTGAAATCAGGGATGATTTGCAAAACCGAAAAAAAGACGCGCCACAGACAGCAGCAACTTCCCTTTCAGAAGAAAAACTTCTTTACCCGGTATATTTTTCCGAGCAAATTGCCGAAGCCAGCCCCCGTTATCAGGTTGATCCGCATATTATTCAAGGGCTGATGCGCGAAGAAAGTTATTTCAACGAGTTTGCCGTCAGCACTTCCGATGCCCGCGGCCTGATGCAGCTTTTGCCAAGCACGGCAAGCGAAGTTGCCAACTGGGAAAGCCTTGATGGCTTTCAGGTGATGAATCTGTTTGATCCGGCCACCAATATTCGCCTGGGAACCCGCTATCTACAATATCTGCATGCGCAGTTTAGCGACAAACCCTCTCACTTACGCTCGATGGCTGCCGTTGGGGCCTATAATGGCGGGCCAAACGCGATGAAGCGCTGGATTGCAAGCAATCCCAACTTCAGCGCCGATCCGGATCTCTTTGTTGAAGAGATTCCTTACGAACAGACCCGGGAGTACATCAAGAAAGTCTTTGGCAGCGCGTGGAATTATCAGGCGCTTTATCAGTAAATAGCTGGCTCAACAGGGCTTAATGCCTTTATAAGATGGATACAATTGGGGGCAGGATTGGCTTTTGGCATGTTCTTTTGCCGCACCCTCTGCTACAACGGGCGTTCAATGGCGCTTTTCTGGTGATTTTATGCTAGAGTAAACGCAAGTTTTACGCTTTCTACAGGCTTTTTCGATTTTGACTGTTCTAAATTAATCACTTGTAGTGTGTTCAATATCTTTTAATTTCAATATCTTTTAACAAGCGGGGAAACTATTCACATGTCCACCAAGCTCGGCTCCTTTGTTTTAATGCTCCACAGCCATTTGCCCTATTACCGAAAAGCCGGGATGTGGCCGTTTGGAGAAGAAAACCTTTATGAATGCATGGTAGAAACCTATATCCCGCTTCTTGACGCCCTTTATGAACTAAAGGACGAGGGTATTAAGGCAGGTATTACCGTTGGCATTACCCCTATCCTGGCTGAGCAATTGGCCGACGAGTACTTAAAAGACGGTTTTGTCACCTACGTCAATACCCGGCTCAAAGCGGCACATGAAGATATGGCCCGCTATCCCGACCCCACCATTGAGCATTCCGAGCATCTGGCCTATCTGGCAAAATATTATGCCGATCACTTCAGCGAGTTACTCGAAAGCTTTAACAACCGCTATAAGCGCGATCTGTTGAGCGCATTTAAAACCTTACAGGATGAAGGGTGCATTGAGATTACCACCTCTGCTGCTACCCACGGGTTTTTGCCCCTGCTTGGCTATGATGAAGCCATTGAGCATCAGCTTAAAGTAGGAATTGACGCTTACAAAGAGCATTTTGGACGTGCACCGAAAGGGATTTGGTTGCCTGAATGCGCGTATCGACCTGCCAAAACCTGGACGGATTCTATTACCGGTGAAACCAAGGAGCGTCCGGGCATCGAAGCGTTCTTATATGAAAACGGCCTGAAATATTTTTTCACCGAGTTTCAAGCCATTGAAGGCAGTAAGCCGACCCCCTTCCGCCGTGATTTTGGCATTTATCGCGATATTGAATACAAGCAGTCGGGCTACTCAGCTTCTCCGACAGGCTTAACAACCGATGAAGCCTACTGGATGAAAGATTACCCGGTGGCTGTGATGGGTCGAAGCGAGCGCGCCAGTTTTCAGGTCTGGTCGGCTGCCGATGGCTATCCGGGCGATGGGCTGTATCGTGAATTTCACAAAAAAGACACCCAGTCCGGGCTTCACTACTGGCGTATTACCAGCAAAGAAGGCGGCTTTGGCAATAAAATGCTTTATGATCCTGCAGAAGCCTTTAAGCAGGCGGAGAGCCATGCGCGGCATTACGTCTGGCTGATTACCACACTTTTAAAAGAGCGCAGGCTCGCCAACCAGCATCCCAGCCTGTTAATGGTTTCCTTTGACACCGAGCTTTATGGCCACTGGTGGTATGAAGGGGTGCATTGGCTAAAAAATGTCATTCGCGGCCTGCATCAGGTTTCGGACCTGAAGGTGGAAACCTCAAGCCAGTATCTGGAAAATTCACCGCCCACGCGCGCCATTCAGCTTTGCGAAAGCACCTGGGGTGCCGGGGGCCATTTCTGGGTGTGGGACAACCCACAAACCAGCTGGATGTGGCCTGAGATTCACAAGCGCGAAAACACCATGCAACGCTTGGTAACAACCCATGAAAATGAAACGGATGCCTTAAAAGTCCGGACACTGAATCAGTTATCCCGCGAGCTTTTATTACTGGAAGGCAGTGACTGGCCATTTTTAGTCACCACAGGCCAGGCCAAGGATTATGCCGTTGAACGTTTTGAAACACACTGTGGCAACTTTGACACGCTGGCTGCCATGGTGGATAGCGGACGCTTTGATGAAGCGAGTCTTCATGAACTGGAAAGCACCAACAACGCGTTTCCACATTTAGACTATCACTGGTTTAAATTGCCAAGCCCAGTGGTAAAAGCCATTCAGCCCGAAGCAACCGAAGCGGAAGCCAAAAAGCAATTAACGCCAACCCCTTAGGCTGGAATGGTCATTGGAAGGTATAAGCTTTTTACATGCTTCTCCCCTTTGAGGAAAGCCGCCAGCCGTTTGCGACGTAAAAGCATTACGGATGTGGTTCACCTTTGAATGAGAGAGGCGTTCAAGTCAACAGAAGTGCTTCGTCAAAACGCTAAGCAATATAAATAGAAAAAATATTCCCAAGAACGAATTTTCGAGTATAATAAGTTTCATCTTCCAAATGGAACTCCATTTTTTCCGACAAAGCATTAGAACAAGTAAGAGAGGTTTCGTGATGGCTGTAAAAGACGCCGCTAAAGATAAAATGGCAGCAAGCGCCGCCGATCAGGATTTGGCCGAGCGCAAAAAAGCGCTGGGCTTTACGCTGGATAAAATCGAAAAAGACTACGGCAAAGGCGCCATCATGAAGCTTGGCGATCGCCAGGTCGTCAGCTTAGATGCTATTCCAACCGGAGCGCTTTCATTGGATATGGCACTTGGGGTGGGTGGAATTCCGCGTGGACGGATTATCGAAATTTACGGCCCAGAATCAAGCGGCAAAACCACGATGACCTTAAGCGTGGTCGCCCAAGCCCAGAAGAAGGGCGGGATTGCGGCTTTTATTGACGCTGAGCATGCGCTTGACCCAGAATACGCTAAAAAGATTGGCGTCAATATTGACGAATTATTGGTCAGCCAACCCGATACGGGCGAGCAGGCGCTTGAAATTTGCGAACAACTCGTGCGCTCAGGTGCCGTCGATATTATTGTCATCGACTCGGTTGCGGCCTTGGTTCCCAAGGCTGAAATCGAAGGTGAAATGGGTGATTCCCATATGGGCCTTCAGGCGCGTTTGATGAGCCAGGCGCTTCGGAAACTGACCGCCATTATCGGCAAGACCAGAACCACGGTTATTTTTATTAACCAGTTGCGCCAGAAAATCGGCGTGATGTACGGCAACCCGGAAACGACCACCGGGGGTAACGCGCTGAAATTTTACTGTAGCGTGCGCCTTGATATTCGAAGAATCGAAACACTGAAAAAAGACGGTGAAGAATACGGAAACCGCGTTAAAGTCCGGATTGTCAAAAACAAGGTCGCACCGCCTTTTAAGATTGCCGAATGCGATATTTTATTTGGCGAAGGCATTTCAACCGAAGGCTGCGTACTCGATGTCGCCACCGATCTTGAAATTGTCAAAAAATCGGGCACCTGGTTCAGTTATAACGACGAGCGTCTCGGGCAAGGTCGGGAAAAAGCGCGCGACACACTGAAAGATAATCCTGACCTGATGGCGAAAATTGATCTCGAAGTGCGCCAGAAGATTGCCGAAATCAGGCTCCAGCAGCAACAAGCCCATGCAGCCCCGTCGCAAGCGCCTGCCATGTCGGCTCCAGACTAGCACTTTTTTTATTTATAAATCAGGTCAGACGGGAATGTCACCACAAAGCCCCCTCTGGCCTGATTTTAGTTTTGTGAGCCGCCCTTTTATGGCATGATAGATGCATTATGCCGCATAGTCTTTCAACAGAAGCGAAGAGCCCGCTTGAAATCCTCTTTTTTGGCGACCTTGTAGGTCGTCCCGGCAGGACTGCGGTAAAAACCTACCTAAAGCGGCTATTGGAGGAAACTCCTGTCCCCAAATACCCCAGGATTATTGCCGCCAATGTCGAAAATGCTTCCCATGGGTTTGGCTTATCCCTGAAACAGTACCAGGAGCTTAAAGAAGCAGGCATTCAAGTCTTTACTAGCGGTAACCATATCTGGGACAGGAAGGATATTTTCAGCTTTATCGACCAGGCCGACGCCCTGGTGCGCCCCGCCAATTTCCCCGCCGGATCACCCGGCGTGGGCTATCGCATATTTGAGGTTGAGGGGATTCAACTTGCCGTTATCAATCTGATTGGCCAAGTTTATATGGGAACCTACAACTCGCCCTGGGATAGCCTGGATAATGTGATGCAAAACCTGAAAGCCATAACGCCCAACGTGTTTCTGGATTTCCATGCGGAGGCAACTGCCGAGAAGAACTGCATGGGTTATTACGCGGCAAGCCTTGGGGTCAGTGCGATGGTGGGCACCCATACCCATGTGCAGACTGCCGATGAGCGGATTATCGAGGGTCAGATGGGCTACATTACCGATGCTGGCTGTAATGGGGTTCGAGACAGTGTGATTGGCATGGACGCCGAAAATTCGCTTAAGCGTTTGAAAACCCAGCTTCCTGTCAGGTTGGATGTGGCTGAGGGCGATCCCTTACAGGTCAACGCTGTCCGTTTTATTCTTGATAGTGAAACCGGCCGTTGCCACCGGGTTGAACGGATTCACGAAGTGCTTTCCTGCCTGACTGTCCCAGAAGCAACACTCCAGACAACCTAGAGCGCTGTAAAAACTAAAGCATTAAGGGCTATAGGGCGATAGAGGGGGTGTTGCCTGATAGTGAAATGCAGTATAATGGAGTTGCTGACACAGTAACCTAACGAGATGCTATTTGGAAAGGCCCTACTTGCTTAAACTCCAGGAAGATCGCACTGTTGCCAAAGCAGACGCCCGCCCGCTGGTGTCGATTAACGGCACCGCTTGGAATCAGCATCCTCGGTTTCTGGAATATGC
Organism: Vampirovibrionales bacterium; assembly: GCA_035285165.1. Classification (GTDB taxonomy): domain Bacteria; phylum Cyanobacteriota; class Vampirovibrionia; order Vampirovibrionales; family Vampirovibrionaceae; genus JAYKHP01. The sequence goes on along the minus strand of JAYKHP010000019.1, from coordinate 23,587 downwards.
AGCCTGGCTAACGGGCAAACTGGCCCCTCAAGACAATGGAGAAGAGCAAAACGAGCGTTTTGAACATAGCCTGGGGGTATGCGAGGCTGCCATTGAGTTGGCTCAGGGATTTGGGCTATGCACCAATGACATTGAAAAAGCGATGATCGCAGGCATTTTACATGATGCCGCAAAACTGATGACACCGGCCCTTTTACTGGCCTATGCGGAAGATTACGGCCTTGCGCTTGAAGCGGCTGATTTAGCCTCTCCCCAGACGCTACACCCGTTTATCGGGGCTGAAATGGTGAAAAGCGAGCTGGGCATTACGGATGAGGCAATTCTTAATACCATTCGATACCACACCACGGGGCGATCAGGCATGAGCCCCCTGGAGAAAATCGTCTATGTGGCTGACAAGAGCGAAAGGCGGACACGGAACCCACATTATGTGGCCAGCATGACCCAAGATCTTGATTTCACGCGGCCAAAAAGCCTGGATGAAACGGCTCTTCGGATGATTGATACCACCTTAAGCGGGTTAATTGAAAAACGTCTGCCCATACATCCCAGAACCCTTGAAGCCAGAAACGACTTGATTTTAAGCTTAAAAGACGTTTCTGAAACATTTTAAGTTTACATAATATAAGGAGATCGCGATTGACTTTGACCCAGACCACACCCAATAAACAGAGCATGACGCCCTATGAAATGGCGGCCCTGGCGGCAAACCTGGCGGATGACAAGAAAGCGCAAGATATTCGGATGTTGGATACGGCCAACGTGTCCTTTTTATCGGATTATTTTGTGATCTGCTCCACGGAAAGCAAAGCCCAGACCCGCGCGCTGAGCGATGAAATTGAAAGCGCATTCAAAAAACGGGGCATTATGCCGCTTGGCATTTCAAAGGATGGCGATGCCAAATGGTGTTTACTGGATTATGGGGATATCGTGATCCATGTGATGCATAAACAGGAGCGCCAGTATTATCAACTGGAACATTTCTGGAACCACGCGAGCGAAATTCATCAGAACGAATGGCTCAAACGCCAGGCGTCATAGTCGTGGTTCATAGCGGCCCCTAACGGCACGCTGTGCCGCTGCGGATTAGCGACTCGCATTTGCTTTATTCAAAATAAGTGGCCGACTGGGTTGGGGTTTCAAAAACCGTAACCTTGGTCAGCTCCGTAATAACAGGCTTGATCCGCTGATAGACATAGCGGGCGATATATTCCGCGCTGGGGCTTTCGCCGTTAAAATCCGAAAACTCGTTCAGATCACGGTGATCGAGGTCATTGACCACTTTTTTCAACTCGCCCTTGAGCAGCGAAAAATCAAAGGCAATATTCGCCTTATCCAGCGTGTTTTTTTGGGCAAAAATTTGCACCACATAATTGTGCCCATGCGGATTCTCGCATTTGCCGCGGTAGTTCAACAGGTGGTGGGCGGCAGCGAAGTGCTTTTCAACCATAATTTCAAACATAATGGCCTAGTTTTAACATCAAAACAGGGGGAAAACCAGCGGGGCCTCCACATCAACACAAAGAAACCTCTTTTTATAATTTAGACAAATAAAGAGGATGTAAGCACCTCATCTCTTGCGCGTTGGCTTTTCTGGTGGGAGAATAGGGCTTAATCGGGATGTAGCGCAGCTTGGTAGCGCGCGTCGTTCGGGACGACGAGGCCGCAGGTTCGAATCCTGTCATCCCGACCACCTATATACCTGAAACCTTTTCAATGACTGTCTTTTTTATAGACGGTCGTTTTTTCGTTTTAAGGGTTCAAACTGATATGCCGTCAAACATAGTATTAATCAAAAGTTCTGCCGTAATCAGCGTCTTATTATCAGGCAGTATGGCAGAATTGTTCTGATGGGTTTTGCTTGAGTCAATCAGGCCGATAAAAATATAGGCCAACTGCCTGGAAGAAGTGATTTTAGCTTCCCCAGACTTTATTTTTTCAGACTTAATTTCTCCGCAGGCGATTCCCTCGTCAAAAAGCTCGGTTAAAGGCTGAATAATGTACTCATCATAGGCCTTCAGAACACGCTGCTTGGAGTCTTCTGACAAATACTCGTCGGCATCGCGCAACATGGCCATCATGGAGGTTGGACTGTACTTTATATAACCTGCGGCCAAATCCTGCAAGTTGCGCCGAAGTGTTTGCCCTGGCTTGTTATTGTTCCTGATATATAGCTGACCCTGCTGAAGCATCCTGATAAGAATTTCAACAAACAACCCTTCTTTATCGCCGAAATAATGATAAATCGTTGGTTTTTTGACATCCGATTTTGTTACGATTTCATTAAGAGAAACCCCCTCAAAGCCTTTCTTGCGAAACAAACGCTTGGCTTCTTGAAGAATCTTTTCCCGAACGGTACTCGGGCCAGAAATCGTTTTTCTCGGTGTCATCGTGTCAGACAGTACCATTTCTATGACAAATATCAAGTTAGACTGACCAGTTTAATCTTTTTATGACTTTACTTCAATTTAAAATCGTACACCCCATCAGGCTTTATAACTTGACATTTACGCTGGCTGCCTTATCCTTTATTATACCGATAGGTATAATAAGAAAGTCTTAAACGAAAGCTTGCGGCTTACCTTCCAAACCAGACGCTTGGCAGACCAAGAGGACGCTTTTCATGAAACGCTTGGCCATTATCGGAAGTGGCATTTCTGGGCTGGCATGCCTCTATTTTTTGGCTTCTCATTATGAAGTTACGCTCTATGAGCAAAATGACTATATCGGAGGGCATACCAACACGGTGGAAGTTGGGAACGAGCTTATCAAGCTGCCTGTAGATACAGGTTTTATGGTATTCAACAGGGCAACCTACCCCAACCTGATTCGTTTATTTGACGCACTGGGCATTGCGTGTGAAACGACCGACATGTCGTTTAGCGTTCGCCACGATGGACTGTCTCTGGAATATAACGGGGCGGGTTATAACAAGCTGTTTGGTCAGCGAAAAAACATTTTGAATCTGCGATTCTGGCGCATGTTGATGCAGCTTAATCGATTCAATCAAGAAGCATTAGAAATGCTGGTTTCAGAAGATATTGACTCATTGACGCTATTGGAATACGTAGAAAAGCAGGGCTACGGCAAAGATTTTCAAAATCTGTTTCTAATCCCGATGTCATCCGCCATTTGGTCAACCCACCCCAAGCGTGTTCTGTCTTTTCCCGCGAAAACCTTATTGCGTTTTTTTCATAACCATGGGTTTCTGGGCATGGACACCCATCATCAATGGTATGTGGTGAAAGGGGGATCAAAGCAGTATGTCAAAAAAATACTAGAACTTTCTTCTCAGGCCAGCTTGATGCTCAATGAGCCTGTCGAATCGGTTCAAAGAGAAGAAAACGGGGTTATTCGCGTTCATTCTCAAAAGGGTTCCAAAACAGAAACGCGTGAATTTGATCACGTCATTGTTGCAACCCATGCGGATCAGGCCCTAAGGGTATTGGAAGCACCTACAAATCTTCAGCAAAAATGTCTTTCCGCCTTTTCTTATGAAAGCAATATCGCCACCCTGCATACGGACAGCTCCGTTCTTCCAAAAAATAAGCGATGCAGGGCCTCATGGAATTATCACATTCAAACTACAGGCGCTGAAGAGTCCATTGAGGATCTGAAAGTTTCCACCCACTACTGGATGAACCGGCTTCAGCACCTGGGTGAGAAGGTGGATTATATTGTCAGTATCAATGGCGAATCCATTATTCAACCGGAACGGGTATTAAAAAGAATAGACTATCAGCATCCGGTTTTTGATCTTCCAGCGATTCAGGCTCAAAAAACCCTACCCGAGCTGAACCGTGAAGGAGCTAAAACAAATATTTATTTTTGCGGCAGCTATTTCAACTATGGATTTCATGAAGATGCCTTTACTTCAGGAATGAACCTGTCGGAGCAACTTCTGGGAGATTTGAAATGGCGGGGCTGAACTCTTGCTTGTATGAATGTGAAATATATCATCATCGACTTTTCCCGAAGGAATATCGGTTTAAAAACGAGGCCTTTTTCTTTTGCCTTGATCTGGATGAAGTTCCGCTTTTAAGCGAGGCCATCAGGTTATTCAACACCGAAGCTTTTTCGCTTTATTCTTTCTGGCCATCGGATTACTGTCCCACGGAAGAAAATACTTCCCTAAAGCAACGAATCATCAACGCTTTTTCGTCTTTTGGGCTCAGTGCTCCGATTAGCAGTATCCAATTGGTTTCACAGGTTCGACATTTCGGTTACGGCTTTAACCCGTTAAGCCTGTTCTTTGCTTATGACAATCGTCAGGAGTGTGTGGGCGTATTAGCGCAGGTTGAAAATACCTTTCGAGAAATGAAGTTGTTTCCTGTCTTTAATACGACAAATAAAAATGAAGACAACCCTCCTAAAAATTTTCACGCCCGCATAGACAAATGTTTCTATGTTTCCCCATACTCCAAAGCTGATACCACTTTTGACTTTATAGTTTCTCCACCCTCTCAGCATATCCAGGTCAGCGTAAACACCCTGGAAAACGAAAAAAACATTTTAAAAAGTGGGTATACAGGACAGCGAAACGTTTTGAACGATGAAAACCTTCAACGATTCTTTAAAAAATACCCTTTACTCAGTTGGCAGTTTTCTGCATTAATCCATTGGCATGCAATGCGCCTATGGCTAAAAGGGCTACCCTTTTATTGGAAGGGTGAACATCTCTGGCAACAAACCCATGTTTTACGCCAACGTCCCGATTTGTTGAAGTATTATCAAAACCTATCACATTTAAGAGGTTCGCATGAAGAACAAGCCGTTAAAAAATAAACTTTATTGCATCCATACCACTGCCAGCAAAAATTCGGCAAAAAGTTCCTGGCAGCAAACCCTTGTGCTGAAACTTCTGGCAAACCTCAGCAAAGGACAACTGAAGCTTGTTTTGCCGGATAATCGCAAGCTTATTTTTGGCAATGAACTTAAAAGTTCACATCAGGCGGTTATTGAAATCAAGCAAGACGTGTTTTTTAAAAAGATCCTGCGCTTCGGCCATATCGGCTTTGCCGAATCTTATATTGACGGTGACTGGGAGACGCCAGATATTGAAGCGGTTATTTCATGGTTTTTGCTTAATATCAACCACTCGCCATTTTTAGAAGGCTCCACCGGAAAATCCATTCTTATCAATATTTGGGGCAAGCTTAACCAGATAAAGCACTTTTTCAGACCTAACAGCATTAAAAACAGCGAACGGAACATTCAAGAACATTATGATTTGGGAAATGATTTTTTCAGACTGTTTTTAGATCCCACCATGGCATATTCCTCCGCATACTTTACGATGGATAAGCAACCCCTTGAGGAAGCCCAGATAGCAAAGTTTGAAGCCATCTGCAAAAAACTTCGTCTCAACAGTTCGGATCATGTTCTTGAAATCGGGAGTGGCTGGGGCGGTTTTGCACTATACGCCAACAAACGGTATGGCTGTAAAGTGACCACAGCAACAATTTCTAAAGAGCAATACCGGCATGTTCAAAAATTGGTTGATAAAGAAAAAGTAGCGGATAAAATCATTCCCCTTTACGCGGACTATCGAAGAATACAGGGCAAATTTGATAAAATTGTCAGCATTGAAATGATTGAAGCAGTGGGCGAAGCATACTTTGACATTTTCGCGGCCCAATGCGCCCAATTACTGAAGCCTGATGGATTACTGGCCCTTCAAATGATCACTTGCCCGGACGCTCGATATGATATTTTAAGACAAAACGTGGACTTTATTCAGAAACATATTTTTCCGGGGTCTTTACTCCCTTCAATTTCCAGAATCACAAAAGCCTTTAACAAAAGCAGCGATATTTTTTTGGACGATCTGGAATCTTTCGGGCAGAGCTATGCCAAAACGCTTGGATTATGGCATCAACGTTTTAACGACAATATTGAACAAGTTAAAGCGCTTGGTTTTGACGAACGATTTATTCGCAAGTGGAATTATTACCTTCTTTACTGCAAAGCAGCCTTTGGCATGGCCAATATTACCGTAGTTCAAGCGATTTACACGCGACCGAACAACACAACCCTTGCACAGGAGGCGTCCCCATGCGTTATTTAAAAAGCTGGTTTTTACTGGTATTTGTCATTATGCTGATTGTGGTTGGCTGGGCGAGCGTGGACGAAAATATTTTTGAAATTCCTTCCGCCGTTAAGAATGACCCATGGTTTATCGCCACGCTCTTTGATACCTACTTTGCATTTATCGCCATTTATCTTTTTATGGCATACCGTTCTCCCTCATGGATCTCACGCTTGCTCTGGTTTGTGATGGTGATGGGGCTTGGCAATATTGGGATTGCCTTGTACTTCCTGATCTTAATTTACAAACTACCGCCAAATGCCACAATGAAAGAATTTTTATTAAGGCCGGGAACCTAGCTGTTGATGAGTTCTTATCTTACATTAATCGCATTTTCAGGAAGCACTATCGGCGTGATAATGACAATCACAGCCATTGTTTCCGAAAAAATCAAGAACGCGGGCATTGTCGATGTTGTATGGGCCTTTGGATTTATTCCAATGGTGCTCATTTATACCACGCTCTGCGACGGAAATCCGATTCGTGATACGTTACTTCTCTTAATGGTCAGCTTTTCCAGCATTCGCTTAGGCGCTTACCTTTTCAGGCGTTTCCGAAAAGCACACCCAGAGGAAGATCCGCGCTATCACGTTCTAAGAGAAGCATGGCAGGAAAAGGCGCCCGTTTTATTTTGGCTACTGTTTCTATTCCAAGGCCTCTTGATGCTGGCACTCAGTGCTCCATATCTACTGGCTGCCCAAAACCAAGCGGAAAATATCGCGCTTTTAGAATTTATCGGCTTATTAATCTGGCTAGCAGGATTTGCAGGTGAGGCCATTGCGGATACACAGCTTGAAGCATTCAAAAAAGAGAACAAGGGCAACAATCAAATTTGCCAGATAGGTTTATGGCGGCTTTCCAGGCATCCCAATTATTTCTTTGAATGGGTTCAATGGATTGGCGTTTTTGTGTTTGCCTGCGCCAGCCCTTATGGGGTTTACACCTTTTACGTGCCGCTAGTCATGCTCTTTTTCCTGACCCGTGTAACCGGTATAGCGGCAACAGAGGCCCAACTCTTAAAAAGTAAGGGCGATGCCTATCGAACCTATCAGCAAACCACCAGTCCTTTTGTCCCCTGGTTTTCAAAATCATAAATATTGATTACGGCTAAATGTTAATTACGGAAAGAAAAACACCATGTGGCTCTACCGCCTTCTGGAAATGGATTTACTCCCAGATGCTATCATTCGTTTTGGCATCCGCCGCTTGCTTTGCCAAAAAATAAAAGAAGAAAGTACAGGCGGGGTTGAGCAGCAGCAGGAACGGTTAATGGCATTTGTTAAAGAACTTAAAGAAAGCCCTATCGCCATTGAAACGACAGCCGCCAACACACAGCATTATGAAGTGCCGACTGATTTTTTCAAACTGGTACTTGGGCCTCATTTAAAATACAGTTGCGCTTTCTGGAACGATAGCGCCCAAACGCTGGAGCAGGCTGAAGCGGAAATGTTAAAGCTGACTTGCTTGCGGGCTGACATTCAGGATGGTCAGGATATTTTGGAATTGGGCTGTGGTTGGGGCTCATTGTCTTTGTGGCTGGCCTGGCACTATCCCAATGCCAAAATCACCAGCGTCTCTAACTCTAAAACACAAAAAGCCTGGATCGATCAGCAGTCAGAACAACGGGGGATCAAAAACCTGACGGTGATCACTGCAAATATGGTGGAATTCGATATTCAGCAACAGTTTGACCGGGTGGTGTCGGTTGAAATGTTTGAGCATATGAAAAACTACCAGCGTCTGTTTGAAAAGGTCAGCCATTGGCTAAAACCTTCAGGAAAGTTATTTGTTCACGTCTTTTCCCATAAAACATTTGCCTATCATTACGAAGATAAAGACGGCAGCGATTGGTTGACCCGCCATTTTTTTTCGGGTGGCACGATGCCTTGCAATGACCTCTTTTTGTACTTCCAGGATGATCTTAAAATCCTGGAGCATTGGGTTGTCAATGGCTGTCATTACCAGAAGACGGCCAACGCGTGGTTTAATAACATGCTTGCTTATCGCAATAAAATACACCCCATTCTCTCAAGCACCTATGGTGCCGAGAATGTGAAAAAATGGTGGGTTTACTGGAAGGTCTTTTTTCTTTCTTGTGCCGAGTTATGGGGATTTAAGAACGGCCAGGAATGGTATGTTTCTCATTATTTATTTGAACCGCGTGCGTCGCTGAAGCACTAATTTTCCTTGCCTCTCATTTAACTTAGGCTGAAAGTTTTGGGGCTATAAAAATCAACTTCTGGCCGGCTTTTGGTAACAACTCGTTCTTGCTGGTGGCAAATTGCAGGCTGCCCCCACTGACAATAAGACAGACCGGAATAATGAGGTTCTTGTAAGTTTGCCTCAAGGCTTCAAAATCAAATTCCTGCGTAATCGTGGTGCTTTTGAACTGGTAATCATCTTCCATCAGCATTTTTTCAAGCATGTTATAAGTATACTGCTTGTCGAGGAATATCTTGCCGCGAAGCTCTGGGGCCAGTTTGTGATTACTTTTCACGGGCGAGGTGTTTTTATGATCGGGATATAGCTGGTACATGTTATCCGCTCCCAGCATGCGCTGAAAGCGAATGGTGGCCAAAGCATTGGTTTCAGCGTTAGACAAAAGTGCCAACATCTGTCCATAATCAGTCAAATCCAGATCTTCCATCGTTCGCTCCGACAAAATGCTTCCTGTATAAGTGTTAAACCCATGCATTCTAGCGATTCTTGCTTTTTCAACATTCCTGTCAACCATCAGAACCGGTATGTTTTCGCGCTTTAATAATTCCGCCAATTGCCGAGCCCATGAATGAGCCCCAAGAATAAGCACACCTTTTGCTTTTCCCGCGATTTGAAGCGCTTTGGCCAAGGGTAAAGCGATTGAGGCATAGACAATCACCGTTCCTAAAATTGTGAGAAAAACAATCTGGGCAACGACTTGTCCATCCTGAAACCCTGCTTCATCCAGCCTTAATGCAAACACCGATGAAATAGCCGCAGCCACAATGCCCCGAGGGGCCATGCCGGACAGGAAAACTTTTTCTTTTAGCGTCAAATTGGTGCCTATGGTGGAAAGAAAAACCGAAGCAGGACGCACCAGGGTAATCATTACCAACAGAAACAGCAGGCCGTTCCAGCCAAGTGCGAGTAAGTCATTAAAATGTAACCTTGCCGCCAGCAGAATAAACAGGCTGGAAAGTAAAATCAGTCCCAAATTTTCTTTAAACTCGATAATATGCTCCAGGCTTATTTTTTTCTGGTTGGCAAAAATAATGCCCATCAGCGTGACGGTAAAAAGTCCGGAGTCTTTTTGGACTTCATTGGAAACCACAAACGTGGCCAGAAGCACCATCAACGTCATCGGACTTTGCAGGTAAACAGGAATCCACTCTCGTCTGAGGATACCGACAAAAACCTTGGTGACAATCAAGCCGAGGATACCACCCACGGCTATCGTTTTGAGTAAATTGACAGCGACCATTATAAACGTGTCGCTTAGATCGAGCGTTTGAATGGCTTCAAATACGATAATGGCTAAAAGACTACCGATGGGGTCGTTGATAATCCCTTCCCACCTTAATATTTTGGCGGTGTCTCCCGAGGGCCTGATATAACGAAGCATAGGCATAATAACCGTTGGGCCGGTGACAGTTAAAATGGCCGCAATAAGTAGCGCCTTGGACAGCCCCACCCCAAAAATCAGGTAAGCAGCTAGGGCGCTTAATATCCAGGTAACAGCAACTCCGATACTGGCCAAATTACGAATCGCAAGACCCGCCGTGGTCAAATCCTTAAATTTTAGCGACAGACTGCCTTCAAAAAGAATAATAGCCACTGAAAAAGAAACAATGGGGCGCAAGAGGTCGCCAAAGAGCAAGTCCGGATTGATAAAGCCCATTTGTCCGGCCAGCATGCCCGAAAGCAGCAAAAGCAAGATGGAAGGAAGCGCAAAACGCCAGGACAGCCACTGGGACATGAGCCCCAGGGTGAGGATACCCGAAAGCGCAGCATACGGCGAGGGCAAGTAATTGGCCATCAGCTTATGAACCTCTCCTTCTCTTACAGTTTGGCACTTTCACATTCCGCTCTATCATACCCGATTTGGATTTGAGGTATCTACGGTTGCTTTATTCAGCGATCGACCTGTGTGTTTTCTGTAAATAAAATCTGTTTACACCCCTCTCAAGACTGGTTTTTTCAACCCCAAAGGCTGTGCTAGAATCCCCGGACTGTTCAGTTGGATTATTTCAAAACATCCTCTAATACATCCACTGGATGGCGGAAACGCCAAAAACAATAAAACGAAATGGAGATTCTTATGAAAAATATTAAAGCCATTTTGACCCTTAGTCTAATTCTCAGTCTAAGCCCGCTTGCGGTTCACGCCAAGCCGGTTTCTTCAACAGCCCCGGCCCCCGCCGCTACGGCTACCTCTCAACAGCAATATTCGGATCAGCAGCTTAAGGCATTCGCCACCGCTGCGCTTGACGTGGACAAGGTAGCCCAGACCTACCAGCCTAAACTGGCAAGCGCAAGCAATGAGCCCGCACAAACCCAGAAAATTCAGGATGAGGCCAATGCCGCGATGGTAAAAGCCATTCAGGCGCAAGGCTTAGAACCTGAACAGTACAAGGAAATGCATCAAAACGTTCGGGCGAATCCGCAGATGCTGGAGAAGGTTCAGGCTTATATCCAAGCCAAGTAATTTGGACTCTGTAATTATTGCCGGGGATTCAATGCGCTATTCCAACGCGATATTGAATGCCCGGCATTAGTTGTTATGAGGTTTAAACAACTTGTGATGAATTTGGTTAATCAGAATATACAACACCGGCACCAGCAAGAGGTTTAGGGTTGTGGAAAGAATCATACCACCCAAAACCGTGTAGCCCATCGAGTGACGACCGGCAGAGCCTGCTCCCGAGGCCATAATCAAGGGCAAGATCCCCAAAATAAAGGCCAGGGAGGTCATGATAATAGGCCTGAATCGTATCTTAGCCGCTTCAAATGCGGCCTCGACAATAGACATTCCCTGTTGTTCCCGTAACTGGTTAGCAAACTCAACAATTAAAATAGCGTTCTTGCTGGAAAGGCCAATCAGCATAACAAGCCCGATTTGGCAGAAAATATCATTTTGTTGGTGGGCAAGAAACTGTGCACCCAATGCCCCCAAAATGGCAAGCGGAACCGCAAGCAGAATGATGATAGGATCCCACAAGCTTTCATACTGGGCAGCCAGAATCAGAAAAACAAAGACAAAGCTAAGCGCAAAAATGAAAACCGCTTTTGCGCCAGACTCCTGCTCTTCCCTGGCAGTTCCTGCCCATTCAAAGCTATAGCCCTGAGGAAGGTTTTTTTGGGCCACTTCTTCCATTGCGCTAATCGCTTGTCCAGAACTACTGCCCGGCTTTGGCGAGCCCGTAATCTCACTTGAGCGAAACAGGTTATAGTGAGAAATCAGGGGCGCGGAGTAAGTTTGTTTGATATCCAACAGGTTCGACATCGGCACCATCTGATTATTGATGGAGCGGACATAGAACTGCCCAATATCACTGGGCATGCGCCGAAATTGCTGATCCGCCTGGACATACACGCGATAGACCCGGTTTAAATAGTCAAAATCATTGACATAGGCAGAACCAAGAAAAATCTGCATCGTACTGAACACGTCCGAAAGGGAAACGCCCATCTGCTTGGCCTTGAAGCGATCAACGTCCACCTGGATTTGAGGGCTATTGGCGTTAAAGGGCGAGAACACCCCTTGAAGCACCGGGTTTTGATTGGCAGCCCCTGCAATGGTTTGCGATACGGAAGCCAAATCGGTTAACGCGTGGCCGCCCTCATCCTTCAGTTCAAACTGGAAGCCGCCAAAGTTTCCAACGCCTTCAAGTGCTGGCGGTTCCATAGGGATGATAATGGCATCGGGAATCCCCATTAATTGCCCTTGAAGCCGGGCAACAATACCGCTTGCCGAATGCTCTTTTCCCTCGCGCTCTTCAAGCGGCTGCAAGTTGGCAAAAATCATGGCGTTATTCGGGGTATTTCCCGCAAAGCTAAAACCACCGACGGAGAAAACGCCTCGAATATCGGGATCCTTGGCAAGAATCGCCTCGATTTTATGCAAGATCTTCTGGGTTCCCATCAACGACGTGCCGGCAGGCGCCTGGACAATCGCCATCAGGTATCCTTTTTCCTCGTTGGGGACAAAGCCCGTGGGTACCGTCTTGAAAAGTAACAGCGTGAGTGCAAGCATCAAGACAAAAGAAGCCATCACAATACCCCAATGCCGAATAGCCGCCTTCAGCATCCAGGCGTAAGTATCCCGCATCCACTGGATGCTGGCATTCACCCGTTTGAAAAAGAAATTTTCCTTCTGGTGGGTTTTGCTCAAGAGCAAAGCCGACAGGGCAGGCGTTAATGTTAAAGCGTTAAACGCCGAGATGGCGATGGAAAAAGCGATGGTAAGCGCGAACTGCTTATACAACTGTCCGGCAGTGCCCGGAAAAAATGAAATGGGCACAAAGACGGCAATTAACACCAGAGAGGTGGCGATAACCGCGCCAAAAACTTCTTTCAATCCCTCAAGTGCCGCCTGAAACGGCGACATATTCTTCTCTTGAATAAAGCGCTCGATATTTTCGATAACCACGATGGCATCATCCACAACAAGACCGGTTGCAAGCGTAATGCCAAAAAGGGTTAGCGTATTAATCGAAAAACCGAATATCTTGAGGAAGGCGAAAGTGCCCACCAAAGAGACGGGAATGGTAATGGCAGGAATCAGTGTGGTTCGCCAATTTTGCAGGAAGATGAAAATAACCGCAACCACCAGCAGAATAGCGCCCCCCAGCGTCCATAACACTTCGTTAATGGACTCGGTGACCACTTCGGTAGAATCCACGACCTGCACAAAACTCAAGCCAGGCGGAAAACCCTTGGAGAGTCTTAACAGTTCTTGCTTGACGCCTTTGGCTACTTCAAGAGAGTTGGCACCCGGTAATTGGAAGATGGCAAGACCCAAAGCGTCCTGCCCTTGATATTGCAGGGAGCTGGCATAGGTTTCAGCGCCCAGCTCAGTTCGTCCCACGTCCCGCAAGCGGATCAGGCTACCATCCGTGCCAGCTTTAATGATCATGTTATCGAATTCATCTGCGTCTTTGAGCCGGCCACCAGCCTTGACGCTCATTTGAATAGCCTGCTTATCCTGAATCGGCGGTTGCCCTACCTGGCCTGCCGCCACCTGAACGTTCTGCTCCTGAAGGGCTGCAACCACGTCAGAAGCGGTTAAGTTACGCCTGGCAAGCTTGTCCGGGTCAAGCCATAAGCGCATGGCAAATTTCCGCTCCCCGAAAACCGTCACCTGACCGACCCCGTTTACACGCTTAATCGCATCGGTGATATAGCGGTCGATGTAATTGCTCATAAAAAAGTTGTCATACTTCTGGTTTTTGTCAAAAACGCCATAAACCAGAACCATCGCCGTTGAGTTTTTCTCAATTTGAATCCCGGTGGCCTTAACCTCGGCGGGTAATCGGGCGGTTGCGGTTTGTACGCGGTTCTGCACATCCACAACGGCAGCATCCAAATCACGTTCCAAATTGAAAACGATGTTAATGGTGCTGGTACCATCGTTAGTGCTGGAAGAGTACATGTACTTCATACCCTCAACACCGTTAATTGCCTGTTCAAGCGGTGTTGTGACAGCGGACTCGACAACCTCGGCGTTAGCGCCAATATAGTTGCTGATAACCGTTACCTGGGGCGGAGCGATTTGAGGATATTGGGCAATGGGAAGCGTAGGGATACAAATCAGCCCGACCAGCAAAATAATCAGCGAGCAGACCGAGGAGAAAATCGGACGCCGAACAAAAAAATCAACAGCCATCTACTGCGCATCCTTTTTAGACTTAGATTTAAATTCAGATTTAGATTCTGACTGAGAAGCAGGGGGGGTAACAGGTGCCGACAGCCCCGAATCTTCTTCAGGCTTTGTGGGCATTTTGGCCGAATGTTCAGGGGTCGCCTGTTTTTGGGGAAGAACCGTCACCGGCACACCGTCCATCAGTTTCTGAATGCCGGTTGCCACAATGACATCACCCACCTTCAAGCCGCTACTGACCACGTAATGGGTTCCGACCATCAAAGCGCCAACCTTAACCGGCTGCTGTTTCACCAGGGTTTTATCCCCCTGCTTATTGATCATAAAGACAAAATCCTGCCCCCCCAGGTGCGACACGGCACCGGTAGGAACAAGAAAGCCTTTTTGATTGGAGAAATACACGCGGGCCTTGACCGACTGATTCGCCTTCAAGCGGGTATCGGGATTATTCAAAATGGCCTTGACCAGAATCGTCTGTGTACCGGGATCAACCAACGGCGACACAAAAGCGAGTTTGGAGCGGCTGACAATCTCGCCATGATTATCCAGCACCTCAACCGGAATACCGCTCCTGGCATCAAACGCCTTATCGGCAGGCAAATTGATGTTTAATTCCAGCGTCTGGTTTTCCGTCACACTCAGCAATTGCGTATCAGTCGAGACGTATGTCCCCACTTTTACGGGAATATCCCCAACGGTTCCGGCAAAGGGCGCCGTGATTTTATAAAATTGCAAAAGTACGGAGGATTGCCCCGTATTAGCAAGCGAGCGCTCATAGTTCTTTTTCGCCGTTGCCACTGCCGATCGTTGCGCCTGAATTTGAGCCTGATTAGCCTCGAGATCCGACTTCGCCTTATCCAGGGCATTACTGTACTGATCCAGCTCTTGTAAGCTGACAGCACCCTTGGCGTATAGATTTTTATAACGCGCCACCAGTTTTTCGTTTAAGTCAACGCTTGACGCTAAGCCAATACGCTGTTCCACAAGGCTTTGCACATTGTCCTGAGCCTGTTTGATTGCCGCCTGCATCGCAGCGGCATCCGCCTGGCTTGAGGTAAGCGCCGCCTGCTGCTGCCTGGCATCAATCTGGATTAACGGCGCACCTGCCGCAACACGCTGCCCGGCCTGAACGTAAATTTCAGATATTTGACCCGCCACGCGAGGCTGAAGCATCACCGAACGCCTGGATATCAAGGTGGCCTGGTAGTCCTCAAATTGCGGGATGTTTTCACTATCAATGCGAAGCGCTTCGACAGGAACACCGCCGCCGCCCGGTCCTCCAGGGCCGCCAGCGCTGCCAGGTTTTGAGCAGCCTGCAATCAGTAAGGGGATTAATGCAAATACGACAAGCGTTAAGATGGGCTTTAAACCGCTAGGGATGCCACGACCGTGACTCATGGGATATTGTCCTTCATTCTGGGCTATTGATTGATGTCTTATAAAAATGGCTAAAAGCCACCACCGAGAGCCTTGTAAAGTTCAAGGGAATCGACCAGGCCAAGCAGCTTGGCCTGAACAAGCCCTTGCTGGGACTGTACGATTTGGATTTGGGTGGGATACAGATCAGATGCCGCTACCACGCCCTCTTCAAGCCTTGCCTGCTGAAAACCCAACTGTTGCTCCAATGAAGCATTGGTGGCTTGGTATTCTTTATAGGCATTTTTATGCGTTTTCAGCGACGAAATGGCATTGTCCACTTCCAGAAGCGAGTTCAGAATCACTTGCTGGTATTGATGTAATTGCTGCTGATAACGGGCCTTACTCGCCTTTAAGCCGGCTACTTTGGCGCCACCCTCAAACAATCCCTGGATACCCGTGGCGCTGTATGACCACGTTTTACTGTCCTTGTCAAAAAGGGTGTTGAGCTGTGTGGAGGCGTAGCCATAGCTACCCGTTAAATTAAACGTGGGCAAAAAGTTCTTACGCGCAATCAAAACGTTAATTCGGGATGATTCGAGCATTTTTTCAGCAGAAACCACATCCGGCCTTCGCGTAATTAATTCTGAGGGAACACCGGCATTGACTGCGCCAGGAACCTCAAAGCGGTCAAGATCGGAGCGCGGTAAATCCTGGGCTAATTCTGGGGGTCTGGCAATGAGGATGGCCATCTGGTTTTCATAAATGGCCTGAAGCCTGTAATAATCCTGAAGGGCCGCGCGCGCATCCGCCAGAATGCCCTCCTTGATAACCACCGCTTCCTGAGAAGCAAGGCCTTCGGACTGTCTGGCTTTTTCCGCTTCCAAGTCCAACTCGGAATAATCCACATAGTCTTTTTGCAATTGGATTAACTTGTCTGAGGCCATTAGGTTGAAATACGTGGAAGAAACATCAGTGATTAAGGCAATCATCGCCGTTTTATAATCCAGCTCGATCGCTTCAGCCTGACGCCTTGTGGCGCGGACATTATCCCAATTTTTAAGCAGAAAATCCGCTTCGTATGTTGCCTGAAGCGGCACCGTCCAGATATTAAACGGCTTCAGTACAAACGAACCAAAACTACTGACCCCGCCACCGCCAAAAGTGGGGAACTGGTTGGCGGAAGTTTTTTGACGAATAAAACTGGGGCCAAATTGAATCGTGGGAAACAGGCGAGAAATAGCCGAGCGCGTGGAGGCGCGAGCTTCGGTGATTCTCGCTTGGGCAATCTGTAGCTGATGGTTTTCACTCAACGCCTGATCGATATAACGTGTCAGATGCTCGTCTGAAAATTGCACCCACCACTGCCTGTCGGGAAATTCAGTGTTAAGCGTCACATCCGAAGGATTCTCAGGATTTTCTTTCGCAGCCTTCCAGGAAACTTCTCCCTGAAGGGGTGCAACCGGCCTCTCCATTTTCTTTGCAGAAGCATCTAATGCCGTTCCTATCGCAATAACTAGCAGAAAAGGCAAAAAGAGGGATTTGAAGCTTACAAGATGACAACGCATACAATTGCTTTCAATAAGGGTTTTAACGCTTTTTAACAGGTGTCGATTGCTTGCCAGAAGGTTTTTCCGAAGACTTGTCTGAAGCTTTGGAGGCGGGTTTGCCCAAGAAGCGCTTGGCCTTCTGACACCATTCAATCCAATGCTGCTCTTCACCTATGCGATGAAGCAGCACCAGATAGATATAACGGGCACGTTCAGGCAATTGCGAGGGTGTTGGGAAATGTTCCAGGCAACAGCGTTCAAGTTCTTCCAAATGCGCATGGTGCAGTTGCTGATGCCGTTCCAGCTCAGATAAAACGGTTTCGCAAGAGACGATGTGGCCAGAGAAAACCTTAACCAATAACGGGTTTCTAATCGCCGGCGTGTCAATCGGGGTAGAGATCCACTGCTGGAGCTGTTCAGTTCCCGTATCGGTAATCTCATAGACCTTCTTGTCCAAGCGGTTTTCTTGGCAAACCCTGCGAGAGACAATCCAGCCGGACGCTTCCATACGCTTGAGCTCCCGATAGATTTGCTGCTGCGGAACCTGCCAAACTGTACTCACACAGGAGTTGATATGCTCCTTGGAGAGCTCATAACCGCAGCAGGCGTTATCAAATAAAAGGGAGGCGAGAATCGCCGCCTGAAGGGACATTGAAGCGTATCCTGAAGAAAGGGCACTTTGCGATGGCTCATCTGAGTGAGACCACCAGCAAAGTATACAACTTGTTGTATAAAATAAATTGTATAATAAGGATGTTTTTTGGCAAGTGTTAACAAAATCCCCCACAGCACTTTGCCTTTGCTATGATATTACGTGTAGGCAATGCATCTTTGTTTTTGTCAGCTTGGTTTAAGCAGGTTTCGCATTGGGTATTGAGCAAAAATTGACCTTTACTTCAATTTTCTATGAAACTTGTTTCTGTTTAAACACTATGTTTTTTGTTTGTAGTTCCGTTTTATGCAGTTCAATCTAGTTTAGGAGACGATCCATTATGAAACACCAAATCAAGCGCGTTCTCTTTGGCGCCGTTACCGTCAGTATGCTCTCAAGCGCAGTGTGTTGGGCGGCTGACAAGCCCGCCGAAGCGATGCCTGAAATGCCTCAGCCCACCAAGGAGCATGCATGGCTACAGCAGTTTGTTGGCGACTGGAAAGCGGAATCGGATCTGTTTATGGAGCCCGGCAAGCCTCCGGTACATACCACCGGAACCGAAGAAATCGAAGCGGTAGGCGAGTTCTGGACGGTGTCTGAAATTGAAAGCACCATGATGGACAAGCCTTTTACGGGCAATATGACCCTCGGCTTTGATACCGCCAAGAAAAAATTCGTGGGCACCTGGATTGATTCGATGACCGGTAAACTCTGGGAGTATGAAGGCACGGTGGATGCTACCGGAAAGGTGTTAACACTTAACAGCGAAGGGGAGTGCCCGATGAATCCCGGCAAGCTGACCCAGTTTAAAGAGGTGCTTGAACTTAAAGATGAAAACACCAAGACATTTACCTCCTCAATGCTGGATGAGAACGGCAAATGGGTGACGGTAATGACCAGCACCGCCACCCGCGTTGCGGATGACAGCAACGCCGACGACTAATTTCTTCGCTAACACATCAACAGCAGGCGGCCTGAGGAATCCTCCCCCGGCCGCCTGTTTGCGTTAGAAATTACTGAATCTATTCAGACAATCATCACCCGTCAGACAACTCATCACTCGGCTTTGGCAAGGCCCGCCAAATGGCCACGGCGAATATACCCAACCCAACGCTCATCGCCACATGTGAAAGTCCGTAAATCACATGACGCAAAATTTCCTGGCCCGCAAAAAAGCTATGGTGAATGAAGGCAAAATCAAGCGTTCCCATCCGAACGGACAGAACATAATGATAGCCCTTGTATAACATTAATAAAATGGCTGAAATAGCACCTAACTGATACAATAACCCGCCCCAATGAAGGGTCTTTGCGGAAAGCGTTTTTCCACCAAGTTGTAAAACGAGATGAAGCATCACAAGGATTGCAAGCGGCAACAGAACGCCAATGAGAAACGCATGGCCGTGAAGCAAAGCCAAATGATAGACCGCCTCCCAATGAATACCTGGGGCAATACTGTCAAAGCTGACTTTCCGGGTAGATTCCTGAAACAGGATGCCCGCAATTAATGCAAAAAAGATCATCACGCAAGAGAAGCGAATAAAACGATTGTAAAACCTTCGATAATGAGGGGGCAACGCTTGTCTCGACGAAAAACCCGGATTATTTTCAACCGTCATATCGCAAAGCCTTTTATCAATATTTTGAATATAACGCCTAGTTTACTGGGAACAAGCCAGCAATACAAAATAACCCAAAGCGATTAGCGGACTAAAAAATCCCCCCTGAATGCGGTGCATTCAGGGGGGAGATTACCATTTTCAAGGTTGAAGGATGGTCTTAATGACGCTTTTGGGCCACATCATAGCGATCAAGGGTCATGACTTTGGCCCAGGCCTTAACGAAGTCATGCACAAACTTCTCTTTCGAGTCGTCATACGCGTAAACTTCAGCAACCGCGCGCAATTCAGAATTGGAGCCAAAAATAAGGTCAACCGGAGTAGCCGTCCACTTGAGCTGACCTGTTTTACGGTCATAACCTTCGTAAAGCCCTTCGGAAGTTTTGGATTTTGACCACTTTGTGGACATATCAAGCAGATTTACAAAGAAGTCATTGCTTAAGACTTCAGGCCGGCTGCTCAATACCCCATGGCTAGACTCATCTGCATTGGCGTTTAAAACTCGCATGCCGCCCACCAGAACCGTCATTTCAGGAACGCTCAGATTCAAGAGGCTGGCGCGATCCACCAGCAGTTCCGCTGGCGATTGCGTATTGCCTTGCGCAAAATAATTGCGGAAACCGTCCGCCTTAGGCTCAAGCACATCAAACGCCTTCACATCCGTTTGTGCTTGCGACGCATCAACGCGCCCCGGCGTAAACGGAACCTCTACCGTATAGTGGGCATCCTCTGCTGCTTTTTCGATAGCGGCAGCACCGCCCAGAACAATCACATCGGCAAGCGATACCTGGGTACCATCTTTTTTGGAGCGGTTAAAGTCTTTCTGGACTTTCGCCAAAACTTCTAACACATGACGCAATTCAGCCGGGTTATTCACCTGCCAATCTTTTTGAGGTGCCAACCGGACGCGCGCACCATTAGCCCCACCCCGCATGTCCGTAATTCTAAATGTCGAAGCCGATGCCCAAGCGGTTCTGACCAGTTCAGGAATGGACAGACCGGAAGCGAGGATATCCTGCTTGAGATGTGCAACATCTGCCTGGTTGACCAGTTTATAATCAACACTCGGCACCGGGTCTTGCCAGAGCAATTCCTCGCTTGGTGTTTCAGGGCCAAGATAGCGCGCCTGAGGGCCCATGTCACGGTGCGTCAACTTAAACCAGGCTTTGGCAAAAGCGCGTTGAAATTCTTCAGGATGCTCGCGAAAACGCAGGGCAATCTTTCGGTAAGCAGGATCGAACTTCAGCGCCAGATCCGTGGTAAACATCATGGGTGGATGCCTTTTCGTACGGTCATGGGCATCGGGCACGAGATTGGCGGCAGATTCCTCCTTGGGCACCCATTGAGTCGCCCCCGCAGGGCTCTTGGTTTTGACCCACTCGTAAGTAAAAAGGTTATCCAAATATTGTGTCGTCCAGGCCGTCGGATCAAACGTCCACGAGCCTTCCAATCCACTGGTGACCGTATCTTCCGCATTGCCTTTACCGCACTTGCTTACCCAGCCGAAACCCTGATCTTCGATAGTGGCTCCTGCCGGTGCAGCCGCAAGACATTTTGAAGCATCATGAGCCCCATGGGATTTGCCAAATGTGTGTCCACCGGCAATCAGTGCGACCGTTTCCTCGTCATTCATCGCCATTCGGCCAAACGCCTCTCGCGTATCCTTGGCAGCCGCCAGGGGATCAGGGTTGCCGTTTGGCCCTTCAGGATTCACATAGATAAGCCCCATCTGGGTAGCCGCAAGCGGCTGCTCAAGCTTGCCATTGGCATTGTGGCGCTTATCGGCAAGCCATTCGCCTTCAGGGCCCCAATAAACCAAGTCCGGCTCCCAATCATCCTCACGGCCTCCGGCAAAACCGAAAGTCTTAAAGCCCATGGATTCAAGGGCGACGTTTCCGGTTAAGACCATCAGGTCTGCCCATGAAATTTTTTCGCCGTACTTTTGTTTGACAGGCCATAGAAGACGTCTTGCTTTATCCAGATTGGCATTGTCTGGCCAGCTATTCAGCGGCTCAAACCGTTGCTGACCACCGCCAGCACCGCCTCTTCCATCGGCCAGGCGATAAGTACCCGCACCATGCCAGGCCATACGGATGAAAAAAGGCCCGTAGTTGCCAAAGTCCGAAGGCCACCAGTCTTGCGAGGTGGTTAGGACAGCCTTAATGTCCTTTTTGACCGCGTTAAGATCAAGGCTATTAAAAGCTTCGGGGTAATTGAATCCTGTGCCCATGGGATTGGCGTCAGCAGCGTGACGAAGGGGTGTCAGATCCAGTTGATCCGGCCACCAGAATTGATTGGGTTTGACCTCGTTTTGGGCCCAAACCGGACTAAACGCACTCATTGAAAGCGCGGGACAAACTCCCACCGCCAGCAAGGTAAACACCGTCATTGCTGTTCTATGTGATCTGGTTCCATATGATTTAAACATAACGTTTTCTCCCATTCGCCTATTTAATAGCCAAACAATGATATAGATAAAAAATTGGAACGACCTGCTAATACTCTCTTCAGCCACTCGCATCATCAAGCTGTCTGCAACTGGCCATAAAACTCAGGCATAAGAATTTTACCACCACAGGTGGGGCAATAAAAACAGGGCGCTATCCCACCTTATGGTCGGTTAGCTCTCATTTTTGAGTCAGCAAAGACCTGTTGAAATTATTATGGGCACGAGCATTTCTTCAAAGCGTTATGCCAACGCCGGTAATTCATGCTGGATAATCTCAATTTTAAGGCGCTTTTGAATATTCTTAAATTCAATTAATTCCGAGCTTTCAACAAAGGTAAAGGCTTTACCCGACTTCCCGGCGCGACCTGTTCGACCGATACGGTGGACATAGTACTCGGTATCCTTCGGGAAGTCATAGTTAAACACGGCTTCCACGTTATCAACATCGATTCCACGTGCCGCAATGTCGGTTGCAATCAAGATAGGGGCTTGCCCTTGGCGAAAACTTGCCATTGCCTTATTACGTTTGGATTGGGTCATGCCACCATGGAGGGCTTCAACGTTAAAACCGGCTAGTTTCATCCGCTTGGCCAAGGAGTCAACCTGCCATTTGGTATTGCAGAAGATTAACGAGAGCCGATACTGATCCGCTTTGAGTAAACGCACCAGCACATCTGTTTTTACCTTGCGGCCAACCTCAAGATAATGCTGCTGAATTTGGGGAATGGGACGGACTTCCTGCTCAATATAGACGTATTCGGGCTCTTGAAGATAACGTTCGGAAAGCGTCAGGATTGATTGCGGCATAGTGGCTGAAAACAAAATCGCTTGGCGGCTTTCTGGGAGATATTCGAAGATTCTCTCAATCGCATCACGAAATCCCATGTTTAACATTTCATCCGCTTCATCCAAAACCAGCATGCTGGCAGACGAGAGGTCAAGCAAGTTTCGATTTAATAAATCCTGTACACGCCCGGGCGTGCCGACAATAATTTGTGGGCTTTGCTGCAAAGCGCGAACTTGCCTGGCAATCGGCTGGCCACCATACAGGGACACAATTTTTAGGCTTCGTTTAAATTTTGCAAGCTTTTGAAATTCCCCACTGACTTGAATGGCAAGCTCTCGGGTAGGGCAAAGAACAATGGCTTGCGGGTATTTTTTCTCCGGTTGAATTTTTTCAATGATAGGAATAGCAAAAGCTGCCGTTTTTCCTGTACCCGTTTGAGCCTGGCCAATAATATCGCGCCCGTCGAGAATGAAGGGAATGGCTTCTGCTTGAATCGGCGAGGGCGTTATAAAGCCCATCTTTTGAATGGCTTGCAAAAGATCTTTTCCAATGGAAAGATCTTCAAAAAAACTTGTACTCATAATAAAAGAACCTCATTTCAGGTGATGTTGTGAAACACATCAGACTTCAGGTGAGGTCGTAATTTTGTCGCCAGTAAAAAGACAAGCCCATCTAAAACACAGATAATAGTAGTTTGACTTAAAATCATAAATAATTCAAGACTGTAGTAAAAGTATAGAAGAATGACGGCTATTGTATAAGCCGACCCGACTACCCTACATCCCCTCAGCTAAAATATATAATCCATATAAGTGGTGGACTTTTCTTGACGAGTTTAGAACATTTCTGGTAGAAAATGAAGAGGATATCAACATCCTATTACAGGCTTCATAGAATAAACAAGCCAACGCTCTGTAATATATTGTAACAAATCAATCAGCAGCTACGATGTAAATATCAATGGTTTTAGTTTTATTGAAAATTTGATATGGAAGCGGGGGTTTTAAAAAGCTGAGGATTCCAGGTGCCCTTAAACTTTCGCCTACGACAACCTGAGTAATTCTTTCATTTTTGGCAGTGTCTATAATCGTACTGACAATATCTGACCGAGACCCATGGTGGGTACCAAGAGGAAGTAGAGTTTTGGGATAATAGCATAAGTTGGAATTGCAGGGGAAATATTGAAGATAAAACAGTGGTATTTTATTACGTAGCCGCATAGAAACGA
>JAYKHP010000018.1:0-311009 GCA_035285165.1 Vampirovibrionales bacterium | reverse complement strand
CGTTTCTATGCGGCTACGTAATAAAATACCACTGTTTTATCTTCAATATTTCCCCTGCAATTCCAACTTATGCTATTATCCCAAAACTCTACTTCCTCTTGGTACCCACCATGGGTCTCGGTCAAAGGATATTGATATGAACATTACTTTCGCTGGTTATGCTTATAGTAAAAATCAATTTACCCCCCAGCAAAATGCGGCTAACACATTTAACTTTAACAAAGCAGCAACAACACAGCAGGGGGATACGTTCAGTTTGTCCAATTCACAAGCTGAAATCCAATTTGGGAAACGAGAGACTGAGGAAGAGAAGGCTGCTAGGAAAGCTGCTGCAAAAACGCTTGGGAAATTAATTCAGCAGAGTAGTTTAAGTACCCCTGAAGCTCTAAGAGAAAGAAGAATAGGCCGTAAAATCCGTAAAGCAGTGGAAAAGAACGCAGGTTCATAAGTTTTATTTTTCAGCTTGAGTGAACTCGTATCCCTGTCCAGGCGGCCATTCCGTGGGTCAGGTTGGCCAGATTCCTAAAGCCAAGATGCCACAAATAGAGGCTTGCGTCCATACTGCGCACCCCATGTTCACAGACCAGGACGGTGGTTTTGTTTCGATCCAGCTCGCCCTGGCGCTCGGGTAGCGTATGAAGGGGCATCAGGATGGCTTGCGGGATGTAGCCAAGATAATGATGCTCTTGAGGCGTTCGCACATCCAGTATCTGAAAGCTTCCCGCCTCCTCTTTTTGGATCAGCGTTTCCAGATCGTTACTGGATAGTTGTTGTATGTCAGTAAGGCTGTTCATTCCTCAAATTCTAACAGAGTCACAGGACTTTCCGGCTCATCCAAAATCATCTCGTCTGAAGTGTCAACCTGTGCGGTTTCGGCTTGTGCTTCGTTCGTATTGCCAGTAGTAGTGGTGGAAGAAGCGGTCGTCGTTTCTTCTTGTTTTTGTTCTGCGGGCCATGGTTCTTCTAAGGCCGCTTTTTCCTGTTGCGCTTCTTCAACCTGCTTTTTCAGGGCGTCGAGTTTTGCCTGGAGGGCTTCTAGGCTTTCCGGGCTTTCTGCCTCACGATTGACAAGCGCCGTTTGCGCTTTGATATACTTGCGAATTTGCGCCATGCGCTCCTTGCCCATCGGGTGGCTTCGGTTTACTTTCAACATTTCGCCGTCGCTAAAGATTTTTCGCGCCATCGTCAGCGCTTTTTTCGGATCGTATCCGGCTTTGCTCATCAGTTGCAGGCCGAGTAAATCCGCGCGTATCTCTCGTCCTTGTCCGCTGACGTTACTGAGCGAGCGGGACGCCTTGTTGCCCAGGTAACCGCCCAGAATAGACCCTGCTGGCCCTGCCGCAAACCCCACCACGGTTAAGGGGGCAGTGATAAACAGGGAGCTTGCGATATAGGCCGCTCTGCGCTTGTGCGAGTCTCGCGCCAGGATGTGGCCAATCTCGTGTCCAAGAATAAACGCGATTTCATCATCGCTTTCAACAAATTTCAGGATGCCGCTTTCAACGACCACATGGCCATCAAAGCTGCTAGCCCGTGCGTTGACGTTGCTTTTTTCGTCATAGCGCCGATAACCCAAGCTAAAAGTGATGTTTTCATCAATATCCCCCGCTTCAAGCAATTTAAAGCCAATCGCCGTGATTTTCTTTTCATAGCTGGGCTTTGTCCAAAGCGGGTCATCCTCGCCAATGGCAAAAGCGCTTTGACGCAGAACGCCTGAGCCAATGAAAGCGAAAGCCAGCATTAAGGAAAATAGCTTTGCAGGCGGCAGCTTTGCCTGTTTAAAAATCATTATAAAACGCATCCTGAACACCCATAATTAAAAGCTTTATCCCACACCAACGGGAAAGTCTGACCCGGAATATGCCTGCAGAATGTAGACCTGTGTAAATTATCATGAAATCAGTAATTTGAAAGCAACGCTTTTTAAAATAGTCTAAAATACCCCTAAGTAAGTCCTGGTGTTATTTACCCGGCAAGCACCATTCGATCGAAGAATATCTTGAGAATATAAAGATAAATACTGAAGGTTAAAATGTCGCTGACGGTGGTGATTAAGGGGCCGCCCACGCTTGCGGGATCCTGGTTGAAATATTTTTCGCAGATGTAGGGAACGGCAATGCCTGCCGTGGCTGAAAAGCAAAGTGAGATGGTGATCCAGCAAAACAAAAGCGCACTTAGCTCAAAGTGATGATAAATCAGGTAGGTGACGGTTCCCACGACGCTGCCGAAGGTAAGGCCCGTGATGATGGCCACGCGAAGCTCTCGCAGGATTTTGCTTGCGAAGTTTTCTTTTGTAATCAGTTGTTGGCTCAAACCCCGAACGGCAATCGTCGCGCTTTGGGCACCCATATTGCCGGTCAGTCCTGTTAAAAGCGGCATGAACGAAATGGCCACCACAGCTTGGGCCACGCTTTTTTGCTGGCTTGCGATGATAAAAGAAGCGAGCAACTGACCCACCACGGTGATGGAGAGCCAAGGAAGACGGGCTTTAACAGCGTTTCTGACCGGGCCTGAAATCAGGTTTTTCTCATCCATTTCTTCCAGGGTGATCCCGGAGGCCTGATACAGCTCCTCAGAGGTTTCCTCGTCGATGACGTCGATGATGTCATCCAGCGTGATAACCCCCCGCAGGATGTTTTCGTGATCAACGACCGGCATGGCGATCAGGTTGTAATATTTCCGAAAGACGTTGGCGACAAATTCCTGGTCGTAGGTGGTTAACAGCGACTTGATGTCAAAATTGGCAATGCGATTCAGCGGCGCTGACTCGTCATGCAGAATAAGTGTTTTCAGGCTAACCACGCCGACCAGTTGCTTGGCGTCATCCACCAGATAACAGTAATAGATAAAATCCTTTTCCTCGGCGCCTTTGATAAGCGCCATCGCATCACCCACGTTTCGATCAATATGGATGTCGATGTAATCGGTTGACATCAAGCCCGCTGCGGTGTCGGGCTCTTCCAGAAGCAGATGGTGGAGCTTTCGCGTGTCGGAATCCAGCGGCAGTTCGTCGAGAATTTTCTTGCTGTGCTGAGGGTCAAGTTCCTGCAAAATATCGACGGCGTCATCGACGGCCATAAAGCGGATCATCTGCCCGCTGATTTCGGTGGGCAACGAGGCGAGAACCGCCGTTTGCAATTCGTCACTGAGGCTGGTGAGGACTTGGGCGGCCAATCCAACGTTAAGGTACTGGAACGCCTGGATGGTTTCTTCCTGGCTCAGGCTGGTTTCCATCGTCTCGGCGATGTCGGCGAAGTTATGCTTGGACAGCAGGCGTTTTAAGCTGCCCGTGTTCTTGTGGGGCAGCAGTCGGCGGATGCGTTCGGCCAGTTCTGTCGTAAAAGGTGGGGAAGACACCAGGCGGTTTCCTTACATAGTCGCTTGCCTTATCTTACCCCAGACGGGAAGGGAATAGGTTGTCGACTCCTCAATAATAAGAAGAAGCCAAGCTCTCCAACACGGCTTCAATTCTTGACAGCCTGTTACTATTTCGGAAATAATTTGGGCTGAGTCATTGTCCCCTTGAATTGCTCGTTTATAGATGGAGAGCCTATGCTCACGTTGGCTTTCCCGCCGAGTGCGCGGCAGGTACAAGCTCGTTTTGGCAGGAGCAGGCTTCAGACGCCCAAAGATCAGGCGTCTGACGAGGAATTGAAAATCATCGCTAAGGGCGGTCAAATTGTCCGGGTGGAACCAGCCCGAGGTAATGGAAATGGGGATCGCGTGGAAATCGTTTACGAACATAAGCCAAGCCCTTAGGCAGTTCGAGGGTAACCAGAGCCAAATTCTCTTGTCGCATCTGTCGCATCATTGGCCCTGAAAGGGGAGTATTTTTCGTTTAAGCTGTCTTTTGATGACAAGTTTTACGATTTTCGCTCTTTGCCAGAATCTAGCCTTGAGATGACCGCCTTTGAGATGACCACCATGACCGATAGTGCTTTAAAGGCGCCTGCCAAAAACGCCCAACAGGTTCGTCGCGTGTTTGTTCTCACGCTGGCGCTTAATTTACTGGTTGCCCTCAGCAAGCTGGGCTGGGGATTTTTCAGCAATTCGCTCAGCATGGTGGCCGATGGCTTTCATTCCCTGCTTGACGCTACGTCAAACATCGTGGGCATCGTCGGATTGAAAATCGCTTCAAAGCCCGCCGATGAAAATCATCCCTATGGGCACCGGAAATTTGAAGCGCTCAGCGCGATGCTGATCTCGTTTTTTATTTTCAGCACCTGTTTTCAGATTTTAAAAGAAGCCATTGCCCGCTTGATTTCAGGTGGCCAGCCAGAAATAATGCATGTCTCCTGGGTCAGCTATGCCGTGATGATTGGCACGCTGATCATTAACCTGGCTGTAACGCGCTACGAGCGCGCCAAGGGAAAAGAGCTTAAAAGCCCATTGCTTCTGGCTGACGCTGAGCATACGCAGTCCGATGTTTTTGCGACGCTTGCCGTTATCGCTTCTCTGCTATTCGTTCAATTCGGTTACCCGATGATGGATCTGGTGGTTGCCCTGGTGATGGGGGTTATCGTCTTTCGCGCCGGGTATCAGATCATCATGTTGCATTTGGGGGCACTGGTGGACGAGGCTGTTTTGGATCCGCGCGAAATCGAACGGGTGGTGCTGGCCACTCCCGGCGTTTTAAGTTGCCATCGTATCCGCACGCGCGGCTCGTCAGACCAGGTTTTTACCGATCTTCATATCCAGGTGCGGGCTGAAATTGCCCTTAAAGAGGCGCATGATATTTCTCACCTGGTGGAAAACGCCATTAAAAAGGCGTTTAACGGTGTGGAAACAGAGCAACGCGTTGTGGACGTGCTGGTTCATGTGGAAGAAGAGGGTGATACCGACGTGGAAATTGGGCAGGAAGAGAAATGATTTTTCGGAAAATCCAAAAAATGCCCTTCAGGCGTTAAAATTTTGGCCGATATTTAAATTACCAGACCAAAGCACCCTGTCCGACGGGTGCGATTGCTGACATCCCGACGCGTTTCATTCAGGTATGGCGCATGAGTGCCCATGCCGGGGATCAGTAATCCTTTGCGGAGAAACCTAACAATAAGTAAGTCGAGTTAACCAGTACTTTATTGGCTGTAATAAGAGCGGGGCGGCGCGTCAATGCACTGTCCCGCTCGCCATTTTAAAGGGTTTTTGCAAGGAGGAGGGGAATGCAAAAACCTAGTCATCATGCCGGTTTTGCGATATAGTCCTCCTGAATGCTTTGGCATGCATCGGGTCAAATGCTGTGTAAGCCAGAATAATCAGGGAGCTTTTTCCGTGAACCGTCGGCAATGTTCGTTGAACCTGTTAATCGCTTCAGGCCTTCTTGCGGCCAGTTTTGCGCATTTCTCTTCCCATGCCCCGCAAGCGTTGGCCCAAAACCAGGCACAACTGGTGCCTGATATGATGAACGCTTTGGGCGTGCCCTATACACCTGCTGTTGAGCATGCCTTGCAGGAGAGTGACCGCAGGCAAATGGAAAAACGCTATGGCTTGCCCCACGAACGTTCGATTCCTTTCTGGGAAAGAAAGCGCGGAGAAAACGGAGTTCAGGATTCCAGAACACCGTCGGGAGGCGCCTCCACTCAGCCGTCGCTTTTTTCTGATCCATTCGCCGACCCTTTAAAGGATGGCTCAGTCGGGGAGATTGATGAAAGCAATCTTGATGAACTCTGCAACCCGACTCCCCCAAATGTCGGAAAATCAATGCAGCCTGCCACGACCCCCGATCTTTGCAAACGCCTGCGTCCACAGGCAAGTACGATCCAGTCCAGCCAATGGCCCGCCCAGTTGCAAAACCCTTCAGCCGCTGATCTTCAAAATGATACGTCAGCTACGCCCGGGCGAAAGTTGCCTACCGTCAGAATCGGGGGCTACATTCCAGCCCAGAACGAAAAACCGATGATGCTGATTGATAAGCAGGGCAAACAGATTCTCCAGCCCGGTCTTTATAAGCATGTTTCAAAATTTTCCCAGAAACTGGCAAGCGTCTTGGTAGCCCCCCTGAATATTCCAGAACTGGATACTCCAGAAAATATTCCAGAAGCAGTTCCGCAAAACACATCGAACGATCAGGCGGCTGAAAAAAAACTGCTGGCCTTTACGGACTCCGCTGCTTCGGCTTCCATCTCGGATTTGTCTTCTAATACCGCTATCGGTGCTGATAGTAAAGTGGCTGCCAACCCCCTGAAGCCCCGCTTTGGCTATATTGACGCCCTGGGCCAACTGGCGGTAACCCCCCGCTTTGAGATGGCGGGAGATTTTAAGCGTATTGGCACCCCAAAAAATGCGCCGCTTTACGCCAGGGTTAAGTGGGCAAATCCTGGCAGCGACCACTCGCAGTGGGGTTATATCGATCAGCGCGGCAACGTGGTGATTGAAAACCGTTTTGACTGGGCGGGCGACTTTTCAGAAGGATTAGCGATTGTCAGTCTGCCGATGGATAATTCTGCGGCTGCTATTGCGGGAAAGCCAGACGAGTTGGTGCCGCATCAGTATGGCTTTATCGATCGAGGCGGCAATGTCGTGATTGCCCCCCAGTATGACGAGGCTGAACCTTTCTCCAACGGGCTTGCCAAGGTGTGGAGCGCCCAGATGAGCAACAGCCAACTTATTAACCTGTCTCTTGATAAGCCGCTTGTGGAGGGTGATGCGGATGCCAGGCCCAACTTAAACGCCCACGGCTGGCCGCAATATCGCTTTATTACCCCTAGTGGCGAAACTGCTTTTGAGCCGGCTTATGACTGGGTGAGCAGTTTTGAGAACGGCTTTGCCCGTGTCGGTTTTCTTGGGGATGCCCGCGATAGCCACACCCGCTCGACGACGCCCAGCCAGTTGGGCTATATCAACAAACAGGGTGTTTTGCTGATTCCGATTGTCTATGAAAACGCCTGGCCGTTTGTCAGCGTGGAAACCATGACACTTAAAAAACCGCCCACGAAAATGACATATGCCCAGCGGGTGCAATGGAAGAAATTGGTGGCCGCAAAGCAGAACGTGATGATTAACAAGCAGCTTTTGGCGCTGGTTAAACAGAACGGAAAATATGGCTATATTACGGCCAGCGGAAATTTTGCGTTTCCCGATCGCTTCGAATGGGCCGAGGAGTTTCATGAGAACCTGGCGGCGGTTCGGATCGGCGATAAATACGGCTTCATCATGCCGAACGGAAAATTCGCAATTAGCCCGCGCTTTGACTGGGTTGGAAACTTTTCCGAAGGTCTGGCGGCCATTGCCCGAAAAACCCCCGAAGGATTGCAGTACGGTTTTATCGACCGCAGCGGGAAGACGGTTATCTCGACGCAATACAGTTGGGTAACACCCTTTACGGACGGCATCGCGCAAGTTCGTGAATAAGCCAGATACGGGAGTGAGCCTTAACTACAAGCTCAAACGGACGGCGGTTTTCAGTTTCAGCAAACGCTCCTTGGCAGCGTTGAGCGTTTCTGGTTTTTTACTGAAACAAAAGCGCACGAATTTATGTCCCAAGTCCGAGCGGCTGAAGAAACTGGAGCCTGGCACAACCGCCACGCCGATGTCTTTTACCAGGTAATGCGCAAATTCAAGGTCGGTCTTAAAACCGAAGCTTGAAATATCGCTGAAGACATAATAAGCGCCCTGAGGTCTGAAATACGGGATGCCCACATCATCCAGAATGCCCATCATCTGGGCGCGCTTTTCGGCGTAGGTTCTGGCCAGATCCCAGTAATATTCAAGCGGCAATTCCATTGCCGTTACACCGGCCCTCTGCAAGGGCGCGGCCGCTCCCACCGTGAGGAAGTCATGCACTTTTCTGATGGCGTTGGTGATTTCCTCCGGGGCGATGATGGTGCCAATGCGCCAGCCCGTGACGCTGTAAGTTTTGGAAAGGCCGTTAATCGTAACGGTAAGGTCTTTCATGCCCGGCAGGCTTGCCATGGCCACATGTTCGCAGCCATCGTAGAGAATATGCTCGTAGATTTCATCAGTAAAAGCCAGTACGCCCCATTCGCGACATAAAACGGCAATCGTTTCCAGTTCTTCCCTGCTAAAGACTTTTCCCAGCGGATTGTGCGGGGTGTTGATGATGATCGCTTTGGTTTTAGGGGTAAAAGCCGCCGCCAGCTCCACAGGGTCAAACGTCCAGTCCGGCGCGTGAAGGGTGACGTATCGGGGAACGGCACCCGCTAAAATGGCGTCTGGCCCATAATTCTCATAATAAGGCTCAAAGACGATCACTTCATCGCCGGGGTTGACGCAGGCGAGCATGGTGGCCGCCATCGCTTCGGTGGCGCCACAGGTGATGGTTACTTCGGTTTCCGGGTCAATTTCAATGCCCAGGTAGCGGCCTGCCTTTTTTGCCAGCGCGTGGCGCAAGAGGGCGTCCCCCCAGGTGATGGGATATTGGTTGATGTCATCTAGGATGGCCTTGCAGGCAGCTTCTTTTAATTCGCTTGGGCAGGGGAAGTCCGGAAATCCCTGGGCGAGGTTGATGGCTTCGTATTTTCTGGCCATCTGGCTCATACCCCGGATGACGGATTCGCTAAAACGGTTGGCCTTTTCGGAGGTTTTCTGACGAATGCTATCGCTCATGATCATTGCTTCCTGTATGCGCTTGCTGATTACCTCAACGTTATATGAATTGCCCCGCAAAAAATGCGTGATGAGATTATAAGCGTAAAACCCCAATAACCCAAGCGTCTGCGGTAATGCCAAAAAAAAGCGGCCCTTAGGCCGCTGGTATCTCAACTCTCGTGTGTACCGTGTGTGTTAGTTTTCCTCTCTCCTTAATTTTTATTTTTGCCCTGAATTGGGGCCTGAATCTTTTAAATGCTGATGCTTGGGCCTGTGAAACTAATCGAGGGGGCGGACAGCCCTAACGTCTGGGCCATCATCGACATCAATTGCGAACTGCTGGCCAGTAGCGACATGTAGGTGTTAATCAATTCCGGCGGTAATGCTCCCGGAGGATTGGGGTTAGGACCTGGAAAACTTGGATTTGGAAAACTTGGACTTGGATTCGGAAATGTTGGAACTGTTGGGAAGGTGGTGCCCGGAGTTGAGCCGACCGGTAGTGAGCCTATCGGAAACGGAAAGGGAAAGGCTGGATTGGGTAGCAATGGATTATTGGTGGCAGGGTTTAAGGGGATGAAATTCGGTAGCGGATTGGGGTTGAAAATCAAATCGCCACTGATGGCTGAAACACCCACGAAAATATCCAGGGGCGTTGGATTTCGCCAGGTCAGTGGATTTGAGTTCGCTCGGGGAAGAATGCCTTGTCCGATATTGGGATCGAAAACAATATCGAGGCCTTTGAGGGTGCTGTTTAAAATATCCGTCGCATCCGGGTTTTCAGGCAACGGCATGGTGCTAATCAATTGTGAGCGGAGGGTGTCAGAGGTAACCGGCTTTATACTGCCGGTCAGTTCATCAGCGATGTCTTGAATCTTATCCGGGTCAAGAAAGTCTGAGCCTTCGCCATCAAGGACGTTTCCTGTCGTTGGCCCATTGTCGATATCCACATCGGAGGGCACGTCGGCATCCGGTGGTTGCGACGCGTTAATCAACTGCTGGGACGGCAGGAAAAGCGGGCCTGAAAATAAGGGCTGAATCGACATGAAAGGAAAACGCCTTATTGGACATTTAGAGAGAGTCTGGAAAACAGAGAGTCTGGAAAAGAACAGCGAAATGGCAGAATGAACGATAGTTGATATACTTGATATTTAAATAAACAATATTTAAGCCCGCCGATTGATATAAATGGCGAATATGTTTCAAAGTTGTTGCAAATGGATATCCTTCCCTTTCGTAAAGGGATTTTCTTTTCAAACCTTCGGAAAAACCGGTCGATGATAGTTGATAGCAACACCGATTCGCCCAAGCAAACCCCTTCTAAGGACATATGCAAGAACGCACCCTGCTTAAAGCCCTTCTTATCCTGTTTTTCCTGCTGTCTTTAAGCGGGATGAACAGTATTGACGTGGCCTTTGCCGAGACAGATCTGGGGCCAGACGTTCCCCGTTGGGTTGATCCCTATAGCAAGCAGATTTACCTGAGTCTTCCCGCCTATTTGTATGCGCTGGAAAAGGAGAAGCAGGAGAAAAAAGCTGAAAAAGCGGCTGAAAAAGCCAGGAAAAAGGCTGAAAAATCAGCAAAAGTAGGGGATATCGTTCCAGAAGACCCTCAATTTCAGGAGGGGCAGGACGTTGCCATGAGCGAATCCAGCTTTGTTCGATATATGCCCTATGATGCGGGTAAAGAGTTTGATCTCTGGCGGCTGGAGGCCAAGCGCTTCTTTAGAAGCGAGCCGGTTTTGACGCCTGATCATAGCGGATACGCCTATACGGAGGTGAGTTACCTTCCGCATAACCGGCAAACCTTCTCCCGTTTGTTCTGGGTTCCCTACTCTCCGTCTGCCCAGTCTACTGAAGCAGCACCGCTCTTACCGGGCGAAACACCGGAAACGCTTTACACAAGAAGCGCTTCTGGATATCAAGACCCGTTAAACCCAGATAAAACCACCCAGCTTCGTCAGGAAATCCTCGGCGTGGGAAACAATCGCCCGGTGGATTTTGAGTTTCGCACCCTGACGATTGTGGACTGGTCGGCCAATAGTCGGCGGCTGCTCTTTAAACAGCGGACAGGCGTGCTTCATGTGGGGCTTAAGGTATCTGACATCCTGGTCTATGACCGCTCCGGCACTACCGTTACAATTTTTCCAGAGCTTCAGCGGGTTTTGCAGCATTACTGGATGACCCATAGCCAATTACCGGATTTGGACACCGTCGCCTGGGATATCTACCCCATGGGCTGGGCTCCCGGTAGTGATGCCAAGGTGCTTTTCAAGGCCTGGGCCTTTAATAAGGTCAATCCCGACGTTTCTGGGCAGGGGCAATCTCTTGCCAATACGCAAGCGGCTGTCTCAAACGTGCCCATTTCAAAGACGAATATGGCCAATGCCAACACAAGCCCCCGGAAAGTCTTCCTCGGCGTATGGGAATATGACATAGACGCCCAGAGAAGCCGTTTACTGGGTCTGGAAGACGCCAATTACGCCTTGCCGGTCAACGGCGAGGTTCCCGACTTTATCGCAACCCCAAGCGCTTCGCGATTACAGGTGAAATCCCCCTCCAGAAGTCGCACGAAAGGCAATCCACAATCCCAGTCAGCGCCATAAAGTGGAGAGGGTAAATAAGTCGATGATATTTGTAGCGAGCAATGTAGATAGTATGATGGGCACTCTAGTCTTCTTAAGTTAAGCCTGATTTTTAAAATTCAAATCGAAAGCCCTGTTCGTATGTCCAGCTCCTATGTCTTTGGAAAAAACAGCGTGCGCGTCCTGCTGGAGAGCAACCCCAAGCGGGTGCAGCGCATTTATTTCAGCGATAGTTTGCGTCCCGACAAGCGAGTGGATGAAATTTATGCGCTTGCCAAGGCGAATGGGCTGAATATCCAGAAGGTGGGCCGTGCCAAGCTCGATCAGATGCTGTCTCAGGCTGTCGAATTGCCGGAAGGGGAGGCGGTACAGCCTCAACACCAAGGGGTTGTCGCGCTGGTGGCGGCCAAGGCGTTTTTGTCGATGTCCGAGGTGTTGAAAATTGCGGAGGCCAAAATTACAGACGGCGAACGGCCGCTGGTCTTGGCGCTCGATTCGGTCAGTGATCCGAGAAATCTGGGAGCGATTCTTCGCGTGGCCGACGGTGCAGGGGTTTTAGCGGTGATTATGCCCAAGAATAACAGCGCGGCGTTGGGGCCAGCAGCGGCAAAAACCGCGTCGGGTGCGGAAGAAAGCGTGGATGTTTGCCTGGTGCCGAATCTGGTTCAGGCGCTTGAAGCTTTGAAAAAGTCGGGTTTTTGGGTGGTTGGCAGTACCGGCCAGGCGCGCCTTGATATCAACAAAAAAGATAAAAACGATAAGGCATTACAGCCCTATAATCGGCTTAAATACGACATGGCCACTGTTTTGGTGATGGGAAGCGAGGGCGAGGGCATGCGCTCGCTGGTGGAAAAAACCTGCGACTTTTTGGCTGAAATTCCAATGCGGGGTGTGGTGGATTCCCTGAATGTGGCTGTCGCTACCGGGATTCTGGCATTCCATATCCGGGGTGAACAGTTGGCTAAATAATATTAAGTCAGGCCGCTTAGCCTGTGAGCCTCTTGTATCTTCAATCTAACCTATTGAAGATGACTATTTTCATGGTTCTATTTAATGTGGTGCAAGAGTACAACGTGCCGAGTCTTTAGATAGGTGAGACAGATGCTCACAACGATATAACCGGGGTATTGCAATGAACGTTTTATTTTCTTCCTCTGGGGTTTTAGCTCCCTCGCTTGTGGCTGCCAATAATTTTACCGAACCTTCCCAGACTTCTTATGCCTCATTGATCCAACCTATTACGGATACCGTACGCTTTGCAGCAAGTCCTGAAACGAAAATCAAACCAGGCGTTTTGGACGGTGAAGTTCAGGAGTCTGCTTATCACGATACGATGCATAGATTGCAAAATCTGTTTAATGCTGAAGCGGATAATCAAGCATTGATTGACTTTTTGCTAACCCATGCCGAGCAGGTGGGGGAACATAGTAGCCCTGTGATTGTGCCGAAAGATGATCGGGAAAGAGCTTATCTGAATTTATTGCAAACAACATATGGTTTGATTTCTGCCGACGGTAGAATCGATCTGGATGCCGCTGTGGTTATCCGCAGCCGTGTTGTTCAAGATCCTAAAAACAAAAAACTTCTGTTATTGGGAAATTAATATCCCTCAGGCAATATTACTGTTTAGCCTGAAATTTCCGAATGATCGGCAAGCAAAAACTGGTGGGAGTTGCTGTGGCCTTTGGGGCGCGATAATTTGCAGCCCCTGCCCATCAGGCTTTGCTCGATTTTTCCCGGGAAATTCACGATCTGGCATTCTTCAAGCAACACGCTGCTTTCCAAGTGGCTTTCGTAAACCTGGCAATCATCCCCAAGGCTGGTGAACGGGCCAATCGTGGAATTTTCCAGGCGGCAACGCTCTCCGATGACCACCGGGCCTGTAATTTTGCAATTAATGACCTGGCTGCCCCTGCCGATATTTACCGCGCCTTCGATGCGCGAAAGCGGATCAATATGGCCTTGATGATGGACTTGATGGCTTTTCAAATGGTGGTTAAGACCATCCTGCAACTCCTGTAAGACCGTCCGGTTGGCTTCCAGCAGATCGTCCTTCTTGCCCGTATCCAGCCACCACCCCTCGTGGACGGTACAGCGCACCAGTCCCTGATCATCAATCAGTCGCTGGATGGCATCGGTGATTTCAAGCTCGTTTCGCCAGCTTGGCTTGATTTTATCAATGGCTTCAAAAATACGTGGACTGAACAGGTAAACGCCCACCAGCGCCAGATCGGATTTCGGCGCTTTCGGCTTTTCAACCAGTTTAATCACTTCAAGATTTTCGTTCAGTTCGGCAACCCCAAAGGAAGACGGGTTGGGAACGCTTTTTAGCATAATCGAAGCATCGCAGCGACTTTGCAGAAACGGATCGATCAGGTTTTTTAAATCCGCGTTAATCAGGTTGTCGCCCAAGTACATCATAAACGGCGACTCTTTCAGGTACTCCTGTGCCGTTTTCACCGCGTGGGCAAGGCCGCTGGGTGCTTCTTGCACGATGTAGGTAATGGCAACCGGACAAGCGTTTTCTTCTAAGCCCGCTTGCCAGTGTTTCGCTTGCCAGTCTTTCAGGGATGCCTGAATCGCGTCGCCCGTTTCAGGACTGATGATAATGCCAAAATCTCGAATGCCACCCGCGTACATGCTGTCCATCGCAAAATGCAGGATCGGCTTGTTGGCCACTGGTACCAGTTGCTTGGCCATCGAATAGGTCAGTGGGCGAAGCCGCGTGCCTTTTCCCCCTGCCAGCACCAGCCCTTTCAGGTCGGCTTTCTGGTGTTGTTCGGTATTTACTGGAGCGCTTGAAGGTTGTGGGGGCAAGGGCCGCTGACTCCTTGTTTGAAATCTCGCACGGCCAGCTTCTGGACGGCAAGGCTGGCTTTCTTCTCCGGCTGGGCCGGGCTCAGGAAAGATTTTACGACAGACCGCAGCATTCTGAAAGACGTGTAAAGCCCGATACTGAAGCGCTCGTTCCCATCGGCATATTGGGCAAGCAGGCGCAAGCGGTTTCGATGATAGTAATATTGGGTTGCCAGGCTATGCTTGCCGGTGCTTTTGCCCTCGTGATGATAGACCCTGGCTTTGAGCGACAGCGTGACGGGGATTCGCTTTTCAGCCGCCCGTAGGCAATATTCGGCATCCTCGAAATACAGAAAATAGCTTTCATCCATCAAGCCTATCCGCTTGATGACGCTGACGGGAATCAACATGCTGGCGCCGCTCAGGCACTCAAGCGCCATGCCGTCTTTCAGGCAGCCTTCGGCATAGCCTGAAACGCCACCCGTTTTCCAGTTAATTTGCGTGCCCACGCGCTGGTAGGTCTTGTCTGGGTATAGCACCAGGGAGCCCACCAGGCCGCCTGTTTTGCCCGCCTCGTCAACCATGTTCTTCAGGCAATGAGGGTCTGCGGTTGCATCATTGTTCAAAAGCCAGACGTAATCATAGGGCAATTGCCTGCCGTTGGTTTCATTGCCCATCTGTGGCTGTTGCGCGCCCTTTTCGCGGTTAGTCGAAAGCGCATCGTTAAAGGAGATCATGGCACTGATGGCGATATTGTTCCCGCCGCTGAAGCCCAGATTGACGTCGGATTCAATCAGGGTGAAATCGACAGCACAGTTCTTGCTTTCCTGCAGGGCCTTGAGTGTTGAAACGGAATGATCCTGAGAGTCGTTATCAATCACGAAAACCTGGAAATTCTGATAGGTGGATTGTGATAGCGATTGCAGGCAATGGATGGTGTCTTCCACACCCTTGTAATTGACGATGACCACGCCGATACGCGGGGTATTGGCGATGGAGAGATGCTGTTGTCTTGATTGTGAAATCCACTGCGTGTCCAAAAAACCACCCGCTTCTTTCCAACGGCAGATTCATCTGCCTTACTATAAAAAACTGACTTTTTCCGTGTGGCGCCAGTGAGGTTAGTGGCCAAGCGTCCCGTTCAATTCGCCCAGCAGGTGTTGCAAATCCAACTGGTGAACCCGGGCGGTGGCAAAGAGGTTTTCATGGGCAAGCGCCTTGTAGCCCTCGGCCTGGATGCCGTGTTTGCGGAAAACTGGCTCCGTTTGAGGAAATTTTGCCAGGATTTCCGGAACGCTCATTTCTTGGGTTATGCTACTTGCTGCTGACATGATAATGCCCTAAGTTGTATGCCTTAAAATCAAGAGGCCCTAAAAATTCGCCTTTTAGCGCTTTTTGCCTGCCTCTTTATTATAAGGCCCGAACCGCTCACCATACAAGCGGCTCAGGGTGTTCTCCATTTTTAAGAGGGGGTTTGGACATACTGGGAGGCATGTTGTTAAAAGAAGCATCCACATGGCTTGTAAATTCTTCAGAACTTGAGACGGGAGCGTCAAAACATGCCTGGAGGGATTCCATCAGCGAGCGCACGCCGATAAGACTGAACTGGTTGCTGTTTAAGGTCTTCGTGCTGCCAGCGCCTTTTGGAATGGCTTGTTTTGAAATGTTCTCTTTTGAATTGGCCTCAGGGGGTGAAACGGCTTCAGCGGGCAGAATGATTTTGGAAAAGCCGAGACGGCTGGCCTCCTGAATGCGAAGATTCGCATGGTGAATCGGTCGAATTTCGCCCGTCAGGCCCACCTCTCCCGCCAGAATAACGCCTTTTTTAAGGGGGATGTTGCGCAGGCTGGAAACAATGGCAAGCGCCATGCCCAAATCGGCCGCAGGTTCGTCGATAGTTAACCCACCCACAACGTTGATGTAAATGTCCTGCCTGGAAAAATCAAGCCCCAGCCGTCGTTCCAGAACCGCCACGATTTGATGCAGGCGGTTGGTTTCAACGCCGTTGGCGATTCGGCGAGGGCTTGGATAGGTGGACTGTCCCACTAACGCCTGAAGCTCGGTTAAAATCGGGCGGCTTCCCTCAAGGGTTGCCACAATGGCGCTGCCCGGATAAGCCTCTTCGCCCTGTCCGGTGTATATCGAGGAGAGGAAGAGTCGGCTGGGGTTTTCCACTTCGCTCAGGCCCTTGTCGCCCATCTCGAAAATGCCGATTTCCTGGGTGCTGCCGAAACGGTTTTTAACCGTGCGCAAGATGCGTAGATTCTTGTACTTGTCGCCTTCAAAATAGAGGACGGCGTCAACGGTATGCTCAAGCAGCTTCGGCCCCGAGACACTGCCATCCTTGGTGACGTGGCCAATAAGAAAAATCGTCACGTTCAGGGATTTGGCCACTTCCATCAACAGGCCCGCGCACTCTTTTACCTGGCT
This sequence comes from Vampirovibrionales bacterium, assembly GCA_035285165.1. Taxonomy (GTDB): domain Bacteria; phylum Cyanobacteriota; class Vampirovibrionia; order Vampirovibrionales; family Vampirovibrionaceae; genus JAYKHP01. The sequence continues at coordinate 294,658 of JAYKHP010000018.1, read as the reverse complement.
GACACTGCCTGGGGTTCCCGACACGTCGGGGCTGTACATCGACTGGATACTGTCGATGATGACCAGATCAAGGTCGGGCAGATCAAGCTCCCCGCTGGATTGCTTGAGGCGTTTAATCTGCTCGATAACGCGCTCGATATTATTATCGGCGTATATCAGCAGGTGTTGGTTGCTTTCAATTTGCGGCAACTTCAGTCGTTCGGCGCGCAGCTTGATTTGATAAGGCGATTCTTCACCGGCAATGTAAAGGACGTTTTTTGCTTTTTTTGCTGGGTCGTTCAGGCTTAGATGGCTTGCCATCTGAAGCAGCAGCGTTGATTTCCCGATGCCCGGATCGCCGCCAATCAGGACATATGATCCTGAAACCAGTCCGCCACCCAAAACCCGATCCATTTCGGCAAAGCCTGTGCTGCTTCTGGCGGTATGCTCGGTGGTGACCAATGAAAGCGGGCTCGCATGGCCCAGGATGCTAGATAAAAGTGCTTGTGCGCCAGAATCTCGACTGAAATGGCTCTCCCGGCTTAAATTGCGAATCTCGTCACGCGCGCCCATACGTTGATTTTTAGGGCTATCGGGCTTGATGAGCCTCTGCTCGCTGAAGCTCTGCCAAGCCTGACACTCGGGACAGCGCCCCAGGTAAGAAGGCGACACGTAGCCACAGGCCTCACATTCAAAACTCACTTTTGCCTTGACCACGCTTTTTGCTCTCCTGATATAGAATATTTATTCTATTATGGCATTTTTCTGCAAAAAGCTCAAACAATAAATTCTGTTTATTTTACGGTAGGTCGTGTAAGGTCGCGGTTGCTTCCCAACCTCTTTGTAGTAGCATAAAGCATAGGTTCTAATTTCAAGCCGGGTTGATGGGTATTCATGATTCCTTTTCTGACGCCATTTCTGACATTCAGGGGGGCCGCAGCGCAGCAATTCCCTCTCCAGCCTTTGTTGATGACTTCATCCCAAGCGAGTGAGTCTTTGGCATTGGCTCAAAATCATATATCGCAAAACCGTTCGACTGATTTGAAAACGCTCTCACAGGATTCGTTTCAAAGCTCATACAAAAAGGTTGCCAGTCTTCGTTTTGGAAATGATTCTTCTAATGACGAAGTTCAGTTAGTCAATCCCGAGTGGGTTGGATTACTTCTACCTCTTCATGCTCATGCGCAGCATCTTTCAATAGTTGGGATTGCTCCGGTCGGAGACTATTCGCCCGGTGTCGTAAGAATGAATCATACGTCTTACATTTTTCGTTTCCCGGTTCAGTACGGTAAATTACCAGGCTTTTTAAGGGATAATCCACAGTTTAAGGTGATTGAAATTCCCGCTGCCGCAACCGGCCAAACGGCGCTCGGTATAGCCATGGCGCTGCATGCGGCGGGCATGGATGAACGATTTAAGTTTCGAAACCTAAAGCGTGGCCCAAAGCGCGGATTGAAAAGCGGAATTATCGTTAGTGACAAGTACAATCCCGAAAATATGTTGATGTCTAAGGGCGGTATCGTGAGTTCGGCTGAACCTTCGAATACGGATCCCGATCAATTCTTTGGGATGGAACGCCATTGGAATAACATAATCGACTTAATCGCTCAGGATTTTCCGGAAAGAAGAAGCCAACTACCCGCATTGATAGAGATGGTGTCCAATAAACTTCTTTCGCAGTATGACCAGGATCTATACGGATATAATTCTCTTGAAAAATTTTCTGAAGAGTTCCCTACGCCGAGTCCCTGTCAAACCCGCCCCTCGCCGTATGTTGATCCCTGGGAGGAAGCTCGCCGCGACTATGGAAGGCTGTTTGAACTAGGCTTGCAAGCTGGCAGTGCTTTAAAAAACATGCTGTATTTCGAAACAACTAATTACCCTGGGAAATCCAGAGATTTGATCGATATTATCAGAGACAACCCAGACAAGGTTAAAGGCCCGCGATTCATCGTAATGCAGAGTTTTATGCATCTTTTACATCCGCTTGAACGGGAAGAATTGGTGGATGCGTTAAAAACCTTGCCCAAGGGCAGTGTTATTATGCTGGGCACGAACGAATACGAACCATACTGGGGAGAAACTTACGCGCCACAGTTTTTTGAACGGTTATTTACAGAAACCAGTTTCAGACCAATTGACGGTGACGTGGAAGATCACGGCGAGCGCATGCAGACAATCGCAAGAATGGACATGCGGGATCCGATGCATGAAGACCTGTTAGGATACAAACTTCCCGGGGCGTATATTAAAACCTAAAAAGATAAGTAGACGAGAAATAGCAGGGATAAGCCATTGCCTACCCCGCTATCCATAATAAGCCGATAGTAAAATACCAGGCTTATTTTTCTACTGGCAAGTCATGCGCTTGCCACTCGTCAAAGCCGCCGTCAAGCTCCATGACAGGATAGCCTGCACCGGCAAACTCCAGCGCCGCCTTTTTGGCCAGATGGCAAACACCTGAATAGCAATACAGCACATTGGTCTTGTCTTTGCTCAGGGTTTCCAGGCTGTTCCACTTGTCCTGGGGTAAATTGTAGGCGCCCGGCACGTGGCCTTTTTGATAATCCTCGGCTGCGCGCACGTCAATAATGTGGATGGCGTCGGATTCAAGCTCCCGGCTGAGCTCCACGGGCCCGGTCGTGAATTTCATCGCCTGCTCAAAATATTTTTTTGCCTCAATCGGATCGATTTTCGGTTGCGGATGATAGGTCGCAGTGGCCATGATATTCCCTCCTCTCATTAAGAATAATCATTAACAATAAATCACTAAATCGTGCGAAATGCTGAGCAAAGTATAAGCCTGAGATAACCTTAAAACCATTAGCCGGTTTTATAGAAATAATGATGGCCCTGGTGTTTCTTCAATTTTTTAAGCTTTAGCGCTCAGCAGGCATTTTGTCATCAAATTGTAATTTGGGTGGGTTACTATCTGGATGCACGCTCAATGGAGCGATGAGCTTGATTGAAGGATCTTCGCTGAGAAATAAATTGAGAAATAAATAAGAAACGATAAAATGCAGACCCTATTGAATGCGTACACCTTTAATCCCTATTTTGGCCAGAAGGCGGGTGGCGGGGATGATAAGGCTGAAAAAGGGGCGGGAGGTAGCGGACAGAAGCCTGTTCTGCGCGAGCCGATCGGCTACTCGCACAGCACGCATACTGGGGATAGAGATCTCTTTGATGAGTGGGATGTACAAGACGCCCGCAAGCGTGGGGATAGAGTGATTCGATATAAGCGCTAATCGAAGGCGGTTGATGGTATTTTATAGTTAGTTGTATACACATTCATTTGTCTACGGCCGTTTCTGCTTAATCGTATGTTATAAACCCTGTCCCTGTCTTTATTTTTGTACTTGAATAAAGACTAAACTATCTAACATCGCTTTTTCAAGCTGGTTTCATTTTTTAAAAAATTTAACAAAATATCTATATGAAGGACGGATTTATGTATATTCCCAGTCTATCTTTTGCTGGAGAGGTTATTCCGATTACCAGAAGACCGAAGCCTAGACCTAAACCCCAACCTCAGCCGCAGCCTGGCGGTGGGGACGCCGCGCTGATGTTCGGCGCTTCTGATACTTTTGTGTCATTTGGCAGAAGGCCACAAGGCGAACCGCATCGTCCGGGCGATCCGCAGGAGCCTCGCAGACCGCGCGATCCAGATAGACCCTCGCGACACTGAATAGCAGAGAGTTTATAACTGCTTGAAAAATTAAACAAAAATTACGGGTGTAAAAGATTGTGCTGGTCAGAATGGCTTGGCGCAGTGTATAATGTCATCCCCTCACTAAACCCAATTGAGTGTTATGGTTATGAACTTTTCACTGCCTCCCCTAACCTCCCTGTTTGCCTCCTCGCTCGGTACCAATGCCAGCGACGCCACAACCCCATCTGACCCACCCGCCGTTAGGCAAGACATTCTGCCGCAGGTTCAATTCGGCCTTTACTCGGACGTGTTTGAAAGAAGCAGCGCACAAGCCAACGATGAGGACTCGGATCCGATGGCGAAACGCCCCATTTTCTATTGGGGTGATGACGCCTGATGCTTTAGAGGCGTTAAAGCCAGCTAAGATGCCGTAAAGACGGCGAGCATCTCGTTCGCTTTTTGGCGCTTGGCCCCTTGGCAACTGATATAGCGCTGGACCTGGAAGGGGTAAATCTTGGCCGACTCATACGCCGCTTGGGTAAAGGGCGTGTCATGATTTGAAATAATCACGATGACACCGTTTTCGCTCAGCGACTTGGCCATATCGGCGAGGGCTTCCTGCTCGGCCTGCCCGAAGGTCTGCTGGCTGTAGCCGGTGAAATTGGAGGTTTGCGTCAGGGGAACGTAAGGTGGGTCGCAGTATACGATATCTCCTGCTCGGGCCTGCTCCATGGTCAGGCGGAAGTCCTGGGCCTCAAACGTCACGTAGGTGTCGTTGGCTTTCTGATGGAAGGCGCGCAGTTCGGCTTCCGGAAAATAGGGCTGCTGGTAGCGCCCGAACGGCACGTTGAACTGTCCCCGGCTGTTGTAGCGGCAAAGGCCGTTATAGCCGTGACGGTTCAGGTAAAGGAACAAGGCTGCTTTAAGACGCTCGTCGCTGGTGTGGTTAAACGTTTCGCGCCAGTGGTAAAAGATGGTGGGATGGTTGTTGTCGGCGCTGAAAAACTGTTTGGCAAAACGGATGAAACGCTCGCCATCCTGCTGAACGTAGCGGTAGACGTTGATCAGGTCTTCGTTGACGTCTGAAAGGATGTTTTGGGTGTAGTCCGTATTCAGGAACAAAGCCGCAGAACCCACGAACGGTTCAATTAAACGCTGGTTGGCCTGCTCTTGAGAGCCCTCGGGAAGGAGCTGGCGGATACGGTCGATAATCGGGTACTTGTTTCCCGCCCATTTCAAAAAAGGCTTCACGTCGAGACTCTCACTTGCTAAGACAACACTTGGGACACAGACGACCGGAATAAAATCAAATAACAGATAACTGTGAATGCAAAAATCAGGCGCTCTTACTGAAAGACCGCGCAAGATTTCTTGCGAAAAATTTTTAAGGAGGAACCCGCTCATGAATCAACTGAATCGGGCAATGGACAGACGCTGTTGAAACTCTCTAACTTATTTAGGCACTCAAAACACGATTCCTGAACATGTTATTAAGGCCGTGTTAGCGACGAACTTCTCTTGAACCACTCAATTCTCTGACTGGGCAACGGGTATCGGCAGTCCACAAGATGCTTCCTGCCCAACCGGTTAAGCTTATTGTAACGTTTTTTATACGCTAAGGGAATAGTAGATTGGGATGAGCTTTTGAATCGGTAGGTGGGGTTGTTGTGGGGATGCTTTTAACTGGAGTACAATGGGGCTAGCAGGTTTTGTGAAAGTCCCCTGAAAGGAAAAATCCTTATGAGTACCGGTGTTTCCACCCAGACGGCGAGTAGCCAGGCAACAGGCAAAAAAGTCCCCATTACGGTCGCTAAAGGCGATGGCATTGGCCCAGAAATCATGGACGCCACGCTGCATATCTTAAAAGCGGCGGGGGCGCGGATTGACATTGAAGAAATCGAAATTGGCGAAAAAGTCTACCTGCGCGGTAACAGTGCGGGCATTGAGCCAAGCGCCTGGGAATCGCTCAAGCGCACGAAAGTCTTTTTGAAAGCCCCCATTACCACGCCTCAGGGCGGCGGCTTCAAGAGCCTGAACGTGACGACCCGAAAAACCCTCGGCCTATACGCCAACGTGCGCCCCTGCGTCTCTTACCATCCTTTTGTCGATACCAAGCATCACAATATGGACGTGGTGATTGTCCGCGAGAACGAGGAAGATCTTTACGCGGGCATTGAGTATCAGCAATCCGACGAGTCGGTTTATGCCGTTAAGCTCATCAGCCGTCCGGGTTCTGAGAAAATCATCCGCTACGCTTTTGAATACGCCAAGGCCAACAACCGAAAGAAAGTCACCTGCTTCACCAAAGACAACATCATGAAGCTCTCCGACGGACTTTTCCACAAAATTTTCGATGAAATCGCTGCCGAGTACCCGGATATCGAAAACGAGCATTGGATCGTCGATATCGGTGCGGCCAAGCTTGCCGATACGCCCGAAGCGTTTGATGTCGTGGTTCTGCCCAATCTTTACGGCGACATCCTCTCGGACGTGGCCGCCCAGATCGCTGGCTCCGTGGGTCTTGCGGGCTCGGCCAACATCGGCGAAACCTGCGCGATGTTTGAGGCCATTCACGGCTCGGCCCCCCGTCGTGCCGGTCAGAACCTTGCCAACCCGACCGGTTTGCTCTTGGGCGCGGTGATGATGCTGGTGCATATCGGCCAGTCCGACATTGCCGAGAACGTCCATAATGCCTGGTTGAAGACCATCGAGGACGGTATCCACACCTATGACATTTACGAGGAAGGCGTCAGCAAGGAAAAAGTCGGCACGAAAGAATTTGCCGAAGCCGTTGCCGCGCGCGTTGGCCAAAAGCCGAGCAAGCTAAAGCCGGTGGAATACAAGTCCGGCGAGAGCATGGCGAACATCAAGGCCAAGCCCACCCAGCCCAAGAAAAAATCGCTGGTCGGCGTGGACGTGTTTGTTCACTGGACGCAAGAGAATCGCTCGCCGGATAAATTGGCCGAATTAATCAAGAAATCTGACGGCGATGGCCTGGCGCTGAACAACATCAGCAACCGCGGTCAGGTCGTCTGGCCGGGCGGGCACAAGGAAACCTTCTGCAGCGACCAATGGCGCTGCCGCTACGTGTCCCAAACGCCTATCAAGCACAGCCAGGTGGTGTCGCTGCTGGATCGTCTGGAGAAAGCCGGTTTCGACTTCGTCCAGACTGAAGGCTTGTATACCTTTGACGGTGAAAAAGGCTACACGCTAGGCCAGGGCGAGTAGCATAATAACAAGTGTCATCTTTAAAAAAGACCAGAGCTTATTCCTCTGGTCTTTTTTTGGAGTCGGGTCTTTTTTAGAGTGGTTAATGGATTCTATTTTTTGCGATTTTGTTTAACAAGCACATCTGCTATTTTTTCAGCTTCAGTTCGCAAGCTTTGGGCAAGTTCTTCAAGGTCTTTTATAGAAGCGATTAAGCGATCAGTTATAAAAGCTTTTGAGGGGTCATCTGCACCCAATTTGGCAGCTCTTTTTCTCATATTTTTTGCTTGTTTCTCTAATTTTGCAGCAGCAGCCATTTTAGCATTTCGATTCGCAATGCTGTAATAAGGATAACTGCCTTTAAACTTTAGTGCCAGCGTGTCGGTTTTCCCAAACACTGTGCTATCTGCCGCCGCATCAACATAAGCCATGTGATTCACTTGAGCGCTGGGTTGAATTTTTGAGGCGTACGCAATCGATGATATCGCTTTTGTAAGTGGCGGAGCTTGAGGCGTGGTAACAGAGCTTATCATATTATCTCTTTCTGACTAGTTCACTCTCAAGCGCATCAATACGCTGTTGGACTGATGTCCTGGCGGCATTTTGCGTTTCTCTAAATGTTTGAGCTTTTTTCCCTGTCAAATTTAGCTCTCTAATAGTTTCTTCTGTTTGCTCAGGGGTAAGCGTCTTAACAAGCTGTTTTCGACGTTGGACTAGCTCCGCTGTTATTTCTGCAGTCGTCATCTCGGCGGGATTTTTTTGGCCAAATTTCACTTGGCTTGTTTGTTTCATAGTGTTTTGTGTTGCATTGAAACTATCACTGGATGCAAAATGGCTAAAATTTGGCTTTGAATTGGCACTGGTATAAGAGGACAGTGCTTTATCAGACGAGGTTCTAAGAGAGGTGCTCAAACTGGGTACTGTGTAGGATGAGTTGAAATACATACGACTATAGCCTTATAAAATTAATTAACATTGTGGCAGGGTGGATCCTTAGTAGTTTATCGTCTTTGCCGAGCTACATCAAATTGCTTGAATTGTGGCATTATCTTCTATAAGCAACTTGTAAATTGATTACATTCCGTTATTTTTTTGGTAGTTGTTTAAGTTGACGGAGCGTTGCTTTGGCTAATTCGTCGTATTCTTTGGCTGCTTTTAGGCATTTTTCCCTTGCCAGACCAGTCAGTTTCTTGGCATCTTCTCTGTATTGGACAGCCTGTTGTAGATATTTTCGGTTTTGATCAATCAGTTGCTGACGGGTCATTTGCGCGCTGAACTGAAGCTGGAATTGGTCACTTCTAGCTTGGGCGCTGCTTAAGATATCAGCGCTCGTGAAGGCTTTACTAGCAGAGGTTTTGCAGAGAGCGGCGTTGAAGCTTGCCTGATTAAAATTGCCTGAAAAATTTAAGGACAGCATCGGCTTTTTAACTCACTAATTTTAGAACCTGCATGTTAGAATCTGAATGGTGACCGGTTGTTTAACAGAAACGGCCGGTCACCAGGTCAGTCGAGATTCTCACTAAAGTATGTTCAAGCGTTACTAGTTCTTTCTTTTTTCAATACTTTTACGAATGGCTTCAGCCACAGTCTCTTTTGGGCTAGGTGGCGGGTCTGTAGGCTTAGCGCCAAAGCTTAAGGCGGGTTGCGCATTGGTTGAAGGGGCAAATAAATCTTGCGGTGGCTGACCTGCCAAAACGCCTGCTTGAGAAAGCGGAGCAGGGGCCGGCATGCCTTCTGGCGCCTGAGCCTGACCAGGAAGAAGATCCGTTTTATCCAGACCAAAACGGATAGCGGGGGCATTGAAACTTGTTTGCATGTTGATGAAACCTCATGTCATTAGGGGGGAAATAATGGATTAATTTTCAAAGAAACCCAAGCGCTTAGAAGGTCTTACTCACGCCCCACGTAGGGGAAATCCCAACATCCAAACAAACTGAACATTAAAATAACGTTAGCCAAAAAGCAACGCAAAAGCCAAGCCGTAGGGAGTGAAGGGTATAACGCATCTGTTAAAAGCCGTGAAAAGCCACCTGAAAGGACTTGTGAGTCAACTGGCTACAACAATAGCACTTCAAGCTTTTTATGGAAGCCCAGGCGGAATGTTTTTTAACATCGCTAAATTTTAATAAAAAACGAAATCACTAGTCCAGCTTTTGCGTAAACTCGCTCTCTTCAAAGCGGATGGCCGGTGGTGGGGAGTCCGGCGGCGGCATCGTTTTAAGCAGATCCAAACAAACCGCTTCCACATATTGCCTGGCGAGCGCCTCCCCCTTGATGATATACGTATCGCGAATCGTTTGGACTTTTTCGGCCAATGGCTCGTTCCTGCTTGATTCGCAAACCATCAGGTATTGCTGGACATAGCGGGTTAAATCCAGAACCTTTGTAGAGACGATAATGCGCTCCTCGCTGGTCAGCACGCGCAAGTGGTTAATGGCGTTGTGCAAATCCGGGCTGGCGTCATAGGCCCGTTTTTTCTGCTTGGATTTATAGAGCGACAGCACTACTTTTGTTCCCAGCGATTTTCGCTGGCTGACTTTTTGCGGGTCGATTTTCTCGTGGGCGTTGAAATCGCGGATGGCAAACAGGCTCATGCCCTTGGCCAGGATCGTCCCAATCGCAGAGTTTTGCTCAGAAGCAATTTGTTCCAATTCAGGGCTGGTGCTGGCCGCCTGTTGAAACTCCGCAAGCGCCGTTATGGCGCCTTTGACCATTGGCTCCTGATCATAGAATCGTCTGTCGAACTCGCCCTCAAGCAAACCCGAGGTGCCCACCATGTCTTGCATATTGAAAATAACTCCCTGTTCGGCCACTGACCACCGAATGACTCAAATGAAACGCTCAGCTATATTTTGCCTGTAAAACCACTATGAACGAAACGTGTCAGATTATCCTGGCGATTAATTTCTAATTTCAAAAAAACGCCTATACGTTATAGATCCCACTTTTATAAAACCCAAGCGACGCCTCGATTGCCTCGATTGTTTTTTCAAGGCCTTGGCGAAAATCGATTTCTGGCTGCCATTTCAGAATGCTTTGGGCTTTTGTCGTATCGGCAAGCAATAGCTGCACTTCGCTTTTTTCAGGGCGAACGCGCGCTTCTTCGCTGATAATAGGCATTTCTGGCTGACCGAGAATTTCAAGAATCAGGTTCAACGTCTCCCCGATGCTTTGCGTCTGTCCGCTGCCGATATTAATGACTTCCCCAACGGCTTTGCCACACTCGGCCACCCGACAAAATCCTTCCGCCGTGTCTTTCACGAACGTGAAATCGCGTTTTGGATCGAGGGAGCCGACTTTAATGGGCGCTTTGCTGCTGCGATGCGATAGCGCCTGCGTGATGATCGTGGGGATAATCGCCCGGGCGGATTGCCTTGGCCCAAACGTGTTAAACGGGCGAATGGTCGAAACGGGAAGTCCAAAGGAGAGAAAGTAGCTCTCGGCCAACTTGTCGGCCGCGATTTTACTGGCGGAGTATGGCGATTGTCCCTGCAGCGGATGCTTTTCGTCGATCGGTGCGTAAAGCGCGCTGCCATAGGTTTCACTGGTGGACGTATGCACCAGCCGTTCCAGGTTTCCGGCGTCATACTCGACCCGACAGGCTTCAAGGATATTCAGAGTGCCCTGCACATTGACGCTGACATAATGTTGCGGTGCGATGTATGAATAGGGAATGCCAATCAACGCCGCCAGGTGAAACACCACCGAGCAGCCTTCAAGCGTCTTGCGTACGAAAAAAGGATCGCTGATGTCGCCCGGGATCACGGTGATTTGCGATAGCGTTTCTTGTGGCAGGCGCTCCAAATTGCCCCAGTCGTTGCGGGCATTGTATTTTACCAGCGCTTTGACGTTTGCCCCACGCAACAGCAAGGCTTGCACCAGGTGGCTGCCAATAAAGCCTCCCGCCCCCGTTACCAGGACGGTTTTACCTTTCAGGTTGATATCGCCAAATTGACTCACAGTTTTAAATTACCGCTCTCACTCGTATGATTCAGCTTCGGCCCGCCGCCAAGAATTCTGATTCGGCATCCGATAATCCTCGCCAGTATTCCAATTCTTCGCGCAAGCCTTGCTCCATTGTCACTTGCGGGCGCCAACCGGTGTGGGAAATGATTTTCTGGATAATGCCCTGGCTGAAATCCGCTTCCTGCTGAGGCAAGGATTGTACCTCAATCTGTTTTCGATTGAGTTTGGAATGATTCAGAAGACCTTCCAGAACCAGCCTTAACGGCGTGGCGTTGCCGGAGGCCAGGTTATACAGCTCGCCTGGATAGCCACGCTCGGAGAGGGCTATAAGCCCTGAAACAACGTCACGAATGTGGATATAATCCCTGAAGCTTTGCAGCTTGTGGAGTTTGATTTTTGGCGTAAACGCCTCGTTTTGACCAATTTCTGCTTCCGCGTTGGCGATTTGCGAGGCAATCGAGGCCACGCCGAAATGTTTGGGGCTTTCGCCATAAGGATTGAACAGGCGTCCAATCACCACCGGCAAGTGATATTTTTGCGCGAAGAGTTGCGCTACAAGGGTTTGCGAATATTTTGAAACCCCGTAAGGCGTGACGGGCCTGGCAATCGTGCTTTCATCAACCGCCTTGGGATAAATGCCATACTCGGCGGAGGATCCCACCAGAACGATGCGGGAGGTTAACTGGGCGTCCACCACGGACTGCAACAGGTGGCGCGTCCCTTCCACATGGACGGTCAACTGGTCTTTCAGTGGGGCGTTTTTCGCCACACCCACGGCATGAATAATGACATCAGGCTGAATTTCCTCAAGCAGCGAAGGCAACTTGGCATCGAGAATATCCAGTTCCAGGGAATGAAAGCTGCGCTTCTCCTTGAGCTGATCCGGATCGCCGGGCAGGCAAATGCCAAACACCCGTTTCACCGGCAAATTTAAAAGCCCTTGCACGAGATGGCGGCCAAGATAGCCTGCGCTGCCAGTAACGAGATAGGTCAATTGCTGCTGGGCGGGTTGTTTGAGAGGGGATTGGGAAGCCATATGGCAAAATTCCTTAAGGTTTTACTTGGGCAGAAGTTGGCTTTTCATCTTCTGGAAGTCATTGACGGCGGTTTCATAGTCATCGACACGACCGATGTCAAGCCAGTAGCCGTCAAAGGGAAACGTCTGAAACGGCGCCTGTTTTTCCAGAAGGCTTTTAACCAGCATGTCAAACCCAAAGAAGGTGTCATCCGGGATATGGCTGAGAATCTCCCGACTGAAAACGTTGATTCCCATGCAGACATTGTGGAACAAAGTTGGCTTTTCTACAAATGCCTCCACCTGACAGGTTTTGGCGTCGTATTCGATAATGCCGAAGTCGATTTTGCTGGTGCGCTGATAGGTGGCAAGCGTTGCCAGTGGCTTCTCACAGCTTAAGTGCGCCTCAAAAAGCGCGCGGTAATCAATATCAGAGACGATATCGGCGTTCATCACCAGGAAATGCTCCGGTAGATCGTGTAGTTTCTTTAGAGGGCCGGAGGTTCCCAGGGGTTGATCCTCCCTGGCGTAGGTAATACGTACCCCCAAGCGTTCCCCGTTGCCGAAATAGGCTTCCAGAAGCTCTGCCAGATGGCCCACCGTCAAGGTAATGTCGGTAAAGCCATAGTGTTTGAGCTGTCTTAACACCAGTTCCAGCACCGGCATGTCATCCAGCGGCACCAGCGCCTTAGGCAGAAGCGTCGTGTAGGGCCTGAGCCTTGTTCCCTGACCTCCGGCCAGTATGACGGCCCGCTTGAACGGGTGTTTTTCAGCCGCTTTCTTGCTTGGCATATTCCTCTGACCCAACCCCAAACAACCTCTAAACGCCTGCCACTATAGCATAAAAGAGGCGGAACCTTTATCCCTCGTATATAAATTGCGCTTGCTAATTGATACGGTGAATACCGTGGGCGTCGTCGGGGTGGTCTATGCCGTGATCGTCCGCCGGTTCAGGAGGATCCTGGGCCTCGTCATTCTTGATAAGCGTCAGGTGACGCTTGAATTCTCGGTAAAATCCACAGTTTCGCACCACGATATCGTCGTCAAGAAAGACGACTTTCTCTGCCAGCGCTTCCAATAAGGGGCACTGGACGCCTTTGAGGAAGTGCTCACAGGTGTAGCACTGGTCTTCTTCCTCAATATGGACTTCGCCATCGTAGTACATCGGGATTCTCAAAAGGATTGTGGGTCAGTTAAGGGTTAAAAGGGGTTGGCATGGACTGCTTTTACGGATGTGGGATTTTGAGTGTAAAGCCTGTGATTATTTCATTAGTTCAAAATGTATACCAACCTATTTTTATTATAATCCCTGAAAGTTTAATTTTAAAGTGGGGGCGAGGAGGATGTGCTAGCAATTCGCTCGGGATTTGGCAATAGGAAGGAAAATTAATTTTTACATTTATTTACAAAAGGGACCGTTTTTATCTTGGGTTAATTCTATTGTTTCTCAAAGAGAAACGAGCTGACGAGTTACCCATCTCCCCAGCCTTCTTGTTATAATGACCCCAGAGTGCAGGCTTGTAGTCTCAGTGTTTTGGACTTTTGTTCAGGCTTCTCAAACGGCTTCTTTCTGGCGATAACCCTCAAATTCGGGAATAAAATCAATTTTAAAAGGCTTCAATTGATATGGATGTTCTTTCTTCCCAGGTTCAGTCAGGTGGTGAAACGTTTAAAGAGAACGAGCGTCATTTGCAGGGGCAAGTGAAAGCATTCGTCGAACGATTGGCAACCGTTAAACAGGGGGGTGGAACCCAGAACATCGAAAAGCATACCAGCCGGGGCAAGCTATACGTTCGTGACCGTATCGACAAGCTGCTCGATGACGGCTCGCCGTTTCTTGAACTCAGCGCGCTTGCGGCACTTGATATTTACGACAACCAGGCTCCCGGTGCGGGTATTGTCACAGGTATTGGCAGAATCCACGGCCAGGAATGCATGATCGTGGCCAACGACGCCACGGTTAAAGGCGGGACGTATTTCCCTCTCACGGTCAAAAAACATCTGCGCGCCCAGGAAATTGCCCAGGAGAACCATCTGCCCTGCGTTTACTTAGTCGATTCAGGCGGCGCTTTTTTGCCGATGCAGGATGAGGTTTTTCCTGACAAGGAGCATTTTGGACGAATCTTTTATAACCAGGCCCGGATGTCGGCGCAGGGCATTCCCCAGCTTTCCGTTGTCATGGGCTCCTGTACGGCGGGCGGGGCCTATATTCCCGCGATGAGCGACGAGACAGTAATCGTTAAAAACCAGGGCACGATTTTTCTGGGCGGCCCGCCATTGGTAAAAGCCGCCACGGGCGAAGAGGTGACGGCCGAAGAACTCGGTGGCGCGGATGTCCATTGCAGAACCTCAGGCGTGACGGATCATTACGCCGAAAACGACGATGATGCGATTGCCATTACGCGCAATATCATTGAGAATCTGAACCGGAAGAAAAATATTCCCGTGACGCTTGAACCCGTCGAAGATCCGCTCTTTGATCCGGCTGAAATTTATGGTGTTATCAACAAGGACATCCGAAAACCCTATGACGTGCGCGAAGTGATCGCGCGTATCGTCGATGGCAGCGCGTTTCATGAGTTCAAGGCGCTTTACGGCAGCACCTTGGTCTGTGGTTTTGCAAGGCTTTGGGGCTTTCCGGTGGGCATTGTCGCCAATAACGGCGTGCTGTTTTCAGAAAGCGCCCAGAAAGGCGCCCACTTTATCGAACTGTGCAGCCAGCGAGGCATCCCGTTGGTGTTTTTGCAAAATATCACGGGCTTTATGGTGGGCAGGCAATTTGAAGCCGGTGGTATCGCAAAAGACGGCGCCAAAATGGTAATGGCGGTTTCCAACGCGTCGGTTCCTAAATTTACGGTGATTATCGGCGGCTCTTACGGGGCGGGTAATTACGGCATGTGCGGGCGGGCCTTTGCGCCGCGTTTCCTTTGGATGTGGCCCAACGCCAAAATATCCGTGATGGGTGGTGAGCAGGCAGCAAATGTCTTGCTGACCGTCAAGAAGGATCAAATAGCGCTTCAGCAGAAAAAAGACAAAAGCGTCAAGGCGATGACGCCTGATGCGGAGGCCGCCTTCAAGCAGCCGACGCTGGATAAGTATGAAACCGAGAGCAGCGCTTATTACAGTACGGCAAGACTTTGGGATGATGGTATCATCGACCCGGCCCAAACCCGAAATGTTCTGGGCCTTGCGATTTCAGCCGCGATGAACGCGCCTGTGCAGGAGCGAAAGCAAGGCGTTTTCAGAATGTAAACTCAATATCTGAACGGGCCTAATGAAACGCCGTTCGCATTCGGGCAATGATATCGTTCATACCCGTTGTGAATTGGCTGAATAGTTGTTGGACATATTGTGCCTCTTGTGGGTAGCGCTGAGTTAGAACATCGGTTATATTCTGACCCATTAGGCTGAGCTGGCCAAAACTACTTTCAATCAGGTTCTGAGTTTGTCCTTGCAAATTTTGATAGCGCTGGTCAATATTGGCTTGTGCTTGTCCCGTAAAGTTCTGACCGGCGATAGCTTCCAGTTCCTGGAAAGAGTCGCTGGTATTTCGCGTACTCGGGCTACTTTGCCTGCCAAATCTCGCCGTAAAATCTTCTGGTGAAATGCCATTGGGATTTCCGCTAGCACTGGCCAGCGATTGAAGATCTTCTAACTCAAGTAGGCCATCCCGGTTTTGATCCGGGAATAATCCACTGCCGTTATCACCGCCCTTCAAAAAAGTATAGAGAAGGCTATATTCTGGTGAGGCTGCGATTATCGGGTTAGGGTCGTCGGTGCTCGCAATCGCGGCGTTGGCGATTTCCTGACGCGAGAATTTCCCGTCGCCATTGAAGTCGGCGTAGCGCAAGTGCGCAAAAATACTGTTGACTGAAATATCCATGTTTCCTCTACCCGCTTCCCCCTAGACATGCCCTTCTGTTTGGATGCGATTTTCGCTATACTTAAAATCTGCTCCATCTACCATAAATAAAAACGGTCTATACGCTTGAATTGTCTCTAGGTAGAGTATTTAGGGCATTTATATGGGATGAGGATATGCTTTGTATAATGCGGGGCATGGCAAGCCGGGATAAGAAAACCGAGGAAACAGCAGAGAATTAGGAACTAGAGAACTAGATAGGTAAGAAAATGCAGTACCAGTATATTCAAGTTTCTGACGAACCTATTTCCGATCTGGCCGTGGTGAGAACCATCCATCTGAATCGTCCCGACGTGCATAACGCTTTTAACGATGACATGATTGCCGAGTTGCAAAGCGCCTTTAAGGATCTGGAAACCCGCGATGAGATTCGTGCCGTGATTATCGCCGCCAGCGGCAACAGCTTTTGTGCAGGGGCCGATTTGAACTGGATGAAGCGGATGGTGGACTATAGCTTTGAGGAAAACAAGGCGGATGCGCTGGCGCTTGCCGAGATGTTGAAATCCATTTGCGAATGTCCCAAGCCCGTGATTGCAAGAATCCAGGGCAATGCGTTTGGTGGCGGCGTTGGCTTGTTGAGTGCGTGTGATATGACCGTGGCCATCTCGGACGCTAATTTTGCCCTCACCGAAGTTAAGCTCGGGCTGATTCCTGCCGTGATTTCCCCTTTCGTGTTACGGCGGATGAGTGTCAATGACGCCCAACGCTACTTCTTAACAGGCGAGCGCTTTAACGCGGAGCAGGCCCAGCGTTTCGGACTGCTGCAGGAGGCGGTGCTGGATGAAGTGGCGATGGATGACTGGATAAAATCCAGAATTGAGGCGATTGTTTCCAATGGCCCCGAGGCGGTCACACAAGCCAAGCGCTTGATTCATCAGGTGTTGGAAACGCAGTGGCCCAGGGTTTTGGATATCACCAGCACGATGATTGCCGAGCGTCGCGCATCAATTGAGGGGCAGGAAGGCATGCGCGCGTTTCTTGAAAAGCGAAAGCCATCCTGGGTAGTGTCGCAAGGGGCCTCAAAACCATGAAAGACAAGCCGAAAAAGTTCCAAAAAATCTTGATCGCCAATCGAGGTGAGATTGCCTGCCGCGTGATTCAGACGGTTCAGGAAATGGGCATGCAGGCGGTTTCGATATACTCCGATGCCGATAAATTCGCTAAACATGCGGTTTTGGCAAATGAGTCCTATCATTTGCCCGGCAATAAACCGGCCGAAACTTACCTGGATATTCCAAAAATCCTCGAAATCGCAAAAGCCGCAAACGTTGACGCCATTCACCCAGGCTATGGCTTCCTTTCGGAAAACGCTGATTTTGCAGCGGCCTGCCAGAAAGCCAAAATCGTTTTTATCGGCCCTTCGCCAGAGGTGATCGATAAAATGGGCGATAAATTGCACGCCAAGGCGATGATGGATAAGGCCGGTGTGCCCACGGTTCCCGGGTTGACGCTTGACGCGGAATTCGATCTGGAATCCGGTTTTGCAAATATCGAAAAAGCGGCTGAAAAAATCGGTTACCCTATTCTGGTTAAGGCTGCTGCAGGTGGCGGCGGAAAAGGGATGCGCCTGGTTGAAAAAAACAGTGAACTCAAAGGCGCGCTGGAAGCGGCGGCGCGTGAAGCGCAAAACGCTTTTGGCGATGCGCGGGTGTTTCTGGAAAAATATATCGGCAGGCCCCGTCACATCGAATTTCAAATTCTAGGGGACGCCCACGGTAATATCGTCCATCTTTTTGAGCGGGAGTGCTCCATCCAACGTCGCTACCAGAAAATCATCGAAGAAAGTCCCTCGCCCGCGCTGACGCCAGAGTTACGGAAAAAGATGGGGGATGCAGCCGTCAAGGCGGCACAGGCGATGGGCTATACCAATGCCGGTACGGTTGAATTTATTGCCTCGGGGAACGATTTTTATTTTCTGGAGGTCAACACGCGCTTGCAGGTGGAACATCCCATTACCGAACTGGTGACACGTAAAGACCTTGTGCGCTTGCAAATTGACATTGCCCAGGGCGAGCCGCTGCCGTTTAGGCAGGAAGACTTATCCCAGGATGGCCATGCGATCGAGTGCCGGATATATGCTGAAGATCCCGCGAATAATTTCATGCCGTCTGTTGGGCCGATGCGGATTTACAAGCCGCCGCAAGGCTCGGGTATTCGTGTGGATGACGGCTACACTGAGGGCTATGAGGTGACGGTTCACTACGATCCGATGCTGGCGAAGCTGATTTGCTGGGGAAGCGATCGGCAGGCCGCTATTGAGCGCATGCGTTGGGCGCTGTCTCAGTATGTGATTCTGGGGTTTAATCACAATATTTCGTTTTTACGCCAGATTATGACCCATCCCGCTTTTCAGGCGGGCGACCTGCATACGCATTTTCTGGCTGAAAATAAAATCACGCCTGAACTTACCTCTGAAACATCAAGCAGCGTAACGCCATATTTGGAAGCGATTATCGATGGTCTTTCCAAGCCTAGCGCTCACCGGCAACAGTCAGTGAAGGACATTACCCAATCCGAAGAAGCTTCCCCCTGGTTGGAGCTTTCCGGCTGGCGAGGCGCGTGATACGCATTTTAAAAATAATAAAACTCAGCATAAAAAGCGTGAGACAATAGTTTCAATATGACAGATATGATTTCAGAATTACTGATAACCCAGCAGCAAGCTGACGCCATAAGCGGCATTATTCGCCGCGAGGGTTCGCAAAAGGCGTTCAACGCCGTTTGCCTGCCGTCTGATAGTCTTGAGCTTAACCGCTACCAAATCTGGCTTGATGGTGAGACGTATATTCTGACCCGTGAAAATCCAAAAGCGCGCCGCTCTGCGGGTTCAGCCAAGGCTGGCGGATTAGCGGATATCAAGGCGCCGATGCCTGGCACCGTCTTGAAAGTGCTGGTGGAAGAAGGGCAAGTGCTTGAGCCTAATCAGCCGGTGGTGGTGATGGAATCGATGAAAATGGAAATGACGCTTTCGGCAAGTGCTGCCGCAACGGTGGACGCGGTTCAGTGCGCTGCCGGCCAGTTGGTGGATATGAATGCGGTTCTGGTGAAATTAAAGCCGGTATAGCCTTTGGCGGGAACAACGAAGATTATGAAAAAAGTCAGGATCGTTGAAGTCGGGCCGCGTGATGGTTTACAGAACCAAAAAGCGCTGATTGATGCCGGTGATAAAATCGCGCTTATCCAAAAGCTTGAGGAAACCGGTCTAAAAGACATTGAAATCACCTCCTTTGTCAGCCCCAAGGCAATCCCGCAACTGGCGGACAGCGTGGAAGTCGCCAGAGGCGTCCTGACGATCGCTCGCCCGGATGTGACTTACTGGGCGCTGACCCCTAACTTAAAAGGCTTTGAAAACGCTCTTGCTGCCGGTATTCGCCATGTGGCGGTGTTTACCGCAGCTTCTGAAACCTTTAACCGAAACAATATCAATAAAAGCATTGCCGAATCGTTTGAGGCGTTCAAACCGGTGATCGCAGCCGCCCGGCAAAACGGCTGTGTCGTTCGCGGCTACGTCTCGACGGCCTTCTGGTGTCCTTATGAGGGAAAAATCGATCCCCAAAAAACGGTGGACGTGACCCGCACGCTCTATGAAATGGGCGTTAGTGAGCTTTCAATCGGGGATACGATTGGCAAGGCAACACCTGAAGAAGTCCGGCAATTGTTGCAGCCGTTAGCTTCGGTTATACCGATTAAGCACATTGCCATGCATTTCCATGACACTTACGGCCATGCGTTAGAAAACATCAAGGCCAGCCTGGCCCTCGGTGTGTCCGTTTACGACAGCTCGGTGGCGGGTGTTGGCGGGTGCCCCTATGCGCCCGGCGCTTCTGGAAACGTCGCCACGGAAGCCGTCGTGCGTTTAATGAACAGTCTTGGTATTGATACCGGCGTTGATTTGGCCAAACTTGAGACGACCGGCCGCTGGTTGCAGGACGTGCTTTTAAAGACGTCAAATCCTGCGGCTGCGGGATGAGTTTGGCGAATAAATTTTGATGATTTTCTTCTTTTGATGATTTTTACTTACGACACGCTGGATTCGACCAACGAAGAGGCCAAGCGCATGCTGGCTTCAGGCAAGATCAGCGCGGCGCCATTAGGGCAGCCCGTAGCCGTTTGCGCTGACACCCAAACGGCGGGGAAAGGCACCCAGGGTCGCCAATGGGTTTCGCCCAAGGGCGCTGGAATTTACTTCAGCATTATCCACACGGGCGTTACGCCATCGGGTGGCGAAACTCTGGTTTTAACGTCGCTTTATACCCAGGCGGCAGGGCTTGCCTGCGCTGAAGCATTGAAAACTCTTTTTGGGCTTGATGTTCGTCTTAAGCCCGTTAATGATCTGTATGCCCTTTGCCCCAAAGAGGGCCGTCATAAAAAACTGGGCGGTATTCTGGTGGAAAGCATGATTCAGCAGGGACAGCTTCTGGGACTGGTGAGCGGCATTGGCATAAACCTGTCGAACGTTGAACGTAAGCTTTCCAATGCCTCAAACGCGCACCCGGATATTTCTCCCGTTAGCCTTGAAGAATTGCTGGATACGCCAAAATGGCTTCAGGTTAATCACCCGCAACATCGTGAGGAATTTTTATCGCTGCTGATTGAACGCGTCGATTATTGGTATCAGCGGATTAATACTTCGGCGTCGGGCGTTGGTGATGACATTGTCGAGCGTTGCGCGCGAATCAGCGTTTAAACAAAATTTTTTGACACCTAAAAAAATGGGCACGTCGCTTGACATGCCCATTTTCAAATAAAGAGGGTATGAGATTTGGCCTAGGGCGCTGCTGCGCCGCCACCGCCGCCGGTACCCGTGTCAATTGCACCCGTGATGGCGCCGCTGATTTGGCTCATACCAGCGTCAATGTCTTGACCGAGCGCCGTTAGCGCCGCGATACAAGCACAGGCGATCAGGGCGAGAATCAAACCGTATTCCGCCAGGGACTGCCCTTTTGATTTTTTCTTGCTCATTTTCATTGTCAAAAGCTTCATCATTTCCGATACCCTCACGATTGATTTTGTGTAAATCCAGACTGTCATTAAATCTTGTATTCAGCAGAAATCAGAGGCGAACGGTCGCCTGTTCAATTGATTTAAATTGCCATTTAACCCATCGATTCTGCAAAAGCGTTTTGGAAAAGCTTGGCTGATACGCTGTGTATTGACCGAACTCTTTTTGCTGACACTTTTATCATAAGGTCACATTACCGAAGTGGGATCACCCTGGGGGGTGATTCATGATTCCTCAAGGCTACTACCGGGAAATCCCTACTAAATCCTGCTTTTATATCGACCCCAGAGCGCCCGTCTTGAATAACCGTGCCCGCTTGTCTCTAAACAGGTTCAATTCTCTTGCCACTGGCGGTTTTTCTCCTTGAGGCGAATCCCCACTTCTGCCAAACCCCGATAAAAGGGCTTAGATATAATCCGGCCAGGCTCTTGAAATTCTGCTGCTCTTGCGGATCACCAAGGCCAAAGGCGATGGTTTCTCGCTGGCTAGGCGAGTACATTGTGCCAAAAAGCCAGTCCCAGAAACCGAAAAGCTGCCCGAAGTTCTTGTCAAAGTGCTTGGGGTTGTCGCTATGGTGAATCTGGTGCTGGGCTGGGCTGATAATCAGCTTGTTGAGGGGGCCAAAGTCAACCCAGATGTGGGAGTGGCGTAAATTGAAAAACGTGGCGTAATACGCCATCTGAATCACGTTAACCCCCAGTACCTTCCATTCGGCCAGGTGTTCAATGAAAAGCCCGCGGCAAAGGCCGTCAAAAAGCCCTACCAGCGTGAAACTGATAACGAAGCCCAGCAGGAAATCGATGGGGTGGATGCGGTATTCGGTCATCGGCGTCAGTACTTCAGCGGAGTGGTGCGTCTTGTGGAATTCCCAAAGAAAGGGCAGCGCGTGTTGCAGGCGATGAGTGAGATAAACGCCGAAATCGTTAATGATGACCATCGTGACGGTGAAAACACCGAGAATCAGGGGCGTACTGTGTCCCAAGGCCCCTTTCCACCCAAAAACCACCACAAGGCCCTCGCTGAAGGCGGCACAAGCCTGTAGAATCCCTGCCGTCATCGGAATCAGTACCAGCCAGAAGAGGATGTTGTTGACATAGAAGTATTGCAGGTCGTTCAGGGTATCGGGGTGCTTGAGAATTTTGGGGTTGAATATTTCTTTAAGCGCTTGGCGAATGGTTTTCCGTTGGGTGATCCCTAGGGCGATGATGGCGACCAGCAGGGTGGTCAGGATGTAGGGGATAAAAACCCGCTCTTCGGCGGTGGTAAAAACGTGAAAAGGTTTGCTCAGCCAGTACTGGGCGGCGTGGGGAAGCTTGTCCGCTAATTTTTCAATCCCTTGGGATAAATCCATAACGCTACTCAAACTTTCTTTGCGATATAACCGGGGGATATGGGTTGTGTAGACACTGGGCCTGGGTTGAGTCTGCTTGCCGAGGGTTTCTTTCAGGGCGACTTGATTTTATAACAAAAAAGCCGTCCGGCTTCTTCCTTAAGAAAATCAAAACCGGACAGGCTTTTAAGTTGTTATTGCATTCAGACTGTCTGATGCGAACTTACCGGGCTTTTTTACCCAGCAAGTGGCCAAGAGAGCGACCAGGTCCCAGCACGCAGTTTCTCAATCCCCGCACGAACGTTCGCTTGCACTCATGCATGACCGTCCAGCTATGGGCATGGAGTTGTGGGTTTTTGAAATAGAAAAACGTTAAGAGCGCGAACCCCGCAGTGATGGAGCCAAGAATGGAGACGGTGATTTCAAGCGGCCCGAGAATCAGCGCTTGTCCCGCCTTGGTCAGTCTGCCAGCGGGCTTTGTCTTCTCAGGCGATTGGCAGGCTCCGTTTTCAAGTGATTTCGCCTTTTTGCTGGGTAGTGGCGTTACATTGGAGCTTTTGGTGGAGCTTTTGGTTTTGTTGCCTTCTACCGTTTTAGAACCGCCAACCACCTTCAAATGTCTGCCCAATGCCGCCCTGCTTTCTGCTTCTGCTGCTTCCACCAGTGGTTTTAACGCCTCTAGCCGCTGTAGATGGCTGGCGTCCATCGGCTTATCTGCTGTCGGATAGCTTGAGGGCTCAGGGCCTTTGTCGCCAAGGGCGCTATCCGTGCCAACGCTTTTACTGTCATGGAGATTATTTTTGCCTGGCTGATGTTCGCCAGGAATTTCCGAAAATGCCGTGTGTCTCGCCAGCTCGGTTGCAAGCGGCATGGTTTGCGCCATGGTCATGGCCTGGTAGTAGCGTTCCATGGTATTGACCAGTTCGGCTTCATTGCCACCGTCATAGAGGCGGCGTTTGAACTTTAAGACACCTGGGGTTGCCCGTTTAGAGGGCTTGCAATCATGTGAATGCTGGTGCCCTGATGAGGCACTATCCTTTTTCGCCTTGTCCTGATCCCTTTTGTCCTGGTCGATTTTATCTTGATCCATGCTGGCAGCCACTCCTTTGATTTAATTGCGATGACCGGCTGGTTGCCGGTATCCCCCTAATAACTTGCTTCCCCGGTTTCTCCGTTTTTTTGAGCTGTCCGCTTGCGTTTCTACTGATGTAGGATATCAGCGGTATTGGAACCGAAAGGTCGGCCCTTGTCCATCCCTAATATGGCTATCTTCTGGCGCGTGTTTCTCGTCGCCACGTCGATATTCTCCACACCTTCAAAACGCTTGCGTCTTGCGACCGCAGGCAAAGCAGACAATTGTAATCCCTACTCCATTAGAATAAAAACAAGCTGTCCGCCTGAATTGCCTGCATTTTGGCTTTAAGCCCCTGTGAAGACGGCTGAAGGCTCAAGCCGGGTGGTAAGCTGCCAAAATAGCTGCTGAAGGGTTTGTTCGGCATTGGTCTTGCTTTGTAACAGCTTGATTGCCTGCTCAAGCGCCTGCTGGATTTGCCGGTAACGTTTAAAAGAAACGAGAACCGTTGCAAACTCTCCAGGGCTTGAAGCGGCGTTTTGGGTTGTATTTGCGGCGTAGTATTCTCGAAGGTATGCCTGAAAGCCAATAAGCGCCTGCTCTGGACTGTAGCCCTCCCCGTCGACCAGCGTTGTTTGAAACTCCTGAATCATCGGGTAAACATCGCGCAGTTGGGGGGATAAAAAATAGCCCAGCCACTTTTCATACAGCGGCGTGGCGCTGGGAGGGTAGACGGCACTGGCGCTGATGGGTTCGGGGCTGTTGAAAGGGACAATCTGGCAGCGAGAGACGATGGTTTCAAGCAAATTATCTTCGCTATCGGTAAGGAAAAAAAATAGCGTTCTGGGGGAGGGCTCTTCCAATGTTTTAAGAAAGCGGTTGGCGGATTCGGCGTTGAAAAGGCCACGATGAAGGGGCTTTAGGATGAATCGCTTTTTCTCGTTGCCTGAAATGCCAGACCAATCGTACGGTGGGATAACGCTTTTTTCTGTAGCTGTAATTGCCGAATGGGAGTCTTCTTCAGTGGCAGTGGCGTTCACAGGGCTTGGGGCGGGGGCTTCCTCGGCATCGGTAAAAATCACCACGCGGTAATACGGCGAAGAAATGCCCAACTGTTGAACCAGACGCCCGATCTGATCGGTCTTGATCTGGGTTTGTTGAGGCTTTTTGCTCAGCTTTTCCAGATCTTCGAGGGAAAGCTCCTTGCCGCCATCGCCAACGAGAAACGTCAGGCGAGAGACTGTCCAGACCGCGGGGTGGCTGTTTGAGGCAATCCACTTGCAGTTGGTGCAGACGCCGCAGGGCTCAATGCTGGAGGCGGGCTGCTCGCAGTTGAGCGCTTTGGCCACTTCAAGGGCGGTGGCGTACATTTTGTTGATGGCGTGGCCCTGGCCTTTGAGGACATAACCATGCGCCAGCGA
This sequence comes from Vampirovibrionales bacterium, assembly GCA_035285165.1. Taxonomy (GTDB): domain Bacteria; phylum Cyanobacteriota; class Vampirovibrionia; order Vampirovibrionales; family Vampirovibrionaceae; genus JAYKHP01. The sequence goes on along the minus strand of JAYKHP010000018.1, from coordinate 270,092 downwards.
CCCGCTGGTCAATGCCTGGGCGAAAAACCGGCTGGAAAGCGAGGGATTATTGAGCAGAAAAGAAGACATGAAGATTAGTATAAAAGCAAAAAAGCCCACCGTCTGGGATTGTAAATCAATCGCAAGCGTATGGGTTTTTTGCTTGAGCGGTTTGCTTAAACTGTCGTGTCAATCTTTGGGAACATTGTACCCCTTCGTGTGGGTTTGCCTGTTTCGACTGTCACTTGATTCCATTCTGAGCCTCGAACAGACTGGAGGCGAACCGGGCGTCCGGCGGCAATGGCAGTTGCCACTTGTTTGCGATTAAGCCAGGTAAGAGGATTCAAAGTTTGCCACACGGTGAGTTTGTAAACAGCGTCTTTTTTAGGGCTTGTTGCCAGAGTCCTTACCCGGCCTCCTGATGCGCGTCTGACCATTTCAACGGCATCGCTCACGACGGTTGCTCCTACTTCGGGCAACGCTAGCGATTTTGCGCCAGCAACTTGCGTGAGAATACCTGTAATCTTTGCCATGCCAAATTGAGGCGATACAGGCTTTGTTGTGGGTGTCAATGAATTGGCCGTATATGCGGTAGAAGAAGAAATCATCCAACGAATCCTTTTTTATGCTTAGTCAGGCAGCGAGAATAAAAGAATTAAGGCTATAAAGCCCAAGCAAAACCTTAAATTGCCATCGGTCCCGTTCATGCTGCTCCAGGCCTAGTGTCCCGTCTTATAAAATTCGTCGTCTCTGGCGCGGTTTTGATTTCTTGCAGCTTTGTTCAGGGCTCTGCCGGTAAGTATCGTAAGCGTGCCATCTTCTGAACCGCCGACGATGCCAACGTTTTCTCCATCTTCAATCGCCCTGCTTACAAGCCCTAATTGGAATTTGGCAAACGGGTTTTTGGGCGCTGGAACGGTGATGGCCACAACCGACTGGCGATACAGTGTCCTGTCTGCTCTTGCAATGGGATTTTCCGCGAAAATCGACAAGGGGTGCCTTTGAGGTCTTACAAGAGCCGCCATATGAGTGAAGTATATACCCGATCTGAAAGGAGGCTGTGCTGGAGATAAAGGGTGAAGCTTGCCCGTTATTTTCCCTTGGAAACGAGGTTGAATGCCGTGTGCTGTAGAAGATATCCACATATGATGATTTCCTTTTGCTTGTTGTGTTTAGCTTGCCAATAAAATCTCAAGGGCCAGGCGACCGTCTAGCTGACCTGTTTTGGCCTTCCACTCCATATCCAGTGCCTTGCCCTTAAGGCTTTCCAGGCGCTCAAAACTGACCGGGGCAATTTCCTGCAAGTCTTTCTTGATCTTAAACGGATGCTTTCCACTGCGTTCGGCAATTTTCGCCTCGCCTTGCCCCAGGCGCTGCCAGAGCTTGAGCTGGAAGAAATTATTGAGATAGGTTTGGATCAGGGCAAAAAGCTGCACCGGATGCTGCTTGAGCAATAGCTCGTCAAGCGTGGTGAAGACAGCGGCCGAATGGCGCTGGTGCAGCCAATCGGAAAGCATCGAAAAGGTGTTTTCGTTATGGTTGGAAAGCGCCAGAACGTGGGATTCTTCAACTGGCTTTCCGCCAGAGAACACCGACAACTTGCGCACTTCATTGACAAGCGGCTGTAACGACACGCCTAGATGCTCCACCAGCAGCAGTGCGGCCTTTGGCGTTAACGTCACCCCCTCCAGCCTGGCTTCGTGAATCAGTTGCTGAATGGCTTTGTCGGTTTCCCAAAAAGCGAACGGCTTAAACTCGGCAACGGTAATGCCCGGCAGCTTGACAAGCCACTTGGGAAATTTAACGGATTTATTGATTTTGTCATTGATGAATAAAACGCTTTTTGTAGGCTCAAGGCTTTCAAGCAGGGCTTTTAACTCTTCAAGCTGGGTGTCGTCAGCGCTGCTGGCGGAAGCCTTGGAAAGGTAGGCAAACTGCCTGACTTCATAAAGCGTGTTGCCGCCCAGAGCAAAACTGACGGCCCCAATGGCTTCATTGACCTCGTGAATGCGGGGCTGTTCAAGGATTTTATGGGACAGGCCCGCCATGGCCGGATCGACCACCTGGTCGCGAAGCGCTTTCAATGAGCGCTTTAGCAGGTAGTCTTCCTCACCGTAAAATAGGTAAACCGGCATAAAAATCCTTGCTTGTGAGTGCTTTTATCCTTTGTAAGTAGGTGTAAGTAGGCACTTTATCGGGAGCAATTTATCAATGATGACTAGGATGACTAGACAGTTGAGGGATGACGCTTACCAAACAAACCCTTATGATAAACAAACAATAGGGAATCTTGGCACTGCCCCTACCGTTTTACGGCCCAATCAGTCTTACTGAACTGCCCCGGCAGTGTTTTGTCGTTATTTTGTGTTTGTGATTTTTTCAAAGCGCCTGTTGAGATCAGGACTCAATCCAGGATCAACATTAAAGCGCCGATCGCCTCAAATGAAAAGCGATATTGCAAACGCATTAACAAAAAACAGGTTGAAATTTAAAAGGAGCTGTTGTCCATGACTTTTAAAGCCCCGCAACCCACCATTGCCATGATTACTGACTACGGTGAAAAAGACGGATTCCCAGGGATTATGAAGGGAATCCTGTACAAGACCATTCACCAGGCGATGCAAACCCTGCCTACCCAGCAGGTAATGCCACCGGTGGTGGACATTACCCACCAAGTGGAACCCTTCAACATCGCCGAGGGCGCCTGGGTTTTGAATCGCTGCTATGGCGAGTTTCCAGAGAACACCATTTTTATCTGCGTGGTCGATCCCGGTGTTGGCAAGGATACGCAGAACAAGCTCCTGTTGTCGTGGCCGGAGCGAAAGCAGATTTTTATCGGCCCCGATAACGGCGTGTTCACGCCCATTATCAAGGCGGCGGACGGCCAGTTGAAAGCCTTTGCCGTGACGAATACGAAACTTTTCAGGCAGTCGCGTCAGCAGGCTGAAGACGACTGGCAGGCAGACGTCAGCCAGACCTTTCATGGGCGCGACATATACGCGCCAGTGGCGGGGCATATGGCCTACGCCATGATGACCTTTATGTGCGAGGAGTTTCTCCTGACCGTTGGCGAACGGCTGGATGTCGTGGAACTTGTTTGCCTGGAGACACCTGAGCCAAGACGCGAAACCTCAAAAGGAAAAGACGCCCTGTTGGGTCACATTGCCCATACGGACAATTTTGGCAACCTCACAACCAACATCCCTGCCGAGTGGCTGGCGCATTTCAGCTCGGCGGAAGTATCCGTGGAACTGCCCTCGCATGCGCATCAATGGGTTGGCAAAAAGCTGAATAACTATTCGGAAGGCAAGGATGCCGATGATGTGTTCGTCGTTCCGGCTAGTAGCGGGACGCTTGAGCTGGCGCTATTCCAGCGAAACGCCAGCGCTCAACTGAAAGCGAAAACCGGTGACCCGGTGGTGATCCGGATGAAATAAACTTCTTGCACAAGTTTACCCGAGCCAAAAACTAAAAAGGAGAGCATGGGCTCTCCTTTTTGTTGAGGAGAGAAACAAACGTTTGGGTAAAGAACATATAAAGATATTCTAAAGTATCGGTTAATAACGCATCAAAAAGAAAATCGAAAAGATGCAAAGAGCATATTAATTGTTAAGATAGTTTAAGCTTTGCAGATCTGCTTCAAATTACCTGAGTGTAAGGGTTTTTGCCTAATTCTCGCTTTAGTGTTTTCTTAACACCCAGGGGGAAAGGTAAAGAAAATGTATTGATGGCACTCTAATAGGCGGGGAATGTTCCTGGCTGTGGAATTGCCCCTTGTTGAGAAATTCGGTATAACAAATGCATAGCAAACCGGCAATGCGACGCCTCTAAAATTTTTTAAGCCCCCAATTTGTTCAAGCTTATTTAAGCCAAGTTTATTCAAAATTAAGAGACGCCCATTTGACCATTTGATTGAAAAAAATTTTTCATTATCCCCTCCATTCATTCCCCATCTTCTCCTTTTTCATTTCCCTAGTTTCAGTTTCTCAGGTTTGATGCTTTATATTCAAATCACTCAAGCAGTCCATAGTTTGAATTTTCTTGTTGGAGTTCCCACCCTGTTATGACGATGGTTCTTGATACCCCGGCCCATAATCACCAGAGCAAGAATGTGATTTCCCTTGAGGCCAACAAGCTTGAATTAATGGCAAACGTTCTTCTGAGCGAGTCCGAGTTGGCCAGTGTCCAAGATGCAAACGACAAGGTTAGTCTTGGTGAACTGGTTGAGTACCTGATTGAATCCCTGGAAGACGCCGACACCACGACCGCCAACCGCGCCGAAAACCTGCTGGTTCGCATCGGTAATCCGGCTGTTCCTTATCTGCTCAAAGGACTGAAATCCCCTCACACCTCGGTCAAGTCCGTCTGCGCCATGGCCTTAATCAGAATCGGGCAACCCGCGGTTGAAGGTTTGAAAGACCTTTATGTTCGCATGGCCGGTCGTCCGCAATTTAAAAAACACCAATGGGTGATTGCTTTTGTTCTCAGCGAGTTGGGCGAAGCCCTGCCCGTGGTTGAATTGGCAAACGATGCCGATGACCTTCACCCCGTTATGGAGTTGAGCGTGATCGGGTTAAGCAAGGTCGGCTAATTTTTTACCTTATTTGAATTTCAAAAGCGGGTTCTTAACAGGCCCGCTTTTATGTTTTTAGCCCTTGTCATTCCCGCCAAGGCGGGAATGACAAGGGAGCATCTTTTGCCAAACCGCGTGTTTTTCGGTAGGCTTGATTAAAATAATCAAAAAAGGAAACGCCATATGTCTTCACAGCGGGAATATACAGTTGCAGTCCTCGGCGCCACAGGTCTTGTCGGTGCGCACTTAATCGAGATCCTGGCCGAGCGAAAATTTCCCGTCAAGATGCTGAAACCTTTGGCGAGCCAACGGTCGCTGGGTTCGACGATTCTGTTTAACGGACAGGAAATTCCCGTTGAGGAAGCAACCCCCGAGGCGTTTGAGGGCGTGGATATTGTCCTGGCCTCTGCCGGTGGCGCCATCAGCAAGGCGCTTGTTCCTGAAGCCGTCAAACGCGGCGCGCTGGTCATTGATAACACCAGCGAGTTTCGCCTCAAGCCGGATGTGCCCCTGGTGGTGGCGGGTGTAAACGATGCTGATATTGAAAGCCACAATGGCATTATCGCAAACCCAAATTGCTCTACCGCCCAATTGATGCCGGTCTTTAAAGCCCTTCATGAAGCTGCTGGCCTTAAGCGCGCCATTATCAGCACCTACCAGTCCGTCAGTGGCGCGGGTAAGGATGGCATGGAAGAACTGTTTCAGACGACTTGCGACTTCGTCAAGAAAACCGCGGATGGCTCTGCAAATGAGCGATTGTCCGCCCCGATGAGCGGCAACAAGGTTTTCAGCCGTCCGCTGGCCTTTAATCTCATTCCCCATATTGACGTGTTTATGGATGAAGGAGATGAGGCGGGTTATACGAAGGAAGAAACCAAACTGATTCACGAAACGAAAAAAATCCTGCATCTTCCCGACTTGAAACTGACGGCGACTGCCGTTCGCGTGCCCGTGATGGTGGGCCATAGCGAAGCCGTGACGCTTGAATTTGAAAAGCCGATTACGCCGGAAGAGGCGACGCGTATTCTCCGTGAAACCCCCGACGTGGTGGTGGCTGAAACGCGCGAGGATTACCCGACGCCCCTGGAAGTGACCGGTAAGGATCCCGTATACGTGGGGCGTATTCGCAAGGATACCTCCAATCCTGAAACGGGTCTTTGCCTTTGGGTGGTGGCGGATAACCTGCGTATCGGCGCTGCGTTGAACGCGGTGAGGATTGCGGAGGCCGTGGCCAGGAACAACTGGCTCAAGCCCAAACAAGCCGTATAGGTTTCATAAAAACAAGACACGAGGATTGATACAGCCATGCCACACTTTACAGCGGAGCTGGTGCCCGCCATGGTGACGCCATTTCATCGCGATGGGTCGGTTGATTTTGAAAAACTGGAGCTTATGGCGCTTTACCTGATTGAGAACGGTTGCGACGGCCTGCTGGTGAATGGCACTACTGGCGAAGCGCCCACGCTCGGCTTTGATGAAAAAACCGAAATTCTGCGTGCCGTGAAAAAAGCCATCAGCGGTCAGAAAATGTCAGACGGCAGGCAGATTCCCATTATGTCTGGCGTGGGGTCAAACGATACGAAGAAAAGCGTTGAGGAGGCAAAGAAAATTGCCGCCATCGGCGTGGACGCCCTTCTGGTGGTGGTGCCCTATTACAATAAGCCATCGCAACGCGGCATGATTGCCCACTTTTCGCAAATCGCCCAGGCTGTTCCCGATACGGAGATTGTCATATACAACATCCCCGGACGTTGCGGCGTCCTGATGAGCGCGGACACGATGCTGGAATTGCATCGCACCTGTCCCAACATTATCGGCGTCAAACAAAGCCTGAATGATATGGACGCCTTGAGTGAGATTACCGCTAAATTGTCCGCCAATACCTGGTTGACCTGGTGCGGGGATGACTCCTTGACGGTGCCGATGATCGCCTGCGGGGCGCATGGTACCATTAGTGTTTCAGCCCACCTGGTTGGGTCGATGATGCGTGAGATGATCCAGGCCGCCAAGGCAGGGGATCGCCAAAAAGCGCTGGGTTTGCATGTGAAGCTGCTGCATATTAACCGCGAGATTTTCTTCCTGCCAAATCCTACGGTGTTAAAAACCTGTCTGGCAAGGCTGGGACTTTTGGAATTGTCGTTTAGAGCGCCCATGATCGAGCCCGACGATGAGGAGATGCGCCGCATCGAAAAGCTTCTGGCGGATTACAAATCCCTGCTTCCCCAGCGGGTGTAAAGTTTTTAAGACGCGGAGATTTCCTGGCTAAGGGATGTCCAGGGGCGTGAAAAAATGTAGCTTAGCGCGTCTTCGGCGTCCTGCTCGCGAACGGATGTTGCCACGTGGCGCTTTTCTTGCGGCTGTAGCTCATAAGGGGATGCGGCGGGCGCTTGGCGTAACTGCTTTTTGATGGCCGCCTGCTGAATGCTGGCCGTCTGGCGCTCAGGCATTTTTGCTGGCGGTGGAGCCAATGGGTCGGCTTTTATGCCTTCGACAACTGGCTTTACGGCTGTGACAACGGGAGGGGAGAAGGCGGGGGCTTTGGCGGTGAACAGAGGTTTTTCCGCATGGTAAAGCGTATTGCCTGAAAAATAACTTAAGACGCGCTCCAGCGAGCTTTGGCAAGCACTGGTGGCATCATACTCGGCCAGACATGAGAAGCCCGAGCTTTCCAGACGTTTTTGCCAGCTTGAGGTTGTCTGCTTATCGAGGAAAGCGGTTTCCAGCCAGGGGTCTTTTCTGGCCCAACGGCCCAGGAAATCCGGGCTGAGCAGTTTGAAATAGTTTTGCCAGTGGGTTTTCGGGTGGCCGGTGCGGATGACGAGATCGCCGCCCGGAATCAGCCATTGGTAAGCGCGTTCAATCAGTAACGCCGCTTCGTTGTCCCACTGGGCGATGTTGAGGATGATCAGATCCGCTTCTATCTTGGGGACTTTACTGAACTCGTTGGCGATGAAGCTGAGATTCTGACGGTTGCCAATGCTGCCGTGCGCGCACGCGGCTTGGCGAACGTCCGCTTCAATACCCACGACAGACGTTTCAGGGAGGAGTAACGAGAGATAATTTGAAAGAAACCCATAACCGCAATTGACCTCTACAATCGACAAACGTTTCAAACTTCCCAGAAGGCGGTGCAAGTACAGCGGCATCAACTGGCCAGAGCTGCGCTGAAGCTTATAGGCCAGCGAGGTTTTGGCACCGTGGTAGAGACGCTCAAGCGTCTGCTCGATAAACACGCGCTGGGTAACTTCAAAGCCCAGGAGTTGCTTGCTGCTCATAACACAAATCCACCACTCTCTCTCGTTGTTCATAATCCCGAATGTTCAGAAGGGAAACAATGAACGCTCTCTATCCACTTCCCTTTCAATATAGCAGTGTACAAAGGACACCTGCTCCTCTATCTGGGGTATTTCAACCGGATAATGGAGGCGGGCAATTATACCCCTTTTCCTCAAGGAGAGAGGGTAAGCCTCTCAAAAAACATGCCAGATAATGCTATGCTAGAGAATAATTGAGGAAAAGTTTTGAAGTCCATTAAAAGTGTTTGCGCGGGATGAATGACGTGAGTAAGCAGCAATCGGGTTTTAACAAAGTGGTGGCTTCCTACGAGGCGGCGCTGGATGGGCTGAAGGACAATATGACCGTTATGGTCGGCGGCTTTGGGCTTTGCGGGATTCCCGAGGGACTGATTGCGCGTATGCGCGATCTGGGCGTTAACGGTCTGACCTGTATTTCCAACAATGCGGGTGTTGACGGTTTTGGCCTTGGGATGCTGCTGGAGAAGCGGCAGATTAAAAAAATGATTTCCTCCTATGTTGGCGAAAACGCCCTCTTCGAGCAGTTGTTTTTATCTGGCGAAATGGAAGTCGTTTTAACGCCACAAGGCACGCTGGCCGAGAAAATTCGCGCGGGCGGAGCGGGTATTCCGGCGTTTTACACGGCCACGGGCTATGGCACTATTGTGGCCGAAGGTAAGGAAACGCGGGAGTACCACGGCAAGCACTATGTGCTGGAAGAGGCACTGACTGCCGATTTTTCACTGGTCAAAGCCTGGAAAGCCGACACGATGGGTAATCTCATCTACCGCAAAACCACCCGCAACTTCAACCCGATGATGGCCACGGCAGGCAAAGTAACCGTCGCCGAGGTCGAGGAGATTGTCGAGGCGGGTACGCTAGATCCCGATGAGATTCATACGCCCGGCATTTATGTGGATCGCGTGATCAAGGGCAGCTTTGAAAAGCGTATTGAGCAGAAAACCATTCGGTAATTGTATAGTGTCACTGCGAGGAGCAGAAGGAAATCAACAAAATGACTCTTACGCGTGAGCAGATAGCGCAGCGGATTTCACAAGAATTGCGGGACGGGTATTACGTCAATCTAGGCATCGGCATCCCGACGCTGGTGGCCAACTATGTCCCCAACACCATGGCCGTGATGTTTCAATCCGAAAACGGCTTGTTGGGCATGGGCCCCTTTCCTACCGAAGCCGAACTCGATCCCGACCTGATTAACGCGGGTAAGCAAACGGTGACCACCGTCACGGGCGCAAGCTTCTTTTCTTCTGCGGACAGTTTTGCGATGATCCGGGGCGGCCACGTCGATTTGACGGTACTCGGCGCTTTTGAAGTCGATCAGCAAGGCAATATCGCCTCATGGATGATTCCCGGCAAACTCATCAAAGGCATGGGAGGCGCGATGGATCTGGTGGCCGGGGCGGAAAACATTATTGTGGCAATGGCCCATGCAAATAAAGCCGGGGAGTCCAAAATCTTAAAGCGCTGCGCCCTGCCGCTGACAGGGGTTCAATGCGTCAAGAAAGTCGTAACGGATTTGGCGGTTCTTGAATTGCGCCAAGGCGCCTTTCATTTGCTTGAGCGGGCGCCCGGTGTCAGTGTCGAGGAAATTCAATCCTTGACCGAAGCGGAGCTGGTTGTCCCTAAAGACGTTCCTGAAATGAAGTTTCATTCGCCTTAAAATATGACCGTGTTTTAAATGGGGTATGAGCTGAAGTGATTTCGGATTTTTATTTGCGAAGGATGTAGCATAAGTGGGTTTTAAAAGCAAACCTATTTGTGCTAAAGGCAGGGGAAAATTTACGTTTGGCAAGGGTTTTGCCTTTAAAGAAACGTTACGCAAATTTGTCGGATCAAACATTGATTTTTGCGTTTGATTTTAACTATACTGTTCTAGAACTGAAGCGAGAATGGCTTTTCAAAGCAGTGCATAGGGTGTGATCGAATGGCGCATTTATGGCCCCTTCGGAATGGCTTAAGCGCTTTTGGCTCTATTTCCTCTATCGGGTTGACTCCCAGGGGCTTGAGCCGAATCGTAAAACCCTTTGCCTCCCTTTCTTCTCGTCTCTTTCTCCGGCAAATCTCCAGCGAATCGAAGCGGGATTCCCCAACAGCCTGACATTTTTTGTCTTTAATGTCTAAAAAATGTTTAGGTCTATTTGGTGTCGAATCTCCCGCAATGCGCCTTATTAAATGAGGCATCCGAAAAAATCGATTCCCCGGGTTTGTAAGCTGAAACAAGTACTAGAAACTCATTTTTTTGAGTCAGGCAGGACTATTTTAATCGTTTTGAGTCTTTTTGGAGTTGCAGGTTTATGGATTTAAAGCAGGGAGATCTGGAGAACATCATCTTGAACGCGCTTTGGGATCTTGAAAAAGAAGGTTCCGAGAAGATTTTCGTGGGTGATATTCAGTCCCGGATAAAATCCCCGAAAAAAAAATGGGCGTACACCACCGTCAAAACAGTTCTGGATCGTCTGGTGGACAAGGAAATTGCAACACGGCACAAGGATGGGAAGAAATATCTTTACCGCTCGGTTGTCAATCGTGACGAAGCCGGTGTGATGGCCATTCAAAAAGTCATGCGCCAATACTTCAAGGATGACGTTACCCAGTTGCTGGATTGTCTTGGCCAACTTGATCACAAAACGGAGCGCGCCAGCGTGGCGAACCGTTTGCAGGAAACTCGCGAAAAGCTGGCTTCCCGCTGACCTTTCCGGGGACGACGGCGTATCTGAGGATCTATGCTGAAACAACAGCTTTATGAGCAACTGGCAACAGCCATTCAATCCGCTAGTGCGGATCTCGGTGGTTTAAGTCCCGAACCTTCGGTGATGGCTCTCCTGAAATGGGAGCGCCCGAGGCAGGTTGATCACGGCGATTACGCCGTCAATGTGTCGCCGCTTGCAAAGCTGACCCGGATGCCACCGCCGAAAATCGCCGACGCCCTGGCCAATGCCTTTCGTACGAAAGGCTATGACGTTACGGTGCTCGGGGGTTTCCTTAATATCCGCTTGTCGCTTGAAATGCTCCTTTTGCCCGTGGTGACACTGGCCCAAAGCCAGGCTCCCGGAAAAAACGACGCGCTTTTGGGCGAGAAAATCCTCCTGGAATACGTTTCGGCAAATCCCACCGGCCCGCTTCATATTGGTCACGGACGCTGGGCGGCGCTTGGCGATTCTTTAATCCGCATATTCAGGCACTCGGGGGCGTTGGCTTCGCCGGAGTTTTACGTCAACGACGCGGGCGTTCAGATGGGTAAGATAGCCATCACCCTGTTTCGCAGGACGCTTGAGATTTTACACGACGAAAAGGCTGTACCTGACGCTGTATATACTGCCTGCACGTCCGAAGAGTTGCCGTATCCTGGCGAATACGTGGTGGCCCTGGCCCAGGACTACCTTGTAAATAACGCTCGAAAACAGGCGATTTTAGAACAAGTAAAGGGATTGCCTGAAGATTCGGTAATTCTTCATGAGCAGCTTTCTGAAACGTTGCTTGAGCCGTTAAAGGCGTTTTGCCGCGAAAAGCTTCTGGCTGAACAAGTGGCGTTGATGGAGACGTTGGGCGTTCGCTTTGATCGCTTCTTTTCGGAAAAAGAGGATTTGTATGCCCGCAACTTGCCTGAAACGGCGCTGAAAAAATTGCGGCAATCCGGCAAGGTCTATGAGCAGGATGGGGCCGTGTGGTTCAAGACCACCGACTATGGCGACGAGAAAGACCGCGTGCTGAAAAAATCGGACGGCAGCTTTACGTATCTTACGCCCGATATTGCCTATCACGACGATAAGTTCAGTCGAAAGGACGCTTCGGGCGAACCGGCATATAATCGCATCATTAACATTTGGGGTGCGGATCATCATGGGTATATTCCCCGGGTGAAGGCCGCTATCGAAGCGCTTGGGCATCCCGTTGATCAGTTCGAGGTGCTGCTTGGGCAATTGGTCAATTTGATTATCGACGGCGAAAAAACCCGGATGGGCAAGCGTCGCAAAATGCTGACGCTGGCCGACGTGGTGGATGAAGTGGGCGTGGACGCGACGCGTTTGTGGATGGTGTGGAAGCCTGCTGAAACGGCGCTTGATTTTGATGTTGATCTGGCCACTTCCACCAGCCATGAAAACCCGGTGTTTTATGTGCAGTATGCCCATGCGCGCTGCTGCAGCATTTTGAGAAACGCGACCGAGTCCCAGATTGACACGGACAGCGGCGAAACGCTTGCCCCTAAAGTCCAGCCTCAGGTGTTTGAAGCCTTTGTTTCAGAAACTGGCCCTACTGATTTGCTGCCCTTGTTTAACGGTATTGCCGATTCCGGTGAAGCGAGCCTGAACACGGTGAAAAGCCTTTTGCTCAAGCTGGATGGTTTTGACGATATCGTGGCGGATGCCGCAAGAATTCGATCCCCGCATTTGATTGCGCGTTACGCGGTGGATCTTTCCGCTGAATTTCACGCGGTTTATCAGATCTGCCGAATGATAAGCGATGATCAGGCCGTGACGTTGGCCAGGCTGACGATGGTTCTGGCCCTGAAAAAGACGCTGGCCCAAGCGTTATCGCTTTTGGGTGTCAGCGCGCCGGAGCGTATGTAGGTGATTAAGAGCATTGATCAAGGGCATCAAGTGCCGTTAATTAAAAAGCCTGCGCGTTAAATCTGTCGGGATAATGTAAAATACTAGATAACACAAGATACAGAATCCGCCTCAGGTTTTTTGTAGAGAGTTTCGTCCATATTGCACGCAAGCCGTTTTTGCCTTGAACAGGGGTAATCCTTATGCGCTCCGACTCTTCCAAGCCGTTGAGTTATCGTGTCCTTCGTTTCTTAACGAGCCGCCAGTTCCTTATCCTTTCCTTTGCCCTGATTGCCTTGGCGATAGGGTTAAGGTTTTACGGCAACTTGCGTTCGGAGACGATTGTGGTCAACCCCAAAGACAAAACCACCCCCCAGTTCGCCTATCGCAAGGACGAGCTGGCGCTTCTGCAAATCGCTTTGGATAAATTGATTCAGGCTGAATCCGAAAAGCGCTATAGCCAGATATACACGCAGATGGCCAGCCGCCGTTTCCAGCACAACGTGCCGCAACGCGTTTTCTTGAAGATGAGCAACTGTGTCGAGAAATACCTGGGTGACGTGGTGAGTTATGACCGCGACAACAACGGCTTTATCAGGAAAACCACCAAAGGACGCCTGGTTGATAGCTTGCAGCTTCACGTGGAGCGCTCCGAGACGCCACTGGAAGAACAGTATGTCTTTGAATGGGATGGCGTTGATGTGAGGGTGGGCGGCATCTATTGGATGACCGACAAGCCTTTTTTCCACCAGTGCATGGCGGAAATCCGCGCGGAGCAGCGGCACTTGAACCTGAACAATGCCGGGGCGCTTCAGGGGGTTAAAGACTCCACCGAGGAGAAATCAACCGAAATCGAGGCCAAGCCAGCGGATGAGGATGCGTCTGGCGATCAACCCCTTGAGCAAATTGATCAAAATCAAAGCGCTGATCAGGCAGAAACACCGGACGAAACCTCGGGGCAGAATCATCAGGCCAAACAGAGTGCAACGGGCGAGAACGCGCCAGCAGTATCCAGGCAGGAAGCGGCTTCCGAGCGACCGAAAAATACCGCTTCTCCCGCTTCAAATCCTGAAAAACTGCCTGAAAAACCTGAAGACGCGCCAACGGGAACCATGACGCTTCAGGATGAGGCGAAAAAACAGAAATCCATCACCGATTTTGGCCCGCCCGTGGTTGAAGGATCCCAGTCTGGCGAATCCTCCCGTCCACCGGAATGAAGTAATAACCAGAATAAAATAATAAAATGTTGATTCGGTTTTTTACGCGACTGGCATAAAGGATTTATCCCGCTTCGGCTTTGCGTTATGGTTTGGCTGTTGTCTTATCTGCGCGAAAGTCTGACGGCTTATGAAATTCAGCGTGTTGACGCTTTTTCCTGATATCATCACACACTACGTGTCCCAAAGCATTATCGGGCGCGCCAAGACTGCTGGCGTTATTGAGGTTGAAGCCCTTAATCCCAGGGACTATACAACGGATCCGCACCGCAAGGTAGATGATAGCCCTTATGGCGGCGGCAGCGGTATGGTGCTGGCTTGCCAGCCCGTTGAAGCGGCTTTTGAATCCTTGCTTCCCCTGGCCGCACCTGCGCGTGTCCTGATGACAAGCCCTGCGGGCAGGCGCTTTGATCATCGCCTCGCCTTGGAATTATCCGCCGCAAAGCAGGTGGTGATTTTATGCGGGCACTATGAAGGTTTTGACGAGCGCATAAAAGATCTTCTCCCCGGCCTTTCGGGCTTGCCGCTTGAGGAAGTGTCGATGGGCGACTATGTTCTGACTGGCGGTGAACTCCCGGCGCTTTCCATAATTGACGCCGTTACCCGCTTGCTGCCTGGCGGGGTTCAGAAATTCACGTCGGTTGAAAACGATTCGTTTTACAACGGTCTGCTGGATTACCCCCATTACACCCGACCAGCCGACTACAAGGGCTATGCTGTGCCCGATGTCCTGCTTTCAGGGAATCATCCGGCAATTGGGCAATGGCGAAAAGCCCAGGCGCTTGAGCGAACACAAAAACACCGCCCGGACTTGCTGCCGTAATCTCTTATTTATGAGAGTGATAATTACGGGCAGCCTTTGGCGATGCGGTTGTTTAACTGGGTTCCCAGACCCGGGTCACTGGCAAAAAGAATTTTTGACTGGCTAAGCGCCTGCTCTTTTTTGCCCTCTTCGCAATAAATCGTGCCAATCGCGAGGTGGGCCTGCATGTTTTTGGCATCCAGCGCAATCACTTTTTGATAAGCGTTTAACGCCTCCGTCTTTTTGTTCTGGCCATTCAGTGCCCAGCCCAAATTGACGTAGGCGTATACATTGTTGGGATCCAGCGCAATGGCTTTTTTGGAGGCTGAAATAGACTCGGCCCATTGTGCCTTGGCCGCATGGGCCCAACCCAGGTTGGTGTAAGCGCCCACATGCTTAGGGTCGGATTTGACGGCACGCTTGAGAACAAACAGTGCCTTGTCCCACTCTTTTTCTTCGGCATACACCCAGCCAAGATTGGCGAGCGCCGTGGGGTCATAAGCGTCAATCGCCAATGCCTTCATCAGGTTGTCCTTGGCCTCGTTCCATTTTTTTTCTTCGGCATACATCCAGCCAAGGTTCGCCAGGCTTTCCACGTGCGTTGGAAGTTTCATCAGCACTTTTTTATAGCCGTCAATCGCAGCGGCCCAGTTTTTCTTTTTGGACTCGACGACAGCAGCGTCAAAAATCTTTTTCGTTTCGCTATCGAGTTTGGCGCGCTTCTGGCCCGAGGGGGCAGGTAGTGCGGTTGCTTCCGCGTTTTTAGCCGCCAGTTGATCATCGGTTTCGGTTTGCTTGCCCTCAACGCCTTGAGTCGCTTCAGGCGTCGATGGCTTCATCCAGGGTAAGGTCAATGGCTGTTTGCAGGCGGATAAGGTCAATGTTCCTGCCAGGAGAATAAGGCTCAGGGAGAGGATTTGGGCGCTGAGGCGCGGACAGTGGTTTTTCATACTCGGGCAATCTCTCAAAATCTGCAAATGCTACGGGTTATCGCAAGACAAGCGCGTTGCGTGATTCTATAGTTCGCATTATACCGCAGTCAATTTGCGGGTGGATGTTAATCTGAATGCCTTTGCCACAGCATTAAGGTTTCAGTGCCCGAGCGCCCGCAGACGGCAGGGGCGCTGATCTGGTAACGGCAGTCAAATCCAGCCTGAAAAGTATCGGCCACGGTGGCTGGTGTGACGGAAAACGGCGGGCCGTCATCGTCTGGGCCTGAATGCTGCCAGAAAACGCCGAGCAAAAATCCGCCAGGCTTCAGCACCGCTTCGGCCATCCGCACATAATCGCCTCTGCGATTGGGTGGAATCGCGCAAAAGCAGGTATGCTCCAGCAGCAGATCAAAACGGGTATGGTAAGCGTCCTGATTAGCGAGTGAAAAAATATCCTTCACCTGATAATCCATTTGCTTGAGTTTCCCGGAAATAAGATCCGGATAAGCCAGGCGGGCCGTTTCCAGGGCGCCAGGAGCATAATCGACACAAGTGACGGCAAATCCTAGCTCAACAAGGTACGCCCCATCATGGCCTCTTCCTGCACCAGGAACAAGCGCTGTTTTTTTGGGCCCGCCTAGAGGGCTGACGATGGGCTGTAATAGTGCCGCTGTGTCATCCGTGTTGAAAAATAGCTTAAAATGCGGCGATGCCTGTCCCAAGTCCCAAGGCCAGTTCTGGCTTTGATAGCGACTTTGCCAGAAGCTTGAATGGCGAGGGTCTGTGCCGTTTTGAGGATCGGCGGTTTTTTTGCGCCCAGTTTTTTCTGACACGCTCTCTTCTGACATCGGGTGGCAAGTCCTTTTATTCTTGTTATTCTTGGTAAGTCTTTCTCTCCGTCATTCTTTTTTTCTTTTTCTTGTTCTTTGACAAAAAACGGAAACGCCATACCGGCTCCTCTTTATTATTGAAGCATAAATGCCTCAACAGGTAAGGGTGGGCATGGCGTTGCCTTAGTCAGATGGTGAAAAATCAGCGCTGGTTAACGTGAATCAGCGTTGTCCGCCGCGACGGCCGATGGCCGCCATATGCTCGCGATTCTTGCTGACGGATTCGCCGCCTTTTCGGCCAGCTTCCCGCGCTTCGGCACTTGTCCATTCGTGGGCGGTGCCTTTTTCGTGGGCTGCTTTTCCGCCTTTGCTCGCAATTTCACGTTGTCTTGCCTCGTCCATAGAGGCAAAACCGCGTTTGCTGGTATTATTGGTTTTTTCTTTCTCTTGGGTTGCCATTCGTGTTTCTCCTACCTGTATTTCAAGCTTGATACCGTTGTAATACGCCTAAAAAGGCAGTTCAAAAAACAATAAAAAGCACTTTTTCCAACAAATTTTCAAATGTCATTGAAACGCCGCTCAGCTTGTACGGCTCAATTTAATTTAGAAATCGCTGGAGACGAAGGCTATATTGGATTGCTTGGATCGAAAAAATATGAATCGAGTCAGATGTTAACCGAGTTTGAAAATAGAATTTACGTTAGAAAAAACTTAATATTTGAAATGTCATTCTGGAGCATGCAATTTGTAATTTGCATCAGGCATTTTGCAATGCTTCCCCAATTTAAACTGTTTTTTTCTCCCAGCCTATTGGACAAATGGTTAAATATTCACGACCTCGCATAAAAACATAAGGCATGATCAAAAATATCGTCTGTACTGCTTTTCAAGAACAGATCCTGCTGAAAATACCTGTTTTTTATGTTTTTTGATGGGAAGGGAGACTAATGTTATTGCTTGTCCAAAAATGCTAAGTTGCTCAAAGAGTGCTAAATTTCAATGAGTAAATAACCTGGTGCAATCATATTGGGAGATATAAAGCTTTGCGCAAAACACTCACCCTCACATTAACCTCTCGTGCCAGTGATTTTCTCCACGAGCAGGAGGCTGTGCTTGGCGGCACGATAGATCCCAGTGCCATCATCAACCGGTTGTTTCAAGAGGAAATGAAACGCCAGGGGTTTTCCGCGCCATCTCAAAATGCCGGTGAGGATCATTCTGAAAACCATGCTGGCGTCTCCCAACCTCAGACGAAAAAAGAGGAAGAGGTGGAGGCCTTACTGGAAAACCAGTTGGATGAGGATATTCCGGCGGCAGGCTAATACGCTTCTAGTTAGAATTGTTTGACGCGCACAACATAAAGGCTTTTCTCGATGAGTGCAGCTTCCCCTAATAAAACTTCAGACACTTCACTGGTGGTCATCGTGGACGATGATGTGGCCGCTTTTATCGATGCGTCTGAAATTGGCGATATAAATGCGTATGTGAACCAGTTGCTTGAGACTGAAAGCAAACGGGCAAGAGTTGCTTTAAAAGCACCTGGGGATACTCCTGAAGATGCGGACGCAGAAATGCGGGCGGTTATTGCCGATACCCCCGACACATCCGTCTCTCCCGAATAACAACGCCTACATACTGACTAATAGGCTGGGGCAAGTCGTCGCTTTTGCAAAAAGTTCCAGATAACCTCGCTTGCCTTGGGCTGCTCCAGGGTTTTTCCAAAGATACGGCGGCTGATTTTATAGCGTGGAAGTGCGCCCGGCCATGTGTGGCCGCCGCCTTCCAGTATCCATTGCTCCACGGTGACCCCCCCGCGACAGGCTGGAAAATAATGGGCGGCGATTTGATCATTCCAGGTGAGGATCAGGGGGAATCGTCTTTTTCGGGGTGTCGGGCTGCACAGGTTGGCCCGCTGCCAGAAGACTGCCGTTTCCGGCACTGTCGCAATTTCCGCGTCATGAAAGGCGTAATGGACTTTTCGGATTTTTCCGTTCCAGGTGACGATGGGATCATCGGTACCATTCAACATCAGCACAGACACCGGCCGTTTGAGTTTGCAGTTTTTGCTCAGGGGTTTGCCAATGGTGGCGGCAACCGGCGCAATGGCGGCAATGGCAGTAGTGTCTCCATTTTCTGAAAGCTTAATGGCTGAAAGCTCACAAGCGAGTCGTTCCGTGAAGAATCCACCGCTGGAAAAGCCGGTGGCATAGATTCTGCTGGGGTCGATAGGATAGGTTTGGGCCAGTTTCTTAATCAAGGCCTGGCTGAAGTTCACATCGTCATTTGGAAATTCGCTTGAGCCGGTACTGGCAAGCCATTTTCTATGTAGGGCGTTGGGATAGGCCACCAGAAAGCCGTCATTTTCAGCAATTGGATTAAAGCCGCTCATCCGCATCATTTGCCTGGCGCTGCCCAGATACCCGTGGTAAGCCAGCAGCAGGGGGTAACGCTTGTCAGAAGTAGCCGCTTCCGCTGACTTTTTCTCGATTTCTGATGGCACGTACACGACGGCTGCTCGCTTATGGCCGTTTACCGTTATAAAAACCGACTCAACATGACCTTTTTCCCCACTGGGTTTTGCCTGTGAATCACTTGCTGAAAGGCCAAAAAGCAAGCCGAAAACCAGTATTCCCGCAAGGCAAAGCCAAATCAGTATCTTTTGACAGCGCTTAGCCTTTAGGCTTTTGAGTTTAAGGGTGTTGAGAATCATGTAACGTATTGTTGAACCTATTTTGAAACGCGGCCTTTTGAGACTTTGCCCGAAGATACTCCCCCTCCTCGCGAATAACCACTGTTTGGCCTATTATTCAGGCGGATTAGGCTGAAGGGCTCTCCACAACGGGAACAAATGTTGCTATCATAACATCAGGGTCTTAGAACTTTGGGACAAATACCCGATAGTTCCCCCATTTGCATTTCAGATAGATGTCTTTCATATATATAATTTCTCTTGCTAACCCTTTAGAATAGGATAGCGTTCAAAAAAACCATGGCCTCAAAATCAAGTGCTTTTAAGACCAAAGCGGTTCCCTGGATGTATTCCACCCTGGGAAGCGCAATAGCCGCCGCTTTTATCAAGCTTAGCCCTATCCACAGGCGCTTGAGCCAACTTGAGATTGAAAATATCCGCGATTTCTTCGCCAGCGATTTTGTGTCCCCTGAAAAACGCCGAAATCTCAGCCGTTTTTCTGCCTTCATAATGACCTACTTCAACGCCATCGCCCGGGTGGCGGGACTGAGCCGCGAAGCCCGGCAGGATTATTACGCTCTGCAGCGTCAAGGGTGCTTCGTCAGCGAAACGTTGAGCGAACGCCCGCCGGAGCAATTGTCGGATCCTGCCCGTCTGCCTATTCTTGTGATTCCCGGTTTGAACACGCCTCCCGCATTTTTTCGGGAAATGCACCGGTATTTTAGCGGCAAAGGTTATCCGGTTATCGTGATGAACCTTCCCGCTGGCGGCCTGTCTGACATTGCCTCTTCCGTTGAGGCCGTGAGGCTTGAAATTAAGCGAATTCAAGAAGTTTACTCCGTGAAGAGCCTTAACGTGATTGGTCATTGCCTGGGAGGCTTGATTGCCCACTACGGCCTGGAGTCCAAGGCCTTGTTGGGGACTTCTGGCGAAACGTCCTCTGAAACCTCTTCACCCCAGCCCCTCATTCAGAACCTGGTGTCGCTCGGCACCGGTTTTTTGGGTGCCGATGGCGTGGAACAGTTGAAAGGGCTCTGGATTCCAAGAAACCCGGGTAAGCCGATTCCCAAGGTGTTTGACGAGCTGATCCAGGCCAACATGAATATTATTCGTCATTCCACTGAAGTGACGCGGCATAACCTGCTGACCATCTGGGATTTTATGGTGCATTTTCGTAAGGGGCTTCTGGAAACCCCGCTCGATAATTCAATGGCCATGGCCGCCAAGGTCTTTAACCATATTATTGATGACCCCAATATCGACCACCTGACACTGGCCCTGCACCCCTCCGTCTTTGAAAAAATTGAAACCCTGTTACAGACCGCCGGGCTTCAAACCACCGGTTTACAGACCTCTCAACAGTCTTTGCTGCCCGCAATGAGGCCAGTTCATCACAACTAAAAGTTTTTGGTACAATTTATCAAGCTTTTTTGTGAGGTGCTGGAGGGTTGCAGCTAACTGCCATGGTTAAAAAATTACGCCAGTTCGTCCTAGGGTTTGAGTCTTGGTTAGAGCGTTTACCAACCAATGGCTTCATTCTGGGGATATTGGGACTGGATTCTTTGCTGGTGGGGTTAACGATATATATAGAAATCTTTTATCACCACCAGTTTTACAAAGAAGGCTATGTGATGACGTGGCTTTCCGCCGCTCAGTTGATGACGGTGTCCTTGTTGTCCTGGATGGTGTTCAAGCGGTACCGTAAAACGTTTGATTTCCATAATGCCGAGGATTTTAAAAAAATAAAGCGCTTATGGAAAGCGGAATACATCTGGCTGTTAATGTCTTGGGGATTTTTATACCTTGCCGTTGACGAGCTTTTGATGATTCATGAAATTATCGATAAGGCCATTCATTTTATTTTCCAGATTCAGGAAACCGCCATCACGGATCGTCTTGATGACGTTATCGTCCTGTTTTACGCACTTCTGGGACTGAGCGCCCTGTGGATGTCCCGGCATGAGATGGTAAAGTATGTTGCCGCGGCGCCGTTACTGTGTTGTGCCGTTATCGCAACCTTTACGATGATTGGCTTTGATCTTCTGACCAGTGACAGCAGCGAAGTTTTTGTTTTTCTGGAAAATCAACGGGCGTTTGAGGCGCAACTCTACCAATGGATACAACAGGTGGCCCCGCAAGATTACCTGGTGCATTTCGAGCTTTCCAAAGTCCCAAAGTTTCTGTATAACCTGATGATCTTGTTTGAAGAGGGTGCCAAGGTCATGGCGGGTGGCTTTCTGGTGAGCACTTACTTCAAATGCTATGATGTGGTTCGCCAACAATCCCACTTTAAGCCGCAAGCAGCAGTGCCCAGAAGTGACCGTTCGGGGATGCCTGCTTAATCCAGATACAGCGCCGTGATGATCTTGTGGTTTTCTTCGGCGTAATCGATGGCGGCCTGGTAGGTCGTGCTGTCATGGAAGAGAATGGCGATCAATTGCTGGCACGAATCGACGATCTCGCGATTGCAGAGACGGCTGGCGTCGGCCAGCGTCATCATGTTCCACTCGGGATGCTCGACGATGTTGGGAATCCCGATAAGCTGATCCTGGACATCCGGCGGTTGGTGGCCAATGGTTTGGGGCAGAATCACCTGCAGGTTTTCCGGGTTTCCCCGCATCGCCCCACGGATGGTGGCGGCGTTGGTACCGGAAGATCCGCCGCTGGTAATGAGCATGTTGCCCTGTTTTGCAAGGGTGAAGGATAAAAGCTCGATAATCTGCTGGTGGGGAAGCGGGATATTTCTGGCGCCAAGAACCGCGATGCGCTTGTTCTGGGCTTGCAGCAGGCTTAACTCGGCTGCAAGGCTGTCAAAGGGATCGGGCGTGTCCTGGTCAATATCGGTTGCGGTTCCTGAAGGGACAAGGATCGTGGGCTCGCCACGGCCAGAGTCGTCTGATTTGCCAAAGGCGCTGGGGCTGACGGTTGACGTCTGGGAAATGCTTGCTTTAATAATGCCTGATTCCATAGCGATACTAAGAAAACCTGGAAAACTTGCCGTGTCCATAGATGTCCTGTCCTAAACAATTTGACCTATTTATGGGCTGACCTGATGAAGGGGGAACTGGATGCCAGTTGATTTTCAATATGCGCAGGGAGCGTTTTATTTGTCTGGCGGAATGAAGGCGTAAAAACACAGGACTCGATTGATATTGCGCTTGCCTGACCCGGCTAAGGACGCCAAACACCTGACAAACAATGCCTGCGACTGAAGGGAAGTCGGGTTGGGATGTAAAAGTCAGGTTACAAGGCATCGACAGACACCCTAGTAAAATCTAGTATTGAATCGGATGCTTGTTAAATCCGATGACAGATAAATAATTATATCAGAGCCTTGGGTGTTCCGGTGAAGATTCCTGCCGGAAATTTCCCCTTTATGCCAGACAATCCAAAGGTAACACTAAGCTCTGGCTTGCTCGAATCCAGAATTGTAGAATATTTCAGCCGGATAGAGAGGCGATTGCAGGAAAATATCGCCGGGGTTATTAGAAAATCCCGCTTAAGCAGAGGTGCCGTCTGCTTTTTAGCGCGTGCGCCACACCAGCTTTTAATAGACAGGTTAACGTTTTGATTAGACAGGTTTGCTTCAACGACTTATGATCCTTACATCTTCCACTTTAGACACTTCGCCCGAAGCCACGTTATTTTCAAAAGACAAGGCAGCAATGGACTCCTCGCACACAGAGCGCAATAGTGACCCATCCAACCTCACCAAAGGCTTGAATCCCTCACAGAAAGAGGCTGTCACCGCTTCGCTCGGGCCTTTGCTTGTTCTGGCGGGGGCGGGCAGTGGCAAAACGCGTGTTCTGACGCATAAAATAGCCTATGCGCTCCAGTCGGGCATTTATCCTGGCGATATCCTGGCGGTAACGTTTACCAACAAGGCCGCCAAGGAAATGAAACACAGGCTGCAAGGCCTAGTGGGCGAAGCCGTTGCCCAGTGGCTGTGGATTGGCACGTTTCACAGTATTTGCGGACGTATTCTCAGGCGCGAGATTGAAGCCTACACGACACCCTCGGGCAGGAGCTGGCGCAAGAACTTCGTCATTTATGACGAGTCCGAATCGATGTCGGCTGTCAAAGAGGCTATCAAAAAACTGAATCTCGACGACAAGTTGTACGCGCCCAAAAGCATTCGCTACATGATTAGCGGTTTCAAGAACCAGTTGACTGACGCGCATCGCTTTGCAAGCGAAGCCAAGGATTTCAAGGCCGAAAAAATCGCGCGCATTTACGACCTTTACGAAGAAGCCCTCTCAAAAAGCAACGCGCTTGATTTTGACGACATGCTGTTGCTCACCGTCAAGCTGTTGCAACAGAACCCGGACATCCTTTCCCGGTATCACCAGAAGTTTCAGCATATTCTGGTCGATGAGTTTCAGGATACCAACGATGTGCAGTACGAACTGGTGCGCTTGCTGGCCGAAGGCTGTGTTGTTGATGAACGTCAAAACCTAAACAGCGAAGCACTTTGGCGTAATCGAAGCCTGACGGTGGTGGGCGATGTCGATCAATCCATCTACAGTTGGCGGGGCGCTAATTTCAGGATTATCCTGAGTTTTCAGGAAAACTTCCCCAACGCCCGGCTGATAAAGCTGTTGGAAAATTACCGCTCCTCGGCCAATATCCTCAATGTTGCAAACGCCATTATCGAAAACAACACGGAACGTTTGCCCAAGGAGCTGCTTTCAGTCAAGGGCGCGGGTGAAAAAATCACCTGCTACGAGGCCAAGGATGATCGCGACGAAGCGTTTTTCGTCGTCAACAGCCTCATGCAACTGGTTGACTCGGGCAAGTATAAGCCCGGCGAGTGCTGCATTCTTTATCGCACCAACGTGCAGAGCCGGGTGATGGAGGATTTGCTGATTTCAAAAGGCATTCCCTACACCATCGTGGGCGGATTGAAATTCTATGAGCGGCGCGAAATCAAGGACGTGCTGGCCTATCTCACCGTGATATTCAACGAGGCGGATAATTTCAGCGTCAAGCGGGTTTTAAACGTCCCAAGGCGCGGTGTCGGAAAAACCTCGATTGAAAAGCTGGAGCAGGCGGCGGAGGCGCGCGGCGTTTCGTTGTATGAAATTTTAAAGCACTCCGATCAACTGGGCTTGCTCGGGCCTGAATATGAACTGCGCGGCAAGGCGATTAAGGCGATTGGAAGTTTTGTCCAGCTAATGGAAAGCCTGAAGCGCCAGGCGCAGGAACTCCCGTTGGATCAGCTGATTCTGCAAGTGCTGGATCAAAGCGGGTATTACGATGAATTGCGCGTGGATGACCCGACCGATTCCGAAGGCCGGATGGCCAACGTCGAGGAATTGGTGAGCGTCGCCAAACAATTCCTGCAAGATCAGGCCGATAACGCCGCGAAACTTCAGGCTGCCAATGTTGAGAACATTTCAGAAGAAGATTTGGCAGAGGCGCAGTCTGATCCGACGCCCTTTGGCCAGTTGGCTGACTTTTTGACGCAGATGGCGCTTTTAAGCGATCTGGATGGCGCCGAGCCTGCTGAAAACAAGCTGTTGATGATGACCGTGCATTCCTCCAAAGGCTTGGAATACCCGGTGGTGGCGCTTTGCGGTCTAGAGGAAAGCTTGTTTCCGCATTTTCGATCGCTGAGTGACGCTGAGCAGATGGAGGAGGAACGCCGCCTGATGTATGTCGCCGTCACTCGAGCGGCCGACAAGCTCTTTATGAGTTTCGCCAGGCGCAGGCTGGTGATGGGCGAGTTTCGCTACAGCCAGCCCAGCCGATTTTTATCGGAAGCGCCCAAGGACTTGCTGAGCGGCTTCTATACGCTTGATAAAGAACCCTCTCGAAGCCCGGAATATGGCGGCAGAAACCGATTCGATGACGATTCCCGATTTTCTTCCGGCGCTGAAAAAACAGGCCGTTATAGCGATAATGACTGGTCCGATTCTCATTTTCAGGATGAAACGCCACCTTCTCGTTGGGGCAATGCGGCAAAGTCTTCATCTGGCAAGCCGACGCCCAAAAAACCTACGGGTTATGGCTATTCCGGTGGACAGAACAAGGGCCCGTCGTCATATTCAAAAAATGATAAATACGCTGAAATCCGAAAACGCCAGCAGGCCAGAAAAGCGGACGGCGCCCTAAGAATTTCAGGCAGTGAGCCTGATTCGTTTTCCGGCTCGGAACATAATGTGCCAGGGCCCGGCTACAGCTTTAACGTCGGTGATCGCGTCAGCCATCCGAAATTCGGGCAGGGCACCATTGCCCAGGTTCTGGGCCAGGGGCCAAAGACGATTTACGGCGTAAAATTCGACACAATTGCAGGACAAAAACTTTTGGATCCCAAAGTCGCAAAACTGGAACCGGTTTAAGTCTGAAAAAAAGCTATGAACGTCCAAATCGGCATTAGTCAAGGCAAAATTGAAGAATGGCCAAAATTCTGGCCTGCGTTTTCGGCAATTGTGGCTGCCGAGGACACTTATGGCTTTGATCCTGCCTGGACAATCGAGGAGGCGGTTGATTACTGGTTCGGCCCGTCGCAAACCGTGTTTTTCGCCAAAGATCAGGCGGGCAGAATTCTGGGTAGTTTCTATATCCGCCCCAATGGCTATGGCCCTGCGGGACATGTGGCCAACGCGGGCTTTATGGTTGCACCGGATGCTCAAGGCAAGGGTGTCGGGCGTAAAATGGGAGAAGCGGCGCTAAAAATTGCAAAAGAGATGGGCTATTGCGCCCTGCAATACAACTGCGTGGTCAGCACCAATCAAAACGCCATCGCGCTTTGGGAGTCGCTGGGCTTCAAAATCATAGGGACAATCCCCGAAGCATACCGTCACAAGACGCTAGGGCTGGTAGACGCTCACATTATGTATCGAAAACTATGAATTAATCGTTGCCGATGACAGGGATTGACTAGGTTATCAAATAAGCTTTTCAAGGTATCTCAGGCAATGGACGGCAGGCGTTTATGGTGCTTTCGGGCTTCTTGCAGGTCGTAGTCGCGCTGCAAGTTCATCCAAAGTTCAGGCGATGTCCCAAAAGCGTCCGCCAGGCGAAAAGCCATCTGGGGCGTAATGCCTCGGTGCCCGTTGAGGATTTCGTTAATCGCAACACGGGTACAGCCAAGATGCTTAGATAGTGTCTGCTGGGTTATGCCCAGAGGTTCTACGTATAACTCTCTAAGAATTTCCCCTGGATGTGAGACTTTGCGGTGTTTAGGCAGCATAAAATCTTTTCCTCTAATGATAATCGGTAATGATGACGTCTGATGCGTCTGCCTTATTAAAGCGGAAGATAATCCGGTACTGGTCATTGATACTGATTGCCCAAAACCCTGCCAAGCTTCCCGTCAATTTATGCAGGCGGTTTCCAGGGGGCGAGGCCATATCCTGAACGTCATGGGCAGCGTTTAAAAGCTCCAGTAGCAACTTGGCCTTTCGATGAAGCTTTTGCGGTAATTTTCTGGCCGCCCTGCTGTTTACCCCGGCAAAAATATCACAGGTGGCCTGATCTTGAGTATTCCTGATCATATCTTGTATGGTATCATGTATCGGTACTCGATGCAATATGTTTTTTAAAACTGCCGAACGTAAATTTTGTTAACACCACTGGCCGGGTTTGAAGGCGCGGAGCTTTTCGGTTGGAAGATAGACGTGGGGGTAATTGTAGTCTTCTCGAAAACCCATGCGCCGATACATCTTGATCGCGCTCAGATTATCCGTGTCATGCGTGGCGTCAATGCTTAACATGCCCATCTTCCCATCGAGAATCGCCTGGACGGTTTTGGCAACGGTATGCTGCAACAGGTGACTTCCGAACTGCTTTTTCTTTTCTTCAGGCAATACGCCAATCAGCGGGATATTGCCGGTTGTCATGCTGGATTGAATCAGAAAGCAGACCCCGACAGCCTCTTCGCCTTTTAGCAGGATGCTGGTGCTCTCCTCGCACAAATCGCCCATCATCCCATATGTCATCATCCCGACGACTTTCTTCGCGCCCAATTCGCTTCTAAAGCGTGGATCCCACTGCGCGTCGCTGGCCTTGGAGAAGCTTTCATAAATTACCCGGGCCACACCGCCCGCATACTGGGGCGCCCAGGAGACGATGCGGTAGCCTTCGGGCAGAGGGGCGGGCGCTTGTTGTTTTAGAATCTGAAGGCTGACTGGATCCATGATGTCAAACTTGACGATGGCCTGTCCGACAGGCTTAAAGCCATACCAGAGAATCGAGCGGACAAAGGGTTCCTGATCGCCCATCATTGCGTAGCTAATCACGTCAAACGTTCTTAGTCCCGCCTCGTCGGCCTGCAAGTCCCTGATAAAGGCCCGCATCAGCGTGTCGAGGATATTTTTATACGGTGGTGGATTTCCGTCCGCTTGCGGTACGGTATGAATGACGTTGATTTCAATTGCCCGATGCTCTTCTCGGGTGAACAGCATCAGGGCGGTTTGCCGATTTTTGCCGTTGGCCTCAAGAATCCCGGTGTCTTGCATTATACCAGTGTCTTCGAGCCAATACCCCCCGATACCACCCCCTGCGATGGCTTTTTTGAGAATGTCAAAACCCACCGGGTCGTGTTCCCAGCGGTAACGTGGCCCGGCGTCCTTGCAAAACGTCTCGTAAAGCGCCTCGATATCGCCGATATTGCTGTTGGTAATGCGAAATGCCTTGAGCATGATACCTCACACTTCTCCATTTCCCATTGTAGGCTGTTTCAGGTACAACATTAGAAAGGCCATGGCAACTTGCACCATACGGATGACTCACTTGCAGGGGCCAAATCTATAGGAAGAGAGCAGATGCCTTTGACGGCAGCGGATGTTTTACAGCGGTATCACCAGGTGTTGGAGAAGTTTCCCCACGCCGAGCGCCGCCATGCGCAAGAGGTGATGATTCGGGAAGTGAGCCAGGCATTAATAGACCAAAAACATCTGGCCATCGAGGCGGGAACAGGCTCCGGAAAATCCTTCGGCTACCTTATTCCAGCGTTACTTCTGGGCAAACGTCCCATTGTTATTTCAACCGCCACCATTGCCTTACAAGAACAGCTCATCAACAAGGACTTGCCCAACCTGATCGAGGCGATGGAAATTGTCGATCACCAAGGCAACCCGCCCCCCGAAGGGCAAAGCATAAAAGAAGGGCAAAGTACAAAAATCAAGCTGGTGAAGGGGCGGGGCAATTATCTCTGCATTCAAAAGCTGATTGAAACCGAGCGGCATATTCAGCCAGCCAGCACGGCTGGCAATAAAGACTACATGATTCTGAATTACATCAAGTCCGAATGGCAAAACGAGTGGGACGGCGATGTGGGGACGCTGGATATGATCATCCCGCACCACATCTGGAGCGAAATCCGCTCGGACTCTGAAGACTGCCTGGGCCGAAAATGCCAGTACTTTATGGATAACCCCTACCGCCTGGCGCGCGAGGATCTCGAAGAGGCCGACATTATCGTCGTCAATCACGCGCTGTACTTGCAGGACTTGATGGCGGGAAAATCGCTCCTGCCGGATCACGAGGTGGTGATTTTTGACGAGGCCCACCAGATTAAATCCTATGCCCTGGGGGCTTTAACGGTTCGCATCGGGCGCTACGCCACAACAAAGCTTCTTCAGAAAATTCAGCGGCGCCTGCAACCGATTCCCGATCATTACATCCAACTGGTCAGCGATACCGAGGCGGGTTTGCTGGAATGGTTGATGAAGCATAAGCAGGAAACGTTCCGCTTGTACCCGGACGATCTGTTTCACTACCTGGTCGATCGACAACTGGAAGCCTTGAAGGATCTCGAGCGCTGGCTGAACGGCGTGGATGTGCAGCAGTTACAGATTGTCACCAGCGATCTGGAAGCGGACAAGGCGGCGGTGCATAAGAACAACTTGCTGAGCCAGCTCCACGGGCTGATTTTACGCTGGGAGTATTTTTTAACGGAAAACAACGCCGTTGAGCTGGCGGGCCCACGCTTCGGGGAACCGTCAGGCGAGCTTCCGTCCCAGGAAATTTCAAGGGTAAACTGGGTTGAGTTGCAGCGGGACAAGCTGTATTTCGAGCTTCGATCCACGCCGCTGGATGTTGCCCCTGTGCTGGCATCGAAACTTTGGGCGGAGAAAACCACGATATCGACCAGCGCCACGTTGTCGGTCAATCACTCGCTGTCGTTTTTCAAATCCGATTTGGGCCTGCCCGACTCGGCAAATGAAAGCATTCTGCCAAGCCCGTTTGATTATTCGACCCAATGCCTGCTTTACTTGCCTGCCGGAATGCCCGATCCCAACAGCCCGGATTATCTCAGGCACTGCGGGGAAGAGATCGAGCGTTTATTAAAAATCAGCCAGGGCCGGGCCTTTGTTCTGTTAACAAGCTATCAGGCGATGAAGCACATCAGCGAGGCGCTGATTCCAAGGCTGCCGTTTCCTTGCCGCCTGCAAGGCGAAATGCCCCGTCAGCGGTTAATTGACTGGTTTAAGCAAACGCCCAACAGCGTGGTGTTTGCAACGGCCACGTTCTGGGAGGGCATTGATATTCCGGGTGACGCGCTCAGTTGCGTGATTATTGACAAGGTGCCCTTCGCCCCGCCAGGCGATCCGGTCAACAGCGCGATGGTGGATTATATCAAGGCGAAAGCCCTGAAGTCGATGGGACTTGGGGAGAAAGCGCAAGACTGGTTTAACGGCTTTGTCTTGCCGCAGGCGATTATAAAGCTGAAGCAGGGGTTTGGGCGCTTGATCCGAAGCAAGGACGATACTGGCATCGTGGCGATTCTCGACCCGCGCATTAGCAGCAAAGGCTATGGCCGGATGATTTTACGGAGCCTGCCGCCTGCGCCAGTCTTTAAGACGCTCGATAGCCTGGAAGCCGCCTTTGAAGCGCTGGAAAAAGACGGCATCATGGTGCCTTATTAAAAATCAGGGAGGACAGATATCACCCTGAAGTAGAAATTATAAAGAGAGACTAAAAATCTTAGCTTCTGTGTTGGCTTTTCAGAGCTTTCTTCAGAGAATCCGCGTCTCTTGTTACGTTTCTAGCAGCAGCAATGGTGATATCAGAAGATGACTCTCTTGTCAGCGATATACAGCATTGTTACCAGTGCATTTGTGCTATTGACATGTGTCCTGGCCGTATTAATCTGTTTGACTTGGCCGCCAGTCACGTACACTAAAAGGATTTTCACCACGACGGCCACGTGCTACGGCTATATGACCGAGAATTTCTTCAGCAGTTTCTCCCTGTGGTCTTAACGGGCGACTAACCACAGTTCTATACGTCTCCATATGTCTTGCCGCTTCTCTCCACTGCTCTCGTTCTATAGCATCAAGCATTAAGTCAATGACTGCCCCTTCTTGGGGCGATAAAGTGTCTGGATTGATACCGAGTATCAAATCATTGATGTGTTTGCGAACTTCAGGCGAAGGGGGTGGCGGGGTCGGTATCAATCTTTGGTACATTGGCTTCGTGCCAAGAGCATCTAATATATGATGTCTACCCCTTGCAGTTATTGTCCGCAATTCTGCAATGGAGATTGGTTGGAAATTCATATTACATCCCTATTAAATAGTTAATCGAAGTATTTAGTTTAAAACTGCTCAATGAAGGTTGATGCCCTTCTATCCTGGTTATATCTAATTTGCTACATAACCTGACTATATTACTCCCGTTGATCAATTGAAATAAGTTTCTCTCTGACTCCGTAACGAGATGTTGCGGGGGTGGGTGGCGAGGCGGGCTTCTGCTGCCGTGGCCCTGCCTTTATGTTAAACTTTCGGCCAATACGGGTGCTTCAACTATCGATTTTTTAAGGAATCCAACCCCATGAGCCAGAATGGAAACGGCAACAGCTTTGAAGAGGAAGTCCAGCTTGTCCAGACCACGGACGAGGAAGGCAACATCCACCTGTTTGAGAAGCTTGACGAGCTTGAGGTAGAGGGCAAGGACTATGCCCTGCTGATTTATCGCGGCCAACAGGAGGCGGGAAGCAACCTGCCGGTCAGCCTTGAAGTCAGCTCTGACGAGGATGACGAAGTCATTGTCATGCGCCTGTCCCACGACGAGGATGGCGCTGAGATTTACGAGAATATCGACGACGAAAAAGAGTTTGATAAAGTCGCCGCTTACATCGAGTCGCTTCAAGAGGAAGAAGACGACGACGAGGATGACGAGGACGGCGAAGCGTTTGACGCCGTAAAGCTCGGTGAGTTGCTTCAGCAACTGGACGACGGCGATGAGGAAACTAAGAAGAATTAAAGTTATTGAAATTCATTCGAGGGAATTAACATCCGATGAAAATCCATGAATACCAGGCCAAAGAACTGTTCCGTAAATACGACATCCCGGTGCCGGACGGCGCGGTGGCTTTTACGCCGGATGAGGCGGTCAAGGCTGCCCAAGGACTGACGTCCAAGAAGTTTGTCGTTAAGGCGCAAATCCACGCTGGCGGCCGCGGCAAGGGCGGCGGCGTCAAAGTCGTCGATTCGCTGGATGGCGTCAAAGAAGCCGCTGGCCAGATTCTGGGCATGCAACTGGTGACGCATCAGACCGGCCCCGAAGGCAAAAAAGTAAAATCCGTTCTCGTTGAAGAAGGCTCCAGCATCGAGCGCGAGCTGTACATCAGCATCATTATGGATCGCGGCACCTGCCGTCCTGTCATTATGGCAAGCCAGGACGGTGGCATGGACATTGAGGAAGTGGCCGAAAAAACGCCTGAGCGCATCATCAAGGAATACGTCCACCCGGGTATTGGCCTGCAAGCCTATCAGGCCAGAAAAGTCGCCTTCGCCCTGGATATTCCCGCCGAAGGCATGAAAGAGGCAGTCAAGCTCATCACCAATCTCTACGCCATGTTCATTGACACCGACTGCTCGATGGTTGAGATCAACCCGCTGGTGATTACGGCAGATAAGCGCGTATTCGCTTTGGACGGTAAAGTCAATTTCGATTCCAACGCGCTGTATCGCCACAAGGATATTGTCGAGTACCGCGATCTCGACGAGGAAGATCCACTGGAAGTGGAAGCGAGCAAGTACAACCTTAATTACATCAAGCTGGATGGCAACGTGGCCTGCATGGTCAACGGTGCCGGGCTTGCGATGGCGACGATGGATATCATTAAGCTCTATGGCGCAAAGCCCGCCAACTTCTTGGATGTTGGCGGCAGTGCCACGGATGAGGCCATTGAGAACGCGTTTCGCATTCTGTTGTCGGATAAAACCGTGGAAGTCGTCTTTATCAACATCTTCGGCGGTATCCTGCGCTGCGACAAATTGGCCGAAGGCGTGGTGAAAGCGGCCAAGAAGCTGGATATGAAGCTTCCGCTGGTGATCCGCATGAAAGGCACCAACGTTGAGCAGGGCAAGCAGATTTTAGCCGATTCCGGCATTCAGTTTGCAGCAGCGGATGAGATGGCTGAAGCCGCCGAAAAAGTCGCCTCCTTCGTAAAGCAACCGGTGGCCTGAAATTAATTACGGTTCTACCCTGTCATGCCTGCGAAGGCAGGCATCCATCAACCAGTTTCAACGTTATGCAATACTACTGCTACATAATGTCAAACTACAAAAATGGCACATTATATGTGGGCGTTACTTCTAATATTGTCCAACGTGCTTATAACCATAAAAATGGTATAGGTAGCGAATTTACCAAAAAAAATTCCTTATTTCATTTAGTATGGTTTGAAATACATGAAGACATTCAAGAAGCTATCTTGCGTGAAAAGCAACTGAAACGCTGGAAAAGACAATGGAAAATAAATTTAATTGAAAGGACTAATCCGAGCTGGCAGGATTTATATCCTTTGTTAGTGGATGGATGCCTGCCTTCGCAGGCATGACATATTTTACCCATCTATAAGAAAACATTTAATTAAGGATTTTTAACCAATGGCGAGTTTAGCCAAGTCAGAATACGAAGTGCCTTCATCAAGCAGCCGGTTGCATAGTCAGGAGTTGTTATGAGTCGTGGCATCGTTCCAGGTTCCATGTTTGTTGTGGAAACGCTTTACCCCGATCGAAATGCTCGGCAACTGGCCGGTTTGGCTCAGACAATTAACAGTTGGGGCGATGGTTTCCAGGCATTAATACCAGACTCCAGAGACGATGTTCTGTTCATCAGCACACCTTCGAGGCCAGAAGCGGACTCCCTATATCCGCCGGAAATGCACGTCATGGGAACGTTTCGCTCATTTCCTCAGAACAGTTTGCGCGTGTTCCAGCTTCCCTCTAATACAGCCCTGATTGGAAACGATGTGATCGGCGCGATTAATTCAGGAAAAATGGATCCCCTCCTGGATGCGATGCGTATGAACTTTATTGCTTAAGTTGACCTTGTTTTAAAAAAGAAAGCTTCTTTGCAAAAATCCGGAGAAACCTGATGAGTATTAATTTTGGCTCTACCTTTATTGTTATCGATAATAGCCCTACTACAGGTGGTCGAAAAAACACGTTGCCACAGATTAAAGAAACCATCGACGATTACGGCAGCGCTGTTTTTTATCCCACCAACCGTGATGATGTGTGTGTCATCGGAACGGCTGACCCTTCCTTTGCTGATAGCACCGTCACATTCAGGCTGACACAGTTACCCAGCAGTCACAATTTCCGTATTTTTCATCAGCCGGAAACAGAGCTGGACGTGAAACAATCCGAGCGTCATCACCTTAATGTTGTCAGCCAAATTAACGATGGTTCTTTGGATCCTTTGCTTGAGACATTATTAGCCACGAATGTAGTCAGTCATTAAGAATAACCCTGGAGCAAACACGAAATGAATATTAACTTTGGTTCAGCATTTCTTGTAACGGCTAGGCCACTAAGCTCTGAGGGTACGCCCTCGGTTGCTTCTTATCAAAATGCATTCAGATATGCCGACAATTCAGTGCGTTTTTATGAAACCGAGCGCCCGGATGTATTTGTGATTGGCACCGATGGAACCCGCGAGGCGGATCAATTCGTAACTGGCGTATTAAACCGTTTGAGTCAAAGACATCCGACCAGTGTCCTTTATCACCCGGAACAGCATGAGAACAACTCCGATGCTCAGGAGAATCATCGGAAAATTGTAGATCGCGTCAATTCAGGCAAATTCCAGCTCTTAAATTACTTAGAGCAAGACTTATACGCACCTTTATAACAATAGACTTAAAGGATTAAATTAAATGGCAGTTTTAGTTACTGAAAAAACCAAATTGATTGTCCAGGGCATTACCGGGAAAGAAGGGTCTTTCCACGCCGAGCAGTGCGTTAAATATGGCACCAATCTTGTCGGTGGCGTAACGCCCGGAAAGGGCGGCTCATCCGTAGAACTTGGCGGAAAGAAAATCCCTGTGTTCAACACCGTTGCCGACGCGCAGAAAGCCACCGGCGCCAACGCCACCGTGATTTTCGTTCCCCCGCCATTTGCGGCTGATGCGATTCTGGAAGCCGCTGACGCTGGCATCGAGCTGGTGATTTGCATTACCGAGGGTATTCCGGTCGTGGATATGATGCGCGTCAAGCATGCCTTAATGGAATACCCCGACGTGCGTCTGATCGGCCCCAACTGCCCCGGCGTGATCACCCCCGATGTGGCCAAAATCGGTATTATGCCAGGGCATATCCACAAAAAAGGCCCCGTTGGCGTTGTCTCCAGATCCGGGACGCTGACCTACGAAGCCGTCGATCAGTTAACGCAGCTCGGCATCGGGCAAAGCACCTGTATCGGTATCGGTGGCGACCCGATTAATGGCACCAACTTCATCGATTGTCTGAAGCTGTTTCAGGATGATCCGGCCACCGAAGCGATTATTATGATTGGTGAAATCGGCGGAACGGCAGAAGAAGAAGCCGCGGAGTTCGCAAAAGAATACGTGACCAAACCCATTGTCTGCTTTATCGCCGGGCAGACCGCCCCCCCCGGAAAACGAATGGGCCACGCTGGTGCCATTATCTCGGGCGGTAAGGGAACGGCCGCCGAGAAAATGGAAGCGTTGAAAGCCGCGGGTATCCATGTGGTGCAATCCCCTGCCGATATGGGTAAAACGCTTGCCGGCGTATTGAAGTAGCCTGTTCCTGTCATTCCCGTTTTTGCCGGAATGACGCTTCATTAGTGAATTAAGGTAAATTGACGCATGGCCAACAATGGCGCTCCAGATACCCTGAACAAAACCGATAAAACACTCAACAGCGATCGCATTCAGGACGCCCTGTATGGCTTCACGCGCAGCCAGATTTTATTTTCCGCCCTCGATTTGCAGATTTTTACCGCCATCGCCAAAACCCGGCTCAACCGGCAAAATAACACGCAAGGTCTTGTGGCGAGTCTGGGCCAGGGCGGGCAATATGTCTCCCAGCGAGGCATTGCGCTCTTGCTTGACGGCCTGGTGGGGATGGGGTTTATCACCAAGGATGCCGATGGCTGTTACGACCTGCCGTCCGATATCGCCGAGTTTCTCGTCGAAGATAAGCCCCATTACCTGGGTGGTATGGTGACGCACTGCAAGCGCCTGTATGAAAACTGGGGCATGCTGACCGACGCCGTCCGCGCGGGCCAGCCGGTGGGGGGCGCACAAAGCCTCACTCAGTTGGAAACGTATTTTTCGGAGCTGGTCAAAGGGCTTTATGTTTCCAATTACCCGACCGCCAAGCAGTTGGCCAAAGCGTTGAAAGTTGGCGTTGAGCGTAAAGGCCAGCATATTCTGGATGTGGCGGGCGGATCTGGCGTCTGGTCAATCGCCCTTCTGGAAGCGGATGCAACAAGTGAAGCGACGCTGCTGGATTTTCCAACCGTGGTTGAGGTTGCCGAGGAATTTGTCACCCAACACAAACTGCAAGATCGTTATCACTACTGGCCGGAAGATCTGGAAGTCGCCGACTTTCCTGAAAACAAATTTGATATGGCGGTGCTGGGCAATATCTGCCACGCCCTGGGCGCCTACTCCACCGAAAAACTGATCGCCCAGATGTATAAAACGCTGAAGCCGGGCGGTGAAATTGTCATCGTCGATTTCGTGCCGGATGATGCGCGCGCAAAACCCGGCTGGCCCTTAATCTTTGCGGTCAACATGCTGGTGTCCACACCGGAAGGCAACGTGTTCAGCGCGGGGGAATACCGTACCTGGTTTGAGGCGGCAGGGTTTTCAAAATTTGAAACCCGCGCGCTCGATTCCGAAGTGACGGTTCTAATCGGCGTGAAATAGCCCGATTCCGATTAAGGGGGGAGTGGATCCGCTTTCTTTTTTGCTACGGTTGTGGTTTGTAGTATGATCCATCAGCAAGCAATCAGGGTATTCAGATTATGACAGTCGTTTTTTCACCTTTAACGCCTAATTTATCAACGCCTAAATTACCCTTTGGGGCTCAACCGTCCTCTCAAGACAGTTTGTCTGCAGGGCGGAGTAGCTCACCCTCGTCTGGGTTAGGCATTCCAGGTGCGAAGGGTTTAAATCACGACACGTTTCAGGCTGCGGATTCTTCCGGCTTAACAAATGCTGGCTTAACACCAGCCTTGAAATTTGGCGCCGTTTCAAGAAGAGCGTTTCTATTAGGCGGCTTAGGCGGTGCAGCGCTATTAGTGGCAGGCGGTGGCGGGTATGCGTTGCGCAGCAGTCAAAACGATTCCTCCCCAGATCCTTCGGCTCCCGACACGCCACCAGCATCACCATCCGATCCTGCAGACGCTCCCACGACCAGCCCCTCGGCGGAGCCTTCAGCGACGGCAGAACCAGCTCAGCCACTCCGTGGAAATTATGTGGTGGACGATGGCACAAGCCTTGAAGACTCCAGAGCCCATACCGTAACCACTGGTCGGAACACTGCCGAGGCGGGCACCGAATTGCTGGATGGACAGACCTTGGTGTCTTCCCGTTCAGACTACGATGGTCTGTATCACATTACCAGTATTTTAGGCAGCGATGGCGGCCTTTACCTAGCTGGCGTCGGTAATCAGTCTTTTGCCCAAATCGAAGTCGATGGCGATGGCGCTAAAATCACGATTCGCAACCATAGTGAGCCTATAGCCGAAGTGCGTAAGGAGGGTGATACCTATCGCTTGATGCTGCCTTCAGAGATTGGTGGGGATAACCCCTCAATGCCTGCCGAGGGTGTGGATGCCACGACGGCAGCCGCTGTCCTCTTGTCGGCCTGGCAGCCCAGTCGGAGCCAGATCCGCAACATCAACCGGCTTTATGGAAATTTGGCAGAGGACTTGTTCCGGGATAATCTGGTGCCAGCAAACGCCAATTACGCCATTGTTTCGTTTTCTCCAGATCGAACCCTGGGCTATTGGGACAGCATCATCAACACGGATAGCCGGGAAAACGCAGTCAAAGGCCTGGCGTTATTGCGCCTGAACCTTCAGGCCACCAAGCTGACGACGGATAGTAATCCCAGTTCGAGGTGGCATGTTGTCCATGGCAACTTCCCCGATGAGCAACCTTATAGTCTTGTCTACGGATTTTAGTCTTTATTAGCCGAGCCACCAGAACAGCTTGCCATCTCCCTCGGGTATGCTTTTATATTGGGCGTTTTCACCGTGGAGCGACTTCACTTTGGGCAGCGGTTGGAGCGCCCCAAACAGCATATTTTTTGCCCCCGTTAAAAAGCGTTCCCCCACGGCGGGCTGGTTTAACACGGGCTGGCTGAAGTGGGCCTGCTGGCCGAACATGACAAAAGCGTCACGCGTGGGCACGTCATTGTCCTGCAGGAGACGTCGCTCAAAATGATTGCTGTCCACATCTTCCAAGCGTTCCATGCGCGGATAAAATCCGCTGCCGGAATAAGCGAATTTCTGGCCACTGTGGGAGAGATAGCGCTTGTTGGCTTCCTCCACCCAGTCGCTGGGCGTCCGCCAGCGGTAGTCTTCCACAGCGGTGCTGATGTTAGCCCCAAAGAGCGGGCTTTTACTCACACAAAGACAAGGCGATATCATCCTGACCTCGCTTTCCGTTTAGTTTTCCGATTCCCTTAACTCACTGAATGAGAAAATTGAATTTAAAATGCAACAGCGTTATCAAACAAAACGAATTACCAATAGATAGAATTGTCGGTCATTCTGAAGGCATCGGGAAGTCAAATTGAAGACAAAACGATGTCAGAACCAAGACTTTTTCGTGTCAAAAGTCGGCTGTTTTTTATAGCTCAAGGTTCGATGATAGGGCCGGATAAAAATAAAAGCAATTCTTGTTTATTTAGTTCTTGGGTAATGAGACCTGAAATTCCCCGTTCAAGTGTCTTTATTGGTCAATGTGAAGCGGATGTAAATTATATAGTGGCTTTTACTGATTTGACGCGGACAATACCTTTTAGAGAATTCCCTCTCACGGT
Organism: Vampirovibrionales bacterium; assembly: GCA_035285165.1. GTDB lineage: Bacteria > Cyanobacteriota > Vampirovibrionia > Vampirovibrionales > Vampirovibrionaceae > JAYKHP01. The sequence continues at coordinate 231,947 of JAYKHP010000018.1, read as the reverse complement.
GTCATGTCGAGCATTCAGCCTTTATCAAGAAAACGCAAAGCTAACGATAAGGAAAAATTACGCCAGATAGGACAACCGGTTGCCCGCACTGCCTTTGGCATTCTGGAATTTAAGGTTCTCGCCAGCGCTGTTTGAAATCATGCCAGAAGCATTATCGAACTGATTTTTCAACGTGCTGGAAGCTCCCGTTTCAGAGGGCGTACGCGCTTGATCCACGTGCTGATATCGGGCAGGCAAACCTGCGCCGTTGGTTAAATAATTGTCATTAGCCGCCTGGTACCAGCGGGAAAACCCGAACTGAACCATTGGCTTTTCAAGCGGCGTCATTTTGTTTGCTTGGGTACCAACCAATTGCATAAGGCACCTCGCTTTCTCGTTAACAGATAATGAACAGCGATTCACGAACGAATAAGAAGTGAATCTTTTTGGGCGGCGTATGGTGTGAACAACCATCATTTCGGAAGCATCATAACCATACTTACCCAAGTTAGTATTATTTCATCATATTGGGCTGGATTTTTCAACCTAACTACAGTTGGTAGTAAACATAATGTTACATTTATACGGGATGAATGCTTTACCCTCAAACATCCACCTTAATGAGGTTTCAATTGGTTTTCGCTGTCCTTTTATTCACTCTGAAACTTCTTGGCTCCGGCATGCGTATCCTTGCTTAGGACGAAGCGTCCCAGGCCAAAGTGAACACCCAAGCGTGGCTGGCTCCAGAGATAAACATCCTCATAAATGATTAAGATAAGGAACCCTAAATATGAACAAATTTTTGAATGCGTCTTTATTGAGTAAAGGCCTTTTGGCATTCTGCGCCCTGGCGGTGACAACCTCGGTGGTGATGGCTCAACCCGCACCGACCAGCACGCCGCTTACTCAGGAGCAACGCCAGGCGAAGCATCAAGAGATGCGGGAAAAATTCAAGAACATGACGCCTGAGCAGAAGGCGGAGTGGAAAGCCGAGAAAAAAGCCAGATTTGAGGCGCTTCCACCAGAAAAGCAGGCTGAAATAAAGGCGCGCCACGAACAGCACAAATCCAAGCGCGAGGCGTGGAAGAATATGACGCCCGAACAGCGCTAGGCGAAGCATCAGGAAATGCGGGAAAAATTCAAGAACATGACGCCTGAGCAGAAAGCGGAGTGGAAAGCGAAGAAAAAAGCCAGATTTGAGGCGCTTCCGCCCGAAAAGCAGGCTGAAATGAAGGCGCGCCACGAACAACGCAAGATGCACCGTCAGAGTAAAACCGCCCAGTAGGCCTTCTCTTTCTACGCGGTAAAGCCGAGACTATCAGGCAGCAGGGTAACGTTTAGGCGTTGCCCTGTTGCTGTTTTTTCTGCGTCATTTGCAGGGGCATTTTAAGGATTGAAACCGGTTTTTGTGGATGCTATGCTAACGCCACGCCGCAAGCAGGTGGAAGCAGTCGCAGCAGGAAGAGAGAGTCGTAAGGGACGCCTTGGCGAACGTACCCCCTTCATTGTTCACTGTTTAACCTGCCAGCACATTCGGATGCCGGTATGGCGGAATTGGTAGACGCACTCGACTCAAAATCGAGCGGGAAACCATGTCAGTTCGACTCTGACTACCGGCACCACCAAGCCCCTGAAGGTCAACTGCCTTCGGGGGCTTGCTTATTCAGACGGTGCCAGAGGGTATCGGCACCAGTAGTGAAGAGTTTGCTATAATTGCCGATAAGGTAATATCTTGCCTGCGAATAGGGGGTATTGAATGCATCTTAAAGCTTTCACATTGGCTGAACTATTGATCGCCCTGGCTATCCTGGGTGTCATTGCCACGTTCACCATTCCCAAAGTGTTGACGGCACAAGCAGATCAGCAAAAGAAAGCTGTCTTCAAGGAAACGATTGCTGCACTTGCGAATATAACGTACACCGGAAATATGCAGGAAACTTTCGATGCCAATACCTTTGAATCCTACCTCCTGAATCATCTTAACCTTGTTAAAGTTTGCCAAACCGATTCTTTGGCGCAAGGTTGCAGAACGCAAGCCATGCCATTTGGTATGGAAGGATATACCGGCGGGATTCTTCATAGTGGGGCTACAATCGTTATACACCCTAATTCGGTTTCGCCAACGAATATGATGGATGTGTTTATTGACTGGAATGGGGATCGATCCCCTAATCTCATTGGAACAGACACCTTAATGATATCGATACCTTTTGCGGATATTGAATTTATGTATAGCGATAGCGCCGTTAAGCTGGTTAGAGCCTGGGACGATGGGGCCGATAACATTGCCCTTTACCATGGTTTATTTGCAGAGTAGTTTTATGAAACTCAAAGCTTTTACATTACCATTGCCAAAGAGACTAACCGCTTATTCAGGAACATTTTCGGACAGTCGGCGTCATCGTCGTAAAGACGAAACCATGCCGAGGATCAAGATGAGATGCCCTTACACCTGACATTTAAACCATCGGCGGTTAAAGGCCTGATAAAAGTTAAAAGCCTGATAAAAACAGGCTCGCCCCTCCTCATCTGCCGAATATTTGCTTGGCTGCTAATGCTGGTTTTGCTGGTGTCCGGCAACTGCCTTGCAATGCCCGCAAGCCACGCTTGTTGTGGAAACGCTTCTAGCAGCATTCATTCCCAAGACGAAACTTTCAAAAGCCTCTATTCCCCAGAGCATGCTGAGTCCTCTTTTTCAGCCTCTGCTATAGCCGCTATTCCAAAAGCTCCTCCCGCCAAAGGGCAGGATACCGTTCAGGAATGCTGTCAGCCTCACCGCCTTATTTTAGCGCCCCAGTCAACCGATCCGAATTTATTCCTTGCCGTTAATCTCCCACTCTCGCCGCTTTCCGGTCAGGTTCAGGAAAGTTACCTTCAACAACGGCAAGTCTCCCTCCTTAGCCAGCGCCATTTGGCCGATGTCGCCAGGCGGCGCTGTCTTGAATTCTGTGTACTCCTGAACTAAAGCGCATACTCAGTGCCGACCGCTTTACGCCTTCTTTCTTGCTTGAAGGGGTAATTTCGCTTAAGGCACTGTTTGTTGCGTAAACCTTAAAATACTAAATAAAGGAGTCCCTTATGAAATTCGCTAAAAATTCTACCCTGATGTTGTTGGGGCTTTTGGCCCTGCTTTTTGTCCCAACGGCGTTTGCCAATCAGGCAAGCCCTTGCTGTGGGGAAATGGCGCCCTGCTGTTTGCAGGCGTCCAATCCTTGCTGCTCATAGCGACAGAGCCCCTAAACGCCATGGCAGCTCCAGAGCTCCTCTAAGCGGGGCGTTTCTAACAGATATTGCTATGGTGTTGTCACGACACCTCATGGCGCAGTCTAAATTGATTCGTCTGGTAAATCCAGCGCAATTGATTTTGACGCGCCAGGGGGTGTCTTATTTGGGAGGGGAAATAGCCGCCTGATATCTTTAGAATGTAAACTATCTTAATATTTGGAGTCATCATAGGCCGCAAAAGACGCTTGTGCGGTGTTGTATAAGTATCCAGCCTTGGTTGAATAAGTCCTAATACGTAAGCAGGAAAAGGTTTTCCCTGACATGGCTGGCGTTTTCTGTTATCATGTCTCGGTATCGGGGTTCTGAATACAAGATTTACCAGAATTTAAAGGGTATTTGGTATGAATCAGGTTACTTTTGGCTTTTTACCTGCCGTTGGCCCAGCCGCGTCGTACCTTGTTGGCCATCAGGTCAGCCACAATCGTCCGCAAAACGGCCCGGAACCCATTGGCCTGTTTCCCTGGGTTGCCCAGCAACTTCCCAACGCATCCAGTGGATCCAGTGCCTCGGGGGCATCAAGACCCTCACTGCCAGGCGGCGTCACCGCCCCCGCCTTGCCTCCGGAAGTCCCTAGTGTGGTTTGGCTGGCGTAAGCGTTGGAAAAAAGCGAAATATACCGAGACTTCGTAGGATTGAGGGTTATAGGGGTATTTATAGCGCTTGTTAATGCGTCTGAAAATGCTAGTTGAGAAAAAGCGTTGTATGCTTTGGCGTGTTCCGTTACTTTAGGGAAGAACGGATCTTTAAACTTTAACTTTTCTTTAAACTTTAACTTTCAAAATCCATTTTTGATTTTTCCGACTTTCTTTTCTTTTCTCTTTTTTGACCTGATTCGGCGGCACAATCTTTGCGATTTTCGCGGGAGACCCTTTGCCATGACCCTCCTGACCACGCCTCTTCTAAGCGTAGCGCCCGTGTTAGCCTCCCTGTTCAACCCCGTCATGCTTTCACGCATCCAGTTTGGCCTGACCATTTCTTTTCATTATATTTTCCCTATTCTCAGCATCGGCCTTGGGCTGTTGCTGGTGATTATGGAAGGGCTTTATCTTAAAACCAACGACGAGATGTACCATCGCCTCACCCAATTCTGGGTGACGGTTTTCGCCCTGATTTTTGGCATCGGTGTCGCCACCGGTATCGTGATGGAATTTCAGTTCGGCACCAACTGGGCCAATTACTCGCGCTTTGTGGGCGATGTTTTCGGAAGCGCGCTGGCTGCCGAAGGATTGTTTGCCTTCTTTCTCGAATCCGGTTTCCTGGCCATTCTGGTTTTCGGGTGGGACAGGGTCAGCAAGCAGATGCATTTTTTCTCAACCGTAATGGTTGCTCTGGGCGCGCATTTTAGCGCGGTGTGGATCGTGGTGGCCAATTCCTGGCAACAAACGCCCGCCGGGTTTCACCTGGTGGAACATAACGGCCTGATGCGCGCTGAAATTACCGACTTCTGGGCGATGGTCTTCAACCCGTCTTCCGTTTCCCGCCTGGCGCATGTGATTCCAGGCGCGTGGCTTGCGGGCGCGTTTCTGGTGATGAGCGTCAGCGCGTTTTATCTTTTGAAAAAACGCCATATCGAAACCGCGATGGCGGGCATGAAAATCGGGCTTTGCGTTGCCATTGTCTCCAGCCTTCTGCAATTGGCCACAGGTCATGAGTCTGCCCTGGTGGTGGCCAAGTATCAGCCTGCCAAGCTTGCGGCAATGGAAGGGCATTTTAACAGCGAAGGCCCTGCCGATCTGCATGCCTTTGGCTGGGTGGACGTGAAGAATAAAATGACATACGGCCCCGCCATTCCGGGTGGCCTGAGCATGCTGGTTCATCTGAATTTTCAGAATCCCCTCCAAGCCTTTGAGCAGATTCCTGTCAAAGGGCTTGACCAGATTGCGAAAAATGAACAGCCGCCCATTCAATTTACCTTCCAGGCTTTCCATGCGATGGTGGCGCTTGGCTTGTTGATGATTGCCATGGCGCTTTTGGGGCTTTTCATGTGGTGGCGGGGCACGCTGTTTACTTCCGTACCCGTTCTCTGGTGTTTTGTACCCTCCGTTTTGCTGCCGCAGTTGGCCAACCAGTTTGGCTGGTGGACAGCGGAAGTCGGCAGGCAGCCTTGGGTGGTCTATGGTCTGATGAAAACCTCGGACGGGATTTCACCGGCGGTGTCAGGCGATCAAATCCTCGCCTCCATTATTATGTTTTCGCTGGTCTACGCGCTGCTCTTTGCGCTTTTTCTGTTCCTGTTGGATCGTAAAATCAAGAAAGGCCCTGTGTTTGGGGACGATAAATCTCCTGATCTTGAGGACGGTTTTGACTTGACCGCACAGGGACAACGCTTGCAACAGAGCTCTCAATCTCAAGAGGAGCAAAAATAATGGCGGTATTCGACGCGTTGGATCTTAATCTGGTGTGGTTTGTCCTGGTGGGTATTTTGCTTACCGGCTACGCGATTCTTGATGGCTTTGATCTGGGGGTGGGGATTCTGCACCTGTTGACCAAAACCGATACCGAGCGGCGATTGATGCTGAATTCCATCGGCCCGGTGTGGGACGGCAACGAGGTCTGGCTGGTGACTGGCGGCGGCGCCTTGTTTGCGGCTTTTCCCGATGTTTACGCCACGGCGTTTTCCGCGTTTTACATGCCGTTTATGCTGTTGCTGGTGATGCTGATTTTTCGCGCGGTGGCTATTGAGTTTCGCAGCAAGGAAAATTGGGCGTGGTGGCGAAAAATGTGGGACATCGGTTTTTCGATCAGCAGCTTGATGAGTGCGATGCTGCTTGGGACGGCGTTAGGCAACATAGGGTATGGTATTCCGCTGGGCGCGGATCAGGAATTTTACGGGCACTGGCTGTCGTTGCTGAATCCGTATGCCTTACTGGTTGGCGTAACCACCGTGGCGCTTTTTGCCATGCATGGATCGATTTACGTGGTGATGAAAACCGAAGGCGAGCTGCAAGCCAGGGTGCAGGGCTGGATCAAACGAACCATCGCTTTTTTTGGGATTACTTACATCATTACCACGATGACGACGTTGCTGTATGTGCCGCAGATGACCGAACATATCCGAAACCAGCCCTGGTTTTTTGTGATTGCGATTATTGACGCGCTGTTAATTGCCAATATTCCCCGGGAAATTTATTACAAGCGCGAATTCAACGCCTTTGTCTGTTCGTGTTTGAATATCGTCTGCCTGATGAGTCTTTTCGCCCTGGGCGTGTTTCCTTATTTATTGCCCTCTAATCCTATCCACCAACATGGGTTGACGATTTATAACGCGGCCTCGTCGGATGACACCCTGAAAATCATGCTAATCATCGCCATTCTGGCCATTCCCCTCGTGCTGTCCTACACGGCTTCGGTCTACTGGATCTTCCGAGGAAAAGTAAAACTCACTTCAAAAAGCTACTAATTCCCATGTCATGTCATTCTCGCCAATGACGAGCCTATTATTAATGGAGACGTTTTATGACCGACCTTATCCGCTGTTCATGGGCGAAGAATCCGCTGGCAGTGGCTTACCATGACGATGAATGGGGCGTGCCGGTTTATGATGACAAAAAGCATTTCGAGTTCCTGATCCTCGAAGCCGCCCAGGCTGGCCTGAGCTGGGATACGGTGCTGAAAAAGCGCGAGGGTTATCGTGAAGCGTTTTGCGATTTTGACGTGGCCTCGGTGTCTAAAATGGCTGAGGCCAAGGTGCTGGAAAAAAATATCGAACGCCTGATGCAAAACCCCGGCATTATTCGCAACCGCCTGAAAATAAACGCCGCCATTTCAAACGCCTTGCCTTTTATGGCGATACAGGAGGAGTTTGGCTCGTTCTCCAATTACATCTGGCGCTTTGTCGAGGGCAAGCCCATCGTCAATGGCTGGCGTGACGTTTCACAATTGCCCGCCACGTCGCCAGAATCCGTTGCCTTAAGCAAGGACTTGAAAAAGCGTGGTTTCCGTTTTGTCGGCCCCACGGTCATGTACGCCCATATGCAAGCCACCGGCCTGGTGAATGATCATTTGTTATCATGTTTTCGATATCAATGAACGCCTCTATCGCTGGGGAGATTACCACTTTCGCGGGAATGACGGCGGTAATGACGAAGGATGATTGTAATTTAGCTTAGCGGGTAAAGCTCGTTGAAGGTGCAGGCCTGGTTTTCTTCCTGCTTTTTGGCGTGATGAAGCGCGTGGTGGGCGTAGCGAATCATCTGATCCGCATCCAGCGCCACAGCGTCCGCGTCTTCGGCCTGGACATCCTCAAAGCCGTATATGCCCGCGTAAAGTTCAATGGTTTCCGTTTCTGACATAAAATCAAACGGCTTGATGGTGACATCTCGAATGATTCGCGACGCCAGGATTTTCGCGCCATCAATGCCGCTTCTGGGAAGCAGCAGCGCGATTTCATCATCCCCCAGCCTCGCCAGGATGTCTTCCTGGCGGATATGTTGCCTGAGGACGGTTGAGAGGTAGGGGAAAAGCTTTTCCATAAACTGATAGCCGTAGCAATCGAGGAACATATCGTAATAGCGAATCCCGAAGATGATGCAGGACAGCTTGTCCTTGTGCCGCTTGGCTTGGGAAAGCTCCTTGTTGAGACGGCCCATAAAATAGCGCTGGGTATAGAGCCCGCTGGTATTTTCAATCAGGGTCGCCTGGGAAATCTGCTTGAGCAGGTAACCTTGCTTGACGGCGTTAACGATTGTGCAGCGCGCCTGAAATTCATTCAGCGGTTTTTCCAAAAACAGGCAATCCCACTCGTAGAGATGGTTTTCCTTGGTCTCCCGAGCTTCCGCCATCGCAATGCAGACGGCGGTAGGCAAGACGGTCTTGATTTGTTGAATGGTGGCGCTGATGACCTCCGTTGGCAGTGAGAGCACCACCAGGTGGACTTCAGGCTCAAGTTCAGCCGGTTTGTCGGTATCCGGCTTTTCCGGGTATTTTACTTTTTCAAGCTCTTGTAAAAGCGCGCTGATGCCCACGCTTCTTCGAATCGTGAACTGGGATTCAAAGCAGCCGTGGAACAGCACTTCCCCGGGAAAGTGAATGGTATCCGAAAGGAGATACAGGACGCTCATAACATCATCATGTCGTTTTTGGGAAATACAAAAAGGGCTAGTGTCTATTATGACCGCATTGTCAGCTTCTAACCGCTACGGTCGGTCAATAATCCTGCATAACGATGAATTCGTTGGCTCATTTCCATCAATTCAAGGGGTGTCAACGACAACACGGATTGCCCGGTGCTGTCGGCCACGACATCGACCAGGCCGGTTTGCGGGTTGACCTGGAACTGGTAATGCTCGCCCTGCTCAAAGGCAAGGTTCATAATGCCGCGCATTCTGGCAAAGAGAAGCAATTGCTCGTATTCTTCCTCGCTGAGATGCTCCTGCTGCCTTTCTTCGTCCTCATCGCCATAGTGGGGCAACTCTTTGTAAACCCCAGTCACGTTTTCGTCGCGCTCGGTTCCCGTAACCTGAGGCTTTTTGAGTTTATCCGCCTTGGCAGCCTGATCGGCCAGGTAGGGATTGATGGGCCCACCGGCGTTGAATAATGCTGCTTTCTGAATACCTTCAAAACCCATGGAGCGTCAAATCCTGTGAATCCTATAGTGGCAGGATGTTTGCCTGCCGTGCACACACGTGAATACAATATCTGGGGGCCAACGCAGGCCAATACGATAAACCTGTTTCCGCTATCGGATCATATGGAGACTTTCTGAAGCCTTTGCCCCCTACAAATCCATTGATTGGAGGAGTTGAGAGGGTGCAAAGCCCTGAAACGATTGGTCTGTCTGCATCTTTAACTTTCGTAAAGGAGATGGATCGTGCGAAAATAGACGTAAGAAACACATGGCTGCAGTGAATATCATGACGCAAGCGACCTGTTATTTTTTTGGCACGTTTAACCCGGTTCATATCGGCCATCTCCTGATGGCCAGCCAGGCCTTGGCTCTGGCAGGTGAATCTTTAAGCTTTGGCTCGGTGACGTTTGTTCCTGCCGCTTCTCCTCCCCATCGCCAGGGAGAAGCCGCCATGCTAAGCGCTTTGGATCGTTATCATCTCATTGAGAAAGCCCTTTATGGTTACCCTCACTTGAAAATAAGTCGAGTCGAGCTGGATATGGCTGCCAATAAAGAGCATAACACCCCAATTTATACGGCGGATGCCCTGAAAGTGCTTGCCCAAGCTTCAGGAGGGCAGTCGCAGACGAAATATGTGATGCTGATGGGGCAGGATAGTTTCCAAAGCTTTCCAGGCTGGCGGGATTTGGAATGGTTGTTGGCCCACTGCCGTTTCCTGGTGCTGAATCGACCTGCTTCTTCTCCCAAACCGCCCGAGTTGCCCGGAAAACTTGCCGAAAAGCTGGACTGGCATTCTTTGACGGCCCCGCAAATGATGGTGTCGGCCACGCATATTCGCCAGCTATGTCAAGATGCCGTGTCTTTATGTCAAGAAACGAACGCCCCGCTTGATCTGGATAAGCTCAGGAGCGCCCTTTCGGTATTGATTCCGGGTAAAGCACTGGATTATTTTATGCAGAACGCCTTGCCCATTTATGTTTGCAGGTAACCCTTCATTTTTTAGCCCCTGCTGCCGATAGAGAATCAAGAGACAGCAATAATTTTGATGCAGGGTGCTTCATATGCCAAACGGCGTGTTGAAACAAAAGCGACTAAGTTCTGCCCAGAGCGGTCAGAACTTAGTCGAGTTCATGTTGTCGCTGCCCTTTATCCTGATCATTTTTCTTTTCGTTGTTGAAGCGGGGCGGGCGTGGTTTTTCTACGAGGCGGTAAAAATGGCCGCCAATGAAGGTGCGCAGACGGCGGCCGTCTACCAGAGTCCATCGATTGGCAGAACGGCAGTGATTCGAAAGCTTCAAATCGCGGGTATTCCCCCGACGGGAACCCCTCAGGTGACGCAAGTGCCCAACCAACATGCCTATCAGGTGTCGGTAACGGCTAATTTTGTTCCGCTTTTTGGTGCGGCACACTTCCCCTTGGCAGGGAACGACCTGTTCACGGGCTTTCCCATCTCCTACACGGCCCTGAAACAATACGCGGTCTATTAAGCCCCGGCGCCGTTCTGCTTGTGGAGTTTGCAGTGGGCGAAAAGCTTAAGCTGTACATCGACCAAATCAATGCCTCGCTCCTTGGCGATTTCCTGGCACAGGCGGGCGATTTCGTCGTTCTCGAATTCCTCGGTCATGCCACAATCCACGCAAATGATGTGGTGATGGGGTGAAAGAGGATTCCTGGCTAGCTCGTAATGCTTGTGATCTTCGGCGAAATCAAGTTCCCTTAAAACGCCCATGGAAGCCAGGAGCTTCAGGGTACGGTAAGACGTTGCCAGGCTGATGTCGGAATGGTCTTTGTACAGAAGCTGCTGAAGTTCCTCGGCGCTTAAATGCTCGCCCTCAGGCAGGCTGTAGAACAGATCCAGGATTTTTTCGCGCTGGGGCGTCAGGCGCAAGCCACGCTGGCGAAGGCTGTCCGACAGAGCCTCGCGTGTAACGAGCGCTTCTTCTGAATTATCTTGCACGTTGCTTGGCATAAGTCTTTATTGCTAGAGCTTTGCTTGGGACTTTGAGGCTTTTACGGTGACGTTTGTGGGGCGTATTTTCGCCCGTGTTTTCGCGTTAAGATATTGACAAATAATAAGATGTTTAAGAGCGGTTGAGAATAATCGGTCGCCTGCCCGAGCGGCCTGTCTGATTTGAAATGACACTCACCGTACCGTTCAGGATAAACCAAGAGATCACCCTGCGTCTAGCTTATTTTTTCGGCCTTCCGAATAAGAGGATCCTTTTCATGACTTTACTGGCTTTACCATCCTTGCCCCCGCTTTTGACGGGCATCCACAGCTACCCTCTTTTCCTGCCCAACCTGGGCATGGGCGAGCTTGCCATTATCTTCGTGATTATCCTTATCCTGTTTGGGCCGGGCAAGTTACCTGGGGTGATGAAAGCCCTGGGCGACGGTTTTCGCCAGTTCAAAGACGCGTCTTCCGGGGATTCGCAAGCTCCTGGGGCTATAAAGGATGTTGATGCCAAAAAACCTGAGTAATCTTCATCAACAGCCACTCGAGCGATTCAACCCTTTTTGCCTTCTGGGGCATAATGATTCAGTTGAACGACAGGATTTCTCGGCCAATGCCTCTGGAAACCACCCAGACAAGTGATACCCCACCTTCGGCACCGACCAGGCGTCAGCGTGGAAAAGTTTTTGGTAGGGCATTTCTTCTTGGCAGGTTTCGTTTTTTGACCTCCGTTCTGCTGCTGGCGCTTATTATCTGGATGGGCTTTGAAGCGCTTTCCACTTGGGTGGTGCATACTTGGCTTCCTGCGATAGTACCCATCTCGAAAATCGAAAAGGACATCCAGAACGAGCTTGCCCGCGCCACACAGCTTGAGCCGCTTTGGGAAAAATGGGATATCGAGCCCACCCTGTTTAATGGCTTGCGTATTACGGTGCAGGAGGTGCAACTCCGGGAAAATCGCGATTTCTTGAAAGAGCGCGGGGTTCTGATTCCGACGCCCAAAAAGTTCAAGCCACCCGTAACGCCTTTGCCCAAGACGGTTGTTGGCGGTAGCTTGCCGGTGTCACAACCGGCGATGGCCAAATTAAGGCGCTTTGAACTGCATTTTCGTTACTGGCCGCTGATTGGCAAGCAGCATTTCCAGATCAGCCGAATACAACTTGCGGGCGTTCGCCTCCTGGGAGGGGCCAACGGGGTTTTAACGCATTACTTCCCCGTGTTTTACGACCCTGATTACGGCAAAAAATACTTCAAGAAAAAAGACCCGCCAACATACCTGGCGGACGCCACGTTCGGGATTCGTGACCTGGGGCTTTATCAAATCAGCACCGCTGCCGTTATGAGCGCCCTTAATCAGCGGGTACGCAGGAATGTAGAAAAATCTCGCCCGGAAACGGTCTTATTGCCGGTGGATCGCGTTGGCCTGGATATTCAGGATGCGGAACTGACGCATTTGGTATCCGCCAAACCTTTGGCGCTGAATTTAAAAGGCCGCTTCGGCGTATTCAAGGAAGAGGGGAAAAATGGCGGCCAGGCGCTTGATGAATATTATGACCGCTGGAATCGTGTTTTTGCTTTAACGCTGGATAGCCGCATTACCGGTGATAACCCGGACAAGGCTTTTAGCGGCCCGTGGCGTGAAAGCGACCTGCAACATCTGGATCTGCGCATCCTATCTCCTGCGGACGCGCCCGAGTCTCTTTTCTTTAAAACCGCAGGCCATAAGGGGATTATTGTCAGCGCCGATTTGAAAAATAAAAACCTGAAAAATAAAAATCTGAAGCAGGACGTTTCCAATCAAGCCGACTTCTCGCCGTATTATCACGACTGGCAATTCGAGGCCAACGGCTTGGATCTGTCGCTTCTAAGCGACACGTTTCGCTCATTGCAGAGCCTTGTTGATCAGGAAATCGGCCGCTCGTTTATGCCGTTTGCGCTCAAGGGCAAAATGACCACCCGGCTTAAAGGCAGGCTTTTGTGGAATCGCGCATCTGATCATCCTGAAGAAATGGCGCAAAACGCTTTGATTCAACCGCCGCTGGTGAAGTTTGAAGATGGTTATGTCAGCGCGAAGGATATTTCCCTGGCTTATCAGCAGCCTGTCCAGGGCTTAACCCCGCAAAGTGTCAATGCCAAACGTTCCGTGCCTGACACGTTCTTGCTCGACAGCTTTAACGGGGTGGCCACGCTTAAGGATTACATCTGGCAGTTGAACAACGCGAGCCTGGTGTTGGGTGAAAGCAAGATGTTCGCTTCTGCGATGTGGAACGAGCGCACCCAGACGTTTAACGGATCGCTTCGGGGAGATGACTTATCGTTTGAAACGCTGCTTGGAAAATTTTCCAAGCTGGAGCCGATTCTGGCGCGTTATCAGCCTGGCGTCTTAACGCCAGAGGCGCGGCAGTTTCTTTCGCAGTGGCGAAACGGTCAATTGAAGATCACCGGCCTGTTGGATTTCAACCTTGGCTTTAACGGCAATTCAACAGCGCTGCTGGAAGGTAGACAAGCGGAAGGCCGGCAAAATGGCATTGATTATACCGGCACTATTTCTTTTGAGAACGGTAATCTTGTCAGTAAGGCTAACACATCATCCGACCTGGCGTTTGACATTCAAAACGTCGGGGCCAATATTGATATTCAGGACAAGATTTTCCTGAGAAATTTTTCTGGCGAAATTTTTGCCACGCCGTTTAAAGTCACCGGCGAAGCGGATAAATTATTCAGGCAGTATTCGGCGCATCTGGAAAGCCGCCAGGTTGACCTGCAAAAAGTCCACCGGCTGCTTCAGCAACAGTTACCGCCAGCACAGTCTGAGGGGCTTGCGGTGGTTGAGGATTTAAAAGGCAATGCGGATATCAGGCTGAGTTATGTCCACACAGGCAACACAACAGTGGACCGCATCAACGGCTCGGTGTTGGTTAAGGGTTTTGCTTTAACCCCCGCCTTGAAAAAGCTGACGGATGGACAACTGCTAAATTCAGCACCAGTTGAATTTGGCCAGATTCCTATCGTCTTTGACGGGGAACGCGCAACGCTGCCTGATATAAAAGGCAAGTGGGGCCCCATTCCGCTGGGGCTTTCAGGTGACGCCAAATGGGGCAACATCGCAAGCGGCGCTGCCGCAGTAAAAGACTTGAAATTCAACGCCTCGCTTGAAACCGGTAAATTACCGGTAGCGCTCTTTCGCGATCATGATCGCTTTTTCAGACATTTGTTTAAAGATCCTTCCGTTTACCCTCATTTCTGGAACACCACGGGAGAAATTGCCCTCAACGCCAAAGCGAATGAAAAACAACTTGAAGGGCAACTGGCGTTTTACAATGCCGGGGCGTCCTGGCGAGAAGGCGATTTCCCGGTTTATGACGTCAACGGCTTTGCCAGCTTCAGTCAGGCGCTTAATCTTTCCAGTGGCGCCAAAACTGCCCCGGTGATTTCAACAACCAGCAAGATTTCAACTAGCAATTTAGAAGGCCGTTACGGGAACTCACCGATTGCCGTTGCAATCGATAACCTGCCAGCCAATTCAAAAACAGTTCATCCAAAAATGACTGTGCGGGGAAGATTATCGCCCCTTGTACTGAATCATTACCTGACGGCTCCCCAGGCGACTTATGCGCCTTATCAAATGGTGCCGTTTCGTCTGGAGCTTGGCCAGAAGCTTCGGGCCGATCTGCCCGCCAATGTCTACGGTGGCAGGCTCTTTATGGGGTTAAACCGTTTGCTGGTCAGCCCGCCTGAAGAAAATACGGACACGCTGACGCTGCCACCGGATCGCTACCGCGCTGCCGAGCGTTCCCAAATTCTTAATACCCTGCCGCCGCTGAGTCAAACACCACCACAACAGCCGTCAGACGTTCAGCTCAAAACCGATGCTGAGCGCTTTCTCCCACAGGAGAAGACAGAAGCTTCTGTTCAGCCCCCTTCATCTCAAACGCCTTCATCGCAATTATCCTCGTCTGGGGAGGCAACTGTCAGGCGTCCCGGTCAACGGGCATTTATCCTGGCCGAGTTCGGGCTAAACCCCAATGCCAATGCTTCTAAAAAATCGTATCCGTTTTTCAGGCTTTACCCATCGCAGCTCCACCTTTCAGAGTATGGGGATCTCCTTGCCGAGGGCGATTTGACATCAGCGCCAAAAAGCCTTGACTGGAAGAAAATGCAAGGACGCTTCCATTTGCTGACGTCACCTGCCATTGATATCAAGGGCATAGGTGAGAATTTTCGATCCGATATTTTCAAGGATGCCGATGGGAAATTGGCTGCCGATGTGACGCTTGATCTCAATCCTGAAAAGGCGCAAGGCACACAGACGCTCACAGGCTGGCTAAACGCCAGTAAAGTCGCCTTGCCGGTTTATTACGTGGAAGACATTACCGGTAAGATCGCTTTTGAACAGCAACGCGCCAATATCGATCTTCCGTCGGTCAAATTTCAGGGCGCTGATTTGGCAATTCATGCTGAATCGAAGCAGGCCTTGCAATATCCCATCCCGCTTGAAAATGTCAAAATCGGCGGACGCAGTTTCAATCTGCCCGCCATTCAGCAGTTCAACGCCGAGGTGGTGGGCAACGTCGTTGAAAACGTCGTTCGTAAATTCAGCAGGCCCTGGCAGGAGGGCGATCCTCTGGTGCCGGTTCAGTTTAAAGACGCCGATGTGAACATCGACGAGGTGGTTTACCAGAACATTATCCTGGAGCACCTGAAAGGAAAACTGACGGTGCTGGGTAACAGCTTTACCCAACTTTCTGACACCGAGGTGGATTTGGCGGGTGGCAAGGTCAACGGTTATATTGAGATGAATCCGTTTGACAATCATTTCCTCAGCGTGGATATGAAGACTGAAGGCGTCAGCGCAAACGCTTTGACGCGCGCCATGTTGGGTGTGACCAACCAGGTTTTTGGAGATGTCGATGCCAACATCCGTTACCGGACACAGGGGAAAAGCGAAGATGAGATGCTGGAGAACGCCAATGGCACCGTCAAGCTGCGTATCGCAAACGGACGTCTGCCCGCGCTTTCAACCGTTGAAACGCTTTTGACGGCAGCCAATATTATCCGGGGCGGTATTCTGGGGTTTAATTTTAACAACCTCATTCGCGCCATTACCCCTTTTAGGGCGCGTTACTTTGCCGACCTCTCGGGGGATATGGAAATTGCCGACAAGAGGCTTCATACGCAAAACCTGCTGCTGGATGGTGAAAACCTGGATCTTTTAATGAAAGGCACCGTCACGATGGATGACGGCCAGGCTGATATGATGATTGACGGCTCGATGAACCAGACGGTGAGCAGCGGTCTTGGCTTTATTGGCAAGCTCAGTCCGGGGAATTTACTGCGGATTATTCCAATTCTTGGCTTTAACCCGTTTGGCAAAATCGGAAAGTCCGAGGAGGAAGTCTCTTCCGATGAGGTGAGTTTGATTGCCGATCCGGGACTGCTGTATCGAATTCCAGGGCTTGGCTATATTCCCGGTCTTGGCGGGCCGGTCAAGGATGTGTCCCGCTTTCGCATCAAGATGCAAGGCCCTCCGCAGGATCAGGCGTCCATTAAATCCTTTACCTGGCTGACGGAAAAAGATTTGAAAGAGGAAAATGCTCAGCCGAAGGCTAAATCGCCGAAATCGGAGCGGCTGGGTGCTGCGTTTTGATGTCGATTTGATACAAAGCGTAAATTTAGGCGAGGGGTTGCTCAAGTTTTTGTTTTCCGTGTCCGAAGCTAGCTTAACAAAGCGAGCTTGTACCGTCTGTTTAAAGACTGTCGGGGCTGCTTGAATAGAGAGTCATTCGGTTTTCTACTGATTTCTGGCGTCCGTGACGCGATAGCTCGTGTCTTTTCCCCGCTTTGAATTGGCGATAATCGGCTTGGCCGTGATGGAGAATAGTCATCCCATGAGACAGATGCGAAAAATTGCCCGCTCCGCCCGCAAACTGAAACGCGGCCAGTTTATTGAGGTGGAAAGCGCTGACGTTGCTGAACAGTTTCCTATTTTAAGGATGGGACTGGCCGGTGCCCGCAGTACCCAAGAGTCCAAGCAACAGCACCAGGCGGTGGAAGATTCCCTGGTGGAGATTTTTGATAACGTCGTCTCTTTTGTCGTCAGGGAGCTACAGGAACTGGAAAGTACGGCGGACGATATTATTACGGAGACTCCCAAGGAGACGTCCGACAATCGGATGCCCACTATTGACCTGTTTCCCGCGCCCGCTGATCGTCGCAAGACGCTGTTATAAGTTTTTTAACTGATTACCCTTAAATCGGCATTGCCATGACATTCTTCCCCGCAGGTCAAAGCCCTATGGCTTCTAATACGCCTCTCCCGCCGCTTCAGGCACCGGGAAGAACGCCAGCTAATTCGACCCAGATTAATCTGTCACGGCCCCAGCCTGGGACTATTAGCCTTGAGGCGGTTCTGACGCCCGATAGCGGCCAATCCGCAAGCGTACGCTGGCGCGCCAATCGCATGCCCCTTGTCGTTTATATGGAACCTTTACCTGAAAGTTCTAGCGCCACTTATACGGCTTCAGATGCCAACGCCTTACTTGAGGAAGCCTTGAAGGCATGGCAAAACGCCAGTATTACGCCGCATTTAAATCCCGCATCTGCCGGGATTGGTTTCCGGCGTCTTTTTCAACCGCCAGAGGATAACAGCAAGCCTGATATCCTGTTCCGCTGGGTGTCTGAAACGGTTCTGGGCAGAACCTATGAAACCGGCCATGCTCGCCGGGAACTGGAAACGCCGGTAACGTCCTCATCAGGATTTATGACGCATGTGGAAATTACGCTCGTCGATTGCCCGGTTATTGACGCCCATTTATCTTCCCAGCAGCGCCTGTTGAGGCTTCAGGCGACGTTGCTTCATGAGATAGGCCATGCGCTTGGTCTAGAGCATGCGCTCGCCAAGACGGACGTGATGTATTACCAGGGCTGGCGCAACACGATTTTAAGCCCTGGCGATATTGCAGCCCTTCAGGCGCTTTATGCGCCGCGCGCCAATCGCCTGGCTTAGCAGGTTTTAATTATTTCAATTATTATTCTGGCCCAAAATCCAGCGCATGGCTGGGGGATTCTCCGCAAAACAGCGGGTAAAGCACCGACTCCTCATCCAGATGCGCCAGATGGTAGCGATCAAAGCGGTAGCGTTTGGGGCTGAAGCTGGTCGCCTGAACCAGGCCTTCCTGTTTGAGGATTTTAAGCTTTTTCTTCACCAGATCAGCGTCCAGGCGGAGCTGTTTGGCAATGTCGATGGCCGTGGGCAAACTTTCCAGGGCAAGGTTACGGCTCAGGCTGTCCGATTCGGCAGTCCGGGTCGCGTCCAGCAGCAGTTGGGCCAACTGCTGCAGCAGGGTATGGGAGTCAAGAGAGGTTTTCATAAGTGAAAATCGGCTTTGGGGGAGAAATTTGGATATTTTTCATAAAATGTTACAAAAGTCGTTACATAACTTTTAAGCGACTCTTTACTATTATTTAAATAGTTGCTATACTAAATATAGTAAAATCTTGGAAGCTATTGTTTTTTATTATATTAGACGGTGTTTCCCTTCCGGCATCTGACTGACGAGCCGACGAGAGCGAATAGAGAGCAAGCGTAACAAGAATCCAAGTGGATTTCAGGTTTTCAGATTCAAGCGGGTTCCCTGTTCGACACCACCTGTGCGATTGAGTTTGCCTCAAACGCTCGCCTATCCCGAAGCGATCCTGACTATTATAACCGTCACGTCAAGTCTTATTTAGCCTCTAGGGTTTCCTATTTAGAACCATTTGTCCATACGGCCATACAAGCAAAGCAGAAAGTTCTAGCAGTACGATGACTAAAATCGAGGGGTTTTTGTTGCACGACAAATGCACCATCATCATTCTTGGCGCCGTTGCATTTTTGACGTTGGCGCTGCCGATGGCGAGCGCACAGACGCCGGTTTCCATTCGCGCGCTTGAAAACAAGCAGGTGATTGGCCAGTCGGTTTACTACGCCCTGGATGAGGCCAGCGAACTCATTGGGCAGAAGCGATACGCGGATGCCATCCTTGTTTTGAATCGTACGGTTGAGAAAGATCCTATCAATATTTTCAGTCATTACAACCTCGGGTTTTGTTATCTGGAACTGGCCAAGATTGCGGAAAGCAGTCCACCTGCCATTGATCATCAAAACCGTTACGTAACACTCCTGAAAAAGTCCGAATTTCATTTCCAGCGTGTGCAGCAACTCAATCCGGACTTAAGCGTCAGCTATTTCAAGTTGGGTAAAATCGCCTTGATGCGCGATGATCTGAATGCCGCAGAAGCCTATTACCGTGAAGGTATGGCAGTTGATCCCGAGAATGCCCCGCTCGCTTTCAACCTGGGACGCGTTTATGATCAGGCCGGAAAGAACCAGAAGGCGATAGCCGAATACAAACGCGCGATCAGCCTGGATCCCAGTTTTGTCTATGCCTACAACAACCTGGGGCTGCTTTATGAAGGCCAGAAACAGTATACTCTGGCTGAAAAAGCTTACCAGGCAGCCTTGAAACAGGATATCGGCTACAATTACGCCCGCCTCAATCTGGGCAATCTTTACGCCGAACTGGGGCGGCTGAGCGATGCCCAGCGCCAGTATGAAGGCGTTTTGCTTCGCGAGCCAAAGAACAGTTGGGCTTACCTGTACCTGGGTAACGTCCACTTTTTGAGCGGTCATTACGAAGAGGCCACCACGGCGTACAAAGCCTCGATTACCATTAACCCGGAATTTGCCACCGCGTATTATTTACTGGCGGTTTCCCTCAGCAAGCTGAATCGTATTGACGAGGCCCTGAGCGCCAGTCTGCACTATATGAACCTGGAACCGGAAGGCAAGTACAGCGAGCAGTTGCGCAATCTGATCGCCATTCTGAAAATCCAGAAATCAATGCTCCCCGCAAATTTATCATCCAAATCCCAAGCCATCGCGCCATAAGCTAAATTAGGTTCAAATTTAATATAATATTTTAAAAATCAGGCTGCGCACGTGAGTGCAGGAACTTTGGCATTGTGTCTGAAGTTTTTGTTACGCCATAGTTATTGCTGAAATAACAGCTTGCATCAAACATCCGCTGATAACCGTTGATATCAGGATTCGCCACCGACTTCTCAGAACCCAGCTTTTCATGACAGAAACTTCGGTCTGTTCACCTCTTTCAAACATGAGGGCTTTAGGTATAAAGTCAAATGAAGACCAAAGCCTTGAAATTATTTGAAGTGCAAATGCTATAACCAAGTAGTATTTGACGGGAGTAACATACCAAAATCCAAACAGGCTGATGAGCAGAAGTATTTCCAATAAACCATGCATGGGTATCCAGAAAACCTTTCGCGAAATACCCCCATTGTTGGGCTGTATTATTTCCGGTCGGGATGGCCAGACTGGATCAATAACCACCATCTCGTAAATTCCACCTCCCAAGCTTATCAAGCTAATGGCAGCAACGAAAATCAAAAGTGGGAGATTCAATTGGAAAATATCCTTTTGCTTTTCTCTATAGCCAGTTGTCTAAAAGTTCGGGACGGGCGATTGCTCGTGCGGATTGAGGAATTTGGTGATGCCGTGTCTGAACAGCAAAGAAACGTCGCCCACCGGGCCGTTTCTTTGCTTGGCGATAATAATATCGGCGACGCCCGGCCGGTCGCTGTCCTTGTTGTAATACTCGTCGCGGTAAATAAACATCACGATATCCGCATCCTGCTCAATGGCGCCGGATTCCCTCAGGTCACTCAGCATCGGGCGTTTGTCCTGGCGGCTTTCAACGGCCCTGGATAACTGGGATAACGCCATCACCGGCGCCTTTAATTCACGCGCGATACTTTTCAACCCGCGCGAGATAATGGAAATTTCCTGCTGGCGATTATCGCCACCGCCTTTAACGCTGGTCTTTGCTTCCATCAATTGCAGGTAGTCGATGATAATCAAGCCCACGTCGCCGCCTGTTTCCAGAATCACCTTGCGCGCCTTGGCCCGCATTTCCATCACCGAAATCCCAGGGGAATCCACGATGTAAATCGGCGCTTCTCCCAGCCTACTCATCGCCTGGCCAAGCTTGTGAAAATCCATCTGCGTAATCTCGCCGGTGCGAATCCGCTGGGCGTCAATTTCCGCTTCGGCGCAAAGCATCCTTAAAACCAGTTGCTCCTTGCTCATCTCCAGGCTGAACATAATGACCGGCTTGTTTTCCTTAAGCGCCACGTTGGTCAGAATGTTGAGACAGAACGCCGTTTTCCCCATCGAAGGGCGGGCCGCCAGGATAATCAGATCCGATTTTTGAAGCCCCGAGGTCATGGTATCGAGATCGTAAAAGCCCGTTGAAACGCCCATCAACGAGCCTTTGTTCTCAAAGCGCTCCTCAATGGAATCGTGCGCTGCCGGAAGGATGTCCTTGATGTGGGCGATATCCTCGCTTAAGCCTGTCTGGGCGATGTTGAAAATCACCTGCTGGGCCTGGTCAACGGCGTCTTCCGCTTCTTCGGCCTCATAGGAACTGCAGACGATTTCGGTGCCCGCCTGAATCAGTTGGCGCAGGATGGACTTGTCGCGGATGAGTTCGGCGTAATAGGCGATGTTACTGGTGGTGGCGATTGAAATGGCCAGATCGTTGATATAGGAACGTCCGCCCGCCGCATCCAACTCGCCCTTGTCGCTCAGCCATTCTGAAACCGTGATGATATCCACCGGCTCGTTTTTTTCCAGCAGGCTGATGGCGGCGTCATAAATCAACTGGTGCGCCTGGCGGTAAAAATCCTTGGGCTTAACAATTTCAACCACCCGGTTGATCGCTTCGGGATCGACCAGAATCCCGCCCAGCACCGCCTGCTCGGCTTCCTGGCTCTGGGGCGGAACCCGTTCAAAGGGATTGTCCTGAAAGGATTCCCCGCTGATGGAACCGGCAATGGAACTTAAACGCGGATTTGCGGCCACGGCACTCACACACTCTCTAAGTCGCTTTTGTCATGCCTGCACACGGGACGACAAATTTTCTTCTTACGTGGGTATGATCCTAGAACAAGTGACGGCCGTATGCTATAAAAACTACAAAGATTAATTTTCGTTATTCACAATGAGCGGAGTAATTGACAGATGACCTCCACCACCAAAACGGCTAGCGCCAAAACAAAACTAGTCATTGAAACGTTTTACTGGCTTCCATACTGCTCGACCTGTGTGAAGGCCGAACAACACCTCTTAAGCAAGGGCGCCAGCATCCAAAAATACGTCAACCTCAAGGAAAACCCCCTCTCCAAAACGGAAGTCCTGAAGCTCTGCAAGCTTATTGGCGGGCCGGACAAATTGTTTTCAAAGCGGGCGATGAAGTATCGATCGATGGGGCTGGATAAAATGACGCTGGGCGACGAGGATCTGGTGGGTTATATGTGCCAGGAGTATACGTTTATCAAGCGCCCGGTCTTGGTGACAAACGACGACAAAATCCTGGCGGGCTTTTCCGCCAAGCAATACGATGCCCTTCTGGGAAACTAAGTCTCGTCTAGTCTTAAGGCTGCTGCGCTTTGATCGTTTGCCAGTCAATCGCTTCGTTGGGCGGCAGGGTTTCAAAGACCAGCGTGTTATGCGTCAGCTTTTTCATGTAATCGGCGTTCATAAAATCCGGCAGATGTGCCGGGTTTAGCATCACCCACTTCCAGCGCGACTGGAGGATGCGGATGTTTTCCCGCGCTTCTGGCGGCAGGGCGTAATACTGTTGTTCGCTCATCACGCCCACAAGCCGCTTGTAGCGGGGTTGTAAAATCCACTGTGACAAATCAGCCAGCGGATGCTCGCGGCTGATATAAACCGGTGGATGATAGGTCGGGTTTTTGGCCTTGCCTTTTTTTGCCGGGTGGTTCTGTTTCAGGTTGAGGTAAAACAACATGGGCAATAAATCGGCGTCGCTGCCGTCAAGCCAAATCGTTGCCGGACGGATGGTGGGTTGGATATCCTTCTCGGAAAAAGCGGCCAGGCGTTTGGCCACATGTTTGTTGGGGAAAATGGCTTCTTCGATTTTGAGCGCGTTTTGCCGGTGGACCGGCCGCTGAAGTACCGGCACAAAGAGCAGCTTCATAAAAACCAGGAAGACCAGCCACAGCACCATCATCATGATGCCCAGTTGCCGGGTTCTGCGCATGGTATGCAGGGCGTACAGAACGATTGCCATAAGCAGTAAAATGAACGGGCCGGGCGTTAGCCAAAGCTTCCAGACAGGGAAAGGTGGATCCAGGGGAATATCCTTGATGACGTGGAGTTTTTCAATGACCACCGGCCCCGGAAAGCGCCAGAAGCCCACGGGGTGGAGTTCGCTGAGGATATTGAACAGAAAAATCGTCATCAAAACCGCGGCGAGTCCCACGGTGATAATCGTCAGTTCCACGCTCCAGTTATACGCGTCAGTCGCTTCTTCCCCGTCAAAGAAACGGGCGGCGTAAGAGCCTGCAAAACAGGCCAGGGGGATCATGGCAGGCAGCAACAGCGTCAAGCTGTTGGCAGGAGAGAACGCCCATGCCAGAAGCAGGGAAACAAAAAGCAGGGCGGCAAAAAGAATTAAGGAGTCTTTTCCCATATGCGAAGGCCCTGCAGTGCGGCGATGCCAGAGAAGCTCGTTGCCAAAACCGCCCACGAAAAACAGGTAGGGCATCATGCCAAGCAGCAACGTGGCAAGCTGCAAGAGAATGTTGTTCTGGAAAAGGGAAAAACTTCCAATACCCGAGGTGAGCAGGAATTTCCATAAGCCCTGCCACCCCAGGATGGGAGAGGCGGGGATATCGAGCATCAGGGGCAGAAGAAAAAGACAAAGCACCCACGTTGTAATGGGAAGCGCAAGCCCGAGCGTAAAGCCTTGCCAGTGCCAGGCGTTGGTCATCCGGGGCATTTGGGTGTTCAGCAGATAAATGGCGATCGCAGCCCCCACCCAGAGCCATGCCAGCCAGCCTTGGGTTACAAAAAGCAATCCGCAGGAAAGCCCGATAAACCAGCAGGCGTTTCGGATTTCTTCCGGCTGGGGCTTCCTGCGATCCAGACGGTTAATCCAGACCTGAACGCTGATAATGGAAAGCAGGATGACATCCGTTAGCAAAATCCCCGAGCCTGAAAGCGGCGCCAGGCCGAAAAAGCCGAGCGAGGTGCCGAGCGTTGCCGTGGAAAGAAGCGCCGTGGTACGGCTTTTAATGGTCACCATGCAGGTGATATAGGTCAATAAAAGTCCGGCCGCGGTGAGAATAATCGCCGGGATTCTGGCCGTTGCGATACTGACCCCGAAAAACTTGAAGGCAACCGTCAGAATGCCGACCATCAAGGGGCTGAAATTGCCCGAGTCGATGCTGGGGATTTCCCATGCCTCGCCAGCCAGGAGTTGACGGGCGCTTTCAAAGAGGGGCAGTTCCGTATAGGTGTTCAGTTCATAGAGGGAGATAAAAATGCTGTAGAGGCCTGCCAGGCAGAGAAGCAAGATCAATTCCGTGCGGAAGGCCTTTAGAAATGTCATGATAACCCTTATTCCAAGTGAAAACACTCAACTCTCATTTGCTTTTTATTATAGGCGATCCGTGCGCTTCGTATATAGACTCTCTGGTGTGTGGCTTTTTTGGAAGAAGCGCCTTGATCTTCAATTAGCCTTCAAATGTGGAAAAGACGCCAATCCGCGCACAAAAAAGGCTTCAGGCGCTTTTGTCCCCATGGCTTGAGATATCCCCCTGCTGTATATCTTTTTTATAGCTAGCATTTTTGCAGGGCCATTACTTAGCGCTAAGCAAGCGGCGACTGTTGTTATTGCTATACTTTTTGCGGATGCTCCCTAACCAACAACAAAAACGTTTCAGATGACCTCCCTCTTCATACATCCGGACTCTTCTTATCCGTCTTCCACATCAAGACGGACCCCGTCCAACGGCGCGTCGGCTGCTTCTCCCGTGGGGTTTGGGGGGGGAAAGCTTCAGGGGCATCAACCTGTCCGGCCTGTCCAAAGTGATTTGACAGCAGGGGATTCCGTCCGTTTTGGCGCCTCTCCTCAAGGGCTAAGAAAAGGTCTGGGGTTTGACAACCCGGAAAACAGGCGGTTGATGCTGGGTTATTTTTTTCGCTACGGTGGCCCCTTGATTGCCCTTGCCCTAAGCGTTATAAGCGGCCCCTGTGCCCTGATTGTAGCCCCTTTAAGCTTCATCGGGCTGATAGGGCTGGAAATGGCGGGAACGCGTCTGCTTAAGAGCGTTCAGCATGACAAGCTGAGCGGGGGCACCAAGCACGTGGGCGCCGCGCAAAAAATCTGGAACGACACGAATCGAAATGACTTGAAAAGTAAAGGCGAAGAGCCTTACAAGCGGTTTCGCAAGGAAGTCAACAAGGCAATCAATAAAATTTTCAAGGGGCGAAAAACCCTGCGAAACCGCTTGAGGCTGAAGAAAGGCCAAGGGTTGGATAGAATGGTCAAAGCGTTCTTTCATGTCCAGGCCCTCAACCAGGGGAACTGGAAGAGCAAGGCATTCCGTAAAATTGGCCGAACGCCTATCCCTCTGATCCGAACGCCGTTGCTCATTTTCAGTTGGATGGCGCGTGCGCTTTTAACGCTGCTGACCTTTCGTACAGCCAACAAGCTGGTGAAAGCCGCCAAGCTGTGATTGATCGTGCTTGTTTTTAAATCCCTTCTGCTATAATGGCTGCAACTTATTTCAAGCGTCACGGCAGGTCAGGGGCTAAAACCGACAGAATTTCTTAGAAAGAGCGGCATGAGCATTTATCACGTTATTTCCACGTTTATCCTCGCCTTGATTGGCATTGGCCTGTGGAAGCGCCGGGACATGAAAATCCACGTCCCTGCGATGTTGGCCGCATTCGGCCTGGATGTCATGTTGGTGCTGATTATCGAAATCAACCGCCAGGCCATCGAAACGGTTGCCGCCAGCGTTAAAACGCCAGACGCACACGCATTGCTGCTTTTTCACGTCAGCGTGTCGCTTGCCACGGTTATTCTCTATGCCGTTCTCACCTACCTGGGCTTCAAAGTCCTCAAGGGCAATCGCGGCCTGCTGAAACTCCATCGGAACTTAGCGGCCGTTTTTCTCCTTTGCCGCCTGGCCAATTATGTCACCAGCTTTTATGTCATTCAACCAAAACCCTGGTAAGTAACCTGGTAGAAAAACGCTTAATTTCTTACTGACGGCTTCCTGAACCCATGCCGCTGTTCTCTTTTTGCTCAACTTTGCTTGCGCTTGTTCCAAACAAGTCGCTTTCACCAAACATGTCAAGGGTCGCCGCGTCATTTCGGTCGCGCTTTTCCTTTTCCTCGCGGGTGTCTTTTTTGTAGCCGAAGAAGAAGCTCAGTACCTGGCTCATCGCTTTGTCGATAAAGCCCGGGACTTGCTGCAATGTCTGCGAGATGGCTTGCGATACCTGTTGGGCTGCATTCTGTAACGCCGTCTGGATCAATACAAACGGACGAACGATGTTTTGGGCAAGCGTCTGGATAAACCGCTGAGTCGGTGTGTCAGGCGGTTGTGGTGGTGCCTGGCTTGTCAGCACAAAAGGACTTTGCGTTTGAGAGGGCAGTGTGACCCGAAGCTGCTGCTGGGTCTGTTGTCGTGATAGCTGGTCTGCGTAGCTCCGGTTATTTTCCCGCGCGTTGGCCGCATCGGCGTCGTACTGCGATTTTTTCAGTACGGTTTCGCCCATGCAGGACCAGTATTGGCGTTGGGGAATTTGAAACATGAAGTCACCCGGTAAGCAGTGCGCATTGGATCAACGAAATAGGGAATGACAATCTTAAAGAAAGTACCATAAACCCAAGCCTGAAACGCTTTAGGATAGGGAAGGTAAATCCTATGGATATGCTTAAGCTGGCATTACAAAAGAGAACAGGATACGAACTTTTTAATAGACACCGAGGTTAGAAGTAATAAGGAGTATATATTAGCACACGAATGGTAACGTGAGCAATTTTTTCAGTGCTTGTATCAAACGCGGTTATTGGAGCGCGGAACAATGTTCAGGTTAAAGGCAATGGAGTAGCGTCCCGTGTCTTTGGTGAGCGGGTGTGTCATATGTTGAAGCAGGGCAGGGAATAAAAGCATAAGCCCGTCCCTGGGGGTGTAGGTGACGCTGGTGGGCAAGCCGAAACCGGCGGAGAGGGGAACGGGGTTGAAAAAGTCGATTTTACCGCCCTTGTCTTCTCGTTCCTCGGCATTGATGGCCTGCTCAACCCACAGGAACAGAACGCCTGACCACTGCGCGGGAAAATGGTTGTGCGGCGGGCTCCAACCTCCCTGGGTACACATCGTCGCCCAGCAGGATTCCATTAACACGTCAAATTCGCTCATTTGAGGGTTTCGGCTGCCGATACAGTCGCGGGCCATAATGCCCACTTCGCGATTAAACCATTGGATGGCGGGATGATTGAGCAAATGAAGATTCGCTTCGCTGTGCCAGGGATTATAGAGCGTGCTGCGATCGGCAGGGGCTTTTTCCTGAGTGGCGTCGGGAGAGATAAAGCGTTCGCGAACCAAGTCGAGCAGGGGTTGCTGTTGTGACTCAAACCCCGGCAAAAGCTTGGTGTAAATGGGCACGGCAAAATGCCACTGCACTTCGGTAACGCTTGCTTGCGGCGTGATGACCGTTCCGCCTTGAACGGAAGGTGCGGCATAAGTGTCTTGTGGTTCCTGATGCGCTGCTTGCTGATAATCAGGCTGAAGAATGGACATTGGCATAAAGCCCTTTGCTGTTGCTTGAATCGATAACGCGCAGTGTGATTTTGCGGTTCTGTACTTTCTATTTTATACCAAGACGGCTCATTCGCCCTGATCATGTGAAGCCCTAGCGGGTGGGGTATTTTCAAAAATGCTTGCAATGCCCTCAAATGTGGATGGTTGTATTCACTAGACATTGTTGTTTTCTGCTGTGCGGGCAAAACAAGCATTTTTGAAAATACCCCACCTGCTAGGGCTTACGCTGGTGTAGCAGGAGATTCAACGAGCCTTTAGTGACGGGTGTAGAGGTCCAACTGGCCCTCGGGATCGATTCTGGAATGAAAGTTAGGATAAATTTCTTGGATAGTGGCTCTTGCAACATCCAGCCCTCGGCGTTCGTTGCTGCGGTTATTGAAAAACCACACGCGCTGGTAAGCGCTAAGCGCTTGCATGTCCGGTAAAGGGGTGTCCTTCCCGTTATAATCTTTCACCCAGTATATGACCGGCAGTGTGGGGTGGGTTTTTTTCAGGTAGTACACCATCAGGTTGGGCGCGCCCAGTGGGCCGTTGGTAAAAAGCAGATCGCCAGCGCGCAGGTGCTTTGCAAGATAGGCTGCGGCCGTGTCAAAATTTTTCTTGTTGCTGTGCATATAGGCTGGCGATTCCTTAAAGACGCTCGCCAGGGCGTAAAGCAGGATCATCGCCAGCAGCGGTGCTTTAAGGCGCTGGTAAATGCCCGCTGATTTTTCAGCCAGGCTTTGCATCACCAGGCCACCCCATAACGGAACGGCCGGTGTTACCAGTAACAGGTAGCGGGTAATGACGGTCGTATGTGTTTCTTTTAACAGGTCATAAGCGCACTGGGTTACAATCGGCGTAAAAAGCCAGCAGAGGATAAAGCCTTCCGCATAGAGCCTGAAGGCGCCCGAAAATTTAAATTCAGGCTGCCAAAAAGGTGTTGTCGTCTCCGGTTTTTTTTGCGCGTATCCTAACCGGTAAAGCAGATAGCCCCAGAACATGGCGGCCCCCAGCGGAAAGTAAAAAAGCCTGGCGATGATGTTGTTGTTGGCGAAGGATTCCATCGGCATCAGCGGAAACTTGCAAATATAACGCATGGGTTTCATCAACTGCTTGGCAAAGTGATAGTTCTCCCAAACGCCCGCCTGCTGGATTTTATAAACGGGATACCAAATCCAGGCAAGGCCGACACATGCAAAGACCGGAATCAGGAAAAACCAAAAATTCCGCTTCTGCCTGTGCAGCAGGAACGCCAGGGCGATATACAGCCCATGAAAACTGAGATAGAAGACAAACATGTAATGGCTGCTTAGCCCGCCTAAAAGGGTGAGCGTGTAAGCCAGCGACAGGACTGTTTTTTTAGCAGGCGATGTTGAGGGTGTCTGCAAATAGGCTGTCAAATGCCATAGCGCAAACGCGCTGGTGACGGCCCAGAACATTGAAAGCGCATACATCCGGCCTTCCTGGGCGTAATAAAGCTGCATCGGCACAAAGGCCATCAGCACGCTGCCCCAAATTGCCATGCGGCGGGACTTCTTCTGGACATCTTCTTTTAAGCTATCGGGCTTGGTATATAGGCGCTTTCCAATGGCCAGCGCCAGGTAATAAAACGGAATAAGCGTCAGCGTACTGAGAAGCGTAGAAAAGCTGCGCAATCCGAAGGCGTCATTGCCCACCCAGCCAAGCCAGGGATTAAGCAGGAGGTAATACTGCGGCAAATGGACATTTTGCTTGAGACTGGCGATAAGCTGTGTCCAACCCAGCGGCTGCCAGGCAAGGTAGGCGTCATAAACTTGAGCCACGCTTTGCGGAAAGCGGCTGAGCTTTTCGGGGTAAGGGTGCCCGTTGGCCACCAGAAACGAGTAGGCTTCATCAATCCACAGACTGACTTGGCTGATGCCCACCAGTTTAATGGCGGCTGAAAACAGCATCAGCAGCGTGATGAAAAGCCAGTCAGGACAATGTGAAAAACGGAGAGAAGCAAGGCGCATGAGGGCACTTTAACAAAAAGCGGGCCGATTACCAATTACCACTGTCCCACTTACCGCTTTTACAGCAAACAGACGCCGCTTAAAACGGTGTTAGAAAAGTCTCTCTCTAAATTTGTTCAGTTGAAAGGCGAATGATTGTTGATTCTGCGCGTTACTATGCCAGCCAGTTCCACTTGCTGTTGGTTGACGAGTGGCGAAGCGTTGAGGGTTGGATAGGTGCGGGGGTGGAAGCGGCTGCTTCCGGTGAGTACCAACCCGCCCAAAGCAGGCCAAGATCCTGCGCCTTTGGCACAGAGGCCGCTGGCGTCTGAAGGTTAGCAACTGAAAAAACCGCAGATGAAAAAAGCGGACCGTTCATCCCTAACATCCTTTTTGCACACTTTTGTACACTTGTTCGTTTTTACAACTTGGTAAGCGCGTTATGAAAATGGTGTTTTAGAAAATTACCCTGTGAATGTCAAATGAGAGTATCGGGGGAGAGTGTGCTGACGGGATGATGAGCCGTAAGCAGTTTGTAACCAGTCGCCTTCCTCAAGGCCAATGGCGCCCATACAGTTTTTTTTCAGAGTTGAGATGCTTTTTATTTCAGTCAGGTTCAGGCGTTAAAGTCGAAAAGAGTTTGTGTCGCATTTCCTACGGAATCTCACACCTTAGAAGCAAGCAAGATGCTAATGTCGCGATTTCTTTATTGATATCAAACGATATCAAATCAGGGCGAAAGCACCGTGAGGGGGGAGTAACACACTCAAGCGAGGGGCTAACTGACCAGAACACTCATCGTGCTAGAGAATAGCAGCGAACGAATAAATTGAAAACATTTCATTCTGAGACAAGACTATATTAGTATGAAATTTCTCATATGGCAAGGGATTTTATGGTGTTCCGTAACGAAAGCCGCTAACCCAAGCCAGTCTTGAGATTTTTTTTTACAAAAACTATCCTTGGCGGGTGCCCAGCACGAAACGCATGCAGTAAAAACCAAGCAAAACGGCAATCATGCCCAAAATAACATTCATCGCCAGGTTCCAAAGCGCTTTTTCGCTCTCTCCGTTTTTGAAAAGCCAGAAGCTTTCAAAGGCATAGGACGAAAATGTGGTAAACCCGCCAAGAAAGCCGGTAATGAGAAAGAGCCGGTAAGGATAGGTGAAATATCCATGGGCGTTTTGGGTGGTGTTCGGGAATCCTGCCAGGGCTCCAATTGCAAGACACCCAAAAACGTTAACGGTAAGGGTGCCCAATGGAAAACCACCACCTGCAGCTTGAAGCTGTGCACTGACCAAGAGGCGAAGCATAGATCCCAGGCCGCCGCCGATAAACACCCAAAGCATATGCGCCATTTCCCCCATAACAAAAATAACCAATTTAAGGTTGCTTTTTTTTGATCAACAGCTCTGTGACAAGCACGATGCCCCAATACATGGCAGTCAGTACCAGGAAGGTGTAAGCAAAAGGCTTATCGTTAATGGGCACCATTAAAGAAGCTATCGGGCGGATATAATCCTTCGTGAAAAACCCCACGGTGATAAAGACAGCGAACAAAATGTAAAAGACCCCATAAAAGGCCATTTTCTGGACAAATTTGGGGTCTTTCCACATTTTGAGTTTACTCCGTTAATACACTGGGTTTTTGAAACTTATTAATTGGATTAGAGGCGGTTCCACCATTGGTAGCCACGGGAGCCTAAATCCCAGGCGCTCTTGCCACCTTCAACGGCGATGTTTTTAGGAACAAAATAAAGTGTTCCAACCGTTGCCGTAGGGACATACAACGCCCCATGCGTGGAGCGATCAACGATGTCGTCGCCCTTGGGGCCAAAGTCGGCGGCGTAATCCAACGAATCCTGTACCCCGGTGCCGGTGCCTTTGAAGATACCACCGATAAGACCCATCGTCCCTGCCGTGGCCGTTGTCACCAAACGCAGCGGCGAGGTTACGATGTGGGAGGCAACAGGATACTTGCTGGTGAAAGGCCCGGGTTCAACGGTGCTTTCACTGGCCGTTTCGTTGGTGGTGGTATTTAGCGTTTCCTCATCATCGGCGTAGGCGCTGACAACTGTGATGGAAGCAGCCATTGCGCCAAGCATAAGCCAAGCGCCAAGTTTTTTAGAGCTAATTGTTTTTGCCCAGATATTTTTCATGGAATGGTTCTCTCTTTCTCTCTATTTTTTACACGGAATACAAGGGAACAACTTGAAAACCGGTTTTTAAAAATGCCAGAGCTGTCGACTATATCGACACGATTGATTGTCATGTGATTCAGTCATTTGATTTTTCAAGCGCGGCTGTTATCTTTTATTTACTTTTTTCCATTATTTACTTTTTCGCCGCACACTCGCTGACCCAACTCTCCTATTGCTTATGCCGTGTATTGTAACATTTTTTTTTGTGTTGCAACCGCTTTGAGCTGAAAACCTAAAAAGCCTCTGGCTCCGGGCCAAAGGCTTTTTTAAAGCTTGGTTTTTAACTGGATTAATCGTTGCCGCCAACGCCCGCATCATCCAGGGCATTCTGAACCGTTTCAGCGATGTCACCAACACCGGCGTCATCCAGGGCATTCTGAACCGTCTCAGCGATGTCGCCAACACCGGCATCATCCAGGGCATTCTGAACCGTCTCAGCGATGTCGCCAACACCGGCGTCATCCAGGGCATTCTGAATCGTGTCTCCAATATCACCCAGGCCACCTAGCAGGCCGCCGAGCAGACCACCGTCATCCTCGTTCTCTTCTTCGCCCTGTGCCGCCGCCGGATCTGCCGCCGGTGCCGCCACGGGCTGAGGTGCCGCCATCATGGTCTGAAACATACTCATCAACTGCATAATCTGTTGGCTCAAGGCCGCCATTTGCTGGTCTTGCGGAGCCGCCATGACGGGTGCCGCCAGGGCCATTGGGGCTGC
This sequence comes from Vampirovibrionales bacterium, assembly GCA_035285165.1. Classification (GTDB taxonomy): domain Bacteria; phylum Cyanobacteriota; class Vampirovibrionia; order Vampirovibrionales; family Vampirovibrionaceae; genus JAYKHP01. The sequence continues at coordinate 199,594 of JAYKHP010000018.1, read as the reverse complement.
GGCTTGCACTGGCGCCTGCGGAAACGTGGGAACGGTCGATGCTGCCGTTGCTGGAACTGCGCCGGGAATCAACTGGCCGATACTGGCAACCATAAAGATACTCCTTGGAGAATTTACATGGGGAGAATTTGCTTGGGGAGATTTTGCTTTTGGTCAGGGGCTTTGAAAAACTCTCTCTGCGCTTCTCTATTGATATATAAATTCTAATATATATAAACAAAAACAAGCTTTGAAAACGGATTGCTTGCGTAACCGTTTTGTAAACGAGATGTTTTCATAGGATATGCACCGGATATATCCCTCGACATTTTCTGAAGCGCAGGCATTGGAGAACAGTAATTGTAGAAAGCGGGGATTTGACCGATAAACACCTAAGCTGATGGCAAATAATCGTGATTTATTAAAAAGGGAAGCCGCATGCCTGACGATGAAGATATCCAACACGCTTTGCACGAGTTGGAGAAAGCTCCGGGACGCTGCCCCATAAGGCGGGTGAAAAGCTTCTTCGTTGCCATTATTTCTCAAATACGACGACACCCCTTCTGGAGTGTTCTTGTCATCATTTCAGGCGTTTTGGCCTGCCCTATATGCGAGTACTTTGCCGCCATGATTTTTGCCGCTGGTATAATCGGCGCCATTCGACATAATTGTAGCCAGCCATCGGACACGAAGTAGGATCTCTACCCCTCCGGTTCGTTGACGGGGCTTGGTGCCGGGCGTTCGCGAATCTCATCACGCCAGCTTTGTAAGGGGTCATAGCCAGGCGCGGTGATGATTTCTCCCACAATGTCGGTATCCCGAACGATTCGCTCCAGTACTTTGCGCATGAAAGGATGGGTATCGACGCCCACGATATCGACAGAGCGAACCACGACGCTTTTCCCCGCTTTGTTCACCAGGCCCATCTGGTATTCGTTGACAGGGATTATGGCGCATTGTCGGCACATCTGGTTGCCCACAAGATAAACGTCGTAATAGCGCCTGTTTTCAGCCGGATTGACTACCTGTCCCGTTTTGGCATTCTGTCCCTTTTTCCATGGTAAAAACTTGGGTAAAGACTCGGTCAAAGACCATGCGTCGGCCTCATGAGAGCCGATACAGAAGGCCAGAAGCAGGCCCGTTGCCAATGTTTTTACTGAACTGTGCATATCCCTCTATCGACCATTCAGGCATGGGCTTTGAAACGACAAGGGATCTTTAGTAAGGGATTTTAATGGGATATGGATAAAAGTCCAGCCGGATGGTGGTTTGCCAGCATCGTCACCGTCGTCCTCGCCCAGTGATCAATCGTGCGGATTTCTGCCAGGCTTGGCGCGCTGACAACCCCGTCCCCATGGTGTTTCGCCATGGTTTTTTCAATCAGGCGGGGAATGTCCATCAGTCCGATTTTTTCCGCCAGGAAGAGTTGGACGGCGATTTCATCGGCGGCATTGAGAACGGCAGGCATGCTGCCTCCGATACGCCCTGCCTCGTAGGCCAGCTCCAGGCAAGGGAAACGCTGCTTGTCAGGGGGCTCAAAGTCCAGGCGGTTCAGGCTTTCTATAGAGAATTTGCAAGCGTCAAAAGGCGTTTCCACCCGGTTGGGGTAAAACATGCCGTACTGGATGGGGGCGCGCATATCGGGTGCGCCCAGTTGCAGGAGAGAAACACCATCCACAAACGTGACGCCGCTATGGACAATGCTTTGCGGGTGAATCACCACCTCAATCTGCGGATAATCCACGCCAAAGAGCCAGTGGGCTTCAATCACTTCGAGTCCCTTGTTCATCAGGGTGGCTGAATCAATGGTCACTTTCTGGCCCATGACCCAATTGGGATGCTTCAATGCATCAGCCGTGCTCACATTAGCCAGCGCCTCCGCGCCAAGCTTTCTGAAAGGCCCCCCGGAGGCCGTGAGAACGATTTTTGCGATTTCGCTGCAGCTTGCTCCCGCCAGGCATTGAAAAATCGCCGAATGCTCGCTATCAAGCGGGATAATCTGTTTCAGGTAGGGTTTTGCCAAATGCCCGCCCGCGACGAAAGTTTCCTTGTTGGCGCTTAAAACACGCTTGCCCGCCTGAAGGGCGCTCATCGTGGGCGCCAGTCCCGTCAGCCCCACCAGCCCAACAATAACCGTATCCACTTCAGGCATTGCGGCAAGGTCGTCCATTGCCATCGCCGTTGAGATAATTTCGGGTAGCGGCTTTATGGCGGCAGCCACCAGTAACGACTTTAACGCCGCAATGTCCTCACTGTCCTTGATGACAACGTGGCTCGGCCTGAACTCAATGATTTGTTCGGCAAGCAGGGCAATGTTTTTACCCGCAGCCAAGGCTTCAACCTTAAAGCAATTGGGAAAATGACGGACAACATCAAGGACTTGCGTCCCGATAGAACCGGTGGAGCCAAGAACACATAGATGCTTTCTATCATTATTCAATACGTTTGCCATATAAAAAGGGTAAAACTCCCAGTATTAATGATTGTTTTAATGCTTTACCATCGTGGATGTTAAGGAACCGTAACCATAAGCGCTATTTTGTTGCAGCTTTTCCCCCATGTGACGATATGATAAGGGCAAGTGAACGAAGCAAAACATGGGAGTTGTCTCCGTTTAGGGCACGGCGAACAACATCAGAATCTTATCCTAACACAGGTCGTTTGTAATGGTTTTTGGCCAGTACAAGCAGGTTTCAGAAAGTACCCGGTGAAATATCCCGTTGTTTAACCGGCTTAAAGCACGCGCCTTATCCTGGGCCCGATGCATTGTGATAAATCAATCAAGATAAGCGCGCCTGTGTCGATAAGCCCGATAAGCCCGATGATAAGACCGGTTCCTTTTTTATCGGCATAACGCAAACTTGGGAGTGTACCTCAGTGTTCAAATGCAAAGACTGCGACAGCTTATTGTTTGACCTTGTGCTTCAACCGGAGTATCAAGGATCGGTGGCCATTCGCATTAATGAGCACCAGGAAGTCGAAGTCGCCATCAATGAGCAATCTTTTGTGGCCGACCTGATGTTTATGAACCAGTTCGCGCTTTGCAAGGATTGCGGCAGCATCAAGCGCTGGGAATATTACTTTCCCAATCGCCTGGTGGGAAGCACTTAGATTTTTACACATTCACCGTGGCGTGTTGTTCCTGAATCGCCTGGGTCAGAAGTGGGGTGATTTCCAGCGCGTCTCCCACCACGCCAATATCGGCCACTTTAAAGATGGGGGCGTTTTCATCGCGGTTAATGGCAACAATCGTCTGGCTGGAACTCATTCCCACCAGATGCTGCAATGCGCCTGAAATCCCCAGGGCCACATAAAGTTTGGGGTTGACGGTTTTACCGGTTTGCCCCACCTGCTCTGAATGGGGACGCCACCCGGCATCCACCACCGCGCGCGAAGCGCCCACAGCGCCATTGAGAGCAGCGGCCAACTCTTCGACGAGGTTGAAGTTTTCAGGGCCTTTCATGCCACGACCGCCAGAGACGATGACATCGGCTTCTTCCAGTTTCTTTTTGCTTGAGCCTTCCGCCTGCTTGATCTCTTTCAGACTGCTTTTGGCCATTGCGGCATCCAGCTTGGGGGTTACCACTTCCACCGGTGCGTTGTGGCTGGTGTCCAGCACCGGCGCGGGGAACGCTTTTTTCTTGACGGTGGCCATTTGCGGCCTGGCCTCAGGGGTGATGACCATTGACAGCAATGACTCGGCATAGCGGGTTCGGGTGACTTCCAATTGCCCTGCTTCATTCAAGTCCAGGTCGATGGCTTGCGTCACCAGGCCAGCCTCGGTTCGGATGGCGATTCTGGGGGCAATATCAACCCCCGTCGTGCTTGCGGCGAAAAGGACAATGTTGGGCTGCTTTTCCTTGATGAGATCGGCAATGGCGATGGTGAATAATTGTGCCTGGTAAGTTTTTAGGAGATCGTGTCGAACGGTGATGACCTGATCGGCGCCCAAGTGGCCCAGTTGGGCTTCGGCCTGGGAAACGTCACTTTCACCGGTAACAAGAATGGCGCTTAATGCTTGGGAAGATTTATCGGCTAGACGCCTTGCCGGGGTGAAAAGTTCATGGGTGCTGCTGCTCAGCGCGTTGTTCTGAAGTTCGGCGATGATCCATATGCCTTGCGCCATGACGGTTGCTCCTTTTAGAAATTAGAAAAACGTTTTACTAAAAAACTTTGGCTTCTTTTAAGGCGCCAATAAGCGAAGCAACTGCCTCTTGGGGATTTGCGCCGTCAATAATTTTTGCTTCGGCTCTCGGCGGGCGCTGCCAGGTCTTAAGGGTTTTGGTGGCCGACATTGCCTCCCCGCTTTGATCTTGCGTAATGCCAAGTTCTGCAAGCGAAGTGACGGGGATTTCGGTTTTGTTGGCTTTCATTACCCCCTTGATGTTGGAGCCGCGAAGTTCATAGTCGCATTTCATCATGCACAGGGCCCCTGGCAGCGACATTTCGTGAACCTCATAACCGCGCTCGGTTTCCCGCGTGGCGGTAATGGAACCGTTTGAAAATTCAGCTCCCTTGCAAAACGTAAGGCTTGGTAAATTCAAGAGTTCCGCCACTTTCTGCCCGGTCTGCCCATCCAGGGAGTCAAGCGCCGTTTGCCCGAAAACCAGAAGGTTAAAGTTTGGCACGACGCTTCTGAGCGCTTGCGCCAGGATTTTCGCGTTGGCGGTGCTGTCGCTTTGGGCCAGGGCGTCATTGGTAATCAGGAAAGCTGAATCCGCGCCGACGGCAACGGCTTTTTTAAGGATTTCCTTCGCGCTGAGGGTGCCCATGGTGATAACCGAAAGGCTGGCGTCTGCTCCGGCAGATTCCTTCAGGCGGATGGCGGTTTCAAGGGCGTATTCATCGTAGGGGTTCAACATCATGGGGACATTCTCAAGCACCGGCCCGGTCTCGTTAAATTTCAGCTTGGTATTGTCCGCCACTTGTTTCAGGAAAACCGCGATATGAAGACTCATCGAACATAACCCTCTTAAAGATCAATACGCTTGAATAAATCATGATGCCCGCCGCTGAGGCTTACTATTATAACGAAAAGATTATCGGCGAGACTAGGGGGCTGGACTGGGGCCAATGACAGCTAAGCTTACCTGAAATAACGTAAGGCATCATCCTCTGGTAGAGTCTGCTGGATTGCCTATCCTACTTCAGACTGAGAAAACATGTCATCAATATGAGAAAAGAGAGTACTGTTCAAGTCGCCTGGATAAAATTACTATAAGGGTATCAAATCGCTTACGGCGGTTCGGAATTGATTCTGGTTTGGGCTGGGCTCCCAGTCTCTCCAGATCCAGATAATTAAGATTATGTTTAGGGTTATCGTCCTGAAAGGATTTTACACCATGCTTTGGACAATTTTTATTATTCTCCTGGTTCTTTGGTTGCTGGGAATGGTCAGCAGTTACACGCTGGGTGGCTATATCCACATTTTGCTGGTCATTGCCATCGTGGTGGTGTTGATTCGCGTTATTCGCGGCCAGAACCCGCTGTAGTTTAAGCTTTATCTAAAAACGAATCAAAGATGAAAAGCCTGTACGATATCGCCACAGGCTTTTTGTCGTTGAAAACTCATATTATGCCCTTAATCCTCTAAAGCGATTCAGGGTAAAATAAGTGAATGGACTACGATAATCGAATTGCCGAATGCGAGACGTTAAAACAGGAACTGGATCGGTTCCGGCCTTTTGACGCGGAGCTACTGGATAGCCTGAGAAAGTATTTCAGGGTCAGCTTAACCTACACGAGCAATGCGCTGGAAGGAAATACCCTGACTGAAAGCGAAACGAAGGTGGTGCTTGAAGACGGCATTACGATTGGCGGAAAACCGATGCGGGATCACCTTGAGGCGATCGGGCACGCCAAGGCGTTTGATGTGCTATATTCCCTTTTGGACAGGGAAGCTTCAGAAACGGATCTCCTGATGTTACACCGGCTTGTGCTTGATGGAATTTCCGAAACAGTGTCGGGGGAGTATCGAACGAAGCAGGTTGTGATTACCGGGACGGAATATTTACCGCCGGATTATCCCAAAGTCCCTCAGTTGATGGCTCGTTTCTTTAAAGAGCTTTTGCCGACCTGGAAGGAAAGCTATTCCCCGGTTGAAGTTGCGGCAAGGGCGCATTTGGAGTTGGTCACGATTCATCCCTTTACGGATGGCAACGGCCGAACGGCCCGCTTGCTGATGAACCTTCTGCTTTTAAAGTCAGGTTACGGCCCAACGATCATTCCTCCGATACTCAGAGGGGATTACATCGCCCTATTGCGTATCGCGCAGGTAGAAAATAACCCGCTGCCCTTTATATCGTTCATTTCGGATAGGGTCTACGAGTCGTTGAAGGAAACCATCCGCCTCGTGAAGCATTTAAAAGCAGTGTGAGTTTGAAGCTTGTTTGCTTCGTTAAAAATCCCCGGATAGAGTTGGAGGCGGCACCCAGATTTGAACTGGGGATAAAGGTTTTGCAGACCTCTGCCTTACCACTTGGCTATGCCGCCACCATAGTGCTTTAAACCTTGCTTTACGACTATGCCAAAAACGGGCGACAAGTTCAAGCGGACGATTTTCTTGTGGCCCTTTTCCCCTCTTTGGGGCTAAAAGCCTTCTTTCTGCAAGGTTTGTGCTTACCCCTGTCGGGTCAATCTGCTATGATGGGGCTCATCTTGTTCTGACGCGTCATTATAAAATAGGGTAACACGCCAATGCCTGAGCACCTGCTGGTACTGGGAGACGAGCTTGAGAGCGTTTTAACCGCCGTTTCGGCGGCAGAGCTTGGCGTGCCGGTAACCCTGGCCAGGCGCAGCACGGGGATGCTCGGCGGGCTTTCCACACGGGGAGGCCTATGCTACATGGATATTACCCCCGCCTATGTTCCGCCTATGATGCGCCGCTTTTTTGATCGCATCGGCTTTAAACGCGTTGCCCTGGTTCCTGAACGCGCCGGTCAGGCCATGGCGGATATGCTTGACGAGGCTGGCGTGAGTGTTCTAAGTGGAGTCAGGCCTGAAACGCTTCGCTACGAGCCAAATACCGGGCTTTATACATTGGCTTTAGCGGAAATAGACCAAAGCAGGAAGGCGCAGGTAAAACCATACGCCAGCGGCAAAGAAAGGGAAAAACTTTCTCTCATTGAGGATGCGAGTGCCCCAAGGACGGATGCCCCAAGGACGGATGAAGGACATCTTCTTTCCAAAACTTATACGCATGTGATTGACGCAACGCCCGACGCCGATGCGGCCCGAGCGCTTGGCATCCCTTATATCGAAGGTTTGGGTGAGGTGTTTGGAGAGGAACAGAATTTCCTCGGCATTTCTCCCGTGTTTAGGGTTCGTGGCGTCGATTGGCAGGAATTTCGCCAGTTTGAGGAAATGCTCCGACTGCATCCCAAAATGCCTGAATGGATGATGGCGGCGCTTCCGCAGCAATCGCCCGAAAAAATTCTGGATATGATCGATCAACCTGCTTATATTGCCGATAACAAGGCCGAACTGGATTATCTCGATGTGCTGAACCCGGCGATTGGCATTTATTATCACGTTTGGCGCGGCAGAAAACCCGAGGATTATCCCAACGCCGAGATTGTGGTAGACGGCTTCAATATCGCCCTGCTGCCGGATGGTCATAAAACGGATGCGATGAGCCTGAATGGGATGGTGGCAAGGCTATCCCCCGCTTCTGACAATTTTGAAACCTTGTTGGCATACTCACATGGCAAGCCCTGCCCAGATTTTCTCAACGACGAGTTGGCGGCGTTCGAGCGCTTCCTGAAAGAAGCCGGCGGATTTGCAAAAGCTGTTGTCGAAGTGCCCGAAGAGCTTTACGTCAGGCAAACCTGCACGTTGCTGGCCAAGGACAATATGACGGCGGAGAAAGCCATTCGCGGCGGCGTCAGCGAAGAGAAAGCGATAGGGACGTATAGCTACTGGCTTGACTTGCGCGGCACCGAACTGTGGAAACATTACCCGGGTGAGTACCTGCCCAAGCCGGTTTTTAACGTGGGGCTGGATGTCGCTTTGCCGCTTTTTGCCGATGCCAGCTATGGGTATCCTGAAAACTTCGCCTTTGTCGGCCGTTCGGCTGGATATTCTCCCATCGCTCAGGGTGTCGGGCGGATTGTTCAGCACAACGCGATGCTTGGCGAGGCGATAGGGATTGCCTGCGCGCTGTCCATGGTGGGTCATACGCCGCTGTCGGCTGTCTGCGAAACGCAGGTACCCCAAGTCAAGGCAATACTGGATACGAGAAACGGCTCTGAAATATCAATTGAAGGTCGATCCGTCTGGGATGATGCGAAAATTTCTAAAAGCGTCGTCCTCAAAGCTGATCGGGAGGCGCTTGAGCGCCTTCGCCAGAGGGCTACTATGGTTATAGAGAGCAGCGTTTTTGCGCCCTGACTACGTCCTGATGAATAGGGGCTTGCGGCACACAAATTTTTTTTCAGGCGATTTAGTACTTTTAACTAGCGGGCACATTCACCTTTGCCGGTGAACGTGCTATTATCGCGTTTACCGCTCCGGCTTTCCTCTTTGTATATACAATCCTGTATGATTTTTGTATTGCCGGGCGCTCGATTCGTTTTTTATTCGCCGATTAAAAATTTGGGAGCTCCCTATGTCCGCCGTTCTTACCGCGCAATCACAAGCTGATCTTGATAACAGCAGCAACCCGCAAGAAAAATCCCAGCAGGAAGAAACACTGATGTCTCAAGCGCCAAAAGCCATTTCCTCTGTTCGCCTCAAACGCCAGATTACCGTTAAGACCTTGGTAACGGATGATTTTAGAAAACGCGCCCAACATGAACTCAACGAGGAATCCAAGCTGGCCGATACCCAGCTCCAGCAACTTGAGGCGCAATACCAGTATTCCCTCCAGCAGCTTGACCAGTTGGCCAAGCAAGGTCAGAACGTCCAGAAGCAGTTGCTTCAGCTTAATGACGAAGCCCAGCAGAAACGCAACCAGTTGGCCTCGGTGAAAATTCAGGTCGCTAACCAGATTGCCAACTTGGATAAAGTCCCCAACGGCGAATACATCGTCACCGGCATTCTTGAAAGCGATGTCGAAGTGTTTGCGGGCGACAACCTCTACGAAAAGCTAGGCCAGGCCGAGATGCTCGTTGAAGACGGTATCGTCAAAAGCATCACCGGATAAATTTAAGCACCAAGTGCCAGGTAGTTTCTCACCTGGCACTTGTGTTTCGTTCAAACTTCATTCTCGGGTTCCATCCAACATCACTGAAACCAAACTGAATACAAAAGCTTGTATACCAGATTTTCCACATTGCAGCGCACCGCGATAATATGCCTCGCGCTGACGATGCAATGAATCAATCGTCACATGATAAAGCATCTAGAAGGCAATCGCGCTATGGCTGGCAACGGCATTTCTCAAAAGACGGCTTCTGTTCAAAATTCCGCCAACGCTGCGGAAAACAAAATCACCGAAAAAAAAATGACCGCTGACGGGCTGAAGAAAATTGGAAAAATTGTTGGCTTTCACGGCTTGAAGGGGGATGTCAAAGTCCGTCCGTCCGCGCCTGAAGCCGAGTGGGCCAATACCCTTGATGAAGTGACACTGCTGCTGAACGGCAAGCAGACGCGCCTGTCGATAACGCATGCCAAGTTACATGAACGCCTTGTGCTGTGTCGTTTTGAAGGTTATCCCGATCGGACATCCGTGGAAGCTTACATGGGCGCCGAATTATGGGCGGATGAAAAAGACCTTGCCCCGTTGGAGGAAGGAGAATTTTACGTGGACGACATTATCGGTCTGAACGTCTTGGATCATAAAACCCGCTCCGTTCTGGGAACGGTCAATGATCTGGTGAGTTCAGGCGATCAGGATTATCTTGAAATCTGCCATCAGCAGACGCGCGACAAGGTGTTGATTCCTTTGAACGAGCATTTTGTGCCTGAAATCAACGCGGATGAAAAATTCATCACGCTGGATAATCTCGATGGCTTCTTCGACGACGCCGATCGAATTTAAAAATAAAAAAGCTAACCCCCTGGCATGGCGGCGCGCAGACGGTTGATCTGGTGCTTGTTGTTCGCATCAAGCCAAAGGCCCTGAGATTTTTGAAAGAACTGAATGGATTTGATCAGGTGCTGCTTGCTGATTTCGCTTGGCGCCTGGGTTGCCAGGTTTTTGTAGAGTTCTCCGATTAGTGCCGCCGCTTCCGCAATCAAAGGGGTGTATCCCGTGGCGATGACATCGGGCCAGGCTTTCTCAAGCAACTTGCCGGCTTCTTTAAGCTGGGCCTGGGAAGCGGCATTATCTTGCGCGATATTATTTTGGATAAGCGCCCTAACTCTTATAAACAGTGCCTGAAAAGCCAGCCAACGGTTTTGTATCGCAGGCAGCAACGCCTCGTCGATGACCTGGCGGGCCAGATGTTCACTGCTTTTTGCGTCATGTTGAGACAGCGCCAATTCCGCCTGGTAAAGCTGACCTTGCAACACGCAGCCAAGATACCCATGGGTGCTGCTGACACCGATAGCATGATCGAGCAACGATTTGGCCTTATCGGCTTGACCAAACTGATAGGCGATGTAACTGCCGTAAAGCTGGGCGATAATACTGCTATGCGTGTCTTTCACGCCTTCAGCTCTTGAAACCACCGTCAGCATTAATTGCCGCGCGCTTTCCCAATCACCCATCGCCAGGTGATATTCCATGGCAAGCAAGCCCCATTGGGCAAAGAACCAATCCGGCTCGTCCAGCGCTTCAATTTGTGAGAGCAAGCGGTCGGCGGCTTCATCACATGCTTGGTAAGCGCCTTTTTTCAGATAGCCTCTTGCCTGCACCAGCTGGATGGCGATGGCAAGACCTTCCAGACGTTTTTCCTGCGCCAGCGTCAGGCTTTGCGATAAGACCTCAAACGCCCGGGGTTGGCATTGCCAGAGGAGGATTTCCGCTAAAAACAGGCGGGCGTTGAGATAGGTTTTTAAGTAATCCGGTTCATCTTCCAGGGAATGCTGAAGGAAGGTTGGCTCGATTTCATTTTCAATCAACTGCCGCGCTTCTTCAAAATGTCCGCACTGGCATAAATAGCCTACTTTGGTGGTTAAAAGCGCCGCGTACTCAAGCGGGAAAGACAGCTTCGGCAATAACTTCAACGATTCGTTGACGCTTGCCAGGGCAAGCGCGGTATTGCCCATGCTCTCATAGCAGCGATTGAGGAAGCTGTAGGGTTCAAGCAACCCATCCATATCGCCCCAGGCGCGTTTCTGGTGAATCACACGGCTTAGAAGCCTGAGCGCAAACTCGGGGTTGGGTTGGCTGTTAAGCATCCCCAGCTTCAGGTAAAGTTGTTGTTCCTGATCATCAAGCCCCTGGGGGTTATCAGGCGACTGCGTTTTCAGCAGGTGAATTAATTGGATGGCGCGAAACATCGCATGGTTGGTGGCGCATAATTGTCCCACTTGCGCCATCTGCACACCGGCCACCTCCCAGTAGGACAACGCCCGGTTAACCAGTTGGCCCTGCTCAGCATGGTGGGCCATCAGGAATAAATTGACCGTCATCGACGTATCGGGCGACCCCTGGCTGAAATCATTTTCAAACGTCTGGCTGACCAACTGGTGCAACTGCGTTTTCAGCTCAGGCTCAATGTCGTTGTAAACCGATCGCCAGATAAAGCCGTGGCGGAAGCGCCCCGTGTTGGAAGCGTCCGGCAGGAGAAGGCCTTGGTTAAACAGTTCATTCAGCGTTTCGTTGAATTCGGCTTCAGGATCCTGGCTCAGCATAAACAGCATCGAAATGGAGAAACGCTCACCGAGAACGCTTGCCAATTGCAGAATGTAGCGGGTTTTAGGCGAAAGCCCCGATAGTCTCGCCTGAAGTATATCGCTCAGGGTGGTGGGAATCAGCAGGGTGTTCAGCTTGTCCACATCGCCCGGAACAAACTTGGATGTTTCGCTGTTGAGCGTGACAATGCCATTGAGATAGAAAAAGCGAAGCAGTTCTTCAAGAAAAATCGGCAGGCCGTGGGCATGTTCGATCAACGCGGTCAGTATCGGCAGCGGGAAATTCTGGATTTGTCCCCCAAGCGGCCCGTTATTGAGATACGTCTCCACCTGCGCGTCGTTGAAATCCGAAATGACGTATTCCTTATAAGGTACCTGCTGAAGCGCCTGCTCCAGAGCACCGGTGGGGTAGAAATCGCGCGAGTGCGTGATAATCAGAAGAATCGGCGCTTGCTGAAGCAGACGGCGATCCAGGAGCTGGGTCAGCACCTCCAATGTGGCCACATCGGCAAACTGGATATCTTCAAGTAACAGCGCCAGCGGTCGAATAGCCGCCAATCGCCTGAGAATTTCGCCCATCATTTCGACGAAAACGCCGTCTCTTGAAATGGCTTCCGTATCGAGCGGACGGGTGGGATTGACGCCGAAGAGATCCCGCAGGAAATTTTCCATTCCGGGATGGGGCTGGATCTGATCCGCACTGGCTTGATGATTGCCTGAGTAGAGGGATTCGATAAACTCCGCGATGTATTGCCGGGTGGTTTCCTGGGTGCTGCCCTCAAACGTAAGCCCAATCAAATTTTGCAAAAGCTCAACCCATCCCTGCAGGAGGATGCGGTTTGGGGAAAAGCATCGGTAATGCTGCGTGTTAAACCAAAGCAAGCGTTGCTCGCCGCCGCCTTCTAAGGGCGTCGGGTCGGCCAGTTCACGCGCTTCCTGAATCAGGTTCGTTTTCCCCAGGCCGTCTGAAGCCGAAAGCACCAGCACCTGCCCGGTGGCCTGATCGCCCTTGTTAATGAACGACTTGAAATCGTTTTGCAGATTAGCCAGCATCTGGTCATAGCTGAAAATCGCCTGGCGGATACTGCGATGCTGCCCGTAAACCGGGGGCTGATAAGGGAAAGCGTCCCCAAGTTGATCTTGCCCAATAACCGGCCCGGTAAGCTGATCGCTCAAAACCGCGGACGCGCTTGCTTCCAGAGTGGGCGCGGCGGCTAGGGGGGGCGATTGTGAATCAGCGTCGGGAATATAATCCGGATAATGTTCTTCTGCCACTTGTTCTGACGCTTGAGACGTCTGCTCAGGCAACTGAACAGGCCGAAGGCTTTCGGGCGGGTTGGCCGAGGCGATGGCGCGCTGAAGGGATTGTTCGATAATGGTTTTATCCGGCAACGGCTTATCCGATTCTCCCATACCGGGAGGGCCGCCCTGGATGACCGCTTTGGGCAGAGGCCCCGCCTCTGGCGTATAAGATTCCGGCTTGTGGCTGTCAGGCTCCGGGGGGGAGGGGGTTAAGAAAGCTTCCTGAATCAGTTGCTTACCGCATTGGCCGCAGAACGGCTGGGTTAAAAGGTTTTCAAAGTGACACTCAGGACATGCATTGGCGATACGTGTGCCACATGACCCGCAAAAATTGAATCGATCTTCGTTGTGGTTGCCGCAAGTTGGGCAGCTACGCATGGGAAGCCTCGTAAAGCTGATACTGATGGTTGACCCTGTTAAAATCCGTTCGGAATGAACCCGGTAAAACGTCTGACGTCAGGGTGTCGCCTATAACTCTCTCAACGGGTCTAGTATAGCGTAGATAGGCCGGAAGGGAAAAAACAGGCCCGTCCAAAAGCCCCTAGTGTAACGGTTCTTTAATATTCCGGCGCTGGGTATTTTCAAAAATCTCCCCAATTTAAAAGCCCCCGACCCGAGCGAGTCAGACTGCTCTTGGGACAGGGGCTTTTATACGAGATTACTTTTATAAATAGCGTTATTGGTTGGCGGTGACCGTCAGGGGCTCGGTCAGGCGGATGTTGAGCTTGTCGCCGGTAGTGACCACGACATCCTTGCCTTTGCTGAGTCCGGCGGTCAAAGCGCCCGCACCGGCGCCCACGGCCGTACCGTAAATAGCGCCGCGTCCCACGCTACCGCCTGAAAGTGGTCCCATGGCGGTTCCCAGGGCCGCTCCGGCACCTGCGCCAATGGCGGTTTTACCCAACGCCTTCAAGACGCGACCCTTGGTAGAGTCTCCGCTCAGCATGCCATCTTCCGTATCAACCTTGGCCGAAATCTGAAAGCGTTGATTATCCGGGGTGATGATTTCTGTAAAGTTAATCCCCATCTTGGCAGACTTGCCAAGGCGCCCGGCAGGCTCAACCGTGGCGATTTGGCCTTTTACCTGGCTTCCTGCCGGGATAACCACGCGGTTGTCCGAGCTGACCAGCGCCTTATCCAACGTGACCACAACCGCGTCACCCACCTTGTTCAGCTCTGAGCTGATGGGCGTGGTCAAGGTCGCGTCGAATTTGGTATCGGCAGGAACAGCGCTGACACGGCCCTGCAAGGAAGCTTGTTGGTTTCCTTGTTGGTTGTTTTGATTGTATTGCGGTTGGTTGTTGGCCATGTTCTGAGCGCCATTGCCTGCAATATTCAACCGTTCGCGAAGATTATAGACCATTGCGGCCACCTCGCCACGGGTGGCGGGCTGAAGCGCTTCAACGTAGCTGCTGGCGTTAGGCTCGTTGGCGAAGATGCCGTTCTGGATGGAAGCGGCAACCGCCGGACGCGCCCAGGTGGGCACCGTGTTGGCGTCACGGAAGTTGGAAAGGATCTGATCCGCTGCCGCTTCGTTGGGCAGGGAAACGCGGGCCGCGTTGGACAGGGTGACCAGTGCTTCTGCGCGGCTGATGTTTTTGTTGGGCATAAACATCCCGCCCGGATAACCGCTGACCAGTCCTTGCTGTTTCACGGCTTCAATGGCAGGCGATGCCCAAAAACCGGAGGGCACGTCATTAAAACTGCTGTAGCCGGAAGCTTGGGCTTGTAAACCGAGGGCGTTAACCAGAATGGAAGAGAATTCCGCGCGGGTAATGCGGCCTTCGGGACGGAAGGAGCCATCCGGGTAACCGCCAATAACGCGCTGGTCGCTCAATTGCTGAATGGCCTGCTGGGCCCAGTTGCCGCTGACGTCTTGAAAATAGGCGGCAAAGGCGCTGCTTGCCATTCCTGCGGTTAGGGTCAAGCTTAATGCCGCCGCAAAAAGTTTCTTTTGCATGGTGGATGATTTCATATTAACGAACTCCTTTTATACTAAATACTGAGGACAATACAGGCGTGTCGATGCTTGAGCCGGGCTCCGCCTCACACGGATCAACGAAGATACAAGTTTTTAAGGAAGCTCACTCGGGGCAACCCGTTCCTTCTTGGTGAATTAGATCTTCTTGGTGAATTAGATTAAGAACGGTACGCGGCTTGGTTTGACATTGTGTTGGTATATTCGTCTTGGCAAAACCGGTGTTTAAAATCTAGCCGATTCAAAAGCGTCTGAAGCTTCGGGGGAGGGAAGCATTTGCCTGCCTGTCCGGCTATTATAACACTCTGAGCCTAATGCACAGTTATCCGCTTGACTCATATTCGCCTGCCCGAGCCTACCCATGTGGCTGAGATCGTTCATTTTTAAAGCCTAATAGCGCCTTGGCACTATTACTATTCAAGCGCAAGCATTGTCTGAAACAAAAAGAAAAGCCTGCCGATAAGGGCAGGCTGTCTTGTCTGAGTAGAGAAAAGTAGGTCGAAGTGTGTAGAAATCTTTGTTTATGCGCTTTCCGGGTAACTGCTCTTTTGAGTATTACCGCTTACATAAGCATAAAAACAATCAATTGGGATTCGATGTTAGTTTATGAAGAAACGTAAAGTTAGTCTTAAAAATCAATCCCTCCATTGCCTCATTACGCGCAGTAAAAGCCGACCTTAACGCTTGTAGTGTCAGGGTTGTTGCCTGGTTTTCAACGAAAATATCTGACTGGGTAATCGTTTGCCTGGCTCCAAACCTTATAGTATTTACGTTTTGTAAGGGGAAACTAGAGGGCGATGGAGCCTAAGGCGTAGAGGAGTATCCTGTTTGATACGACTGCTGAACGCTTCTAATGGAAAAAGGAGAGGACGTTCGCATGACTATATACTCCTTATTGTATACATAGCGCCTTGGCTGACAATAAAAACCCGCTTCAATTTTTCGATTTGCCTTAAAACTGAACTTTGGAGGTATTTAGAGGTATATTTCGGATAGTAATTACTGTTATTTCTGGCGTTGCTGGCGGTTATAAGTCCGCTTGATACGTTGCATACGATCATATGCCTTATTATATGCCGTGTCAGCAGCGGTGGAGGCGTTAAAAGCTTTTGTATACGCCGTTTTAGCATTTGTAACTGCCTGCTTAAGCCTGCTTCGATATTGCTCGATTGTCATGCGGCTTTTAGCCAGAGCCTCTCTCTGGCTTGGTGTTAAAGTGCTTGAGGCAGCATATGCCTTGTTAGCTCTAGTTAATGCTTCTTCTGCTTTACCCACTGCCTTAGTAGCTTCTTTAAGGTTTGCAAAAGCAGCTCTTTCTGCCGCTATGGCAGCATCTACATCGGCTTTGGTCAGTATTTTTTCGCCGAACGTGACGCTATCCTGCCCCACCACTAAGGGTTGAGGCGCCGCATTGACCTGTGGAGCTGCTGGTGATGGCGACATTTTTTGGAAGACGGCTTCTTGACCTGAAAATTTTATAAAACCTATTGAGGCGTTCATTGGAAAACCCTTTATTTGTTTAATTTACTATAATCCCTATCAATTGAATAAAGTATTTTATCGTGTGTTATCATATGCCAAAGAAAACCGCCGGACATGGGTTTTAAGCATTTTTTTCGCTTCAAAGCCTTGTTTTATAAAGATTTATTAAAATGCAACGACCTAAAATGAGTTGGTGGCTTTCCCGCTACCAAAAAGTGCTGGTGGCATTTGTCGGCTGCTGGCTTTTGGGGGTGACGGTATGCGCTTACCAGGCCCATCCTTTGAACGGTTCGCTCTATCCGCTCGCTTTTCCGCACTGGGTATCCTCGCTGGCCCTTGTGTCATGGGGGGCGATGTTTTTCGGCCTGCTGCTGCTTTGCTCCTCTCGTCGAAAGGCGCTGATTCTGGGGTGCCTGTTGATGATGGTTCTGGGCGGTGGCTATTACCGGTTTTTTCACCTGACACCAGGCTCTCAGGATGTGTTCTTTGCCGCAAAAGGCTACCCGGTGCGTGTCGTGGGCGAGTGTTTCCTGCAAAGCGATGAGCCGAGCAAGGCGTTTTTGAAGGTTCAGACGGTAAATACCCAGCCCTATCAGGGACAGGTGCTTATCCGGCTGAATCGATCCCTGCCGGCGCCAGCCGCGGGTAGCCTGGTGATGCTGGAGGGAAGACTATCCAAGCCCGATGATACGGATATTCCGGGGGCTTTTAACGAGCGGCGCTACCTGGCAGCCCTTGGAGTGACTGCGGTATTGCACCATGTGAGCGCTATAGAGACACTTCAGCAGAAACCGGTGAGTCCTGAAGGACACTTGAACCGTGTCCTGGCCAAAGCGAGAAGCCGCATTGCCGGTATCTTCAAAACGGCCCTGCCGCTACCTTACTCTCAAATTGTTGGCGGCATCGTGCTTGGAGATCAGGCCATTACACTGGATAATGAGGTGAAACGCCGCTTTGTGCGGACAGGACTGATTCACTTGTTGGCGGCTTCCGGTATGAATGTTGCCATCGTGTCCGGGCTTTTGTTTTTTATCGCCCGCCTGTCGAGGGTTCCCAGGCGCGGACAGTTATTGCTGGCAATGGCGGGCGCCCTGGTTTACGCTTTTTTAAGCGGGATGTCCCCCTCGGTTCTTCGCGCAACTGCCATGCTTGAAATTGCCCTGGGGCTTAAGTTCCTTGATAAGACGCTCTCCAATATCAGCGTGCTCATGCTGGCACTGATGGCGATTGTCCTGTGGCGGCCCGATTTGATTACCAGTATCGGTTTTCAGCTTTCGGTGCTGACAACCCTGGGGATTATGGCCATGATGCCGCCGCTGCAACGTTGGGCGGGTTTTTATGTTGGAAGCTCCCTCTCGGGGGCGCTCTTACTGCCTCTTGTCGCACAGCTCTGGGCTACGCCCCTGCTGCTGTATTACTTCAACGAACTGCCGATGATTGGGGTTGTGCTGAATGTCCTGGTCATTCCGCTGGTCAGCGCCCTTACCGCCATCGGCTTTACGGCGGGTGTTTTGGGCTTGCTGCTTCAGGGATTGGGAGGCTGGGTGGCCAAAGCCGCCTTCCCCTTTGTTTGGGGACTTTACGCCCTGGTCAGCATAACGGCGGACTGGCCTTGGGCGCAGCTTCAGGTGGCGGCCCCGTCGCCTGTATCGCTGTTTTTGATGTACGCCTTTCTTGTCGCGATCTCTCTATTGATGAATAATCCGGCCTCAGTCCAGACGTGTCTGCAAGTGTTTAAAATGTTCAAGAAGACGAATTTTTCCCAGCTTGTCGGGCCCGCCGTGATTCGGCGTCCCCGGATTTTGGCGGCCATCGTGCTATTGGTATTGGCTTTTGGTTTGGATGTTATGAAGCGCCAGCGGGTTTTGGCCGAGCTGTCCGTCCTGCCCCTCAACCATAAAAGTGCCGCCTTCTTGATAGAAGATGTCTCGTTGTCCCAGCCGGTTTTGCTGATGCCTGAAAACGCTTCCCCCTGGTATGCCAGACGGGTTAGCGATCACCTCAGGCACCGTAATATCCAGTCTGTTTCGGCCTTGTACTGGTTTGGGACAGGCACGTCACCTGCTTTGGAAAACAGGCAAAAAGCGGTTTTGGATGTTTTGGGCTCTCAGGTAGCGATTCAAAAGGTGTACGCTGTCCCTATGGGTTCGCCGGTTTTATCCTACGGTTTGGACTACGCTTTGGGAAACTGGCGCCTCCTGCCTGGTTACCCTTTCTGGCTTTTGGGCTATGCGGGCCCGGAAGCCCCTTCTGCTGGAGCGTCAATTCAGGCGTTTTGCTTGGGCGGCTATAACCGCTCAGCGGACACGGGGGGAGGTAAGGGTTTTGCTTTGGTGGAACAGCAGCTTGCCCAGCTTTGCCCGCTTTATTACAGTGACGCCCAGGATAGGCGCTTAAGCCCTTATCAATTGCGATTGTCGGGTTTGTCCGACACTGCCCAAACTGCCGCCCTCACGGGAAGCTTTTTGAAAGTCCGGCTGCTGGGGATGTTCGGGCGACCGCAGCTGGCAAGGTGGCATGTTCTCACTGGCTTGTAAGATCGCGTGGTGCTGGTGGAAAAAAGCTTGTGTTTAGGGTTTGATCACACTATCGGTCAAAGTTTTATCTTGTGGCGCTTTTATATCTTCAGCGTACCTGAAGCAGCGCACCTGCCTAAAGACTTTTGATTACCTCCCATTTTCTGCCCGTCCCATTTTAAAAATAGAAAAGAACGACACGCGCTCATGCCTTCCGAAACTTTTGCAAAGCCTTCCTCCCCTGCTGAAAACGGTATTTTAAACGACAAAATCCGAAACATCGCCATTATCGCCCACGTCGATCATGGCAAGACCACGCTGGTTGATAGCATGTTTCGCCAAAGCGGGATTTACCGCGAAAATGAACAAATTGCCGAGCGCGCGATGGACTCTCATGAACTTGAGCGCGAGCGGGGCATTACGATTTTGGCCAAAAATACGGCCATTCCTTATGGCGAGTATAAAATCAACATCCTTGACACGCCCGGCCACGCCGATTTTTCAGGCGAAGTCGAGCGCGTCTTGACGATGGTGGATGGCGCGCTGTTGATTGTCGATGCCGTTGAAGGCCCGATGCCCCAGACGCGTTTCGTCTTAAGAAAAGCCCTGGCGCTTGGCCTTAAAATCGTGGTGGTTATCAACAAGGTGGATAGGCCCGCTTCGGATCCGGCGCGCGCGATTGATCGCATGATCGATTTGCTGATTGAGCTGGGTGCGGATGAACATCAATTGGAATTCCCCACGGTATACGCCTGCGGCTTGCAGGGCACCTCGACGCTGGATGCCGAGGAAGCTTCCAGGCCCGAAACAATGGGAGATCTGACGGCGCTGTTTCAGACCATTTTAAAGGAAATTCCCGCCCCTCCCGGCGATAAGACAGGCTCGCTGCAATTACAGGTGGCCACCATTGATTACAACGACTACCTGGGAAGAATCATCGTTGGCCGTATTCGTCGAGGCGAAATCAAGCAGGGACAGACGGCAGCCTTGGTGGATCGCGAAGGTAAAATTACCCAGCACCGTATCACCAAGCTTTTCGGCTTTCAGGGCCTGAAAAAAATCGACGTGGACAAGGCGTTTGCGGGTGATATCGTGGCTGTTGCAGGGATTCCCGAAATCCAGATCGGCGAGACGATCTGCGATCCGTTGAATCCTGAGGCGTTGCCGCCGATTGATATTGAAGAGCCCACGCTGAAAATGACCTTCTCGGTCAATAATAGCCCTTTGGCCGGAAAAGAAGGGAAATTCGTCACCTCAAGACAAATCAAGGACAGGCTTGCGCGTGAAGTCAAAAGCAATGTCAGCCTGCGCGTGGATGACGGCCCAACGCCCGAGTGTTTTGTCGTCAGTGGCCGGGGGGAATTACATCTTGGCATCCTGATTGAAACGATGCGCCGCGAAGGCTACGAGTTTCAGGTCAGCAAGCCTGAGGTTCTTACCAAGGAAGTGAACGGAGAGCTGCACGAGCCTTCCGAGCAGTTGATGCTGGATGTTCCCGAAGACAACACGGGTGCTTGCATTGAGCGTTTAAGTGTGAGAAAAGGCGAACTGCAAAACATGTACACCGAGAACGGGCGGACGATGCTGGAGTTTAAAATCCCGTCTCGCGGCCTGCTGGGGTTCAGAAGCGAATTTATTCGACTGACCCGTGGTCAGGGCATTATGAACGCCGCTTTCAGCGCGTTTGTTCCCTGGGTGGGTGATATCGGGACCTCCAGAAACGGCGTGATCGTTTCCAACGAACAGGGCGAGGCGACGGCCTATGCGATGAAGAACCTTGAAGATCGCGGCGTCTTCTTTATTACACCCAAAACGACGGTTTATCGCGGCATGATCGTGGGCGAGCATAACCGCTCCAACGATTTGCTGGTCAATGTCGTCAAGGCCAAGAAGCTGACGAACATGAGAAGCGCCGGCGCGGATGTTCTGGAAGTTTTGTCCACGCCGATTACCGTGACGCTGGAGTATGGCCTGGATTACATCGCAACCGATGAACTAATGGAAGTCACCCCGCAAAATATCCGCCTGCGCAAGCAAAGCATATAGGCGCTATTTTCTTCGCCATTCGCGCGAATGACCAGCTATGAGAGGTATCGATGGACTTTCCCCACCCGTTGATTGAAACGGCTGAATTGGCCGCGCTGCTGAAAGATCCGCAAACGCGATCTTCCATTCGCATCTTGGATGCGACGTATCATGTGCCGCCTACTCAACGCGACGCGATGGCGGAATACAAGGCAGGCCATTTACCTGGCGCCGCCTTCTTTGATATCGACGCCATTTCTGATGTGAACTCCCCGCTTCCGCATATGCTGCCTGATGAGGAAACCTTTGCGCATGAAGTGGGGGCGCTTGGCATTTCAAACGATGACTACGTCGTGGTGTATGACGCCCACGGAATTATGAGCGCGCCGCGCGCATGGTGGATGTTTCGGGTGTTTGGCCATGAGAAGGTCGCCGTTCTCAACGGTGGTTTGCCCAAGTGGCGTTCGGAAGGCCACCCGGTAGAGTCCGGCTTGTTCCACACGCACGCATGTGTTTTTAACGCCCGGAAAAATCATCAGTTTGTCTTAAGCCTTGAAAGTGTGGCGAAGAATTTAACGGCAAAGCAGTTTCAACTGATCGACTGTCGCTCGGTAGCGCGTTTTTCGGGAGAGCAGGCCGAGCCTCGTCCTGGTCTTCGCAAGGGCCATATTCCCGATAGTCTCAATTTACCCTGGATGACGCTTGTTGATCCTGAAAGCAAAACGTTTTTGCCGCTGGATCAGTTGGCAGAAACATTAGAAGCAAATGGTATTGCCCTGGATTCTCCTGCGGCGTTTAGCTGCGGTTCCGGTATCACGGCGTGTGTGGGCGTCCTGGCGCTTAATTTGCTGGGCAGTGGGGATATGGCGGTTTACGATGGCAGTTGGGCTGAATGGGGAAGCCGGAATGATCTGCCAATAGAGTAATACAGTTTTCGGTGCTTAAGCTTCAATCAAGAGTCGGGGCCTGATCACTGCTTTATCAACCGGCCTTATGTACTTGCGATTCCACTTATCCTGCTCCCTCATACAAGCGCGCGGGAATTTATAAAACCGAATATAGGCATTGCGATCATTGATAACCCCGATCCGATCACCATCACGGAACGCGTTTCTGCACGCGGTTTGCGCTAAAGGCTCGTTCAGTTGGCCGTGTTGGGGATGCCAAGCGCCAATGCCATGAGGTTTTCCGGGTGTGCAAATACCGTATGGTCTTTCCAAAAAAAGTTCTGCGATGGTAAACAGATCTTCTCTTTGTTTGCCCTTAAGCGCATATTTTATTTCTTTTGCCACAGACCTGACAGTTTTATCATCAGTGTGTGCAGCAATTCCCAACTCGTTTGGTCTTAAAAAGTAGGTTTCAGCCTCTTCTGTTAAAGGGTTTCGGGCAATATCGACCGTTGCCTTGCCATCACCCACAATGGCGATTGCGTTGCTGAAAATCTGAATGCTTCCAAATTTAATAGAATTCATAACGGAGAATAAAATTACGTAAGAGTTGAATTGCGTTAGCTGTTATATGCCAACTGTTATATAAGGACGCCTGATTTCAGGAGCTTGGCCAGCAGCATGATCACGTGGCGGTCGCGGAAATAGGCCGAGTGCCTGGGCACCTCGTAAGGACGATCAACCGATGTCCATTTTCCTTTTTCCACCGTAAAGGCGTAACGATACGGCGTGTTTTCCATCGCCTTGACCACGCGCGCGTCGTGATAGCCCCAGGGGTAAGCCAGAACCGGCAGATAGCTTTCAGGAATGTCACGCGCCAGGATATTATGCGACTCGTTGAGTTCATGCATCAGGGCATCATCGCTTAATGCGCGCATGTCCACGTGTAACAGGCCGTGACTACCATAAGTGATATATTTTGATTTGCCCATCTCCCTGATCTGTTCAAGCGACATCAGTTGATCCCGCTCCGCTTCAGGTAAGTGGGCGTGATCCCATTCGTTGGTGCCTGAAAAACGTCCGGGCAAAAGAAAAATCGTGGCGGGACATTTTTCTTCCTCAAGCACCGGCCAGGCGTTTTCGTAGTTGTTGACAAAACCGTCGTCAAACGTGATTAAAACCTGTTTGTCACTGTTTTTCGTCGGATCGGATTTTGCCAGCACGTCGCGCATCGAGACGATTTCAAAGCCGAGCTTTCGTAAGGTGCGAATAAAATTGCGCAAACCTTTGGGGGTGATTGTAATCACTTTCCTGTCCCGGTGGCTGGGATTTTCTTCGACGTGGTGAAAATTCATAACAAGCATGGAATGAAAAATCCTTTGATATGGTTGAGTATCCGTAAGGATATCTATTTTATATGGATTTATATAGAATGGATTTATATAGAGAGGAAACGCTGAATCTATTGTGTTATGGCATTTTAGCGCACTTGGGGCTGAACGTGCCAAATACGTGATATGGGGCACTGGTTAATGTACGCCCTAGCCCATCTAGCATATAATAAGTTAAGCCTGCTGAAGAAGGCCAATTGCCATTTTTTTAATTGATTTAATTCCAGTCAAATCTTGAGATTTTTGGATTTTATTCATATATCCACAAGATGTATCCATTATCAAACCTTTGGAAAGAGCCCGATGCGTCGTTTTCTCACGTTGCTGACCCTTGCCTTAACGGCAACTGGCATCCTTTTGGCCGTTTGGCTGTTGACGCCCGACAAGCTGCTCAGGCAGGCGGATGCCCAAACGGCCTCCCTTTCGGGCAGCGTTGATTTTGCCAGCCCCATCAAGCCGCCTTCCATGAGCGGCTTTCTGCATAGTCTTGACTATCCGCTACCCCAGTCGCTCCTGACCCCGCTCAAGCCAGTCTGGTGGCGGATTGAACCGGGAAATATGGGGATTTACACTCAGGCCAGATCGCTTGGAGCCAATGTTCAGGTGGTTCTCAGCGACGGTTATGGATATCCAATGGATAACTGGAAAGGTCATGGGCCGCCTTGGGAGAACAATTGGCAGGCCTGGGAAAATTACGTGCGGACAACCGCCCGCGCATACAAAGGGCTACCGGTATACTGGGATGTCTGGAACGAGCCCGATGAGCGGGAGTGGAACCGGGAAACTTTCTGGAACGGAACCCAGGCTCAGTTTTTTGAAACCTACAAGCGGGCCTATGCCATTCTCAGGCAGGAACTTGGCGCTAGTGCCGTCATTGGCGGGCCAAGCCTTGCCAACTACGAGCAGGCGGACTTGCTGGCCTTCTTGAATTATTGCAAACAGAACGGCTTGCAGGTCAATTTTTTAAGCTGGCATGAACTGTGGGGCCCGGAAGATAATATCCCCAGTGTTTCGGAACATTTGAAATACATGCGCAGGCAGATGGCGTCTTACCCGAGCCTGAAAATTTCAAAAATCCTCATTAACGAAGTCGTTGGCGAAAAAAACCAGTACATTCCCGGGGCGATTCTGGGTTATTTGTATTATCTTGAAGACGGCGGGGCCGATGGCGCCAACAAAGCCTGCTGGGATGCTTCGGATAAAACGCAGAACTGTTTCAACGGCACGCTGGATGGGATTATCCATTACAAAACCAAGCAGCCAAGGGCCGCATGGTGGGTTTATAATTATTACGCCGCTGGCATCGACAGTCGGGTTAAAACGACAAGCGCCAATAAAAATCTGGTGCTGATGGCCAGCAAAGCACCGAAACAGCTTTTGATCAGTTATATCGGTAAAACCGCTGCCAGTAAGACAACGGCCAAAATCACCCTGCAGAATCTTGCAACGCTTGGCATTAAAACGGCTACGCTGAAGGCCAGTACTTATCGGATTCCCGCTACCGGGGAAAAAGTCCTGAAAACCCCAGCGTTAATGTCAACACAGACGCTCAAGGTTTCAGGAGGCAGCGCATTGCTGAGCATCTCCGGTATAAAACCACAGGAAGCTTATCGCGTTGTGTTGTCCCCTTAGGGTTAGGGGTAATTAATAAGTCGGCTTATGTCAGTTGCTGGGTGCTATGTCCGCTTCCACTGGGGGCAGTGGCCTGATGAGGGTGATGACTCAGCGTCTGCTGATAGAAAAGCTCAAGCTGATTGACGTGTTTTTCGATGTCAAAGCGCTCGGCTTCTGCTCTGAGGATGGGGGAAAGGGCGGCCAGCGCGTCATCGGGTAAATTAACGGCCTGAACAAGCTGTTCAACAAAAGCGTTTTCATCTCCCAGAGGCACCAGCCAGTCTTTTGCCTCCACAAAATCCATCACCTCAGGAATCCCACCTGCGGCATAGGTGAGCGTCGGTTTGCCCAAGGCCATTGATTCAAGCACCCGCAATCCGAAACCTTCCTGTAACGAGGTACTGATGGTGAAATCACAAGCGTTCAATAATCGCTGAACGTCGGGACGAAACCCCAGGTAGCAGCCATTGGCCAAAAGCAGCGGATCGTGGGCGAATTCCCGCTCAAAAAGCTCGGCATACGCGCCGTTACCTGCCGCCACAAAGTAAGCCGGTCGTTTCAAATTTGGATGAGAGAGGACCCGTTTTGCGATGCGTAAAAAAGCGTCTGCGTTTTTATCGGGGCTTAGCCTGCAGGCGAAAAGAAGCAGGCGGGATGTGGGACTTGCTTGTATCGAGAGTCCAAGCTCCTGACGGATTTTCCCGCGCTCAGAATCGTTTGCCTGTTCGCGCATCGCTTCAATGGGCAGGCCATTATGAATGACCTGCGCCTCGAATGGTTTTGCAAGGTATCCCTCTCGGTAAAGACGCTTGCGTTCATAATCGCTGACGATGATCATCCCGCTGAGGAAAGGTGTAAGCGAGCGAAGAAGAGGACGCGTCGCCGCATAAACGTTGCGCAGAAAATGATTGGGAGCGGTTTCCAGGTTATTGGGGCCGCCATAGCCATGATAAGTGTAAACCAGTGGGAAACCTGCCAGCTTTATGATGGCCTGTTCGACGCGCCCTTTGTGAATGTGAACCAGATCCGGCTTTTCTTCCTGTAAAATGGCCAGTAAAGAAAACAGGACGCGAAAATCAAGCGTCCGCAAAATGGGGGTATGCAGATGGAGCGGCAGTTCCCGAACCTTGACGCCCGCTTCGCGGAGCTTTTGCGCTAATTTGCCACCGGTGCTGACAGCCGCAATTACCTCGTAATGACGGCGCTGCCTGACAAGGGGCAGGGTATGGTGGAGATACGTTTCAATACCACCCCATGCCAGGTTGTCTGGGAGAAAGTGAAGAATCTTCTTCATGAAGCAAAAACTTTCATGCACAAAATGCTATGAAAAAATCACCGTCACTCAACGGCAATTTGAAAACCTGCTCGATATTTTTTGTGAGGGAGACTGACTCAGAAATATGAAACAAAAAAAACTTAATTGATCCGATTATACCCGACAACTTGATTTTTGGTGCAAATTAAAAAAACCTGAAAATCCCCTGCTATGGGGAATTCCAGGTTTTTACTCATTTTTATATTTTCCCTATATACTATTGATGATTTTTTATATCAAAATGTCAAATTCTTGATTATCGAGCAGTGTTTACAACACGCTTGGTTTCTGTCGGGGAAGATTTACTGGGTTCTTGCACTTTGTTTTGCCAGGCTTCAGGAAGCGCATCGCCTAATTTGATTAACGTGCGATCATAAAAATCCGTTAACCCTGCCACATGGCGCGAGATATCAAAGCGTTTGCTATGTTCTTTCAAAATAGGGGATAATTTTTCAAACGCCGAGTCTGGTAAATTGATCATCTCCACCAGTTGCTCGGCGAAGCGGGTTTCATCCCCAAGGGGAATCAGCCAATCCTTGGCTTCTGACAGTCCCATCACTTCAGGAATACCGCCAGCGGCATAAGTCAGGCAAGGTTTACCTAGCAGCATGGACTCCAGAACCATCAAGCCGAAGCCCTCGCTTAAAGAGAGGCTGACACTGAGATCAGCCGCCTTGAGTAATCTGGGAATATCCTGGCGAAACCCCAGATAGCAGCCATGCTTTGAAAGCAAGGGGTCTTGCGAGAAAACGTTTTGAAAGCGCTCCGCCAGAACACCGTTACCGGCAACAACGAAATAAACGGGTTTTTTCAGCGCTGGATTTTTCAGCACCATTTTTGCGATGCGTAAAAACGCCGCGGCGTTTTTGGCTGGATTTAAACGCGAGGCGAAGAATACAATCCGGGTATTCCTGGCTTGTTCCGGCAAAAGTCCCAGCTCCTCCCGCACGCTTAATCCGTCCACGTCTTTGACGGTGTTCTGCATTTTTTTAATCGGTAAGCCGTTATGAAGGACCTCCGCGTGGAAAGGCCTGGGCAGAAAACCTTCGCGGTAAAGCCGCTGGCGCTCATAGTGGCTGACGATGATCATGCCGCTCAGGTAAGGGGCCAGCGCCATCAGTAATGGCCTTGTACAGGCGTATATGTTTCTAAGAAGCGCGTTTGGGGCGTTTTCCAGATTGTTGGGGCCGCCGTAGCCGTGATAAGTATAGACGATAGGGTAGCCCGCCAGGCGGATGACCGCTTGCTCGACACGTCCCTTGTGAATGTGAACCAGATCGGGCGATTCTTCCTTGAGGATTTTCATCAGTCCGAGCATCGGACGAATATCCAGCAGGCGAAGAAAAGGCGTCTTGATATGCAGCGGTATTTCCCGCACCGCAATACCTTGTGCCTTCAGGGCAGCCGCAAGTTTTCCTCCTTTACTGACAGCCGCCACGACCTCGTAGCGTCCGCCCGCTTGCAATAGCGGCAGCGTATGGTTGAGGTAGGTCTCAATACCTCCCCAAACATGGTTGTCCGGTAAAAAGTGCAGGATTTTATGCATCATTATCCTTGGTAAACGCTCAGGAAATAGAAACTGGAGGTTTGATTGCGGGTAGTGGCGGTGTCGATATTTCAGTGGTTTTTTCAGTAGGCTGCTCAGCAGGTTTTTCCGCTTCAAGGCCAAGCTTCTGGAATGTTCGACCGTAAAAACCAAGCAGGCGCTCGATATGGGTTGAGATGTCAAAGCCCTTGCCATGTGTTTGCAGAACGGGAGCAAGCGCTTGAAGGTTGTCATCGCTCATGTTGAGAATGTCCACCACGCGCTCGGCAAAGGCGTCTTCTTCATGAAGCGGGATAAGCCAGCTTTGTGCAAGCGGCAAGTCCATCACCTCTGGAATCCCACCGGTGGCATAGGTGATGCACGGGCGTCCAAAGATGAGCGACTCCAGTACGCGAAGGCCAAAGCCCTCCTGGGGGGAGGTATTGATAGTCAGATCGCTTGCCGTGATGATTTCGGGAATGTCGTTTCTGAAACCAAGATAGCGTCCGTTGGAGGCTAAAACCGGGTCATGGGTAAAGGCATGTTCAAATTCCCCGGCCATTTTCCCTTCACCGGCAACCACAAAATAAACAGGCTTGTTCAACCGCTGGTTCTGCAGTACTTTTTTAGCGATGCGAAGAACCGCCAACGGGTTTCTTTCTTGCGTAAGCCTGCAACTGTAGGAAACGATGCGGGTGTTTTCCGCAGCCTCTTGCGAAAGCCCGAAGACTTCGCGGCGGATTTTAAGGCGGTCGGTTTTATCAGCCCGCGCCGTCAGCTCTTCGGTGGGGATACCGTTATACAGTACCTCGGCATTAAAATCCTTTGCCAGGTACTGTTCACGATACAGGCGACGGCGCTCGTAATCACTGACCACCAGCATGCCGCTGAGAAACGGAAAGGCCCCGGCCACCAGCGGCCGCAGGAACGTGTTGATTTTTTTATAAAGCGGTGTGGGCGCTCCCTCAATGTTAAAGATGCCGCCATAGCCATGGTAGGTCATCACCATTGGAAAGCCCGCAAGGGCGATCAGGGATTGTTCAATCATGCCGTTATGGATGTGGATAAGATCCGGCTTTTCTTTTTTCAGAAAAGGAATCAGGCGCATGTAAACCGACAGGTCGATCAGTCTGCCAAACGGGTTAACCCAGGCCGAGCGAAACAGCGAGCGTTTTTTGAAAGGAAAGCTTAGACCGTGGACTTTTACGCCTGCGGCTTTGAGATTCTCATAGAGCTGCCCGTCCTTGGTGACCACCGCCGTGATGTCGTATTCTTGGTTTTTTGCAAGCCTGGGCAGCATCAGGTTGAGGTACGTCTCAATCCCGCCCCAGACGAAATTCTCGGGCATAAAATGCAGTATTTTCAGCTTTCGCCGTTGTTCGATCGTTGGAGACATGGGACTCGCTTTTAGGAGACTTTCTGGGTGTTAGGAAGGGTTTCGATTTTTGCAGTAATACTGCTGCTTTCGGTTTCTTTGGCTTCGCCAGACGTTTCAACGGGCACGTCGCGCAAAATACGCATGACCTTGGCGGGAATGCCCCCCACCAGGGTATGGGGAGGTACGCTCTTGGTGACAATGGCGCCTGCTGCTACAACGGCGCCTTCGCCAATCGTAACACCCGGCATAATCGTGGCGCCTGCCCCAATCCAGGCGTATTGCTCCATTACAATAGGCATTGGCTGGCAAGGCCGCGTCTGCTTGAAATCGCTTTGCAGTGTATGGCCTGAGGTGATAAAGGTGACGTTAAACCCGATTTCGCAATTGTTGGCGATGGTAATCGGGCCAGTCGCGTCAAAAAAGCAGTTTTCGTTAATGTAGGTTTGATCGCCAATGGTGATTTCATCCTGTTTGCAATAAATGCTCATGCCCGGATAAAAGCAGCATTTTTTTCCAAAGCGAAAGCCGTAGGCACGAAAAATGGCGGGCCTCACAACGTGGTTTATCAGCGGAGAGCCGCCCAAAAAATTTGTGAAACGAAGAACCGTTGCCGTTAGAATGCAGTCAATTTCAAGCCGGAGCATCTTGTTCACTTTTTCATAGACTTGCTTCAAGGAGTTGTCTTTAGTGATTGCAAGTTTTTTTAATCTGGACATGGCGTCATCTCATCAAAAAGGGTTAAGGGTTAGGGGACAGGAGAGGTGGTTAAGGGTTATTTTTTAAGAACTGCTATTGATTACAAGAGCGCTGAAGGTAGCGAGTTGATGAAACAGTTGATTAAGTTTTTAAGTTTTTCGCCGCGTTAACCTGACGTCAAACGGAGCGAACCCGGCCTGGCCTGTGAAGTAGAACCCGGCTGAGAGCCGTCTGGCAGATTGCTTTTTCTTCCTGCGTTGCGCTCATCAGAAACCAGGCGATCATGGCGGCTGGCAGCATGATAAAGGTTGCAAGAACGGCTTGCAACATGGGATGCAGGCTCATCAAGGCAAACGCCTGCTTTAGTCCGTAAATGGCAGCCGTGGCAGCCAGCAAGACGGGAATATTGATCAGATGGACATCCTTGCTATATTCCCAGAAGCCGATGGATAAATCCTTGCAGCTTTGGCGAATTAACAGAATCTGGTGGTAGATTATATCGATAATGAAGGTTGAAAGCACGACGCCCAGTAAGCCCATTGGCTTGATGAGCATCAGCACGAGGACAACTTTCAGAATAGCGATAAAAACACTGCCGCCGCTAATCAGCTTGAAGCGCCCGGCGGCAAAGAGATAGTGGCTGGCCGGGAGATAAACCGCCGTGCTGATCACGCCAGGAATGGCCAGGATAAGGAGCGGGATGGTGGCCTGGTAGTCGATTCGACCGCCTGAGAAGAATTTGAAAATTTCGGGGTAAAAAATGCAGAGAACGGCGATCAGGATGCTGACGATGACCTGCAGGAAGCAACTGAGTCTTAGGAATACCAGCCTTGCCTGTGTATGGTTGCCTAGGGCAATCATTCGGGTAAACACGGGGAATATGCCCAGCGTAATTTGGGTTGGAATTTGCAGGATGATGTTGAAAAAGCGGTAGACGAATTCAAGCGTTGCGACATCTCGCAGTGACAGCATTCTGCCGATAATAATCAGATCCATCCGGTTGGCGAAAATATCGCTGACGGTTCGGATCATTGCATGGACACTGACTTTTAAGAGATCGATCGCTTTATGAAAATTAAAATAGGTGGGCTTGATGCAATCCGGCTCATGACGAACCGCGTGGGAAAACACCAGTAGAAATTTAATGGTTGCGGCGCCCAGGCGCAGCAGGGCGATTTCGCGAAGCCCGTAACCCATATGCAGCAGGATAAAAATACAGCCGTTGGCGGTGATGAAATAAAGCGATTCGCCGGTATTGACCCACTGGTGTAAGTTATGCGACATCAGAACTGAGGCGAAGTAGCCCTGAAAAAGCGTTAACGCGCTTTCCAATAGGACGATGTATAGGGTGAAACTTGCAATTGCCGAAAGTTCCGCGTTCAAATTAAAGAAATTTGGTACTAGCGGGACGAGGCTAAAGGCAATCAGGAAAGAAAGAATGGCAAGGACGGCATATAGCACCAGACCGGTGGAGAGTAACTGGTGGGTGGCTTGCCTGGAGACTGCGCAGTCGGGGTTATTCTCCTGTGCAGCCTTGAAAGTGCTTAGACGCTGAATAATACCGCTGGTCAGGCCCAGATCCATCAGAATGATGAGATCCGCGATATTCAAGAGCAGCACGTAAAGGCCGTATTGCTCGACCCCCAGTGTTTGCAGTATGTAGGGGTAGACGATGATATTCAGCAGCGTCTTGATGCCAAGACCAATCACCCCCGTGGTGGCGCCTAAAAAAAAGCGCCTGCCCATATTGCTTTTTTTGGCGTTGCTGCTTTGCTCTTGCATCCTGAAACCTGCCTCTTTAAGCCACAAGCGGCTGGTTGTTCCGCAAGTTCAGGTCATTCAATTTCTTTTGCGCCTGCGTAAAGCTGAAAATCATCGTCAACATAAACCAGAACAAAATATTCAGGCCGATTTCGGTGATACATTCATCCACAAGCGAGCCCAGGAAGATGAAGAGGGAAAGCGCGACGGGCGTCAAATATAGCGGGTTCAGCTTGCTGCTGAAGAAGCTTTTGATGGCGTTGAATGATGCCGACACCATGCCGCCGTAGATCAGAAGACCCCAGACGCCCATTTCAAACACGAACTGAAGTGGCGCATTGTGGACGTAGACGGTTTGCTTTTCGCTGACGACATTGGCTTCAAACTGGAAACGATACATTTCCATGTTGCCCGTCGTCAGGCCGAACCCTGTCAACAGCGAACTGGGTCTCATTTGGGCGAAGAGGTAATTCCAAACCCGGTTTCGCCATTGAAGGCTGCGCGTGTCGTTGAAACGCTCCGTCAACAACGTGACCAGATCCTTGCCTGAAGCCACCTGATAGCTTAAGAGCGCTAGGACAACCATGCCGGCCATAACGCAAAGCGGCACGACCATATGTTTTCTCAATTTGTCGTCAAACATCGCGGCGATGAAATACACCAAGCCTGCCGCGCCAAACCCCACGAACGCGTTTTTGGACAGGGTCAGCAGGAACGCGATGAGGTTGGTGGAAATCGCAATCAGCAAGAGCACCTTGAATAGGTTGGCAAGCGCAACGTTTTCGCCGGGGCGCTTGATGTAATAGTAATAAAGACCGATGAAATAAATTAGCATCATCCCGGTGGCCTTGCCGTATTCGTTGGGGTGGGTCAGGAAGCCGGACGAGCGTTTGAATTCTTCAACAATCATCGTGAAGACGCCGAAGGGATAACCGAAAATGGCGCACAACGCTTCAATCGTGCCTTCGATAATCAGAAAGCGGTTAATAAGTTCAAAAAGTTTGACGCGTTGCTCTAAACCCTCAGGCGTTTCGCCTTTTTGCAAAAACATGCTGCCGGTGATGACGAAAACCGAAAACCCATAGATGTAATCGGTAAAGGCACCTTGCGCGATGCTTACCAGGACGCCTTTATGCGCGACGGTCGGGTCGGCAAAATCGTAATTATGGAACAGGTAATAAAAGCCGTACAGGCATAGAAAGAGCAGAACCCATTTGAAGAACGGGTAGGTTTTGATCATGCGAAAGCCGTATACGAGGAAAAAGTAAAGAGCCGGTATGACCAGGATGGGAACCAGTAACGTTCTAAACGGGATGTGGTGCCCGGTTTTTTCAACCACCTCACAGAGGTACATGCTGAAACGCAGAAAGCAGGTGCTGTAGATGACCAGCACAATCGGATGTTTGACGACGAACTGGAAATAAAACAGGTAGAGCAGTCCAAGGACAAGGGCGCCCCCTGACAACATCAGCAGCTCCGGTGTTACGCCCTCAAGAAAAACCCGAACGCCGAGCAAAGGAAGAAGGCCATGGGTGATCAGGGGAAGCAGAAGGCCGAGAATGGGCCAGACCCAGACCGGTGCTTTTGAAGCGCTTTCAATGAAGGCTTGGACTGGGGTTTGGGACGGTTGAATAGAGACGCTCATAGAATAATCACCGTAGGGAGTTCATACCAATCACCGCAATGATCAGTGTGCTAGTGTGGTGGGCCGTTACGACGCGTTAGGGCTTTTAATTTAGAACGAAGGGGCGGGTTGGCCGGAAATACTTGAGCCGGACTTGTTCAGAATGGCCGCTTGCTGGTAAACGCGTTGCGGGATCATGTTGCGGCGCTCAAGGTATTCCTTGGCGGCAATCGCCAGGCCTGCCACGATGACGGCAAGCAGCACGTCGATGATCAGAAAATGTGTTCTGGTTGGCGCAACTGGAACAAGCGGGATTTGCGGTTGTTCAGCCACGAACACGTTGCTCAGCGTCTGGGTTTCCTTCAGCTTGGCATCCAGTTCCTTTTCTTTCAGCGTTTTCAGGGACTCATCCAGCGTGGCTTCCTCGAGTTTCAGATCCGCCAGGACAACCGATACTTTGTTCAGTTTCTTGGCGCGGGTATCGAGTTCTCCCAGGTAGCGTTGCAACGCCCCACTTCTTGCGCCAAGTTCCAGTGCGCCTGCCTTGGCTTCCATCATCCTGCTGACAGCGTCGCCGCGGGTGGAATCGGAAACCGCCATCGGTACGCGTCCGCCGGAACCGTGGCCCACGGTGCGCTTCATTTCCTTTTCAAGGTTGTCTTCCAACTGCTTGATGCGGTTATCGACATCCTGAACCTTCACGCTGTCTTCCGTGTAGCGCGTCAGCAGAGAGTTGCGTTCGGAGCGAAGGGCGTACAATTCAGACTGCATTTTGGCGAAAACGTCATTACGGCCTAATGCGGAAGCGGTGACGGCCTGTTTAGCGGACATTCCGAGCATGCTCTGATAGCCGGACAACTGGCTCAGCTTACCGCTGGCTTCGGCGCGCGTCGCGCTCATGTCGGTTTTCAGGTTGATGCGGGCGCGGGCGATGTTGGCGTTCTCTTCGGCAAGATCCACAATGCCGTTGGCTTCTTTGATATTGCCGATTTTTTCCCGAACAGCGGTCAGCCGGTGCTGCATATCCTCAATCTGGGTGCCGAGAAAGCGGCCACGCTCGCGTTGTTCGCTTTGGTTCAGGTTGAGGCTTAATTCCTTGAAGGTGTCGATGACGACCTGAAGGCCTTCGGTTGCGATTTGAGGATTGCTCCATTTGAAATCGACGTTGATCAAGTCGGTGCCGGGGGCGTTCCAATAGCTGATCAATTTGCTGCCGTTGCCAAAAAACGCGTTCCACTGCTTGAAGTTTTTAATGTTGCGGCTTTTCAGCTCTTCGGGGTGATAGGTGCGGAAGAAGTCCCAAAGCTTGTGCTTGTAGGCATCGGCTTTCAAGAGGCCCATTGTGTTAATGACGGAACTGGTGGAAAGCGACGTGGTCGTCTCGTAGCTGTCACCCGTAATGTATTTGGCGGTGACGGCGGTGTCCTTGATCATCAACATGCCTTTAGAGACATAGGTTGGTTTATAGGCGATTAGCGTAACGGTAGTGGATAAAAGCCAGGTGAACAGCAGAACGCTGACAAAAAGCTTCTTGTTCTGCTTCACCGTATCGATGCCGGTGTTGACCGCTTTGCCTACAGGGCCATCGGCTGCGAAGATATTGTTGGCGGAA
Source organism: Vampirovibrionales bacterium (assembly GCA_035285165.1). GTDB lineage: Bacteria > Cyanobacteriota > Vampirovibrionia > Vampirovibrionales > Vampirovibrionaceae > JAYKHP01. The sequence continues at coordinate 164,770 of JAYKHP010000018.1, read as the reverse complement.
AGCGTATTGGGTTGCGTTGTCATGATGCTTTAAGACCTTTACGTTTGTATTGGTGGAGACTGACAAGAGCGGTTGCTTGCGAATAAATGCCGGAATGGGATTAGCAGGTGGGATTACAAGAACGAGCTTTAGCGGTTGCCGTTGTTCCAGCCGCCGTAACCCATCATCCCAACGGCATTTGCGGTGCTGGTGAAGGGAGAGAGAACCATGTTGAGGCGCTCCATATAGCGGCCAGCCTTGTAGAACTTGTTTTCGGCGACATACACCACATCGTTCGGCCTGAGAATGAAGTCCATTTTTTCGGGATTTACGAACAGGGTGGTGAAATGGTTGTCATCGATAAAGCGACGGATGGCGACCGCGTTCTTGGTGGCCTGCGGGCCATAGCCTCCGGCCATAACGATGGCCGAGGAAAGAAGTGGGGAGTCGCCGCTAAGCCTGACCAGATTCGGCTGCATGACTTCGCCTACGACGCGCACCGGGAACTGGGTGGGAGCGAGCGTGGAATTGGCGAGGATTTTGAATTCTTCATCACTGATGATGGCGCCCTGGGGCAGGGTGGGCACGTGAACCGTGTCACCGGGATCGAGCCACGGATCATCCTCGGAGGAACCTTCGCGAATCACTTTCCACAGGTTGACGACTTCAACGTTGCCGCTGTCGCGATGCTTAATCTGCACGCGGGAGAGGTCGGCGTTGAGCGTCAGGCCACCGGAGTTTGCAATGACGTTGGAGAGTACCTGGTCAAAGCGGCGAGAGTAAGCGTCGGTGCCATTGTTCTGATCATGAGAGTTGGTGCTCATCTGGAAGGGGCCTTGCTTGTTGAAGGCGCCGGTCAGATAAAAGATGGCGGGTCGGGTGCTGGTGACATTGATGGTCACCTGGTGGTTACGAAGCGAGTGGCCCAACTGGGCGTTAATCTCACTGGTGAGTTCCTTGACGCTTTTGCCGTAAGCCGAAAATTCGCCGATTTTAGGAAACGTCACCGCGCCATCGGAACGAACCAGTAGGTTGTCTGCGCTGAATTCCTCTTGCGGATAGACGGCCAGTGAGAGGACGTCGCCCACGCCGATTTTGTAGGAGTTGGAGATATTGTAGGAGACTTTCGCCTTGATGGGGGCTGTGCTGGTTCCGGTTTCAATAACAGGCGTTTGTTCAAGTTCCTGCGAGAATGCGGGTACGGTGGTGAAAACGGCCTGCGTCATGATGATACCCATAAGGCAGGACATAAACCATTTGTTGGCGTGAAGCATTGTTAATCCACTTTTCTGTTGTTGGCTGGAACAAAGATAAAATCAGGTCAGAAATAAGGAGAGAAAGAATATGGTATATAAAATATATAATATCGGTAAAGTGAGGCCGAAGCCTTTAAATTCGAGAGAAGGAAAGAAAAAAAAGATAAAGAAGATGTTTTGAGTGAGGCTGTGTCAACAGGGAGGTTAAACAAAAACGAGTGAAGAAGCGGCGAATTTGTATTCCAACCCCGGATTTTTTGACCTGGGAAAATATCAGAAGCGAGGGACTTGGCCGGAGTATTTAGCCTGGAGTATTTACATAGACAAGAAACAGGGAAAGAAATTGACAAAAGGAAGAAGTAAGGGTTTGTATTTTTCGCATTTCTTTACATAGGGTAGCCGTAACCTAGTACGCCCCACGGCGTAAAAGAACGGCGGGTAGTGTTTTTAACAGGATTTTAACGTCTTGCCAGAGGCTCCATTGCAGCGTGTAATACAGGTCAAGCTCTGAAAGCTGTTCAAAACTAAGGTTGGAGCGTCCGCTGACCTGCCACATCCCGGTAACGCCAGGCGTTACTTTGAAGCGCAACGTGTAAGGCTCTTTAAACATAGCGCTTTCATCGGGCACGTAAGGCCTTGGCCCAACCAGGCTCATTTCCCCGCGAAGCACGTTCAAGAGCTGCGGGAATTCATCCAGGCTATACTTTCTTAAAAAGGCGCCAATAGGCGTCATTCTCGGATCGTTGCTGATTTTAAACAACTGGCCCTCAAGCTTGTTGGCCTGTTTCAGTTTCTCGCGCTGCTGGTCGGCATTGACCACCATCGTCCTGAACTTGTACATGTAAAAAGGCTTCTGGCCCTGGCCAATCCGCAAGCTCTTATAAATCAGGGGGCCTTTGGAGGTTAGTTTAATCGCCAGAGCAGTCACGAGCATCACAGGCGATGCGGCGAGCAAAATGCCAAAAGAGAGTACGATATCCAGCAGACGCTTGACGCCTTGGCAGAGCTTGAATGTTGTCAGCGTGCTTTTCTCATCAAAAACGATTCTGATATGGAAAGGCTCAAGACTTAGAAGCTTTCGCCATTGCATATCCCTTGCCAAGGACTGGAAAGTGACACCCGGAGATGTTTCATTCAGGGAAGAAGAGGTTACGGCAACGGCAGAGGAAAGCATGGTGGAGGTCATGGAAATCAATTCCCGATTTTGGCTAATCAAAACGAAGTGCCTGATTGAAGAAGACGAAGCGAATTGTAGATTGTTTTTTAGAAAGGAGAAGCTTGGTTTTGAATACGAATAGATATGGAGTAGCTTCAAGGGATATTCGATTGATACAACGTTTGAGAAAAACCAGAAACACATGTATCAACTGAGTTTCAACCCTGCTTGACAGCCAACAGGATAGTTAAAAATTCGTATATTTGCAATGGGTTAATCCATTTGTTGGGCGCAATTTTCCATGGTTTTTTTAATGAAGCGATAGGTTTATGCTGAATGTATATACGGGGTAACGAGAGAGTTATCGGAGTCATTCTTTTTAATCATGGCATTTGATCGTATTGACGAAAGCAGCCAATTGACTTTAGCCCTCCGGCTCATCGGCTCCGAGTCTTAGCAGCACCATGCTGCGATCGCAAATTTCATAGGAGTCTCCTGCCGACCAGGTGATCGCCTCGGGGGTTTCAAAAGGTTTTTCTTCGGCGGTATCCAGCAACAACTCCCATTGGGTGTGCCCTAAGAATTTAGGCAGAATAAACTTTACCGGCTCATGGTGGGCGTTAATCAGAAACAGAAGCGAATCCCCGACGATGTGGTTGCCCTCTTCATCCAGTTCATTAATGACACTGCCATTCATAATAACGCCCAGTACCCGGTTCTCAGGGTTATCCCAGGCGCTGTCGGCCATTTCCTTGCCATTGGGGTCAAACCAGTAAATATCGGCGCTGGGAGAAAGCCCGACGGTTTCAGACGATGGTGAGGTCGTTGCCGATGCTTCCTGTATGGAAATGACGGTTGTCTTGCCTGTCCCGTTTTGCGGGCTGTCCGTTTTTTGGGTGATCGCCTGTTTGCCCGCCGCGTCTTTTGCGCTTGCCAGGTTCTTCAGGATATTGCCGGTGAAAAACTTCCGGCGCTGAAGAACGGGTTGGGTCTTTCTTAGCTGGATTAACCGTTTCACAAAATCGAGAAAATCGGCGTTTTTTTGCGCCAATGACCAGTCATACCAGCTCAGCGGGTTATCCTGGCAGTAAACGTTATTATTGCCTTTTTGTGTTCTGGCGAATTCGTCGCCTCCCAGAATCATCGGAACGCCCAGCGACAGGAGCAAGGTCGCCATAAAATTGCGCATCTGCTTCTGGCGAAGCTTGATGATTTTAGCGTCACTTGTCTCGCCTTCAGCTCCGCAGTTCCAGCTATTGTTGTGACTTTCCCCGTCCCGGCCGCCCTCCTGGTTGGCGTCGTTGTGTTTCTGGTTGTAGCTGACCAGATCATGAAGCGTAAAGCCGTCGTGGCAGGTAATAAAGTTGATGCTGGCGTGGGGCTTTCGGCAACTGTTCTCGTAGAGATCGCTGGAGCCGGTCAGGCGCGTGGCCATTTCGCTTAATTGCCCCGAATCGCCTTTCCAAAACCGTCTGAACGTGTCGCGGTATTTTCCGTTCCACTCCGTCCAAAGAACGGGGAAGTTGCCTACCTGATAGCCGCCCTCACCCAAGTCCCATGGCTCAGCGATCAGCTTGACCTGGGAAATAATCGGATCCTGGTGGATAATGTCGAAAAACGCGCCCAATTTATCCACCTCATGAAGTTCCCTGGCCAAGGCGCTTGCCAGGTCAAAGCGAAAGCCATCGACGTGCATGTCGGTGACCCAGTAACGCAGGCTGTCCATGATCATTTGCAGAACCCTTGGATGCCTTACGTTCAGCGTGTTGCCGCAGCCTGTAAAATCGTTGTAATAGCGCGGGTTGTCGGCCAGCCGGTAATACGCCGCATTGTCGATGCCCCGATAGGCAAGCGTCGGGCCCATGTGGTTGCCTTCGGCGGTGTGGTTATAAACCACGTCAAGAATCACCTCGATGCCTGCCGCGTGAAGCGCGCGCACCATCATTTTGAATTCGTTGACCTGGCTGATTTTTTCGTTTTTGTTGCTGTAGCGCACTTCGGGCGCAAAAAACGACAGCGTGTTGTAGCCCCAGTAGTTCCGCAGCTTTTTATCCAGCAGAAAACGATCATCTATAAAGTGGTGGATGGGCAACAATTCGATGGCGGTGACGCCGAGGTCTTTGAGGTAATTGATAATGGGTTCGGAGGCGATGCCCGAATACGTGCCGCGCAATGCTTCTGGAATATCGGGATGCTGCATGGTCATCCCGCGCACGTGTGCTTCATAAATAATGGTTTTATGCCCTGGAATATTCGGCGGCTTGTCATCCCCCCAGGTAAAGGCTGTGTCGATGACTTCGGCAAGAGGCGCATAAGGGGCGCTGTCTGTTGTGTCGTATGATAAATCACCTTCGGGAAGTCCGATCGTATAGCCAAATACCGCGTTGTCCCATTTCAGCGGACGGCCTATCGACTTGGCGTAAGGATCCATCAGAACCTTGCTGGGATTAAACCGTTGCCCCGCTTCCGGCTCATAAGGCCCGTGGACGCGATATCCGTAAAGCTGTCCGGGCAAAAGGTCAGGGATATAGCAATGCCAGACCTGGTCGGTATATTCCGGTATCACGATGCGAACGGATTCTTGCGTGGCCTCAGGAGAATCGAACAGGCAAAGCTCCACTTGTGTGGCGTTTTCCGAAAAAAGGGCGAAATTGACGCCAAGCCCGTTCCAGGTGGCGCCAAGAGGATAGGGGTTTCCGGGCAGCACCCGCACCTTCTTCTCTTGCTTTTCCGTTTTTTGTAACAGGGGTTGTGCGCTGCGTGGCATAACATTACTCATAAAGAAAGTATGATCCTAAATCGACATGCTTAAATTGAAACTGATTTAAAATGGACAGGTTTAAAGCTGAATTTCCAGTAATCCCAACGGGGCGTCCCGGAAAATTTCCCCAAGCGGGATTGAATCGCCATAGACGGCAAACGTTCTGCCACTAAGGATGTTGCGGGCAAGCCGACGCGTGTCTTCATCGCTTGCGCTAGTGCCTGTTACAAGATTGCTTCCGGCATCATTATGACAGTTTTGAGCCCCAATGTCTTGCGGCAATTTCAGGATCAGGCCTTTCCATAAAACGTCATTCTGAAGAATCTTTAGCATTTCTTGCTTTGAAGGCAAGCAATCCTGCGAGGAGACACCCGATTTACTCATCAGGCTGTAGCAAAGACGTGGCGCAACGGTAATCAGTATTCTGTTGGCCGGATTATCAGCATCGGGCTTTAGCTGGCGCGCAAAAGCGACAATGCAATCTTCCGCTTCTTCCGTGTCACTGTTTTCAACCGTCAATGGCAAATAACCCCCGTCGCGCAGCAAGCGCTCGTGTTGCTTTCGATACCGAAGACAAGCCGCACTGAGATAAAACTTGATAAGGCCGGTTTCATAGGTCTGGATACATTGGCGCAGAAAATCAACCCGCTCTGGCTCACTGGCTTCATCCAGGGGCAGCGCCTCGCTTAAGGATGCCAGCGCCTGGTAATCGACGGGTCGTCGGTTATCGGGATCCACCAGATTAAATCCCCAGCGCTCGCTGCCCTGGTAAATATCGGGCACGCCTGGAACGGTCAGCTTGATGAGTGTTTGAGAAAGACTGTTGAGTACGCCGAGTGCGCTAACGCCCTTGGAAAACTCGCAGAAATCGTCCAGAAACGTATTGTTGTTGCCGTCAGCCGAATCATCATAGGCCAGCAGCGCGTCGATGAATTTGAGCAACGCGTTTTCGTAATCCGTGTTGGGGTTGAGCCAACTGGTATTCACTTTGGCCTCGCGACAAGCTTTGATCATATACTGACCCACGCGTTCTTTTAACGTGTTCAGCTTCTCCTGACCCAGGACGTGATCCTGGTTTTCATCTTCCAGTTCCAGAAAAGGCCATACCCCCAGCAGGGTTTGATAGAGCAGGTACTCATCGTTTTTATCGGGCGCCAGCTCTTCGTCTGGCGTTAATTCAATATCCACCGGCTTTTGACTGAGGCTGGACTTTTTCAGGCGGTTGAGCCGTGTCCAGCGTTCCAACTGCTTTTCCCACAAGTCGGGAATTTCCGATAGCACGTTGATGCGCGCGCGGACGTCTTCTGAGCGCTTGGAGTCATGCGTGGACGTGTTGAGCATGGTGTGCGGAAAGCTCTTAAACTGCTCCTGCGTTTGCCGGTGAAACGCCTGGGGAGAAAGCCCGAAATGCTGGGGCTCGCCGCCCACTTCATTCAGGCTTGCCAGGCGGTTGTATCGGTAAAAACAGGTGTCCTCCAGTCCCTTGGCCATCACAGGGCCGCTTAATTGCTGGAATTTCATCACAAAGTGCGTGGCATTATTTTTGAAATCTTCTGATGCGCCTGGATCAAATTCCAGCAACAGCAGGCGGTGGATGAAATCGAAAATAGACGTGTCCACCAATGGACTGTGTTTTTTCGCCAGTTGCACCGCCCACTGGATGTAATCTTTGTCTTTTCGGCTCACCTGGTCTTTGTCTTTCCGATCGGGCTCTTTCTGTTCGGTTTGTGGCCTAATATAGGTTCGATAGACCGGAAAGGCGGCGATAATTTCAGCCAGCGCGCGCCGGAGGTTATTCAGCGTGAAGTCGCGCGTCTTCCAGTCCTGCTCTGAAAGCTGGTAGAGCCTGTTGGCCAGCACGTTCAATTCACTCGACAGTGATTCTTTCAAAATCAACTGCTTGCAATCGTAAACCTGTTTGGCAAACGCTTCGCTTCGCCCGCTGAATTTTTCATAAATGCGATTGAAGGCCACCTCGGAAGACTGCATGACAAAAAGACCGTTGAGACGGTTGCCGAACTCGTACCCGGACGTTCCATGAATTGGCCAGTCCTCAGGCAGGTTCTCATGTTGGGCCAGAATTTTTTCGGCCACCACATACAGCGGAAGTTGATCGCGCCGCCATTGATCGGGTTTAAAGGAAGCGGCGGCTTTTTCCTGCAAATTGACAAAGTATTTTGCCGGGTCGTACAAACCGTCGGGATGGTCAATGCGAAAGCCGCTCACTTTTTTTTCTTCAACCCACTTAAACAACAGGGCATGGGTTTTCTCAAAAACATCCTGGTTCTGTATATTCAGTCCCGCCAGCTCGTTGATGTCAAAAAAGCGCCGGTAGTTAATTTCATCGCTGGCCACGCGCCAGAATGCCAGGCGGTAGCATTGGCGCTCAAGCAGCTCGTGGAAAGATTTGAGTTTTGCAAAATCCGCTTGCTTGGCGGCCTCGTTAAAGCGTTTTGCCTGCGCTTCGATGAGTCGGATCAGGGCAGGCGATTTTGCGCAAAGATCCGCCAGGCGTTTTAGCGCAATTTTTTTTTCGCGCCAGCGGGTTTCCAGAGCGTCCCGCTTAAGATGAATGCCTTCCGGTAAATTTTCAAAGGCGGTGATAATACTTTGCAGTTCCAAGAGGCTACTGTTGTCCAGGTGAGCTGCCTGTGATGCGACTTTTTGCGATCCTTGGCTTTCCTCGGCGGCAAGGCGAAGAAGGTGCGGGTAGCTGTTCGGTGAAAGCGGCCAGCTATGCTGGTAATAGCCCAGGTAAAACCGTCCGCAATCGGCGGCAAAACGAATGCTGAACTCGCCGTTCTCCAGAACTTGCCCGTATTGTTCCCCAAGAACGGGGAGAAGTATTTTACCCCAAAGTTCCTTTTTGAGAGGCTTCCAGTCGATGTCGAAATAGTTGTTGAATTCCGATGCCGGGCCGTTCTCCAGAACGTCCACCCACCAGTCGTTATCGTGGCCAACCCCCATGTGGTTGGGCACGATATCGACAATAAGGCCGATGCCGTGATTTTTCAGCGCCTGGCAAAGCGTGTCGAATGAGTTGCCGTCTCCCACTTCCGGGTTGAGCTGCTGGTGGTTGACGATATCATAGCCATGGGTGCTGCCCGGCCGGGCCTTGAGGATGGGCGACGCGTAACAATGGCTGATACCCAATTTGGCTAAATAAGGCACCAAGGCAATGGCGTCGTTAAAGGTAAAGCCCTTGTGAAACTGGAAACGGTAGGTGGCGCCGGGAATGTTCGTTGCAACGGGCAAAGGCGACGGGTTATCAATAAGCGGCGTAGATTGGGTCATGCTCATAATGTGCTGGCTCTATCTAAATAGCTTGTTGTGAATTTTGGTGCCGGATTAACATCCGTAAAACCAGGTGACGGAATAGGGCGGCACTTTCCCTTGCAAGAGCGATTTTGCGTTTTCATCACCGCTTGCGTAAAGAACCTCGCAGACCCTACTCGGGTTGGGGGTCTGGCAGGGAACGTCTCTTTCTGAAAAATTGGCATAGACCCACAGCGTTTCACCCCCGTCGCGCTTGGCCTGCCAACTGACATGAACCGCCTCGTCCGACAGTGCCTCATACGAGGTGATAAATTCCGCGCAGCCGTCTTCTGACGAATACTTGCCGGAGGCGTTTTTTAGAAAGGGCACGATAAACTGCTGCCTGAGGGAGAGCAGTTTTTGGTATAGCAGAAGCCATTGGGCGTGAGTGGACTCGTCTTTTTCCTCCCATTTCAGGATGGCCGATTCATAGGTGTTGAGGCTTGAAGGGTCTGGAATCTTTTCACGGTTTTTCGGGTCGCTGAACTCTTCAAAGCGCGAGAATTCCTTTCGGCGGCCTTCGGTAACGGCCTGCGCCAGCTCGGGATGAAAATCGCAGAAAAATGTAAACGGCGTGGATGCGGCCCACTCCTCTCCCATAAACAGCATCGGAATTTGAGGGGCCAGAAGATAAATTTCGGCGGCGACACGCAATTTATCTAAATGGGCAAAATGGCTTAGACGATCGCCGAAGGCGCGATTCCCAATCTGATCATGGTTTTGGATAAAGGAGACAAAGCAGGTACTGGGTAGCGCGTCGCTTTTTTCGCCCCGGGGCTCGCTGTTGCCAAAGTGCGAAATTTCGCCCTGGTATGCGAATCCTTCGCTGAGGCAACGTCCCAGATGCTCGATGGGGCGCTCGGCGTAATCGGCGTAATAGCCTGAACTTTCGCCGCTGATTAAAACATGCAGGGCGTGATGAATATCATCGTTCCATTGCGCGGCATAATGATCAGGCTTTAAGTAACGGGCCTGGTTCCGCTCGTTTTCAAGCATCAGGTGAATATGGCGCGACCGGCCTGGCGCATTTTCAGCCGTGTGGACGGCTGCGGCAATTTCTTCAAGAATGTCCGGTGAGGAATTGTCTTTAATCGCATGAACGGCATCGAGCCTTAGGCCATCAAAGTGATATTCGTTTAACCAGTAAAGCGCGTTTTCCACGAAAAATTTCCGTACAACCTCACTGCCGGAATCGTCGAAATTAATGGCATCCCCCCAAGGCGTCTGGTGCTTCCGGGTGAAGAACGATTGGGCGTAAGCATGCAGGTAATTGCCGTCCGGGCCGAAATGGTTGTAGACCACGTCGAGAAAAACCATCAGCCCTTTTTGGTGGGCACTTTGAATCAGACGCTTGAGATCATCGGGATGCCCGTAACGACTTTCCGGGGCAAAGGGCAATACGCCGTCATAGCCCCAATTTCTACCGCCTGGAAATTCTGAGATCGGCATCAGTTCGATGGCGGTAACGCCCAGTTGGCATAAATAATCCAGTTTTGTCTCAAGTGCCTTGAATGTTCCTTCGGGAGTATACGTTCCGACGTGCAGTTCATAAATGATTGTTTCCGCAAGCGGTCGCCCCTTCCAGTCGTTTTCCGTGCTGGCCCAGTCAAAGGCGTTGGGATCAATGACGCAACTGGGCCCGTGGACATCCTCGGGCTGGTATCGAGAGGCAGGATCAGGCACAGGTAAAACATTGCCGCTACTGATAATTTCATAATGATAGAGCGTGCCTGCCGGGATATTGTTGAGCTTGAGACGGAAAAACCCGTTTTCTTCCTTTTTCATAGCGTGCTTTTGTCCCAGTCTGGGCAAAAGCAGTTGTACACCTGAGCCATCAGAAGAGGAAACGCCGGGCGCCCATAGTTGAAAAACGGTAGCGGGCTTGTCGCCTGTGTCAGGATCCAAAGTCAGGTAAGCGCCAAAGGAGGTCATGGGAGGGCGACGTTTTAACGGTGCGCTCATAATTGCTGTCGTGCTGTTTGCCTGTCCGCCGTCGCTGTCTTGGGGGTAATGTCCGCTATTATTCATAGGCTTGGGCTTTCGTTTCAACCGCTCACATTCTGTCCAAGATAACAGAAACGCATTCCAAAAAAATTACCCGACTCGGCTATTCGAGGAGGCTTCAAGCAAACAAGAAAGAGGAGCATCCAACCGGCAGGCTCCTCTTTTCTTTTCTTCGTTATGATCCTGTTTTCGATTACGGCAGGATTGACTCTTAATGCATTACGGGTGCGCTGGGGTTCATGGTTCCGCCCTGCGTGGTCGTTGAGGGTGTGCCGGTTGACGGCTGGATTTGGACATTCATGCCAGTCCCGGTTTGAACTTCACGATTGCCAAACGGACGGTTGGCATTGGGCATGTTTTGGCGGCGCAGGTTTGAGCTGGTGCTGGCGTCAACACCGGCTTTTCCGTTGTAAACACCCACGCTGCTGTCGATGCCCGCATTAACGCCAGTGTTTTTAGAACCGCCTGTATTACTGTGGATCTGGCTGCCCGTGCCGACGTTTGCCGAAGGCGAGGTGGTGGGGTTTGCGCCTTGAATAGGGGTTGATGCGCTGTTAACACCTCCTGCCGAATTGATATTGCCGCCCGCAGCACCGCCGGGGGAGCCTGAGCCAGGGCCTGTCTGGGCAACTGCCGAGAGAGTGTGGGCTGTCATGACGGCAAGCAACAGCATGCATAAAACGCTAAGGGGGGTTCTCATGAAAAATGATCTCCTTTTAGTAAAGCTGAGTGCGCTTTAGAGGGCATATTGGGGAATATGAAGGGAAAAAAAGAAAGTTAGATGTCGTTAACGAAGGAAAGTTTTTTGTTACTAAATTATACGGAGCGCTTACATGGAAGGTTTTATTACATTCAAAGGGTTGGCACATCAGCTACTTGGCTAGTAGCTCTCCGTTTTCAAATTGGGTAAGGGCGTATATATTTCTTTTGCCTGCTTTCTGCCAGAATAAAAAAACACATTGGCTTGAAAGAGATTGTCTTGATGAGTATGCAGCAAGTGCCTGATTCTGCCGCCGGGGCGGGACAAAAATTCCGTGTCGTGATCGTGGGAGGCGGCTTCGGTGGCCTTTATGCCGCAAAAGCTCTAGGCGATGCCCGTTGTGAAGCCCTTGAGCTGACCTTGGTGGATAAGCGCAATTTCCACCTCTTTCAACCCCTGCTTTACCAGGTGGCCAGTGGGGCTCTCTCCGCCGGGGATATCGCCTCGCCGCTTCGAACGATTTTGCGCAAGTATAAAAACATTTCAATTCTGATGGACGAGGTGCTGGGGATTGACCCGCAAAACAAAACCGTTCAGCTTCGCGATGAGCAGTTGCCTTATGACGCTCTGGTGATTGCTGCTGGCGGGATTCATCAGTATTTTGGCAATGACCAGTGGCAGCCTGAAGCGCCCAGTCTTAAAACGCTTGAAGATGCCCTGGAAATTCGTCGTCGCGTTTTTTCCGCTTTTGAAGCCGCCGAACGTGAAAAGGATCCGATTAAACGAAAAGCCTGGCAGACGTTTGTCATCGTGGGTGGTGGCCCTACCGGTGTGGAGCTTGCCGGAACCTTATCCGAGCTTGCCCACGTGACGTTACAAGATCAGTTCAATCGCTGCCGGATGGAAGATACGCGCATTATCCTGCTGGAAGCCGCGCCTAAAATTTTATCGGTTTATAGCACTGATCTGATTGATCATGCGGTTTTGCAACTGGAAAAACTGGGGGTTACGGTATACACGGGGGCGATGGTCAAAGATATCCGTCCCGGTGAGGTCTGTATTGAACGCCACGGGCAGGCCGAGGTGATTGAGGCGGGCACCACGCTTTGGACGGCGGGCGTCAAGAGTTCGCCACTTGGTATGATGATTTCGGAAAAAACCGGCGCATCCCTCGATCGCGGTGGCAGGCTCATCGTGAACGCCGATTTTTCGCTGCCCGGCCATCCCGAGATTTTTGTCGTGGGTGATTTGGCCCATTACGCGCACCACTCGAAGCAACCGGAACAAGACAAGACGCCACTGCCGGGTCTGGCCTCGGTGGCCATGCAGGAGGGACGCTATGTCGGTCGTTTGATTGCCGCTCGATTGAAAAACCAGCGCAGCGAGCCGTTTCGATACGTTGACAAGGGGACGCTTGCCATTATTGGCAACAATGCCGCCGTAGGTGATTTGGGAGCCTTTCGTCTCAAAGGTTTTTCGGCCTGGTTTGTCTGGCTTTTCATCCACATTTTCTACTTGATTGGCTTTGAGAACAAAATTCTGGTGCTGTTTCAATGGCTGTGGAATTATTTTACCCGTGGCAGAAGCGCTTGTCTGATCACCCGTTATCCGGAGCCTCGGCAGTAAATGGGTTTGTTAACCCCCTCTACTGGCTAAGGGCCGCTAGACTAATAGTTTTAATGGCCGGGCTTGCCTATGATGATGGGCAATGATTTTAGCAGTCGTAATAATAATAAATTTTATCAACTCATAAATTTATTAAGCCAATGAAAGGGTTTAGCATTATGTCCAAGAAATTACTGTCCTCACTGTTGGGTGTCAGCCTCGCGGCGTCGCTCGCCGCTGTTATTGTTCCCCAGGCTTCGGCCAACCAGGCGCTGGATGAGAATGACATCAGCACCAACGATTACCTTAACAAAAGAGCGGTTGAGGTGGGTGAAGGAAACGGTGAAATCGATCTTTCCACGCTTCCTGAAAATGGCGCTCCCACAAAGCTTGAGCTACATCTGCACAACAGCGCCGCCGAAGCGGTCAATGTTCGGATTCCTGACCTCGGCCTGAGCTTTTTGGTTCCCGCCAATAGCGACAGAACGCACACGTTGAGTTTATCCGCCGTCGGCAAGCCGGGCGTGGTGGATTTTACCACCGAAAAGCTCGGCGCTGACGCAATGACCAGCACCACGACCACCTCGACAACGACATACTCGTCAACGCCGTCAACCACCACAGGCAGCGGCGGCAGCACACCCGCCACTTCGGTGCCGAGCCTTAACCCACCAAACGTCTCCGAGTAAGGACAACAGGATAATAACGCCTAAAGCTTAAAGGCTAGAATTATCCGTGTGTAGAACCACATCAGGCTAAACAAAACCAGGACAGCGTCGATCCGCTCTCCTGGTTTTTGTTTGGCAAAAAGAAATTTTTTACTGGATAACGCCGCAGGCGATTCGGGAGCCCGCGTTGCCCGCCGGATCGCTGGCGTAGTCATCCTTGGTGCTGTGAATCACCAGCGCCGATCCGTCTTTATCCAGAAGGGCCGTTGGGCCGCTTTCCAGTGTCGCGCCCTGAAGCAAGGTTTCCGTCAGCAGTTTACCGTCTTTCTCGACATAGACATTCGGCAGGTCACCGACATGCATCCCTTTGGGGTTTTCAAAGCCGTGTTCCTTGCCTGCCGGGTTGAAATGACCGCCAGCAGAGGTGAAAGCGCCTTTGGCGGCCTTGGGGTCGCATTGCCCAACCGCGTGGACGTGGAAGCCATGCCAGCCTTCGGGCACGCCGCTAAGCTGCGCGTGAATCAAGACACCCTGGGCGGTTTCGGTAAAATCTGCCTTGCCCAGCGATTTGCCTTGTGCGTCCATCACATCGGCTACTGCCCGGCGATGCGTCATGGCGGATTTTTCAGCCGTATTTTTGACGTCACTCCCTTCACTGAAAGCGGGAAGCGAAAGCGCCAGTGCCGCGATAACGCCAACGCAAGCGAGAGAATGCCAGTTAAAAAGAGATTGTGGAAGATTCTTGTTCATGGTTTCGGTTTCCTTTTCGCTGATTCATTAACAAATGATTTTAATCGTTAAACGAAAAAAAGAGGAGCGCCGGGCTCCTCTTTTCATTGCTAGGTGGTTTAAACGGGCATATAATCATCCGATGAGCGTTTGATAACGGAGAGCGGATCCCAGCCGGTGACGCCATAAATCACGAGGGCGCCGCCCACTGCGCGGGTTAACGTGTTGACGATCCCGCCCTTTTTTGGGGTTAGCATCAACATTGCGCCCCCAACCGCCAGGCGCATTAATCGATTCTTCTTATGCTTGCCTTCACGCTGAATACGATTGCGATTCGTGATACGCGATTCCTGGCTGTTCGCATCGTCTTGATTAAGGTTGTCACTCAGTTCGTAACGACCGTTGCCGTTTTGGGACTGCTTGCTTTCAAGAAGTTTTAAACCTGCTAACATAGTGAGTTCTCCTCATCTTTTTAGAATACTTCTGGTTTTACGATATTTCTGGGCTGTCTAGGTAAGTTAACAGAACCTTACGGATGAGACATCGCCTAGGAGTCTATGATTCTTAATAACAGGAGCTTAAACAATATTGTCCCAATCAGGTTTATTTCAGATGTTAGTGGAAGGCACCGTCTCTGATTCGATGACAGAGCAGGCGGAAACTTGCCAGAAGCTTCGTCGCGAGTCGCGCGTTGTTTTGGCGCTTTTATTGCTTTGGGCTTTGTTGCCTGTTCCCCTCGTTTGGATTTCGTTTTACCAGTTTCATTCCTTCTGGATTGCTATTTTAGCCTATGGCGGAATTGTCTGCGTTTTCCCCACACTCCTGATCCATTTGCAGGTCCTGCTTAATCGTCAGCGCAGACTCAATCAACAAAACCCGCGCAAGCGACTGGCCTGCAAAAAACGTTCGCTGCTGTTAACGGCGGGCTTGATTGTGTTGACGTGGCTGGTGCTGGAGGGGGGTTGGTTATGGTTTAAGAAATCGATGCTCAACTGGGAGTCGTTTCCTGAGGCCACCGCTTCGATTGGTCTTACGCCTGGGCTACCCTTCTGGCTGCTGGTGATTTATTTTGTAGCGCTGAATCCAGTGGTGGAGGAATTTTTCTGGCGGGGCGTGGTTTATGAACGTTTGAAAAGCTTTGTCAGCCCATGGCATGCGTTGCTGTGGTCATCGTTACTCTTTGGCGCCTGGCACTGGGTGATTATTCAATATTTTTTCACCCCGGCCTGGCAGATTGCCCTGACGTTTTTGGTTTGCCTGGGCGGCGTTATTTTCGGCCTGCTGTACGAGAGAAGCAAATCGTTATTGCCCGCGATTTTAGTGCATGGTCTCGGCGCGGATCTGGTCATCATGCTCATTCTTTGGGACGCGATAAATACACAGCCGTCGTATTAACATGCTTTTGAGAGACGAGGCTTTTTTTTGTGGGTTTGTCTGGCTTGCCAGATATCATAGTCCGCCTGCAAACCAACCCATAAATCAGGGGTTGTTCCGAAAACATCCGCAAGAGATAGTGCAGTTTCAGGTGTGACGCCTCGTTTACCGTTAACAATCTCGCTAACTTTTGCCAGGGGCCAATTCACATGCTTGGCAAACGCGGTCAGGGTTAGCCCCAACGGATCCAAAAACTCATATTTCAGAATTTCACCGGGATGAATAGGGGCTCTGTTTTTAGGCAACATGTTCCGATTCCTCACCAATTAGTGGTAATCCATTATGGTAACGTTCTCAATGCCGACTTCTGTCCAGTTGAAAACGATGCGCCATTGCTTGTTGATACGAATACTGTATTTCCCCTTCAAATCACCTTTTAGCATTTCAAGGTGGTTGGAAGGCGGAACTTTAATGTCTTGTATGATTTTTGCCCGATTGAGAATGGATAATTTGCGTTGGGCAATGCGGTGCAGCAGCACAGGGAATTTGAGGGCTGCCTTGCTAGCGCGCCCATGGTAAATGTCCTCGGTCATTTTATCCGCAAACGAAATGATCATTAAAAATTGATAACTTGAAATACACTCATATCTTACTGGTTATCGATAAGGATTATAATCTTTTATTTGTTGAGTATTTTTCCGAACGGATTAACCTGAACCGCTATGTTTGGAGGCCTTCTCGGCCTGCTTTATGAGCAAAGCAAATCGCTCCTGCCCTCAATCCTGGTCCATGGTTTCGGCGCCAATCTCGCCATCATGGCCATCCTCTGGGACGCGCTGAGTAAGGAAATTTAAATTTGTGATTAAATAGCCTTTCAGGTGGGTCTGCCTAGTTGATTGTTATGTTTCTACAGAGTTATTTAATAGAGATGGGATGTTCATACAATGCTGCCTCGCATAAAAAAAATATATGCACCCACCATTATACTTACGTTGCTGATGGCGGCTTCCATACCGGTTCTGGCGAAATACAAATCGCCGTACGAAGCGGTAAGTTCAACTCAAAATACCTCAACGCAGCGGCGTTCCTATAAGCCTTTTACTAATGCCTTTGAGGATATGGAATGTCCAACGCCAATGGATGGCGAATTACTGAAGCGCTTAAATAGCTATAAGCATTCGGTTCAAAAGCAGGTATTTCAGTATTGGAAAGTACCTTCGGATTATTCTGGTAGAATGCCGGTTATGCTTATTAAAGTGGATCGGCTGGGAAAAGTGACTGCGTTCGATGTGATCAGAACGTCGGGCAATGTGCCAATAGATAGTGCTATCAGAGAAACCTTGATGCGAGAGTTGCCGTCTGTCACATCGCCACCGATTGGATTTATCGGCGATACGGTGACAATTGAGCTGATATATGACGTGATTGAATTTTATACGACTCACAGCGAAGATGAACAAACCGCGTTGATGAGCGTTTACCAAACCCCTGAAGTGGATCGATGGCTGAAAAAAGTGACTTACTTGAGTCAAAAGGCATGGAAACCGCCAGCGTATAAAAACATCAAGGAGGTCGTCGTGCTTGTTACAATCGACACGCAGGACGGTTCTATAATCCACTATGAGTTTACTCAGTTCTCCTGTGTTCCCATGGTAGATAAGTCGGTATTAGATGCCATCAATCAAGCCGCACCATATCCGACACTAAAGATAAACTATCCGATGAGCGCCATTACGGTGGAGCTGGTGTTTGAACATGATGCGTACACCCCTATCCGCAAATCTCCCTGGTCATTTTGACCATTGATAATTTTTAAGACAACCCAGCCAATCCAAAATCCCTCAATAGTAAGTGGCGGATCGGGGGAGATTCGAACTCCCGGTTGGCTATTCACCAACACAGACTTTCCAGGTCTGCACCTTAAACCACTCGGACACCGATCCAAAGCCGTTACGCTCCACTATAATTCGCTGGCGCGCCGAAGTCAAAAGGCAATTGCAAGCCGTTGGCCCTGCCTCAGGGCTTCCTGTCTAAACCTTCATTTACAAGCTGCAACGCGCCCTGTCCTTTACGCTATAGTACTCAGATTGACGTCTTCAATAACATCTAGGGATGGAGAACGTGTGACGAGATGATGGCGCCATCGGCCCCCAAAAATTCCCAACCGGCCACACAGGCAAGCGACACTCACACGGGTAGTGACCATGACGGGCATATCATGGCCCAGTTACAGGCGCTACGCGAAAACATTGAGCGCCACAACTATAGCTACTACGTTCTTGATAAACCTGAAATTACCGACGCCGAATATGACGCGCTTTACCAGCAGCTTCTGGCCATTGAAAAAGACCATCCCGAGCTTGTAACGCCGGATAGTCCCAGCCAGCGCGTAGGGGATTTGCCCCTTAAGGAATTTCAGCAAGTTACCCATCCTGTCAGGATGTATAGTCTTGATAACGTCTTTGATGAGACTGAACTTCTGGCTTGGGAAAACCGGATGAAGAAAGCGCTTGCCGTTTCTGACGAAGAGGCGCTTACCTATGTGGCTGAACTGAAAATCGACGGTCTGGCGGTGTCTCTTTTATATGAGGACGGTAAGTTTGTTCGCGCCGCCACGCGGGGCAACGGCACTGTGGGAGAAGAGATAACCCAGAACGTGCGGACGATTCGAAGCGTGCCGCTGAAGCTTAAGTCCGATCACCTCAAGGTGGGAGAAGCGTTTCCCAGGCAGCTTGAAGTGCGGGGTGAAATCTTTATGCCCACCAAAAGCTTTATGGCGTTAAACGAAGAGCAGCGTCTCAAGGGCAAGCCGGAATACGCCAATCCCAGAAACGCTGGGGCGGGCTCGGTACGCCAGCTTGATCCGAAAATTACCGCCTCGCGTAATCTGGATGCGTATTTTTATGGCGCGACGATTCTGAATGAGCGCGGCGATTCGTATTTTAAAACCCACTGGGAGTCATTGGCTTTCTTAGAAAAGCTGGGTTTCAAGGTGAACCCTGGAAAGCAGCATTGCCAGGGGCAAAAAGATATCCTGGCGTTTGTGCAAACCTGGGCTGAAAAACGCCGCACGCTGCCGGTGGCCACCGACGGGGTGGTGATCAAGCTGGATAAAATTGCCTGGCAATCCGAGCTTGGGTATACCGCCAAAAGCCCGCGTTGGGCTGTGGCGTACAAATACCCGCCGGATATTGTCGAGACAAAAGTGCTTGAAGTCGAGTTCAGCCTGGGTAGGACGGGGGTGATTACGCCGCTTGCCCTGATGCAACCGGTACTGGTTTCAGGCACCACGGTTCAGCGCGCCAGCCTGCATAATTTTGACGAGCTTGCAAAGAAAGACGTGCGCGTGGGGGATACGGTCCTCTTGCACAAGGCCGCCGAAATCATCCCCGAGGTGTTGTCGGTGGTTCTGGAAAAACGCCCCGAAGATGCCCGGGCGATAACGCCCCCGGATTGCTGCCCGGTTTGCCAAACGCCCGTGGAAAAGGTGCCGGGCGAAGTGGCGCTTCGCTGTCCCAACCGAAGCGGATGCCCTGCCCAGGTTCTGGGTAAGCTGGAGCATTGGGTGGGTCGTCTCGCGATGGATATTGACGGGGTTGGCCCAGCCCTGCTGGAACAATTGGTGAACGCGGATCTTGTTGAACTGCCTGTGGATTTGTATCGCCTCAGTGTCGATGATTTTCTGACGCTGGAGCGGGTGGCCCAGAAATCTGCTGAAAACGCCGTTTCAGCCATTGCCGAAAGCAAAAAGCAGCCGCTTGCGCGATTAATCAACGCGCTGGGCATTCGTCACATCGGCAAGGAAACGGCAAGTCTTCTGGCCCGGGAATTTGGCAACCTAGAGGCGCTTCTGGCTTGTGTTGACGCGGGCGATCTCGACCGTCTTTCAGGTATTGAGGGTATTGGCCTCAAGGTGGCCGAAAGTATCGTGGCGTTCTTTAGCGATGAGGGAAACCGGCAGATGCTGGCCGAACTCAAAACGCTAGGCATTAATCCACAAGATCGTTACCAGATTAGTGTTGAAGAAATGCAACAATTGCCTTTCTTTGGAAAAACCTTTGTTTTGACAGGAACACTCCCCACATTGTCCCGAGAGGCCGCAGCCGAGCTGATTATTGCAAATGGCGGGAAGGTGAGCGGTTCTGTAAGCAAGAAGACCGATTACGTTCTGGCGGGTGAAAATGCCGGGTCAAAATTGACCAAAGCCGAGACATTGGGTATTATGGTTATCACGGAAGATGAGCTGCAACGCACGATTGCCGCATCAACTTCATAAATAAAGCACGTTTTTCCAGAGAGCCTTCAGCGCAATAAAAAGAGCCTTTAGCGTTTAAAAAAGCCTTCAGCGCTTAATTAAATCAGCTTTTAGTGCATTAGCAAATTGGGTAATTCATATAGATACACAACTCACGGCTTTGCCGTTTAACATCTGCAGTGTGTATGTGATTTGTAAATATATTCCCGAGCCGTTAACTGCCATTTGTAGCGCCGAGGGTGTGATAAAAACACCGAAAAGGCCTTTGGCTAAGTCTTTAGCCCTTCCATATGAACGATAATCCTAATAAAACGTTCGTTTTAACGATTACGGCAGTCGTTGTGAATCATTCTCCAGGCTAGTATCAACAGCCATTGTTTGTGGCATATGCTAAGATGACTACTATCAATAATATATACTTTTAATATTAATTTTTTAAATTATTGCTCTTTCTTTAAGGTTTTTAGTTTTTCAGCCGATGTCGGAACTTCCCCCTCTTGAAAATCGAATGCGAGGCGGCTTCTTTCAAAAGCGAACAAAGGGTTTTTAACTATGAACCAGGAATTTCATATCAAAGGGTTATCAGGGCTTGCGCTCTTTATTACGGTTATCTTGGCCGTATTGCTCGCCATTGCCATGTTGCCCGCATTGGCGTTAATGGTGACTTGGAACGCCTTGGTCTTTGAAGGTTTTCATGGCCCCGCCATTCATTTTGGACAAGGCATTCTGCTGTGGATTATTCTGGCGGTTGCCTTGAAAGTGTTGCTGAAGCCGACGATGGAAATTGAATTCCACACAAGCTCGTCGGAGGATGCGGCCTTCGATGAATTGAATTTTTTCAATGAAACCCGGCAATTGCTGGATGAAGAAAAAGCGTTGCCCCAGCGGCAAGATACGCTGAAGGCCCCCAGCGCCTCAGCCTCGAATGATTTAAGCTCAGACTGACTTTTTAGTTTTGCTTATTATCGGGTGTAAGTTTTGGGTAGGCGGATACGGAGCTGGCACATCAGCTCGTATTCAATAGTATCGGCTTTTTGCGCCCAGTCTGACAGCGTGATGATCTGTCGTGGCTGGGTTTGTTCCGCTCCGGTTGTATCAGAAAATTCCGAGCCGATCAGCGTGATGGTTTCACCGATGGTGGCTGGTGCGTCTTCGGGTAGGTCTGAAACATCAAACATCATCTGATCCATCGTGATGGTGCCGACCTGGCGAATCGTGTGACCGCGAAGCAGGCCGGAAATCCGGTTGGACAGGCGACGGGGAACGCCGTCGGCATAGCCCAGTGGCAATGTCGCGATGCGCAAGGGCTTTCCTGCCGAGACGCGAAAGCTTGGCCCATAGGAAATACCGTCCCCCTCGGGCACTTCCTGCAAGTGGATAATTCTGGCCTTGACGCTCATGGCGGGCTTAAGGGGGTTGTTTTGGGCTTTGGCCGCCAGCAGGTCGTCATAGCCAAAAAACGCCATTCCCACGCGAACCATGTTGCCCTGCGCCTCTGGATAATGAAGGGTGCCCGCCGAGTTGGCGATATGAATATCGCCTGGCAGGTCGGGCTCAATTTGCTTGAGAACCGTATGCCAGCGCTCCAGTTGCAGGTGCGTGGTGTCCGCATCGGATGTTGCCGCTAAATGGCTGAAAACGCCTTGAAGGGAAACGTAGGGGGCATCCTGGCAAAAGCGGATAAAGTCGGCGGCCTCTCGCCAGTCCACGCCGATACGGTGCATGCCGGTATCCACCTTGACCTGGACTTTCACCGGCTGGCCGCTTTCCTGATATATCCATTTCAAGACCTCAAGGCGTTCGCGATCAAACACCGTAATCTGAATATCCCGCTCCGCTGCCATTCGCATTGACCAGTCAGGCACCATACCGATAACCAGTATGGGAAGCTCGATTCCCGCCTGGCGAATTTGCAGGGCCTCGTCCACTGAGGCGACACCGACCATCGAAACGCCGGAAGCTTCAAGCGTCGGAAGGCACATGACGGCCCCGTGGCCGTAAGCATCGGCTTTAAGAATGGCCATCAGTTTTTTGTCCGGGCCAATCAGCGACTTTATTTTTCGGGTGTTTTGCTCAATGGCGTCTAGGTTGATTTCGACCCAGGCGTCGCGCCTTGGCTGTGAGGCGGTTTGGCGTGTGAGTTTCATGGAAGAAAAGCCATTTAATTTCTTTTTGGATGGTAAAAAACTGTTGGGAGGGAAAAACAAATGAAGGGATGCTCTATAATCATTAGTATAGGTTGCTTATGAAAAGACGGCCACTGTTGGCCTGTTGTTTTTAGGGAGGCACTGATGAGCCTGTCATCGCCAAACGTTATTTCACATCCCATGACAAGCTCTCTTTATGCTCCTGCCGTAACGGGGCAGCAGATGCCTGCTTATCCGGTATATCACCATACCCATCCTGCCGCCAGAACGCAGAGGAATCAAGGGCAGGATCAGTCCCAGGATCATCTTCATCCCTTTAAAGAATATCCAGCAGGGATTAAAGCGGTGTGGCTTGCCCTGACGGCTACGATGGTCGGGACGCTGATTTTTCTGCTGTACGGATTGCCCAGGCAACGGGGGCCCGAGAATTTTAAGCATGGCAAGCCCGCGATTCCGGAAAACCCTAATCCGGTCTGGACTTACCTGAACAACTCTCTTGGCAGACATTTCGCCAATCCTGCGGCTTCCAGACTAAGCGCTGCCCGTATGGCTGGCTTTTTGAACCGCCTGGCCTGAGAACAAAGCACCAGGCTAGGCCCAGGCTATGCCCAAGACTAGGCATTGATCCGCTGTTGGGTTATAACTAGGAAATGACATTTTCGCCCGATTCTTTTGACAACCTGCACGAGCAGTTGAACCAGATCGAGGAGTGGACGCCCGTTCACCCCGCACACGACGATGGTCGCCCGATGCCGCCCGAGAAAGTGGCCGTCATTGGCTGCGGCAACTGGGGCAAGAACTTGGCGCGAAATTTTTACAACCTGGGCTTTCTTCACGCCATTTGCGATATGAGCCGTGAGCGCCTGGAGGCCATTAAAAGCCAGTACAAGAATATCTATCTCTTGAGCGATTACCAGAAAATTCTGGATAACCCGGAGATTACCGCGGTGGTGATATCCACTCCCAGTCATACGCATTATCCTTTGGCCAAGCAGGCGTTGGACGCCGGAAAACATGTGTATGTGGAAAAACCCATTGCCACCAACACGCAGCATACGCTGGAACTGTTTACGCTAGCCCAGGAAAAAGGGTTGACGCTGATGGTAGGCCATTTGCTGCTTTATCATCCTGCCGTTAACCGCCTGAAGCAACTGATTGCCGAGGGGGTGCTGGGCCAGCTTAAGAACGTTCAGAGCGACAGGCTGAACACCAACGAGCTGCGGCCCGACAAGAGCGTATTATGGGACTTGGCGCCGCATGATATTTCCATGATGTCCTATATCATTGGCGATGAGCCGGATGAAATCGTTTCGGCGGTGGGGTATCGTAACCGCGATGACGGTCTGGTGGATGATGCGCACATTGATTTGGTTTACCCGCATGAAATTGGCGGGCATATTCATATTAGCTGGGTGCACCCCATCAAGCAGGTGAAGCTGGTGGTGCGTGGAACGGAAGGAACGGCGCTGATTGATGACACGCAGGGGACGAACAAGCTGCATGTGTTCAGCAAAAGCGATGAGTTGCAGCGGGTTGAGGAGTTTCCCGAATATCTTTCCATTGAACCCTTAAAACTGGAATGCCAGCATTTCATCAATTGCATCCGCTACGGCAAGCCGCCCAAAACCGACGGCATGAACGGCTATAAGGTGGTGAAGGTGCTGGAAGAGGCCGAAGCCAAGATGGAATTGATCTCGGTTTAGGAATTTTTTTAAGACATTATTTTGAGAATAATATCCTTGCGCCGAATTATTTTTTCGATAAACTAATATTTACGCAATCGGGTCGGGCGAGTGCTGTCAGGCACTTGCGCACTATAATCGTCGCGAATGCGGGAGTAATTCAGTGGTAGAATGCTTCCTTGCCAAGGAAGATGTCGCGAGTTCGAGCCTCGTCTCCCGCTCCATTTTTAAGCCAGCCTCCCTGGGCTAAAATCAGGGAGACGGGGCGAGAAGGAATCAGAACAAAACTTTTCGTCTCCTGCTCCGGTTTGAGGCGGCTTTTAGAGAAGACAAGCGCTCCAATGGCTTGTCTTTTTTGTTTCCGATTGGGGAGATTCCCGCGAAAGCGGGAATGACACGAATGCTTCAAATTAAAGACGATTACTCATTTGCAAATCTTTACTTTAGAGGGGGTATTCGTATCAAAGCGCCCCTTTTGTCCGGTTTTTGTGGTTTGATTATGGCTCCATTGCCAGCGTTCCTTGCGATGTTCAGGACAGGGCAATAATAAGATTTGATTTAGAAGAGGTTTTGACCACGTGATGAAAGTCGAAGTTGAAAAACAGGATAAACTGACGGCGAAAATCAATCTGGAAATTCCGCCGGAGCAAGCCAGCCAGGAGTACAACAAAGCATGGCGCCGTCTTGGTCAGCGGTTGAACATTCCCGGCTTCCGCCGTGGCAAGGCCCCGCGCGGCATGGTGGAAAAAACGGTTGGCATCGAGCGCATTAAACAGGAAGCGCTGGACAGGCTGCTGCCGCATGTTTTCGCCGACGCCATCAGCGAACATCAACTGGATATCGTGGCTCCACCGCAAATCGAGTCTTTTAAATTTGAACTCAACGACGGCATCCGCATTTTGGCAAGCGTTGAACTTCGCCCGGAAGCCAAGCTGCCTGAACTGGCTAACATCAAAGTGGATGTGCCCGAATACAAGAATCCCGACGATGCCGAAGCCAAAGAGCTTCAAACCATTGTCGAGCGCCTTTCTTCCCTCGAGCCCGTGATTGACAGGCCGACCCAGAAAGATGATATCGTCAGCATCGATTTTACCGGCTACGCTAATGGCGAGCTGATTCGCGGTGGCGCCGCCAAAAACTACAAGCTGGATTTGTCGAACAACAACTTTATTGAAGGCTTTGCCGAACAGTTGATTGGCCATAAGCTCAGCGAAGAATTTTCCATTAACGTCTCTTTTCCCGAAAATTATCATGATGCCGCTTTGGCTGGAAAACCGGCTGAGTTCAAGATCAAGATCAACGAAATCAGCCAGAAGGTGACGCCTGAGCTTAATGACGAGTTGGCTAAGAAAGTCGGCCCGTACGAAAATCTTGAGGCGCTTAAAGAAGACGTCCGCACGATGCTGAAGGAATCAGTCGATCAGGAAAACAACTATCGCAAGCAAAAAGCGGTGGTGGATTATCTGGTGGACAACGCTGAAGTGGAAATCCCCGAGCCGATGGTGGCGCGTGAAACCCGCCTGCTGGTGGAAGACATCAAGCAGCGGGTAAAATCGCAGGGACTGTCATGGGAAAAATTCCTCGAGTCGCAAGGTGCTGATGCCACGATGTCTAACCTGCGCGAAGAAGCAACAAAGCGAATCAAGACCAGCCTGGTTTTTGGCACGCTGGCCAAGCAGGAAGGCATTCGCGTTGAAGAAAACGAATTCAGCGAGCAGGTGCGTGAACTTGCGGCGATGCGTGGGGTTGACGAGAAAAATATTATGCGTCACCTCGGGAACAACTTTGAGGCAGCCCAGGCATTGTCGGATCAACTGCTCAGCCAGAAGATCGTCGAGTTCCTGACGGCGCGTGCCGAGTTCAACTTCGTGCCCGAGCCCCCGGAAGGTACTGAGGTCAAAAGGCCTGATCAAAAATCCGCCAAAGGCGATGATAAAGCGGAAGGCAGCAAGCCTGAAAACGCTGTAGCCGAAGCCATCGAAGGCGAGAAGTTTGATATCGTCGAAGCGGAAGCGTAGACGTTACGAACACAAAGGAAGCGGAAGCGTAGACGTGGCTTGAACCGAATCTCCTTCCACCTCCTGCCAACTTTAATTAACCCCCGCCTCTGCATATTCAGGTTGGGGGTTAATTCGTAAAAGCAAGGCGACTGTCCGGGCAAGAATCATAAGCTGCCTGTTTTATCATAAGCACTACAAGTGTCTCGTGGGTTGATATTCATACCTGTTTTTATTAATATAAGAAAATTTAGGGAGTAATCTCCATGCGGGTAAACAGCCCGGCAATACATGCGTTTCGTCAAGCAGTTAACGGCATACGAGTACATTACCATCCCTCTTTGCAGACTTTGCGCGTTCACAGCGACATGTTAAAAATTCCCCTGGGCGATCATAGAACCCTGGACGTTCACGATCTTCTCTTAACACCCGAAGTTAAGCGAGTAATTAGCAATGCTGTGCGTCAACCCCCCTCGGTTTACGTGGAACGCCTGGCTCAAGCCCTTGCCGGATTGCTGGAAAATGTTTCGCCCAAAGCGCCAGACGACGTTGCCAGGAGGGTGTTAAGCGCGATGGGGGCGGATCTTTTACCTAATGGTGCCTTGATTGGCGACAAGCTGGCGTTTGTCCACGGTTTTGTTAGACCTACCGTTAACCCCAGGGTTCTGGATGGTAATCAGGCAGCGTTGCTAGCTCCCGAAAGTACATTTACGGTGCCTGTTATATGCAGACATGTGGTTTTGCTTGAAGATGCCCTTCATAATCTGGGCCTGCCACCTGAAGTTGTGAGGTATGTTGTCCGGCTCGGTAGAAACGGACACAAGCCGAAGTTGAATTTACCGCCGATTAGCCAGCGAAGATTGCCGCTGGCGAATCCCTTCAGCGGCGAAGCCGCCTAAGTCTGCTCTTCGACATCAGGAATTATCAAAAAAGCCAATTTTTAGCATGCGTGTCTGTAAGACAAGATTGTGCTTTTTCTGTATAATCAATTGGAATATTTATTTTCTGGTTAGAGAGAGGTCTCAAGCGCAATGCCCATTATTTCCCGCCCCGGCGATGACCGTCCGATGGCTTCAGGCTCCAATATGATAGCTTCCCCCAACGCTTACATGCCCGTTGTTATTGAACAATCGAGTCGTGGTGAGCGTTCTTTCGACATTTTTTCCCGTCTCTTGCGCGAGCGGATCATCTTTCTGGGAACGGCGATTGATGATCATGTCGCCAACCTGATCGTGGCCCAGCTATTGCTGCTGGATTCGGAAAACCCCGAAAAAGACATCATGCTCTATATCAACAGCCCCGGTGGCAGTGTGACGGCAGGGCTTGCCATTTACGACACGATGCAGCATATCCGGGCTGATGTCAGCACCATTTGCCTTGGCCAGGCGGCCAGCATGGGTGCTTTCCTGCTCTCGTCCGGCACACCCGGAAAACGGATGGCGCTTCCCCATTCCCGCGTCCTGATTCACCAGCCTTTGGGCGGTGCGCAAGGTCAGGCGACCGATATCGAAATCCAGGCGGCTGAAATCAACCGCTTGAAGAAGACCCTGAATGATATTCTGGCCAAGAACACCGGGCAGTCGCTCAAAAAGATTGAGAAAGACACCGACCGCGACTATATCATGACGGCTGAAGAATCCGTGGCCTATGGGATGGTGGACAAGGTGATCACCAAGTCCGAAGAGGTTAAGAAGTAACTTCAATGCCCAGAGTACCGGTTCCTTATATTATTGAGCAAACCTCCCGTGGCGAGCGGGGAATGGACATCTTTTCGCGTTTGATGCGCGATCGGATTATCCTTCTGGGTACCGAGATAGACGAAGATGTGGCCAACGTCGTCATTGGCCAGATTCTTCTGCTGGATGCGGAAAACCCGGATAAAGACATCACCATCTACATCAACAGCCCAGGCGGCTCTGTTTTTGATGGCTTGGCCATTTATGACACGATGCGCTACGCCCGGGCGCCGGTATCCACCGTCTGTATCGGTCAGGCGGCCAGTATGGCCTCTTTCCTGCTTGCGGCGGGCACCAAAGGCAAGCGCTACATTCTGCCCCACGCGCGGGTCATGATCCACCAGAGCATGGGCGGCACGCGTGGCCAGGCGGTGGACATCGAGCTCTACGCCAAGGAACTCAAGCGGATGGAGCGTATGATGAACGATCGCTTCTCGGAGCATACCGGGCAGCCGGTTTCCAAAATCGAGAAGGACGTGGATCGCGATTTCTATATGACGGCCCTTCAGACGGTTGATTACGGTATCTGCGACCGGGTCATTTCTTCGACTGAAACCATCGGCGCGTAAATAAATCTATTGGCCTAGAGATGAAGCCATTCGCCTTTATATAAGGTATAATATTGGCAATCAGGCTTTTCACGACGGTAAACGCTTTCCAAACGCTTCGCCCAAAGCAGGCTCCGGCGTAGCATTACCTGAAACAGCCACATCTGATAATCGGTACCTTTTCAATCATGACCATAACGACCTCTGTGTGTCTGCTTGGGCCTTCTCGGGAATAGTTGCGACATACGAAAACAAGACGCTCTCTGCGATTAAGGGCAGTTTTACGGTATGAGGCGGCGGATGATTAAAAGCAATGTAATCGCTTTCATAAAGTTTCTACAAAAACACAGCATCGGAGGCTGATGTCCAATGGCAAAACACGAAGATAGCCGCTTGAAATGTTCTTTTTGCGGTAAGAGCCAGGATCAGGTTAAAAAACTGATCGCAGGGCCTGAAGTTTATATTTGTGACGAATGCGTTGAACTTTGCAACGAGATTCTCGATGAGGAGTTTTTCGAAGCGGAAGAAACCGCCAATAAACCCTCTGAAGGGCTGGAACTGACAAAAGTGCCCAAGCCCCAGGAAATCAAGGCGTTTCTGGATGAGCATATCATTGGCCAGGATGAGGCCAAGCGTGTTCTGGCTGTGGCCGTTTACAACCATTACAAGCGGATTAGCCATAATATCGCTGTTCGCGAAGCCAATGCCGCGGAAGCCCAGAAAAAGGACGCTTCCTCAAAAGAAGCTGCAAAGGAAGCTAAGGACGCTGATAAGGCACTTGCCAAGGATACTGACAAAGAGGCTGTGGTAGCTGCTTCTGCTGCTACGACTGTCAAAGATCCCCTGGCTCTGGTGGAAATTCAGAAAAGCAACATCCTTTTAATCGGCCCGACGGGAAGCGGTAAGACGCTCCTGGCCCAAACGCTCGCCAGACTTCTGGAAGTCCCGTTCGCGGTCGCTGACGCCACGACCCTGACGGAAGCAGGCTATGTCGGTGACGACGTTGAGAATATTCTCCTGAGGCTTTACCAGGCTGCGGATTATGACGCGGCCAAGGCTGAGCGCGGGATTGTCTATATCGATGAAATTGATAAGGTGGCCAGGAAGTCTGAAAACCCCAGTATCACCCGTGATGTCTCTGGTGAGGGCGTTCAGCAGGCGCTTCTTAAAATGATTGAAGGCACGGTGGCGAATGTTCCCCCGCAGGGCGGACGCAAGCACCCCCACCAGGAATTTATCCAAATCGACACCGGCAATATTCTATTCATCTGCGGTGGTGCGTTCATCGGGCTTGAGAAAATTGTCCAGAGCCGTGCCAACAGTGGAAAGAGCCTCGGTTTTGGCGCTGCCGTCTCCCGTTCGCTTGCCGAGCGCGAGTTGGAAGCGGCCCGCATGCTCAAGGATACCCAGCCGGATGATCTGATCAAGTTTGGCCTGATTCCCGAGTTTATTGGCCGTATTCCGGTCACGGCGGTTCTTGATCCGCTTGATGAGGAAGCTTTGGTCAAGATTCTCCAGGAGCCCAAGAACGCCGTCTTCAAGCAATACCAGAAATTGCTCGCGATGGATAACGTGAATTTGAGCTTTGAGGAAGGCGTTGCCGAAGTGATCGCCAAGGAGGCCATGAAACGTAAAACCGGTGCCCGGGCGCTTCGCTCGATTGTCGAGGAGTTCATGTTGCCCATTATGTATGATGCGCCTTCGCGTGATGATATGCAGACGGTTGTGATTACCAAGGAAACGGTTGAAAAGTCCATCGAGGAAAAGCACAACACCTCGGGCGAGCTGCTGCAATTGCCGGATAAGAAACCCAAGACGGAAATTGCTTAATTTAACGACTGCAAGTCTTTATGTCATCGCCAGAACAACAACAAGGCTCCCGTGTTACTTACATGGGCTTTCCCGTTGATCTCGTTTCCGTGGAACAGGCGCTTCAGCGGGTAAGGTCATTTTTTGTGGCCGAAGAAACCGCCTCTGCCCTGCACGTGGTGACGCTCAATCCCGAGATGCTGATGCAGGGAGAGGCTGACCCTGAACTGGGGCGGATTTTAAAAAACGCGGAGCTGGTTATTCCCGATGGCGCCGGTCTGGTAGCGGCTTTGCGCCTAAACGGGCATTCGTTGAAACGCCTGCCCGGTATTGAATTTTCAGAAAACCTGCTTTCTCACGCGGCCTCGGCGCAATTGCCCGTGGCCGTTATCGGAGCCAGGCAAGAGGTATTGGAAGCGGCCATTGCCAATCTCCAGGCGAAGTGCCCTGGCTTGAGCGTCGTTTATGCGCGAAACGGTTTTATTGCCGATGAGGCTGAAATGGCGCAATGTCTTCAGGATTGTCTTTCGGCTCAGCCTAAAATCGTTCTGGTGGCGATGGGGGTTCCTCGTCAGGAAAAATGGATTGCCCAGTACAGGGCGCGTTTTTCGGGCACTGTCTTTGTCGGCGTGGGGGGGAGTCTGGATGTCTGGAGCGGCCAGAGCAAGCGGGCGCCTGCCTGGATGCGCGCGCTGAATCTTGAATGGTTGTATCGAATCACCTTAGAACCCTGGCGAATTCAGCGTGTCTCTAAAACTTTGCCTATGTTTGTTGTAAAAGTATGTCTAGATTACGGGTCAAAACTGTTCAAATCATAAGCTTATTTATAACCGTCAAAACTTACGGATATTTATACCATGCCTTCAGCCCTTAGAACCCTCCCCAGCGGACGTGACCTACCTTCGGGTCTTTCATTGCCGCAGTACAGCGTTGAGGATCTGCATAAAATCGCAGCGCGCCTTCGTATTGATATTCTCGACATGATTTTTGAAGCCCAGTCGGGCCACCCTGGTAGTTCGTTGTCTTGTATCGACCTGCTGGTTAACCTCTGGTTTCACCAAATGGTTTATGATCCCAATAATGCCGACTGGTCGGGTCGCGACCGTTTCGTGATGTCCAAGGGCCACGGGGCTCCCGCCTATTATGCCACCCTGATGGAGGTGGGCTATATCCCCAAAGAAGAAATTCACACGCTGAGAAAAGTCCATTCCAATTTGCAAGGTCATCCGGCTTCCAAATACATCAAGGGCTGTGACGTTTCCACGGGCTCCCTTGGCCAGGGACTCTCCGTTGGTGTTGGCATGGCGCTCGGATTGCGCCTGGATAAGAATCCTGCACGCGTTTACGTGCTGATGGGCGATGGCGAATGTCAGGAAGGCAACGTGTGGGAGGCCGCCCTCAGTGCCCCGCACCATAAGGTCAGTCGCTTGACGGCGATCGTGGATCGAAACCGCCTACAGATTGATGGCAACACCGAGCTGGTGAAGGCGTTGGGGCAAATCGCTCCCAAATTCGCGGCGTTTGGCTGGAATATTATAGAAATTGACGGCCATGATTATCGCCAGATTCAGGAAGCGCTCCATCAGTCGGATGTTCTGGCCAAAGAAACCGAGCAGCCGACGGTGATTGTGGCCAATACCGTCAAAGGCAAGGGTGTTTCGTTTATGGAAAACCAGGCGGGCTGGCATGGCAAAGCGCCAAACCAGGAGCAGTACGACAAGGCCAAAGCCGAACTTTCCGCCGTCTTGGCGTCACTTTAGCATTATTAAATGCGGTCATTGCCATGTCGCCTCGCTCTTTGCAATGACACTTTTAGGAGAAATTAAATATGACTATCGATTTACAGAACCCGCCGATCAAGGCCCTGCGCAAACAATTTGGCGAAACGCTGGTGGCGCTCGGCGCCGAGAACCCCAATATCGTGGTGCTGGACGCGGACTTGGCCTGCTCAACGCAAACGCAGATGTTTGCCGATAAGTTTCCGGATCGCTTTTTTAACATGGGCATTGCGGAAATGGATCTTGTTAACACGGCGGCGGGGCTTTCCACCACCGGTAAAATTCCCTTCATCAGTACATTTGCGCTGTTTGCAAGCGGTAAGGGTTGGGATCAGATTCGCAACACCGTTTGCTATTCCAATCTCAACGTCAAGATTTGTCCCACGCATAGCGGATTGAGTCTCGGTGAAGACGGTGCAAGCCATCAGTCCATCGAAGATATCGCGCTGATGCGCGTGATTCCTGGTATGACGGTATTGGTGCCATCTGACGCGGTTGAAACCGATCATGCCATTCGCTGGGCGGCCGAATATTATGGCCCGGTATATGTTCGTCTTGTTCGGCCTGATTGTCCGGTAATCCATGAGGCGGGTTCTTACACGTTTGAGCCTTACAAAATCCGCGTGGAACGTCAGGGCAAAGATCTGACGATTGTTGCTACTGGAGAGACGGTTTACCATGCGTTGCTTGCCGCCGAGCGGCTGGAAAAAGATCATGGCATCAGCGCCGAAGTTTTAAACTGCGCGTTCATCAAGCCGTTTGATGCGGAAACGCTGGTAAAAAGTGCCACAAAAACCGGTAAGGTGTTGACGGTGGAAAGTCACCAGGTTCTGGCGGGGCTTGGCGGGGCCGTCTGTGAGGTTTTAAGCGAGCATCACCCCACGCCGGTTAAGCGCCTTGGCACCCAGGATCGTTTCGGCCAGAGCGGCACCGGTAAGGCGCTGTTTAAAGAATATGGCATCGACTGGGAAGCGATCACAAGCGACGCTGTAAATTTTTGTCGTTAGTCAGGAATTGCTATTCATTGTCTTGAGGGTAGTCATCATAGAGCTGATGCCCTATCGTTTATTTTACCGCTCGTTGAGTAGGCTGACGATATGCTCTGGTGTGAATCCCTGAGTTAGGGCGTGTTCTGCTGCTGCCACGTCTGATCTGGAGATTGAATCTTCTCCGGTGGTATTAAAATATTGCTCCATTACTGCAACGAGTTCAGGGTTTGATGCTGCAGATAAACTGTCTCTATACCAAGCAAATTCTTCTCGATTAACATTGTTGTGGTCGGAAAGATCCCGTAGATTGGTTGAGTCTCCAATCACCGCTTCCACTCCTTCACTCAAATCATAAGTGGAATTATCGAGGGTTGCTGGCTCCAAAAGATTCCCAGTTGCCACGAGTTGATCGATACTAATTCCTTTGGCCAGCTCACCCCGTATATACGCGCGTTCTTCTTCATTCAGCGCACCTAGCGAGCCATCCAGCGCTGACAATGCCAACTGGTTGGCACCGTCAATTTGAGCGTCAAACGTTGCCGGATCAGGTACTTCAGGCTCAGGTTCTGTGCCTTCGGTAGTTTCCGCCTCAGCGGCTTCCTCTGCAGCTACTGCAGCTTCCGAGGGCAGTCTGCTGACAATACCGGTCAGGTCTAATTCGTCACCGACATTAATGGCACCCGCGTTGGTAATGCCATTTTTTGCCATGATTGCATCTCGGATGCGGCCGACTTCGGCGCCATCAAGACTGGACTCATCGCCATCGAGATTATCCGTGTTGGCGCGCAAAACGCCTTGGGCGACATCCGTCAACGTATCGCCGGACTGGATGGTGTAGGAGACATCCACACCTTCATGCCCGTCAAAACGTCCCAAATCTTCCTGGATCGCTTCTACTTCATGGGCGATATTCTGATCAGTCGTGCCATTGCTTCCTTGACGAGCCGATCGGGCTTGCCCATAGCTTTGACCGTTATGGGTGGAATTGTTCAAAAAGACCTGGTTGCGTCCATTGGCCTCGCCACCCCGTTGATCGCCTGCAATAATGCTGCTGTGATCATCCGTCTCAGGCGTTGAATCACCGCTTGAGGTTGAAACCGTATCGGCTAAAGTGGTGTCAAGCGTTTCAGAAGGACTTTGCGTACGCGCGAGAAGACCTTGATACGCAAAGCCAATTCTACCGGTATCTCCTACCATAACAACAACCCCTCTCCACTTCCTTTTTAGGTCATTTACAGGCAGCTTTATACGGATCGTATATACGATCCTTGTCTGAACTTTTACTGGCCTATACTTTATCTCTACTACTCAAAGTAATAAAAACATCCTCCCAATAAAAATTGCCCTCACGCGGTCACAGCCTGAGAGCAATTGATTGGCAATTAAAAAATAGTTTGAATTAAAGCGATTAGTAACGCGGGGCAAAGTGACTGTCGTCTGAGGCGAGCGTGGGTCGAAGCGGCAGGCTTTGCGTTTTAACATACGCTTCCTGCCTTGGGTCAAAGCGGTAAAACCATTTCTGAGTTCCCGGGAAACTTACCAGCGCCAGATCTGACCAGCCGACGTTGCTGCTGGGCAAAATCTGAAGCTGTTGGCCCTGCGCAAAGAATAACTCTTTGCCTTGCCACACCACCGAAATCACCACGCTGCCATCGCTCTTGCGCGTTTGGATAATCTGTTCCATCACGCCGTCACGGTTTAAATCAAACGCCTGGCTGCGGGTTTGCGGCACAAACGTGGTGGCTGCCGCACTGGCTGCTGTAGGCGGGGTGGGCGGTGACGAAACGAGAGGGACTGCTCTAAAAGAGGGCTCTGTTTTGGGTGTGGCAGGGGCGAGCGGTGTTGGGACGCCGCCTGTGGAGGCTAACGTTTTAGTGTTAGCCTGTTTTGTATTTTCGGGCTTTTTGGTATTTTCTAGTTTTTTTGTATTTTCTACCATGCTCATCTGGTACAGCGGTTCAGAAAGTGTAGCTGGAGACGATTGAGCGGGAGCTGACTTTGGTGTGGCTTTTAATGGCGCTGGGTGAGGCGTTCGGATGGGTTCCGGCGAATTTTCCCGCACCTCTTCCTGTGCTGCTTCAACGTTTCTGTATCGGGAATAATCCAAGTGGCGTTTTACAAGCGGATCCGCCATCTTGGCATAGTTATCCTCAGCGGGCATGCTTTCTTGTTGCGTTGTTTGCGCTGTCACGACCAGCGTCTGCGATTGGTCTGAATCCTGCTGCCATGTTAATGGCTTTTCGGGCGCTTGCGTTTCGGAAGCATTGTCAACATGGCTAAAGTCACCCGTCAGACGAGCGATGATGCCAACCTTATCGCCGGGGGAAAGTTTATGGGTTTCGCCGGTCAGGCGATCGCGTTCGTAAATGTCACCTTCGCTGTTTTTGCTTGGCCAGCTTTCATAGCGAAAGAAAAGCTGGAAGGCGACTGCCAGAACCAGAAAAACCCCGAAAATCGCAGGCATAACGGATGCTCCTTATGGGTGATGAGTGGTTCTCTTTTTGCTCATCGTGTTCATAGGCGATGAGGCAACAGGCGACAAGGAACGACTACTCTCTTACAAAAACCGACCTCTACCCTTATTTTAGCATCCCTTTTATAAATGGAGATTTTGCTAACGCGTATTTTTATAAGAGATTAATATCTCGACCTGCTCTATAGGCCCCATTGGGATATGGCGAACGGGCTTTATTAGGTAAAATAAACATAGTATCTGCGTCAAACGGTTTTAGCCCAGTTTTAGCCAAAAGGACCATTCTGATGTCCCCTACGCCCTGTGATTTTCAAGACGGCCTTGTTAAAAAAATAACGTCTGAAAAAATAAAGATGGTTTTGTTTCTGGCGTTTGTTGCCACGCTTGCGCTGACACTTGGTGCCTGCTCGTCTTCAGAATCCGGTTCTTCAGTACCAGAACAAACAATGGAAATCACCGACCCTGGACAAACGGTTTTTTTAAACCAGTGTGTCAGTTGCCATATGGGGGCAGGTAACCCGCGAGGGCCAAACGATATTATCATGCGTTCCGCTAAACTGGCTTCCGAAAAGGCGTTTATTCATTACGTCCGGCAACCCGACAACGCCATGATGCCTGCCTTTTCAGAAGCGCAGGTAAGTGATGACGAATTGAACGCGCTTTATGCCTATCTGAAAAAACTGTCCCGTTGAGTTATTTTAAATTACAACTTGCGGCTGCTGCGGTGTGCCAGCAAAGCCAGCAAAAGTTTCGGACTCAACTTTTCAAGCCAGCTTTCTCCGGCGTAGTGATGGAGCAATGTGTTGCCCAAGCTGAGGCGGTTTTTTTGATACTCGCCTTTTGAATAGTGCCAGGGTTGTTTGCGAAAAGTCGGGAAGGCGTAGAGTAGATTCACGCTCTGGGTTTGTTGCAGGCATAATTCAAGAAGGGACTGCTCCCCGTGGCTGCCGCCTGGGCCACTGGCTTTCCAGCCTCTCCATGGAATCTGCGCCACCGAAAAGCTGGTGGCCCCTACATCGTTTATCGTAACGCACCCCGCCTGCAGTTTTTCGGCCACCGACCGCGCCTTTGCCACAGGGCCAAACACGCTTGCGGTTAAGCCAAAACTGCTTTGGTTTGCAAGCGCGATGGCTTCTTCGACACTGTCATAAGCCAATACCGGAAGCACCGGCCCGAAGACTTCCTCGTTCACCACCCGGGCGTTGAGAAAAACGTCCGCCAATACGGTCGGTTGCATAAAATAACCCTTGCCGGGTAACGCCTTGCCGCCCGTGATCAGCCGCGCGCCCTTGGAAAGCGCTTCTTCAACTTGGGCCAGCACCAGTTGGCGCTGCGCCTCACTGATGAGCGGGCCGATTTGATTTTCCGGATTTTCGGGCGGGCCCACTTTGAGTTGCGCCACCTTGTTTTTCAGGAGCGATAAAATTTCTTCGTAATCATGCTTGGGAACGATCAGGCGCTTTGTGGCGGCGCACATTTGCCCCGCGTTGGTCAGTCTTCCCCAGAGGGCATAACTGGTGGCGGCGTCATAATCGCTGTCGGGCAAAATGATCGTCGGATCGCTGCCGCCCAATTCAAGGCTTGCTTCCCGGCCGCTTTCAGACATCATCTCCCGAATCCGTCTGCCGGTTTTACCGCTGCCGGTAAAAATGGCGTAGTCCACTGAATCGGTAATATCCTGTGCCGGCTGGCAAAGCCATTGACCGCTTTGCCCATCGCCGATAACACACTGCACCAGTTCTGGCGAAAAGCCTTTTTGCCGAAGCGCCTGCTGAAAAATCGCGCAAAGCGCAAGGCCCGTTGCGGGGCTATGCTCGCTGGGCTTTAAGATAGCCGCGTTTCCTGCCATTAACGCTGCGGCAATGCCGCTGGTGGGAATGGCGAGCGGGAAATTCCACGGGGAAATAATCCCCACAACCCCACGGGGAACCAAGCGCCGCCAATGCAGACGCCCCATCAGAATCGACTTGTCGAGGGGGAGCAGACGTTCCTTGAGAATTTTTGGGCCGGTTGTGGCGTAATACCCCAAAATGCCAACGGCGCTGAGCAGCTCGGTTTCATAAACTTCGCTAACGGGTTTGCCCACTTCCTGGCTGACCAGTTTGGCCAGGCGTTCAGCCTCTTTTTTAAGTAGGACTTCAACGGCTTTGAGAACAGACGCCCGATCTTTAAGCGGCGCATTTTGCCATTCCCTTTGGTGCCGTCTTGCCTGGCGGATGACATGGATGATTTCAGCTTGCCCGGCAATGGGATAATTCGCCAGCGGCAGGCCGGTTGAAGGGTTTAGCTTGCTGAAGTATGCCGTTGTTTTTTCACGAAGCGCCATAGGGGGATTTTGAAGCCTGATTTGTTGGGACAGCTTTATTATACCGTTTAGGGAATCCAGCGCTTCTTTTTTATTGAAGTTGCTTCATTAGCCGCCGAAACTTATACAGGCTATTCTTGCTTTTTTTGAAAAATAGCTTATCGCCTATAAGACCACCTTGGAATCAATACAAGTTCGCCCCTTAATTCAGGAATGGAGATCCCCGATGGATTTTGGCCATATGCTGAAAGTTTTTCAATACGGCCTGCTGCGGCAGGGGGGCATTATGGTGGAGCCTTCTCAAGTAGGCCTGAAAAGCGATCCGTTCGCCCAGTATCAAGGCATCGGCAACTCGTTTTCCTCGTATCTTGGCGTAGCAGGCAGCACCAATCTGAATGTTCCCACCCCACCCACACCGCCTGAGGATAATAGCAACCCGGACGCCGTGGCCAGGTTTAACCAGGAAATGATCGCCTATACCCAGCAAATGCAGGCGTATAACCAGAATATGATGCGCATGATGATGCAGCAGTTCCAGTTGATGCAGCAACGCATCCAAAGCCTGAACACCACGCAGTCTCAAAATGCTTCCTCAATAGGCAATGGTGTCGGTACGCTTGGCATTGGCGGTATTCTTGACGGCGCAAGCGATCTCGATATCTAGAGTTGGCCGAATAGTTTAGGCCAGTAGTGTAGGACGGATTGATATGACTCGTACACGCTTAAATGTATTGCCCGTGCTGCTTGCCACAGGCGCTCTTTTGGCTTTTGGCGGCGCGCCAGTTTCAGCCCAGGAGCTTCGTCCGGCAAGCCCTGATGTTGTTCTGGGGTTAAAAGATATTTCCTCACTGGATTTGGCCCGTTTTAACGCGCCGATTACTTCCGATCAGACGCCGGGTGCCGATATCCCGATGTGGATTCAGCGTTCGTTAAGCAACAATAGCGTTTTACCTTACAAATCCCCGTCGGATGCGGCCTTGTCACTTCACTGTGAAGGTTTTGAATGCCGCAAAATCGTTGCTGAAATTTCACTGCAGTCACAAGGCGGTGCGCCAAACGCGCCGGTTCTTTGGCGACATGAGGAGTCGGTGTTCAAGTACAAATGGCTGACGTATTACAAGCGCGAAAGCGAGGATATCGCTAACGCAATCGTGCAATCGTTATTGGCTGATTACGCGCAGGCGCAGTCCGGGCATTTCAAGACGGTGAGCCAAAACAGCCAGGCACCCTCCCAAGGTGATATGTTTCCGCTAACCCAGGATCTGCAAAACGAGGGAATGGATACCCACGATATGATTCTTCAGGATTCCGCCCCGCGCATCGAACCCCAATAATTTCCCCTTGCCGCTTCAAATTGCCTAGAGCAGATGGTGCAGGTTGTTGTTCTTCAGACTGTCGCTGCGAATCGTCTCAAAGCTCAGGCCATCGAGCTTTAAGCCTTCATTGGACTCGATAATCCGATCACTGCTGGCAATGGTGGTTTCCGTCATTTCTGCTGTTTTTGCAGGGGGCTGCGGATCCTGTTTATCTTTTTGCTGTTGAACGAACTGGATTTTATTCAGCAAGCTGCCGGTGGGTTGCAGGAAAATATTCTGCACCAGTTTTCGTTGCGAGCGCGTCACGATTTCGCGCACCATCTGCTGATGTTCTTCTTCACTTAATTCTTTTTGGTTTAATTCTGGGGGGCGTTGAACGGTAAATTCTTTGCCGGACAGCTTTAAATCATGCTGTTTTAACGCCTCAAGGGCGACCAGGATGCGGATGGCCGTTTCGTAGCGCAAGGTGTCGTCCATCATATAGAGCGTATTGAAGGCGCGGTGAATGACGGGATGCTGATCATACCAGCGGCGTTTGGTTTTTGACTTCATCAGGCCAAGGACTTTCTGCGCGCCCAGTTTTTTCAGGCCGTAATCCTCGCTGGTGTTATCCTCACCGTTGTATTCATGAGAGTTGACCACCGACTCGCAAATGATACTGCTCACATTCTCCGGCACGCGTTCAAGCAGCCGAACCGCCTGGGCAAGTTCCGGGATGTTGTCGTACCATCGTGTGAAACCGATTTTGGTTGCGGCCATGGCGGTGCCCGTCTGTCCGTCTATGTTTTGCAAAAGTTAACCATTAACGCTACGGTAATTATCGGCGTTTTTTCCACAAGTTTAATAGTTGAAATCTGGACAGACTGCCATTTTTCAGGTGAACGGACGGCGTTTTAGCTCTCAGGCCCTCCAGGTATTGTATTCAACAGGGTTTATACCACCGTAAAGCGATGTGGACTGTTATAATCAGGAGGATTGGCTTCCGTTGGTGAATGGTCTGTTCCCGTAAGCCTGAAAACCTTGTAAAAAGGGCCTTGCTCAAGTTTTCCCCGGGGAGGCCGAAATAATATCAAGTCCTTTTTACAGGTGTTAACCCTACTTCATCTGAGCCCGAGACAGTCGCTTTTAGCCATATAAAATGATCTGCCGGGCAAGCCGTCCCGTAAACCTAAGCAATCAACCGTTTAAACAGGCTCTACTGGTTCATGATTTCCTCTTTCTTCAGCGCCAGCCAGAACCATTTCCGCCCAAGCGCCTTTCGTGCCAGCGGGAAAGGCTTCACCTTGCTGGAATTATGTGTCATTTTCGGTATCGTGGCGGTGCTTTCGGCAGTCGCTATTGGGAACTGGGCCACCACGACAGAGGTACGCGATGCCGCTGCCGTTCAAAGCGGCCAGGCGGCACTTCAACAAGTTATTTCTCAAGGTTCAACCCGTGCCGACACCTCTCCCGCCAATCTCCTGGCAAGCCAGCGGAATAACGTCCTGACGGCAGCCAACCTGCTCATGCAGAACCGGCGCGAACTGGTATTCAGCAACGCCGCTCCCAATGTCCGTCTTTCCATCACCACCAGTGGCCGTTGGGCCAACTTCTCGGTCGACGCAGACGGGAATGTCGTTTTACAGGCGCTTTCAGCCGATTGGACTGACTTTACGGTTGACAATGGCGTGATTACCCGTCGCCACTAACTGATCTTGACAAGCAAATGGAGTCCGTTTTGAAGCGATTTCAGAGTTTGCGGAAATACATGGGTGTAACGCTCATTGAGCTTGCCATTGCGATGATGGTGATGTCTATTCTGGCCATTGGCGTGGCGTCGCTGATTCGAGGCGGGGTTGAGTCGCAAATGAACGACCGTCTGTATAACACGATGCACCTGGTGGTCAATAACCTGCTGAGCGAGCTTCGTTTCGACCTGATGCGCTCGACGCACGTTGAAGTGCTGGGCGGTGGAACCCAGTTGAGCATCACGGATCCCGACGGTAATACTATTCTTTACGAAGTCTACAGTGATCCCTCCCCTGGCGTTGCCGGGGTCAGCAGTATTCGCAGAACAGCGGCGGGTCAGAGCAAGGTCTTTAACCGCCAGGGGCCTGCCGAATTTCGTCCCGCCCTGCGCATGACATGCTCCGCCACGATTCCGGCGGGTGCTACGCCTTGTTTTCAGGGTTTTCGACTGGAGCCAACGGCAACCCCGGGGGTTTTCAATACGGTGACGGACAACACGCAGCCCACCCAGATTCGTATCGCCGACTTAAGCATATACTCTCCCAGTTATATCCCCGGTTCCGACAGCTCTTATCTTCGAAGCTTTGGCCCGCCTCGCTATCGTCTTCAGCAGACGACGTTTGACGTTCTTTCAAACCTGGAATTTAATTAGCCAAAGCGTTGCGGGTATTTTCCAACCAAAGAGGATTGATCTGTCTGCAAATGGGATGACTTGCGAAGACTTTACTTTCCATACTCCGCTGTGCAGCCAAAACAATCCTCTTTGGTTGGAAAATACCCGCAACGCTTTACAAGCTTATCTTCAAGGCTTTCAGCACTTGCCGAAACGCCTTGCCACGATGGCTGAGATGGTTCTTAAGCTCGGGGCTTATCTCGGCGACTGTTTCAACCATCGCGATCCCATTGACGACTGGGTGCATAATCGGGTCGTAGCCAAAGCCGCCTTCGCCTCTTGCCGCTGTCGCCACGAGAAGCGGCATCGCCTCCTGTGCCTCAATCATCTCCCCTGTTTTCACATCCAGCAAGACCATGGCGCAATGATACGCCGCTGAACGATTGCCAGCTAGCTCGTTTGCCTGTTCTTCATGGATAAGCTTTAAGAGTGCCTGGTTCAAATTAGCCTGCGTCACGTTTGGATGTCCATTAAGCCAGCGCTTGGAGATAACTCCCGGAAAGCAGCCTTGTTGCGAGAGGCTGGCAAGCGCCATTACCTCCAGCCCCGAATCCTCGGCCAGAACATAATCAATGCCCGGCGCCGATTTTAAAAATCCCTGGTCTTGAGAAAGCTTTTGCCAATAGCCCAGCGCTTTTAAACGGGCGTTTTCCAAAAACGTAGCGCCCGTTTCCTCGATATCAAGACCTGCTGGTGCGCAGACAAAGTCAAAAGCAAGTTGAAAATTTTCTCCCAGCCGTTCAAATTCGCGTCGTTTGCCCTCGCTCTGCGTGGCCAACAGGATTGTTAGTGGTGAGGAATGCGAAATGCTCATGGGTTTTAAAAAGCCATCTTACGGCATAAAAAGCCATAGCGCTTGTATTGGGTGGGCAGAAAGGTTTCAGGCAATGCCCCAAACGCCGTGATGCGAAGTTCAAACCCTTCCACGGCCATTTGTTTTCGCGCCATTCTGAGCAGGGCTGCTTGCGCCTGTGCCTCATCCTCGCCCTGATTGGTGATGATCAATGTTCCGCTGTTTGCCAAAAGCGCTAACATACGCTGCAACAGGCCGGAAGGGTCAAAGCGCGAGGCGGGAAGTCCCCATGCGAAATGCGGGTCGGCAAAGACGAAGGGCAAAAAGCATGTGATGATCGGGTAGCCTTTAAATTTCCCCTCTCCAGGTTCCTGCGGATATCCTTGCCATGTGCGGATATCGCCTCTGTGATAACGCGCGTCTTCGGGCCAAGGTAACGCATTGATATAGCTTCTGGCGTAATCCGCCCTGGTGTAGCCGTCACGATAGCGTCTTTCGCTGTCGATTTCCACGCCGTCGATGTGGATTTTCCTCAGCGCGTTATCTTTTGATGTGCTGTTTTCGTTTCGCCAATGGCGGTTGAGAAAAGCCCAGAGCGCGTGAACATAAGCCCAGTTTTTGCTTCCAACATCCAGCCAATGACAACATACGCGCTGGTGAAGGCATGATGAATCAAAAAAAGGCTGCGCCTGCTGGAATTGATCCAGATAATCCAAAACGCTCATCACTTCCAGTAATCGTAAGCGGCTGCTATTTTCATAAAACGCTGACAAATCATAAAGCTGCAGCAGGCTTTTAAAACGAGTCACCTGCGTGGGGGTCAGCCGGTAGGGTTCCTTAAGCCATCCAAGCTCGCTCAGCCATACGCCCTCGTTGCCTGCAAACAAGGCCGATTTGTCCTCGACAGGCTCAATGTATGCGTTTATGCCTCTGCTGCTTGCGTTTTCCCCCATGAATTGCCGAAGCGCAAAGCCAAGCCGGTTTCCCCATTGCCGCCATAAGGGCGTCTGGGCGTCACGCAGCTCGCTTAATCTTATTCCCTCGTGCCCGCCTGTAACAGCGCCTAAGGCGTCAGGAAATCGATTGTCCTCAATCCGGTCATCTGCTCTCATAAAGCCAGTTTATACCAGATGCCGCATCGGGTGTGAGGCGAATTTTAGCGCCTTGCTTGCAAGTCGTAGACTTGGCTCTGGTAGGGCTTAGATACCATCAGTTCTTGCTCGGCACGCATTTTTACAAGCCTTATCTGCTTGACATCCCCGATATGCCTTCCCATAAAGGCAAAACAGCCATTCATGATCAGCGCACCCAGCAACGCCAGGATAATCGCCTTTTCGCCCATGCTCATTTCCAGGTTGAAAGCTTTGCTGATAAAACGCTTCTGATAGCGACCCCAGGATTTCATGGGCTGACCGATGGCCTTTCTAGCAGGTGGTGCTGCAATAGCTGAAGGAAAAATGAATACCGAAAGAAGTTGTCATTGGCGCCTGGCGAAAATCCAAAGCCGTGCGTCCATGATCGAATTAAAACTTGATGAATACTGGATTTGACCGCTATACGAAGTATCGATGGGTAGCTTAATGCTGCCAAAGGCCTTCACAAACCGTTTAAAGAGATGAGGGTGTCACCGGTTCCGCTTTCGCTCAGTCTAAAGATGACATCGGTCGAAAGGGGAATTTCTTCAGCAAAAATCATTGAAATATTAAAAAATTTTGCCGTGCTTGCTTTTTATTCCGACACCTAATCCGTGCTTTTCAACGTCTGGATGAAAGCTCATCCGCATAAAGGAGACATCAGGCCAGTCAGTAAAAGGAAAGCTGGTATTTAATCTTGGCGTTTCCTTATTATAAGGAGTCTTTTGATGGATGTTAAGCCATAACAGCTTGATATGACAAGGATTCATTCGTTTAGAGGAGTCTTGTAAAAGGCTCAGTCCGTTAAGGGACTTTCGTTGGGCAATGAAACCGGGGTTAGGGGTATAAT
Organism: Vampirovibrionales bacterium; assembly: GCA_035285165.1. Taxonomy (GTDB): domain Bacteria; phylum Cyanobacteriota; class Vampirovibrionia; order Vampirovibrionales; family Vampirovibrionaceae; genus JAYKHP01. Next base: position 121,011 of record JAYKHP010000018.1, on the reverse strand, counting down.
GACCCTCAGAACAAACGGGGCAAACGCCCTGCAAAAATTTGTCCTGTCGTTTTGTCCACAAGAGAGAGTCACCGCCTTGTTTCCAGATGTCCGTAAGCGCCGCCTGCGCCAGAACCCCCTTATCCGCGACATGATCGCCGAAACCTCACTCAACAGTGCCGATTTTATCTACCCGCTTTTTATCAGCGACGAAGTCAACGCCAGAAAGCCGATTGCCTCAATGCCGGGTATTTTTCAACTGTCGGCCGAGAACGCCTTGATTGAGATTGGCAAGGCGCTTGAGGTGGGCGTTAAGGCGTTTATGATTTTCGGCGTTCCCTCCGAAAAAGACCAGGAAGCCACCAGCGCCTGGATGGGCCATGGGGTCGTCCAGCAGGCGGTCAAGAAAATCAAGCAGAATTTCGGTTCCGATGTGTATGTCATTACCGACACCTGCCTGTGTGAGTATATGTCACACGGACATTGCGGGGTTTATCTCGATGGCAAGGTGCTGAATGACCCGAGCCTTGAGATTCTCGCCAAGACAGCGCTCTCACAGGCTGAAGCCGGGGCGGATATGGTGGCGCCTTCCGATATGATGGACGGCCGGGTGATTATCATCCGTGAGGTGCTGGATGAGGCCGGTTATCAGGATGTCCCGATCATGGCCTATTCCGCTAAATATAGCAGCAGCCTTTATTCTCCTTTTCGTGAGGCCGCAGAATCGGCGCCATCCAGCGGAGACAGGAAAAGCTACCAGATGGATTACCGAAACGTCCGCGAGGCGATGGAGGAAATCAGGCTGGATGTGGGCGAAGGCGCTGACATTGTAATGGTAAAGCCCGCCATGGCATATCAGGATGTTATTTTCCAGGCGCGGCAGATTGTAGACATTCCGCTTGCCGTTTATAACGTCTCTGGCGAGTACAGCATGGTCAAGGCCGCCGCACAGAATGGCTGGATTGATGAGCAGGCGTTTGTTCTGGAATTATTAAGCGGCTTCAAACGTTCCGGTGCTGATTTGATCGTGACTTATCATGCCGTTGACGCCGCGAAATGGCTAAAATAGCAGAATGCGACAGGCCTAGAAAACATGCCGTCATTTCAAGATGAAAGTAAAATATTGTCATTAATCTGAAGTTTTTTGACAAAACAGGCGTGATCCGATAGGATAATAACCCCAACAAATCGGATGCGTTCAAAATGTCTTTTTGATGTTTTTCTTCTCGTTTTACTTTTTCCAATTGACTCCTTCTTCTTTGTTCAGTGGACGCACCGTTTAACGTAAGAACGAATAACATAAGAACAAATGGCGAGGCGAAAAGTTTTTCCAACGCCGTTTGTCCATATTAACGACTCCTAACACCTTGGCCTTGTTTTTTATAAGCAGGGCAAGCTTTTGCCCCCGCTATGCATGCACAGTGGGGGCTTTTGCATGGCCTTGGCTAATGTCGTGCAGTGAAATAAATGCGTCGAATCAATCAAACCTGGGCGGAAGTCAGGGGCTGTGCAAAAGGGTTATTGCCTGGCTTGTTATACTTTTCGGGGTCGGGGGGCTTAATGGTTTTTACCTCTTTGCCGTTGCCGGTTTCAACCCCGTTAACGGCAACGTCGCTGAAAAACAGGGAGTTGATCGATTCGCCGGTATAACCCATGCCAATACGAAGACCGTTGGTGCTGCTACCCATGCCAAAAACGGAAAGCGGAATGCCCAGAAGGGGCGCTTTACCCTTAATGTCATCGCGATGGATCGCGATACTGAAAAGCGAAAGATTGCCAAAGGCCATTCCTATGGTTTTCAGCGTTTTAACCAGTGCGCTGTTACCGATGTCCGGCTTTCTATGCGTGAACAGAACGATGGGTAAAGCTCCCAAGATCATAAAGATCGCGGCGACCTGGCTTTTATCCGCCGTGGGTTTATTAATCCAGGCTTTCAAATCGTCAAACGTTTGGCCAGACTGGCGCTTTTGGGGCACCGCCGCAAAATGCGCGGGCGTGTTTTGCCCTGCCGGTATAAATTGCGGTGCTTTTGCCGTGGCGAAATGCTGGGTCAGGTTATGGTAGGCGTTGGGAAGAAGCTTTGCATGATCAACCGCCGTGAAGAAAAACATTTTTCCGAGTTCTTCAAAGGCGATGCCCGCTTTTGCAAACAAACCCGCCTGGTTTTTCTGATCAAACACCGACTTGAAGCGCGTCATGTCATACCGGCGCACTTCGTTTGCGGGCGTGGCGTCTTCCTTGTTTTTCAATTCGTTGGCAAAGCCGGTGGTGTACATGGCGCCGGTGAGCATCATCAGGCTTGCGGCGAAGTTTTTAAGATGGTCTTTTTTAACAAAGCCTATCAGGATGGAAGGGATCAACTGGATGATATTGCTGACGACCATTGAGGGCTGATCAGACACCACGCCCGCCGAAATCCCGTTGAGGCTGAGCAAGCCGCTACCGCTTGCCAAAAGGATTTTACCGGTCTTTTCAAGGGTTTCGGCCCCTTTTGGTATTTTGGGTAGGGCTTCTTTTTTCAGGAGCTTTAATACCGGGTTAAAAAGCTTGTTGCGATCTTTAAGAATCCAGCTTAAGCCGCCCGCCAACATTAATGCCGGGCCAAGCAACACGAATTTTTCCAGCTTGTTTTTGGATTTTTCGGGTGTTTTCGCCTCGGCTTCACGCAGGGTCTGTAATACGGGCACCTGCACGAGTGACGCAAACTGGCTGTTTGCTAATGGATTGGCCGCAAACTGATTGCCCGCGTAATGCCCCGTTTTATCGGTGTAAATTTCAGGATACGCCCTGGATAAAAGCGCCTGCTTTTCCAAGGGCGTTTGCTTGTAGGCAAAGGTTTTACGGTCTTGCTCAGCCTGTTTTTGTCCGCTGAAACTAATTTTTTCCGCCTGCGCCGAGATAACCGGCGGGTTAGCCGGTGTGCGTATCGTGGAAAGTGTATAAGGGGGGGAGATCATGAGTTTGGGTGATTAAGGTTGGATACGGGGCGCGGGCTGGCGCTTAATCTGGTATCTGATAAATTCTTCGTAAGGATATTGCTGGTAAAAGCGTTGCATCTGCGCAAAATCCTCAGAGCGATACTGGCTGGCGTGTTGCTGGTGCGACAGGGCTTTGATCTTCGACAGTTCGGGATCGATGGGGGTGCGAAGCGTTACGGTGCTGTCGTAAACGGCTTGAAGCCCCTGCCAGGATGGATTATCTTCTGGAAAAAACAGGCGGAAATGCCGAAAGGCGGTTTCTGAGAGGCTTGCCTGGTAAACGCCGCCCGAGTTGAACAAGTCACCAAGCTTATTTTGATCGGCCCTGTCTCTTGCGCTCTTGCCTTCTGCAACCGTCTCAAGAACATCGTCCACAAAGCTTGAAACGTTTTTATGATCCGGGTGCCCCGTCAACCCGTTTTCGGCGTTAAACAGCAGGACGGTTTGGGGTCTTGTATGCAGGAGGATGGCGCGAAGCTGCTCTTTTAGGGCCTCTGGAAAATTGCCGGTTTCACCGTCCATAAAATCGAGAATCATTGGCGGGCGGTTGACGCCCAGTTTTTGAAGCGCCCTTGAGGCTTCAAACGAGCGCTCAACACCAAGAATATCTCCGCTGAACCCTCTGCCTGAAACGTCTTCGCCCGCTTTACCGTTGGTGGCGTAAACGAATTGAACCCGCTTGCCTTCTTTTGCCAGCTTGGCGGCGGTGCCTGAGAGGAAAATTTCGTCATCCGGGTGGGCCAGCACCACCAATACATCCGCCGGGGCAACGTTGGCGAGATCCTGAAAGCCCAAATAGGGTTTTTGAAGGGTTTGTATGGGGGCCTGTGGTTGAGGCTTCAGGGTGGTTAGGTTGTTTCTCGTAACAGGGGGTGCCGGACGCTGGCCCAGCTCATGAGAGATGGGTGCTTGCGGTGGGGCATATTGCGGCGGGAAGTAAAGAGGGGCTACAGGCATTTTGGGGGCTGTCTTTCTGGGAGCTAACGGATTAAAACCGGTGAAGGAAAAAACGAAACGGTGGGTCACTAAGGATTGCAAACAAAAACTGCCGAACGCGGGGAGAGAAGCGTTCGGCAGTTTCGTAAAACTGTTCTGGGGATGTCGTTGTGCTTAGAAGAGAGCTACTGACACGCCAAAAGCCGACCGCTTGAGGGGACAACAAGCGATGGAACAGCAGCAGGCGTTGGATGAGTAGCTTAACACAGTATGATTGTCTTTATAAACGAGTGGGGATTTTGGGCGATACCAGTTTCTGAGGATAATTCTTGTCCAATAGAAACGGAGCAGCCCTTTAGAACATGTTCATCCTAAGGTGAATGCAAGCCGCTGTCAACGCCTGTAGAATTAATTCCGGCCATTAATGCGGGGTAATATTGAGCAGGATTTCGATCAGAATCAACAGGATGATGATCATCTCCAGCGTCTGCCCCTGCGTGGTGCTGATGCGATCCGTTAGAAGCTGGTAGAGATTGCCGATAATGGTGAGCTTTCTTGAAATGGCTTCATCCCAGGCGCTGATTGAAAAGCGTTCGCAGGCCGCCGTATGGATACGCGCCAGGTACAGGTCGCCAATCAGTTTTAAGGCGTTTTCCACCCGTTCGGCCAACAGGGCCGCTTCAATCCGAAGCGCCGCCAGTTCGCCAATGGTTTTACGGTAAGGGTTCCAGAGCGGTAAAAACCAGTGTGACGGCTTTTTGGCGATGGTTTCCTCGTACACGTCGATTCGCTTGTCGAGTTCAGCGTCCATATACCGGGCCTCAAGAAGCTCGACGTTCATCAGCTCCAGAACATTGAGCGTGTCGGCGTAGTCGGTGTCGAAAATCAGGCTGGCGTTCCAGTCAATCAGCGCCAGGTCATCCTCGTAATAGGATACCGCCTTGGAGAGCGTGTCCCGCTGATGTTCGACGCTTAACGGCTGTGTTTCAAAACGAAGAATTTTCGCCAGCGTGGCGTTGTGGGACGTCATCAACTCCTGGGCCAGCAGCGGCTGAGAAAGCGTTTCGATGATAAAGACATAATAATCCTCAATTAACGAGGATAAATGCGGTCGGCTGATGGCGGGTCGGATGCGTTCCATAACGCGCTCAACCTGGTGCCACGCTTCCGCTTCCAGGTTGGTTTCAAACAGTTGCTTACTGTAAATCGGCAGTGTTTCAAGCAAGATGCCCTGTTCAGGCTTATCCTGTAAGCCTGCCAGGGCTGCCAGCGGCCATCGAAACGAAATGCTGACGGCGCCAAAATCAAAAATGGTGGCCTGGATTTGTCCCTTGCCTTGTTTTCCGTTGCCGTGAGAAGCGCCTGTCAGATCAGGGCTGGAGGGCTGGGGATTGACCTGTCCCTCGAATTGGGTATCGAAAAGAATGTCCGTTTGCCCCAAAGGCACGATTTGCGGCGGTTTGGCGTATTGCAGGTAATTGGGGGTTTTCTTGGTTCTGGAGATGGGCTGGACAGGCTGGGTGGTCAATAGCTGGTTAACTTTCCCCAAATCGACCTCATAGCCGATATCAAAGGCAAAATATGCCAAGGCGTGGCCCTGAAGGATGCGCAAATCCTCTTTTTTGCTGGCAGCTTTAGCGTTTTCGGGAGACGTCTCCATAATGTCTTATTTTGAGGTGAGAGCAACTATTCCCACAAGCCCCCGGCTCAGGATTTTCTATCGCTTGCCGTCATTCCAATATTAGGCTTTTTGCTTGCCGACCTTTAAAGGTCAATTCGGAGATGCCGGATTTATCCAGCTCGCCAAGCCCTTCGGCAATCATGCGCTCATATTGGGCTTTCGCGGCCAGCGCCAAGGGTAAACTAAGCCCTAAATCCTCGGCCAGTGAGAGGGCGATTCCGCTGTCCTTGGCCGCGTGGGCGGCTGAAAAATACACGTCATGCGCTCGGTTTTGCATATCCTCGCCGTCGGTTTCCAGTACGCGGGAATTGGCGCCGGTCTGCGCGAATACCTGTCTTACAAGCGTCAAGTCCAGACCAAGCGCCTCGGCCAGTCCCAACCCTTCGGCAAGCCCTGCCGTGTTGATATTCATCACCATATTGACCAGCGCCTTCATGCTGGCGGCAGTGCCGGGGCCTCCCGTATAAACGGTGGAGGCCGCCATGTCGGCCAGTAAACTTTTCGTCTCTTCAAATACAGACTTGTCTCCGGCGCACATTAAAAATAGTTTCCCCTCTCGTGCCTGCGGGATACTGGAGGCCATCGGCAGTTCCAGCATCGCTGCCTTTTCAAAGGCGGCTTTTTCCATCAGGTGGATATGGGTGGCGGGTGAGACGGTGGCGCAGTTGAGGAAGTGTTTTCCAGAAGCGCCCATAAAGAGGTTATCGTCAGCGTTTTCGTAGATATCGCGCATGCCCTGATCATCGCTGACGACTGTGATGATCACATCAGCGTTTTTGGTAACTTGGGCAAGCGAGAAAACGGCCGCCTCCGGGGAGCCCAATTCATCAGCGAGTGACTGGGCAACATTTTGGGCCGCGTCGTAAAGCGCGGTAATGGCATAGCCACAGTCCTTGAGACGTCTTGCCATGTTGGCGCCCATCCGTCCCAGTCCCACAAACCCGATAGTTGCCTTGCTCATTATCATGATCCTTTTTACTAAATCATCCTTTTGCTAAATCTTCATTCTGTCTTCTCTCATCATGCTTTCTTGGGAATGACGGATGAGACTGGATTACACATACTCTGGAAAAAACGGGTTGTGGCGCTGTTCGGCAATTGTGCTGAGCGGCCCGTGGCCGGGACAAAGCACCGTTTCGCGCGGAAGCGACAGGAGATGCCTGCGGTTATTTTCAAGCGCATTCTCATAGGCGTAGGCCGCTCCCCCCGCAGTACCTCCCGCAGTACCTCCCATGGATCCTGCAAACAGCGCGTCGCCGCTAATAACCAGGGGTTGGTTTTCGTTTTGACGTTTCAAACCCTCAATAAAATAACTCAAGCCGCCCGGCGTATGGCCGTGGGTTCCCAAGACGCCAATGCGTAAACTGCCCAGGCAGAGGGCATGACCGGGCGCAAGCGGTTTTAATCCCAGCGGGTTTTCAATGGCCGAGCCATAGGCGCGCGCTTCAGGGTAGGCCTGAAGCAGCCTGTCGAGATCGGCGAGGTGATCCATGTGCGTATGGGTGATGAAAATTCGCGTGACGTTTAATGGGTGTTGCGCCACAAAATCCAGAATGGGTCGTGCGCTTGCACCGGTGTCAAACGTGGCGGCTTCTTTCGTTTTCGGATCCCATACCAGATACGCGTTGACTGTCATATCGCCATAATCGGTGGTGAACATGGCAAAGCCTTCAAAAGCCTCCACCGCTTCAGGAGCCCATTGCTTCCTGGCGCTTGCAAGCAGGCGCTCGGGTGAAAGGTTCAATACAAACGCCACTTTCTTCAGCGCGTCTTCCTCGGCAAACTGTCCGCCCTTGATCGCTTGAAGCAGCGGCACTGAAACCTGCGCCCGCTCGGCCAGTTCATCCAGTGTCAAGCCAAGTCCCCGCTGTGCCTTGTTGAGAATATCGACGTACTCGTCTTCAAGCGGCAAGGCTGGTGATAAAGCCGTTTTTCGGGTGTCGGTGGAAGGCTTGAGTATAGCCTGCTCTCTCATAGTTGCTCCCCCTTAGGTTAGATGTTTCGAGCTTTAGTTTGCCTGAACTTTATGACAATTACAACAATGACGAGAGGGTGTTTGATTGGGCTTGCCAAAACATGTCATAAGCCCGATGATAAAGAGAATCAAGCAAATCAATCAACAAGATGATTCATCAGAAGAATTCCCCGGTCTTGTCTTCGTTAGGGATAGAGGAGTATTGCCGCGTGTTTAACGTTTACCGTTCCTTGTTATTGCAGGACACCCAATCGGTATCCCTGGCCAAGCTCTTAGTCCGTCTGGCCTTTGGGATTGGCATGTCGCTTCATGGCCTGGCCAAGCTGGGAGCCGCTACGTCCTGGATGGGCCCCGACAGCCCCATCCCCCCCGTATTACAGCTTGCCGCCGCCCTGGCCGAGTTTGCCGGAGGCATTGGCTTTGCGTTGGGTCTTCTCAGTCCCATTGCCTCGATTGCCATCGTTCTGGTGATGATAGGCGCCCTCGGGCTGGTTCACCTGCCCAGCGGCGATCCTTATGTTTCACCAACCGGTGGCGCTTCCTCGGAGCTGGCCACGTTATACCTGACGGTGGGGGTGCTGGGCTTTATCTCTGGGCCTGGAAAATACTCGCTGGATTATCTCTTGCTACAACTCAAAGGGGCCAATCGTCAGCCTTTATCCAATTCCTGACCGTAAGTTTCTGAAAGCCCAATATTTGAAAGCCGAATAGAACAATGAGTCGGGTTGTAGGACAATAATAGGACAACATTGATCGTAAAAAGGTATTTTTTCTTTATGGCATCCCATTTGCAAGCAGCCGAAGTCAAGCCGGTTCCAGTTTTAACCCCCATCATTCCCCTTGCGCCAAAGCGCAAGCGGGAGCGTGTGCTTGAAAAAATCAAAAAGGCCCTCGCCTGGCTTGATGCTGATCACAACGCGGAGCAAGGTCTGGCCCGGCGCGAAGCTTCCATTGAGCGCCAGCGTCTTGCGCCGAGCAAAAAGAAAACAGATATCGCAAGGCTTGCCCCGTTCGCTTTTTTGCATCTGGGATGTCTGGCGGTTTTCTGGGTGGGTGTCAGCCCCGTTGCCGTTGGGGTGGCGTTGGCGCTTTATTGGGCACGCGTCTTTTTTGTTTCCGCTTTCTTTCATCGCTATTTTTCCCATAGAACTTACAGCACCAACCGTTTCTGGCAATTCATCTTCGCGCTTTGCTGCTCGACTACCATTCAGCGTGGGGCGCTCTGGTGGGCGGCCAACCATCGGCATCATCACAAGTATTCCGATGAACCCCCCGATCTGCATTCGCCGAAGCAAAGTGGCATCTGGTGGGCGCATCTTGGCTGGATGACCGATGAAGCCAATATGTACACCGATTACAAGCTGATTCCCGATTTGGCCAAATATCCGGAACTGGTCTTTTTAAACCGTTTCGACTGGCTGGGCGGGCTGTTCTATGGCCTTGCCCTGCTTGGCGCAGGTTCATTGCTGCATCATTTTGCGCCGCAGCTCAATACCAACGGCCCGCAATTGTTGGTGTGGGGCCTGTTTGTCAGTACGGTCGTTCTTTTCCACGGAACCTGCACGATTAACTCACTGGCGCATGTTTTTGGCAGCAGGCGCTATGAAACCACCGACACCAGCCGTAATAATTTTTTCCTGGCGTTGCTGACATTCGGCGAGGGCTGGCATAACAACCACCACAAGTACCAGGGTGCGGTGCGCCAGGGGTTTTATTGGTGGGAGATTGATATCTCTTTTTACATTCTTAACGCCATGTCGTGGCTTGGGATTGTGTATGATCTCCATCCGGTTCCCGTACAGGCCTATGATGTGTCGAACCACCGAAAACAGTCTTGAAGCGCAAATGGTCTTGAAGACTGTTTAACCAGCGTTGTCATTCGGAAAATTACGCTCAGTTGAAAAAAGTTTTTGGCATTCTTGCGATTGGCTTCGCCTTGGCTTGTCCGGCGATCTTGCCAAGCTTCTCGTCTGCTTATGCGGCATCTGATCCGGATCAGCAGTTGCAGATTTGGACGCCCGTGATTTTTAACGCGAAGTTTCACAAGAGAGGTTTATTGACCTTTGAAGTCCAGCCCAGGACGATTCTGGCCGAAACCGGCCCGAGAAACCCCAATAATCTCAATCTCCTGATTATCCGACCGCTGGCCGGTATCCAGTTGACCAAGAACGTTTCTTTCTGGCAGGGGTATGGCTGGACGCCCGCCTTTAACCCGGAGTTTAGAAACGAGCACCGGCTGTTTCAGCAGCTATTGGTTGAAAACAAGTTTAAAGTTCTCGACCGACCGTTCACCATGTCGAATCGCACGCGCTTTGAGCAGCGCTTTATCGAGGATGCGGGGAGAACATCGTTGAGGGCCCGTCATCGTCTGCTGTTCAGTGTTCCGCTTGCCAGCATCTTTAAAGGGGATAGTTCTAAGGGTGCAGACAATGATGATAAGGAGTTCAATAAGACGTTAACGGCGCCTGGCCCAGTGGCGGCCCCTCAGGCGGATAACGTGACGGTTGATGATTACAAATGGTTTTTGTTGGCGCATAACGAATTATTCGTCAACTTGAATAACACGCCGGGAGGCCCTCAGGCGGGAATTGACCAAAACCGGGCGTTTATCGGCCTGAACCGCAGAGTCAACCCGTTTTTCAATATCGAGGCGGGTTATCTGCATAATTACGTCAATAACCTTGCCCCCGCCAATGACCGAATTAACCATGCTATCCTGGTGGGGATTAACGTCAACGTTAATTGAAGATTAAAACCCCTCCACTTGGTAAAGGAAGAGGGGTTTTTCATCATAAGCAAGCAAATGGCTTAGTCGATTTTCTGAAACATATAGCCGATGCCGCGAGCGGTCAGAATCAGCTCGGGGTTGCTGATGTCGGTTTCAAGCTTGGAGCGCAGACGGCTGATGTGGACGTCTACCACTCGGGTGTCAATGCGGTTTTCGGGGGGATAAGACCAGACCGACTGGAGAATTTCGCTTCTGGAATAGGGGCGGCCCGAGTTGCTGACCAACAGTTCCAGCAGGCTGAACTCCATGCCGGTCAGGCGGATACGCTCGTTCTTCTTGAAGACCTGGCGCTTGTTGAGATCAATCTTAATGTTACCCACCACGATCAGATTGCTGGTTTCCTTGCTGGTGGGAGCGGCAGCGCCGTTCTTGGTGGTGGTTCGTCTCAGGATACACTTGACGCGCGCCTCAAGCTCTTTGGGACTGAAGGGCTTGACGACATAATCGTCCGCACCGAGTTCAAGACCCGTGACGCGCTCGGCCACATCGCCAAGGGCCGTCAGGATGATGATGGGCGTGTCGCTGTTCTTGCGCACTTCTTTGGTAACGCCATAGCCATCCATCTTGGGCATCATGATATCCAGGATAATGATATCCGGGTTGAATTTGCCGTAAATGTCGATGGCCTCTTCGCCGTCACCGGCGGTGGCGGTTTCATAACCGAGCATTTTGAAGCGCGTTTCCAGAATCCGGCGAATGCTGGCTTCATCATCCACGATGAGGACTTTTTCATTGCGCGTGGTGGCTGCGGCAGGAGAAGTTTTGATGTCTTCGGAAGTGGCGTTTGAAGTAGCGTTCACGAATGGTTTCCTCTTACTGTTATTTGAGCCTGAATTTAAAAATTGACCATTAGGATTTCCGGGGCGATTTAGGGATTTCCGAACCTACACCCTGGAGGTTGGGTGGAAAAGAAAAAAATTTGAAAAACCCTAGAGGGGGTAGGTGGACACGCCAAGATTGACCTAAGCTGCTATCGGGAGTACCGGATCATGGATATTTCATTCGGCAGTTTGCCGTAAACTAAACTTTTACTACTATGAAATCGCTTTACCGGGGAAATTGCTTGACAGGGGCCTTTTGTGCCCACGACCATCATCAATGGCTGATTGACGGGAGTTTTAACGTTTTTCTTTGTAACGATATGTCGGCCAATGTTAAGGGTTTCTTCAATAAATACGGAATATTGCCTGATTCTATTGTGTCGATGGCGTTTCGTGAAGAATGAAACAATTGACGAATAATCGTAAACAAATTTGGAGATTTGTTTTTCAACTTTCTTAATAGTCCTGAGATTGTACTAAAGACAGTTTTCCCCGGCAAGTCCATGCTGAGAGTATATCGTTTCTATACATGACAAAAGCCCCTTCAAGACGATGCTTCAAGGGGCTTCTGGAAAATGGGGGAACAAGTTGTCAAAAAGGCGTCGCCCGAGGGCAATAAAGGGGCTTATGCCTGAATGACCGGGGAACCAATCAGAAAATTATCAAGCGCTTCTTGTACCAGGTGGGCGCTTGGCGTCATGCCGAACTCGTTCTGGAAGGCTTGTTCAAAGCTTGCGTAAAGCTGGGCATGGGCTTCCGGCGTCACGGAATCGAAGAATGTTGAAAGGGATTGGTCAATGGAGCGGCCAAGAGCGACGTTTTCAATGCCACCGGCGTTGATTGATCCCATCTGGGCCATCATGGAAAGCATTCTGTCGGGGTCAACCGACTGACGGTTATCCTGTGGGCCTGCGGCAGACTGTTCTTCCTGCTGTCCTGAACCCGTATCCGGCTTGGATTGACGCTGCTGGTTGTACTGGGCGGCGCTCAGGCGGTTGGGGTCGTTTGAGTTAATGCCGTTTGACATGGTTGGGGTACCTCTCCCGGTTCGTAATGCTTTTTAAATGGGGCTCATTCGGAATATTAATCGCTTGCGTATGTCCCTCTGCTGGACTCTTCGGCGGCTGGGGGAAAAGCTTAAGCGTCCGTGGGGGCTTTGTTACAAGATGTAATAGAGGGTAATCCGAAGTATATATGGACTATCAGGCAATTCAGGATTTTCAAAAAACTCTGGCGCTATGCGGCATAATCTTTTTTGACTTAACCTTTTTTGACTTAATCTAGGCCCGGGGCGGGAATCTCTTTCCTCTCGCGATGACGTTAAAAATAACGTTGAATCGGAAAACCCAACCGTTTGAGTCGAATGACTTTAAATGAATAGAATGACCAAGACTTATTATAAGGGGTCTTTTCCAAGCGCTCAACCGTTTGGATGGGTGAGATTGCCGGGAGGAATGGATATAGAACCATACGCAGAAGTAAACCGGGGAACTCAATGCGGAACTGATTAAAGAGTTCGCCAAGCCCTTACGCGCTAATGTTATTCAGGCTAAGCTTGTTCAAACCTGCCGTCTCTTTTTTGTCTTCGTGTTTCTTTCCCTGGTGAGCAGTCCACTTAATGGCCGCCACCGGCTCGAGAATGCCAAGCGTCAGAATGGTAAAGATCACGCTGGAAAAGCGTGTCAGAAGGTGAGCGCTGAGGCTCCTGCTGCGATTCTCGCCCGCGATCGGGAAATGTTCAATCTCGGCGCGGGTTCTTAAAACTCCGGAACGGTTAAACAAACGGGTGCCCGCCATTTGTTTTTCCAATAAGCGCGACAGGCCGCGCTTGAGAATGGGTGTTCCCAAAATCCAGGTCGTCCAGCCCAATAACGAATCCACGCTGCGCTCACGAAACTCGATGTCGCTTCGGGCGGTGACCATTCGCGAGAATATCAGGAAGGCGAAGCAGGAGGCCATCTGCTGTTGTGTGGTAAAAGGGACGCCTTTGCCGAATTGGTACATTTCTTTTAGACGCGGGATGAACGCTTTCTTCCAGGGGGCGTTAAAGGCTTCTTTAAAGGCGAATCGAGACAAGGCCCGCGTGTCGAAAAGCCCCATGGCAAGTGCCAAAGGCAGGAGCGGCAAGAGCAGGATCGGGCTTTTCCTCTGGATTAACTCGCTCATATAAGGGAAATGTTTTTCAAGCCAGGTGTTGCCGGGCCCTTCGTGATCGTTCGGGTTGACCTGCTTCATATCCCGAATGCCTCTTTCGCCAGGATAATTGGCAATCCCGTCAAGATGACGCGTCATGGCGTTGATTGTGAAGGGAACGAGCATCGTCAGGCCAAGCGCCAATGCAATTCCCAGATATTGAAGCTTGTTCAGCCTTCCCGAGTCTGCCAACAACTTCTGGGCCACCGTTTCAATTGTCCTGCCCGTGTCCGTTTTCGGCAACTTGTTGAGGAAATGCCGGGTGTCTTCCAGCAGTTCGGGAAACTCGAATAAGTTCTTGGCGACACCCGGCTGGATGATACCCTGACGGGCAAGCGAGAAACTTTCTCCTCGCGGGTTATTTTTGCGAATCAGGCGAGCGATTTTACCTTCGCGCTCGCTCAGAAGCTGGGATCCCTGTTTGGCCACCTTTCCCGCCTGCGCACTGTAATCGCGATAGACTTCGCAAAGTTCTGCCTGGGGGATATTGAACTCTTTGGCCAGGCTCTTGATTAAGGCTTCTTCAAAAGCGTTGTGGGACGAAAAAGCGGAGGACGGAAGCTTGCCGACGATATCTGAAAACAATGCGAGGCTTTGTTCTGAAACAAAATGCTGGGAAAGGTTTTTGGCCCCCGTGAATCGATTGGCCAGAACCGCGATGGCAAAGGCGAAGATGCCCCCCGAAACGTTGTCGGTTAAAATCGAGGAGACTTCCCTCAGCAGTCGTTCGCGCGCCGCTGGAATGTTGAGCTCCTCGTGCCCGTGCTTGTCCCGCGTTCCTTCCCCCATAATCCTTTGGCGGTAGAGATCGATGCCGGTGCGCAACAGGGCAAAGCCCATCAGGTCTTCCAGAAGCATTTCTTTTGTGCGGGTATTGAGACCTTTTTGAAACAGCCCATCCACCGGCTTTATCCAGCGGGGAAGGGGAATGGGTGCGTTGCCGAAGCGAATGTTCCTCTGGTTTTGCCCGTTTTGCCTCAGGCTTGCGCCAGGCGTTTCGTAAGCTTGAAACGCCGCTTGGGTCGAGTTGAAGGTGTGATTCTGCAAGTACATGGTGAGGTGAATGTTTCCAAAAAACAGGGGCTGATGCATGTTTATCGTCAGGGGCGCAAACAAAAGAACCTGCCGTAAGACCTGCTGTCGGGTCAGGGCTGAAGGAGATGACAGCGGTGGCAAGTTCGGGTTTGCTATGTTTTCTGGAAGTCGTTACCCGTGCGTGTGCTTGGTGTCCTGGTTAAACTGGTTAAAAGGCTTGCAAGCGATTGCCATCATCTCCACTCGGTGGTGGTGATCGTAATGGTGATGATGATGCGAATGGCTGGCGTTGGCGGACAGTGTGAACATGTTGGGGGGTGCTTAAGCCTTGTTTTTTTCTTGGTTTTTTCTTGTTCTTTAGGACTGTACGGGCATAAAAACCGCTCAATGATTTTTGTGCTGCTTGTTTTGCCCTGTTTATGAAAACCCAATTGAAGCATGGGAATAACATGCGCATGCTATGAAAGACAAGCTTGGATGTCAAAGTCTTGTCAAAGCCTTTTGGGGCAATTTGAATAGCGTAATAGTGCTTCAATAATGACGAAAGATATCAGGAAGTATATTCTAGTGATATCTCTAAGATATAACATGCCCAGATAGTCCGCAATTACGGAGAGTGTATCGTTTTTATTACCTTGTGACGTGTGAAGCGTCTCAGCATTGCCCTGTATTTTTATCCCACTGGCGAATTGGATCACGAGAGAAAACCTGCCTGAGAAAGCCTGAACGAAATACACACGCCTCCAGAGAAGGAGGCACAAGTGAGGTGGTCATAGATGAGCGAGCAAACCCGGAAATTTCAAAACACGCCAAGCGATAAGGCGCCCAGAACGTTTTTAGACAAACTCAAGTTGGGTCTTTTGTGGCATGCCCGTTCCGGCCCTGAAACCAAGCGTCCCGAGGATGCGGTTCTCGAAGATCTTTTGCGGGTGAACCAGGCTATCGAAGAGCAATACCATGCGCTTCGCCGTCAGAAGATGAGTTCTGCTGATGAGGCGGCATGTGTGGATGCCATTAAGCAGTTGGAAATGGTGCGGCTCAATCTTCTGACTCGCTTGAACGGCCAGAAGCTGGAAGGCTATGCCAAGCGTCCCCTGCAGATGAACTGACAAATTCTGCTTCTAAAAATTCTACAAACTCCCTCATATACCTGAAACTTTCGACACTCGCTTTGCGATGCCCATATTGCCCGATACAATAGGGAAGCGGGTAAAGAACGGGCTTTGATTTTTTAAGCCTTGAGTTTCGGGAAAGAGAACACCATTTTGGCCAACGCCTTTGAAACAGCCTTCGGGATTCCGCTGCCCAAATGTTGCAGCCTGGGGGAGTGCTGTAAGGGAGCTTCCCCCAGCAAGCCGTTTTCACAATTGATGAAACGTGCGGCTGAGGGAGACGAATTTGCGCGGAATTTTTTCTCCATCATGGTTCCCTATCCCAGCCAGGACGATGCCGAGGCAGTCGTGCCGGGACTGGTCAAGCGGATGAAAGAAGCCGCTAAAAAGCTTGAGGACTTTGAAAACCCAGACGAGCTGGTGTTTTACCACTGCCGCTATCTTCGCGAGGATAATCGCTGTGGTGTCCACGAGGACAGGCCTCAGTTTTGTCGTGATTATCCCGATACCCCCTTTGTGGTGACCGCCCCCGGCTGCGCTTTTGAAGGCTGGGTGAGTGCCTGTAAGCAGAAATATCACCAGATGAAGGACGAGGTGGGTGAACTGAAGCAAATGAAGGCACAGCTTGCCGAATTAAAGGCCCAGTTGGCAGGTGGGTCTCCTTCTGTTGCCGATGTTTCCCAGCCCGGTGCGCCAGCGCAAGCTTATAACGAACCCCCGTCAGAGCCAAGCAATAGCGAACTGCTTCATTTTATGTGTTCGCCGGTCGTTTACCTGCCGGGCTTGAATGTCGGCGCTCCGCTGAGGGATTTCTGGTTCTACCCGGTTTAATCGCCTTTTATTGTCTTTAGCCTCTTACGGGCAGGCTTCCGTTCAGGACATGGCGGGCTTGCGAGGGTTTGTAAATGTCGATGCGTCCTGCTTGCTGGGCGCGTTGCAAGCGTTTCTTGGTCAAGTGGATGTTAATCAACTGCGGCATGGTGCCAAGCAGCAGAACGGAGCTGAGGAGCCCCAGGCCGTTCTTTCCGGCCCATAATTTCAATGCCTTTTGCTTGATGGCCTGTTCAGCCAATGTGTGCTCACCTAATTTTTGGATATTGGCAAACGTGGCTTTTTCGGCACCGAGAAGCGGCGTGAATTTTTTCTCATAAAATTTATTCAGAAGCAGAGAAGGCCCAAAGAAACAGGCGACAAAATTGGCGAACTTTAAGACCTGCTCTTTTTTCTCGTACGTGTCGCGCGAAGCGTGGATCCATCCGCCGTAAGCCGGCACGCCCCAGAACAGGAGGGCCGGAAAGCCCGTGAAATTGGCGAACCTGCCCTCTTCAATCAGCAGCAGTTTTTTCCAGACGCTGGCGGGTTTCTCCTGAAAAAGGCGCGCCAGTATTTTCTCGCCCAAAATCTTTCCCGGTTTTGCCGTGTGTCGAATGCCGATAAAGCCGAGGGCGCCTGCAATCAGGGTGCCCGTAACACCCAGACCGAGAATGCCAGCAATTTGCCGCTTGTAATAATCCAGGCTTTGCTTAAGGTGCTGCTGCTCAGCCTGACGAGGACCTTGTTGCCTCTTGATGACGTCCGTGAAGCGATCGGATCCGATGCGGCGGCTGGTGATGTAATTCCTGACGAACGGCATGGCCCAAAGTAGGGAAAAGATGATGCTGTAAAGGGCGAATGAGCGGCCAATGATACCAAAGCGCCTTGCCGTTTCAGGATTTAACGAGCCTTTTGCGGCGTTTCTATAGAAGCTGGCAAGCGACTTATCCACCGCCAAGCCGCCTGCGGCAAAGGCGACCGTGTTCCCAACTTCGCTGACCCCCACATCGAGCCGCTCGTCTTTGCTTCGGGTAAAGATAATCTTGAACAGGTTGATACCCACGATTTCCTTAATCAGCGTGTCCAGGAGGGGGCGTGCTTCTATTTTACCCAGTAGGGCGTAAAAGCCTTGTTCTCCCAATCCTTTACCAAACCTTATATTGGAAGAGGTTGTCGGGGAAAACGCTTTTTTTGACAGCAGAAGAGAACTGGCGTAGGGCCTTAAGTCTCTTTTTTGCTGAAGTTGCGCCTGCATTAAAAACGCCTTAAATGTAAAGAATTGTAATAATTGCAGTTAAATTTCCGGCTCGGAACACCCTCTTAAAAGTATGGCTGATTCCACATGAATTCAAGGGGTTAAATGTAATATATTAAATATATAAATTAAATATACTTAAGTTCTGGCAATCCCTTTGACTACTTGAAATTTATAAAAAAAATAATGCCAGGCGAAAACCCTTTTCAACGGCATGGTTTCACATGGTATAAGAACCGAAAAACGCCCGAAATGCTACTTTCTTTGGCCGGTTGCATTCAAAATAGTATCGGTCTAAGGTTATAAGAGTTATGAGAAATTTGCTAAATAACATTGCACAAAGGATTATAAGGAACCCGAATCTCAAAGATCCCACAATGTGGGCGTTATGGCTGATCCCTACCACGGGGGTAGGCGCTTTGAGATACATGAACGACCAGCAGCGTGCTCAAAAAGAGCGTCTGCAGAGGATGGTGGAAGAAACAATTGCTTATATCGCAGGCACTGCGATATTCTTTGTCGTTTCTCCCATTAGCGGCCTGTTTATTGAAAAATTAACGCGCAACAACAAGAAGGTGGCCTTCTGGACAGCGTCGATAGGCTCTCTCTTCAGCACGTTATATTCAGGCTTATGGGCCGACAAAATGGCTCAGCGGTTTGTCGAGAAATTTCCGTCACTCAAGGAGCGCATGGAAGCGCAAGCTGAAGCGCAAACGGAAGAGAGCCCGCAGAAGACAAATCTTAAGGGCGATCTTAATCCCTTTTCCCAGGCCGGTTTACAGCACAATGTCAATTCGACCAAGCCGCTGGATGTCGTCTCCGTAACGACGCCGACCATTTACCCGCAATCTTCCAATGGTTCACGACCTATGCCATCCGGTCTGTATCCCTCCATTTATGATCCGCTACACATCCACCCTCATTACGGTAAAACGCCGAATTTTGAGGGCTCCGCTATCATGCGCGTTTAGAAGACCCTTAACTTCGAGCGTCTACAAGATTGACCGCAGGCGTCATCGGGAAGTATTTGGGCGCGGAGTTTCTGCCGATGTTGGTGAGAATCGTCTGGATGCGCTCTTGCAGCCGTACCGGATCGTTTCTCAATGCGGGCAATTGCGTCCATAAAATATCAAGCTCGTGTCGCAGGGCTTCTTCTTCGGCGATGCGGTGGAAGCTTGGGTCTTGCGTCAGCCAGTTGTGCTTTTGATACAGGTATTCGGTTTGGGCGTTTCGTCTTGTGACTTCCACTTCACGAATGCCGTCGATAAACAACTTGCCGAGTTTGGCCGCTGCCGAAAGCGCTAAAAAGCCGCCCAGCACCATTAAGCTTCTTTGGCTTTGGTGCCGTGTCAGCCACCAGGATTCCACCGTGTCGAACGTCAGGTACACTTGCTCCTTGATGTTTTTTGGCGTCTGCTGCAACGTCAGGTGCATTTTTAAAAGCCTGATAAAGCCCTGAATAACGCTGCCAACAGTAACACCTGCCCCGAAAATAACGGATTCGAGAATCCCGCGTTGCATCGACAGGTTATCGCTGAATTTTTGCCTTAACGGATTAAAGTTACTGCTTGTATTGCCAGGGTAATTGCCGCCTGCCTCAAAAAGACCCGCGCCAAATTGGGCAAATGCCGGCTGTGTGACGACGCGAACCGCGCGATGCGTGGGCTGATAAAAATATTCCTGCTGCGTGCGCTTGGGTTCAAGCAAAGCGCTTGCCGATATTAAATTTGGCGCCACAAGCCCTTTTGCGTTTGTAATGCCCGCCCGCAGCAGAAGCTTTTCAATCTGCCGTGCGGCATCACCCATCAGCGAGGTGTCCAGCACTTGCTTAACGTGGATGCTTTTACGAAACGCTTGCTGCATCCGGTTGATGAGATTCGCCCGAATCAGCGTTTCCTGCCGCCTCACCCAGCTTTCCTGAATCCCTTGGGCAAGGCTTGCCCCGATATAGCCCAGCGCTGCCGAGGCCAGGTAACCGAAAAACGCCCCGCGATTGTCTGGGTTGTAGATCATTGCCATAAATATCGAGGCAAATCCTTTTTGCTGGTGGGTGGGGTATAGCTCCAGGTTCTCATCGCTTGCAAATGCGCCCCGCAGTTTTTCCGGTTGCTGTTTTGAACTTTTCTCGGCCGTTTTGGCAAGGGATTTTGCAGCCTCGGGCGCTTTTTTGAACAATTGAAAAACCGAACGCCCTAATACGGCCGCGGCAACGCCCGCAGCAAACAGGCCCATGATTTTTTTTGAGCCCAGGCTTGAAACGGGACTGCAAAAATCATCTTCAACGTTATCCTCAGGCTCCGGGGTTAAGATGGACGCGTTGGCATCCAGCACCTTTGCCGAGACGGGCGAAATGGGCACCAGCGATTTTTGATTGTCACTGGCATCAAAAGGCCTCTTAAAGCTGTCGCCTGCAAAGCTATTGCCTCTGGCGGTTTCGTCAGGCACCGTTTGACGCCCCACGTCGTTTGGCTGAGTGGGGTTATTCTTAAACGGAAGAATGCTTTGAATGGCGAAAGGCTGGATGGGCATAGCTCATGAAGGATTAGTCGTTGCCCGTTTAGGGCAAGAGGAGACGGCAGTTGACGCGTTGATACACGGCCCAGTGTCATTACCAGCTTGTACAAGAGAATGGAAGACCCTTCGACCTGTCAGGGGCGTTAGCTTGCTTAATAACGTGCGGGGCTCGCAGGTCATACAAGTGCAGCGTGACAGGAAAAGCGCGTCATCCCGGCTTGTGCGTCGCAAGCGGATGGCAAGTCCCGTTCGATTGGCGTTCTGGCTTCCTGAAGATGCTTCAATAGAATGCTTGATGAGCGAATCAGGTCACAGTTGCGGCACAGCCCCGGCATTTCACCGGATTTCCCAATCGAAAGGGTATAAACCGTCAGACGATTATAGCCAAGAGGCAAGGCATGGACAAGTTTATATGACCGCTATAATTCCAGCGTAGTTTTAAAGTGTAGCTTGGCGACCTCTCCCAGGTTGGCCTTGCCGTGTTTTGACACGAATACCCGCGCCTGGGCCTTGACCTGTCCGCTGGCCCCCTTGGGCAGGTTTACCCCGAAACGGTCGCTGAGCTGACGCATCCGGTTAACAAAACGGTGTCGGGCCAAAATACTCGCCGCAGCCACGCCCACGTTGGCTTCCGCCCGAGGCGTCTGATACAGCGTAATACCCTTGCCCTTTTCCTTCAGTTGCGACTTGATATACATCTCGTTGCCGAATTGGTCGGCAATGGCCTGCGTGCAGTCGGGGCAAGTGCCCAGCAGGTTCTCGATAACGGTCGCGTGGCCCCAGGCGAGCATATGGTTGAGGTTTTTCCCCCTGGCCTTCATCGTTTCATACAGCGCGTTGTATTTTTTTGGGCCGATTTCCACGATTGAAACAGCGGATTCTCCCACGGTTTCAATAATTTTAAGCGCCAGTCCTCCGATTAGCTTGTCGGTCAGTTTTTTGCTGTCCATCACGCCCAATTGCAGCAATACGGGGACAGTCTTATCCGTAACGCAGACACCTGCGATGACCAGCGGGCCAAAATAGTCGCCCTTTCCGGATTCATCGGTTCCGATATAATCGCCGGTAATGTCCAGGAGTCCACGAGTGCTTGCGCTTTTGACGGCTTTTGGCATCTCTGCCGAGGAGGTGGAAACGGCCTTACTGAAGCCTGTCCTGATTTTAGTGCCGTCGGCCACCGTCGGGTTCAACGTGAGCTGTTGCTGGGCGGCGGCGCCGACAGCCAGTGCAGGCTGCGCGCCAGGAGAAATTAGCGTCTGAAGCGTATTCAGCGTTTCAAGGTCGGAGGCTTCGACGTAGAGCGTGCCGTTGGTGAACTGCTTTAACCGCGCCCAATGCGATCCTGACTGGCCATCTAGCCGGTAATCGCAATACTGTTCGCTTTTTTCGCCCCATGTAAATCTGGATAGCGATAAAACCGCCTGCTTGATTCGCTGTCTTTCACCTGACGGCTTGACGCTTAATTTAATGCTGTTTCCCAAAACCCCGGTTCCTAAAGTCGTTTAGAATACAGGGTGATTTTAACACGCTGAATTTACAACCGCTAAGCGTAACACCTGCTCGCTCTCTTGCTTTAGCTTACCTGCCGCCGCCCATAAGGCCGAAGGAGCGCTGGATGTTGTCGCTGATGAGCTTCTGGACGGATTCCTGCTCTTTGTTAATGGCCTCGCGTTGCGAGTTGATCCGATTCAGGTGCATCTCCAGCATTTTGTCCGCCTGCTGAAGCTGTTTGATCTTGGCATCCAGCAGTCTTGCCGCCTGAGAGCCTGGTTCCAGCTTGGCGTGCAGGTTGAAGTACCCGGAGACCATGTTCCCCATGTACAGTCGCTGCTGACTGATGAACTGCGCTTCCAGCTCAAGGTCGCTTCGCCTTGAAATCAGCGACATCAATCGTGCCTGGTTAGCTGAAAAACCCATTCTTGGTGTGCCTTATCGTGTGTCGATACCCCTGGAAATGGCGATAATGCCGGAAAATAACAAGCCTATAAAGATCACCACGTACTTTAAATCCGCTGAAGGAGTTTTGATGTTACCCACCTGTTTTAAAACAAACTTTAAAACAAATGGAAGCGTCAATCGTGTCCCCAAAATTCCGTGTATACCCCCGAATATCCTAGTAAACCCGGTTCATCTTGCCCATCTGGCTTTGATGGATCGGATCGTTGTAAAGCGCGTTCTGCATCCGCTCAAGGCGTTCCACTTCAAGCAGAAGCTTATATTTCATGATCTTGACCCTGCTTTGCCAGGTGACCAGCAGGTAAATGCTTTGCACAATCGAGAACAGGATCATAATCAGCGGGTTGTTCCGCTTTAGAAAGTCGCCCAGGCGGCTGAAAAAGATTGTCGGATGCGCCAATGCCATAAGGAATGATAATCCTGCCTTGATCTCGAATAAGAAGGGAGCTGATGCGCCAAGTGGAAATTGATTCATGCCAGTGGAATGTCAAAACCCTTTGAAGTTGGAAATATCCCTTCATGTATAAAAAAACAAGCGATATCAGGAAATTGCGCTTTTGACATAGAAAGCGGATATAATTCCCATTTTTGTTACAAAGCTGTAACATCTGAGCCGCTTATGGGCTCAGCTCCTTCGTTAAATAGGCGTTTGGAAAGAGTGAGAAAGTGAGAACGTTATCGTCCACCCCTTCTCCTTGCGTCTCTAGCTTTGCGCGCTTCTTGATCAACGACGCGTAAGTGCCTATCAATGTCTCTTTTGAAATTGTCTCTGGCTTTCGTGACTTCCGTGCGTTCTCTGGTTGACATTGTATGGCCATACCTATCAAGAAGTTCCTGTGCCAAGCCATGCTGTTCCAGTGCCCTACGGGCATCATGTCTGGCCTGTTCTTCCCGTCTGGATGCCTGGCCGAAGTTTATCTCTACTTTGTCTAAGATGGCAGGCATTTGGCTAGAAATATCAGTCTTGCTGATGGTACGCTCAGTGCGCGTTGGGGCCTTATAAGCGGTGAAAAACGATGTGCCCGAAAATCCGGTGATCATAATGAAAGTCCTTGACTGCTGGGGATAACCATAATTTGCTACGTCCGAAGTAAAATATCCTGAAAGTTTGAAAAAATCAAAAAAGTTTAAAATTCAATTCATAAACCGAGTAAAATTCAACACGGCAACGCTTTATTAAAACGCTGGGGTTTTGCCTGCCTTTAGGTTAAGATAACTCGCTATAGCAGTCATAACAAAGGGAGACAGTGTTTACAATGGCCGAAACAGCGGATAGAACGTCGGAAAAAAAGTCGGCCCTTCAACTCCATGAGGCGATCCAAAACGGCGAGTGTTCGGCGGTCGAGGTGTTGGATGAAACCTTTGCAAGAATCGAGCGCGACGACGCTAAAATCGGCGGCTTTCTTTCGCTGACCAAAGACCTGGCCTATGAAACCGCAAAGGCCGTTGACGCCAAGGTCAAGGCGGGTGAAACGCTACCGCTTCTGGCGGGCGTGCCCATTGCCGTTAAAGATAATATCAACGTCTCGGGCTATCCCACCACCTGCGCCAGTAAGATTCTTGAGGGTTACGTCTCCCCCTACGACGCCACGGTGACTGAAAAACTGCGCGCCCACCTGATGCCCATTGTCGGCAAGACCAACCTCGACGAGTTTGCCATGGGCAGCTCGACGGAAAACAGCGCCATTCAACCTACACGCAATCCCTGGGATCTCGATCGCGTTCCCGGTGGCAGTTCAGGCGGCTCTGCCGCGGTGGTTTCACAAGGCGAAACCTTGCTTTCGCTGGGCTCAGACACCGGCGGCAGTGTCCGCCAGCCAGCCAGCCTCTGCGGGCTTGTGGGCATGAAGCCTACTTATGGCCTGGTGTCCCGTTACGGTCTTGTCGCTTTCGGCAGCAGCCTGGATCAGATCAGCCCCTTTGGCCGTAACGTCGCTGATACGGCTGGGCTTTTGCAAGTGATCGCTGGCTTTGACCGCAACGATTCAACTTCCATTACTGCCAAGGATACCGATTATCTGGCCGCTGTTCAGAAAATGGCGGGCAAGACGCTTGCCGGCTTCAAAGTGGGCGTTATTTCTGAATTAAACGGCCAGGGGATGCAGGCCGAGGTCAGCGAAGCCTTTCAAAACGCGGTTCAAACGCTCAGGTCGCTTGGGGCTGAAGTGTCCGAAGTGGCCATTCCCAGTATCAGCGCCGCTGTCGCCGCTTATTACATCGTCGCCACGGCGGAAGCCAGCTCTAACCTGGCGCGTTTTGACGGCGTTCGCTATGGCCTTCGCGTTGAGCGGGACGATATTTACAGCACTTACTGCAAGACCCGTGGCGAGGGCTTTGGCCCCGAAGTCAAGCGCCGCATTATGCTAGGCACCTTTGCGCTTAGCTCGGGCTATTATGATGCTTATTACGGCAAGGCACAAAAAGCCAGAAAGCTCTTGGCCAGGGAATTTGCCGATGCCTTTGCCAAAGTGGACGTTTTGATTTGTCCCACCGCGCCGACCACGGCCTTTAAGATTGGCGAGAAGGCCAACGACCCGGTGAGCATGTACTTGTCGGATATTTCCACCATTCCGGTTAACCTGGTGGGGATTCCCGCAATCAGTATTCCCTGCGGGTTTGACCGGCAGAAACTGCCGATTGGTTTACAAATATTGGGCAGGCATTGTGAGGAGTTCCGCCTGCTGCAGGTCGCCCAGGCGTTTGAGACGGCAAGCGGACTGTTTAACCTGACACCGAGTCTTAATTAACGCTAGACTAGGGTGATATGGGTTTTCTTGCCATAGGGTTATTTAAATGACGGAAGCAGCGTGTTCCAAAACCAGTTTCCTTGAGAAGCTCCAGTCCGGCCAGCCTTTGGTGACGGTGGAGCTTTCGCCGCCCAAGGGAACGGATACGGCCAGGCTATTGCGCCAGGCGGAGCAGTTAAAAGGCCGGGTGGACGCCATCAACGTCCCTGACTGTCAGTTGGCGCTGCTGAAAATGAGTTCAATGGCGACCTGCAAGCTGATTCAGGAGGCCACCGGCATTGAGACGGTATGGCAGTTGACCTGTCGTGACCGAAATCTTTTGGCGCTGCAGGCTGATATAATGGGCGGCTACGCGTTGGGATTGCGCAATATTCTTGCTCTGACCGGTGATCCGGTGCAGCTTGGCGATCAAAAGGAAGTGGCCAAGCAGGTGTTTCACCTGGATTCGGTTCGTTTACTGGACTTGCTGCGCTATCTCAATAACGGCATGGACGCCACCGCGACCGTCTTGCCAAATGGCGGGACACGCTTTGCGGTAGGCTCGGCCTTAAACCCGTTCAGGCTGCATAATCGTGCCCAGCAGTTGCGTTTGCAGCAGAAGCTTGAATGCGGTGTGGATTTCTTCCAGACCCAGCCGGTTTATTCGCTGGAGCCTATTGCCGAAATGCTTGAGGCGGTGACCGCAGCGAGTGCCATGGTGGGATGCCCAACGCCGGTGGTAATGACGGGCATTATTCCGCCAAAGTCTGCCGAGGCTGCCAGGCGTATGAACCATTCGGTGGTGGGTCTGAATATTCCCCAATCGTTGATTGATCTTTTGGAGCGCTCAGAAGCGCCTGCCATAGAGAGCTTAAAGTTTTGCGCCGATCTCGTAGCCAAAATCCAGCCGCTCAATCCGCATTTTCATTTTATGCCGGTGGGCATGTTCAAATATATGCCCGATCTTTTGGAAGAGTGCTTCAAAGGCCAGCGTGTGAATGCTTCAGAAAGCAAGGTGCTGTCCTAAGCGGGCTTTGATCGTTTCAATCACGGGCGCGCACCATATGGCGTTGCCGTGTTTTAATGCGGTACAGCCTTTTTAGGATTAAACCAAGCAAGGAAAACGCTTATGCCTGCCATTGAAACCGCTGTTCGCAGTGCCGCCCACGTTCCCAAAAGCATTGCACGGCACGCTGGGCTTGAAGAACTGTTTAAAGTGCATGAGGTGCTGGCGCCGCATATGCCCTCTAATTTTACCGATGCGTTTAATAAATTATCGACGGACAATACGTTTTTTATCAAGGCGCCCCAGATTCCGGTTATCCGTCATATTGTCCTGTGGTTTAAAAATTTACGCCTGGAGCGTTTCGCAAAACGCGAGAAATTGGGCCATATTGCCGTTATCAGGCAATATGGCGAAAAGCTGAGTGATCGGATGGCGAAACTGTGGGAGCGGCTTTCGACTCATATGAAGGAAAATGATCCCCAGGCCCACGCGAGTTTTCAAAAAATGGGCGTCCTGCAACGCTATGACAAAGATCACGTGGTGTTTTTCACAGCAGTTAGGAAATAAGCGCAATCTCCTCCATCCGCTCGATACCTGAAGCGGATATTCAATGCGACCATAAGACTGACGACAAGTCTCTCAGTGCATGCCCTCGGCTGTTGATTTTTCAAGAGGGCCTTTGAATTGTTTGGAGAATGAGCATGGCAAAAAGTTTTCGCGTTTCGGCCCTCCGGCCTGCCCTGATAATGGGCGCATCGCTTGCATTGGTTATACAGTCGCTTTCGATTGGGTATGGATTAAAGGCAATCGCCCAAGGGGTGAATGAAACAACACCCGGCTTGTCTGATGTTCCTAGCTGGACGATGCCGATTCCCCAGCAGCAAGGCGATGCCCAAACAGACGCCGCTTTTGTTCCGGTCAGCATTGTTCCGGCCAAGCGCACCATTTATGTGTATAATCCGGATTATCCGCCGACGCCGATTTCCGTTTACCCCCAGAAGCCCGAGGATCAGACCAACTTCCTCAAGCTGCTGAACGACGAGCTGAGTAAGAATAATTATCTTGAGATGACCGAAAACGTCGAGAACGCTGACTACCGGATCAGCATCGAGTGCGCGGGCGCTACGGCCTGCACCAAGCTTCGGGTGTTTATCATGACGCCCAAACGTGACGTTCTCAATGGCTTTACCGTGGAAAAAATCGCTGGCCCCTTCGGTTGGAGCCGTCTGCCGCTGCATGTGGTCGTCGATAAAATATCGGATGATCTTCAACAGCGCATCTCCAAGCTGGAGCAGGGCGATTACGGCTACAGCCATTATTAGAACCCATTATTAGAACCTAAGATAACGTACGCCGTCATTCCCGCTAAAGCGGGAACAACGTGGGCAAGGCATCTTTTGTTAAGGGCCGCTACATTCACGGGCGACTTTGCTAAAGTTTCCGCGTTTCCGTGTCGATAACTCATTCAGCAAGCCCGGGGACAGCGATTGGTATGCTTGTCCTTTTTTCAGTACGGGCGAGGCTTTAAGGCTACGGAATCAGCGCCTTTTGAGGGCGGCACACTAGTGATTACCGGAATTGTCGGCATCACGGTATTGAAGATGCTGCACAGGCTGACTATTTACACCTGACAATGATTTAGGAGCAGTTGAGCGTTATGAGCAGAAAACCAGGCAGCATCCGCTGGTATGAGAAGAACCCCAAGCTGAACCAGTGCGTCAAACTTCTGGAAGCCTTTCCGATGGAAATCCAGACGATTATCTCCGATGGCATCGTGACATTATCCGTCCGTGAATGCCAGGCGGATGAAGTCTACGCGCAATTAAAATCCTTAGGTACCGAGAAAGTCATGGCGCTTTACAAGTCCCATAAAAAACAGCGTTCGTATGACAAGAATCCTTCGATGCACAAGGCGATGAACTACATGTACGTGCTGCCCGAAGAGCATCAGACCTTTCTGGCTGAACAGACACTGGATCTGGTCAATAATATTTATGATTACTTTAAATCCTGTAAGGCCTTTGATCACGAGCCCACCCCGGATGAAATCGGTCGCGTGGCCAAAACATTCATTGAAGGCGGCTCTGAAGAGGCGAAACGTCTGGTGGACACCCTCAGCGATCGCTTCAAGAACAACATGAAGTTCGCCCCGATGATGAAGGGCATTGAAGTCCAATCCAAAAAAGAGGGGATGTCCCTTCAGGACAGCAAATCCATGCCGACAAACGTCTACAAGATCTAATTTTTATTGATATAGCGGCATTTTCGCCTTAATAACCCACAGCATTAAAGACTCCCCCACGCCACCGGTCCCTGATGACAGGCACTCCGTTGGCCCTTAGAAGCCGACCCAGGGGGAGTTTTTTGCTGCTTGCACCTGTATTGAGACTTATTCTCATTTACAAGTCGCTTTGCTTTGGTTTTAATTGAGAGTAATTCTCATTAAGCGAAGTAAGTATTCTGATAATGGCCATTCTCTTTTCCGCCACTCTCAATCATCAAACGGGTAATCAACCCCTGAAACACCCTTTTGCGGCCAGGCCTGCGGATGCCTTGAGCAGACTTTTATTCGGTCGAAATCAAGCGGATGAGGATAGCTTTGAGTTAGAGAGAAGAAAATTAAACACGGCCCTGAGAGAGGCCCTTTCAGGAAAGCCCGCGCAGGCTCTGCGCAAGGAGTGGGAAATAGGCCCGCTCTGGCATACGGGGGTATACGGCAACTCAGGCCTTATTGTTTATATCACCCCGCAACCTGTTTCCCCATTGTATAAAGCGCCAGGAGACAAGCTTGCTTACAAGACAGCCTCCCAAACAAAAACACATGTTTTTCCCGATCTGGGGGTCAGGGTTTTGATGGATGTCGCCAATCCAGAGCAAGACTTGCCGTTGCATGATCTGGCGATATTCAGCAAGGCCGTTTTGTCATTGTTTCCGGATAAGGCGCAAGAAAAGTTGAATACGCTTTTTACGCAGGAGCGCAAAAAGAAAGCACAGGATCAGGATATGGCAGAGCCTCCATGGATTACGCTTCGAATATCCGGACGCTCCGCGCGTGAGGTTTGCTGTAATATCAGGGGTGAAGATCTTTCGGCGGAGCCTGTCAATCGGAAGGGAAACAAGCCCTGTGAGGGTTGCGATGTCGGTCAAGGCCTGGCCAGGCGTTTAAACCGGCTGGCATAATCTCATATTCTCAATTAAGCTAAAATGTCGACTTTCCTGACCTCGCCGGGCTTTACTTCCCTTAAGGGGACAACCACCTGTTTGTGTCCGTTGGATTGCTGAACCGGTAGATGAACCGTTCCTAATTCCTGTGGCGTGTAATCGCGGTTGCGCTGGTCGCCGTTTTTCTCGCTTTCAAAAATGCTTTGACTGACGGCATCAACGCTTTGCCCTGGTAGTGAGTCATCCACCAGGGTTATATCAATGTCTTTTACAGGTTTAGTCCCTTTTGCATCGGCATAGGCCACCAGAAGGGTTCTGTGATTGCCCGGGCGGTAAGTTGGGCTTCCCAGCACAACGATATTCGGTTCCCCCGAATCCAAAGTCGTCGACGGCCTTGTAATATTTTCCTCAAACTCCAGATTGCCTCGGTTTTCCGGGTTCCGTTCACTGATGCCGGCATACGCTCTAATTGCCTCGTAGACAGGCTTTTTATGGCCGCTTAAAGGCGTTAGCAGGCCGCCCAGCGTATTGTTGTAGCTCCTGACGGTTTCTGCCTCCTCAATCTGGCTTTCCCAGCCAGCACGGGCGGCTCTGGCGGCACCGCCTTCTTCGGCATAATAGTAGCTGGCAAGTGTGTTCGCGGGTAATTCAGTCGAGGCTCTTCCCACAATTTCGTTGATGTGAATTTCGCTCAGCTTCAGTTTATTCCAGTAATCGTTTTCGTCCAGGTATTGATTGATTTCATCCAGATGGCGTTTAATTTGTGAGAAATCATTGGCGTCATCAATATTGCCAAGTTCATGCCAGGCCAGAAAGTTAACTTCCACGTTGTTTTCGGCGCAGTCATCCAGGAATCTCCTGATAAGGGTTGAATCGAAATCCCGAATGCTTGGCCCTCCAACTTTAATGTTTGGATTAATTTCTTTTAATTTTCTGACCGTCAGGATATAAGTCTCGATAAAGTCATCATAGGTACCATTCCAGAATGCGGCCCTTTGATCGACGGCTTGCCTGGCGTTGTCATCGTCAGTGCCTGTCCAGGGAATCATGCTGTTATCCGGCTCGTTCCAAATTTCCAGGTAATGATCCTGTAGTTCGGGATATCGTCTTAACGCACCTTCCACGGTTTGCAACCATTGGGATTGATTCTTGTTGGGAGGCTTCCAGTTGTCTCCTATGCTAAGCGGATAGCCGTAACCTTCGCTCAATAGGAATTCGATGGCTGCCCCACTTGCCAGCATGTCTGGGAGGTGGGGCATTTGCCCGGGCTGCCCGTTGATATCCTCACCGGTTCGCCAGAGTTGGGGCTGCAGTGCGTTAAACACGTCAGGGGGAGGCAAGGGGGTTGTCACGTCGTCACGTTGGGCAAAACCGTTCAGCAGTCCGCTCATCGAGCGAACGTCTTTCCCCTGTGTATAATCGACCCCGAGTTGAATACCGCCAGTAGGAGAAGGGGTGCTTCTTGAGGAAGAGGAGTCAGAATCATTCAGTAAGTTGTAGGCCACGCCGCCCCCGACGCCTGTTGCCAAAAGTGCCGCCAACCCGCCCAGGACAGCTCGCCTTGAAACCACTCCAGCCGGTTCGGGGACGCTTTCAGATGGTTTTTTCTCCCCGAATCGCGGGGCAGTCACGTTTTCGTATATTCGAGACAATTTGAATGCGTTGACGGGGGTGAGCATGGCGATTCCTGAACTTTATTCTGCCGCAGCTTTTATTTGGGCTCGGTCATATTTTCCGCCGAGAGAATCTGGGCCAGGGTTTCGCGGGTTACAAGATTGCCCTTGTGATCCTTAATACCCAGTTCAATGACGGCATCGGGAACCGACTTGCCTTCCTTGTTCACTTTTTTGGCCACCAGCGCTGCCTGTTCATAGCCAATCACGGGGTTTAGCGCCGTCACCATCTGCGCGCTGTTCTCCAGCCGGTATTGGCAAATTTCGGCGTTGGCGACCACACCGGCGATCAGTTTTTCAGAGAACACCGGCAGCGCGTTTGTCAGAATCCGCTGCGACTCGGTCATTTTTAAGAGAATCGTTGGCATCATCACGTTGAGCTGTAACTGGCCGTTTTGAACGCAGAGCGAAATGGTGTGGTCATTGCCCTGAACGATATAGGACAATTGATCCATCAGCTCGGGATAAATCGGGTTGACTTTGCCGGGCATAATCGACGAGCCGGGTTGCCAGTCGGGAATGCTGATTTCAGCCAGGCCTGTCTTGGGGCCCATCGAATACAGCTTGATGTCATGAGCGATTTTTTCAAGCTCCAGCGCAACGCTTCTTAGTGCCGCTGAATAATCCCCGAACAAGCCAAAAGAGCTGGTGGCCTGGAAGTAGTCGCGCGCCTGGTGGAGTGCAAATCCGCTAAATTCAGCCAGGTTCTTGGTCACCAGCTCGCGGTATTTCGGATGGGTGTTGATGCCCGTTCCCAATGCCGAGGCGCCAAGGCCAATAAAGTACAATTTTTTGCTGGCGTAATCGACGTTGTCCGCCGCGTCCTCGATGGCGTTTGCGTATGCGCCGAACACTTGCCCCAGCGTCAGTGGAACGGCATCCTGCATATGGGTTCTGCCCGGAATCAAAAATGTTTTGTACTCTTCGGATTTTTTGCGAAGCGCGGTTTCAAACGTGCGGAGCGATGCCATCAGCGGACCATGCATTGCCAGAAACGTCAGGCGCATGACGGTGGGCGTCACGTCGTTGGTGGACTGGCCGTAGTTGCTGTGGTCGTTGGGATGGACTTTATATTCGCCCTTTTTACCACCTAAAATTTCCGTCGCGCGGTTGGCGAGAATCTCGTTGGCGTTCATATGGTTGGACGTGCCGGTGCCGCCCTGGTAAACATCCACGATGAACTCGTCATCGAACTGGCCCGCAATCATCTCGTCGGCGGCACGCATGATCGCCTCGCCAATCGCCTTATTATTGGCGGCATCGTCTTTATCGAGAAGGCCCAAATCCATATTGGTCTTGGCGGCTGCTTTCTTCACCCATCCAAACGCTTTGATCAGCGTCGGGTAGGCTTGCTTGGCCCGCATGCCTGAAATCGGGAAATTCTCATGTCCCCGCAGCGCCTGGATGCCGTAATAAGCCTCAGCCGGAACCTCTTTCGTTCCAAGAGAATCTTTTTCGGTTCGGGTATTGGATGTCCCCAGTTTGTTCTGTTCTTGCATGCTCTCTGTCAGGGTGCTTGTCACGGCTGGCCTGTCTCCATCAATTCCATTAATAACAGGATTTTACCCAAAAGATGCCTTGAATGCCGCCAAAAGCTCGAATCCCCGTTACAAAAATCGTCTGCTTGTCAAAACTTGAACCAGGTATTCGGGCAGAGTATGATAGGGCTTGTCAGTTATAACTTTCAGGCAATCAGCCAGCTTGAGCTGTTTTTACTGGCATTATGCGCTTTGAGTTTCTTTTATAGCCAGTTCAGGCGCCCCTAAAACAGATATAAAGGCCAACAGGAGACTTGTTCCGATGACCGCCGACACCGAACTTCCCAATGCGCTTGAACCGGGTCGTTACACGCCGCCGCCGGATGGCCTGAGCGCCGAAGAGCTGTTTGACAAGGGAACCGGTTATACCTATGACGATTTTATTCTCTTGCCGGGGCATATCGATTTTGATGCCGACGCCGTAACGCTTGATACGAGAATCTCGCGCAACATCAGCCTGAAAATTCCGCTGGTGAGTTCTCCGATGGACACCGTTACCGAGGCCCAGATGGCCATTAATATGGCGCTTCAAGGCGGCATTGGCATTATCCACTACAACAACAGCATTGCCGAGCAGCAGGAAGAAGTTTTAAAGGTTAAACGCTATAAAAACGGCTTTATCACTGATCCCATAACGCTTTCCCCGTCGCACACCATTGCCGATGTTGACCAGTTGAAGTCGCGCTATGGTTTTACAGGGATTCCGGTGACGGAAAACGGCAAGATGAACTCCCGCCTGCTGGGGATTGTCACCAGCCGCGACATTGACTTCTTGCGTGATCGCAGCCAGCCGCTCTCATCGGTGATGACCACGGAGCTGGTGACGGCCCCCGAGGGCTGTACCCTCGAAGAAGCCAATACAATCCTCAAGGACAGCAAAAAGGGCAAGCTGCCCATTGTCGATAAGAACGGCAATCTGGTGGCCCTGATTTCCAGAAACGATTTAAAGAAGAACCGCGACTTTCCGCTGGCCTCCAAGAGTGCTGTTAACAAGCAGTTGCTGGTGGGCGCCGCCATCGGCACCCGCGAAGTGGATCGCGAGCGGGCAACGGCCCTAGTGGAAGCGGGCGTTGATCTGCTTATTATCGATTCCTCGCAAGGCGATTCGTTATACCAGTTGGGGATGATCGAGTTTCTCAAGATCAATCATCCTCAGGTGGATATTGTCGGCGGCAATATCGTCACGGCCTCGCAGGCGAAAAACCTGATTGCCGCAGGGGTTGACGGCCTTAGAATCGGGATGGGCGTTGGCTCTATCTGCACCACCCAGGAAGTGATGGCGGTCGGTCGTCCGCAGGCTACCGCCGTTTACCAGGCGGCGCGCTACGCCCGGCAGATGGGCATTCCGGTCATTGCTGATGGCGGGGTGTCTACGATAGGCCATATTATCAAGGCGCTCTCGCTTGGCGCGTCAATGGTGATGATGGGCTCGATGCTCGCGGGAACTGAAGAGGCGCCCGGTGAGTACTTCTATAAGGATGGTATCCGTCTGAAGAAATACAGGGGGATGGGCTCGATTGAGGCGATGGTTAAGGGCAGCGCCAGCCGTTACTTTAGCGAGTCCGACAAGATTCGCGTTGCCCAGGGGGTTTCGGGCGCCGTGGTGGATAAAGGCTCTATCCAGCGCTACGTGCCTTATTTAGTTCAGGGTTTGCGCCACGGCTTGCAGGATATCGGCGTTTCTTCGCTGTCGGCTCTTCAAAACGCACTATACGAGGGGCAACTGCGCTTTGAGCTGCGCACCAACGCGGCTCAGAAAGAGGGTGGCGTCCATAACCTGTACACCTACGAAAAATCGGTGATTTAGAGCGTGTTACTCATTAACCTCTGTTGCGAATCAAACAAGCCCGTCATTCCCGCGCAAGCGGGAATCTCCCCGGCTGCTTATCACCGTATTCATTAGGATTCTCTTAATTTCAAAGCTTGTTCCCA
Organism: Vampirovibrionales bacterium; assembly: GCA_035285165.1. GTDB lineage: Bacteria > Cyanobacteriota > Vampirovibrionia > Vampirovibrionales > Vampirovibrionaceae > JAYKHP01. The sequence continues at coordinate 86,938 of JAYKHP010000018.1, read as the reverse complement.
ACTAGGGAGATTCCCGCGCAAGCGGGAATGACGAAGCAGATAAGCTTGCTGCCGTTTTAGCGAAGCGCCCGGCTGATGGTGCTGCCTATGCGGGAGAAGATGCCCGGTTGGGGTGTTGCCACGGAAGCTGCTGCGTGCGTACTCAGGCTGCTGGCAGCCGCTGGAGGCCCATCGGGCATTCCCAGACGATTGGCCCGCCATCTGGCCAGGAAGCCGGTTTGAGGGGCCTTGATTTTCCCGTTGCGGGTGGCCAGCGTCAGTAACGCAACGGTTGCGCCCGCGCCCAAAATGGCGAGCGACAGTTTCAAGGCGGTGCTGGCAATCGTATCGTGCCGCTTGCCGTGTTTGCCGTTGTAGGTGTCGTAATGGGGCGGGTATGCGCCGTAATGCCCGCCGTATCCAAAGCCATAGCCGCGTCCCAACCCTGGCGTGACGGGAATACCCATCGCCGCGGAGGCGTAAACGTCCTGGATGTTGATGTTATTCGGTAGCATGTTCCCCGTTAAAACCCCTCGATAATAGGCTTAAAAACTCAAAACCTAAGTCCCCTTTTATTCATCAATCATGATGGCTGAGTTTGGTAATCGATTTAGCTCAAGAATTTCTCAGCCGTCTTGCTAGCCATCCAAGTCCAGGAATATCTTTTATAGCGTCAGCAACTCTTTCTCGTCCAGAAGAAGCAGGCGCTGGTGGTGTACCTGGCCCTGCTGCTCTTCCCCCTGGGCCCGTAAAAGCGCCACCGGTTGGCCCGGAACTTCCACCGCTGGGTGGTGCCGATGTAGAGGCTGGGACTGTATATTCCCCAACTATTTTGGGTTGTGGACTATTTTCTATGATTGGGAATTTGTCACCAGCGTTCAATGTAATATCCTGATGGCTGAATTTTTTAGCGGTATTTCGGTAGTTAAACGCCTTGCCTGATTCGATATCGGTCTTTGTTGCCCAGAAAGCATAACCATTATGCTCAATACGAACCAACTGCTCGCCGTCGGCAAGATTTTGTGTCCATTTGGGAAGCATAGGTAAATTACTTTTTTCCAGTCGAGTCTGAACAGCAATTGTGTCAGTGTTATGTCCAAACCTGGATAACAGGTCGTCCACTAAACCGGCGCGGAAATCCAGGTTAGGGATAATTCTAAGTTTATGCGAAATGGCAGTGGCGCTGGGGTTAGCCGGTAAACCTAAAGCCTGTGCGATTTGAACAGGGCTTGCAGTTTGCGGTAAACGAGCGTGTGTTAAAACATCTGCCAGACTTTCGGGCTGGATCCCTTGGCTTGTGGCTAATCTTAGTGTACGCAGGCCGTATGGTACTTCGGGTAATGTTTGTACAGTAGGAGCTGAAACTGTATCCGCAGCTTTTTCAACCGTCTCGCCCGCTTCAGGTACCGTTTTTTCAGCTTCCGGCGCATAGCGAGCCTTGATTTTTGCCTCGCCTGAAAAAGCGTTTCTTAGGTCATACCACTTAATTTTTTCAGCAAGTTCACCACCCGCTTCCCGAATTGGCTTGGTATTATGCCTTGCCACACCTGCAAGAACAGCCAGCGTCGCTAACGTACTGCCCCCGATAATTGCGCCCCATGGACGTTTTTTCTTTTCTCCAAGGGAAACAGAGTCATTGCTGGCGAACGGGTCGGCAACAATAGGGCTGGAATAGGGTGAGTTAGTGCTAGAGGTTGCCGCATCTGTGGAAGGAGAAAAAGGCATTTGTTGCACTGGCGTGCCGGCGGCCGGTTGTGATCCTAAAGACATAGTAAGGCATTCTCCGATAAGCTTTTAAAAGTGTTACCCCTTCAGGATAGTGAGATGCAAATAGCTACCAAAAACCAATTTAAGCTTTGAACGCCATGCACACTATCAAAGAATATAAATCTGAATGCTGGTGAAGGTTTATGAAGCACCAAGCCCCTGATATAGCATGAGGGGCTTGGTGAACATAAAGTGTTTAGTTCCAGGTTAATGTGTGGCCATCGGTACCGAATACTGATTGTGAGTAACCGCGTTGAGAGTAGGCACCATCCTTCAAGGCTTGGATTTTTTGTTCAACTTGCAACAGGCCAGGGTCTCTCAGAACCGGATCAGGTGAAGCCTTGATTTTTGCAACAGCCTCATCTACCAGCTGGATGATTGGTGAGTTAGGATCAGCCTTACGTTCAGCTTCAGTAAATTTATGGAGCTTTTCCAAAGCACTATTACTAACTCCCGTAGTAGTTCTGGCTTCATTCACGGCGGTTTCTAATATAGAAGCCAAGCCATTTTCGTGAGCCCTTACAAAACTAGCCAAACGTTTGATAGCTGCGTCATCCGGTTTATCAATGACGTGCGCCAAATCTGCCTTCAAGCCTGCTTGGGCAGTGCCTGCCGCTTGGATTTTTGGAACATAATCAGCAAGTGATTTAAGCGGCGCACCGTCAGGTAATTCGTTAAGTATTGCTTTTAACTTAACTAAATCATCAATATTAGCTTTAGCAGCAGTCTGAATAGCTGTTCTTAAAGCGTCTTCAGTGATTTCACCTTTAGCCGAAACAATTTGCGCGAATATACCGTGATTAAGGTCACTCTCATAAAGAGCAGATAAGTATTTCTGGGTTGGGTTACCAATCAGAGAACCACCATTTTTGTAAGCCAGTGCGTTTGCCAAGTTGGCGCCCAGATCATAAGCACGGCCAGCTGCACCTGTATCAGTCAAGCCATCATGTAATGCTTGAAGGGCAGCTTTTGAAACATCGGTGTCAGTTTTCTGATTGCCTCGAATTATTTGGGCTAATTTTAAGTACAACCGCATATTGCCAAGATCACTTCCCTCACCAAAACCAGTTGTTTTAGTGAGTAAGGTATCGAGTGCTTTGTCATCACCATCAATATATTTTTTCAATGCAGCTTGCATATCGTCTTTATGATATCGAAGCATTTCCTGAAGGTTGGCACGTTCAATACCTTGAACGCCTTCGGCGGCATCGTCAGCAGCATTTTTGATAGGTTTCAAGAAGTTCTCTTTATCTTTGGCGAATGTTTCGGCAGCGTCTTTGCTGAAAGTCGCTTTCAAAGCGTTCCAAGGATTGATGACCAGCTTCGCTTTCATTGTTTTGGCTAAATCTGTTGCAATAGCCCCGCTGACGCGATGAGTTGCGATAGTACTGGCCAGTGCCCAAGTACCTAAAAGGCCAGCGCCAACTCCGGCTGCTACTTTACCGCCGCCGCCGCCTTGTTGCGGGGCTGGGACTTCAGCACCCATCGCCGACGGGTCAAAGGCCATCATCGCCGAGGGATCCATAACGGAAGGATCCATTGCAGCACCTGGCATCGCACCGCCCGGCTGGGCTTGCGGAGCGCCGCCCGCTGCGGCTGCCGTGTTGAACGCGGCCACATCCTGCGGGGTCAAATCGGCATACGGCGTCTGCGTCGCATAAGGATTCGGCTGCTGCGCCGCGGCACCTGGGTCAAAGCTGCCCGACGCACTGATCAGCTGCTGCAACAATTGCTGCTCAGCCGGTGAAAGTTGTTGGTTTTGCCCAAGTGGTGAAGTCGATGACATGGGTGGATGATCCTCCGATTATGTTGAATTGAAATCTTTGTACTACTTAAATGCGTTGAATTTAATCTTTTTCAGCCATTCCCGTTACAAAACTTCTTGAGTCCTGCGCCGGATTGGTGTTTTCCCGGTGGCCTATCGCCTGAAAGCTTGGAACACATGCGTGGAAACGAGTATGAGATTTCTCTGGTTGGCGTTTATTTTTTCCCGATTGACGATGGCGATGATGTGCCCGTCATGCATATTAAATCAAAACCATATTTTTTGTTGCTATCGTTTTTTTACGGATTTGATAACATTGCCGTGTTTGCGTTCATTGCGCTTGCTAGTAATAAACCAGATCCCCTGATTTTGTTGCGCCCCTATAGTGAGAAAAAATTGAGAAGAAATATGGATGCGTTTTCGTTAATGCTTGTTATTCTCGTCATAATGCGCGTTTGGGCCGTTGAGAATAAAATGCCACGCCTTCTTGAACCAGTCCCCGATTTTCTGGAGTCCCGTTTTTTCATGCACCCCGTGAGACGAATCGGCTGAAAAATCCGTTGCCTTGCCGGTCAGGTAAAAGTCATCTTTTTTCGGTGCTTCCATCAAGCGCGCGGGATCCCAGGGCGGGCGCCCCTTATTGTCCGGCACCACGGGTGGTAACCCTTTCATGGGTTGCCAGTGTCCGCCATCGCCGCCCAAACTGACGCCATCACTCATGATTGATGTCCCGAGTTGCTATCCTGAAGCCGTCGCTAAGGCTATCTTAAAAACCCGGCTTAAAAACTTTGCTTAAAAAACTGCGTCCGTTTGCCTTTCCATACGAAAAACAACAGAGCCGTTCTTTAAATCTTAAGAGATTAGCCAGCCTCATTTATCCCCAATAAGACCACAATTATCGTGTTCTATATGTATAAAAACATGTCTATGGATTTTGTTGCTAGTGAACTTTGAAAAAATACCCGCTTACGAGTTGCCCTGGAAGATTTTGACCGGCTTAAGCTGGTTCTCGCGCGCCTGGGCCACACCCAGAACGTTCTCCTTCCAGGTGACCAGGCAAAGATGCCTGCCTGAAAGCTCCGGCCCGCAAAGCTCAGAAGGGTTATAAGGAATCTGCATCCCGTTGGCCAGCCTTCTGGCGTGATCCGGCAGCTTAAGAGGAAGCGTGGGGATGGAAAGATACGCGACCGGTTCGTTCAGCAGGCAGTGAGGCGATTTACCTGCGTTTTCGGCTTTTTTAAGCTCTGTTTCAAGCGCTTCAAGCGTCATGGCGTCACGCAGCGTGAAACTGCCGTGATGGGTTCGGATCAGGCCCGACAAGTGGGCGCCGCAGCCCAACGCCTCGCCGATATCCCTTGCCAGCGAACGAATATATGTGCCGCTGCTGCAAGCCACCTGAACCATCAGAACGGGGTTTGGGGTGTTGATGCCGTCATTGCCCAGGCCGTCAACCAGAAGTTGATCCAGTCGGCTGATGGTGACGCGCCGGTAGGGCAGTTCCACCGCTTCGGTGTCGGCCTCGTTGCCGCCACGGGCGATTTCATAAAGCTTCTTGCCCTGGTGATGCACCGCTGAATACAGTGGCACCTCCTGGTCATAAGTGCCCCGGAATTTTTCAAGCGCCTGGTCAATCGCTTCCTGCGTGACACCGGAAGTGTCCCGGCTCTCTTGAACTTCACCTTCGGCATCCAGGGTGTCGGTGGTCTTTCCGAGCGTGATTTGGGCGGTGTATTGCTTGTCCGAGGGGAAATATTCGATCAGGCGGGTCGCCTGGCCGAAGCATACCGGTAAAACGCCGGTCGCCATCGGATCGAGCGTGCCCAGGTGGCCGATTTTCTTAAAGGAGAAGAGTTTGCGCAGGCGGTCAACGACATCATGGCTGGTCAGGCCCTGCGGCTTATGGATGTTGAGGACGCCGAAAAGGGGGCGTGTGGCCATGCTGGCGGGAGAATTAACTGTCATGTGGGCGAATGCGTCTGTTAACTAACGGATAAACGGGAAAAGAACGGTCGTTCAGTATGGATTTATATTCGATCGATCAAGATAACAAAAGACAGAGTATTCAATTTACCAAACAAGCAAGCTATCGGGCAAGGATAATGGCGTTTAGGGTGCAGATCATTTTCAAAAATGCTTGGTGATGAATGTCACGTAAAATAAACCGGTATATGCGGGGGAATTGCCTGTTGGCTGCTAATGCTGTTGTCTGGGAATCAAGGTTTATTGTAATATGAGGGCTCTGCGCTGGTATAGTGGAAAACGCTGGAATGCGGGTATAGCTCAGTTGGTAGAGCGACAGCTTCCCAAGCTGTAGGTCGAGGGTTCGAGACCCTTTGCCCGCTATCTTTTAATAAAAAAGACCCCTCGCCACGTTTGTGGCTGAGGGGCTTTTTTGATGTCGGGTGTGGGATTTTGCCTTAGTGCTGCAACTCAAAAATCTGATTGGTTTGCAGATCCTTGAAAATGACTTTCACGACCGGGCTTTGTTGTTCAGGCACCACGGCCAGGCATTGAAAGGACTGTTTGGGACTGATGAAGACGTTGCTCGCCCGTTGCGTAATCCGTCCCGTGTAGCTTCCTGCGTCCCCGCCAGTGTTCTCAATGGCGCTGGCGGTTGCCATGGCAGCCTGAGAGCCCGCGTATATGCCTTGGTATGCTGCAACGCTGCCAAGACCCGCGTAAGGCACAAAGGATGTGGCCACACTGGTCAGGCCGCGCAACACGCCACCGGCCAGGCGGCGTTTGGAGGCCGCTTTTTCCTGCTGAATCTGGGCGTAAGTTTGTTCGGATAATCCGTTGACGACCTCAACCTGCAACAGCTCGATGTGTTTCGGTTGCTTGTTTTGCAACGTCAACTCGAATTGTTGCATCTTGTACTTGCTTTCAAGCGGCTTGAAGGCGATATCGAGGTAATCGGCGGCGACTTGGGGCGCAGGCGTTGTGACCGTGGTTTCCGTCGCCGTGGTGGATTCGGTGACCTGCACCTGCCCGTTGAGGGTCGGGGTGGTTTGCGTGGTGGTGGTGACGGACTTGGTGGTTTCCGTCAATACCGGTGTTTCAGCTTTAACGTCGGTTTTTTCTGCTGGCGACTGAATGGTTGTCGCTTGATTGGGCGACGCCTCGTGGGCTGTGGTTTCAGCGGCCAGAGCATTAAGGGACGAAATGAGGGTAACGGCTAAAGCAAGACAAAAGATACGGTAGCGCATACGGGAGACTTCCTTTTTTTTGGTGAATGTTGACATCAGCGTAAACGTCAAAAAGATGGCTTGTGTTTGGAATGATTTTTTTATTACGACCCGAAACGGCACCTGGGGCGCCTGTGAAAACCAGCTTCCGTTAAAGCAGTGAAGAGTAAAAGTGCCTACGGAAAGCCGTTTGTGACATGATGATTATATGACGAAGAAAAAAAGTAAGCCAGACGAGAACCGACGTGAATGACACCGTAACCCCCTCTCTTGCCAAGGGTAAACCCGATACCGCAGGGGCGATTGAAACCGCCCTGAAAAATCCGCGCCTCTGGCGTCCCGCCATGGCCGTCTCAGCCTTAATCGCCATTGGCTATGTCATCAAGCAGCATGTGGGGTGGATGGAAACGGCCGATAAAAAACGCCGGATGCTGGTGCATCAACTGACCTTCTGGGGCAGTAGCGCTGTCGGCCTGACCTTGATTCACGGGGCTTTTCTTCTTAAACGCCTGCCGTTTACGAAAATCCCTGTCAAGGGCGGCAGTCAGTTGGCTCTGGGGGCCCTTGGCGGCAGTATTGGCGCGCTGGGTTTTCCCGCAGGCCGTTGGCTCAGTCACAAGCTTTATCCAAGTCCTCATCAGGGCAAAGAGGATTTGAGAAAGGGGAATGCGGGGCAAGCCATCCAACAGCCAAACGTTTTTGCCGCCTATCCATTTGAAATTGAAAATGAAACCTCCCAGAACCCCACGCTCACGCCGATGACGCTTGCCCCTCTGCCTGCTACAGCCCAGCGTTTGAACTTAAGCTCAGACCCTGATAATCCCGATATAATCTCCTCGGCACGCCTGGGTAACTCTCAGTCGCAACACCCTGTGGTTATATTGAGCCGGCCCCAACCGCCGCTTTTTGGGATTTAAGCAAAAAAGCTCCTAAAAAAGATCGTGATTTTTTCAGGCTGTTTTTATAAAATAACCTATAGCATCCCCTCCCCGAATCTGGCCGTTGTGTCTGCTTAGGTGTTGATGGCGTTCTGACCATCGGGTTATCGCCAGCCTGTTGTCGTCCGAAACCCTTAATGAAATGATAGAGAGTCCGGGTTTGAAAAGAAGAGGCTTCTGGGCGATAATGCGGCAGCAGGTCAGGACACAATTAGGATTTTGTTTGCTGCGCAATTGGGATTCCTGTTTGGTGTTTATTTCGTGCAAGCATAATTTATTAATGGACGCGTTTTGCGCCCCTTTTCTCTCTTTTGAGCCCTATATCTGAGCCCCTACATTAGAGACTGATTTTCCTATGACAGTGCCGCCCCGCATGACATCGCCCACGCTTTCTTCGCGTTTTACGCAGGAAAAACCGCCTTCCCCTTCCGGCTTCCAGCCACCGCCAAGGGTTAAACGCCGCTCTCCCTATCGTCCGGCTATCTTGACCATTATCGCCGGCTTTATCGCTGCTCTGGTCATTTACCAGGTGTTGGGGCACTGGTTTTTTGATAAAAATACGGTCAAGCTGACTTTGCCGGGCGCGTCCTCGTCTTTCCTGACGCTTCGCCCATCGGCGCCGGGAGAGAAAATTATCCTGATTATGGGCGTCGATCATGCCCAGCCGTCCCATGCCAACGATTACTCGTTTGATGGCGCCCGTACCGATACGATGATGCTGGCCAGAATCAGCACCCGCAACAAGTCGATGTCCATTGTCTCGATTCCCCGTGACAGCAAGGTGTATCTTAACGGCGGATCCAGCGTTGAAAAAATAAACGCCGCCCACGCGCTTGGTGGCCCGGAGTTGGCTGTTCGCACCGTGGAAGAATCGTTCGGTATTCCCGTCGATAATTACGTGGTGATCAATTTCAAAGGCGTTAAGCAACTGGTTGATACGCTTGGTGGGGTGGATGTCTATATTGAAAAGCCCATGCATTATCGTGACAGAACGGCGCATCTGAACATTGATTTTCAACCCGGGATGAATCATTTGAACGGCCAGCAGGCCGAAGAATTCCTGCGTTTTCGTCATGACGCGCTCGGTGATATTGGCCGGATTCGTCGCCAGCAACAATTTATCGCCGCCACGACCAAAAAACTCAAAGAACCCTGGACTTTTGGCAAAATCCCCCAGCTCGTCAGTCTGGGTGGCCAGTTTGTCAAAACCGATCTGTCGCCTTCTGAAATGGTTCGCCTTGCGGCGTTCGTTCCCGATATTCGTTTTGAGAAAATGCGTACCGCCACCCTGCCGGGTTATCCTTCCGGCGGCCCTATCAGTTATTGGATTGTCGATCCTGACGCAACCCAGGCCGTTCTTGACCGTTTGATTCTTGAAAACAACAACCACCTGCTAGAAGGGATTGACCAGAGCAGTCCTCTGAAGGTTGGCATTTTGTATAACCAGCAGGTGGCAGCCAATTTGCCCGCTTATGTTGAAAAAATGGAACAGGCCGGTTTTGAGGTCGTCTGTCGTAATGCCCACGGTCGGGCCAGCACCCAGATTATCGAGCATTCCAGGCGGGTGAGCAGCGAAATGACCAGCAAGCTTGAAAAGACCAACCCTGTTTTTGAACATGCGCGCTTGATTTTTGCGCCGGTCGGTAGTACTTATGAGGCAACCACTTGCAGCAGCGGTGAAGATTACACCGTCATCCTGGGCAGTGATATTGCCGCCAATCCAAGTCGCTAGAGTGATTCAAAAAGAGAGTGCCCGCAGAAAATTTTGAGTTTAGAAAATTTTGAAGTTAAAGCATTTTTGCCAGGGAGGCAAGACATTTAGAACCAGTTTACTGGAAGAGGATGCAGCGTTTATGGGGATTTTAAAAAACAACAACGTCGTGTTAGGCGTCAAGCTGGGTTTAAGCGCAGGCTGTCTTCTGGCCCTGTCGATGCCCCTTTTGCCGGGAATCCAAATGGACAATGCCCATGCGCAGGTAGGCCCCGCCCCTCCACCCCAGAAACCGGCAACCGAGCCTATTGGCGATAAACTCAAGTCGTTCAAGAAATTCTTTGGCGCAAAAGATGGTAGCGCTGAAGCGGCGGCTGGCGATACGGCACAGACCCAGAGCGATTTCGATAATCCCAACAGCAAGCAGCAATCCGTTCCCTTTACCCCAGATCCCAGGCGGCCGGAAACCTGGGGCAATGATCCCAAAAGACCGGATCGCGTCCCGCAGCAAACCTCGCCTGCGGCCCAAGAGCCAGCCGAGGCGCCGAAGCGTCCGCCGCTGCTTTCCCAGCCGCCTTTGCGCGGCGCTAAAATCGAGGATCCCCAAGTCGATCCCAACCGTCCTCCCAAGCAGACGCTCCGCTTGGATAATCCGGCCAATCCGCTGGGTTATGCCGACGCCGTTGCGCAGTTACGAAAAATCGATTTGCTGATTAAAGAGAAACGCTTAAGCGAAGCGCGCTCGTATCTTATTCCGCTGCGCCAGTGGTTGATTGATTGCACCGAAGCGCATATTAATTTGTACAACACCTTGAACAAGGTGCCGTCCGGCCGCTCTCAAGCGGAGCTTGAAAAGCAGTTGGCGCTTGAATTTGCCATGTTGCGCGATCGCTCCATTTTTGAATTGGGCCTGTTGCACGTCGAGGAAAAGGAATACAAGAAGGCTGTCAAGGAATTAGTGGAAGTCATCAAGTCGCAGCCTAAGAGCAAAATCGGTATTCTTTCCTACGAGTTGCTTCAGGAAATCGGGTTTACGGAAAAAATCCAGTTGGATGTTTCCCGCGCCGCTAATGTCAGAAAGCCTGCTTCAACCCAGCCTGTTTCACGCGCAGGCGCAACCGAAGAATCGACGGAAGAGCAGCCTGCAAATAGCGTCGATAGCGTCCAGCCTGACTTAACAGAGGATGCGACCGTCGGCCCTGCGCAATAAAATCACAATAAATAATGGATACGCCAAGCGCTTGCTCAATTTGGGCTAAAATCACAACTTCCCAGAATTGTCATGAAAAAAATCAAATCCCTTTCAGAGGAGAATAACAGTCTGCACCGCTTGTCGGTTTCAGGAGACATAAACCCTGACTGGCTGCTTGCTTGCCTTCGACTGTTCAAGGAGCAGAGGGTTAATATTAAATCGCTCGTGCTGCGTCCTGATTTTTACAGTGCCGATTCGCGCCATATGCATTTCGATCTGCACTTCATGCCGTCTGCGGCTTTTGGAGAAGCGCAGCGGGCAGACTTTCTTCAGTGCCTCTTGGCCCATTTAGAGAATGCGTAAAATAAAAAAGAGCCCCTGCCGTAAGACGCGAGGCTCTTTTTAAATTTAATTTAATCAAATTGGTTAAATTTAATCAAACTGGGGCGTATACCCCCGGCGTTGCAGTTCGATTTTTACTTTATCGAGCGCCGCCTGTACAACCCTTGACGTTCGTGAAGGCGAGATGTTGAAGGTTTCGCCAATTTCACGCATTTTCATGTTCTTGAAGAAACGTGCCTCGACAATCTGGCGTTCCCGTTCTGGCAATTTCGCCACGGCTTCGCGAACGATTTTGGCCATCTCGCGGTATTCGCTGGTTTCTTCCGGCGTGTAAGACGTGTCCTTGATTTCATGCGGATTTTCGGCTTCCAACATGCTGTCTACCGAGAGAATGGTCTCGTAGACGGTTTCCCGGACTTTGGACTTTTCAAACTCAAAGGCGTTTTCGCCATTGCCTGAAGCATCCCCGTCAGACTCTTCCATGCTGACTTGTTTGAGGGAGTACCATTTGTAGCGGTAACGCAATTCGTTTCGGATGGCCCATTTGATGGCGGTGGAAAGATAGGTGACGTTAAACTCGCGCTCCGGGTTGGAGGTTAAAAGCACGTGGACGGCGATTGCGCCGATATTGACGACTTCGCTGTAGTCGATGAGATGGTTCGGCAAGCGGCTGAATTCAACGCGGGCGACTGTCTCGATCAAATCGACGTAATCGTTGACCGTACGCGTTGGCTTTTTTGCTTCTTTGTCATCACTTGAATCTTGTTGCATTGACTTGGCCACTTTGCCCGAATCGGGCTGATTCGCACCGGATGTTTGTGACGGTTGTTTTGGAACTGACATAAGGTTGCCGGATGATTTTTTTCTGGAAGTTTTCTTAAGTGCTGCTGAAGGTTCTTTGAAAGACTCCGAAGGTTTTTTATAGGACCCCGAAGGTTTTTTATAGGACATAGTTGCCATAAATAAGACTCGCCTCCCTATTCTACACCGAATCTGACGCTTGACGCACCCGTCGTGCTTCAGCCTCGGTCGTTCTAACGATGTGCGAACTAATGCTTTTAGATTAGTCGTGCGCCCTGTTTTAGTAATGAAACGCCAGCTCTTCGCGCAAGGTTTTGCGCATCAGGCAGGCCAGCATGTTGCCGTTAACGTTATGCCCTGAAAGAAGCGCGACGCGCACTGTCAGTGCGGCCAGACGCACCACGGTGCAGAACGGGACGTTCGGATCGCGGATGCGGTCGTATTCTTGCCTGGAAATGGCCTCAATCAGAGACAGGAAATCATGCACCGTACGCTGTCTCTGGAGTACCGGATACTCACTGGACGGATATTCCCCAGCCATACTACACCTCTTCTTTTTTCTGTTACGCGCTGTAAGAAGGTAGTCCGATGCGCATCCCCTACACGGTGGATTTGTGGATTGGGCGCAAATCAAAAACTTTCCGACTTCAGGGAAATACGCATTGCCAGAGACTTTATTGCAACCGAATAAACCGATAAAATCACAACTAATGCGTATCAGGCAGCGTCATAACCTTACTTGGCGCAAGTAGCCGCGTTTTCTTTTTCGTTTATGAAACTGAAAAGCTGCCCTTGTTCCATCAACAGGGATCGTTTGACCGTGACACGTTGGGAGTTAAACCGGCAAGCTTGCCGGTTGTTAGCCAAAGCGCTAGAAAGTCTGATTTTCTTGAAAAATCAAGCCTTAACGTCTTCCTTAGCCTTCCCGTTATGTGTCCCTTGTATAACAGTCTAACGATAAACCGTATGCCGTCTTCTTGTCAGAAGCATGCAAACAGATTCGCCCTGTTGTTGTATCCCGTTATATTCCCAGCCTTTGTTTTTGACGAGCGCCAATTGTCTTAAGCAGGTCGCAACCTGATCAAGTAACAAATGGACTACATTGAAATAAAAACATCCGCGAGACGGAAATTGCTTTATTCTGAAAAATAACTGAAAATTTTATTGAAACCCCGCACCTTAGCGTAAGGCGAGATACGGTTGCATCTTTGAAAAATTCTTTTCGCCAATGCCCTTGACGTTCTTCAGATCCTCAAGGCGCTGGAAAGGGCCGTTCTGTTTTCGATACGCCACAATGCGCTGGGCCAGTTTTGGGCCAATGCCCGGTAAGAGATCCAACTGACCGGCGCTGGCCTGGTTGACGCCAATTGAGGACGGTTGAAGCAGTGGCCGTGCTTTCTTTTTCGGGTGTCGGCCCGCTGCTTTTGCTTCTTTTGTTGTCAAAAGGGCGGCATCCATAGCGTTTGCGCCAATATCCGCCAAGCCGAGCGTTCCTGCTTGCTGTTGACTCAAACGGCTCATTGCCTGGGCAAGCTTTGCGATATCACCTTTGGATACGTCCGAGCCGCCGGGTTGACTGATCGGGGTGACCTGTTGATTCCAGATTTGCTCAGGCAGAAAGAAACCGGTGGCCTGATAAAGAAACACAGTGGCCGCCAAGAGTAAGGCAGCCGTTTCCCAGTGTCTTGCAACGGTTTTTTTGCAATAAACCCATACGCGCATTGTCAAATAACTTGCCCCAGTCATCATATCCACTGCTAAATGCTCTGGCATGATACCAGAGATTTCGGCAAATCGCATGTCAGTCCCTATGATGTGAAGTTAAGGCTTGACGGTCATCGCTTCGTAAAGCTGGTTAAGATCCGTATCCTCAACCCGCTTGATCTCATCTGCAAGCTTTTTATAGGATTCAAAAAATACGGCAAGCTGCTCATCGGGCAGTTTATAGCCCAGTTTTTCCAGGCGCGCCTTGACCGCGGCCCTGCCCGATCGAGGCCCCAGGGGTAATTCGGTGCCGCTTAAACCAATGGATTCAGGCGTCATGATTTCGTAGGTTTCTCGCCCCTTGAGATAGCCATCCTGGTGAATACCCGATTCGTGGGCAAAGGCGTTTCTGCCTACGATGGCCTTGTTGTACTGAACCGGCATCCGCGTCAGTTCAGACACCATCTGACTTGCCGCCGTGAATTCCTGGGTGCGGATATCGGTAAAAGCGCCGTTGAAATAGGCGGGGCGGGTGCGCAGCGCCATGACGACCTCTTCCATCGCGGCGTTGCCCGCGCGTTCGCCAATGCCGTTAATGGTGCATTCCACTTGTCTTGCGCCGTTCAGTACGCCTGAAAGACTGTTGGCAGTGGCCATGCCCAGATCGTTATGGCAATGGACGGAGATGATGGCTTTTTCGATATTGGGAACGTTTACCACAATGCCCTTGATGAGTTTGCCGAACTCTTCGGGAATCGTGTAACCTACCGTATCGGGAATGTTGACGGTGGTGGCCCCGGCGTCAATGACGGCTTCGATGACCTTGTAAAGGTAGAACGGGTCGGTGCGGCCCGCGTCCTCGGCTGAAAATTCAACGTCGGCGCACTTGGAAGCAGCCAGAGTGACCATGTCCTTTGCGATTTTCAAAATTTCATCGCGTGTTTTCTTGAACTTCTGCTCGATATGGATGTCGCTGGTGGCGATAAACGTGTGAATACGGTGCTTGGGCGCAATTTTAATCGCGTCGTGGCAAGCCTCGATATCCTGCGGGGTAGCGCGCGCCAGTCCGCAAATGGTCGGGCCGTCATTTTTCAGGCCACCGATTTCACGGGCGATCGTCTGAACGGATTCAAAATCGCCAGGGCTGCTGAAAGGGAATCCGGCTTCGATAACATCGACGTTCAAGTCGGCAAGTTTTCTTGCAATCTGGAGCTTTTCGGGAAGCGTCAGCGCAGCACCCGGACATTGTTCACCGTCCCTGAGTGTTGTGTCAAAGATAAACACCTTGTTGTCCTGGTGATAAGAGGCATGCGGATTTGAAACGTTGTCTTGCGAGGTCATGAGCGCCATAATTCCTATTTCTTGCCTGATTTTTCTGTCTTACTTTGAAAGACGAGCGAGGGAATGATGCTGAAACTTGGACAATACCCCCTGCTGTGATCTTATCATTTTTACTCCTAAAACGTTAGGGGCCGGGCGAAAGTAGCAAAGCATTCCAGTGCTTTCTCCCTTCTGGGGAGGTTGCCCCGCCTCCTCAGGCACTTTATGATGCCGTTATGTCCCTCGGTTTTTTTAGAGGAGCGCTTTTATCAATGCTTGTCTGGACATTCCGTCTTTTGTCTGCCGCTGTTTTGGGCAGCGTCTTGTTTCTACTGCCTAGCCCGGCATTGGCCGAATCGACGTTACCTCAATTAACGCCAGCGTTGTTGCAGCAGGCAGGTGTCAAGGCAAAGCCGACCGATAAACTGTCGTCTTATGTCATGCTGGATTTTTTCAGCCAGTATTGCGGCGTTTGCCAGCAGGCCGAACCTTACTTAAAGGAAATCCAGAAGCAGTTGCAGGCCGATGTACGCTTTGTCCGTGTTGACGCCGATAAAAAAGAAGCGCTGGCCCGTCAGTTTCACGTGGAAGGAACGCCCACCTACATTCTTTTTGACGCGCAAGGTAAGGCGCTCTATCGAATGCACCGCTATATCTCGATGGAAGTGCTGTATACCCAACTGGAGCGCTTTACCGGTAAGATCCAGCCCAAGGTTCTGCCGCCAGAGCTTTTACCCCAGACGCTTTCGAGTGCTTATACGCTGATTGCGATTCACCCTAAGGGTTGTGTGCCTTGCGAAGCTAAAAAGCCCTATCTGAATGCGATGACCTTTGCCACGGAAGCCGGAAACGACCTAACCACTGCTGATAAGACGAAAGAATCCCGCGAGCCCGGACGCACGCCAGGGCTTACCATTATTGAATGGGATCCGGCCAATCCAGAGGCCAGTCGTTATCTTCAGGAGTTTAAATGGCCAGAGGGGCAGGGGTATGTGTTGTTGGATCCGTCGGCAAGGGAATTGTTGCAAGCCACTGGCGACATAGACCCCCAGATTTTATGGAAAAACATTCGGCTGCTATCCGATACCGGTTTGTAGCTTGGGGTAACTGCCTAAAAAAACTCCATTACCTGGCGTAATCATCTGATTAGGACTCTATAACTTGCGTATTCTGCCGATAAAGATTTTCGTTGTTACTTTTTCAATTGTCCCAGTCAGACGCCTTATGAACCGATCCCACTTTGCTTTCACATTGGCTGAACTGTTAATCGCCCTGGTCATTCTGGGCGTCATTGCCACATTCACGATTCCCAAAGCTCCCAGGCGGATCAGCAAAAAAAAGCGGTGTTTCGGGAAGCGATTGCCGCGTTGAGCAATATTCATTACCAATGGACATTGGAAGGCCGACCCTATACCACGCACGCTGATTATCACCAATACGTGCTCGATCATGTCAACGCCATTAAAATCTGTCCCACCAGCGCTTTTGCCGAGGGCTGCACCAGCAACTCCGGCAATACGTCGGCGGCTTTTGTTCTGGCCAATGGCGCGAGTGTTTCACTTTCGGGCGGCAGTGACTATGATTTCTTTATTGACTGGAATGGTGACAAGCTCCCCAACCAGTCGGGCGATGATTACCTGATGGTGATTGCTGCGGCTGGCAGTGGGTCGTATTGTGGCATCAAGGAAGGGGCGGTTGGTTTCCCCGAACCCGCCTGTTCCGGCACATGGCCCGACTACGCCGTTTGGCAGGCTTTGTACGAATGGGTGTTTAAGTAAATGGGGCTTGTAAAGGCCAAGGGTTTTACCTTTTTTTTAAACCAACTCGTCTTGCGTACGCCTCTAAACTTTCTCCCGGTCTAATGGGAGGTTGTTGACCGCCTTTAACGGGGGCTTTAACTTTTGGAATTTGAGCAGTGGTGTCATCGCTTTTGTTGCGGTGTCTTCCAAACTGAATCCCTTGTAAATGATTGTTTAGGTAGGGATTTGAACCATAAGAACTGAATACTTGCATATAAACATTCCTCGTAATTATGGTCTTTTAAACAAAGAACATGCCGTCAAATTGCTCACAGTTCAGTCTAATAGCTGAAGCCGGTTTTTCTCAGGTGGATATAGGGATGGGTATTGGGGTTAAGCACCTTGCCGCCTTCAACCACGCCAAGCAGAACCCGGTGATCCAGCGTTTCGCCCGCTTCTTCAATAAGTCTGCAATGAAAGGCGCTTACGGCGTCATTCAGCAGGATGCCGCAACCGGTATCCTGGTAAGGCACTTTGTCGAATTGATCGGGACTGTAGTGGCTAAAGGCTTTCATCAGCGTATAGGCATGCTCGGCCAGAACGTTAACGGTAAAACGACCGCTGGCCTTGATGGCCTTGTAAAGCTCTCGTTCGGGCGCCACGGCAACCGCCACCGACGGGGGTTCAAACCCTGTTTGCATTACCCACGAGGCCAACATGCCCACCTTAGCGCCTGAAGGATCCACTGCGGTGACGATGTAAACGCCGGTGGCGATACGGCCCATGGCAAGGCCAATGTCTTCCAGGTAGCTGGCGGGGGGGACGTTTATCGTGGCCTGGCTCATCGGGATATGCTCCTTAATGCATTACTGAAAACTCAAAAAATCATAATGCCAGAAGTGTACCTGAAGCCGTGACGGCTGTCATTTGGAAAGACGGCTAAGAATAACGCTTGGAAATGAGCGAACTGCTCTTGCCGCTTTTGCCGGGTATGATTTAGTCTGAGTCTGAGCCCGAATATGCGACTTTTAATATGTGTATGATAAAAACTGTCTTGCAACGAGGATGCTGCCCCAATGACGCCTGAAACCCCTGTAATAAAAGCCCTCGAAAGCCTTGCCCCGGTGACGACGGCAAAGCTTGCCCACCATGTGTTCGTCTGTACCGGCACCTCCTGCTCGAACAGGGAAAGCCAGGCCACCCTGGAGACGTTCTGGGAAGTTTTAAAGGGCCTTGGATTACTCTACGGGAAGCGAGGCAGCCTTGATGGCAGCGTCATGGTAACCACCTGCGGCTCCGTTGGCTTATGCTCTGTCGGCCCTGCGGTTTTAATCTATCCCGAAGGCGTTTGGTATCACGGCGTTAGCGCTGCCGATGTTCCCGAGCTGGTACAAAGCCATTTTATTCTCAAAAAACCCCTTGAGCGCCTTCTTGCAAAGGCGTTCTAGCCCTTGCCTCAGCTTACCAGAACAAGCGTCGTACCGTTTTTGTTGCTTTTGCAATGCCCCAGATCCTTGTTGATCTGGATAATGCGGCGGTTGATGAACTCGACGTTTTTGCCGGTAGGTCTTAGGCTCAGCACCTGGTGATAAAGTTTAAGGGCGGCGGGTTTGCGGCCGGATTTGTCATAGGTGATGGCAAGGCCGAGATAGCCACGGGAAAAGTCGGGGGCCTTTTCAATCAGCGAAACAAACAGCGCTTCCGCATCTTCAAACTGTGCCTGGCGCATATAAAGGCTGCCCAGGTTGTTGTAGGCGGGCAGGAACTCAGGGTCAAGCGCGATGATTTTTTTGTATACGGCCACAGCTTCATCGCTGTTGCCGTCAATCTCAAGAATCAGGGCCAGGCCGAACATCGCTTCGATGTATTTGTGATCAAGGCTTATTGCACGTTTGTAGGAGACAATCGCCTTCTGAATGGCACCGCACTCGGTGTGGCATTTTGCAATATCCAGGTGAACTTCTTTCTGAAAGGCGTCTTGGCTCAGCGCTTTTTGATAATGGGCAATCGCGCGCAGATGATCACCTTTTCTGCGGTAGCATTTGCCGAGCCCGATATAGGCATCGCTAAAGGCGGGGTTCAGTGAGATGGCTTGCTCGTAGCACTGAATCGCGGTTTCAATGTCCTCACGGTAGCGAAGTGCGTCCCCTGAAACCAGGTAATCGTAAGCCTGGCCGTATTTGTCGCGCATCGGGTGCTGGACTGGGACGGCAAGGCCACCGGTAAACTGGTTCAACGCATTCAAAAGTCTTGATGAACCTTTAGGGGGCGCGTAGCGAACGCCTGCGCCTTCAATATTGCGATTGACAGTGGGTGTTGCCGTCGAAACGCTTGCCGAAGTTTGAAGGATTTGGCTTGAAAGCTCAGACGAAGTACTCATGACCGGACTCCATAACGCCAAGAGCAATCATGCCCTCGGGGTCTCTTGTTTGGAATGCCACACACTCTGTTGGATTCACTTCAATTTAAAAAAGGAAACGAAAGCGAATCAAAAATTAAAACGAACTCTGATTAAGCGGGCAGGCCATAAAACCTACTCTTTCATTCTAGGTCTTGCGAGGGGGTTGCGAATCGTCCGAGGGGTGTACGTATGCTAATCGTCCATTGGGATAGCATCCCCTTACTTCATTGGAAGGAGCCCAGTTGGGGGGAGTTTTAAAACCCATGATTGGAATTGTGGCCTGATCCCGGTATCATATACAGGTTCCGGGGGACGTTAGCCGAGCCTGTCGGGGGTAAGGGCGTTCCTTGTGCCGGTGCTTTAGACCGGTAGATTTGAGAAGATTTAAGGAGAGTGTGATGTTCGACATCCAGAAAATGATGAAGCAAGCTCAAAAGATGCAGGATCAGATGCAGGAAGTGCAGAAGGAAATGGAGTCTCGCCAGTTTACCGGAACAGCCGGGGGTGGGGCTGTAACCGTTGTCTGTAACGGAAAATTCGAGTTTCTGAGCGTTAAGATAAGCCCTGAAGCGGCCCAGGATGCTGAAACCCTGGAAGATTTAATGATGGCGGCTCTTAAAGATGCCACCAGCACCGTCAGCCGAACGCTGGAAGATGAAATGAAAAAAGTGACGGCGGGTATGAACATCCCCGGCCTGAAACTGCCCTTCTAAAGCGATGTCGTCCAATTACACGCGCCCGCTGGCGCGCTTGATCGAGGAATTTCAGAAATTGCCGGGCATTGGGCCGAAATCTGCTCAACGCCTGGCGTTTCATGTTCTCAGGCAGCCTTCTGAAAGCATCGAGCGCTTTTCGACGGCGCTTTTGGATGCCAAGGACAAGATTGGCTTTTGCCAGGTCTGCTACAACCTGTCCTGCCAGTCGCCTTGCGAGCTGTGCAGCGCCCCGAACCGAAACCCGGTACAGATTTGTGTGGTGCCAGACCCCAAAGACCTTTATGCACTGGAGCGCACCAACGAATTCAAAGGGTTTTACCACATCCTGCATGGGATGATTTCTCCCCTGGAGGGGGTTGGCCCGGAAGATTTGAAGATTCGTGAGCTCTTGGCCCGCCTGCAGCCAGCCCCGTTGCTGACAGATGACGTTTCTGAAGAAACGCATGCCCATATGGGCGTTAAGGAGGTCATTCTGGCGCTGCCGCCTTCCATTGAGGGCGATACCACCAGCCTGTATCTCTCACGGCTGATTAAGCCGCTGGGCCTGACGCTGACCCGGATTGCCTTTGGCCTGCCCGCTGGCGGCGACTTGGAATACGCCGATACGATGACCATCACCCGGGCCTTGCAAGGCCGCCGGGAGGTTTAAACTTTCGCTGCCCTCAGGCGAATGCTTTTTGTTCCCGTATTTGAGATGTCCACCTATAAACTTGTCCCAGCAGTACCTGACCGTAAGTGTCCAAAATATGACGCAACTCGGGGTCGTTTGTGTCGTTGATCTGCTTGGTAATCATCGTCGAATTCCAGTCCGGATGCTGCATTTTAAGATCACGTGCGAACTGCCTTAAAGCTTCAGGTGCTTTACTACGAACTTGCCTTGGTGAATCTTCTACCCATCTGCCTATATTGGCACGGGTTATAGGATGACCCAAACTGTCAACGAATTTATCCACCAATATTTTGACATGAGGATCTTGAGAAGTATTTAAAAATTCTGCAATTTGTTTTGGTGATAGTTTTCCTTGACGATCCCCGACGTCATACAGGGCATACGCAATTTGCTCTATCTCAATAGCCACTGGTTGTTTATGGCGTGTTAATCCTTTAGTCCACCTTAAAATATTCTGCGCGTTTGGGGGATGTCCATTCTTGTCTGTAAATTCAGTTATTAAAGCCTGAATATAGGTTTCTGGGGATGTTTTATAAAATTCAGCAATACTGGCTGCGCTCATTCTGAGATTCGCATATAAGCTTGTAGAAATGAGTCTTAGTCTTTGCGTATTGGAGAATCCTCTCAAATCATGGGCTATTCTTTGAATCTTATATGGAATCGGTAACTTTTTGCTGGTTACCTCTATACGCCAGGCATGAACTCTTTTAGCTGATATTTTTGTTTTAACCCTTTCCCGGTAGTCTTTCGTCCATTTCATCACTTCAGGATTGATTGAGTTATTTAATAAATCAGCAATCTCCACTGAGGATAATCCTGTGTCGCTTAAGGCCCAGGCAGTCAGCCGCAGCTCGTTTGTATAATTTGAACGTCTTCTAATCGAATCGATTTTATTAACCCAAGCACTAATTTGCCTGAGGTTGGGCGGGCCTCCAAAAACCTGGATGGCCTCCCACAACTCAGGCTCTTTTTCAGGATCGATGCTTAAAAACCAGGCTTCGATTTCTTTTTGTCTCATCCTAAGTTGACCGTCTTCACCCAGGTATTTTCTTCGGGTTGTCTCCCGAAGCAGTGTTCTGGCGTTTTCCCTGAGTTCGTTTACCCAGGTTTCTACCGTATCTGCATCAAAATCAGGGTTCTCAGTCTCGTAAATTTTAACAGCCATCGGGATTTCTCGTGCCAGATCAGCAGCTTGTTGATACCAGCCAGAATCAATTTTTTGTCCCGCTTTACTGGCCTGGCAATATTGATCCCTGATAAACCCTTTGAGTTCAATCTCCGCTGATTCTGCGGTCAACCCCGCATCTGTCAGAAAGTGATCCGGATGAAACGACTCAATTTGCGTCTTGTCATAGATCCAGCCAGCAGTCACGTCACGGGGCAGAAGCGGCTTCTTTTGCAAGGTTTTATCGTGCGCCCTGCAATAGTATGCCAGCATGTTGGTAATATATTCCACAATTTCCTGCGCGTCCTCGACAGAGGGTCGTTGGGGATACTTATCGATCAGGTTTTCGTAAAGATCCAAGGTGGCCCTGTGCAGGAAATCTTTCTGGTGGTTTAACGGAGACGCTTTCCGCTTACCGAACGTAAGGGATGCACTGAAAGGATTGTGTGAAGGTTTGGTATTTTGCTGCAAAAAACCATCATTCGTGTCCGAGGCAGCTTGGATTTTGCCCGGTGCTAATCCAAAAAAACTGTGTTTTGGCGTTCTATTAAACCCCAGGGGCTGTGATAGGCGGTATTGATATAATCCATTCATAAGATGTTAAGGCGTTCTATTTTGATCAGTATCTTGCGCTATGACTACACGATAGTAACAGCCTTGAAGCGAGGGGTGAAAGGGGGCTGCTTTTAGGCTGAAACCGTTTTCTTTGCAATTTTTTTTATGAAAACAACGCGCTTGAAATTCGGTACGGATTATAAATCCAGACGCATTCTATTTAAGGAGCACACCCTATAGAACACCCAGAAAGCGCCAAAATTGACGTTTTAAGCCAGATTTTTCATTAGGCTTTTTTATAAAAACAACAGAAAGTGATGGCAAAAGAAATCAAAAGACGTGTCAATTCCAGCTAAACCAGCTTGGGTCGTTTGCCGGGGTTGGGTTGTAAAATCCTGCAGTACCAGGAACAATGCTGCCCCAAGTGGTGATTCTGCCTGAGGCGTAAAGGAAAAACACAATGGACTTGCCTTGTCCAGTGGCACTGCCACTGTATTCCCCATCCGGATCAAAATAGAAGTAAATGGCGCTGGTGGCCGAAGTGCCCCCAAAAGCGTCTGATGGCTCATAAAGAAGCTTAGCGCCGTTGTGAAGCCTCAGGCATGGCGTTGCCACTGCACAGTTTAGGCTAGTCTGGCCCGGAACACGATCAATGGTTGAAACGGTATCGACCGAAACATAGTTCATAAATTCCGTAAAGTCCCCCAAGTGCGTGGATGCCGTTGTTACGTTATCCATCAAATAGCTTTGATATGCCCCGCTCACCATCGCCACCGCCTCTTTGGCAACGGCGGTATATTGGGAATTTTGCTGCGCCACCAAAACTTTTGGAATCGTAAACGTGGCGATTACCCCCAGAATCGCAAGTGCAATTAACAGCTCGGCAAGCGTAAAGCCCTGGGCAGAGCGATGCCCTCTATCAGCGGATGCGAAGAAAAAAGACTGCTTACCCATAACTTATGATCCAGGCCTGACGCAATGCTTTATATTGTACCTGATTGGAATCAAGCGGAAGACAGAAAAATACAGGGCCTCTAAATAACGGGGAAATTACATCCCGCGCAAACGCTCTGCTGGGGAAACAATGCTGGTGATGCGCAAGCCGAAGTTGTCCTCGATAACAACGACTTCGCCCTTGGCGATCAGTTTGCCGTTGGCGAGCAAGTCAACCGGCTCACCGGCCACCCTGTCCAGCTCGATGACGGAGCCTCGCGTTAATTCAAGCACGTCTTTAATGGAAAGCTGTGTTCTGCCCAATTCAACCGTCAGCGACAGCGTGACATCCATCACCAGGTCAAGGTTCTTGTTCTCTTCGCCGTAGACCTGATGCTGCTGGTCAAACGAGGAAAAATCGACCGGCCTGACGGTGACGGGATCAACCGCCTTACTGGTGGAAACGCTTGCATTCGTCGACGTGTCCGACGCGCTCATATTGACCTCCGGTTGCGGTGTTGGGTTGGCGGTGGAAGCGGCATCCTGGTTCAAAAGCCGATTGATGATGTCACCGGCGGCATCTGTGCCCAAATACTGTGTGAAGGGAATCACCGTTGCGGCGGCGTCCGAAAGGGTTGCCTTAAAGGTTATCGACAGGACTTGCGGCGCCTTAAGCGCGCCAGCCAAAGCCTCCGACGAAAAGGGGAGATAGTCGGGCAGGTTGGCGTCGATGGATTGCTGAAGAAGTCCGCCAATGCCTTCGTTGATGGCGTTATTGATCTGGCTGAGCGCTTCAATGGCGGCGCCTTGCTCCAGGTCGTCAATCGGTTCGGCATTCAGCCCGCCAAGATTACCACTCATCATTAAAGCGGCGATTTTTTTCGCGTCCGTTTCGGCCACGGCGAACGCGCCGGTATGGGTAAACCCTTGCGTGTGCTGCACCAGCAATAAGCCGGTGGCGACATCGCCATAGGGGGGTGTTACCTGGGAAATCGCAACTTCCGACAATTCAGGCGATGAAATTTTCACTTCAACGTTCAGCAGTCCGCCAAGCGCCGCCGCAGCGCCACCAAGCCCTGCCAGCAGAAGCTCTTTCAGTGTTTCAAGCGCTTCTGCGCCAAGCGAATTTTCGGTGTTTGCCACCTGATTTTCAATATCATTTGCCATGCCAGATACCAAACCCTTCAATCGCTTCTTCAATTTTGACTTCATCGACGACCAGTACGGCCATTTTGTCTTTCAGCTTGCCGGGCCGACAGAAAAATTTCGGTTTATGATTCGCACAGACCAGTAAATTGTCTTTCGCCTCGCGATCCAGCCGGATGACATCGCCCACGGAAAGCTGCATCAAGTCTTTGACGTTAATGGTGGTGCCACCTAAAAGCACGCTTAACGGCATTTTGGCGTAATTTAATTTCTGGAGGATTTTATCCTGCTCCTCGGCGGGCAAGGTGGATTGTTGCCGGTGGAAGATATGTTGCGCGCTCAGTTGGCTGATAACGCCTTCCAGTACCGGGTAAGGCACGCAGAAACTGACAAGTCCAGAGTTTTTGTTGCCAAGATTTACTTCAAACGTCACCAGTGCCACGATTTCACCAGGGGTGGCCACCTGAATGAGCGCGTAGCTTTCTTCCATTCCCACCATCGTGGCGTTGATGTTCATCACCGAACGCCATGCTTCTTCCAGCGTGACGATGGCGCGATCCAGAATCCGGCGAATGAGCGACTGCTCAATATCGGTCAATTCACGCGCCTTGGGTTCCGCCATGCCGGGGCCGCCCAACATGCGGTCAATGACGCTTGAGGTCACCTCATGGCCAAGGCCCATCAAGACTTGTCCGGGCAGCGGATCCAGTTCCAGGATGCTGACCGTCATCGGGCTTGGCATCGAGCGGATAAATTCGTCGTAGGTCAACTGATCCACCGAAACAACGTCGATTTCAACCGTCATCCTCAGATAAGCGGTTAACACCAGGCCGAACTGTCGGGCGAAGTTTTCGTGGATGGTCTGTAGCGCTCTTAAATGATCCTTGGAGAATTTATCCGGACGCCTGAAGTTATAAAGCTTGTAATTTCGCTTTTCATGGATAACGCCGCCGCCTGCGGCAGCGTTGTCGTCGCTGGGTGCGCTTGCGCCTTCAGCGGGCGTTTCCAGTCCTACGGAAAGTGACGACAGGAGGCCGTCAATTTCATCTTGCGATAACAAGGGTTACCCTCCGATTCAGCGCGTTTTCCGGCGCTGAAAAGTTTTATTGATACCAATTCTCTCTTACAGGAATGATTTATTTCTGGATAATGAAGTCTTCGAAGTTGACCCTGGAAATCTGGTAATGTTCGCCCATAAACTGGTTGATCGATTCCTTGATTTCATCTTTCAAGGCTTCCTGGCCTTCCAGTGTGGACAGGGTGCCCGCGCTGCGTTTCATCAGCGAGCCGTTGATGATGTCACGCATGGTGGGAACGAACTTTGCCATATTGGTTTTGAATTTCCCGATACAGGCAACAGTGGGGTCTTCTGCGCCACCGCCGCTTGCAATGGTGGTGCGATCAAGATTGGCAGCGGCGCCGACGATTTTGCCGCCACCGGGCAGTGTTTGATCAGGCATTGCCTGGGCGTGTTTTATGGCGTAGCAGTTTTCCGCTTCGGGCACGCTGATGTTCAATGACATCTTGGCGCGTAAATATTGGGAGCCCGGCATGCTGGGGTCTTCCCTGAGATTGACGGTAAATTCATCCAGCTCAAGGTTTAATCCTGGTGTTTCCGCATGTGCTTCGGAATTGCCCTCCGCATGTCCTTCGCCGCCTGCGGCTTTGGCGATATTTTTCAGCTCAGCCTGCAGCGGGGGCATCACCACCATTGGAGCCAAAAAATACACGGAAGCCGCCGAGGTGAGCGTTGTACTCAATACCACGACGACCAGGGTAATTAAAAATTTCAGGTCAAGCCCGCCGCCTGAGCCGCCAGCTGGCGGCGCTGCACCGGCCACGCTGAGGGTTGCGACATCACCATCTGCCTTGGGCTTCATGTCTTTGGGTTTGGTCGGTTTTGCCATGAGAAATCATCAACCTTATGAGGGGGACTGCGGGAGGGTTTATATGGGGTCTAACAATACAATATCCACCCGGCGGTTTTTTTGCTTCCCTTTGTTGGAGGAGTTGTTGGCCACGGGATGGAATTCTCCGTAGCCAGCCGCCGACAGTTTCTCGGGTGGAAACCGGCGAGACTGCACCAGGTACTGGATAATATGGGTGGCCCGCGCCGTGGAAAGCTCCCAGTTGGAAGGATAGCGGGAGGTCTGGATTGGGCTGTCGTCCGTATGACCTTCGATACGAATGGGACGATTCACAGACAAAAGCGCGTTCGACACCACATCAAGCTTTTCCTTCGCGGCTTGCGACAGGTCGGCGCTGCCAGGCGCAAACAGGATGTGATCGGTAATCGAGATGACCAGGCCTTGCGTTTCGGGGTGAATATTTAGTGCGTTGCTCAATTCCGGGGAAGCTGCAAACTTTTGCCTCAGGGTCGTGGCCAGGGCCGCTTGCTGCTGTTGTTGCGGAGTGGGGTTGTCCCGTTTACTGATTGCATCGACAAGGGCAGCCTCTGTCCGGGTTTTGTCGCTTTGGGTCTGCTGAACGGTTTTCTCAAGCTTGACGGCATAGTTTTGCCAAAGGCTGCTGTCGCTTTTAGTGAGGGAAAATAGCGCGATGAACAAACCGAAAAGCAGGGTAAGCAGATCGGCATACGGGATAATCCAACGCGTCTGGGCCGCGTGGGCTTGATCTTCTCTGTCTTCCAGTGCGTCAAGCTGGCTCAACATAACGCTGGGGGAATTTTCCCGCAGCTTGCGATACTGGGAAATAGCCGGGTCGGGATTGGGGATAAAACTACTCATGGCAGTGCTGATACCCTTCTGATGATTTGTGCTTCTCTATCGACACCGAAACTACATATATACTTTGTGTACTTAGTACACGTTTTGGTGTCTCTTGATTAAACGACCGAACGCGTGGGGCGGCATCCTGCGTTTAGAGGATTTGGCGCAGGCGAGCAAAATGGAGGTGAACAAAATAAGCATTACTGGCGCAGAAGCTGGTGATGATATTCATCATCCAGAAAGGTCAGCTCGGCATTCGTTGTTTTGCCGGATGTTCTGGGAAGCCCAATGGGAGTTTGATCGTAATATGCTTGAGAGGGCTTGGCGTAGTGCGGATCCTTGCCAAGATAGGCGCAGAGTTTTTCTTCGATAACCAACGGGTGCTGTTTCTGGCTGATGCCAAGAACGGCTTCCAGCAGCATCGTGTTGATGAATCCATCATCCCTTGCCTGCTGGCGTAGCTTGGCGGCCAGCGGTAGCAAGAAAAGGTTGGCGACGGCCACGCCGAATAACGTGGCGCAAAAAGCGCTGGCCACCCCTTGACCAAGCGCCGAGGGGTTTTGAAGGGATTGAACCACGTGCATCAGGCCGATAACCGCACCGATAATGCCCATTGTTGGGGCATATCCACCGGCGGTTTCCAGTACGCGCGCGCACTCAACCTGCTCGCGATAGGTTACCTCGATTTCAGTGCCAAGACTGCTTCGGATAAACGGTTCTGGACAATTGTCCAGAATCAGGGATAAGCCTTTTCTTAAGACCGGAAGCTCGATTGTGCCCAGCAGGGGTTGTAGGGCCAGATTGCCCTGCTCGCGAACAAAGCGGGCCACCTCCATACTGTAGTTCATCGCGTCTTCAGGCGTCAGGCTATCTTCCAGTAATGCGATGCGAAGCGACTGCCAGGCGTTAATTAGCGTGTGCCGCTTGAAGCTTATCATCGTGGCGCAAAGCGTGCCGCCGAAAACCATTAAAAGCGCCTCGGGGCTAAAAAGAGCCATAAACGGCGCTTTTCCTAAAAACAACGCCAGCCCTAAAAGCCCAATGCCACCAATCAGAGCCATCACGCTGATTCTGCTGACACCTGCCCGCATGCCTGTATAAGTCGATATCTGCCGCATGGCTACCCTTCTATCCGGCTATCAGAAAAAGCCTATCTAAACCCTTAGATATTCTCTCTTCAGCACTTTTCTTAAAATCAAATTTTGAAACTCAAACTGAAACCCATCGATTACTTGATGGCACAATCTCTTTATCAAAGAGCGTTTGATGACAGTTTGATAATATTGGACGAGATCGGCACGTCAACTTTGGTGGAACACCTCTTTGTCCACAATATCCTCAGTTATGCTTGGTTTCTTCCCCCATACGGTGGAGGGATGTTTTTTCAGGCTTAATCCCGACACAGGCGAAGCGTATATTGCGCTCGGGGGAAACCTTTGGGTAATGGGACGACGCTTATACGAAACGGGTTAATGGCATAGGCTTTTCCCGGGCCATACTTATAGGTTCCCTCATCCACCGGCAAGCTTTCAGATAGGGCATCAAACGGCTGATCCAAATGCGAGCCGCTCGCCAACCGGATCTCACCGTTCTTTTCAGCCAGACTTACCCGTTCCCCGTTGAGAATACTTGCCAAAACCTGTTCCCAAGCCATTCGCTGGAGGGATCTTTTTTCGACAGGGGTTCTTTTGGGAACGTTTGGATACCCAACATAGAGGCAATAGGCGTCTTTTTTGTCGCTTGTTCGCCATTCGATGAAATGAAGATTGTTCGGGTAAAGCCGGTGGTCAGGCCTTGGCGTTTCGGGACGGACAGAAAAATCAGTAACGTCATGTCGATCCGACATCAAAAAGGATTGAAGCTGATCACGGCTCTGGCGCTCATCCGTCAACTGCGTTTGCAGGTGATGCGCCAGATCCACGTAAGTTTCACAAGCATCCTGGACTTGCGATTTTAAGAGGATCGAACCCATCACGTGCCGTTGGGTTTCGCTTAATTCTGGCTGACCCAGCAATCGTGCGACCTGATAGAAAATCTTTCTGCGATCCCCAGATGCGTCCAGATCGCTTTCATGAATTAATTGTGCCAAATCCTTTAACCTGTCTTCAGGGGTATGCGTCATTTTCTCAAGCGAAACCCAGGCGCCAAATTTTACCGGCGACAATTTATCTAATTGTCCGGACGCGTTTACGCCGGGCAATGTTGCTCCAAAACAAAGCATCATAATGCCTTTATGTGTTGATGTCGTTGTAACCCACTGGAATGTCGGTCATTTTACTACGGTGTTGGTAACAAGTCCAATAATTGCTGTAGAATCGCTAATATTTCTTTCGATTTATAACTGATGATTGGAAACCCTCCAATGCCCTGTCACTTTATTCAGGATGTTCCTTACAAGCTTAAAGACAATCAATACCAGATGGTGGTGGAAATCCCGGCTGGAACGCTTGAGAAGTGGCAGACAGATCCGGTTTCCGGGGACTTTTACCATGACAAAATAAACGGAATTCCCCGCCTCATTAACTTTTTGCCCTATCCGATGAACTATGGTTACATTCCCCAAACGATTCTTCCCAAAGAAAAAGGCGGGGACGGCGACCCTCTTGACATTGTAACTCTTTGCGCCGCACAACCCAGGGGTACCGTGTGTCCTGTTCGGGTTATTGGCGCCTTAAAGCTTGTGGAGCGTGGTGAAGAGGACACCAAAATAATTGCCCTAAACGATAACGGCCCGTTTCAGGATGTCGAGGACATTCCCCACCTGCTGACGAAATACCCCGGCGCCCTGGAAATTATCCGCTTCTGGTTTGAAGGCTATAAAGGCCCCGGCTCTTTCCTTTTTAACGGCTATGCTCTTAAAGCCGAAGCATGCCAGATGATCGAGGCCCATCACCAGGATTGGCACTCGTTACATCAACCCCAATCTTAAAAACGGAGTTAAACCGGCATCATTTCAGGTTTATCGGCGGTGGGCCTGTTTTGAGCATCCACGAACACCAGCTTGGGTTGCCAGTCGGCCACTTCTTCGGCATCCAGATGCGCGTAGCTGGCGATAATAATGAGATCGCCCGTCTTGGCCAGGTGGGCGGCGGCGCCATTGACCTGGATAATGCCCGAATGGGCTTCGCCTTCAATGACGTAGGTTTCAAAACGCGTGCCGGTTTTGATGTTGTATATGTTAACGGCCTGGTACTGGCTGATCCCCGCCTGGCGCATCAGGTGCTTGTCGATGGTAATACTGCCCTCGTAATGCAACTGGGCATCCGTGACCGTCGCGCGATGAATTTTGGAATACAGCACTTTAAGATTCATATTGCAAAAAACTCATGATTATTAGTTTAACCAGCTAGGCTGATTTTGCCATAAAATCCCGTCGATGTCTAAACGGCGGTCGCTTTCAAGCATGCTTTCCCCCAGGAGGTCTAGCTTGCTATAGGGTATCGCCAGCGTCTGACCAGATCTTATATACTGGAAGTGAAGAGTTTTTCCGGGGAATAAAGCACCCGTTTTTAACACGTCGTATCAACATCAAGTTATGGAGAGTGTGGGCTGATGGATTTCGCATTGAAGCCTGAACAGCGGGAAATCTGGCTTTGGGCCAAGGATTTTGCCGATCGGGAAATTGCGCCTCAAGTGGAGGAGTATGACCTGAAGCAGGCGTTTAACCATGAGCTGTTGAAAAAAATTGCCGAACAGGGATTTTTCAGCGCCATTTTGCCAGAGCAATACGGTGGCCAGAATATTGATCACATTGCCTACGCCCTGATGACCGAAGAGATCGCCCGCGTCTGCTCCTCCACTAGAACGCTCTTTTCCGTTCAGATTTCCCTCGTGCAAAAGCCGATTCTGGAATATGGGAGCGACGCGCAAAAAGAACAGTATTTACCCGGTCTGGGCTCGGGCAAGCTGATCGGCTGTTTCGGCCTGACCGAACCCAATGCCGGAAGCGATGCCGCCAACCAGCAGACGATGGCCGTAAAAGACGGGGATTACTGGATTCTTAACGGCCAGAAAACGTGGATTTCAAACGGTTGTATTTCAGATGTCGCTATCATTATTGCCCAGACCGACAAGTCAAAAGGGCACAAGGGGATTTGCGCCTTTTTGGTGGATACTAAAACAGAAGGTTTCAGCACGCGGGAAATCAAGCCTAAGCTGGGGCTTCGCGCGTCGGTCACCTCCGAGCTTTTTCTGGACAACGTCAAGGTACATAACAGCCAGATGCTCGGCAAGCCGGGCGACGGTTTTAAAGTGGCGATGTACTGTCTTGATCAGGGTCGTTTCAGTGTTGCCGCTGGCGCCGTGGGCGTCAGCCAGGGATGTATCGATATTGCCACCAAGTACGCCATGGAAAGAACCGCCTTTGGCCAGAAGATCGGGGAGTTTCAGCAAATCCAGGCGATGATCGCCGATATGTCCGCCGATTGCGAGGCCGGGCGCTTTTTAGTGCTTCATGCGGCGCATTTAAAGGACAAGGGTGTTCGCAATACCCGCGAGACCTCAATGGCCAAGTTCTTTTGTTCCGAGGCCGCCATTAAGGCCGCAAATAGTGCCGTTCAGGTGTTTGGCGGCTATGGATTTTCCGAAGAATACCCGGCGGCTCGCTACTATCGCGATTGCCGCGTTCTGAACCTGTATGAGGGCACCAGCCAGATTCATCGCTTGATTCTGGCGCAAGACGCCCTGGGAATTCGCGCAGCCAATGGGGTGGGCAGTCCCGCCACGCCGGTCGATCGCTTGAGCCAGTAAGTCAGCAGATATAAAGCTAACAAAAAAGACCGGTTCGTAAAGAGCCGGTCTTTTTAAAAAGCCAATTCAGAGCGGTTATTTTTCTTCTTTGTATTCCACGTGGCGACGCACGAGGGGATCGTACTTGGTCAGTGTCATCCGCTCGGGGTTTTTTCTCTTGTTTTTGCGGGTGTGGTATTTGTGGCCGCTTTCGCTGCTTTTAAGCTCGATATGAACGCAGCCGTCACCTTTTTTTGCCATGGGGATAAATCTCCGAAAAACGTTGGTAAGCAGGAATGTCCGAAGGGTGTTGGCGAGACTGGACTGTTCGCAGCAGGAGAACCCATCCGACAAGTAGGGAAGATAGTAAAACAAGCCCAACGCACAAGTCAACAACTCCCCCTTGGCTAAAACCAGGAAAGCAATAATAGCTTTCCTGCCGATCGCTTGTAAAAACATTCAAATGCTGTAGGCGGAATGGCTGAGGGCTATTTTACTGATGAAAGAAGGCGCTTTTGCGATATAATCGCCTTGATATGGCGGCTGTTGGGTGAGTGCAACTCAAGCTGTAATGAGCAGTTATGCCTAGATTAAACTGAATTAAAAAAAATAGGGATTAAAAAAGAAAATAGGATGCCACGATCGACATGAGCAATATGAGCGCTCAGGCTGTTATTGGACAAAAAAATATCGGCGTCATCGGTGCTGGCGTGATGGGCCAGGCAATGATCCAGGGCTTGCTTGCCACCGGCCTGGTGGAGGCCTCTCGTATCTGGGCCACCGCCAAGAGCGAAGATTCCTGTCTTGAAATTACCAAGTCGCTGAGTATCCGTGCCGCCACGGATTATTCGACCTACCTGCAAGAGACGGACATCTTGCTGATTTGCACGAAACCGAGCGGTTTGCAGGCCGTTTTGAAGCAACTGGTAGCCTACGGTCTGCCGCCGGAAACGTTGGTGGTTTCGATTCTGGCGGGTGTTACCACGGATATGATCGAGGCTGGCTTGTCGGGGATTAACCCGGTGATTCGGGCCATGCCGAATACCCCTTGTGTTGTCCGCCAGGGGATGACCGCCATTTGCGCCGGGAAAACCGCTAAAAAAGAGCATATGGCTCTGGCGCAGACGATTTTTGAATCGGTGGGCCTTTGCATGCCCTTTGAGGAGCAGCACTTTGACGCCATCACCGGTCTTTCGGGCAGCGGCCCGGCATACCTGTTCCTGATCATGGAGGCGCTTGCCGATGGCGGTGTCCGCGTGGGACTGCCCAGACAGAAAGCGCTTCAGATTGTCGCCCAGACCATGCTGGGATCGGCGACGATGCTGAAGGAATCGGGCAGGCATCCGGCGGATTTGCGCGATGACGTCACCACACCCGCAGGGTGCACCATCGGCGCCCTGTTGACGATGGAAGACGGCAAAATCCGCTCCGTCCTAGCCAGGGCCGTCGAAGAGGCCGCCCGCATCGCGGGGGGACTCGGAGACACAAAACCAAGATAAACTCAGGCCGCCCGCATCGCGGGGGGACTCGGAGACATAAAACCAAGATAACCTCAGGCCACCCGCATCGCGGGAATGACGATATAACACCTCAGAAATTTCAGAAACTTTATCAGCAGCATCATAGGGAACATAGGGAAAAGGATAAGCGCACGATGACGACAACTACGCCTGCATTAAGCACCCAGGATTATATTGAGCTTGAGGAGCGCTACGGCGCGCATAACTACCATCCGCTCGACATTATCGTTTCGCAAGCCGAAGGCGCCTGGGTAAAAGACGTTGAAGGCAAAAAATACCTCGACTGCCTGGCTTCTTACAGCGCGGTCAACCAGGGGCATTGTCATCCCAAAATCCTTCAGGCGATGCTCGATCAGGCCAAGAAAGTCACACTGACCTCGCGCGCCTTCAGAAACGACCAGCTTCCGCTGCTGTACCAAAAACTTCACCAGCTTTCCGGCATGGATCAGGCGCTGCCGATGAATTCCGGGGCGGAAGCCGTCGAGACGGCCATCAAGATGGCGCGCAAATGGGGCTATCAGAAAAAAGGCATCCCGACGGGCAAAGCTGAAATCATCGTGATGGCCAACAACTTTCACGGCAGAACCACCACCATCGTCAGTTTTTCAACCGAAGATCAGTACAAGAGCGGTTTTGGCCCCTTTACGCCGGGTTTTGTGATTGTCCCTTTCGGTGATATCGATGCCTTAAAGGCGGCCATTACGCCCAATACCTGCGCCTTTCTGGCCGAACCCATCCAGGCGGAAGCTGGCATTTTACTGCCGCCAGCGGGCTATTTAAAGGCCGCAGAAGCGCTTTGCCGTAAAAGCAACGTGCTGTTTATGATGGATGAAATCCAGACGGGCCTTGGGCGTACCGGCAAGATGTTCGCCTTTCAGCACGAGGGGGTTAAACCGGATGTGATTATTATCGGAAAAGCATTATCTGGAGGCTTTTACCCGGTGTCCGCAGCGCTTGCCAATAAGGATGTTATGGGCGTCTTTAACCCTGGCGATCATGGCAGTACCTATGGCGGTAACCCTCTGGCGTGTGCAGTTGCCTGTGCCGCGCTGGATGTTCTGGTGGAAGAAAACCTGCTGGAGCGCTCGGAGCGTCTGGGTAAATTTTTCGCGGATAAATTGCGCTCGATACAAGACCCGCACATTAAAGAGGTGCGCGGTCGCGGGCTTTTAATTGGTCTTGAGCTGGATGTGAAAGCCAGACCCTACTGCGAGGCGCTCAAAGAAGAAGGCGTTCTTTGCAAGGAAACGCATGATTTTGTCATCCGTTTCGCCCCGCCTCTGACCGTTTCCGAAGAAGACCTGGCCTGGGCCTTTGAGCGTGTTGAACGCGTGATCAAACGCCTTTCAAGCTAAGCCGATATTATTGAGATTAAAGCGACTCCAATCCAATGCCTACCCCTGCTCATGATCATCATCATCACCACGATTGTGGCGGTCATGGACATGGGGGGCATGGGGCGGGAACTTCATCTCACAATAAACTGCTTCTGGTTTTCCTGCTGACGGCAGGCTATACCGTTGCCCAGTTTATCGGCAGCTATTTATCCGGAAGCCTTGCCCTGCTGGCCGATTCTGGCCATATGCTCAGCGATTGCTTCTCGCTTGCCGTGGCCTTGGCGGCGGCAAAAATAGCCCGCCTGCAAGGATCCAAAAACCATACGTTCGGCTATGCCCGCTTTGAAATCCTGGCGGCGCTTTTTAACGGGTTGCTGCTGGGCGCTGTCGCCATTTATATTTTTAACGAGGCGCTTTACCGCATCGTGGCGACTCATCCGGTGTCGGGAGAGGTGATGTTGCCGTTTGCCATCGGCGGACTTCTGGTTAATATATTGGCCGCCATGTTATTGCATGGGGATCACCACCACAACCTGAATGTGCGTGGAGCCTACTTTCACATTCTGTCCGATTTAATGGGCTCTATTGGCGCGATGTTGGCGGGGATCTTGCTGATCGCCTTCAATTGGGTCTGGGCCGATACAATGATTAGCGGCGTTATTGCCGTTTTAGTGCTTTCAAACGCGTTGCGCCTGATTCGCGATGCGCTTCGGGTATTGATGGAAAGCGCGCCGAGGCACTTGTCCGTTGCTGAAGTGCGAGAAGCGCTGCTTGCGCTGAATGGCGTTCAGGGGATTCATAATTTGCACGTGTGGCAGATTAATTCCGATAAAATCGTTCTCACGGCGCACTTGGTGGTCGCCGCAAACGCCTATACGGCTGACACGCTCCGCGCCGCCCAGGATTTGCTGACCGGACGTTTCCATTTTAATCACACCACGCTTCAGTTGGAATTGGAGCCATAAGGCTTGAATAAAGCTAAATTAAGCTGGGAAAAACTTAGCGCTACTACGCTTTTGTCGAATAAACCTCTTTTTCCGTTACGACATAATCCAGCCGCTCATCCCAGGGATCGATTGGCAGTTTTGGTACGAGTAATTGATCGGGACAAACGCCGA
Organism: Vampirovibrionales bacterium; assembly: GCA_035285165.1. Classification (GTDB taxonomy): domain Bacteria; phylum Cyanobacteriota; class Vampirovibrionia; order Vampirovibrionales; family Vampirovibrionaceae; genus JAYKHP01. Next base: position 51,477 of record JAYKHP010000018.1, on the reverse strand, counting down.
TAACATGGCGCGGTTTTTGAATGCCGCTTGATAAAAAGCGTAAGAAGCGATCGTAATAGCCTTGCCCATAGCCCAGCCGATGCCCATCCCGGCTAAACGTAAGGCCCGGAAGGATGACTAGATCAATAGGGATTTCGGGTGTCAACCATGGACTTTGCGCGGAAGGCTCCAGTACCCCGAAGCGTTGGGGGGTTAATGTGTCCCCTGGGTGATAACGGTGAAACGACATTGCATTGAGATCAGCCTCTTTCAGCAAGGCATTGTGGGAAGTTTGGATGATGCGGGGTAGATACCATTGTTTGCTGTTGTTATGTTTTGTGTTGTCAAACAAGGGCAGCAGATTCACTTCGTGGCGATTGGGAATCGGGTAAAAGGCCAGCACGACTTGGGCCTGCTGGAAAAGGTCAAGCGAGGCGAGCCGATGGCAAATGCCCGTTGAAATCTCTTCCATGGGAAGTTTGGCGCGGAAGGATCGCGCGAAATTTCTTAGGGATTTTTTATCTGAGGGCATTTTTGCCTCTTTGGGTGAGCCGAAGTTACTGTGGAGAAGGGGTATCGTCTGAAAAGTAAAGTTTTACACGCTGTGACACGATTATAGAATGTATTGGTTTTGGTTGCACCGTTTCGGGCTCCTGCACCAGACTCGATCGGGTTTTGAAATCAGGGAAAACGGGTATTGAGTTGTAAGCGTAAACGGATAAGGATTGCCTTGAGCGGCGCCTGGGTGTTTTGGTCTGGTAACACGCCTTCTTTTCAGTGCCTAGAGGCGATGCTTTCAAAAAGTATAGATTCCGTATAAAATAAAAGGAATGGTTATGGCTCAAGAAGCCAGCAGGTGTCCAGTTCATTTGGCCATTCATCTGAAATGACTACCGCATAGGTTACAAGGTAATTACAGGGTAAAAAAGCACAACGAGATAAAATGCCGGTCATGCAGGGGGCACGCCGGAGGTGCTAAGCGTACCGGGAAAATCTTGGAGACACCCATGATCAAATCTCATGCACGCTTTTGCCAGCGTTTGAAGCAGGCGCGTCTGGCGCTTGACATCAAGCAGCAGCAAGTTGCCGCTTATCTCCAAGTTCCCGTTTCAGCGGTTTCGGCTTTTGAATCCGGCAAACGCAGGCTCGATGCCTGGGAGCTTTACCAGCTTTCAAAACTTTACAGCAAATCCATTCAGTGGTTCTTTGATGACGAACCCCTCCCCAGTGTCCCTGCGGCAAGTTCCGAACGTCTGGGACGGGAGCTTCTGCCGCCGCGTGAAAGCATGATGTTTGAAGAGCCACAACTTCTGGAATGCCTCATGTTGATGAAACGCGCTCCTAGGCACCTCAGGCAGAAAGCCGTTCAACAGGTGCTGAAATTTTTCCGTACGCATCAAGAAATTTGATAAACCTGGGGAAAAAGATGGACGTTTCCCTCGGTTTGGATGCTCCTGCGTATGGTCGAACTTTTGGAAGCGGGGCGTTGCCTAAAATGAAACCGCTTGAACAAGCTATGGTATAGTGGGAGTAGGAAATTACCCTTGTTTTTCTTTTTTTGTCACCCGCAGAAAAGACCATGAAAAACTCAAGAGAGCGCGAGAGAGAGTAAGTTTGAGTAGTCTATGGACAGGTCGCCAACGTGAGGCCACGTGCGCTTTGGGTGTGAGCTTTTCCGGTTTAAGTATCGTTTAGGGAACTCATTCTTGGCCCATTTTTCAGGGACATATCCACGCCAATGTTTCAGACATTTCAATCCTCCAAGACTTCCAACGTCGGTCTGTCGATTTCTCCACAGGCGATTGAAGTTGCCGTCTTTTCCCCAAAAACGAACGCCATTGTCGAGTCCCTGAGCGTAAAAACGCCAGTCGGCATGATGGATATCAATGGTGACAGGCTGCAAAACCCTCAGCTTCTTAAAGATAGCCTTTCCATTCTTTTGAAACAGCTAAAGGGAAAGGTGACATCGGTCAACCTGACGCTCCCAGGCTCGCTGCTTCGGATGGTCGAGATGCCCAAGATGGCCCCCGAGCAGCTATATGTCTCGCTCTCAAGCGAAGCCGAACGCTACAAGACGTTTGACAATACGGATGCGATTGTTGATTTTGCCGTGGTGGAAAATGAACTGCAACCCGTTGGTGCCGGTAAAATGAACGTCGTTTTTGCAGCGTTAAGGCAAGACGCCCTGGAAAATTACCTGGCGATATTTAAAAGCCTCCGGGTTAAAATCGCCAAAATCTCGCTTGAACCGGTGGATATCTTGCGCGGGATGGCGGGCACCGGTCTTTTGGATAGCCTGGTCGAGCAAATCGGCCCGGAACAGTTCTGGGGCAGTATTTTCGTAGAACCTGAACGGGTTCGTATCTCGCTTTGGCAAGCCAGCAACCTGGTGGAATTTCGCGAAACCAACATCAACACGGCGGACTTTGAACTGGCTTCCGTTGACTCTCTGACCGTCAGCGATATGGTCGAAGAGATCAGGCGTACGACCAAGCTTGCCATGCCAAGAGTCTGGCTGACCTACGGTATGCATGCCAACATGCAATATATTCTTTCCGATCTTCTGGCAACGCCGGTCAAAAGTGCCGATCAGGGCAGCGCGCTTGCGATGGACAATCCGGCCTTGCGCTTGCCTACGATTGGCGCAGCCCTGCAATCCGTGATTCCCTACCCGTTTCCCCTCAACCTTTTGAAGGGCATGGCCGGAATGACGCCAAAATCTTCCGGTGGGGCGGCGCTGAGTGAGTCAGGCGTTGGTGACGACAATTCAAGTCCGCTGATTCCCATTGCCGGTGTCTGCGTGGTTATCGCCATGCTTCTTTCTGGTGCATTGTGGCTCGGTGCCACATCGTTGGCAGGAACGGTTGAAAGTCTTCAGGTTAAGGCGAATGAAAAAAAGGCAACCGTAGCCCAACTGACGGCTGAGAAAGACGACTTGCAGGCCAAGGTTTCGGTTTACCAGCAACTGAAAGCCGCGCTCGATGAGGCGCGCATCAGAAACCGCGTCTATGTCGCCCTCAGCGACGATCTTCAGCGTAAAAGCCCGAGACGCTTGTGGGTGCAGGATATCCACGTAGGCGGCGCCGGAGATAAGGGCAAAGCGTATGAAGGAAAGATTGCATTTGAAGGCAAAGCCCTTCAGTACGAAGATGTTATTCGTTTTGCCCGCAGTTTTGATCGGGTGCCTTACCTGGGTGATTTTGCCATTGAGCAGATCAAGGAGCAGCGCTTGCTGGGTGTTCCGCTTTTCAATTACAAAATGCAAGGCAAGTTGAAGCTGGATCAATCGCTGTTGCCATCAAGCAACGAAAAAACCATGCTTGAAAATCCAGCTCAAAGTAAAACCAAGCTTTTAAAACCCAACACGAGTCACCAACATCTGATGTAAGCAGCCGCTAAGTGAGACGTTCCAATGGCCCTGAAAAAAAGTGAAAAGCAATTAGTCGCCGTCATGTTGTTTGTGTGTGCTGGCGCTGCTGTTTTTATGCTGGGTTTGCCGAACTTGAAACTTATACAGGAAAGCTGGGCCGCTAAAACCTCGCTTGAAACTGAAATCAAAAACAGCGATACGGTTGAGTCCTCTTTGCGGGTTCAGGTGGAAACGCTTAAGCAGCAGATGAAGCTGCCTAACGATATTATTATTCGCAAGCATACGCCCGAGAACCTTCAGGCCAACGTGAAGGAAATCCTCAACAAAGTCTTGAAGCTAGCCTCACGCAACAATAACAAGATTATTTCATTGGCCCCCTGGTCTGAAGTCCCGCCGATTTTACCGCCCCAAGCTGCTGCGGCAGTTCCCGCTGAAACACAGGCAAACACGGAAAATGCTGGCGGTGAAGATGAAAAGCCCGCAGCTCCCGCACCGCCACCGTTGACGGTGGTGGGTTACGAATTGTCCCTTCGCGGCTCATTTGAAGCCGTTCAGGGTTTTTTAAAGGAAATGGAAAAACAGACGGAACTGGTCGATATTTCCAGTATCCAGATTGTGAATGAGCAGGGCCCGGATCGTGGCGCTGAAGACCGCAGCAGCGGCGGTCGTTCAGAGCAGAATGAAACTTCTGATGCGCCTATTATGGATCCCACTAAGCCGATTAAACTGATAGCCCAATTGCGGCTGGTCTTGGAGCCCCAGAAATCGGGGATAGCCTCCAAATAAAAAGCCTGCCTTATGTGTACACATTCGGCAGGGCGGGACATAGGCTGGGTTGAAGACTGTTGATGCGATGATGCGCTTCTGCACCATAAACATTTGGGGTATGGGGGTTCTCGTCAGGACGCACGAGGCGTAACGCTGCGAGGCAACCGTTTATTGGCTTGCTCTGTAACCTCTAGACGACTTGCCATTTGTCAGAATGGGTCTTACTTCTCCCCGCGTGGCAAGTTTTACTCTCTATAGAATAAAAACAAACAATTGTGAGGAATTGCTTGCCGAAGGATACAAGGATGATATCGGACAAAAAAAACCACTGGCAAAAGCCAGTGGTACAAGGTGTGTCCAGTGGAGATTAAATTTGTAACGAATTTCGGAAATAGTAAGAATTAGACGATTTTCAAATATGGGTGTTTCCCCAAGTATTCCCGTAATTTCCGGCGATATTTCAGGTTCTGCTCAATGGTGCCTTTGTAATTGGCCACCAGATACTCTTTGGATGTTTTGTCTAACTCTAAAAGCGCTTGTTTAAGGAGGGTATCGGCTTCCCGGTAGCGTCTGAGAGCAATCAGAATCAATAGCTTCTGCTCATATAAGCTGCCAAGCAAATAGTGAGATTTGTCTGAGAGGTTTGCCAAGGCGGCGTTACAACAGTTAAGGGCCTCACGGTATTTACCCAGGACATCCAGCACAGCCGCCTTGGATGCCAACGCCTCAAGCGAGGTGGGATAGATGGCCAGCAGGCTGTTGAAAACGTCCAATGCTTCGAGATCGCGGTTAAGGCAATAAAGGATATCTCCTTTCAGCGCTAAAGCCCGTGGATCCTGTGGCTCAATTTCCAACGTCTTCTCCACCATCAGAAGCGCCGACTCGTATTCACCCTGGTAGATGAACAAGTCACCGGCCGTTTTCAGGTAGCGTTCCGCTGAAAAATTGAGTACTTTCTTCAGGGCATTAAACAGCTGTGTCAACCGTTGCTCCTTACGCACTCCTAACAGATAGAGGCATGTCATTAGCCGTTTCATTACACGTCTGTCGCATGCGTCTCTTGTTCTGCCTGAACCTGATCATAACAAATTGGAAGGCCTTATCGAGGCTTGCAATTTACGAGGTTCCCTGAAAACCCCGCACTGTCTGCCTCCGCTTATACCCCGCCGCCTGTAGAGTCATTTATTTGTTGACTCTACAAAGAGTATCCTATCCAATCCATTGTATATCTTCAAAAACTTCTTTGTAATATTTCGTTACAAATAAAGCGAAGTGGATTTCAGAAATATCATTCGTATATCAAAAATGTCCGTCTTCCGCTTGGGAAACTACAGTTTTAATGCGCTGCGACGAGAAATGCACTAAGCAGTTTATTTACGGTTTGAATAAAATTTGTACAAAATAAGGACGGCCGGGCTTTGAGCGCTTTTCTGAGTGGCAATCAAGACGCTTTATTTGCGCTTTTTAGATCATTTTGCCAGCTTCGGCAAGGGCTTTTGAGCGGGATAACGCTTGCGTTGTTATTGCAGAGCGGCCTGTGCGTTTTCCAGATCGCGTACGCTCAAAGTTTAGCTGAACAGGATGAAATGACGATTCGCGGCTCCGCCAGCATCAGTGCCGAAGCGTTACCCGCCTATATTCCGACTGCCCCTGCCGTTTCACAGGCCGATGCCCTGGCCGAGCAATACAAGCTCGGCGCAGCGGAGGCGGAATACCGAAAGCTTTTGGCTTCGCCGCAAACCCGGGCTGAGGCATTGAACGGTCTTGGCAAGATTACATATTACCAAACGGCCTCTCCCGCAACCTGGCAGCGTGAGAACAAGGACGCCAAAATTGATGCGGCCAGGCGCTACTTCGAGGAGGCGGTGCTTTTCAAGCCCGCTTACGCCGAAGCCTGGCTGAACCTTGCCGACATGTTGATCGAGCAGAAAGAAGTGACCCTGGCACAGGAGGCCCTCGATAAGGTAAGCGCGCTTGAAGGACTTTCTCCCAAGCTGAATGCCCGTTATAACCTGTCTGAGGGGAAACTTGCGCTGGAAAGGCAAGAGGCAAGCGCTGCCCTGCCGTATCTTGAAACCTCCGTTCAGTTCAATGCCAAGGATGATTCGGCAAGATATTACCTCGCTAAAGCCCATATCCAGCGGGGTGAGTATCAAAAGGCTTATGACGACCTGCAGGCCGCCCTTCATATCAACCCGGACAACCCCAAGCTATATGAAGAGCTGGGAATTTTACACGACGCTATGGGCAACACGACCGCTGCGAGGAACGCTTATGAAAAGGCGCTTTGGCTCAAGCCTGAACTGAGGTTGGCCAACGAGCGATTGATCTGGCGTTACGAACAAACGGGCAAAGCCCCGATGGCTCTTTCTCAACTGCAACGCCTGATGGCTACAAGCGATCAGTCCCAGACGCTTGAACAGGGGCGTTTGGCGCTTCGTGCCGGCGAACTGGCGCTTGAGAGCGGCCAGCCTGAGTTGGCCAGGCGCTACTTTGAGTTCGCCAGCCAATCCCCGGATGCCAAACTAAAGTCCCAGGCACAGCGCGGGATATCGGATGCCCAAACGCAGTCAGCCAAAACCCTTTACACGGAAGCGGGCTACTCCAGCGAGGCCGCTTACCAGGCGCGAGAAAAGATCAGCGCCGCGTTGATGAATAACCCCGATAATTTCAAGGCCCAGCAGTTGCGAGTTGAACTAAATGCCCGGCAGGCGTCACGGGCTTTTAAAGACGTTTCCTTCTCGCAGAAGGATTACCAGAACGTTTACAATCAAACGGCGGCCAGCCGGGGCGAAATGCTGGCGCGCGCTGAGATGCTGCTGGATCGTTACCAGTTTGCCGATGCCAGTGCGCAGTTTGAAATGCTGGCGGACTCCCTGACACAAAGTCCGGATGCTATTAAAATGGGGGATATGCTCCTGACGCTTGGCATGCCGGATCTTGCTAAAAAGGCCTACCAGCGGGCGGAATATCTTTCTGCAAAACAAGGCCAGCCTGAAAACCCCACATTGTTTATGATTGCCTATGACAAAGTTGCCAAGGCCCAGAGCGAAGCGGCTGAAAAATCGGCGTTGGCAAGCTATCTGATTGACAAGAGTCGTGAAAACCCTGAAATTGAAAGCCTGCTGCTGGAATCCCTTAAGCGCGATCAGGCCAATTTTCAGACGCACTATGCCCTGGCCCGCTATTATGAAAAGCAGAAAATAAACGCCGCCGCCTTAGACCATTACTTCGCCTTTCTCCAGCTTGCACCCAACAGCCAAGAGCGCGAAAAGGTCAAGGTCATTAAGGCGATGACACGCCTGAAAGAGAAGCCTTAGCTTGATAATGAGTACCCTCACCGGCCCCTTTTAGACTTCTTAGGGGGCAAACTTTTGAGAGGGACGTTTTGGTTTAAATAGAGGGCCAAGGAGGTTGGTTTTTGGTATGCTGGGGCGATGTAACCCCAGCAGAGCGGATTTCCCCATGAGCCTCTTAAAACCCAACGCAAGCCATTCCCCAGCCGGTCACGCCGGAGAGACGGTGGATATCGATCTGCTTGAAAACGATATTTTACCCCAGGTGTTTAAGCCCGCCCGATATGTTGGCCTGGAACAGGGCGCTTACCGAAAGCCCTTTGCCCAGGCGGCGGTGACGATGGCTTTCGCTTTTCCCGATCTCTATGAAATCGGCATCTCCAACTATGGGATGAAGCTCTTTTACAGCCTGGTGAACCAGAACCCGGATTATCTTTGTGATCGCGTTTACGCCCCGGCGCCGGATATGAAGGCAAAACTGGCCGAGTACGGCATGCCGCTTTACGGCGTGGAGACGCTGGTGCCGCTTCAATCTTTCGACTTACTGGCCTTCACGCTTCAATACGAATTGAACTACACGACGATTCTCGGCCTGTTGGAATCGGCGCAGATTCCTTTGCGAAGCGCCGAGCGCCTGGCTTCTGAAATCGACTACCCGCTATTGATTGCCGGAGGGCCGGGCAGCGCCAACCCGATGCCTTTGGCGCCGTTTTTTGACGCGTTTATCATTGGCGATGGCGAAGAAGTCTTGATTGAAATGCTGGACGTTATCCGGCAAGGAAAATCAAAAGGGCTGGATAAACCCTTAATATTAAAGAATCTGGCGCAATTGGAAGGTGTTTATATTCCAGGCGTTACTGAAAAAGCCTACAAGCGCATTATTGATATCGCCGAGCATCCGGTAGATATTGCCCCCTTGATTCCCGCGATTCAGGCCGTTCACGATCGCGTGACGATTGAGGCCAGGCGCGGATGTGACCGCATGTGTCGTTTTTGTCAGCCGTGTTTTATTAACCTGCCGGTGCGCGAGCAAAGTATCGAGCAGATCAAAAAATCGGCGCTGTCTGAAATCGAGAAGACCGGCTATGAGGAATGCTCCCTGTTATCGCTTTCCATCGCCGATTATTCGTATTTTAAGCCGATGATTATGGAAGTGGCCGAAGCGTTGGAAGAAGACGGTATTTCCCTTTCGCTTCCGAGTCAGCGGGCTGACAGGTTCAGCCTGGACGTGGCAGAGGCGATTCAAAAAGTGCGGAAAAGCACGTTGACCTTTGCCCCCGAAGCCGGTACAAAACGCTTGCGCGATGTGATCAATAAGAACCTGACGGACGAGGAAATCTTAAACGCCGTGACATCGGCTTACCAGGCGGGCTGGAATAAAGTCAAGCTGTATTTTATCATCGGGCTTCCCACCGAAACGCTGGATGATCTGGATGGCATTGTTGCGACTGTCAAGTTGCTGCAAGATGCCTGCGCTGAAATTAAGCGCGAGCAGTCCAAGTCCATCAAGAAGCACCTGGAAGTCAATGTTACCCTGTCGAACTTTGTGCCAAAGCCCCATACGCCTTTTCAGTGGTTTCCACAGGACACGATGGAAACGTTGTACGGCAAGATTCGCTATATCAAGGAGCAGTTCAGCACCTTCAAAGGCGTCAAGCTGAACTTTACGGATCCTGAAATCAGCAAGCTGGAAGCCTTTATTTCCAAGGGTGGCCCGGAACTTGCCGATATTCTGGAGCTGGCCTATGAGAAGGGCGCTTATCTTGACGCCTGGGATGACGTGAATAACTTTCAGAAGTGGTTTGACGCCATTAGCGAGCTTGGCCCGGAACTGGGGATTGAAGGCTGGGAGCAGTATACGCGTGAGCGCTGTTGTGATCCGGAAGCAACCTTACCATGGGATGCGATTGATGTGGGGCTCAACAAGCAATGGCTAAAAGACGAATACGAGAAGGCCAAGGCCGAAGCCTCAACAGTGCCTTGTTTTGAAGCTTGCAGCACTTGCGGCGTTTGTGCCAACTACAACACCTGGCCAAAATTCATTGAAACGCCCCCGTATCTTGATGGCAAAGCGCCTGCCGCAAATGCACAAGACACTAAGCCCACCCTCAAAGAAAGGCTTTCAACCTTCTTTGGCGGTGAAAACCCAAGGCTTGAGGAGAAAACGTCGGAAACTTCCCCACCTGACGCTCTGCCTGAGCATAAGCTGAAGCGGGAGCCTGTGGCAAAACTTCGTCTCCAGCTTGAAAAGCAGGGCAAGATGAAGTTTATATCCCACCTGGACTGGCTTCGTCTGATTTATCGAAGTGTTATCCGTGCCAAGCTGCCCGTGGCCTATAGCCAGGGCTTTAACCCAAAGCCAAAAATATCCTTTGGCCCTGCCTTGCCGCTTTTTAGCGAGTCCCAAGGCGAATTTGTCGATGTCGAGCTGTCTAGATCCATTGAGCCAAGAGAGCTTGAGATGTTTTATGAGGCTTTAAACCCATTGCTGCCTGAAGGGGGCAAGTTGCGCTCCGTAACGGAAATCCCGCTTCGCTCGAAAAGCATCGATAAAAGCATCAAAACGCTGACGTATCAAGCCATTCCTCTTCTCAACCGTGATGCCGAGGATGAACGTTTGCTAAGTTCCATTAAACAGGCGACTTGCCAAAGCCCGTTAAAACGGTATACTGAAGAAGATCGGCTGCACTGGTTGCAGACAAAACTGGCCCCCCACTTAACGGCGTTTGCCAACGGTGAGGCCCTCCAATACCGGTTGCCGCTTGAGTTTGACTCCCAAAAACGGAAAAAGCCTTCTCAGAAATCTCGAAACGGGAAATTCCAAAAAAATAAATCCCGAAAAGAGAATTCTGAAAAAGCCGCTAATGCCGTAACATCGGATAACACCGACTTGGGAAGCCAAACGAGGCCCACGCAAGACTTAACCGCACCGGCTGCCGACGCAAACAGGATTTTGAATTTAACTCCAAGTCTGGAAGACTTTTGCATACTGCCCAACGGCCGCATCCAGTTCAGGCTTCGCCGCAAAGGCGCCTTCGACCCCAAGCCGGACACCGACGCCAAAGGCGTCCCGGTTCTGGATAATCGAAACCCCGAGTACTTTTTGCCCGAACACTTTTTGGATGATGCAACGGTTAGCGCAAATCCCCTCCAGGCAGGACAGTCTTTAATCTCAGCAGAAAGGCATGATGCTGAATCATCGACATTGCCCGATCCAACGCCAGCCCTGATTAATACCGGGGTTAAGCCCGCTTGGGTGTTAAATTTCATTGATCCGAACATCAAATGGTCTTTGATACGGACGGATATTGAACTTGAAGTTTAACCACAGCCTTTCAAAGTTTGAAAAAATGGGTACCCCGTTTCGGGTCAGCACGCGCTTTGACACAGGCGCGTGTGTTTTAGCATTTCATTTTTCGAAAGTTTTTACAATTTAATTCCAAGTTTATTTTCATGACACTATACGCCAACACCTCCGCATTCAGCCCATTCCGGACGTTTGCACACGCGCATGGCGCGGTGCTTCGTGTTGCGTATGAATAACCAGTATTAAAAAGTTTTTGAAGCATTTTAAGACGTAAAGGAACACCCAACACAATGGATCCTCAAAACAGAAACAACAGGAACGAGCCCAACGGCGCTTCGCCTAATGGCTCTGCCACCAACGGCTCTCTTAACGGAAAAACGCGGCGCAAAATCGTGATTTCCGAATTCGACAACATCGCCACCATTATGGAAGATGACAAGGCGGTGGAATTTATTATTCACCGGGGCGACATTTTGCTTGGTGACGTGTTTTTGGCTCAAGTTGAAAATATCCTCCCCAGTATCGACGCGGCCTTTGTCAACGTGGGCGGCGACAAGATGGGCTTTCTTCACTCAAGCGATGTGCCCGGTCGCGGGGACTTGAAAAACCGATTGCAACCCAAGCAAACCTTGCTGGTGCAGGTTATGAAAGAACCCACTGGCCATAAAGGCCCGCGTGTCACCACCAACATTTCCCTTCCCGGTCGTTTCCTGGTGATGATGCCTGAATCCAAGGGCATCAGCATCAGCCGCAAAATTCAGGAACAAAAGGAACGCTCGCGTTTAAAATCCGTGGTCAGCCTGATTAAACCCCCCGGCGTCGGCGTGATTATCCGTACGGAGGCTCTGGAGCAGAAAGAATCCGATATCCAGGAGGATTTCGAGACGCTTCTGGAGCGCTGGCAAACCATCGTGTCGATGGCCGATACGGCATCGCCCCCGACACTGCTTTATCGGGATCAGGACTTGTTGTATCGCGTGATTCGCGAAGCCGTCACCGAGGATGTTCAGGAACTGGTGGTGGACAGCACGTTCGGTCTTCAGCGCGCGCAGCAGCTTCTGCAAAACTGGAACCTGGACAAGACCATCAAGGTGTCCCAATATACCGGTGGCCAGCCGATTATGATCGGCACCGGCATAGACCGGGAAATCAAGCAGGCGCTTCAAACCAAGGTTCCGCTACCCAGCGGCGGCTATCTCTATATCCAGCCCACCGAGGCGTTGACGGTTGTTGATGTGAACAGCGGGAAGTTTACCAGTCTGGAATCGCAGGCTGAAACCATTAAGTTGACTAACCTGGAAGCCTGCAAGGAAATTGCCCGACAGCTTCGCCTTCGCAACATCGGCGGGATGATCATCGTCGATTTTATCGATATGGAATCGCGTGGCGATCAGCTAAAAGTGCTTGAAAAATTTGAGAACGAGCTTGCGCCGGATAAGTCCAAGCCGCAAATCGGCCAGCTTTCGGATTTAGGATTGGTCGAGATGACGCGTCACCGTCAGGGGCAGTCATTGGCTGAAATCTTCACCAAGAAATGCCATCAGTGCACCGGCACAGGCCATGCGATTGAGGACTTCAACTGGGCGCCACCCAATATGCAGGGCGACCCTCGTACGGTGGTTCGCCACGCCTCGCGCAACATGCGCCACAAGCTGCCGTTGAAGCAATCTCGCCAGCAACAAGTGCCAAAAGCCCAGGCGTCGGCGCATCAACGCCAGCAGAAACAGACCATGTTGGCTCAAGTGATTGAGCCGGGGCTTAAAGACAAGGCATCAGGCCTGCCTGAACCCGGCAGCCTTTTCTTCAACCGTCCCATTGAGTTGAAAAAATCTCTGGATACAAGGGCGGCCGTTGAAAAATCCATTGTCAATTACTTTAGTGACAAGCTTTACCAGATGATCGGCACCCGCCTCTCTTGTGGCATCAAGCTTTCGATGATGCCGATTGGCACCAACGCCATTCTCAGCCGCATCAACCCCAAGGCCAACGATATTATCACCTTGGTTTATTCTATTGAGGCTGGCCCCAATATCGGCCACAGCTATGGCGATGACAACGGGGACGATGATTCGGACAACGACAACGATTCCGATAATGATGACAATGATCTCAATGGCGATGATACCGATGCCCCGGATTCGGAGGCTGACGGCTCAGGCAAGGAGTTTTCCTCGCAAGGCGCTCCGGTTGGACTGAATCGTGATGAAGAGGATCAGGATGGTAATGGCAGTGAACGCCAGCCGGTTTCCGTCGCGTTACTTGAAAGCATGCCCGACAGCAATGAAGCGTCCTCCCGCTACAGTCATGAAGGCGTGAATCCCGAGGCAGCCGACCTTCTCGGCGAGGAAATCGATCTTCTCGATTCCGAAGAAGAGGGTGATATCGATGAGGACGGAGAAGAATCCGATTCCATGAACGCCCAAGGTGTTAGCGATGGAAAGCCCAAGCGTCGTGGCCGCCCACCTAAGCGTCCAAACCGCCCAACCTCCAGGATCAGGAAGCCCCAGCCACCAAGCGCGCCCACGAACGCTTAATTCAGTCTGATTAAATAACGCCCGCTTTCTTATCTTTAGGAAAGCGGGCGTTTAATGTTTGGTAAATTGGGCAAGCTGAATGTGTATGGATTGACGCTTAAACGGAGGCGGCCGATTGTGTCAGGGCTGCTCTGGCGGCACTGAACAATTCCGAAACGTTGGTAATCTCTTCGCTGAGCGTTGCAACACCGATGCTGACCGTAATAGGGGACAATGTCCCAATCAGTTGGCCAATGTTTTCCTGAAAACGCTCTAACGCCAACATGGCATTTTCCCGGTCTGTCTTTGGAAACAGCACCGCGATTTTTTCGCCGCTTAAGCGACCGACAAAATCAACCGAGCGAAAGGTGTCATCCGCTTCTGCGGCAACAAGGCGCAGCACTTCATCTCCTTGCAGATAACCCCACTTGGCCACGTATTCGCCGAAGTCGTCAATATCGATAATGGCAAGCGTCAGCGGATTAGCGTAGCGCTTGGACGCCTTGAACTCGCGTTCCATCATCAAGAGGAACTGACTGTAATTCATCAGCCCTGTCAGACTGTCGGATACCGCAAGCAGTTCGGCCTGGGAGAAGATATGACGCACCTTCATCAACAGGGATAGCTCCTGCTCGATTAAAGGCATCGGGAAAATCTGCGGATAGTCCACCTTGTCTTTGGCATAGAATACCGCGGCGCCAATCATATCGCCCTTATCGAAAAAGAACTTGCTGTAGACGGTTTTAAACTCAATCACTTCGGCGTCATCGCTTTCAAGCGCGACGCCAATCACTTCTGTTTCCTGTGTGCGAAAATGCGGCAGGTCTTTATAGACTTCCGGTAGGCTGTCGAAAAACGCCTGTTTCATGGTCTCAATCTGAGACAGGTTCATGACCTTATCTTCCGGCACGTGGAAAGTAATGCTGCGCGGGCTCTTGGTCTTGTCGTTGTAAAAAATCGCAAGCGCGTCGTAATCCACGATGTTTTCAAGAAAGCTTGTCAGCATATGATTCAGTAAATTGGGCTCGTAGGCCAGATCGGCAAAATTTCGGCACTCGATCATCAATGTGGATTCGATCAACGTTTTATCCAGGATCTGGTTCAAACGCGTCATCATGCCAAGGGTGCTGGTGTCCGTATTGACGGCTTGTGCAGCGCTGCTGAAAGAAAGCGCGCCGTTGGTTTGCCCGTACATTTCAAGCAAAATGCGAATCTGGTTGACCAGCTTAATATCAAGCTCGCCGTAGTTTAAAAACAGATCGGCCCCGGCGCGGATGCCCCAGAATTTTTCTATCTTCTCGCTAAAGTCTGAAATCAGGATAAACGGAATATTCCGTGTGACCGGATCGTTTTTTAGAAGCCTGCAAATTTGATATCCGTTGATTTCCGGTAGGATAATATCGGAGATGATCAGGTGTGGGCGATGGGCATAAAAGTTTTTCAACCCTTCTGAACCGTCATTGGCCGCCACCACGACAAAGCCATGATGCTCAAGCAGCGTCTGGTATTTTGCCAGAAACTTGGCATCGCGGTGAATCAATAAAACGACGGTCGATCCTGGTACAACCGGTTGTCCTGACAAGATCAAAATCCTTCCAAAGGCCAAATGGGAGTGAAAAACAAGCCTGCCGCCGCCTCATACTATTTCATAAGGCTGCAAACATAACGACGATCAACTGAATCGCGCATCGTTTCATGATATCTGTTTAAGGCATTATGCATGTTTAAGCCCCCGATCCGCAAGCCATTTGCGGAATAATCCTCCCTTTTGAGGGTCTTGAAATACACTTGGTGGTGGACGCAGGTCGTAACAGTGTTTCCTATAGTGGAAAAAGACCCTTTGCGGCTTTTTTTAAGCGTCCCCTGGCGCGCGTACCCGTATGTCCTTTGCCTGCTGCCTCAACAGGTTTAAGTTTTCAGAACGGATGCCGATAACGGTTTCAATGGAGCATTTTGTCAGTCACCCCTAATTGCCACGCTGCCTGCCCCTGACTTGGACGATTGGCAAGCGTTATAGGCTGCGGCAAGCCCCACGAAAAAGGAAAATGAAATGGCCCAAGGGCCTGAACAGGTATCGCCAGATGACGCCCCGTTTGAGGCGTTTGACGCAAACCAGTACTACGACTCTATACAGGGGTTAGTATCGGTGGGCGCTCCTGATCGTGACGTGCCCGCCATCTTTGCCCCACCACCCTATCGCAGGCAAGTTGTTCAGGAGGAGATTCCGGCGTCCAGTGCGCTTGAAATGCCCTCCACGGAGCGTTTAAGATTTCCTGAACTGGCGCAAAAAGAAGCCAGCCGACTGTATGAGGCGGGCTTAATCTACAATTTCAAAAAAGAGTATGCCAAGGCGGTTGAATTCCTGGAAAAAGCCTATCGTCTGAACCTTGAGTTGAAACACTATACGCCGGCCCTTCAGGCGTTAATTGAGCTGGCCTGGCTAAAGTTCTGCCACGAGAAAAAAGACGGCAAGGCCAAATCGACCCGTCTTTTTGGCGAAGCCTTGCGGATGATCAACACCCACGTCCACCAGCCGGGTATTACCGAATGCCGGGCCAAATTGCTGCATTACCAGGGACTGGTGCAATACCGTGAAAAGCATTATGGCGAGGCGATGAAGTCACTGATGCGCGCCAAAACCTTTTGCCCTCCCGACAGTCTGGAGGCGGCGCGGATTCTGGATAGCCAGGCGGTGCATTACGAGCATACCAACGATTATAATCGCGCCATTCAGTGCATTCAGTCAGCCCTTGAAATTAAAAAGCGTGAGGGCATTTCTTACGAAGAGGCCGTTTCCAATCAAATTCTCGGACGCATTTATATCCTCAAGGAAGAATACGAGAAGGCGCTTTCTTGCCTGAGCAGCGCCCTTGAAATCGCAGAGGATTTAAACGATTTTAAGCGCATCGCCAATCTCAAGAACGATATTATTCGGATTCGGATTTACCAGGGGGATGTCAAAAATGCCGCCCGACTGATTCAGGAAGTTATCCAGGATTGCCAAAGCCAGGATCTTCGTGTGCCGTTCGGCATGGCCCTGTTTTACCAATCCTACATGCTTTTTGCCGATAACCAGGTTTCCGAATGCCGCCGCATTCTTGAGCGGGATGTCTTGCCGATTTTCAAGCGCTTTGAGTATAAAAAGGGCCACGGTATGGCGCTTCGTTTAATGGCTTGTGTCGAAAGCCATTATGGGAATGATACCCGCGCCATTGAGATGATGAGCGAGGTTATTTCGGTCTTTAAGGAAGAAAACCGCGCCGATGAGTTGGCGAAAACCTATTTTGAACTGGGCAAGCTGTACCTGCGCTTGGAAGAAAAAAAACTGGCGCTGGCGAGCATGCTTGAGGCGATGCATATTGCCGAGCTGAACGATCTGACCTTCCTGACCAGTTATATCGAAGATGAGCTGTTTAAGCTTGATGAGGAGAAGTGGCAGGAAGTTGTTGACAAGCGCGCCAATTATGAGCGCGTCTTTGAACGCCAGCCCTCACTGGAACAATCGCTGAACCAGCTGAGCCATAGCGAAGGGGCGGAAGCCGCCGCAAGCGAACCCAATCAGTCCCTGGTGGCGCTTTTGAAAATCGCGCAGGCGATGGCCGGTGTACGTGATCTCGATCAACTGCTGCAAATCATCAAAATTGAAACTGAGCAGGCCTTGATTGCCGATCGCTGTACGGTTTTTCTCTATGACAGGGATGCCAACGAGTTGTGGTCAAAGGTGGCAAGCGGACTTGAAACCGAGGAAATCCGCTTCCCGGCGCATCTGGGTCTTGCGGGCTATGTCGCCAAGACCGGCGAGATTTTGAATATCAAAAACGCTTACGAAGATCCACGCTTCAACGCCGACATCGACAAGAAAACAGGCTATCGGACGGAGAATATTCTTTGTATTCCGATGCGTAACCGCAGGCTTGAGATTATCGGCGTCTTCCAGGTGTTGAACAAGCAGAACGGCAGCTTCGGCAAGACCGATGAAGATTTGCTTAACGCCATTGCTTCAAACGCGGGTGTTGCCATCGAAAATGCCTCACTGGCTACGGAGATGAAAATTTCTTTTGACAGTTTTGTCAAAACACTTTCCAGTACGATTGACGCCAGGGATCCCATTACGGCAGGTCATTCCGAGCGCGTGGCGGCTTACTCCACCCTGATTGGCGAAGAAATGAACATGCCGGAACCCGATCTTGAAGCGCTGAAATACGCCTCACTGTTGCATGACATTGGTAAGATCGGGATTCGTGAGGATATCCTCAAAAAAGACGGGCGCTTAACTGAAAAAGAATACCGACACATTCAGAAGCATGTGTATTACACGCATGAAATCCTCAAGAACGTTCACTTCGAGCATCATCTGCGCATGGTTCCCGAGATTGCGGCATCACATCACGAAAAAATCGACGGCACCGGGTATCACCGGGGTTTACAAGGGGATGAGATTTTGCTCTCGGGCAGGATTTTAGCGCTTTGTGACGTGTTTGATGCCATTACTTCGCGCAGGCATTATCGTAACCGGATGCCGTTTGAGCGGGTGCTTCAGATTATTTTGAAGGATGTCGATGCCCATTTTGACAAGGATTGCGTGGACAGCTTCCTGAACGTCAAGCTGAATGACGTGAGCCGCGTGCTGTTAATGGAGCGCGAGGCCGAGTATGACGAGGGTGGCTTGCTGCTGCTGAAAAAGCTCGACAAGCATATTACGATTGGCGAGTATCAACGTCTTTGCAAGCGCGACAGTCTGAGCAAGGGTGAGGCCGAAACCCACCGTATCTTCTCAAACCTCTACCACAGAAGAGAAGTCGGCGATTTGGATTAAGAGACTTTGGAGATATTGAGCGGTTTTTTGGTTTTGTGCTTGCGTCGGGCATGCCATAACTCAAAAGCGGCTTGCAGGTTAAGCCAGAACTGTACTTCCATCTGGAAAACATCAGCCAAATCCAGGGCCGCTTCATAGGAGAGCCCGCGCTTACCGTTAATCAGCTCACTTAGCCTGGCAGTCGTCCAGCCGATATGTGCCGCAAAGGAGCGTTGACTGATGTTGGCGGGCTTCAAAAACTCTTCAAGCAACATTTCACCGGGATGAACCGGGGGCTGGTTACCAGGAAGAAGAAACTTAGACATCGTAAATACTTTTTTCGCTAGTGATAATCAACGATTGAAGCAATTACCGAAAGGGGATACCGTATTTCGGTGTTACCATAACGCGATAATATTTTCACTCCGTATTCTTCTTGAATCCCTACTCTTGAATCAGGGTGCCGATTTTTTCACCGTGGGTAATGCCGCGGATGGCGCCTTCCTGGTTAAAGTCAAAGACGATAATCGGCAGCTTCGTTTCCTTGCAGAGCGAAATCGCCGTCTGATCCATCACGCGGAGGTTTTTCAGCAGGACATCGTCATAGGTCAGGTTATCAAACTTCACGGCATCGGCATGTTCTTTTGGATCCTTGTCATACACCCCATCCACGCCGTTCTTGGCCATCATAATCACATCGGCATCAATTTCAGCGGCACGAAGCGCTGAAGTGGTATCGGTTGAAAAATAGGGGTTGCCGGTACCGCCAGCGAAAATCACCACGCGGCCTTTTTCAATATGCCGGGTGGCGCGAAGACGGATGTATGGCTCTGCGATTCGATCCATGCCAATGGCGCTCATCACCCTTACGCTGACGTTCTTGTTCTTGAGAACGCCTTGCAGAATCAGCGCGTTCATCGTCGTTGCCAACATCCCGACATAATCGGCGGCGGCCCTGTCCATCCCGATTTTAGAACTCTGCTGGAGGCCCCGGAAGATGTTTCCACCCCCCACGACAATCGCCACATCAATCCCCATCGCGCGGATACTGGCAATTTCGTCGGCAACGCCATTAATCACGTCTGGCTTAATGCCGAATTTCTCATCGCCCATCAGCGCTTCGCCACTGATTTTAAGCAGGATTCGCTTGTATTTGAGTTCTGGCATTTTGCTCTCCGTGGCACTTTGGGACGATGGGTCATGCTGGGTTTGCGGCATAGGGGACATAGGGTATAAGCCTCACATAATAAAAAAGGGAGGCCTGAACAACCTCCCTTTTTAATAACTAGACTTTGGCTGCGGCAGCCACTTCCTCTGCGAAGTTCGATTCTTTCTTCTCGATGCCTTCGCCCAGGACGTAACGGGTAAATTGCACCACGGCCAATTCATCGCCGATTGCCTTGGAGATTTCGGCAATCAATTCGGACACCGTTTTACCAGGGTCTTTAATAAACGCCTGTTCAATCAGCACGCGCTCACCCAGCAGCTTGTTGACGCGGCCTTCAACGATTTTGGCACGGATGTCGGCGGGCTTTTTCTGGATGTCTTCCTTGCCCATTTCAATGCGGGTTTCTTCGTCAATGACGGCCTGGCCGATATCGTTTCTGCTGACAAATTCAGGAGCGAAGCTGGCAATCTGCATGGCGATGTCTTTAGCCAATTGCTGCACTTCAGGCTTTTGGGCCGAAGCGGCGTTTTTGGCCGACAGTTCAAGCAGAACGCCGATTTTGCCGCCCGTGTGGATATAGGCTTGAACGAGTCCGGGGGCGGTGCGCTCGTAGCGCACAAAACGGCGGATGGTGATGTTTTCCTTGATAGTGGCAATCTGTTCGGTAATAAAGCCTTGCAGTTGCTCGCGGAGCGTTTCAACAGACGCCGGTTTCTTTTCGGCAACGTTCTGGGAGACTTGTTTTGCAGCGGACTGAAAAGCCTCTCCCTTTGCCACGAAGTCCGTTTCGCAGTTGACCTCAACCAGAACACCTGATTGTTTGTCATCGGAGACGAGTGCTTCGACTAAACCGTCAGCGGCGGCTCTGCCCGCTTTTTTCTCTGCGGTTGCCATGCCGCGCTGGCGCAAGATTTCCTTGGCCTTGTCCATATCGCCGGTGGCTTCTTCAAGCGCTTTTTTCGCTTCCATCATGCCTGCGCCGGTCATTTCGCGCAGTTCTTTTACCTGGCTGGCCGTAATGGTCATAATTGTCCAATTCCTTATTCTCTAAAATTGATGCGAATTGCCGGGTGGCAATCATCGTCATTCCCGCGAAAGCGGGAATCTCCCTAATGGAAGCGAAAAGTTAAATTAATGGCGTTAACCTATTCTCAACGACTGGGGAGATTCCCGCTTTCGCGGGAATGACCAACATTTATTGTGCTATTCTTCCGAATTACCGGAAGCGGAGTTGCCTGCGGCGACGGCTTCTTTTTCAGCTTCGGAGGAGGCTTCTTCACCGGTCATTTCTGCCACCGTGACGCTGGGGGCGCTGCTGGAGCGTCCACCTGCGGCCAACTGGGCGCGGCGGCCTTCGCGAACCGAATTGCCTTCCAGGATGGCGTCGGCCATTTTGGAGGTCAGCAAACGAATGGAGCGGCTGGCGTCATCATTGCCCGGAATCACGTAACCGATGCTTTCGGGGCTGCAGTTGGTATCGACAATCGCCACGACCTGAACCTTGGCCTTGTTGGCTTCCTGAATAGCAATGGCTTCCCTGCGCTGGTCAACGATGAAAAGAATATCCGGCATCCCGCGCATATCTTTAACGCCACCGAGCATGCGATCCAGCTTGTTGAGCTGGCGGGTCAGCACGGCGGCCTCTTTTTTGCCAAGACGCTCGAAATGCCCGTTGTCGCGCATTTCTTCCAGCTCGCGCAGCTTATTGATGCGGGTTCTGATGGTTTCAAAGTTGGTGAGGGTTCCGCCCAACCAGCGGCGGTTGATGTAGTGGGCGCCGCAACGGGTGGCTTCGGCTTCCACGATGTCGGCGGCCTGTTTCTTGGTGCCGACGAAGACAATCTTTTTGCCCTGAGAAGCGGCGGTTTTCATGAAATTATAGGCTTCATCAAGCTTCTGGCTGGTTTTGGTCAGGTCGATAATGTAAATCCCATTGCGCTCGCCCCAGATATAAGGTTTCATCTTGGGGTTCCAGCGGTGAACCTGGTGACCGAAGTGGACGCCTGCTTCGAGCAGTTCCTGAAGGGTTGCAACTGACATTAAAATCTCCTTAGATATGGTACAGGGGTGGATACCGCCCTCTAAAAGCCTGAGAGGCTCGTTTCGAGAGGGTCGCCCTTGATAACGAAAACAGTAACGTAACGTTAGGATGCGACGTGCGGCAAAAGCATTCCCTTTAAAAAGTTCTGGTAAGAGTTTTTGGGAATCAATGCTTAATCCGACACACCGTAAGGATAGTGTACACGCTCAAGCCAGGGAGACAAGCACCCCTGACGCCAGAAGCTTTCGATATTCCCCACCCGAATTACCGACCGCTTTTGGAAAGCGACCATTGGCAGTTTAAGCCTGCCATCTCACGTCTACCAGCTTACGTCGCTTGCGGCTTCAGCTTTTTTGTCAATTTCTTTGGCTTTTTTAGCCTTGGCGCTTTTTTCCCCGATTTGCATATCGTCGGTCAGCGCGAACTTGGCAAGCGGCTCGCGCGTGTATTGCTTGAAGAATATCAACTTGTGCGTGCGCTTGGTACTGTCCACGTTAAACGTCACGTTGGCCGTCATCTTGCTGTTAGGGCCAAGCTTCTGGAACCAGATGCCGCTATCCCCGAAAGGTGAGGGGTAGAACGTATTGCCGTACTCGTCCTGTAAGCCAATCTCAAAGGAACTGAACGTGTATTCGGTGCGGTTGTCCACTTGCAGGGACATCGTAATCTCGTTTGGCTCTCCGAATGGGTCTTTGTCGAAGCGATAGCCCAAAATCTTGACGTTTAAACCCGGCAGGCTGACGTCTTCAACTTTGGCATCGGGCATATTGACTGTGGGAAGCTGTAAAGGCTCTGCAAGCTTCACGCGGATATCAGCACCAGCAGGAATCATAGCGCTTTTGCCTTTGCCAACCATAGCTGCCGTAAGGCCTACGGCACCACCAATGGCGGCCCCTCCAGCCAAAGCATAGCCTTCGGTTGCGGCAACCAGCGGCAAGCCCCCATAACGAAGCACCATCAAAGCGCCAACGACGCCGCCTGCGGCAGTAAAGCCCGTCGTACGCCCAACGACTTTGGCAGCCGCCTTGAGCTTGTTATCCCGGGTGGTGTGTTGGCCTTCAATCGGAATTTCACGGCCATCGGGGGTGATCATGTAATCAAACTTCGTTGCGATCCATCCGTTTCGGCCTGCGCGCTTTCGATCTGCCATTTGCTTGACTGACCCGTGAACCAGCGTGCCCTTGGGAATAACCACCTTGCCGCCAACGACGTAATCCTTGGTGACTTTCGCGAAAAACTCGTCACCTTCGGCGCTTAGGCCGGTGGTAATGCCGGTGGAGATGGTCATATCAAGGGCCGTGCCCTCTTCAACCTCTCGAATATCGTCTTCGTTTATGGTCGGATTGTCCTGGTAGAAGCGATCCGTGCGAATAACCCCACCTTTTAGGGCCTGGCCCTGCCTCACAGCGTCCGCACTTGTTGTCGAGCTGCTTGTTGCGACGGCTTCTGCTGAAAAAGCTGTCGGTGCTGACGAAACACCCAGCAGGCCAATCAGCCCAAGGGCGAGGCAGGCGGAAAAGGTTTTGGACGAGGGTTTGGATAAAATCACGGTGATATCCCTGTATATGATTGGGTAAAGAGGCAGCTTGCTAAGTCTATTGTAGTGGATGGTTCGTAGGGACTGACTCCATTGAATGGGCTAGTTTAACGCCTTACAGCGGCAAATGAAAGCGGCCTGTTGCTTATTGTCCGGGGGTATTTGCACTTGTTGTACTTGTTTATGAAAAACCGGGGACAAGAACCGTTTGCCTGCTGAAATTATCAGGTAATCGGGATTTTGAGCCCTTTATGACCCCAAAAAGAGAGCTTTGTTTCCGTTTTAATTGAAATTGGTTTGAAAAATTGTAAACAAGATCAAGCGTAAATCCAGGAATAAGTCCCGTTTTCTGGCTTTTCAGACGGGCTTGGGCTATGCTTGGTTTTTCCAAAGCGAACGCCTTCCATTTTAATTATACCCGATGCTGATATAGACAAAAACCAGACGCATCCTGATTTTAAGCTTTATTTAACAAAAATAAGATAATTTGCTAAGAGGCCCCTGCACATGCAACTGTTTGTTGATACCGCTGATTTGAATGAAATTCGTGAAGCCGCCGAGATGGGTGTCATTTCAGGCGTCACCACCAACCCGACGCTGCTTGCCCGCAATGCAGCCGACGCTAACGGCAAGTCTGCCAATACCCAGGCCATTATCCAGGAAATCTGCCGACTGGTGCCCGATGGGCCGGTCAGCATGGAGTGTGTCAGCGAGACGGCTGAGGGAATGATTGAAGAAGGCCGCACGTTTGCCAAATGGGCGGAGAATGTTTTCGTCAAGGTGCCGTTCTGTGTAGAGGGAATGAAAGCGGTTGCCCAGTTCGCAAAGGACGATATCCCCACTAACGTGACCCTGGTCTTTTCGGTTAACCAGGCGCTTTTGGCGGCCAATGCGGGCGCCACGCTTATCAGTTCGTTTGTGGGCAGGTTGGATGACATTGGTTTTGACGGCTTGCAGGTGATCAAGGAAGCTGTTGAGCTGGTGGATTTACACGGCTTTGACAGCCAGATTCTGGCGGCCAGCATTCGCCATCCGTTGCATGTGACGCAATCAGCGATGGCGGGCGCGCATATTGCGACGATTCCTTTCAAAGTCCTCAAGCAGATGTACGACCATCCGCTGACCGAAAAAGGTATTGCCAGCTTCAAGGCAGACTGGGAAAAACTCCAGCAGACAGTTGCTGTTTAAACACGACTCACGAAAGAAAATCAGGAGGAATGGATGATGTTGAACACTGTGACTTTTTCCGCCCCTACAGCCACAAAACCTTTTCAAAACGCCTCTGAGCACCGTCATCAAACAAGCTTGGCACCCAATTCTTCAGACCAGTTTTTGAAGTTTGGCAGTGATCCCAGTGGCGCGACTACAAGGTTGGTTGACTCGCTAAAAGGTAGAAGAACTCAGGGTTCAACGGATTCTTCCTCAAACTCTGAAAAGCCAACGAAATAAAGATATTCAGCAGTTTTTCCAGTATCGTCCGATACTTAAGCAGCAACGTCCAGAATGTTACCGCTTAAGAAATTATACATATGATCAAAACCCCGGCTTTTACACTGGCAGAGCTGCTGATCGCCTTACTCATTCTGGGCGTCATTGCCACATTCACCATTCCCAAGGTTCTCACCAGTCAGACCAACGCAAGAGCTAAGGCCATTGCCAAAGAGGTGGCTGGTACCATTTCAGAGTCGTTGCTGCTTTACAAACACAACAGTCAGCTTGCGGCGAGCACACACGCCGAAGATCTGACGCCTTATATGAACTACCTCTCCGTTCTGACGAGTGGTTCAGTTGATGATATTCCGACCTATTACTCATATGACTGCTCGGATGCGGGTCTTGTTTGTTTAAAGCTTCACAATGGCGGCGTTATGGTAATGCAGAATATCGCGTTTGGCGGCACATCAGGCACGAATGCGGTAATTTACAGCATCGACCCGGATGGCTCTTATAGCGGTTTGGATACAGGCCCGGGAAAAGCGGTGGAGTTCTGGTTATACGCCAATGGGAAAGTCAGAACCAAGGGGACAATCGATCCGGGAACAACCACGAGCTGGGGGGCGGATAATCCCAACCCAGCGCAGGATCCCATTTGGTTTAGCTGGAACTGAGACGTTCAACAGCATTAAATCACCACGTAAATGGGGATGTTCTGGCTGCGGTCGATGATGTTGACCAGGACGGATTGCTGGGTGCGCTCAAATTCCATGGTCACGCTGGCATCGCCGATTTTCATGTTCTCGATTTTCATATAGTTGATCCACTTGGGCAGGCGAGGATTTTCAATAATTAGCGCCTGCTCCGCATTTTTAGCGCCCATGCCATCCATAAAGCGCGGATAAATATTCAGCAGGCTTTGCAGCAGCGAATACACGCTGGCGGCAGCCCATGCTTGCGGAGAGCAGGCCACCGGGTAACGCACCGGCGGATCCACCTTGGCCTCGTCCCGCGAAAAGCCGCAGTAAAGTTCAGGAATTCGCTTCAGCGGCATCATTCTACCAACATCCACCAGGCTTGAAAAAATCCGCATCGCATCATCGACGCGCCCGTGTTTTGCCAATCCCCTGGCAATCAGCGCATTATCATGAGGCCATATCGATCCATTGTGATAGCTCATCGGGTTATACGACACCGCCCGTGAACTGAGCGTGCGAATGCCCCAGCCATTGAACATATCGGAGGTCATCATCCGCTTGATAATCGGCTCGACATACTCGTCTTTATAGATTCCTGTTTCCAGGCAATGTCCACCATTGGAGCCAATCACATCCAGATGCTTCCCCTCGGCATCAAGGCCCAGCGGCGGGTAATCATACCCTTCCATCCAGTAAGCCTGGTTAAAGCGCTCGCGAAAAATCTGGCTTTCGGTCAACAGACGGGCTTCCAATTCCGTGTTGCCCATGATTTTCGCCAGGGCCGCCACGTTCTGCTTGGCCATATAGACATAGCCCTGCACTTCGGTCAGCGCAAGCGGCAAGGGCGCCAATTTCCCATTGGCGTACATCATGCTGTTGTGCGAATCTTTCCAGCCCTGCTGAAAAAGCCCGCGTTCGCTCTTGGTTTCAAACGACAAAAAGCCGTTGGATGACGTGTTGAGATTATTGTCAATCCATGCCAGTGCCGCCATCGCATTAGGCCATAACTGTCTGAGCGTTTCAATATCGCGCGTCCAGAGATAATAATCATGAAGCAGGATCAGCCACAGGGGGGTTGCGTCCACACTGCCGTAATAAGGCGTGTGCGGAATCTTGTCCAGTCTCGCCAACTCTCCCACGCGAAGCTCGTGCAGAATTTTCCCTGGCTCTTCGTCTCGCCACTCATCCACTTTTTTCCCCTGGTACTTGGCAAGCGTTTTCAACGTCGTTTTGGCAAGATCAGGCTTAAGAATCAGGCAGCTCCTGGCCGACAGGATGCTGTCCCTGCCAAACAACGCCACATACCATGGAATGCCCGCCGCAAGATACACGTCATCATCATCCGTATGCTCGCTGTTTCGCATGCGCGTCACCAGCATGCGAATATCCTGGTGACAACGGCTGAGCAGTTCGTTAAATTCTTCGTTGTCCGTTTCAAAATGGGTGGCGTTCTGGCTCCATTCGTTGTTCTTGCGCTGGATTTTCTGAAACGCCTGGGAAAAACCCTGGGGAATTTTTCGGATGTAGGATTTTTTAAGGGGCGAAATGGGGATGATATGCATATGAAGCGCCTGCTCTTCCTGCGGGAAAAGCATCGTTTCATAATAAAATTCCGCCGTATGATCCTCAATCACCGTAAACGTGGGTTTAAAATCCTTAAAGACCACGCGGGTTTCCAGGACGTGATGCAGCGCGTCTTGGTATGAAAACACCAGAGAATTGTCTTTTTGCTTTTTCGCCAGAAGCTTGCCATCGGTGGTGGCCAGAAAATTCCTTACCTCGAAGATATCTTTAAAGTCAGCGCCCAGGCGAAACGTCAGCTTGATTTTAAGTGGCGCGTCGTTGTAGTTGACCAGCGTGAATTTCTCAAACCAGCCTTCGTTTAATACGCTTTCTCGTTTTACGAGAATCGTCTCCTGGGGAATGATGATATGTCGCTGGTCATCGGTTTCGGATTCAAACTGGTTATTGGTGTAGACCAGTGTCGAGTAATTGCCGGACTCGGTTGAGGAAAGCAGCGTGACGGGCTTGATGTCGTTAATGTAAAGTTCGTACTGGTTGATATGGCGCGTGTCCATGTAGTAGAACCCCAGTCCGCCAAGGTTTGAGGGCGGAATGGCCCCATCCTGATCGTCCACCACGAAGAGGTGGTTGTATTTGATGGTGCGAAACACACCACTAAAGCCCGTTGGCCCTTGTGCGCTCATGGGAAAAGGTTCGATTCGTCGAAATGCCTGACGCTATAGACTCTCTATGCTGGGGCTTGACTTGGCTTGAAAACGACTGAACAGCGTCAGGAACAGGAAGGCAGGCTGGGCTTGCTGGATTTGAGGGAAAGTGGTTTTTGCTGCGGTAGTTTTACGTTCACAACGCCCATGTTTCCTGATAAATTTCCTGCACCATAGGAGGTCATCACGCTGTATATCCGGGCGGACTTTTTAAGCTCGGGCTTAACGCCGCTAGACTCGGTAAGAGCATCCGTGCATAGGGATTGATATATTCTAATATAATCCTGGGCCATCCGCTGCCTTGAAAAACGTTCCTCGGCATATTGCCTTATGGCGGCGCGATCAAACATACCGTTATCAAGCTGTTGCACCGCGCAAATTAAATCGTCCACATTTGAGCCAACGTAACCTGAAAGCTCGTGTTGGACAATTTCGGGCACCGAGCCATTGGCAAACGCGAAAACCGGCGTTCCGCAGGCCATCGACTCCGCCAGCACCAGGCCGAAAGGCTCTGGCCATTTCAATGGGCAAAGCGTCGCGGCGGCGTTGCCAAGAAACGCAACCTTCTCTTCGTGATTCAACTCGCCGATGTAGCGGATTTGATCCCCATCAATCAAGGGCTGGATTTGCTCTCGGAAGAATTTTTCTTCAAAGGAATTGATTTTTCCAG
The DNA here is from genome assembly GCA_035285165.1 of Vampirovibrionales bacterium. Lineage (GTDB taxonomy): Bacteria > Cyanobacteriota > Vampirovibrionia > Vampirovibrionales > Vampirovibrionaceae > JAYKHP01. The sequence goes on along the minus strand of JAYKHP010000018.1, from coordinate 23,673 downwards.
CCATCATCAGTTTTCGACCAGTCGCTTTTGCTACGGCAATGGCCTCCAACGGCCCTTTCTCAGGGGACAGCCTTCCAAGGAAGGCCAGATAGCTGTCTTTTGAAGTATTTAAATTGGCTGGTACTTTTGCAAGCTCAATCCCGTGATAAATGTTCCCAACGTAATTAAGGTCAGGTTGGGGTGTTTGCTGGTACTCGCTGATTGAAACCAAGGGCATGTGAGCGTATTGCGCCAGAAAGGGCTTGTCTTCCTTCTTGGCCATCGTTCCATGGAGCGTGGTGACAATAGGCGTCCTTGACCAGTGGGCCAGTGGGAACATTTGAAAACCAAGATGGTTGTGGATGATGTCAAATTCGCCCGAGCGCCTGATAATTTCTGCAATCATCCGGTTTTCGGTGTATTTGGCATAGTCGCTTCCCATGGCAATGCCTTGCTCGCGAAGGGAAACAGTCTCCATGGGGACGATTTGAATTTTACCCGCTTGTGTTCCGTTCTCTAGACTTGGTTCAGGAATAACCGAATCTCCGGTCGCAAACACGGTAATCTCGTGTCCCAGTCTCGATAACTCCTGAACCAGGTTGTAGACCACTAATTCCGTTCCACCATAGGTTCTAGGCGGTACGGGCTCCCACAACGGGGCGACCTGGGCAATTCTCATATAATGCTGCCTCCTTCATAGACGGGTTAGATCCAGTTCGGGGCCGTGTCAATAGGCTTTAAATTCACTCCATTCCATTTTATAGGTTTTTATTTTGAACCGTAACTAGTCAAGAGGACTAAAAATATTCGATGATCAGCGTATGATGCCCTCAAAAGTCATTGAAATAGCCTATCTTTACCCATTACACGGGGGAAGCCATTTCCGTAACGACTTCTTGACACAGCGGCAATATCATTAATGAAAATGTTTTTATTTTTATTAGAGAGTTCTCAAGAGAGCATTCGCATTTTGTGCGGAGAGGACAAATCCCATCCTGCCTGGTGATTCATTTGGATTGAGCGCGAATAGAGTAAACGCTTAACGAGTTTTATTCCCCAGTATCTTTAAGAAACAGATTGGAGAGAGCTAGCTTTATGTCTATCGGTACCCCGCTACCTTCAGGCGTCATTCAGGTTGCACCCGGCTCAAGCAGAGGTGGTAACGGAATTGCGACAACGCCTGCGCAGGCTCCCCCTGCAAGCACCTTAACCGCCACTCCCAGCCTGGCACAACCAGCGCTTGGTACCGGCGCACTGACAGCCGCCCCGGCTGCCGCGTCCGTTGGAACAGGCACGGCCACTACCGCTGCAACCGGCGATCTGGGTCAATTGGAAAGCTTGATTACCACCTTGATTGGTTTACTGCAACAATGTCTGTCGGGCCTTGGCTTAGGCGCAGGCTCCCAGGCCGCTGGAACTCCGGCAGCCGGTGCAGCCCTTGCAGACGCAGCTAGCGGTGGTGATGGCGGATGTGACAAAGGCAATGAATCGGCCGGTGCACAAGCACCCGCAGCGGTTGCAACACCTGCACCCATAGCACCGGCACCAGTGGCCGCAACACCCATAGCTGCACCGATTGCAGCACCTGTTGCAGCACCAGCGCCGGCAGTAGCGCCTGTCACGCAAGGGCCCTTAAGCACGGCAGAACAGCTTCAGGCCGAAATTCAAAACTTTAATGCCCAAGCGCCCACCGGCGGCCCGCAGGGTCTTGCCAACTTCCTGACGCAGCGCTTCGCAGGGCAAACGTCTTTTAGCGTTCAGCCTGACGGCAACCTGTTTTACATCTTGAACGGCACCAGCCTGGTGGTTTCTCCCACCGGGGCCACACCGCCAGTACAGGTTGCTTAAAAAATCGGTTACAACACGATTCACAAAAACCGCCTTGCTTACCCAAAAGAACGAAGGCGGTTTTTTGTTGCTTGCTTTAGCGCGTCAAGAAGCAGTTGCTTTCAAGCTGTCATCCAATTCGGGAATGCGGCTTTCGATTTGCCGGTAGGTGTTTTCATCGGGCGCTTCAAAGCGAAGCGTCAGGCAGGGTTCGGTATGGCTGGCGCGCACCAGGAAAAAGCCGTTTTCAAAATTCACGCGCAGCCCGTCAATGGTTAAAACGTCAATGGCGAGCGGCCCGAAATAATCGGCCTGTTTTGAAACGGTCAGTTTTAGTTGTTCAATCAGACGATGACCTTCTTCTCGGCTGCAGTAAAGTCGAATTTCCTCGGATATTCTGGTGGGCGGCAGCGCGTCGATAAAATCCGACACCTGGTAATTTGGCTGTTGACGACGTTTTGCGGCCAGAATCTCAATAAAGCGACAAGCGCCATAGAGCGCGTCGTCAAAGCCCCAGTGCCTGTCCCTGAAGAAGAGGTGTCCGCTTAGTTCGCCACCCAATAAGATATCGTCTTCCCGCATCACGCGTTTCATATACGCGTGGCCTGAAGGTAAAAGCCTGGCTTTGCCGTTACGTTTGCCGAGGTAATCAAAAACAATCTGAGAGGCCTTAATATCAAAAACGACCGTATGAGATGGCTCGCTTTTGCCCTGAAGAATTGACTCGCTTAAAAACAGCGTAATCAAATCGCCGGGAACAATACGACCTGAATTATCGACAATCCCCAAACGATCGGAATCGCCATCAAAGGCCACGCCGAAATCAGCGCCAGTTTCTTTCACTTTATCCACCAGGAAGCTCAGGTTTTTATGCACGCAGGGATCCGGGTGATGGTTCGGGAAACGCCCGTCGGGCTCCGTAAAAATATCCACCACCTCACACCCGATGGCGCGAAGAACATCAGGCGCCACGATTCCTGCCGTCGCGTTGCCTGAGTCAACCACAATTTTGATGGGCCTTTGAGCTGCGTCAAACATATTCTTAAACTGTAATTCAAACCAGCGTTTGTAATCGGGCAGAATGTCCCATGTTTGAAGTTTTCCGCTTAATTCATCGCCAGAGGTTTTTTCGGGATTATCGGCAATGGCGTGGTAGATGCTTTGCAGTTGCTTGAAATTATCCTCGGACAATGTTTTTTTGCTGAACGTGAACTTGATGCCGTTGTATTCACTGGGGTTATGACTGGCCGTAACGGTCAGTGTACCGGTTAATTGAGGAAAGTCAGGGTTCAGGGCGTTAAGGTGCTCTGAAAAATAAACCAAGGGGCTTGTGGACAGGCCGAGGCTGACGACGTTGATCCCTTCGGCGCGCAGGCCGCCAATGAGTTCGGCGACCAGTTCTGGGGAGTGCAGGCGGGCGTCATGGCCAACGCCTATCCATATGGCTTCAGGCATTATGGGTGCGGCAACGCTTTTAAGCTGTTCCTGAATGAAGCGCGCGTAGCTTCTGCCAATTCGATAAAATTGCGGAACGCCGAAATCCTCGTCAATAACGGCCCGGATATCATCTCGGCCCCAGAATGATCGTTTGCCCATGGGTATCCTTTCAAACGTTGAAGAACTTGGCGATAGCCTCGGGATCAGACGGCAGTTTTTCCCGCCGCGACTCCCCAAAGGCAATGGCGTTATCGGGGTCTTTCAAACCGTTTCCGGTTAGCACGCAGACTAAGGTGGAGCCGGAAGCGACCTGGCCTTTTTCTGCCGCCTTGAACAAGCCTGCCACACTGGCGGCGCTTGCGGGCTCGCAAAAAACGCCTTCTCGTCCGGCCAGGAATTTATAGGCCCGAACGATATCCTCGTCGCTAACCATGTCGATAACACCGCCCGACTCGTCCCGGGCAGCTTCGGCACCTTGCCAACTGGCCGGATTTCCGATACGGATGGCGGTGGCAAGCGTTTCCGGGCTTTCGATTTTTTGCCCTTTGACGATGGCTGCCGAGCCTTCAGCCTCGTAACCGAACATCTTGGGGCGCTTTGAAGAAACGCCTTTTTCCGCGTACTGGCAAAAGCCTCGCCAATAGGCGGTGATATTACCCGCGTTGCCAACGGGAATAAACAGATAATCCGGCGCGTCGCCCAAGACGTCGCAAACCTCAAAGGCAGCCGTTTTCTGGCCTTCAATGCGGTAAGGGTTAATCGAATTGACCACGGTAATCTTATCCGAATCGCCCAGCACGCGAACGATATCCAGCGCGACATCGAAGTTGCCGTCGATTTCAACGATGGAGGCGCCGTAGAGAATGGCTTGCGACAACTTGCCCAGTGCCACTTTTCCGGAAGGAATAATGATCAGCGTTTTGATGCCCGCGCGCGCGGCGTAGGCTGCGGCGGAGGCACTGGTATTGCCGGTGCTGGCACAGATAATATACTCTGAGCCACTGGCCTTGGCCTCTGAGACGGCATAGGTCATGCCGCGATCCTTGAAGCTGCCGGTGGGATTCAAGCCTTCAAATTTCAGAAAGATTTTCAGTCCCGTTAAAGCGAACTGGTCTTGAAGCGCCTGCGCCAAGTGACAGGCGGGAATCAGCGGTGTGCTGCCCTCGTTAAGGCTGACGATGGGAAAGCCGTTGGGCAGGTCGAAAAACGGGCGGTAGTTTTCCAGGATACCGACTGATCGTGAAACGGTTTGCTGCGTGCTTGTCATAGAAATTGCGTTTCCAGTGCTGACAACATTGTATGGTATGAACGTTAGCCGAATACCCGCAACAGGCATGCGATTTTATCAATGCTTGGGAGCTGCGACATTTTTTTAACGGCCTGTTGAAGCTTGCCTTCGTTGACGGCGTGGGTCATCAAAACGATGGTCGCGCAAGCGTCATTCGTGGGGGATTCGGCCTGGACACCTTTTTGAAGAACCGACTCAAGCGAAACGCCATATTCTCCAAAGACGGTGCCGACCTGACCGATAACCCCGGGCACGTCTTTGGTGCGCACCCGTAGGTAATAACGGTTTTCGGTGCCGGTAATCGGGAGCAAATTGGCCTCGCCCTGCAGATCGACATCCATTAACGGCACAGGGTCGTTGCCGCGCAGGAGTTCCGAGCCAATGGCCAGGATATCCCCCATGGCAGCGCTGGCCGTGGGCATTTCGCCAGCACCTTTGCCGTAGAACATCACGTCGCCAACGGCGTCGCCTTTTATCCAAAGGGCGTTGTACTCAAAGTGGATATTGGCCAGCGGGTGGCGCTTGGGAATCAGAACGGGATGGACGCGGACGTCGACCGCGTCATGAGATCCAGGGCGGACGTCGACCGCGTCAGGTGATTCGGACGCTCCGCCCTCACCGATACGGCGGGCAATGCCCAGGAGCTTGATGATATAGCCCAGCTCATCGGCATACTTGATATCATCGGCCGTGATCTGGGTAATACCTTCACGGTGGACTTTGGCCGTGGGGATTTCCTGGTGAAAAGCCAGACTTGAGAGGATGGAGATTTTATACGCGGTGTCAAAGCCTTCCACGTCACTGGTTGGGTCAGCCTCGGCAAAGCCCAGTTCTTGGGCCTGTTTCAGCACGTCAGCATAGTCAGCGCCCTGCTGGGTCATATGCGTGAGGATAAAATTGGTCGTGCCGTTCAAAATGCCCGCGATTTCCTCAATGCGATTACCGGCAAGGGAGAGCTTCAGCGGCATGATGACAGGAATGCCACCGGCCACGGCGCCTTCAAACAGCAGGCGCACATTATGCTTCTTGGCCAGGCTGAAGAGTTCGGGGCCGTACTTGGCAATTAGTTCCTTGTTGGCCGTCACCACGTGTTTCTTGTTTTGTAGCGCGCCAAAAACGGCGTCTTTGGCTGCCCCGACGCCACCCATCACCTCAACGACGATATCCACGTCCGGGTTGTTCACCACGGAAAGCGGGTCAAGCGTGAGGAGGCTCTCGTCAAAGTTCTGGATGCTGCGCGCCTTGGAAAGGTTTTGAACGGCGATTTGGGGGACATGATAAGAAGGGAAGCGCGAAAGGATTTTGTAAATGCCGCTTCCCACCGTCCCAAGGCCCAAAAGCCCGATGTTAACCGTCTGGCGATCGGTCGCTTGTTGCGAAGGGCAGGCGTTGTAGGATGCCGCCTGGGCGTTCTGCTCTTGTAAGTTATGAGAAGGGAGCGGGTGGGACATGACGGGTTCCTTATCACACAGTAAGAAATGCCAGTGGGTTGGAGCTGTTCAACCGTAAGACATACAGCAGTAAAACATAAAGGCGGGCTCCCTGAAACCCGGCCTTGAAAGGAGCCTTGGCGTCGTTTTTCCCCTCATTGCGCAAAATTGCGCAAAAAAAAGGATTAATACCAATGACATGTAGTCTTAGGCATAAAATATCATCCCTGTGGCAGTTTAAGCGCCTGAGAAGCTCGGGCATAATAAGCATGGAATAAGCACCACATAGAATAGCAGCAAGTGAATAGCGCCATGTAACGGGATGTCTCGTCAGAACGGACTTTTATTTCAGAATCAGGACAAGATGCCGATACCGAAGCAGAAACAAGTGATGGGCATTTTGTATCAGTTTCCAGGTATTTTTACCTTCTTCGTCTTATCGGATAGGTGGGGCGATAAAGTTTAAGTAAGGAAGTACGTGATGGGCAGCATTGATAAGGCGGGCAGTATGGATCGCATCGAAACACCCAAAACCCCTTGGAAAATCCTGATCGTTGAAGATCATAAACTCACCAATGAGTGCCTGAAGCTGGGTCTTGAAAAATATCCCGAACTGACGGTGGTGGGTCAGGCTATGGATGCGCCAACCGCTTTTAAGCTTGCTCAGCAAACCAGACCTGACCTTATCCTGATGGATGTCTGCCTTGCCGAAGGTAACGGCATCCAGTTGACGGAAACCATCAAAAAAGAGTTGCCGGAAACGAAAGTGATCATGACCACCTCGATGGTGGATAAAAAAGTGGTAAGAGCCGCTTTTTCAGTGCATGCCGACGGCTATTGCACCAAAGAAACCGAGCTTTCGCAACTGGTGCAAACCATCCATACCGTCATGCAGGGCACCGTGTGTATCGATCCCAAGGTCGTTGCCGCAATGGTAAGGGATACCGGTGATGCGGCACTGGAAGAGTCTTTTGCGATGGGTATCGATTACCGTCATGAAACGTTCTCAAATTCCCATGCTTCGGCAAGCCCGTTGGCGGCTCGCGCCAAAAGCATCCCCGTTTTTAGCGAGGCCCCCGTCTTTGACGCCGCTGAACACCAGAAACAAGGCTCGTTTCAGAAGGTGTCCTTTAGCCAGCAGCCAGGCGGGCAAGCGGAAAATAAAAAGCGCTTGAACGTTCCATTCAGCGAAGACCCCACGCACGCGATGCAAAGTCGGCCCATCCCCAAGCAAAACCATCAAAGCTATGAAAGCCAGGTCGGGCAGGCGCTATCCGGTGAGCAGCAGCACGTGGCCGATGCCTTAAAAGAAGTGTCGACCGGCGGCAAGGTTGTTGAGCAGTTGAACCAGCGGGAAATGGAAATCCTGAAGCTGATGGCGCTTAGTTACACGAATGACAGAATTTCAAACAAGTTAGGCTTAAGCTCAGCCTGGCTTTCAGGCTACATCAAAAACATCCTGATCAAGCTGAACGTTCAGAATGAAATCCAGGCCGTTCAGCGTGCCGTGGCCGAAGGCTTTATCCATGACGCCCCGCTGCTGTATCAGGAACAATAAGCTTTATTTTAGGGCTGGATAAACTGCAACTAATCGGCGTTTGATAAAAAACTAAAAAGCCCCGTCTTTATTCAGGACGGGGCTTTTATTTTCAGATGATATTACCAATACCCACGGATGACTTTTTTCTTCACCGGCGGTGGCGGTGGTTTCGGTGCAACCGGCATCGGTCTTTCCGGCTGGCAGAGCTTGCTGTTGGAGGGCTTGTTCTCCAGAAACTCGATCAGCGTCATCTTCTGGCCGAACACAACGACGTAATCAATCGAAGTGCCGAAATTGATTCTTTGTCTGCGGGGGCCTTCCACGACACTGGGCGGCAAGGCGAACTCCACCACGTGGAACTGCTCGCCAAAGAGTTCATAATCGCCGATGTGACACCACTTGGAGCCGGTGGGCAGGTTTTTCAACACCACCGTGTCATCCCCGTTACCGCCTGAAAGGCCGGTGCGGAAAACGCTGTTGCTTGACCACTGCTCGTTCCTGAAGCTCGCTTTATCGGGCCTGCTGACGGGAACCGCATGCTCGATTTCAATCACGTTGCCGCCGTTATGGCCGGCGCGCGTGAACTGGTTGGTGTTGTTTCCCGCAAGAATAATATGGTTGTTGCCGCCATAGGTGTGAATACCGCCGTTATCCGTGTTCTTCACGATAACGGTATTCTCGCCCCGACCGGCGCATATCGAATAGTAGCTGACATTGGCCAGTTGCGCCGTGATACGGCCACCCCCGGTGGCGACGTGAAACTTGTCGTTGGCGCCTTGTCGGTTTTGAATCAGCGCGTAGGGCGTCATGCTCTGGCGGCTGCTGTCGGATTTGATGTCGATTCTGGGCAGCGTTTGCGGCTGAGCGGGGATACTCGCGTCCATCCGCAACGGGGACAACATCGACATCCGTTCGCAAGGTGTAATGGTAGCCTGATCGCGCCGATCCAGATAGAAGGGCGAGACGCTCATGTCTTTGTCGTAATCGGGCTTCTTCATGTAATGAAGCGGGTCTTTGTCCGAATAGTCCTTGGCGCAGCAGGAGCGGTTGCAGTCGTCCTTGAAATTCAGCTTGTAGTTGGGGATGGGGGGAGAATAGTTTTCATAGGGTTCCGGCGGAAAAAGCGGTTCCGGCAGGTCGGTGATTTCAGGCTGCTGCTGGGCAAAGGCGGCTGCCTGAGCCAGGGTGCCGATGGCAAACAGCAAGGCCAGGATGATGAAAAATCCGCGAAGGCGCGATTTATTCAATAAGACAAGACGCTGGTGCATACGCATGCAATCTCCTGTTGATAGGGATAATGCTTTCAATCGCCATTCATTCTAAAAAGCCTGAAAAGGCTAAAAAGCTTGAAAGGGCAAAATAAAAGGGATACGCAAATCAATACTTCAGTATCTTCCGAAAACAGTTGGAATAAACTGGGAACTGCTCATTCACTGGGGATTTTCAGGGGCTCATTCTGGAATTGGGTTCAGAACAGCACAAAAGAATATACTATTTAAAACGTTTCTCAATACGAAAAGTTGCCCTGAGGGGCAGGGGGGTGGATTGAACGTTAAGCTAACGTTACATGGGTACATTTGAGGCAATTGTATATATCAAAATGTTTTTATTTATCTAGAGAGCGAATATTAGATTTTTAATTTTATCTTTTCAGGCAGGGATGTGCTTATAATCCCCGACATTCTCTATTTAGGCATCCCATAGGCATCCATAATTGATTGACTTATTTGGCGAAGTCCCCCTTCTTTACTTTACCTCCTTTTTCAGTCAGGAGCATGAGCGCATTATTATGACCAATCCGATTGTTATTTCCTCAGGCCCTTTCGCACCCCCCGCAGCCGCGACGGCCGTTCCATCCGCCCCACCGCAAACGTTTATTTCCACGGCAGCCCCTTCGCTCATAAGCGCGGCTCCCGCAACTACAACCCCTGCCTTAAACTCTGGCCTTCCCAGCCCGGTTTCCACGTTGAGCGGTAGCGGCGGGGATATGAACCCGCAGGGTATGATCGTCGGCCTGTTCTCGCAAATGCTGTCGATGATGGAAATGATGATGTCCAGTCTCTTTGGCTTGAGCGGCATGTATGATGTGGGAACGCCTGAACCTCAGCCCGAGCCTGAACCTGTTCCCCTTCCCGAGCCGCAGCCTCCAGTTTATCAGCTTCCCGATCCTCCGCCAGTGCAGGAACCTCCGGTTTACCAGATTCCGACGCCTGCCCAGCCCGTCCAACCTAATCAGCCCCAGGCTCCACAGCCTCAAATCATCGTGGTGCAGGTGCCCGCTCCTCAGCAAGAGCAGCAGCAGGGCTTTGGCATCAATATCGGTAACATTGGTGGTGGCGGTGGCCCTGGCATCAACATCGGCAACATCTTTGGCAGCGGCGCTGGCAATAAAGATGGTGGCGGTGGCGGTTTCCTCGGTGGTATGCTGGGCGGCCTTTTCGGTGGCTAGATACCTCCCGCTATAAGGCCAACCTTCACAAGCGTTATGATTCAAGATTCAGAAGAGCCGTACGTATCACGTTACGGCTCTTCTGCTGTAAGTTTTCCGCCGCGTAACAAGCGGCCATGTCAATTAGCAACTCCTTGGTGTTTCTCTTTTTTAATCACATGTTAGTCGCCAGGCTATGGTTGACCTTTAAAAAGGCGTGATAAAATGCGCCTGATTAAATATTTTCTTATAGGCTTAAAACCTTCTGCTGCCTTATTATGCCTCATCCCGCTTTAATGTCCCAATCGCGCATTGGCCCGTCCACACCGGGTTCAAATTTTGTCGAATACAAAAAGAAATATCGCTGGAAGCCTCGTTTCAACAAGAAAACAGCGATTGCCCTGGACAGGCCTAGGCACCCATTCCTGGTTCAGCTATTGGCCAGGCTAAGTCAGCTTCTCTGCCCGATGCCTGACTTTACGCTCAAGACATACTCTGCGGGCATTCCCAAGCTACCCCAGCGTCTTGACGGGTTGATCCTGGTGCAACTCTCGGATATCCAGTGTTATGAGTACGCCCCAGCCGCTTACTGGGAAAAAATGATCCGGGCCGTTGAAGCGCTTGATCCCGATATTATCGTTGTCACCGGCGATGTGATCCATCACGGGGAAACCTATCTCAAACAAGCCCACGATATTCTGGCTGCCCTACCTAAAATAAAATCGGACGGCGTTACCCCCGTCGAGCGCCTACTGTGCATGGGAAATCACGATTATATGGATCATGCCCACGCCGATGAACAGGTATCTGGAAAGGTCAGCAAGGGCAAGCTGTTTCGCCAGGTCGCTAAAAAAGCGGGTTTTAAAGTGTTGGTGGATAACGCCATCCGTCTTGGGTTTGGCCAAGACATCACGGCAGGTATCAGGAAAGCTTCTGAAAGTGATGGTCATTCGGCGCTTTTGGAGGGACTTTGGGTGTCTGGCATTGATGACTATGAACATCTTTTAAGTACGGGTAAAAAGCTTGAGGAGGCCTGTGAAGACGCGCTTCGTCAAATTCCCGAAAATGCGGCGCACCTCTTGCTGACCCATAACCCCCATCCCGACATCATTAACCAGATGAGCCGGAATGCCCGTAAAGCCCCAGGTTTGATTCTGGCTGGCCATATGCATGGCGGCCAGATCGCATCACGCCTGCCGCTGCTTGGCCCGCTGCTGGATAGCCTGCGCCGCCGGGTGATGGAAGGGCCGTTCGATGACACCTATCTGCAAGGTGCTTACCATTTGGACAAAGCCAGCGCTTTGTACGTCAACCCAGGTATAGGCTCCAGTATTCGCATCGATCGTTTCGGGCTTAACTTATTTCCCCTTCGCCTGGGGTCTACGCCGGAAATCACGCGTTTTATCCTTCATCCGGCCATCAGCGCCAGCCTGAAGCCCAGTTGAATTAAAGCTGGCACATGATTTTCCAGCTGTTTGGGGCTATAGTGGGTGGTGCCTCCGTATGATGCATTGGATCAGGCATCAGGTGATCAGGCGCCAGAGGCACGCTTTCTTACCTGATGGGCACAAATTGCGGTTCAGGAACCTTATATTCATATCCGTTCGCCCTATCTCGGAGCCCCCGTGAGCATTTCACCCCCTCAGCCCATTGCTTATCCAAAAGCTTCCCAAGCCCCTGTGCCTCAAGGACAGACAGCAGGTGAGAATAATGCTGTGGGGTTAACAGAGGCAACGACAACACAGCAGTCCCAACAGGGCGAGCCGGAAGCGAAAAAGTCTTTAAACAGAACGGTTGCAAACAAACTTCCCCAAGGCTGGCCGGATATTCAGCGTCTGGCGTTGGGCATTGTCCTTCCCAACGGCAATTTATCGCTATCGCTTCGGGTTCAGGTCGATGGGCAGGGCAATATCTACCAGCCCACCATTGACGGCTTTGAGCCCATCGGCAAGATGGACACCAACGGAAACTACCGCTTCAAGAACGGGTTACAGGGTAACTGTTTTCGGGACGGGCAGTTTGAATTGAAGGTCGAACATGCGGAAAACCCTTTCCAGAAGGCGCTGCTTGAAAGCAAACAGAAACGGGCCTCGGCAGGCTCTATTGTCCCGCTCGTCCGACAAAATCTGACTGCCAACGGCATTGATGGCCGAGGCATCACCATTGCCGACATTGAGCCTTTTGAGGTCGATAAGAACGAACCGGGTAAAAAACAGCTTTTCGTCTCCCCCCATAGCCAGGCGGTTGCCGCCGTAATCCATGATCCATACTGGGGCGTGGCTCCGGGGGCAATCGTCAAGAATTTCGGCTGGTATAGTCCAGAGTTTGAACTAAAAAAGGACGACCTGTCCGAATTTAACCAGTTACCGCCGGTTCAGCAGGTCTATGGCGAAATGATCGCCCAACTGGATCGCGTCCTTCAGGAACATCAAAAAGACCCGTCGCTGCGCGTGGTGAATATCTCATGGGGGCTTACCCTGCTTGAGTTCTATATCGAAACGCTCAACGTCCTGCAGGAAGAAGATCCTAAGACCGGACATTTCAAATTTCCGCTGATTCGCCAGGCGGTACTGGGTGACACGCAGCACAAAACGCGTGAAGAGCAGTTCATGGCAATCGAGCGCTATATTAACGCCCTGCTGATTCAGAACCCGCTTTTTACGCAGTTGCACCGGCAATATGTGGAAAAAACCAGGGAGGTTAAAGACCAGGGACTGATCATTTTCTTGTCTGCGGCAAACGCCCATGACCAGTTGCCGTTTACCGTCCCGTTACCGCCCGGCCATGAGATGACGCTCTGGGCGAACAGTCCGTATGTGATTTCGGTTGCGGCATCCGATACCAACCTGACTCCCGCTGATACGCGCGACGATATCATCGCGCCGTTTTCCTCGCGCGGGGACGCTCAGCACTGGAACCCGACGATTGCTGCTCCTGGGGCTGAAATTGGGATGACACAGCAATTTGGCACTATCGGGCTTGGTCTTGTGACCAAGGGAACGTCTTACTCGTCTCCCATTTCGGCGGGGATTGCGGCGATGATGCTTCAGGAGAATCCCAATTTAACGTTTGAAGATATCCGTGATCGCCTGATCCAGACCGCCACCAAAACAGCGCATCCTTTTGCAGCCCAGGGCTACGGCATCCTTAACCCCATAGAAGCCGTCAAAAGCGCCAAGCAAATTCCATCCGCCGCCGCGCTCTAAACCGTTGCCGTGGCGAGGGCCATGGCTTCCTGGCGATAGACATCGAAGAGCACCGAGGAGAGGTAGCGCTCGCCAAAGCTGGGAATAATGGCCACGATCAGCTTGCCCTCGTTTTCTGGCCTCTTGGCCACCTGCAAGGCCGCCTCGACGGCAGCGCCAGAAGAAATGCCCACCAACAGGCCTTCCTCTCTCGCCAGTCGCCTCGCCATATCCACCGCATCATCGCTATGCACCTGGATAATTTCATCGATCAGCTCGGTTTTTAAAATGCTCGGCACAAAGCCCGCGCCGATGCCCTGAATTTTATGGGGCGCTGGCTCTCCACCTGAAAGCACGTGGCTCTCGGTGGGCTCCACGGCAATCGCTTTGAATTCAGGCTTCTTTTGCTTGATATAATCGGCGATGCCGGTAATGGTGCCCCCGGTGCCAACACCTGAAACAAGAATATCCACCTGCCCCTCGGTATCGTCCCAGATTTCAGGGCCCGTCGTCTCATAATGAACTTTCGGGTTATCGGGGTTGTCAAACTGTTGGAGCATAAAAGGCGTCTTGGCTTGGGAGAGTATAACGTCTTTAGAATTTCCCGCCAGAATCTCCTCGGCTTTGGCAATCGCCCCTTTCATCCCTTTGGGGCCAGGGGTTAAAACAATCTGGGCGCCAAACGCACGAAGCACGACGCGGCGCTCCATGCTCATCGTCTCGGGCATGGTGAGAATAATCTCATAGCCCTTAACCGCCGCCATAAAGGCCAGGCCAATGCCCGTATTGCCGCTGGTGGGCTCAACCAGGATGGTCTTGCCAGGATGGATATCGCCTCGCGCCTCGGCAGCTTCAATCATGCTTTTGGCGATGCGGTCTTTGACGCTGCTGCAAGGCTCCATGCTTTCCAGTTTCAAGGCAATTCTAGCGACACAGCCATCGCTCAGCCGGTTCAAGAAGACCATCGGCGTTTTGCCCACTAGTTCTGACACGTCTTTAGCGATTTTCATAGTAAGAAGACCCTCCCCGTAAGCAAATCCTGATACTCTCAGCAATTCTTCTCCAAGCATACGTTGAGCGCAACCCGTCAGAATAACGATGTCCGTCTTTTGTCCAATAGTCTGCCCGGCTTTTCAGTGGTATAAAAATCGGGGTATAACCAAGCCAGTTTCGAGTATTCGTTTTTTGAGTCAATAAAACCAAGTACATCAACCGTTAATATGCTGCTCATAAGGGGGAACACTATGAGAGCCTTGTTAATGACCATTCCTGAACATGCGGTGCTGCCGCCTGTAGCCAGGGTTTTAGCCAGGGGAGCAGCCCGCGCTGGTGAAGGCGCTTATACCCATCTGCCCACTGGGGTAGCTGCAACTGCCGGAAGAAATGCGCAGGGTGCCGCCGGGACAGCGGTGAAATCTCCAGAAGCCGTTTCATTAACCAGAACAGGACAGCCAAGGTTCAGCGGCTATCTGGCTTAAAATGCCGTGAGCAGCACACTTGGGGTTTTATCTTAAACCCCAAGATTTTGCTTGTGGGAAAAGCACCCTTCTGCTAGCATAGCGCAGGATCATTTTTTATCGGCGTTTTTCCTGCAAATCCTTCCCACCACCGGGCAAACGGGTCTATCAAACAGTATCCCCTATATATCTCCAGGCAATCTTTATTCTCGCCCTATTATTTCCCGGGTATTTTGGGCAGCCAGGCGTCCCCGCTTGGCGTCAAATTCCCTCGAAATTGACGGCAATTTACGACAGCCCGCGTATTTTATTGGCGAAACCGGGTTTTTCTCCCCGCCTTAATTTTCCTGAAGCTTACCTTGTCACCACTTTTACAGTTATACGTCACATTACAATCTGATTAGCCTACGAAAGGGATCTCCGTCCTATGACAGCGACACTTGCCGCTTCCGACATTAGCTTGGAACTGGTCAAAACAAACCCCGAAAATTTTGATTACGTCACGGCTTACGAAGAAGGGATTGGCCCGGAGTTTCTCGCCGAACTGCGCGAGCTTCTGCCGAAACTGAAAAACGTCAAAATGGCCCACGTCAACGCGACTGCCTACGGCGGCGGCGTGGCCGAGCTTCTGCACCGCCAGATCCCGCTGATGAACCAGTTGGGCAAGGAAGTCGGCTTCCAAAGCGATTGGTACATCCTGAAAGTCTCCAACACCGCTTTCTATGACGTCACCAAGAAAATGCACAACACGCTGCAAGGCGCTCCCGGTGAACTCAGCGCTGAAGAAAAAGACCTGTACAAGAAAACGCAAATCGAAAACTTCAGTGAAGGCTTGTTGAACGACTACGATGTCGTTCTCATCCACGATCCGCAACCGGCTGGCCTCATTGAGCTTTACAGCAAGGACAGAAAAGGCAAGTGGGCTTGGCGCTGCCACATCGACACCACCACGACCAACGCCAACGTCTGGGGCTTTATCGGCGCGTTCGCCAAGCAGTATGAGGCGGCTATCTGGACGCGTGAGCAGTTCGTTCAGGACAAAGCGGACTTTAAAGAAGTCAAAATCATTCCCCCGTCCATCGACCCGCTCAGCCCGAAAAATTACGACTTAAGCGAAACCCAGGTTGATGAAGTGTTTCATCGCTACGGCATCGACAGAAGCCGCCCGGTGCTTTGCCAGATCTCCCGTTTCGACCCCTGGAAGCAGCCGGTTGAAGTGGTGAAAATCTACCAGGAAATGAAGAAAGAGTTCCCCGAACTCCAGCTCATTTATGCCGGTTCGATGGCCACGGATGACCCGGAAGGCATGTTCTACTGGGAGCAAACGCTTCGCGCCGCCGGTCTTGATAAAGACGTCACCATCCTGAACAACTTCCACGGCGTGGGCAACATCGAAATCAACGCTTTCCAGCGTGGCGCCGATGTGATGATCCAGTACTCCAGCAAGGAAGGCTTCGGCCTGACGATTTCCGAGGCGATGTGGAAAGAACAGCCCATCATCGGCGGTCGTGTCGGTGGTATTCAGGATCAGATTGTCGATAAAGATTGCGGCTACCTGGTCTCCACGAACGAGGAAGTCAAGACCGCCATCCGCGAACTGCTTTCCAACCCTGAAAAACGCAAGGAAATGGGCAAGAAAGCCAAAAAGCGCGTGCAAGACAACTTCCTGATCACCAAGGAAGTCGGCAACTACATGAAACTGGCAATCGGCCTCTTGGGTCGCTAGTTTCGCAAAAACCAGCGAAAGCCAGTCAGGGAAACTTGACTGGCTTTTGATTTTAGGCAATTCATGGCGTTGAGAGCCTTTGTTTGTTTATCCAAGTCCCTCTTAAACTGAAGCATTAAACTTTTTTCTCCCTCCAAACCTAAAAAAAAAGGAAACCGCGATGAGCGCCCTTCCCCCAATACAACCTCCTTCTTCCCAGGCAATCCCACAGCCCGGACTAGCCCCTCAGCCTGGCTCGATCAAGTTTTCCGCCGCCAATACGCAAGACGCGTTTATCTCCCAAAAGCCGAAAGTACAATTCGGCGCAGGTAGGGTGCCTGCGCCCAGAGGCGGCATCGGGGCATTTTTAAAAGATTTAATTCGACGGTTTGACGGTTTTATAGAACGGGAAACGCGCGGTCTACGTGATCAAGGCGTCATACGGCACCCCGACCAGCGTTACCGCCCACCGATCCAAACCGGTATGTCTCCCCAAAGAAGAGGCGATTGGCTTCGTGACCTAGAAGAACGGATTGCTAACGGCCGTGCGGAAAGAGGCTCAGATATGACTGGCCTATATGACAGACGGCCCTTACCTCGAGAAGGTTCGCCACCACCCCGCCCATGGGAAGGCCGAACCGAACCCAGGCCCGCTCGCTGGGATTAACGCCGGATAGTCTCAAGTAAAAAGTCCAGCCAGGTTTTCCTAGCTGGCTTTTTGCTTATAAATATATATCAATTAAATAACAAACAAAGTGGACGAAGCGGTTTCATGCGAATAACAATCAAAGCGTTATAAGCCGCTTATATTAAAGGCTTAACGCCAGGGAACAAGATTTTCGCAATTTTTCGCATTTCGCAAAAGGAGTATTGAGTATGCAGCCATTACGTATGTTGTCTGTTTTGACACCGCCGGTAACCTTGTCAGCGCGTAGAATTCCAGCCCCAAGAGCCGCGATGGATAGTGTGACTACCACTACGAACGTTGTCTCAACGGCTCCGGGCAAGGGTAGTTTAGGCCGTCGTCTGCAAGAATACCTCAGAAGGACGGGAAGTCGTTTTCTGGATGTCATTTCAGGGCCAGACACCAAGGTTTATTCCAATGTAGTCCAAGCCCCCCGAAGCTACGGGCAAATAAAAGCCGGTGCCGCCGCTATGGGCAGGCCTACTTACTAACTAAGTAGACTTGAAAAAACAGCCCGTTTAATCACTAACCCTGCAAGTGCTTCTGGCGCTCTAGCTGCTCGGCCATGCGCTTGATGTACAGCGTGGCCTCTTCGATACTCTGCTCAATGTCTGCCCTGGCCGTTCGCTCAACCGCCTTGGCTTCTTCGTTCTTGGGCGTCCAGTCCATCGTCACTTTCACCACCGCGCTTGGGATGTTTTCCCCGCTGGCTTCTAATGCGGGCGGCACAATCTGGTGCAAAACTTCTCCCGAAAACAGCGGATGGTTCAAGAGCTGGAAACGAACCTCCCCAAGCCGCTCATCCAGAGTGATCCGCTCCTGCAGACTCATATCTTCCGTACAGATTTCCCGCACCACGTAATCATCCGCATCTTCCAGAAAACGCGTCTCTTTGACGTAGGCCATATAGCGATCCGGGTTTTCAATCTTGTCCATAAAGACGCGCCAGATGGTCTGGATATCGGCTTCAACCGGTTGTGAGCAACTAACGTGGGGCATTGGCTATGGATCTTTATTAAAACTTACTGGAACATCTCGCTGACCGATTGGTGGTCGTGAATCCGGCCAATCGCCTCGCCCAGTACAGGCGCGATGGACAACTGGACGATTTTCCTGACCTGCCTGGCGGATTCTGAAAGCGGGATGGAATTGGTCACCACCACTTCCTCGAAAACGGAATCGGCAATGCGCTCAACGGCAGGGCCAGAGAAAATGGGATGGGCGGCAAGCGCGTAAACGCTGGTGGCCCCTTCATCGAGAAGCATTTTGGCGCCGGAGCAGATGGTGCCTGCCGTATCGATCATGTCGTCCACCACGATAGCCGTCTTGCCCTGGATATCGCCGATAATGTTGTAAACCTCGGCAATGTTGTGCGCGCTACGGCGCTTGTCGATAATGGCGATGGGGCAATTGAGTTTTTTGGCGTAAACCCTGGCCCGCTCCACGCCACCGGCGTCCGGGCTGACGATAACCAGGTTTTCTAGATGCTTTTCCTTGATGTAACCGCAAAGAATCGGCGTGGCGTACAAGTGATCCACCAGGATGTTAAAGAAACCCTGAAGCTGGCCGGTATGCAAGTCCATTGCAACCACGCGATCAGCCCCGGCGCTGGTAATCAGATCCGCCACAAGTTTAGCGGAAATCGGCTCACGACCGGTCGTCTTGCGATCCTGGCGGGCATAGCCGTAATAGGGGATAACAGCCGTGATGGTCTTGGCGCTGGCCCGCTTGAGGGCATCCAGCATTAACAGCAGTTCCATCAGGCTCTCATTCACCGGGGTACAGGTGGGTTGGATGACGTAAGCATCGAAACCACGGACGCTTTCCTTGATCTGGACGTACAATTCGCCGTCGCTGAAGTTCTTGATAATGGCCGGACTGATCTCGGCCCCTAAGTACTGGGCGATTTCGGCAGCAAGCCCTGGATTGGAACGGCCGGTGAAGATTTTCACGTTACTCAAATCATGATCCCCCGTGTAAAGCTCGGTGCGTGGGAGCCCCAATTGAACAGCCACCGGATAATCCTCCATTATGATGCCTTACGGTTATTCGTATTCAACAAGAATGCTATGTGACAATTTCAGGAACTTGAAACAGAAGCGATTCGTGAACGTTAGAAATGCCCTTTTATAAACTCTATCAAAAAAAAGGCTGAGTTTCAGCAAGGACGGTACTAAAGAACCTGCTTGAAACGAGTCTGCTAAGGGATATCGCCTTTAGAGCTCAAAGCGGCGCAGGTTTCAAGACGGCACAACTATAGAAAAACCAAACATATGCGCTAGATGCTGAATAATTGTTAGAATTGAAATCTCCAGAGTATACGTTTACATTTCTTAAATAAAAGTATACTAAAGCAGTCAATACTGCCGATAATAGGACTATGAAGAGAGTTTTAACTTGTAAAACATTGCCTGGGTTTACTTTGGCAGAACTGCTTATTGCCCTTTTAATTTTAGGGGTCATTGCCACCTTCACTATCCCTAAAGTGCTTGTCGCGCAGTCAAGTTCACGGGATAAAGCCATTGCAAAAGAGGCTGCTGCGATGGTGGCGGGTGCTTTTGCAATGTACAAACTGGATAACACCATTACAAACCAGTGGATGTACGACTTTACACCTTATATGAATTATGTGAGCCGTGATAGTGTGAGCTATATCGATGACAGTCCCGGTTATCCCATTGTTCAGTGCCGAACTTGGCGGCCCTGCTTACGGCTTCATAGCGGTGCCATTATGCTGTTTGATGAAGATAGAATCGGCGGGGCTGGCACCAATAATGGACTTTGGTTTACGATCGATCCTGACGGCAAGTCGGGTTCAGCAAATCTGTCCGTTACCTTTGTTATTTATGCCAATGGGAAGTTGCGGACGTGGGGAACGATGGAAAGTCCTACCCTGACTAACTCCAATACGTATCATCCTAATCCAAGTGTCGATCCTGCCTGGTTTTCCTGGTAAGGCTGTGGTAATACCAAGTATCAGACAAAAAGGCGCAAGGCGTATTGCCTGCCGGACTCGGACAGCGAATACTCTGAAACGTCTGCCATACCCGTCATATCGGGAATCAGGCTAACCAGACCCTTGGTGATGGAGGATTCCAGCACGCTGTGGTTTACCGGCGTCAGGCCAGACTTGACCAGTTGCGAGTTGATGCGTTTAAGGGAAAAACGATCGGCATTTTCAAAGTCATTCAGGTAAAACGCCGTCAATAAAAGAAAATCTTCGCTGGTGGCTGCCCTGGAACGATCGGCAAGCTGGATGAGGCTTGAAACACCGTCAAAATCAAGCGGATCGGCTTCTTCGGGTTCGCTTCCGTAATTCTGCCCCGGAAATTTCCCGGCCGGCTCCTTATAAGCGGCGGGCGCTCCCTCGCCTTTTTCCAAGTCCCGCATCAGGGTATCCATCACCGCTTCAAAATCATTCTGGACACTCTGATCCAAGAGCTGAGGCTCGGCTGGTGCTGGAGGGGGTGAGGCATAAACGCCTTGCGGTTCAGGAATCGGAGAAGGCGTTCTGGCTTCCACCGGGGTTAACGTTGGCGGGGGAGGCGGCAGAGGCGCAGGCTCTATGCGGGTTAATTCCGGCAGAGGCTCTTGAACGCGCGGCGGCGGTGCGGGAGCGGGTTCCGGGGGTATCGGCGCTGAGGCTGGCGGCTGAGCCGGTACGACTGGTTCAGGCTTAGGCGGGGCTGTTGGCGGTATTTGGATGGGGACATACGAGTCATCCATCAGCACCTTGAACCACTTGTCCATTTGCCTGGCAATAAAATATACATCGTCCGACATCAGGTTGATTGTAAGATCGCCCTGTTTCAGCTCGATGTCATAATAATGTTCGTCACCCATTGAGACTTATCCTGTGAGACCTATCTGAGACCTGTCCTGCGCTGATGAATCAGAAATAGCTGATGAATCAGAAATAATCTAGCGGTTTTCCTGTTGCGTCAGCAACATGTTGCGCCAGTTGTCCATCTGGGTTTCGATAAACTTGGCGTCATCGCTTTTCAGTTCAAGTTCCAGATCGCCTTTTTTCAGTTTGAAAACATACTCACTCACAACGGTGTTCCTTCCCTGCGCTTTAAAAAAATAAAAGCTGATAAAAAATAGACGTGTCAGAAAGGTCTTAAGCTGCGACACAAAAAGCTTTTGGGGTCGCCGGGGTTAACGTGAATCTCTTGAGCCTCTCTTGTAGCGTTTCCCGTATTATAGCGGCTTTAGGGAGACAAGGGAAAGGGCGCTTCACAACTTGTATAAACTTCCGCCTCTTCCCTCAATACGTTCTGTCAGGTTTAATAAAGACCCGCCCTGAAAATATCGGGACGGGTCTTTTGGAGTGAAATAATAATTTAAGCCGTTGCAAAAGGGTTCTGGACTTTTGGCGGCTGCTGAGGCAAGCCTGCCGGCGGTTGGCCGTTTGGGGCACCTTGCGCTTGGGCGGCTGCGATTTCAGCCCTCAATTGCTCAATGATTTTGGCAAACTCGGCATCCGTCATTTCCGGCTGACCTTGGCCTGCTTGTCCTGGTTGTCCTGGAAGCTGTGGGCCCTGGGCCTGCGGCTGTTGCGGGACTTGAGGCAGCCCGGCTGGAGGCTCTTCTCCAAAGGTCAGGGCTGGCGCACTTGCGGGTAAGTTAGCGGGCAAGCCACCGGCTAAAGCGGGCGTTGCAGGGCCAAGATCGCCAGGGCCTGCCTGTGGTGACTGAGGAAGTGGTGCTTGCGGAAACGCTTGTCCGCCGCCAAGTTCTTCACCGAACTGGGGAGCAGGCTTAAACATCGGAAGCGCCCCTTGCTCTTCGGGCAGGTATTGGCTTTGAGCCGGGAAATTAGGAATAGCGGTTGGGTTTGCGCCTTGCTGCGGGGCAAATGCGTCGGATTGAAGCTGCGGCGGAATGCCGAAAGGGCCTTGAGGAAAGCCCTGAGCTTGTAAACTTGGCTGAAAAGGATCCACTTGTGGGCCGAGTTGCGGGCCGCCTGGGGCAACGGCGCCTGGAGGAAGCTGAAATTCCGGAGAAGGGGTGGGACCGACTGACATAGGTGATAAACTCCTTTTTTAGAGCGGCACTTTGAAAATCCGAGTGGGGATGCAGGGATGTGCATGCCGCGCCAGACATTAAACCACAAACACGTTTACCGCCCCCATGCCAGGAAAAACGTTGGGGAAACGCTGTTCCTTTTACTTGAAAGGGCAAACTTGTTCGCGTGTCGGTACTAAAGCATCTCAAGCGATTTTATTGTTAGGGGTTCGCCTGAATGTTGCAAAATGCAAACCCCTCGTCAGCCGTTTACCAGAAAAACTAGACACGAACGGCATTCTGAGCCGGTCGATTTATCAAACTTGCAATACGGCTCAGCGTACTACTGGGTTTTCTCGTCAGGACTGATGGCCACTGTATCCGCATAGCCGGGGGAACTTTCAGGCAAACCCTTATAGGCAGCCTGGCTTCTGACGAAGCTTACAAGATTACCCGCTTTGAGATGCTCATCAAGCGTATTGAGGCGATCAACAAGCGCCGACTGTCCCTTGACGTAAGCCTGAAGCTTTCCGTCTTTCTGTTTCAACTCGTGCCAGACCTTGGCTTCCTGTGTCCATCCGGCCACTTCCTCACTAAGAGAGTTTTGCATGTCATTATGCAGGGCCTCATGCGAAAGAATCGCTGCAAGCGCCGCAGGAGGCGCGTCGGCGTGTTTCTGGTTGATGTAAATCATCAATTGGCCGTTGGCGGTCATGTAACTGAGGGCGTCATAGTCCTTCACGCGCTTGTCAAGCGTTGCCAAGTCCTTAAAAATAACGCGGATCGGCCGATTGACGATAATGGTCAATGATTTTTCGCCGCTGGAGTCCGCAAGCAGCTTGAACGCCTCAAGGATTCTGGGTTCCTGGGCGCTGTTAATGTAGTTGTTCAACGTGTAGCGCTCTTTGGCCGGTGCCTGTTCCACACCGCCCATCGCGATCAGGGCAGAGCCCGCCATCAAGAGGGAAAGCGCCATCATTGCGGCAGGCTTTGACAGCTTTTGAATATGGGGAAGTCTTGTCAGGCGGTGCATTGGAATATTTACCTTGTAGCCTATGGCTGTATAACTTCACGAGTGGGCTTAAAGCTCATTCTTTGTTGAATTCTATTGTTGCCCATATGGATGAGTATCGACAATTGGTCGCTGGCCTTAAGTCATGCTGACAAGTTTTTATTAGGCACAAGAGCAGGGGATGTTAAACAAACGTCTAATTGTGCATAAGAAAAGCAGAAGAAAAGGGACTGAGGGATGTTGTAAGCGATAATAGCGCCAAATCAACTCGAGGAAAGGGTTTTAATGAATCCTTAATAAGTTCTTCAGAAATAAACTCCTGAGACACAAGGCAAAAGCCACCCGTGAGGCGGATGGCTTTGCTTTCACCGGATCAGTATGATCTGGCTTAAGGGTTGCTGAGGGGATTCCCTTAGGATCTACGGTTACCATAGAGTACGAAAGGACTGTCATAAGACGCTGGGGGAGCCTCGGTACCCATGTCGGGCGGACAGTAGTCCGGGGGGACGTCGGTGTCGGTGTCAGTGTCAGTATCACCGTAGACCGGGGGAACTTCGGTATCGGTGTCGGTGTCAGTATCACCATAGACCGGGGGAACTTCAGTATCGGTGTCGGTGTCAGTATCACCGTAGACCGGGGGGACTTCAGTATCGGTATCGGTATCGGTGTCAGTATCACCATAGACCGGGGGAA
>JAYKHP010000017.1:0-23917 GCA_035285165.1 Vampirovibrionales bacterium | reverse complement strand
TCACCGGCATCACCGCCGTCGTTGCCAGCATCACCGGCATCACCGCCGTCGTTGCCAGCATCACCGGCATCACCGCCGTCGTTGCCAGCATCACCGGCATCACCGCCGTCGTTGCCAGCGTCACCGGCATTGCCTGCGTTACCGGCATTGCCAGAATCGCCTTCATCGCCGCCATCATCATCGGGGATGATTTCAGCGCCACCGGCGCCGCCTAGGGCGTTATCGGTTGCGGGGGTAATACTAGGAGCCGCTGCTGGTGCTGCTTGCATCATCGCGGCAATTTGGCTGATGGCTATCGTCAGGGCCTGAACAAGCCCGCTATAATCGGTACCTAAGCCGGAGATAGGTGAGCCTGCTCCAGTTGTTAATGGAAGGCTAGCGCCAATGGGCGAGGAGGTTGCCAGGGCAGGTGCCGCAGTGATCGCCGGAGCCGCCGAAAGGGTAGGCGCCGTCGAAAATGCCGCAGTTGTCGCTGGCGTGGTGGGGCTTCCAATTGAGAAGACCATAATTACCTCATTTCCTTTAGTTTTTTAAGGATAAGTGACCATTGGACGCTAACTTCCATTAAGCTGAGTTCTGCTTTTGATACTGGATTTAGCAGGGATTACTAATCGTCCGAATTACCTGCATTACCAGCATTACCAGCGTTACCGGCATTACCGGCATTACCGGAATCGCCTTCATCACCGCCGTCATCATCAGGGATGAGTTCAGCACCCGAACCAGCATTGCCTACCGCATTATCGGTTGCGGGCGTTATGCTGGGCTGTGCCAAGGCTTGTGGGGGGCCGGAAGAGAACGCCTGAACCATCATACCGACCAACTGCGTTAACAATTGGACAACGGTATCAAGCGATGCGGTTTGGGTACCAAGGCCCGCACCACCGGCTGCCAGGGGAGACGCGGTGCTTGCGCCTAAGAGGGGAGACGCTGCAAGCGGGCTTGCTGCGGCCGACTGCGCCGCTGGGGCTGCCGAAAGAGCTGCTGTCGCTGCCTGGGGGCTTGCCGCGCTTGTTGAACTACCAACTGCGTATGCCATTAGTTACTCTCTCCTTATTGAATTACCAAAGCCGTTTCACAATGGCTTTGCTGCGCTAAAAGCCCTGTATGGGCTGGCTCTCTAACGTCTGGGGGAAACTCTCTTGTTTTGTCCTCGTTCATACTCATGCGAAACAGCCAAGCTGCTTCACAAATAAATAAAAACAAACTTTAGGAATGAATTGCTCTTTTTTTGAAAATCCACCCTTCAGGGCTTGGGGTATTTGCCGATACAAATCCATAAGGTGCATATTCTGCATCGTTTTTGTTGGGACAGCCTATAAATCGCAGTAAGCCAGTAGCACAATTAAGAGGGTCAAGCTGTTGGAAAGACGTTTTGTATTGGATATCAAGTCATCCTGCGCCAGAACCATCTCGCTTTCAGGCCAAAGCATGAGCGAAATGGGCATTGTTATCGCATTGATAGCGGTTGTAAGCATTGTTGGGGTCACCCTAATGGGCGGTGCCGTGCAGGATGGGCTAGGTTCTCATAAAACCAGCCTGAAAAACGATGAGCTGGCTAAACTTCAAGCCGAAAACGCGCAGGCTGCCATTGCCTTAGCCCCAAATACGCCACTGGTTATGCCTGACCCCGCTGTTTCAACCGGTGGTAGTGCCGGTGCGGGCAATATCCCTGCGGGAGTTCCTGCTGGAAGCAGTTTAGGGCTGACCTTGGGCAACGGCCAGTATCTTGACTTGGGAAACTATCCGGTTGATTTGGGTCAGGCCATTGAGACTGCAGGCGCCAACGGCACGACAAATTCACTGCTTGCAACCATGGAAAGCATGATTCAGCAGGCGATTGATAACGGGACGGTTAGTCCGGAGAACGGAAACAAACTAAAAGCTTTGGCCAAGCAGGGGCATTATATTGCCGACATCCAGGGAAAAATTGAACATGATTTGATTCAGGGAAATCCTCAAAACTCCTTGGACTATCGATGGGAAATCGGGTTTGATCGCAATGCGGATTCAATGGAAGGATCGGCCATTGTTAAATTCAGAGACTTATTAAAAAATGCACAGACAAACGGGGCATTGGCTGACCCGATCTTAAACCAATCAGTTTCCATTTTGGTGGATCAAATTGTCAATATTGCAAGCGGTGTGGAAAACGCAGCGCATGTGATGAGCGTAAACCAGAAGTATAGTTCCGTTCAGGAAATGGGCGCAGTTGTTGTCGAACAAATGGATGAGCGTGATGACGTTTTGGGAATTAACACCCAGAAAACATTGATGGATGTGGGTGCAAGCGCTACTTCTAACCAAAAGGCCAATGAAATCTGCCAGGCCGGAAAAAAAGGCGACAAGTGCAAGTAAGTAGAGACGATTTTGAGATGCGTCATTAAAGAAGCAAACCTTACCTGCTGAGGATTCATGTATGCTCAAAAAAAGCTTTTTTCAAGGCCAAGGCCAAAGCATGAGCGAAATGGGCATTGTCCTTGCCCTCATATCGGTTACAGGTATTGTTGGCCTGACGACGATGGGCGATGTTTTACAGGGCGGCTTTTCTTCTCATAATGACAGTCTTAAAAACAATGAATTGGCTAATCTCCAGGCGCAAGACGCGCAAGGGCTCATTGCGGCGGCATCAAATGCCCCTCTGATTGAGCCTGATACGCCTATCCCCATCGATAGCGGCTCAGCCAACAATACTGCGGCTGCGTCGCCAACAGCAGCTCCCGAAGGAAGCAGTCTTGGGCTGACGTTGGGTAACGGCCAATATCTGGATTTATCAGATTATCCTGTGGATGTCGGCCAGGCTATTGAAACGGCAGGCGCTAACGGCACCACCAATATGCTGTTGGCAACCCTGGAAAGCGTTATTCAACAAGCGATTGCCAGCGGAGCCGTGACGCCTGATGGAGGCAACCAGTTGAAAGCCCTTGCCAGGCAGGGCCATAACATTGCAAATATTCAGGCCCAGGTTGAAAATGCAATCTTAAAGCAGAAAGACTTCGAGTTATCGCGTGAAATTTCCTGGGAAATTGGCTATAACCCCGGCAACAAAACCGAAGGGCCGCAGATAACGGAATTTCGTAGCCTGCTTAAGGACGCACAATCCAATGGCAGCATTAAAGATCCGCTTCTCAACCAAATCATTACCACGCTCGTAAACCAGATTATTAATATCAGCAGTGGCGTTGAGAATGCATCTCATTGGGTGGGAGAAACAAACGACTTTTCGGCCGCTTATTTTTATAGCACCACTTTTGATGAAATGTATGAACGCGATGAGTTGACTGGAAGCAATACCAAGCAAACATTGCTGGATATTGGGGCTAGCGCGCTTAGTCACCAGAATGCCAATGCCATCTGCCAGGCCGGACAAGTCGGAGACAATTGCCAACCGTAAGTTCTTTCAGCAATTTTGCTGACCCAAAAGTTTATTTAAAGGACACCTTATGCCCACTAGCAAGTTATTGGTTAAGCACGCGGGACAGAGCGTGATGGAAATGGGCTTACTCGTTTCCCTGGTCGCTCTTGCAAGCATTGTGTCCTGGACGGTTTTATCAGGGAGCCTGAACGATGCATTCATCGGGATGGGGCAGTCTTCGGCGTCATCCCAAACAACGCCTTTGGTTGCAAACATCATGTCTCCTCCTGCTTCAGGCGACACTTCTGCCCCTCTCTCGGCACAGGGTGACAACCTGACGCTCGCATCAGAAGGCGGAAGCTCATTTGACTTGGGAAATTACCCTGCGGACTTATCCCAGTCGATTGAAACCGCTGGCGCCAATGGAACAACGCAACTGCTTCTTGCCACTTTAGACAAAGTGATTTCACAAGCCGTTGCACGGGGTGAGCTTGCGCCTGAAGAAGCCAATCAATTGAAAGCCCTCTCGCAACAGGGGCATAGCATTGGCAATCTCATTGGCACCATTGAAACCATTGTTGACAGTGGCCAGAATATGGCCTCGGGCGAAGGCCCAGCCAATCAGATTGGGTTTAACCCCGCCTCTGGCACAGAAGGAGAGGCCATTCAAAAATTCCGTCAATTGCTTAGCGCAAGCGATATTCAAGATCCGAGGCTAAAGCAGACGGTTGATGTCTTGGCCAATCAGATCATCAATATTGCCAATGGGGTTGAGGGAGCTTATTTTCAGGTGAAGCAAGGTACGCTTCTGGCTGGTGAGACTTTCGACATTAAGGTAGTGCATGGTCTAAGCGAGCGCGATCAGGCGACGGGCACCAATACCCAGCAGTCGTTAGGGGATTTAGCTGCCAGCGCAGTGGTTCACCACAATGCCAATGCCATCTGCCAGGCAGGCAAAGCGGGGGATAACTGCCGAACTAAATAATAATAAAAGCAATCAATGCTTTTTCTATGCAGGCAGTTTGTTTGCCTTATAATCAGCGACATGGCTTTTAAGAAACACAAATCATCCACACCCCAGGCAATGCTTGCCTGTACCGTGTGCATGCAGCGAAATTACACCACCACGCGAAGCGGCACGCTCCAGGCGGAGCAGAAACGCCTTTCCCTGAAGAAATTCTGCTCTAATTGCCAGGCCCATACGCTGCATCAGGAAACAAAATAAAACAATTGCTTTCCCTTCTTAACTCCTGCTTTCGTATCTTGGCTCCTTTCCTTTGGCTCTTTTACCCTGGCAGGGCGACATAATTTTTTATGCTGACAAGTATTGGCGGCATTGCGGGAGGGCTTGCCAGGGGTGCGCTTTGACGCTATCTTTTTTATGACGCATCCGCTTTGGTGATGCGCCGCTGCATTGATAAGATATGCGTCCTTAGTTCAGTTGGTAGAACGGCGGTCTCCAAAACCGCATGTCGGAGGTTCGAGTCCTTCAGGGCGCGATTTTTTGTTTAATTTAATAGGGTAAATACCGTTTACCCCTTGCTTACAGAGCTTTTTGACCGTAATGAGTTCCGCTATGACGACTAAAACCACTACGCCTGCCAACGCTTCAAAACAAGGCAGCCTGTCTAAACCGACTCCCGAGTCGGGCAAACCGTTTTCCCTGCCCGAGTATTTCAAGGGCGTCCGTGCCGAATGGGGCAAAATCACCTGGCCAAGCAAAATGCAGGTGGTTTCCCAGACCATCGTCGTTTTAATTATGGTGGCCGTGATGACGCTTGGCCTCTGGCTGACGGATCGTGTCCTATACGACGGGCTGGTCTGCCATATCATTCCCGATGGCCAGGAGCGCTGCTACCAGCAGAAGCAATAAAGCCGTTGTCAGGCCCATTTGGCCTATTACGCCGTATTGACTTGGGCTTGTTTTGATACTACCTTGGGGATTGGCCTATGCCCACTTCCCCTTCTGCAGCGGTCTAGCTTGGGACAGCCTTATGGCTGGCAAGCAAGGTTTTAAGTTCTCTTTCAAAATATTACAAAAAAGTCACGTTTTATCAGGCATACAGAAGAAACATTATTTCTTATGTTTTTAGACAGTTTTTCAGACCACTCAGCCCAGTCCTTTTCGGACGATGCGCAGCTTCAGCGCGAAGGTGCCGCATTTTTGGGAAGTCCTGACCATGAACCTGGCGACGACGATGAGCTTGAAGTCGCTCAAACCTCACATTTGACTGAGGAAGACGACGAAGACTCAGCGTCTTTTGAAACCTCCCTTGAAATTTCAGATGAAGAGGATGAAGAAGCGTCTTCTGCTGTCTCTGTTGAGGGGCTGAAGCTGGACGCCCTTTCCCTGGGCCAGCATGATGAAGAAGACGAGCCTGAAGAGGATGAGATCGAGGAGGACGAAGCTTCTGCTGATCTTGAAGGTGAGCTGGTGGGCGTTACGGCTGCCAAACCTGCATCGTCAGTCAACTTGCCGGGGGATGAAGAAACCGTTCGGGTTCGTGAAAAATTCAAGACCGAGACGCTGGATGGCGAAGGACGTCCCAGGCGTGCGCCACGCAAGCGCTGGTATATCGTTCATACTTATTCTGGCCATGAGAATAAGGTCAAGGTCAATCTGGAGCGTCGGATTGAGTCGATGAACATGGCCGATAAAATTTTCCGAGTGGAAGTGCCCCAGAAATCGGTGACCAAAATCAAGGATAATCGTCGCTACGAGCGCGAAGAGCGTGTGTTTCCAGGATATGTCCTGGTTGAAATGATTATGGACGATGACTCCTGGTATGTGGTTCGCCATACGCCCGGTGTTACCAAGTTTGTGGGCTCCCAGAAGCGGCCAATCCCCGCTAAAGACGTTGAGATTCGCCGTATCCTGATGCGTGAGCAGCAGACGGGTACGGGTAGTGGCCGGGCCGCTGTTGCCAAGATTGAGATTGATCTTAAGGTCGGCGAGATTGTTAAAATCGTCAGCGGGCCGTTTGAAGGCTTTGAAGGCTCTGTTACCGAGGTGATTCCCGAAAAAGAGCGCGTGAAGGCTTCGGTTATCATCTTTGGCCGTGAAACGCCGGTTGAGCTGGCCTTTAACCAGGTACAAAAAATGAATTAACTTACTTTATTAATTTCCGTAAACCCAAAACTGTGGAAGACGGGAGTATCGAGCCCGTCGCTTGCACCACAAAGGAGAAAACACAATGGCAAAAAAGGTTACAGGTAAAATCAAGCTTCAGCTTGAAGCGGGTAAGGCCAATCCTTCCCCCCCAGTTGGCCCTGCACTGGGTCAACACGGTGTGAACATCATGGAATTTTGTAAGGCCTACAACGCGGCAACCACCGATAAAGCCGGTCAGGTCATTCCGGTTGAAATTTCCGTTTACGAAGACCGTTCATTCACCTTTGTCTTAAAAACGCCGCCGGTTTCCTTTCTGATTACCCGCGCACTGAACGTCCCTAAAGGATCAGGCAAGCCGAACAAGGAAAAAGTGGGTAAGCTGACGGTGGCCCAGATTACGGATATCGCTCAATTGAAAATGCAGGACTTAAACGCTCATACCGTTGAAGCGGCTTCGATGATGGTTCGTGGTACGGCGCGCAGCATGGGCGTTGATTGCGAATAGGCTTTTATTTCTTTTATATTTATTACCCTTTTAATCGTGGGAGATGGGCAATGACCCGTCGCTTGCACCACCAAGGAGAAGAAAATGGCAACCAAATTAACGAAACGCCAGCAGCGTTTTGAAGAAGTCCTCAAAACCCTCAACCAACCGGCAAGCGCCAAAGATGGTGTTGAAGCCCTTAAGAAAATGCTTGAGAGCCATGCCAAGTTTGATGAAACCATTGAGACGCACATCCGTTTAGGTATCAACGTCAAGCATGCTGACCAGCAAGTCAGAAGCACCGTTGTTCTGCCGGAAGGATTGGGTAAAACCGTCCGCGTGGCCGTTATCGCCAAGGGTGAAAAGGTAAAAGAAGCGCTGAACGCCGGTGCTGATTTTGCCGGGGCGGAAGATCTCATTGAAAAAATGGAAAAAGAGAACTGGTTTGAATTTGACATCCTGGTGGCCACACCCGATTCGATGGCAATGCTGGGCAAGCTGGGTAAAGTGCTGGGCCCCAAGGGCCTGATGCCTAACCCTAAGACCGGCACCGTAACGCCTGATGTGGCTGGCGCTGTTAAGGAGCTGAAGGCTGGTAAGATTGAATTCCGCGCCGACAAGCAAGGGATAGTTCACTCGGCCATTGGCAAGAAGCACTTCAACGAAGCGCAGCTTCTGAAAAACTTTTCCACATTGTATGACGCTATTTTGCGCGCTCGTCCGTCTGCGGCCAAGGGCACTTACGTCAAGTCAGTCGTCCTAACCTCGACGATGGGCCCCTCCGTCAAGCTGGATGCCCAGCGTCTGGCTGTTGAAATCAAGGATTACCTCGAAGCCTAATTACGCTAATACTTATTGTTTTTATACTGCTCTCAATCAATTATTGAGGGCAGTATAATTTGGAACTATTTTAAATACTACAATATATTTTTTGAATGTAACTCAAACGAAGGGAAGAAAAATGACAATCAATTCAATACAATTTGGTCAAATTAAACTAAAAGATGCTCTTAGGCTTTCGCCAGGAGCTCGAGTGAAAGATCAAAATGGAAAAATCTACGAACTTGCTCAGGAATCTAATGTAAGCACGGATAAAGGAGATGCTGTTACTAGGGTTGTTTTTCATTTACGGCAGATTGTAAGCGGAAAAGGCCGTCAGACAGAAGCAGTCTATGCAGATTCGCCGATTGTAAGGACAGCGGAATTTTATCACGCTGATAGCGTACCTGTACGCGCCGGAAAGCAAAACGCAGATGTCGATAAAAGATGGACGGTTGTTGGTTAACTTAATTACAACGAAGGAAGATATTTGAAATTTGCTTTGCAAAGAGCAAGTCAACAGATGGAGACATCAATATGTATTACCCCAATATTCAGTTCGGACAGATTGCTTATAGACAGGCTGTCGGTTTAAGAAAAGGAAGTAAAATCAGAAGTGAGCAAGGGCGCGTTGTGTTTGAGCTAATGCAGCCCCCTTCGGTAAAAAGTGACGGCAAGTCTGGATGTACTACAGTTTCATTCAAAGTTCAGCCTGTTAAAGGTGGAAATTCTTCAACCATAAGTGCACTGTTCTGGACTAAAGATAGTGATCCTGTAAAACTGCGAAACGTTAAAGCAGACGTCGATAAAAACTGGACTGTTGTGGGCTAACTGATTTGTGAAAATAAAAATCATTTTCAATGGCAATACAAAATCGAAGGGAATAAAAAGATGACAATGACACCTATACAACCGATGCAGTTTGGCGAAATCACTTAGCGGCAAGCTTGTCGCTTAAAAGACGGCAACAGACTTGAATCTGGCAGTAAAAGGTATAGGATTGTTAACACCCCTGAGATAATTGACAGAGGTGATTACCATCAGTTCAACTTTTTGCTGCTTCCCGAAACACAGGATAAACCAGTAATCTCTAATCGCAGTTATGCGTATACCTTTACTAAAGGGAGCGCTATCTTTTGGCACAAGGGTAGTGAGCCTGTAAAAAAACGCAAGGTGAGTGCGGATGTTGATAAAACCTGGACTGTTGTTGCTTAAGCCCATAGGTACAAATGGATACGCCTGAAAACTTCATTTTATAAAAATTATTGCAAAATAAAAGATTGGCAAACTAATCTGTTTGCCAATCTTTTTGAGTTTAAAGCTTACGCTTTGCCGAGGGTTTTTTCGCCGGGCTTCCAGCCAACAGGGCAAAGTTCGCCGCTTTGGAAGGCTTGCAGCGTGCGGATAACTTCTTCCACGTTGCGACCAACCGGCAGGTCATTAACGGCATAGCTTCTGAGAATTCCTTCCGGGTCAATCAAGAAGACGCCGCGCAGGCTGATTCCCTTATCTTCCAGCAGAACGCCATAGTCACGGCTGATTCTGTGGCTGATGTCAGAAAGCATCGGGAAGGTAACTTCGCCAAGGCCGTTCTCAACCCAGGCTTTGTGCGAGAACTTGCTGTCAACGCTGCAAGAAAGCACCTGGGCGTTCAGCTTGTCAAACTCAGCCAGGTTCTTGCTGAAGCCCTGGATTTCAGTCGGGCAGACAAAGGT
Organism: Vampirovibrionales bacterium; assembly: GCA_035285165.1. Lineage (GTDB taxonomy): Bacteria > Cyanobacteriota > Vampirovibrionia > Vampirovibrionales > Vampirovibrionaceae > JAYKHP01. Next base: position 14,432 of record JAYKHP010000017.1, on the reverse strand, counting down.
GAAGTCAAGCGGGTAGAAGAACAGGACAACCCATTTACCACGGTATTCGCGAAGGGAAACTTCCTTGAATTCGCCCTTGACGAAGGCTTCAGCGGTAAAGTCAGGTGCCTGGCGCTGGATTTGTGCAACCATGATCATAATTCCTCTCTAGATAAACGGCCTAGATAATGGCATTGCGGGATGCTTGTGACAGTTGCCTTTTATTCGGCAGTGCCCGCGCGTGTTTCCGGCGATGCCTCAAACAACGTCTGTGTCTCCGTTATAGTACCAATATGGCCAAATATCAAGCCGCAGAAGAGATTTCAAAGCCATGGCGCGCTGCCACGGGGCTTTTAAGTATTTTTAAAAATAAACATTGTAATGAACCCCGTAATCAATGATACATGTCGCTTTTCAGGAGATACGATTAACGGGTATGATGGCGGGCGTGGGTTTTCATACTATTTCTTAATCAGCACTAAACGATGCCGCGCTTTGGCGATGCCTGCCTGGATTTCTGACTTACAGACTGACGAAAAGCAAGGGACATAAGCAATGTATATGGGCACACTTGGACAAGTGGGAAGTGCGTTTGCAATGACGCCCCGTTTTGGGATAAAAGACAGGCCGGACAGATCAACGGTTGCCGGGGTCGATGATTTTCTGGCCAAACTGGATGATGAACTGGGAGAAGATGCCCCAAGCACGCCTCTCAGGCCGACTGCTGCTTCATCAGAAGAGAACGGCGGCTTGTTGGGGCTGTTCACAGATAGCGTTGCCAAGCTTCTTCCGGGTCTTCATGGTGCGGCTGCCGATATTGAAGGCATGCGTTCGAGAATAGCACATGCTGCCGATGGAGATAGATTTGAAGCAACAACCGGGGCTTCATCAGATGAGCGCCCTGAGTTGGCGGATGTCAAACAAAAGATTGAATCGAGAAAAGCGGAACTGCGCGAGCAGATCAAAGATCCTGAAGCGTTTAAGGATGCCATCAAGCTGTACGCGCTGGGTTTTGATGCAAAGCGGGTGAGGGCGATGGCGAATCTTGAACTTGAAGTGATTGAGGCTTTTGAGGAGCGCTTTAACCGCTCGCAGGCCGCTAAAGGCAAGTGGGAAAACATTTTAGGCATTGCACTGATGGTGCGTGACGGGATTCAGGTGCCGCAGGAGCGAAAATACATCGCGATCTATCAGAGATACGCACTGATGCTTGATCGGGTTTTAAAGCGTTACTTAAAAGCAGTAGACAGGGAAGACGCTCCCCGTGTCAATGACGATGCCGACAAAACGCCGGGCTACATGCTTTGGCAGGCTTCAGAGTCTTGGGAGCCTCATGTTGGCAAGGCGATCAAAGATCCAGACGCCATATAACGTCGTGACCCGGGCAGAGTTTTGTATGCCTGGCTTGTGGTATTTTTAAGAGATGATTTCTCCTTTTGCCAAGCCCTTGCCGCTTGAGGCCCAGGCCCCTGCCTTTGCCCGAATCGATCAACACAGCAGAACCGTTTATTCTGAACGTCTGCTGGCATCCGGTGGCTATATCGCGCATTTTTACGGACTGCCCGCGCATAAGACGACCCGCCAGAACTTGCATTTTTTAAAAACCGTCACCCCGATGCTTGAATCAAAAGGGCTTAGTGTCATTGGCTTTAACCCGGCTGATTGGGAAACGCAGTATCGCCTGGCTCAAGAATTACAGCTACCCTATTCCCTGCTGTATGATCCCCTTTCCCAAACCGCCTCGGCTTTTGGCGCCACGTTTGTAAAAACCTTCCTCAACCACTGCGTGACGTTTGGCGTTAATTCAACCGGAAAAATTATCTTTGTCCACAAAGGGGCGTTACCTGATGAGGCGCTATTTTTAGAGACGTTAAGGCGGTTTTAAAACACACGGCTATAAACGGCATCTTTATAGGGCATCGCTTCCATCGTGCCTCGACCGGTCACTTTCAGCCCGGCTGCCGTAACACCGATACGTGCCGATTCCAGAAGGCTGAAACCGCAAGCCAGGCCATGTAAAAAGCCGCCGTTAAAGGCGTCGCCAGCACCGGTCGTATCCACCGCCTGCACGACAAGGGCAGGCACATGGATGACTTCTTTTTTATAGCCGATATAGCAGCCGTCGCGTCCTGCCTTAACCGCCACGACCTGAACACCTTTAAAGAGGAAGTAGTCTATAATCTGCTCCGGCTTTGAAAACCCGATCAGGCCTTGGGTGTCATCCGGTGTTGAGGGTAAAATCACGTCCACCAATGGCAGGAGCTCATTCAGCGCATCAAGCGCGTGGCTGACACCTTTCCAGAGGGACTCGCGGTAATTGATGTCAAGCGCTGTTGTGACGTTATTATCGCGTGCGATTTTAAAGGCACGATGAACGGTCTGGCGGGCGCTTTCGGAAATGGCAAGCGTAACGCCGGAGGCGAAAACGACCTTGGCGCTGGTAATGGCGTCCGGGTTTAAATCCTCTGGAGACAGGGCGGTGGCGGCACTGTTTTTCCGGTAATAACAAAACGTTCGCTCGCCGTCATGGCCCACAGAGGTAATATATAAGCCGGTTTGGCCTGCCCCGCTCAAGCTCTCGTTGGCCTGCGGTTTGTTGGGATTGGTGCGGGTCTGGCTGATTCTGGTTTGATTGACGTTAACGCCTTCCTTGATCATGGCATCCCGCAGCATATAGGCAAACGGATCGCTGCCAAGCCGGGTGACGTAGGCGGTTTTAGAGCCCAGGCGCTGGGCTGCGATCAGCGTGTTGAAGGTATCGCCCCCAAAAGATTTATTCATCGTGTTGGCAAAGCGCATATCGCCCAAACAAGAAAGCTCCACCATCGCCTCACCAATGGAGACCAAATCAAGCGCTTTTTTGCTCTTGCCGTTTTTACCGCCTGGCGTAATGGCGCTACTGATCTCAGCGTCAGGGGCGCTGTTGGGTTGTGAAAGTGGATCTCTCAGCAGGGAGTTGGGATCCTGGTGCGACATAGCCTGGGGACACTCACGCTTTACTAAAAAATTGGAATGGAAATGAAAAAACAGCGGATAAAAAAGAAACGAATTAGGGACAGATACCGCCGCCATTGGCTGCGGAGAGTGCATGGCGGGTATAAAGGCCGAGCAGACCACGGTTGAATTTTGGCGCAGGCAAATCCATGCCTGCCAGTCGCGCTTCAAGTTCAAGCCGCATGGTTTCCCGGGCTTTCTCCCAATCAAACGCGTGGGGCAAAACCGGTTTTCCAATCCCGTTGATGGTGCCTGACTCACATCTTATATCGTCTGCCCCGGCGGTGGGATCCCCTGTTTCGAGGACATCCGCTTGTCGATGTCCGTTAGGGACATCCGCTTGTCGATGTCCGTTTTTAAAAGCGATGTCATCCGCCTTGGCGATAACATCAATTGAACCGGCCTCCAAATCCAGCCGGAGCAGATCACCGTCTTGAATGGCAGCCAAAGGGCCACCTCTTGCGGCTTCTGGGCTGATATGCCCAATGCAAGGCCCTCGCGTTGCACCCGAGAAACGCCCGTCGGTCAGGAGCATGACACTGGTGTTTAAAAGCGGGTTTGAGGCAATGGCCTCGGTGACGTAAAACTGTTCCGGCATTCCACTGCCAGCAGGGCCTTCATAGCGAATCACAACCGCATCGCCTGGGGATATTTTGCCCCGTAAAATTGCTTCCAGTGCCGTTTGTTGGCTATCGAACACCCTGGCCCTGCCAAGTCTTACAGAGGACGCTTCTGTTGTCGCTTGATGCTTTTGATCTAAATCGTCTGAGGTTAACAAAGGGGTAATGGCCGAGGTTTTAATGACCGCACCCTCTGGGGCAATATTGCCGAAGAGAATTTTAACGGCTCCCTGCTTGGCAATGGGCGAGGCCGCCGGAAAAATGATATCTTCAACCTTGCCGTTATAGTTGGCTAAGAAGCGCGGCATTTGTTCAAAATGCCCCGTACTTTTTAAAATGTCCAGATTCTCGCCAAGACTAAGGCCTGTAACACTCATCACATCCAAATGAAGCAAGTGGCGAAGCTCCCATAAAATCCGGGGTATGCCGCCCGCGTACCAGACCTTGTCCGTCGTGAATTTACCCGAGGGTTTCAGGTTCAGGATAAACGGTGTTTTGGCGTTGATCTCATTGACCAGGGCGTAGCTGAAATCAAGATCCGCTTCTTTTGCCATGGCCGCCAGGTGCAGGAGGGCGTTGGTTGAGCCGCCGGTTGCCGCATGAACGGTGATGGCGTTTTCCAACGTTTTTTGCGTAAAGATTTTAGATGGCCTTAAGTCTTCCTCCATTAATTCCAGAACGCGCTTGCCCGCTTGCCTTGCCGCGTCCTTGAGCGCGTTCAGATGGGCGGGAATCAGTGCCGTTGCAGGCAAGGCAAGGCCAATGGCCTCGCAAAGAAGCTGCATGGTGGCCGCCGTTCCAAAAAAAGCGCAACTGCCGCTCCCGGTGCAGGCGGAATTTCTTAAGAACGCGTAACTTTCTTCATCCAGCTCTCCCCGGCGTTTTTGGGCGTATATCGTTCCAACGCCTTCCAATGTGAACCCTTCAGGGCCCGCTTCCATAACCCCGCCAGGGACGAAAACGCAAGGCAGATCAAGTCTGAGAGCGGCAATCAGGTGGGCGGGCAGGGATTTATCACAGCCAGAAAGGAAAACGGCGGCGTCAAAATGCCCGGAGACGGCGTGCATTTCTGCGGCCATCACCATAATTTCACGCGACGGCAGCGAGTAAAACTGTCCTTCGGTGCCCTGGGCGATGCCGTCGCAGATATCCGTACAACTGTATCGCGCGGGGCTTCCCCCCGCTTCGATAATGCCCTCGTGGGTGAAATTGGCCAAATCGCCCAGGTGGATGGAGCCCGGATGGGAGTCTCCCTGGGTGGTTTCCACCAGGATCCACGGCTTATTCGTTTGGCCGCTCGACCAGCCGCAGCCCATTCTCAAAGCGTCGGCTTCAGGGGCCTGTTGTCGCCGTTTTTCGCTGATGCGCATTTGGTAAAAATCTCTTTAAGGCAATAATCGAGATTAGTATACCGCTCTTGCTTACTGCATTAAAGGGATTTTTGTCTGGAAATTCTTTTTAAGCCATTACGGGGGGCTTGTTCGTGTTATCGCGTGGAGTGTTGTTCAGCGTGCGCAGATATTGGGCTTTTAAAGTCGCCTGGATGTCCTCTATCGACTCTACTCCCATTGCTTGCGGCTTACTCCCCATCTGTTTGAGACGTGAAAGACCCGCCAAAAGGAAAACCTGCTCAATTTCCCGATCGGTTTTGCCTAATAAAAATTTCAGATCATAGGAAATATCGGCGCCAAGGCGGCCTGACTCTCGGGCGTCTTCATCAATGGTTGTGTAGCTGGTGATTTTCCGCATCACCGTCGCGTCGCCAACGATCGTACGCAATCCGTTGACAATGCTGACGTTGTTATCCAGGTTGATATTCGGCATGACCGATTGACGATTGTTGGCACTTCTATATGTGGAGGCTGACTTTTGCTGCGTTTGTGAAGGATCGAGTGAAAGAAAATCCTTCAGGCGGCTTGCGATGCCATCCAACATAACCCATAAAACGTTGACTTTCGGATCCCGGCTGGCATCCAGATACAATGGAGACGAGGCGTCCTGTAAAAAGCCGAAAGGGTTTTGCCCCAGGTGAACATCGGCAATATTGACGCTATCGCTGGTGGCGTTCTGTTTCTTTTTCGGCATCGTATTCTGATTGGCCTGTGCTTGATATCCCATAAAACGGTCAGTCCCTTATAAATTATAAATTGTCCAGCAGCAGATTTTTTTGCTGACGGATCTGAATAAGCCTTTCCTGAATTTTTGGAAATGGCGGGCTATCAGGCGCAACATCCCCCAGCCTGATCTCATAAAGCGCCTGTTGTACATTTTGTCCAGCGATACTCGCCAGTGTTTCAAAGCGACTGATTTCACTGCTGGACTTGCCCTCCTGCCTGAGCTTATCGATAAGAGCGCTTAACGTTTGCCGGTATTGTTCGGAATCCGGTACGGCCATAAACAGTGAATTAACCTGCTGTTGAAGATTCTGATCGGCCCCCGCAAGTCGAAGCATTTGCAGGTGAATACTGCTGTTATCGTCAAAGTTGACCGTGCTTAGATTGCCGGGATTGAAATTGTCCTGCCAAGAAACGCTGGTCGCTGTTGATGTTCTTTGAGTCTTCACCGGCATTGTAAAAAGGCTGCGAACCTGATTCATGAGACCTGAAAATAGTCCCCGAATCTCCTGGCCCCGGATGTCATGGGTTTGGCTGTCAGCACTGTATGAGTTTTGCAGCGCATCTGACGGGCAGGGAAACAAATTGGACAGATCGGAACGATGCTCGTCCGTGCCGTCTGAAACGGATTGACGAATGCCGCCGATTAAAGCGGGAATATCAAAACTGCTGGCGGACAAGCTGCCTGAAGACACCAGCGCTTGCTCAAGTGTCTCTTGATCAGATGATAAATTGGGCTGCGCTTGTTTTTCAACACGCACCTCAAATCCCATAATCCCTACCCCTACTCATTTACTTAACCGCTGCTTCCCTTACCGCCTTGGTGGCCTCTTTGCGCGCTTGGGAAAATGCCAAGAGCGCAAGCCAATTTCTATTTGGGTATGGTTTGCCCTATTCCTTCTCAACTCAAGCTCAACTCAAGTAAAATTGCTTCTCAGACAAATTCAAGCTTTTTGATCGTATTGAATTTGAATCAACCAAGATTGTATCGACCAACTCAATCCAAAAACCCTACCTGAGATAATAAAAACCGGCGTGAGTGAAGAATTGCCTAAAGAAAAAGCTAATCTGCGCTGAAAAAGGCGTCCCGTTTTCCCAGGGCTGATTTGGCGCGTTTAGCTATTAAGCCCTCATCACGGCTTTTTAACGCTTCAGTCGGCAGAAGGTAATTGCCGATTCCCACGGCCATTGCACCCGCTTGCCAGTAATCGGCCATACGGTCAACCGAAATGCCGCCGGTGGCAACAATGGGCAGATCGGGCAGTGGCGCAAGCACCGTCTTGATAAAATCAGCCCCGCCAAAATGCTCTGCCGGGAAAAACTTCAGCGCATGGGCGCCCCAGTGCATCGCGTTGGCCATTTCCGTGGGGGTTGAAACGCCCGGTAAAATCAGCAGCTTATATTCCGTTCCAAAGGCCAGCATGTCCTGATCTAGAACCGGCGAGGCCAAAAAGCTTGCCCCTGCCGAAAGGGCGCCGAGCGCTTGCCTTGGTGTCAGAACGGTGCCAGCACCGATGAGCGCCTTGGGAAACTCGTTGGCAAGCGTTTCAATCACGCGTTCCGTGTCAGGAATGCCATACGTGATATCCAGAATGCGAAAGCCGCTTTCCAGAAGCAGACGGCCGCCCCAGATGGCGTCTTCCGCATCATCGGTTCTGATAACCGCCATCAGGCGCTCTTTTCTGAAAATCCGAAGCGTTTTGACGAGATTCTTCTGGATATCCTCTTGGTGGCGTTGGGCGTCAAAGCTCAATGACATGGCGTTCGGTGTCCTTTAACATGGTTGGAAGTTTCTTTGGATATCACATGGGATATCTATTTTACGTCAAAGTCCTCAGGACGGCGCGGGCGGGGGCGCCATCGGCTCCCGCGATTTTAAGCGGCAGCGCCAGCAGTTCGTATTCTCCGGGGGGGACATCCGCAAGATATAAGCCTTCCAGAATATAGACTCCGGCATTGAGCAGGATATGATGCGTGGCCGCAGGTTGGGGGTAATGCTCTTTGTATAGCGTGTCGGCGTGATACCCCTCAACCGAAAGATAATCAATGCCCACCAGCTTGACGCCCATTTTAACCAGGTGCTCGGCTGCCTGGGGTTGAAGGTGGCAGAAATGCTCGTTAAAAGGCTTTTGGCTCCAGAGAGAATCGGAGTTGACGGTTTTAAACAGGATGCGCTCATAGCCGCTGAGATCGTAGCGATGTAGTTCGGACAGCGGAATCGAGGCAGGGTTTTGTACCTGGATGACGAGTGCTTTTCCGATATAAGGCTCAAGCGGCATCTCGCTGAGTGTCTTGCCGTCTTTTAAAAAATGCGAGAACGCGTCCACGTGGGTACCCGTATGTACCCCTGCGTTGAGGTTGCTGACAGTGGCCGGATCGCCAGCATGCACATCCATCCGCTTTTCCACTTCCACGGGAGGATCTCCAGGCCAGGTGGCCATCGCATTTTCAATCGGAACACTAATGTCGTAGAGTGTCATGAGTTTATGCCTCGGTTTTGTTTCACTTGCTGACGCTTGATTCAGACCATAAGTAGCACAAGGACTTCGACGCTTCAATTGAGCCGCGTAATAAAATGACTTCCTCCAATCCAGACAACCTGCCATTCACGAATGCTCGTCTGAAAACTCGGATTCAGCAGGAAGCCTTGCGCCTGGGGTTTGATAAAGTCGGGATGATTTCGCTTGAGGCGTTTTCCAAAAACGATTTTTTTAAGAAGCGTGCCGAAAATCTCAGCAAATGGCTGGCCTCTGGCTACCAGGCGGATATGCAGTGGATGGTGACGCATTATGAAAAGCGAAGCGATCCGGCATCGTTAATGGAGGGTACAAAAAGCATCGTTTGTGTGGCGATGAATTACTATACCCCTGATGCCTATGACCCCCATGACCCGTCCCGGCTAAAAATAGCAAAATATGCCCGGGGCACGGACTACCACGATGCCCTGAAAAAACGCCTCAAAGAATTGCTGGCCTTTATCCAGCAACTTGACCCCGAGATCCGCGGCCGGGCGTTGACTGATAGCGCCCCGATCCTGGAAAAGCCCCTGGCCGAAATGGCGGGTATTGGCTGGCTTGGGAAAAACGGCAATGTCATTACTCCCGAGTTGGGGTCTTTTGTGTTTCTGGGTGAATTGCTGCTTTCCGTTGACCTTGCACAGGATGCAGTCGCTGTTGAAACGTCCATTGAGATGCCAGGCTGCGGAAGTTGTACCCGCTGTATCGATGCCTGTCCCACCGAGGCTATTTTGTTTGACGAAAACCATTACGGGGTGGTCGATGCCTCAAAGTGCATTTCTTATTGGACAATTGAGCATAAGGGCGATGAAATTCCAGCCGACATTAAAGCCAATATGCAAGGCTGGATTTTTGGCTGCGATATTTGCCAGGATGTTTGCCCCTGGAACATTAAGTTTGCAGTCCCGACCACAGAGCCTCAATTTCAGCCGCGCCCTTGGAATAGCTTGCCAAGGGCCGAAGAAATTGTAACAATGGATGATGAAACGTTCAGGGAGCGATATCGTAAAAGCCCCATCAAGCGGGCAAAACGAGCTGGCCTCAAGCGGAACGTCCTGGCCCAAGTCCCTTTTCCCCTTGAGGGAGAAGGAAGCATGCCGTATTGAAGTTTGAAAAAATAAAAAGGTCATTGACGATGATTGGTCTGAATATTCAAAATGTTTCCAAGGAAAAAATTGGCGCAACCCATGGGGTGGAGATTGATGCCCTCTTTGGTGAATACCGGGGACAGATAGCCGATATCGTCACGCGGCTTTACGCGGAAAAAGACACGGAAGGCGGCTGGAAGAAGTGGCTGAATCTGGGTTACGACGAAACGCTGGCCAAGGAAATTTTAGCTTACGCCAAAACCGTGGAAAGCCATTACGAGGATTTGGTCATTTTGGGCATTGGTGGTTCTTCCCTGGGGGGATATGCGCTTTTAAAAGCCCTGCTGCATCCTTACTGGAACAATCTTTCTCGCGAAAAGCGCGGCGGCTTTCCCCGCTTCCACTTCATCGAAAACGTCGACGCTGATCAAATCAATGGCCTGTTGGATATTCTGGAGCCCAAAACCACGCTGGTCAATGTCATCACCAAGTCCGGCACGACCGCAGAGACGATGAGCGCGTTTATGATCCTCAAAGAGTGGCTTGAAAAAAGCCTGACGCAGGCGGAGTTGAAAAAGCGACTGGTGCTGACGACGGACAAGAAAAAGGGTCTGCTGCGCCAAATTGCCAATGAAGGCGGATACACCACCTTTGAAGTGCCCGATGATGTCGGTGGACGGTTTTCGATTTTCTCAGCCGTGGGGCTTTTGCCCGCAGCACTTTGTGGTGTTGATATCGGTGAACTGCAGCGCGGCATCAAAGAACTTGACGCCGTGTTGAAAAATTCGGAACTGAAAGACAACCCGGCGGCACAGAACGCGGTGCTTCAAATTTACTATTACAAGCAGCAAAAGCCCATCTCGGTGTTTATGCCTTATTCTTATCGCCTGGCGGCTGCGTCGGACTGGTATGTCCAGCTTTGGGCCGAGTCTTTAGGCAAAAAGAAAGACCTGGATGGAAAGGTTGTTCACGAGGGGCCGACACCGGTTCGTGCCGTGGGCGTTACCGATCAGCATTCCCAAGTTCAGCTTTTTAACGAGGGGCCGAACGATAAAATTTTCACTTTTATTGAAGTTACCCAGCCGGATCAGGATGTCACCATCCCCCAGCAGTTCAATCACATTGAGGACTTGCAGTATCTCAACGGCCAGCCGATCAGCCGCCTGATGGGGGCCGAGTTTGAATCGACCCGCGCGAGCATTACCAGTAACCAGCGTCCCAACGTCACGCTAACCCTTAAGAAGGTTGATGCCTTTTACTTTGCCCAGTTGCTCTATTTTCTGGAAGTGCAGACGGCGATTGCGGGGGCGTTATTGAACATTGATCCTTTTGATCAGCCGGGCGTCGAGCTTGCAAAGGTCTACACGCACGCGTTGATGGGTAAAAAAGGCTACGAACATCTGGTGGATGAGGCCCGGGGCGTCAAAACCCCTGCAACTGTCCAGTGATAATCGACATTATACTTTTGTCTAGAACAACAAAACTTTGCAAAAAAGTTTGCTATAATTGAGAAATCTCAACTAAAAGAAAATTATCCCCGTTATAATGCCATTAAAGCTTCGCCAGATTTTCAGATCACCATCTGACTGGTAAATTCTCAACGACAACTGTCTGACCCATCTTTGTTGCCTTTCGGGCGTGCATCAGCACTGTCTTGGTTAGTGTTTTCATTGGTGGATACCGGCAATTCAGCCGAAAGTCTATAAAATTATTTTGAATTGGAGGTCACCCCCATGCCTTTCGTTATTACCGAACCCTGCGTTAACGTTAAAGACAAAGCCTGCGTCGGCGTCTGTCCCGTTGACTGTATCTATGAGTTCGATGGTGAAAACCAGCTCTACATCCACCCTGATGAGTGCATTGAGTGCGGCGCCTGCCAACCGGTCTGTCCCGTGAACGCCATCTATATGGATGCTGAAGTTCCGGCTGACCAGCAGCAGTACATTCAGATCAACGCCGATAAATCCCATGCCCTTAAAGGCTAATCGGCTTATCTTGTATTGACCTTATAAAAAGCGTCTGGCTTTGTTCAGGCGCTTTTTGTTTGGCATATGGTTGAAAAGATTGTTTATGTTACGCTAGAGGCTGATGTACATCTATTTGCATGTTCCATTTTGCCAGTCCAAGTGTATTTACTGCGACTTCTATGTTGAGTTGGATAAATACGGCGGACAGGAGGCCCATGTTGCCTATACCCGCGCGCTTGAGCGGGAGATTCGCGCACGCTTTGAACATGCGGGTGACTATCTTTCACCGGTCGAGTCGGTGTATGTGGGTGGCGGAACGCCGTCGTTGCTAAGCGCTCGGGAATACCAACACCTTTTTGACGTGATTGGACAGTACGTGCCGTTTCATTCCGACGCCGAGCTGACGCTTGAAGCCAACCCGATGGCGATGGCGGACGGGCCGGAGGCCTATCTTGAGGTGGCAGGCTTCAACCGGCTGAGCATTGGGGTGCAAAGCCTGGATGAAGAGGAATTAAAACGCCTGAGCCGATTGCATACGGCACGACAGGCAATGGATTTTGTCTATCGAATGGGAGAAGCGGGCTTTCGCAATCTCTCTATAGACTTGATGTACGGGATTCCTGGCCAAAGCGCCAAAAGCTGGGCCAACACCCTCGAGCGCGTTTCGGCGCTGAATATTCAGCATGTGTCGATGTATGGGCTGAAGGTCGAGGACGGGACACCTTTGTCTACTATTTTGGATCATCCTCGGGGACGGGATCGCTACCAGTTGCCTGAAGATGAGCTGGCCGTTCAGATGTATTTTGATGGTATTGACGCGCTGGAGTCTTCCGGGTTTTCGCTATACGAATTCAGTAATCTTGCAAAGCCCGGGTTTTCCTCGAATCATAATCTCAATTACTGGAGTAATGGCTTTTACTGGGCCTTTGGAGCATCGGCTCATGGGTATGTTCCCGTGCCTGGTGGGGTTCCGGTACGCTATGAAAATGTCCGAAACCTGCCAGCTTATCTTGAGAACCCGCTCAGCGGACAAACCCAGCCTTGCCCCAGCGAGGAGCAACTGGAAAACGCCATCATCTTTGGCCTTAGAAAATCGGATGGCATCAATATCACCAGCCTTGAACGGCAGTTCCAGTTTAACTTCTTTGAGCGCTACGGCTGGATTTTTGAAAAGTACAGCGATACGGACTGGCTGGTCTGCAGCAATGGCAACGTCCGGCTAAGCCGCAAGGCAATCCCGCTCAGCAACAATATTTTAGCCGATTTTCTTGGGTAGTTTTAAAGCTTTAAATGTAACGAATTTGTTTCAATTTGGGGTGTTCAGGGGAAGATAAAGAACAAAAACTTTTTAAATTGTTTTTATATTATTGAACTCGTATTGTCTTTTGCGTTTTAAAAGGCGGCGGGTGATGGGGATATTGATTGGGGGTACAGGGTTTCTTGGTTCGTTAGACCGGGAAATGAATTGGATTATATTGGCGTTGCCGTTTGGCAGCCCATTCTTTAGGGGCCGTTAACTGGGAAGGGGAAGGACGTATGTCCTATCAAGCGCAGCAAAATACTCAATGGACATCACCGTATGCGGTTCAGAACGCGCCATTGCCGGGATCTGGTGGGCCGAGCCCGATGGATCAGGCCGTGGCGGGTGCGCCTCCAGGCTTAATCGGCGGCGGATCGTCTTCGCAACAGGCTCAATTCTCGCCGCAAGGCTTACCGGCTCAGAACGCCCCGCTGCCCACTGCTGGCGCTATGGCGGGCGAGCCTCCAAAAGAGGAAAAAGGCTTTTTCGGAAAACTCATCGGTGGCGTGACGTCTTTTGTTAAAGGTGCCACCGTCGGCTTGGCCAGTTCTATTGTTGAGTCGTTCAAAGATCCTAAAACATGGTTACTGACCGCCGTAGGGGTTATTGCCATTGCTACTGGCTTCGGCGCTCCGGTGGGCGCGCTGCTGATTGGGTACGGTTTGACGCAAACGTTGCCTGGTTTGGCAAACAGTGTGGGCAGTGCCGTCAAGCATTATAACAACGGTGAAACAGCGCTTGCTGAAAAAGCGCTGGAAGATGCGGGAACCAATGCCGGTGCGATTGGCTTGAGCGCTGTCGGTATTCGCGGGCTGGTGAGAACCGGTGGCATTCCCACGCGTTATACCAAGCGCAACGGAAATGAAGTTGGCTTGAAAACCCGCCATAATGTCGTTGCCCAGGCAGCTTCTGATATCGCTTACTTAACCCGCTATAACATGCACCAGGTTGGCAGGGTCTTCAATAAAGAAGCCCGCGCCAAGGGTCGCGAGAATTTGACCGCCCTGCGGGAGTCGCTGGGAACAAATGGTCTTTTGCAGACGGCCAAGAATGGTTGGCGCGATAGTATGAGTTCTGCTGGCACCTATATGCAGCAGGATCGCTTGAGCGGCCATGCGGGCAATGTTGGCCGTAACGGCACGACGCAATTGAGCAGGGCACAGGTGGCTGATGAGCTGGTTCCCGCCTTAAACGGCAGGGGCAGGATTGAAGTGGGCGGTCGCAGGATTGAACGCGCCGCAGCCGAGCAACATGCGCGCGAGAATGGCTATGTGCCCGTTGCCGCTGAAAGAGGAAAGCCGGTGTGGATGACGCGCGATGAAGCGCTTCAGCTTCACAGGGATGCCGTTTTAGCCAAGGATATTCCGGCTCTTTATCGTCGTGTTGATGAGACGAAAGCGGCGTTGGATAACCTGAAGGCGTCGCATTCTGAAGGTGTTAGATTAAGCTGGCGAGAATCCAGACAGTTAAGTGCTGCCGAGCGTGCGCATCAACAAGCGAATCAGGCGGTGTCTAAAGCGGAGCGCAGCTTTGCCAGAACCACCCGCTCGGTGAACAACGAGATTTTCAAACCGGAGCGGATTCAAGCGGCCGAGCATGCAAGGGTTGCTTCTGCCGCTGCCGCCACTGAGGCCGCAACGCCTGAAGGTTCTGCAACACCCGCAGGCATAACGGAAGCAGTCACGCCAGATGCTCCCAGAATATCTACTGGGACAACTCCAGCACGAGCAACTACGGTAAATGGAATGAAGCAAGAGTTGTCGGATTTGGATAGCCGGATTGCAAATGCGCAGCCGGGTCAGGCTAGGAACCAGTTGTATGGTGAGCGAAATATTTTGCTAGAGCGAATCAAGG
>JAYKHP010000016.1:0-101317 GCA_035285165.1 Vampirovibrionales bacterium | reverse complement strand
TATGAGCGCGCGCTGCCTGCTTCGTCCTGACATTAAAACGGTCGGCTTTTCCGTTGAAAACCGCCCCATTTCACTTTACCTCTATGGCAATGAAAAAATTAAAACGGAGCGACACAAACTGAATACGCTGTTTATCGGCGTTTTCCACGGGGATGAGGGCATTTCGGCACAACTCCTGCTGCGCTGGGTTAATCATATGGAAAATACGGGTCTGAAAGATAACAACTTCCCCCCGTTCGGCATCATCCCGGTTCTCAATCCGGACGGACACATCAAAAACCAGCGGGTCAACGCCAATGGCGTTGACTTAAATCGCAATTACCCGACCAAAGACTGGCAGGAAGAAAACAAGGGCACGATATATTATTCCGGCAAGAGCCCCGCAAGCGAGCCTGAAACCCAGACGCTTCTTTCGGTTCTGGAACAATATCAACCTGGGAAAATCATCACGGTACACTCGCCTTACAAGGTGATCAACTTCGACGGCCCCGCAAGAGGCCTGGCTGAAGCAATGGGCAAAGCCTCAGGCTATCCGGTAACAGAAGACATCGGCTACGCTACACCCGGTTCTTTTGGTACCTATCTTGGCAAGGAACGTCATTTAGCGGTCATCACGCTGGAACTACCTGATCAGGAAGAAATTGACGAGCGGGTCTGGCAGGACAATCACCCCTCGCTAGAAGCGGCCCTATTATATTCCTGAAGCGTTATTTAATCAGTTTTGGCAGCTTGATATTTTTTCGAATATCGCTCACATATTTAAAGAGCGCAAAACCACCGGCACCCACAAAAAGCGTCAACGGCACGTTGATGATTTCTGCCCAATTGGCCTTGTAAATCGCCTCTCTGCTTTTACGGTCAAAATGCCGGGTGACGATATCATCAATGTCCTGACCCGCCTGAACTTTTCCTAGCATCCACTGGATATCAGGCCAGGAGTAACCGATGGGAAGTGATTTGAAACGGCCCTGCTCCCAGGGTGTTCCGCTATTGATGAGGACTTTTTTATACTGAATCAACTGGTGCGCCACGCGGGCTTCGCGGTAACGGCCCTGCTGATGAAGCTGATCACGCAGTTGCTTAATCGTATCAAGGGGAATCATGCCATTGACAGACAGGGTCTGAAAAGAATTGCTGAGGGTCGTTAACACGAACCAGTCAGGATATCGGCGCTGGGAAAGCTTCTGTTCTTCCATTTTTACAGGTGCTTCCCAGGGACGGGCAAAATCATCTTTGGGCATTGAAAGCAACAGCCCATTGGCAGAGCGACCTGTCTGACGCGACTCAGGATTTTGCGTGGCAAGGGGCGTTAGCGCCGCCTGTGTGGCTACGGAGCGAAAAGGAACGTCAGTAAATAAGGGAATAGTCATTGCAAAAATGTACGGTTGTTGTTAAAGGCCATGTCACAACTAGGAGGGGATGCGGAGTCGATCATTGGGAAGAGGCTCAACCCATATGGTTTACCATACACATAAACAAGAAACCCGGCCATCTTGTGCGTCCGGGTTTCTTGGTATGGTTAAAACCTAAAGATTTAGTTGGTTGAATCGGCCGTTTGGGCTTGATTCGGCATCCGAAGCGGCATAAAGCTTAGGCTGATACGGCGCTCTTCAGGGCTGAACTTGATAATGTAGGTCTTCACTTTCTGACCCGCGGCAAGCTTGCTCTGGTTGTGATGCTCGTACTCCATAATGTCCCGGTTGGGTAAAAGCGCTTCAACACCGGGATACACTTCAACGAATGCGCCAAAGTGCTTCATCCGGGTAATGGTGCCTTCCACCTCATCGCCCTGGGCAAGCTTATTGACCACTTCTTCCCAAGGATCAGCCGTCTGGCCCTTAATGGAGAGGCTCACGCGCTGCTTGTCCATATCCACGCCGATGACCTCGACTTTGACTTTCTCGCCAATGCTGAGAATATCGGAAGGATGCTCCACCCAGCGCCAGGACATCTGGGACAGGGGCAGAAGGCCATCTACGCCGCCAAGGTCGATAAAAGCGCCGAAATCCGTAAGACGAACGACTTCGCCTTCAATCACGTCGCCTTCGGTAATCTTGCCGAACAGGTCGCGGCGTTGCTCCGCCATCTGCTCGGAAACCATTTTGCGGTGCGAGAGAATAATATTGTTGCGCTGCTTGTCAAGATTGATGATTTTGGCGGGCAGGGTTTGTCCCACCAGTTCTTCCAACTGGTTCTTGATTCGCAGGTGGCTTGAAGGGATAAAGCCTCTAAGCCCAAAGATTTCAACCAGAAGGCCGCCCTTAACCACCGACGTGACGGTACATTCCACCACCGTTTCGGCCGCCATCAGGTCTTCCAGCTTCTTCCAGTTCTGGGCCGCTTGCACACGCTTGAGCGAGAGGCTTAACTGGCCGTCTTCGTTCTTGGTGTCAACGATGAAGAACTCATGTTCTTCTCCCGGCTGAAGGCCAGGGCCGGTTCTAAGATTGGGGATTTCCTTGTTGGGCAGGAACGCAGCCATTTTGGCACCGATATCAACCAAAGCGCCGTTTGGCTCAAGCTCCACCACCGTCCCTTTGACGATGTCGCCACGCTTAAAAGCGTAGTCGTAAGCTTCGAGCAGCCGGGCAAACTCTTCCTGTACGGGAGAGAGGGCTTGGTTTTCATCCTCCAAAAATCGTTTATTAGGGGACATTGCGGGTTGCGAACCTCCAAAACAGAACAAATGGTTGTCAGGGTCTGGTGTTAAGTTTTTGCTAACCGGAAACAAAACGAACGGAATAACAGAAATATCTGAAAAACCGGAGGGGCCGGATGCCCTGTAATTGCCTATCCGACATCGCGGACATTCAAATCACACTCGGTTTTATTGGGATCTGCCTGATGCGGTGGGGATAATGCCCGGTTTAAAAGGGCAGCACCGCTATAGACCCGTGTATCACACCTAGTCAATGGGGAAAACCCCAAGTCTTACTAGGATATACTGACAGGCGTCAAATTGCAATCATCGGGCCTTTGGGGCACCGACAAGGCGCAATCAGGCGATAACATACGATTAAACAAGATGACACTGGCTTATTGACTCAGAAACCCGTCGTTTATAGCTTTCGAGCGTCTTTCAAGCCTCAAGCCAACCATCAAACCCGTCAAAGTCATTCCCAAAGGAGCTGCGTTCAGACGAGCCTGTTTATTACGTATGTCTGTATTATAACAACCTTTCACCATAGGCTGCCGATTAGTGTGAAAAGAGTACCTGTAAATCCGTCGAATGACGGAGCTTGTGAATCGCCTTGATTTCACATTGACGAATACACTCGCGCGTCACTCCAAAATGCCGACCCACCTCTTCCAGCGTCATTTTCCGCTTACTTGAAGAAGCAGAGGAAGTTCGTGCTTCCTGCCGCGCCAAATCAACTTCATTTGTAGTAGATAAAGCGAAGCGAAGGCAGAGAATTTCATATTCACGGGGGGTCAGCAATTCATTCATTGCCTTTTTAAGTTCTTCAAGCAATTCCTGCTTTTCAAGTCGGGCATCGGGCAAGGCATTTTTATCCTCAAGCGTATCGCCAATGCTTTGGGTGTTGCCGTCCTTAAAAGACTGCTCCATTTCAAGGCTTACCGGGCGCGGACTGACTTCCAAAAGCCCCAGCACTTTTTTCAATGGCAATTGCAAGATTTTTGAAAGCTCCTCAGCGCTGGGAGCACGGCCCAGCTCCTCTTGCAGCCTTTCCTGCGCCTTTCTCAGTTTTGACAACCTGTCCAGCGTATGGCCAGGCAGACGAATGGCACGCTCCTGATCAGCAGCGCCCTGGTATATCGTTTGTTTGATCCACCATATCGCATAGGTTGAAAATCGATTGCCCTTTCGATGATCGAATTTATCCACCGCTTTTAAAAGACCGATATTGCCTTCTTGAATCAATTCCATAAAGAAATCCGGATTGGGATAAGGCTGCCTTGCATACACCTGCCGGGCAACACTGACCACCAGCCTGAGATTGGCCTTGACCATCGCTTCCTTGGCAAGCTGGGCGCTATAACCCCCTTTTGCCATTTGCTTGGCCAGGCGAAGCTCGCCCTCGGCATCCAGGAGACTCCCATGGCGACTCACCTCCCGCATATATTGCCTTAACAAGGTTGTCAGTTCGTTTTGCTCAGGTTTTTGCCCAACTTCCACTGAAGCGCTGCCCGCCCATACGCTTGCCATTGCATTGACCATCCTGACACCTCCAGTCTTGCTTTTGCCAAAACCAAAAAATGAAGGGCCAATGCGTTTGATAAACAAAAGGCACTGGCCGCTATGGCGTTTCGTTCATATTGCCGGAAACTACCGGGAATAGGCTGTCTTCTCTGATTTTGTTCAGTTCAGTCTAGTTTTATCCGACACCTGACACAGTATTAAGAAAAAATTTTCAAGCCCCCGAGTAAAACCCGAGCAAAAAAGAAGAGAGGGAAACGCCCCGCCAAAAAGCGACCCGGGTGGAAATACCCGAAAAATGCGTCCAGTCAGGACGTTTCCATCTGCGAATTGGATTTAGGCTACACCATCGGGGAATAGGAGGGAGAGAGTAATCTGTCTTAAGAGCCGACGCGCAAGGATAAAAACTTGGCGCGTCAAAAAATCTTAGCCAAAGCTAAAACCTTTTTATAAAAGCCATCTTGCTGGATGCGTTACGGAAAATAAGCAAATTTATTTGCTTTAGCCATTCTGCATCTTATAAACACTTGATCAGACAAGTTTTGACACACTGACGCCCACCTGATAATTCCATCTTATGTGCAGAATATATATTTTTCAATCCTGTTTTTGTTTTTTGTTTACATAAATTAATAAAACAATCATAATGCTAAAATGAAATAGCTTTAGACCGGCCCCATTTTAGAAAAGCCCCAGCGCTAAAAGCGGCATCGATCCCCTTGCACTGTCCCACGACGGGCAAATTCGCGCTCAATATCGCTCATAATCTCTTTTTTACGCTGAAGCCACAGGGGCGCCACCACATGCTGGTGATGCCCATTGCCCGCCACGCGATGAATCACGCACTGGGGGTGCAGGCGCTCAATAAAGTCACAGACCAGATTGACATACTCTTCCTGCTCAAGAGGCCGCCAGCGGCCTTCAAGATAGTCCTTGGCAAGCGGGGTATGCTCCATGGCACACAGCAGGTGGATTTTAACGCCCATCACCTTCAGCCTTGCCATTTCATCAGCCGTGGCCATCATATCGTCATGCGTTTCCCCAGGCATGCCCAGAATGATATGCACGCAATGATCCAGCCCAAAGCGCTGGGTCATTTCATAGGCTGCAATAAAGTCTTCAAACGTTTCGGCGCGGTTAACTAGTTCCAGCGAGCGATTATGAATCGTCTGCATGCCATACTCCACGCTGACATAGCGCCCCGGGGCCTTGTAGCTTGCAATCAGCGACAGTTTCTCTTCATCAACACAATCGGGACGGGTGGAGATGGCAAGCCCGATAATATCGGGGTGAGCGGCCATAGCTTCGTCATATAAAGCTTTCAGGCGATCTGTTGGGGCGTAGGTGTTGGTAAACGATTGAAAATAGGCAATGAACTTATCGGCCTTAAAGCGCTTTCGCTGCTTTTCAACGTTCTTGACGATCTGCTCGCTGATGCTATCGCGCCGGTCTTGGGCCCGGGAGGAAGATCCCGTCGTGTCACAAAACGTACAGCCCCCGATAGCCTTTGTCCCATCACGGTTTGGGCAGGTAAAGCCGCCATCAAGTGTAGCCTTGTAGATTTTAAATCCGAATTTTTCCTTCAAATACTGGCTGTAGGGGCGATAAGGCTTACCCGCATAATGTTCCTGCCGGTAGGCGCTTAAGTCGGTTGTTGTTTGCAAAATAGGCATGGGGCTCAAGTCTTGAGGTCTGTAAGTTCATGATCGGTATAACACAAAGAAACCCGCCAGGGCGAATCCTTGTGCTTGATGCTTGAAACTTGTGCTTGAAAAAAGATGTTTCAGTTTCAAATGAGTTGATCATTTCGTTTTAATGAAGCTGGCTCATCAGGTCTTTTACCGGCGTGTAGCTGGGGCTAATCAGCAGGCACTGCTTCAACATCAGGCGGGCCTCGGCGTCATCGCCACTTAAATGCCTGAACTGACCCAGGTGATAGTAAATTTCAGGGTCATTGGGCAGTACCTTTTGCCCCTTCAGCAACAGCGATTCAGTATGCGCGATTAACGGCGACTTTAAAAGCTCGGGTGTTTTGGACTGGGCAAGCAAGTAATTTAAAATCCCCCGACCGATAAACTTGGGGCTTTCCAGATTCATTTGGGTCAGGATATCCGTATAAAAAATCACGTTCTGCAAATAATCCCAACGACTGGCCAGGAGAAAATTCCCGACATCCCCTTCCAGGTTGTTTCGGATCTGAAGCATTGAGGCATAGCTGTTGAGTTGGTAGGTGGCAAGACCATAAAGCGTCTGGCACCAATGGGCGCTTCGTTTTTGAAGCACCTGGCCCCAATCGGTTTGCGTGGCGTTTAAATTGCCGATTAAAAAATCACAATACCCCGCCTGGAAGCGATCCCCATTTTGCCGATAAAGCGCCGCCGCCTCCGAAAAGCGTTTTAAGGCCCTTAAAATCAGGCAGGTCAGTTCAATATGCGCCCGATGCTCCTGGGGCGTCTTTTTTTGCTGCGCCACAGATTGATTGAACGTTTCTAAACAATCCCACGCACCCTGAGCATCCCGTTGCTGAAACAACCGGTCGCGAATAGGCTGTAATTGTTCATAGAAATTGGCCATATTCTGAATTGACCAGCAGTCCCTCGTGCTTTTCTAAGGAGAATTTTACTCGCTCAAAAACCCCGGCCATTGACCATGGAAGTTCAGCGGGGGTTTCAGCCAAATCCCACACACGCCCCCAAAAGCCTGGATACAGGCTAGGAGGTCGCCTCGTCGCGTTTCTGTTTAAATTCAGCGGGAATAAGATTCAGCGCCTGCGTCAGATCGTCCGCCTGGGTGTTTTTCGTATCGGCCACCGCCTGGGCGTTGGCTTTCTTGATTTCCTCGTAGATTTCTTCGCGATAGACCGTCACGCTTTTTGGTGCCACGATGCCGATTTTAACAGCCTCGCCACGCGTTTCCAAAATGACAATCTCGATTTGATTGTCGATAATCAGCTTTTGTCCGGTTTTACGGCTTAAGACCAACATGCTTGCTCTCTCCCCCGCTTATGATGGCCGGGGCGAATGATGGGTTTTGGCCGCAGAGGAACCGGCGGTCACATCATTCGACTCGTGCTGTTGGGTATCTGGCAATAGGCGGGTTTTGGTGGCATAACTCGTATCGACCAAAACCACCTGCAACGCTTTTCGATTCGCCTGGTTAATCACCAGCGGGCCAA
Organism: Vampirovibrionales bacterium; assembly: GCA_035285165.1. Classification (GTDB taxonomy): domain Bacteria; phylum Cyanobacteriota; class Vampirovibrionia; order Vampirovibrionales; family Vampirovibrionaceae; genus JAYKHP01. Next base: position 93,983 of record JAYKHP010000016.1, on the reverse strand, counting down.
GCAGGTTAGCCGTCATCAACGTGGGATTTCCTTGCGGAATATTGACGATGGTTAAGACCAGCGTGTCATCGGCATTGGTTAACCCAAGCTTAGACACCGCATCATCGCCAAGCGAAAATTCGTAGGGAATGCCAAAAAACTGGGGATTGGTGACCACAAAGGCCAGCTCAGGATCTTGAAGCGACTGGAGCCATTTAAAAGGCGAATTTTCCGCATGATCAAGTAGAATATACTGCCGGGAGGCTTCAAAGCCTAAAATCGGCTCGATAAAATTGACCACCAGGGACTGATCAACGGCCAGTTCGCCGAAGCGGACAGTTTGAATTTGAATACGGGCTTCACTCATAAGGAATCAACTATGACCTTTGGAAACTTTTGGAACTGGATGAGAGGCTCGCCTGAGAATCCCCTTACCTCAAGTATAGCTTCACTGTAGCATATCTTGCCCAAGCAAGGGTTAAAAGACGACTGAGACGAATAAAAAATCACCCAAACCAATGGGGCTGTAGCTGATGAAAAAACATTTTTCGCCAAAGCCCTTTACGAAAATCATCTACACTGGCTTGGGCAAGCGAAGCTGTCATACAATAAGACGATGAGTTTCCAGCAAGGCAATCCCCACACGCCACATCTCGCCGATTTTTCAGAGGCCAGCCTTTCAAATGCGCCCAGTAAGCCTGACTGTGCTTTTTCTAAGGCAGTTCAGTCCCCTGAATTTCACGCCGATGCCCTTTACCTGGAAGGCCCGTTGGGCAGCGGCAAGACAAGCGCCATAAGCGAGCGTGCGCTTCAGCTTTTAAATGAAGTGCCCAGCGCCAACATCTTGATTCTTTGCGCCAACCATCCTCGGCAACAACGCCTGATTAAGGCCCTTTATAACCGCCTTGAACATCCTATTGGCCAGATGCCAGTCTATACGTATTTAGGTTACGTCCGAAACACGTTGTTCGACTGGTGGCCTCTGGTTGAGGCTAAAATTCTTGAAACCCTGCCCGACACAACGGCAAAGCTTCGGCCCGAATTATCGGGGCTTGAAGACTCCGAGCTTTTACTTACGCTTTCGCTTCAGGCCTTAAAACAAGAGCTGCCTGAGGCCTATTGCGATTTTCCGGGAACCGAGCGCACCCTGGTTAAACAGTTGGTCAGGCGACTGAGACTTCGTTCGGAAAATTGCCTGAGCCGGGCGCAAATGGGTGGTCGATCCCAAGCGATGATGGAGCTTCATTGGGAGCAAAGCGCCGAGATGGAAAAGCGTTTTGATCGAAACAGCTACTCCTTAAGAATTTTGGATAGCAACAAGCAGATTGACGTTTTCAACCGCTTGTTGAGCGATGAAAAAGACCCAGCCTGTCTTGCGTTTCAAGCGCATCTGAAAAACAAGATTCGTTATCTTTTTGTAGACGACGTGGATGAAAGTACGCCTGCCCAGCAGGCGTTTATCCGTTTTTTAGTCCCCCACGTCAAGCAATTGTATATGGCTGCCGATCCAAAAGGTGGCACGCGGCGAGGCTATTTAAACGCGTTTCCCTATGCATGGCCTCAATTAAAAGCACTGCGTGCCGGTGCTTTGCTTGACCCAAGCGCTAACCTGTCGGCCAATCAGGAACAAAACGATCTTGCCGAAGCAGCAGAGGTTTTACTGGACAACTGGAAAAACACTGATCGTTTTTCGCCTCTGCCCAGCAAGTCCATTCAGCGTTTTGACGGGTATAGCACGCGGCTTGAAATGCTGGATGGGGTTATTGAAAAAATCACAACGGGCTTTTCAACCGGTTTGTTAGCGGGCGATTTCTGCATTGTCCTTCCTGAAGCCGACGTGATTGGCATTTCGCATCTGAAACAGGAATTAGAACGACGAGGCATCAGCACCCAACTGGTGTCAGGAACCGAGCGACCTTCGGATAATCCCCTGGTGCGGGCCTTTTTATACTTAATACAGCTCGCCAATCGAAAACGCTGGTGGGTGCCGCTATCAATGTGGGAAATGAAAACCGTCCTCACCCAGTTTCTTCAACTCCCCATTTTTTCCCGCGATGTTCTTGACGATCTGGTCAGGGCCTGTATCGAGCATCAGGGGAATTTCAGTGAAGAAAAGCCGCTGATCCCCGCCCTATCGGAACTTCCCATCACCCTTGATCCGAACTATGAAGCCCTATACCAGCGCCTATTCGATTGGCTTTGCCAGGCACAGGAACAAGGTTTTGAAGATCAACTCTACAGCGCCTTTAGCCAGTTGATTTCACCCATAGCCTCAAGCAAAACACCGCTTGGCGATCTCAAGCGGGTACTGGAAAGCTACCCCCGGCAACGGGATTTATACCAGGGCTACCTGGTACAGAATCAAGCGTTCAAGCAAAATACCGCTCAACTGACCTTGCTTGCACATCAAATAAACGCTGAGCATACCCAAACAACTTTTGCGCCTGATTTTGACAGGCTTTGGCTTCTTCAGGCCAAAAGCGGCGTGGTGGCCGATACGCCTGAAAGCCCCAAGGAACCGGATCCAAACGCGCTGGTTATCGGAACGCCCCAATCGGTTTTAAACCTGCAAATCAGGCGCCCCGTTCACTGCTGGCTTGATATCGCATCGCGCCAATGGTGCCGCAGCGACAACGCGCCTTTATATCACGCCTGGGTTCACTCGCCGCTTTGTTCAGATGCGTTAGACTCTTCCCAACCAGACAGCACTACCCAGCCAGATATTTCCAGGGGAATATCACATTGGCTTTGCGATCAAACAACACAGGCGATGCTCTTTGAAAAAGCGGGGCATTTGAGCCGCACCTTGATGCTTCTGTCTCAGCAGAAGCTCTGGTGTTTCTCAAGCGACCTTGATGATGAGGGCCGCCTGCAAGAAGGACCGCTTGCCGAGCGCCTGGTTTTAATGCGCGATGAAGAGGCGGGACAAGCAAGTGGCGTTCAAAACAAGATTCAATTGCGAGACGATCAGGCGCCGGTGTTAAATTATCAGTCCGGCAAATTAGCCATCAGCGCTGTTCCAGGTGCAGGCAAAACGTTTACCAATGTGGCCCTTATTCTGCATCTGATTGACACGGTGAAAATCGAACCTGAACAGATTTTGGTTTTGACCTATATGGACAGTGCCGCCCAGACGCTTTCAAGCCGGGTTAAAAAACAGCTTCTGGCAAGAGGGATTCAGGGCAGGCAACCGGCCATCTCCACCATTCACAGTCTGGCCCTAAGAATCCTCAGCGACTTTGATCATGCAAGGCGCGTGGGTTTATCGCCCAATGGGCTTTCGATTCTCGATGAATTTCAGCAAGAAGAGATTTTACAAAAAATCCAGTTGCAGCTTCAGTGTAAAGCCTATGGCCGTGCGATTAAAAGCGCCAAGCTTTCAGGCATTACACCCGAGGATATCCAACGTTATCTTGCCGTAAAGCCTGAACATGCAAGACTGCTTGAGTTTTTGCCCGCCTACACGCTTTATCTTCAACATACCCGGGAAGCCGCCCTACTGGATTTTGACGATCTGATTTTAAAAGCCATCGAATTGTTAGAGTCACAAGAGGATGTTCGGACTTATTATCGACAAAAATATAAGGTTGTCATTGAGGATGAGGCCCAGGATTCCTCGCAGACGCTTCAGAAGCTTATTCACCTGATTACGGGAGATAGCGGCAATATTATTCGTACCGGCGATACCAACCAGTCGATTACCACCACCTTTAGTTCAGCCGACCCGAGCGTTTTTAGGAATTTTATCAATCAAGCCGATCTCAAGGTGGATATGACTTATAGCGGCCGTTGCGCCAAAGAGGTGATTGAATTTTCAAACGACTGGATGCGCTATTGCCTGCAAACACCCGCCTTAAAAGACGCGTTTCAGTGGATGCAAATGCGCCCCTTGCCAGAAATTTCGGCAAGGCCAAACCCGTCCCTTCTATTTTCAATGGTGGCCCAGGGCTTTGAAACCAGCACTATGGAAACCGACTGGATAGTGGAATCCGTGGGCAGGCTCAGGAAGCAGCATCCCGAAAAGTCAATCGCCATCCTGACCAGGCGAAACGATCAGGTCAATCTTCTTTGCCAGAAACTTCAGCAGGCAGGAATTGAAGCGGTAAGCTTAAGCAATCCCTTAAACGCAAGCCCCGTCTTTAGCGTATTACTGAATTGGCTCAGACTGCTTGCCTGTCCGCTATCCTTGGATCACATGGATAGAACCGCCACCCTCGAATACCAGCGACGGCTTTATGACTCCTACATTGGAGCCCGTTTGATGGATCATGACCCCAACAAGCTGGCCTTTCTCGAATCAAATCTTTTACTGTTTCAAAGCTCATCGTTTCAGAAAGACGGTTCACAACGTCATCCGAATTATGATACCCTGTCCGACGCCAATTTAATTCAGCTTTATTATGACGGCATTGAATTTAGCACCCTGGCCATTAAGGGGCAGGTATCCCAGTTGCTGATCAAAATCACCAACCGCCTGTTCAGCACCGTTGAAAGTAAAAGCAACGGTTATCTTTGCGCCCTGCTTGCAGAGCAAGCGCTTAATCGTGTCAAGGAGCTTGAAAGTGCGTCTCCCATTGAAGTGGTGATTCAGCATTTTGAGGCGCTTCAAAAATCCAGAAACTCAAAAAAAAGTTTCAACGAATTACTGGAAAAAGAGGCCGGTGAAATCGTTCAGGTGATGACACTGCATAAGGCCAAAGGACAGGAATTTGACATCGTACTGATGCCCTATCTGCAACAGCAATGTTTCAGAAGTGAACCTGAACAAGTGCGCTTTGATGAAAGCGATCGCGATCTTCAGGCGCTTGAGGAAGTGGCGGCTTTTAGCCGTTCTAATCATACGCAAAATCCCCAAACGGCGATTAAAGCCTATGAAAGCAAATTGAAACAGTCGGTAATTGAAGAAGAGGCCAGGCTTGCCTATGTCGGTTTTACCCGCGCAAAAAAAGCCTTGATTATCAGCAGCCATTTCTTAAACGACGCGCTTGGCTTTGGGAAGCGAAAAGCCGAAAAAACACAGCCCTCACTGGTTTTTCATTGGGCTTATGACTGGATTGACAAGCGTTTCTACAAGCAGGCAAAAGCGCCCGATGAAACCGTATTAGGAACGACCCTATGAGCGAAGCGTTTCTGTTTTCGGATGATTTTTGGCTTGAAAGCGACACGCAGGGGCTTAGCGCACGCTCGCGCTTGCAAGAGCGCCCGTTATCGCCCGATCAATTCAAGACCTACGCGCGCTGTCAAAAAAAATATGAGCTTCAATATATCCGGCGCTTGAACTGGCCGAGCGATCAGCGAAATTTCGAACTTGGCAAAAACGTCCACAAGCTGATGGAATACCAGGCGCGCAACCTGCCACTATCCCATCTCTTAAAAGATGCCCCGGCATCAACCCAACAGGTTTGGCAGAAATTATTTGATCACCCCATCAGCCACTGGCCCATTATCGCAAGCGAATGGGCATTTTCAGCGCCTGTTTACCTAAGCGAAAGCCATTCTGAAGAAAAATACTGGATCTCTGGCCGAATTGACCGTATCGCCTGGGAGGAAGCCGCTCAGACGCTTTGGGTGCTGGACTGGAAAACCGGGACAGCGGCCCCCAAAAAACCGGAAACCGACTGGCAAACCAGAATTTATCTCTGGGCGGTGTATCGCGCTTATCAAACCTTGCAGGCCGAATATCGCAGCTTGGCTCATGTCGATGCGGGCAATACACAGCTTGTTTCCCTGCCAGAGGTTATTTTGCCGGAACAAATCAAGTTTATGTATCTTGAGGTAAGCGTCAAAGACAGCAGCGCCCCTATCCGAGAAATTGTGGTTCCTTTTAATCAGCAGCGCCTTGCCACTGTTTGCGATGCGATTGAGCAACAGTTACACAAGATTCAAAACAGCACGCTCAATGATACTTTCCCTTTACCTGGCGCCTGTCCTGACGCTTATTGTCCCTATCTCAATATTTGTGGCATTCAAGACGTATCAACAGCCTCCCCCCACAAAGCGTAAATTGGGAAGCATAAATTGGGCAAAATAACTTTTACCCGGCTTCAAAATCAAGACCGATATCAACGGCGGGCGCCCCAAGCGTAATTCGGCTGGTGGACAAGTACTGAACACCTGTTTCAGCGTAAGCACGTATGGTTTCAAGCGATAAATTCCCGCTGGCCTCGGTTTTTGCTTTATCGCCAATGACAGCAAGCGCCTGCCGGACTTCTTCTGGCGTCATGTTATCCAGCATGATAATATCCGCCCCCGCCTCAAGGGCCAGTTCCACTTGAGAGAGCGTATCGGCTTCCACTTCAATGGTCACCGTGTGCCCCACTTTTTGCCGGAGGGTTTTAACCGCCTGGTGAATCGAGATTTTGGTTAAATGGTTGTCTTTGAGCATAACGGCGCTTCCCAGATTAAAGCGATGCAGCGCCCCGCCGCCATCCAGAACCGCCTGGCGTTCCAGCATCCGAAGGCCGGGGGTTGTCTTTCGCGTGTGAACCAGTTGAGCGGGTGTTCCATGGATTTTATCGACAAACGCGCGCGTGCAAGTGGCGATTCCTGATAAGTGCTGCATAAAATTCAGCGCCGTGCGCTCGGCTTTCAGCAAGCTTGCCGTCACGCCCGTGACCCTGGCAAGCGCCTGGTTTTTAGAAACAGCTTGTCCATCTTTCACTAGGGGTTCAAAAACAATGGCGGCGTCAACGGCCCTGAAAACCGCTTGGGCAACAGATAAGCCCGATACAACAATTTCAGCGCGGCTTCTGATATAAGCGGTGCTTTTCGATTGATGAAGCAGCGGCAGGTGATCAACGGTTAAATCGCCCTGGCCCAAATCCTCCAGTAACGCCCGCTCAATGACGCCCTGCTCGATAATATCCTGATAAATCATTTGTGTAAAAAACTCCAGAACCCGTCTAACTGGGAAGGGTTGCGGGCGAATAATCCAGCGCCGCGTCCAGCAAGGGGCTGTGGATTTCACGCACCGGCGAGTCAATGCGATAATGCGCCCCGAGGCTTTCTTTTCTTGAGAGTGCGGCCTGGGCGATGATTTTTGCCACCCGAAGCTGGTTTTTATATTCCACGCCATCGGGAACACAAAGACCAAATTTTTCTTTTTTAGATTCCTCGTTCATTTTTTCAAGCTGTTGAATGGCAATGGCAAGCCCCGTATCCGAGCGGACAATGCCGACATGCTCCCACATCAACTCGTGCAACTGATAAAGCCGTTCCTGAATCAGCGGGTTTTTCTCAAAACGATACGCCTTTTCAGAAAACGCGATGCTTTGGCTTTTCTTTTTGCTTTTGTCTTTTGCGTTTTCAGCCAACGTTGCCTTTTGGGCAATATCATTCGCCACGCGTCTTGCAAGCACCACGCATTCCAGAAGTGAATTGCTGGCAAGGCGGTTTGCCCCATGAAGGCCGGTATGGGCGGTTTCGCCCACCGCATAGAGATGATCGACTGATGAAAGACCGGTTTCAAAATTGACCGACACCCCACCCATCACATAGTGTGCGGCAGGCGCAACGGGAATGAGGTCTTTTCTGATATCCACGCCAAAACGCTGACAGCTTTCCAGAATCGTGGGAAAACGACTTTCAATCGTTTCTTTGGGCAAGTGGGTAATATCAAGGTAAACATAAGGCTTACTGCCCATACGCATTTCAGCAAAGATCGCCCGTGTCACCACATCTCTTGGGGCAAGCTCGCCATCGGGATGATAACGCTTGGCGAAAAGATCGCCGTTACAGTTGGTCAAAATACCACCTTCACCGCGCAAGGCTTCTGAAATTAAGAACTGAAGGGTACCATCGGCATAAAAGGCGGTTGGATGAAACTGGATAAATTCCAGTTGCTGCAACCTTGCTGCGGCCTTTTGGGCAAGCGCGATACCATCGCCGGTGGCAATGGGGGGATTGGTGGTATGACTATACAGCCTGCCAAGACCGCCCGTTGCAAGGGCGACAAAATCAGCCTCAATCACCAGTTCTTGTTGTTCTTTCAGCAGCAAGGTTCTTGCCCCGTGGCAGCGATTGCTGCGCGTCATCAGCTCAACAGCCTGGCAATCGGGAATCGCTTGAATCAGAGGGCTTTGCAATACTTTTTCAATAAGCGCGCGCTCAACGGAAGCGCCCGTTGCATCACCCCCGGCGTGGATAATCCGTCGAACGCTGTGGGCAGCCTCTTTGGTGAGGGCAAGGGTGTTATCGGCGTTTCGATCAAAGTCAACCCCAAAAGAAAGCAGGTCTTCAATGGCTTCAAAGCCTTCACCCAGAATAGAGCGAACCGCAAGCTCATCGGTCAGCCCACCACCGGCTTTAATCGTATCCTGAACGTGCAGGTCAAGAGAGTCTTCGGCATTTTGCGGCAAGACGGCGGCAATGCCCCCTTGAGCGTAGCGAGAATTGTTCTCGTCAAGCCCTGCCTTGGTGATTAAAACCGTCTGGATATTATGCTCAGCAAGCTTCAAGGCGGTAAACAAGCCCGAGATGCCCGTTCCAATGACCAGGGCAGTGGTTTTCAAATATGCTGTTTTGAGAGCGTCTTTATTCTCAGGCGAAGCGTCAGTCGTCATAAGTTAGAAAAACCTCTAGGTCATACCTGATTCTGTAATCAAGGCAATGCTTGAATGCGTAAAAATCTGAATGCGTAAAATCGGGGAGCAGGCTGGTGAAATTATAGCACCAAGCGCGGCATAAGCATCCCCCGCCATAACAACGCTTAAAACAAGGTGAAAAACGGCAACGCAAGCCTGAAATGAGCCTTTCTTTTATGCTAGACTGAAAAACGGTCGGCGCTTGTAACAGGCAAGTCGCCGCTTGTCAGTAAGAGAGAGGCCGTTTTATCTTTATGGCCCAACCGGCTACACATGAAACGTTGATGAACCTGGGCGTGTTATTTGCCTCAGGGGCACTTTCCGCGTTCGTTTTTCATAAAATCAAACTCCCCAGTGTCCTTGGGTTTATCCTGGCAGGCGCGTTGCTTGGGCCTTCTGTCTTAAACTGGGTGAAAGAATCGGATTTAGGTCTTTTATCCGAGCTTGGCATCATTTTCCTGTTGTTTCTGGTGGGATTGGAACTCTCCATTTCCAAAATCAAACGCCTGAAATTTCAAGCCCCACTCTCTGGTATATTACAACTCACCTTTTCAGGCGCCATTCTGACCACCTTGCTCAGTTGGGGCATGGGGCTTCCACTGCAGCTTGCCTTCTTATTTGGCAGCATCCTCGCCTTAAGCAGCACCGCCATCGTCCTTCGGCAGCTTGAAGAGCATCGCGAGCTTGAAAGCCTTCATGGGCGGGTTATTCTTGCCATCCTCATCGTTCAGGATATGGCGATTGTGCCTTTGATGACCCTGGTCAGCGCCTTGTCAAAGCCGCTTGGGACATCGGCGAGCGTGATGGAAGTGATCTTGCCAACGGCTCTGGATATTGGCAAGGCCCTGCTGATTGCCATTGCCGCAACCCTTGTCAGCTTAAAACTGCTGCCCCGGATTCTGGATTACCTGGCAAAGGCCAACCAAAAAGAAATCCTGCTGCTTTCAGCCATTACAATTGCACTGGGCGCGGCCTGGACAACCAACGCGCTGGGCATTTCCTACGAGGCAGGGGCACTTATTGCTGGCATAAGCCTAAGCGGCAGTCTTTTTGCCCATCAGGTCTTTGCCGATAGCCGGGCATATCGCGACGTGTTCGTAATGATCTTTTTCATATCAATGGGCTTGTGGGTAGATGTTGACTATATTGCAAGCCATTGGCTTTTGGTCATCGTAACCACTTTAAGCCTTTCAACCGTCAAAGCCTTAAGCGCCTATGCGGCGATTCGTCTTTCAGGTTTTCATCGGCGCAGCGCAATCTGGGGCGGGCTTGCGCTTTTTCAGGCAGGCGAGTTTTCCTTTGTGGCGCTCACCCAACTGATGGCGTCGGCTGACGCCGTACCGCAATGGTCACCTTATATCGAGGTTTGGGCACCCTTAATCAGAAACACCATTGTCATTACAATGTTCATCACCCCTCTGATGCTAAAGGCAACCCCGTGGATTACCAATACGATTAGCGGCGCATTAAGAGAAAAACCAAAAGCAGCTGCTGCAAGCAAAGGCTCCGAAGAAAATGAGCCGCCCGCCGTATTGATTGCGGGATTTGGCCCTGTTGCAAAACAGTTGACGCGCGCATTGAAGCATATGGATTTGGGCTATTGCGTCATTGAGATGAACGCCAATACGGTTAAAACCCTTCAGAAAATGGGCGAGCCTTGCCTGTATGGAGATGCGGCCCATACGGATATTTTGATGGCCGCAGGAATCGAACAGGCGCAATTTTTCGTCATCACCTTTCCCGATATTGAGGCGGCGGCGGCAGCAATTCGCCAGGCCAAAGTCATAAACCCGGAAATCATCATCCTGGTGCGCGCCCGCTATGAGATGGATATTTCTCGCCTGTCCTGCCTGGGCGCTGAGTATGTCGTCTGCGAGGAATTTGAAACCAGCATTGACTTTGCCGATACCCTGATGCGCATTAAGGAAGTGCCTGAGGAAGAAATTCGCCAGCTTATCAACGCGTTAAGCGACAAAGAAGGCCTTGGGCTTAAACGGGAAAATGCTCCCGCATAAACCGCTTATCAAGAACGAATCAGCCTTCGTTGACATCAACGCGCGCTTTGTCAGATAATACTGTCAAACTTCTTGAACCATTTGCGAGAAGTGGGTTTTTCCAACCCACTTTTTTTATTGTCATTTTTCAAGCAAAACCAACCCGTTAAGGCAAGTCCCCGTGGCCAAGCAGACACCCGTCAAACATATCAAGCTTTCAGAAGAAACCGTCGCTTTAATTGAGCAGCGGGTTTTCTCGCTGATTGAGCCGCTATTGCCCGCCACCTTCTACCTGCTGGCCGTTTGCGTGGAAAAAGAAGGCCCCTATTGGTTATTACAAGTTTTTATTGAAGTACCCGTTGAACTACCCAGTGAGACTTCAACATCTTCTGAAAAGCCCCTTAGTATTTCGTCACAGGGCATCTCGTTACAGGACTGCGAAGTGGTCAGCCGGATTCTGAACACCCATTGGGAAAGCATTGAGGCAAGCCTGCAAAAAGAAATGCCACTGCTGAAGGATTGGGCGTATAATCTGGAAGTTAGTTCCCCAGGGCTATTTCGCCCGCTAAAAACAAAACGCGAGTTTGAATTTTACCAGGGCTTTCCCATTCGGGTGGAAAAACTGGAGCCCGCTCTGGCGCAAGCCCCGGGGGCAAAAACCAATAACGCGACGCCCAAATTATCAATTGCACAGAAAAAAGCGCCGGTGGCAACGGAAATTACCCGGGGAACACTGGCAGGCTATGAACCAGAAACACAAACGGTTCTGGTTAAACCCGACAATTCAAACGAAACCCAAACCATACCCGTACAACTTGACAATCAAACGCAGGTGTTACTGAACCCTATCATCCGACTGGAAGATGAGGATTCAGTGCCGGTAACGCTTTAGAGCCTGAACCAGCACAAGCGTTTGTACATATCAGCAACACAAAAAGGAGCGGTTCCCCATGATTAAGGCAGGTCCGGCACTGATGGAGTTTGTGACTGAGCTGGAGCGCGAGCGCGGCATTCCCAAAGACGTCATCCTCAGTTACCTCAAGGAAGCAATGGTTGCGGCCTACAGAAAATTCGCTGGCGTCAAAGCCACTGACGGCCTGGATTGCGAGCTTAACGAACGCTCGGGCGAAATTGCCATTCTAGAGCAGCGCGAAGTGGTTGAAGCGCTCAATACCGACCCTGAGAACACCGTTCTTGAAATGACGCTGAAAGAAGCACGTCGCATTAAGCCTGACGTTGAAGTGGGCGATATTCTTGAAATCGACGTCACGCCAGAACAAAGCGAATTGGGTCGTTTGGCTGCCCAAGCGGCCAAACAGGTAATGACCCAACGTCTTCGCGAAGCTGAAAAACAAATGATCTTAAAGGAGTTCGAGGAAAAGAAGGGCACCGTCGCAACGGCGATTGTCCAACGAATCGAAGGCCGAAACGTTGTGGTCAGTATCGGAAAAACCGAAGCGATTCTGCCGCCGCGCGAGCAAATCCCCTCAGAATACTATCGCGTCGGCAATAAGCTGCGCGTTTACGTGCTGGATTTGCGTGACCAGGGCCGGGTACCCCAAATTATCGTTTCACAGGCCCACCCTCAGATGGTGCGTGAGGTCTTTGAACTGGAAGTTCCCGAAATCGAAGATGGCCTGGTTGAAATTAAAAGCATCGCGCGTGAAGCGGGTGCCAGAACCAAAGTTGCCGTTATCTCCCATGACCCTGACGTGGATGCGCAGGGCGCTTGTATCGGCAGTCGCGGCAGCCGGATTCAAGCCATCGTCAACGAATTGAAAAACGAAAAAATCGATATTATCCGCTGGTCTGAAGATCCAATCGAATTTATCATTCACGCACTGGCGCCCGCTAAAATCGCCCGCGTTGACCTGCTTCGCCCGGACGATCGCGGCCCCCGGGCCCTGGTGGTCGTACCGGATGACCAGTTGAGTCTTGCCATCGGAAGAGAAGGTCAGAACGTTCGCCTGGCGGCCAAGCTGACCAACCATAAGCTGGATATCAAAAGCATCAGCCAGTTTGAAACAATGCTGGAAGAAGGCGCTTTTGACCTGGCACCTGCCCCTTCAGAAGAAGCCGAAGCTGCAAATGAGTCGTCTGACGCTGCTGCAAGCGAGGAGGCCACTGAAGGCTCGGCGGTGGCTGAAAGCAGCGAAGCCGCGATCGAAGAAGCCATTGCAGAGCATGAAGAAAACGTAACCCAGTACGAGGCGGATCAGGCCCAGGAGCAAGCCGAGGAAATCCTTGAAAATGCTCCTGCCCAAGAAGAAGCCGTTCGCAGCGAATAGCGGATTTTCATCTCAAGACAAGGGATAGCGTCGTAACAGACATATCCCTTGTTTTATTAAGAAAAAGCATAGACGATTATGAAGAACCCGGCTGCCCAAAACACCTCGCCCGGCGACCCTTTAAGACTTTGTGTCCATTGCAGGACGCTATACCCCAGACAGCAGTTGATTCGCCTTGTCAGAAGCACCTTGACGGCGGCTAATGTCAATGAGCCCGAGGTTTTCCTGCTCTTGCCCACATCTTTAGAAAAGGCGCTTCAGCCCCAGGCGGCGGGCCGCTCCACGTATGTGTGCCACAAATCGGCTTGTTTGGCCGGGGCCATCAAATCCCGCAAGTTGCAAAAGTCGTTGAAATGCCCGATCCCTGGTGATATAGTGATGGTTCTAACCAAGGAACTGGAAGGGCTTAAATCTGGTGACAGCACCGAAATATAGAATCTACGACCTTTATAAATCGCTGGGGCTTGAATCCAGCAAAGACCTGATGCTTATTCTGGAAAATCATTTCGGCATGAGCATCAAGAGCCATTCAAGCACCATTGATGATGCGGTCGTCAAGAAAGTGAAAGCCTTTCTGAAAGACAATCCACCGGATGAGCGCGGCTTTAAGGCGAAAATCCACGAAAAGCCCCAAAGCGCGAAATCTGAAAATGCAAAATCTGGCGGCGCCAAAAAGTCTGAAGCAACAGACAGCGCTTCTAAAGACGCATCAAAAGAAGCGATTGCCGACAGTGAGCGGCCCTCGATTGACCCGAGCCGCGTGCGCGTCATTAAACGGGCCCAGCAGCAACCCAAGGAAGAAGCTCCCAAGATTGAAGCCGAAGAGCCAGCGGCAAAACCTGCCGTGATTGAGCGCAAAACGCCTATTGTAGAATCCAAGCGTCATTTGCTGGATCCTTCCGCACCGGTTCCTGCACCCCCAGAACCTTCCCCCGATGCTTCCCAAGGCTCTAAAAGTCAGCCCTTAAAAGTCGGCACTATTATTTCCAGCCCCGATCGCGATCGCAGGCCCTCTGCATCCTCACAAAATTGCCCGGTGCCTGGTGAGGCGGCAGCCACAGTGGAAAGAGGGGCTGCAAGAACGAATACCCAGGAACGAACCTCTTACGCGGCGGATCAGGGAAGACCTTCTGCGACCACCACCGCACCCGCCAAAACGGAACTGGACAGGGACAAGGAAAAACTGGGCCGCAGGGAAAATATTGTTGAGCGCTCGTGGACATCCGACAAGCCGATGTCATTGCTCTCTTCCCCCAGGCGGGCGCCATCGGCACCCAGAAAAACCAAGCGGCAACTCCAACAGGAGAAGCAGGAATTGATTCGCCAGCAAAAAGCTGACGAAGAAGCCTTGATGGCGTCTCCTAAAATTGTCAGCATCAACCAGCCGATGACGGTTAGTGAGTTGGCTGTTGGCCTTCGATTAAAAGAAACCGAGCTTATCAAGCATCTCTTTATGAAAGGGATGATGGTGACGGTGAACCAGACGCTTGAAGTGAAGTTCTCGCGATCAGTGGCCAAGGATTTCGAGTTTGAAATTCAGGAAGAGCTTGACGAGCTTGAGCGTTCTACGGCCCCCAAGGAAATGTACGAGAGTCTTGGCGGAGAGTCTGAAAAGAAAAAGCTCGACGAAAAAGTCTATAAAAACCTTGAGCATCGCGCCCCTGTTGTTTCGATTATGGGGCACGTTGATCACGGGAAAACCACCCTGTTAGACGCTATTCGAGAAACCCGCCACAAGATTGTCGATCAGGAAGCTGGAGGGATTACCCAAAGCATTGGTGCTTACACCGTTGAGCGCAATGAACATACCATTGTTTTTCTCGATACGCCGGGTCACGAGGCGTTTACAGCCATGCGGATGCGCGGCGCCAAATCCACCGATATCGCCATTCTGGTGGTGGCGGCCGATGACGGCGTGATGCCCCAGACCATTGAGGCCATCAGCCACGCCAAGGCGGCGCAGATTCCGATTATCGTTGCCGTCAATAAAATCGACAAAGACGACGCGGATCCGGATCGGATTCTGTCGCAGTTAACCGAATATGGTCTTGCCTCAGAAAAATGGGGCGGTGAAACCCTGACCTGTGAGGTCAGCGCCCTTCAGAAAATTGGCCTGGATGAGGTTCTGGATAACATTCTGCTGGTGGCTGAACTGCTTGATTTAAAAGCCGACGCAACCGTTCCCGCAGAAGGCGTGATTGTGGAAGCCCAGTTGGATAAGCGGATGGGGCCTGTGGCAACGGCGCTGGTTCAGAACGGGACGCTTCGCGTTGGCGATAATGTCATTATTGGTGCCGTGGGCGGTCGTGTCCGGGCGTTAATTGACGACACCGGCAAACGGGTTCAAGAGGCAGGGCCTGCAACACCCGTTGAAATTCTCGGGCTTGCCAGTGTGCCCAAGGCGGGTGATGCTTTTGAAGTCATCAGCGAAGATCGTAAATTCAAGCAATTACTGGATGCGCGGAAACTGGACGAGCGCGAGCAGCGTCTGAGCGTTAATCGAAAAACCGTCGCCCCTGGCTTTAAATCAGGAAGCGACGAGCTTCAGGACGATATTCAGTTTAACGTCATTGTCAAAGCCGACACGCAAGGCTCGCTTGAGGCGGTTACTGGTCTTCTGCGCCAGATGTCAACTGATGAGATCAAGGTGAACGTTCTTCACCAGGGCACCGGTGATATCAACGAAGCCGATGTCATGTTGGCCACAACGGGCAACGCGCTGATGATAGGCTTTAACGTCAAAGAAGACAATAACGCCCAAGCGCTTTCCAAGCAGCAAAACATTGCCATTCGCAATTACGATGTCATTTATCATATTGCCGAAGATATTGAAAAACTGATGCTCGGCAAGTTGAGCCCAGACATTGAAGAGATTGAATCGGGTCGCGCCGAAGTCCGCCAGATCTTTAAAGTGGGCAAAAGCTCGATTGCAGGCTGTATGGTTACCAGCGGCAAGATTATCCGAAACGCCAAATCCATTGTTCTGCGCGGTGGCAAGGAAATTTTCACCGGCACGCTTGATAATCTTAAACGCTTTAAGGATGACGCCAAAGAAGTTGCCAGTGGTTACGAGTGCGGCATCTCCTTTGACAAGTTCAATGACCTTCAGGAAGGCGATGAGGTTATCGTTTACACGGTCAAGGAAACCGAGCGCACCTCGCTATAACCAGGAATTTAAAACTAATGGGAAACCAAAACAGCTTCTCGCGCTCTGATCGTGTCCGAAAAGCCTTGATGCGAGAAGTCAGCGATATTATTGCCCGCGAAGTTAAAGACCCTGCCCTGCAGGATCAGCTGATTTCCGTCACTGATGTTGAATTAAGCAATGACCTGCGTCACGCCAGGGTTTTTATCAGCATTTTAGGTAACGAAGAGAAGCAGGGTGAAATCCTTGCCATTTTAAAGGAAGCCCAGCCGCAAATTCGCTCGATGGTGGGCCAACGCATCCGGCTTCGTTATACGCCTGAAATCGACATTCGACACGATCAGTCCCTTGAGCGGGGAACACGCGTCACCAGTCTTTTAAACCAGATTGCCCGGGGCGAAATCGATTAAGTAAGCTGGCAAGCCAAATCGAAGGCGGCTTCAAGCGCTGAAGCATCTGCAATGCCCTTACCCGCAATATCGGGGGCGGTTCCATGGCTGACCGATGTTCTGAGAAACGGCAAGCCAATCGTCACGTTAACCGCATGCATGCCTGCCACCAACTTCATCGGAATCAGGCCTTGGTCATGGTAAGGGGCGACATAACAATCATAGGGCGGGTTATCGGGTAAAAACCCCCGAAATGCCGCATCGGCTGGCAACGGCGGATCGATTGGCATTTGCCATTGTGCCGAGAGTTTCTTTAACACCGGCACAAGGATATCGCGCTCCTCGCAAAATTCCTGCTGTTGCTGCATTTCTCCCGCATGAGGGTTCACCCCCAAAATGCCTAGCCTGGGTGTTTCGATTCGGGCCTGATGTTTGAGGAAAAAAAGCAGGCTGTTCAATGCCCGCGTAATGTTATCGGGGTTCAGGTGGGAAGACACGTCCCGAAGGGCGATATGACGCGTTAGAAGAAGCATCCGAAACTGTCGATACACAAACAACATGTCAGCCTGGTAGCGCCCGCCCGCAGTTGGCATCGGGAAGTGCGTATTGGCCAAGTCCTGTAAAATTTCAGTATGCCCACCATAGGACAGGCCCGCCTGGTGCAAATTCGCTTTTGAAATCGGGCCGCTCACCAACCCTTTCGCTTTTTTCCCTGCGATCAGTTCCACCGAGCGAACAAGTGCCTGGTAGGCAGTTTTTCCAGGCATTGCCTCAACAATATCGATATAAGTAATCTCAGGAGATTCAGGCAGTGCCATGCCAAGCGCTTGGGCCTGATCCAAAAGCGCCTGCTTTGATCCGATAACAACAATCGGGCAAAAGCCTTTATCGGCATCGACTTTGTAATGGCTTAAAAACTTGAGCGTAATTTCAGGGCCGATACCCGTAGGATCGCCAGGCGTTAAGCACAGTGGCAGTTGCTTGGGCGGCAGTTGCTTGGCCATATGAACCTCATCCAAAGAGAGACTGCTTAGCCCTAAGCCTGGCTTGCGGCAAGCGTCTCATGATCTTTTACAAAGCGGACTAATTTAGCTAAAAGCATCGGCTCGCCAAAATTTCCCGATTTTGTAATGATCCAATGTCCTTTATCATCCAGGCAAACCGGAACGGAAGGCTGGGCTTCATCCAGAAGTTTCAACGTCTGGCTATGAAGGGCCTGGCAAACTTTGGAAGCCGTTTCACCGCCGGTTAAAACCAGCTTTACCTGGTTTTGGCTCTGATTGATGACACTGGCCGCCACCTTAGCAAGCGTTTCCTGAACCATGCGGGACGCCTGCTTTTCAGGAATTTCATGCTCTTTTGCCAACAACAGCGTGCGTGCGTATTGATCTTCTTTGAGGGCAGAAGCCAGCACCACGGTACTGTTTTCTTCATCCAGCGAAAGATTGATCTGGGTCATCAGCTCCGTTAAGGGCACAAGCCCCAATAACTGTTCAGAGGTCAGTTGGAACACCGACAAATTACTGCCCTGGGCATAATAGGCGTAGTTTTCAATCAGTTGCAGCACTTGCTGGCGTGTCGTATCCGTACTGCTGCCTGCCACAATTAAAAGCGGGGAGGGCACAAACGTTAAAGGATGCTTGTTCTTAGCGGCACGCTCACTGTCGCCTGAATCCGGCAAAAACTTGTCCGCCCAAAGCTTGGTAAGCGCCTGGGCCAAACCGGCGGAACCGCAAGGCAGAACATGATACTGCTGCTGGGCTTTGTTTCGGATTTTATCAATGGCAAGGGCGATTTGCTCCAGGTCTTCATTGGAGGTGGCATCAATCACCACAAGCTTTTTGCCGTCCTGAATCAATTCGGATAAGGCCACTAGAATCGGCCCTGCCCCGTGAAGAACGGTTGAAAGCGAAATATGCCCGACAATCTCCGGTGTTGTGGCCTGGCCTAAAAGAGTGGGGATATGCGACTGCCGGACAGGAAAGAGAGGGTCGCGCACGACTTGCGTCCGCTCAACCGGCATGCCACGAACCAATTGATACCCCCCCACCGTGCGTCGTCCTTCCTGGGGAAAGGCGGGAACGACAACGGCACAATCGGCATCCAATTCATCAAGCATCGCCAGGCATTCAGCGGCGATATGGCCCCGGAGCGTCGAGTCCATTTTTTTATAGAAATTCTCAACGCCATATTGATCGCGGAGAATGGAAACCGCCTTGCGAATGGCCTTATCGGCAGCGCCTTTTTCCAGGTGCCTGGAATCGGCATTGAGCGACCAGACATGATTTTCCGTCTGAGGGTTAATGCTCAGGCCGGATGACACACGCTCTTCAAGGGTATTAAGATCCAACAGAACATGCGTGGGCAAACCGGCCAGAAAAAACTGAAGGGCTGTATCACTGGCACCGGTCATATCATCGGCCACAATACCAATATTCAAGCCTGGTAACTGCATATAAAGATAATGTCCTGTTAAAAACGAAGGGAAAGGGAGAAAGCGCTTCAAGCAGGCACGTTAAAAGGGAACCGGGTTAGCCCCGAACTGGCTGACGGGAACATTCCCGCCTCCGTACGAACTGTTTGCGCCGAAGTCTCCGCTTTGCTGATTATCCCGTTTGCTACCCGCAAAGCGCACTTCGCTTGCGCGAATCAATAACCATTCTTTGGAGTTGCCTGCCTGATCGTTATAACGATTAATTTCCATCTGACCTACAACGGTAACTAACGTCCCTTTTTTAACCCATTCGCCCACAAATTCGGCCTGTTTTCCCCAAACTTCGATATTAAACCAATCAGTGACACGGTTTTCCTTGTTGGCCGTGGGTCTATCGACTGCAAGCGAGAACTTGGCCTTCACACTGCCGGAATCAAAGTATTTGATTTCAGGATCCTGGCCCAAACGACCAAGCAGAATAACCGAGTTCATCATCATTTTTCCTTTTTCAGTTGCTTATCGCCTTGATTCCGCCGCCTTGCGCTTTGGCCTGGCCATTATACCAAAAGCAAACGGCAAGGCCCTGACTTGTGGCTATCAAGCGCTTTATAATATGTAGCAATTTGAAAAACACGTTAGCGAGCAGCCGCCATTGTTTCCTGTCGGGTTTTCCTCAAAACAGCCTGAATTTGGGCCAAAACGGCAGAAGAATTGGCCGAAGCAATGTCAATGCGTCGCCTGCCATAATTTAATCCGGCATCGTCATCCTGAGAAGCAT
Source organism: Vampirovibrionales bacterium (assembly GCA_035285165.1). Lineage (GTDB taxonomy): Bacteria > Cyanobacteriota > Vampirovibrionia > Vampirovibrionales > Vampirovibrionaceae > JAYKHP01. The sequence continues at coordinate 74,394 of JAYKHP010000016.1, read as the reverse complement.
AGGCATCCTGACAAGCCCCACCAGCTTCTTCCACCAGTAGAACGCCTGCAGCCAAATCCCAGGGCGAAAGCGTAATTTCCCAAAACCCGTCAAGCCTGCCTGCCGCAACATAAGCCAAATCAAGGGCCGCAGCCCCCGGTCGCCTGACTCCATGGCAGCTTTTAAGCATCGCGCTGAGATAATTCAGGTTATTCAAGGGATTAGTGGCAATATCATAGGGAAAGCCGGTGGCCAAAAGCGCCATGTCAAGCATTTTGACACTACTGACGCTTATCGGATCAGCAGGAGAGCCTGTCTGAGGCTTTTCAAGATACGCCCCACAACCTTTGAGCGCCATAAACAGCTCGTCTTTTAAAACATCATAGACAACACCCACCACCGGCTGTCCTTGGGAAAGATACGCGATTGAAACGGCGAAATGCGGGAAGCTGTGGGCAAAATTGGTCGTGCCGTCGAGGGGATCGACAATCCAGGCGCTTTCCAGGCTAAAATCGGCCATGGGTTGCTGCTTATCAGGGGTAGCCTCGGGAAACGTCTCTTCGCTAATCAAGGTATCGTCAGGATAGGCGTGACGAATAAAGCCCTGAATCGCCTCATCACAAGCCAGGTCGACTTTCGTCACCAAATCGATACCGCTTGACTTGGTTTCGATTTCAATCGGCTTGCCATAATGGGCCTTCTGGATGTCGCCAGCGGCAAGAGCGGCCTCTCTGGCCAGTTTCAAGCGCTCGGCGTAAGGGGAGGAGGCAAGACATGCGTCAAATTGAGTCATAAGAGCGTTGCTTTCTATTCATTAATCAAGAATCAAGCAATAGGGCGCAATGCCCTAAAACCATTCGGGTTAAAATAATAAGCAGTCGGCTTTGATAGTACTCAGACTAGCAAAAGCATTACACTTTCCCAACGCGGAACTTTCCCAAAAGCAGGCTGATTTCTCTTTCTGCCCCCTTAAACCCTTGAAATAAACCTTTAAAACCGGTCACTTTCATTATGAATACAAAATTAAGCACTAACCCTGAAAAAACAGTTTCCCCAGAAGCATTGGCGCGTCTGCGACAGCCGTTTTATATCGGCACAAACAAGCTTCGGCAAGTGAAGCTCGACAGCCGCGTGATGCTTGCCCCGATGGCAGGCGTGACGGATGTGGTGTTCAGAAGCCTGGTGCGGCAATGGGCGCCGCAATCGCTGATTTGCACCGAAATGATAAGCTCAAACGGACTGGTCTATTCCAAGCGCTGGGATGTCCAGATTCTCGATAAACAGGCGACCGATTCGCCAATCGCTTATCAACTGGCCGCTCATCGGGTAGAAGTCCTGGTGGAGGCGGCAGAAAACATCATCAAGCTGAAAAATCCTGAAACCATCGACCTCAACATGGGCTGCCCGGTCAAGAAGATTACGGGCAACTTTGAGGGTTGTTCGCTGATGAAGAACCCTGATCTTGCCCACACCCTGATTTCAACCCTGGTCAAGGCCGTTGATAGGCCAGTCACCGTCAAGTTTAGGCTCGGTTGGGATCATAGCAGCATTAATTTTAAAGCGTTTGGCCAGATGTGTGAGGATGCTGGCGCATCAATGGTAACCCTTCATGCCAGAACCCGTTCGGATGGTTATAAGCCAGGCTGCAAATGGGAAGCCTTTGGCGAGCTGAAACAAGCCGTTAATATCCCGGTGATTGCCAATGGGGATATCAACACGCTTGAAGACGCCTTAACGGTAATGGACACCTACAGGGTGGACGGTGTGATGATAGGCCGTGGCGCGCTTGGCCAACCATGGGTGATTGGGCATATCGATCAGGCGATTCGCACTGGCGCTTTGCCAACGCCACTGACTTTAGAGGAGAGGCTTGAGGTGGCCTATGAGCATGCCAAGCGTCTGGCCACTTATAAAAGCGAGCCGGTGGGCGTTCGGGAAATGCGCCGCCACCTGACGGATTACGTCAATGGTTTCCATGGGGCAAGCCGATTCAGGAGCCAGTTGACCGCCGTCAACACCCTGGAGGATATCCGCTTGATCATTGATGAAATTCTTGAAGCCCAGATGGCAATCGCGGTGTAAAAAACCAAAAATCCAGTGGGTTGAAAAATCATCCGAATCAAGGAGCCTGTAAGGGAAAAGAGTCCTTACAATGAGTTGAAACATCTTGCCATTCTCGCTCGCCAAAGCCGGAAGCTTTCAGCAATAAACAGAAACAGGGAAGGTCAGACTAATTCAATTCCTATCCAGAAAGGCAGCAATGATGCCCCTGGGACTGAGCGCTTTGGCTCGGTTTCCGCGTCCGAATTTTAAAGGGCGCCCATTGATCTGCCTGCTCTTACTTGCATTGGCTTTTTCACTCTCTCAGCATGCTGAATCCCACCCAGCAAACAATACCAACCCGGATTATCAACGACAATACCTGCTCAGGCAAAACGGGCAGACCATCGGAACGATTCGCGTGAGACGCGAACATGAAACAGCAGCAAACGAGCGGCGATTGGTCAGCATTGAAAGCAAAAATTATTTCAAGCGAAACGGTAAGCCGTTTGAAACCGGTTGGCAAAGCCGTTTTATCCAACCCGTCTCTTACGCCGAACCTATCGCCTTTGACTATGTTTCAACGGCGGGCGAATCACAGATTGTCTCGCTTTCAGGCGCCATTGACCGTCAGAAGCAACGTCTGGAAATTCTGGATGATCATCAGCAACCCATTCAGCATTTGGCGCTGAATGCTTCCCTGCCGTTTGTCCTTCCTGAAAGCGGCGAGCAGGAAGCGCTCTTTAAAGCACACTATGGCGATCAGCCAGGCGAAACCTTCGCTTTTCAAACACTTGAATTAGGCACTGCCCCGCGCCTGGTCAGCACAAAAGTGACCGTACTTACCCCCTCAACGACAAATCCACACACCCGACGTTTTCAACTGGCCAGCCTTTCTACTGAAGGTTCTTCAGACGAAGCATCACCCCATATTATTGAGTGGCGAAACACGAAGGGCGAATTGCTAAAAGCAAAGCTCACACCGCAAAATCCAACCGGTACAACCGGCACTGAACTGCTTTACGCCATGCAGGCGCTTTCTCCGCTTGCCCCCTCCGCCAGGGAAAAAACATCTTTGGACGTTATCCGCGACACGCATCTTGCAAGCGCCTATATTCCTAATCCCAGAAACCTGAATAAAGCCATTTACCGAATCAGCTTAGGCCCTAGCAGCGCAAGGCAAGAATCGCCCACAGGTTTTCTTCAAAATATTCCACAAGATCAGCGACAGAAAATTATCCGGCAAGCTGAAAACACCGTCACACTTTCTGTCAGCGCAAATGCCGAAACAAAAGCCCAAGGCGAAGCGCTGGACTTATCCGATCCGCAACAGGCCAAAACCCTCTCGGATTGGGGCTATCTTTATGGCAACGGCTTAATTGACGCTACTCATCCCGAGGTTCAAAAAGCCGCAAGCGCCATTCTCGAAGGTCATATCAACCCTAACGATGAGGTGCAGCCTTATTTTGCAGGCCAGATCCTCAGACGCTGGGTGTATCAAAACATTGAAAACAAAAGTTATGACATCGGCTTTGCCAGCGCCAGCCAGACGCTGCAAAATAAGAGCGGTGACTGCAGTGAACACGCCGTACTGCTCAGCGCCTTGTTGCGGGCGTTAAAAATTCCATCCCGCGTGGCCGTGGGCTTGCTTTATCTTCCTGACGACAGCAACAGCCTGCCTGAAACGGCAAGCAAACTGAAAAGCGATGTACGCATCGGCCACTGGGTTTTTCACCTCTGGAGCGAAGCGTTGACAGGCTGGGATGAAAATGGGAACCCTGTCTGGGCAAGCCTGGATGCCAGCCAAAAAAACGATGTGATGGACGCAGCCCATATCAAGCTTGGCGATTCTTCATTGAATAGCGTTGAGAATCTTGAAACGATGGTTCAGCTTGCAGGCCAGGCCCAGAAACATTTTCGCCTTGAGGTCTTAAGCGCCTATTCATCTATTGAAAGCGTGGTTAACCTGAACAAGATGGGCTCAGTTACACTGCCCCGGTTTTCTTTTGATTCTGCCGTTGCTTCAGGAAACCCTTCGCCAGAGCCAGAAATCGACAACGCCTTCAATAACGACATGCCGCTTTCGGCACAAGCCATTCCACCGCTTTCAATTGATCTCAATGACCCTGAAACTCTTTTTGGCACAAGCGCCAAGGAAAAACGTTACCGCATCAAGGCGCTGCCCAGCACGCTTTCAAGAAGCACTGCGGAGGGTTCATTTCAATATGGCCTGATGAAACTTGAATCCAGCACGCTTGAAAAAAACCGCTATGACGAGGCGTTAAAAGCGTTTGAAGATGCGCTAAGACTTCAAGCGGATAACCCCGTGGCGCTTTTACTGAGTGCAAGAAGGCTGTTCAGTCTTGAAATGTATCAACAGGCACGACAGGCGTTTCAACAGGCGGCCAGTGGCCCGCAAGCGATTCCCCAGGCAAGTGCTTGGCTAGCGTATATCCCGACAAACCTGAGCGCTTCACAGCAGGCGCAGTATCATCAGGCGCTTTTTCTTAAGCGACAGGAACAATACCCCGAAGCTGAAAGCGCACTCAAGGCGTTTCTCAAGCAAAAGCCCGATTTAGCACAAGCATACGCACATCTGGCGCAAGTGCGAAAAGCCCAGGGCGCAAGCGAGCTGGAAGTGGTTGGCCTTTATCGAAAATATGCAGCGCTTTTGCCCAATGATCCCAGAGCCGCGATGGCTCTTGGGGAAATCGCCCTTGAAGGCAAACATTTTCTCGATGCCAAAGGCTATTGGCAAGAGGCCTCCTTAAAAGCGCGAAAAGACCCCATCGTCTGGCATGCGCTTCTGCCTGAATGCGAGGCGAAACTGACAATTGCAAGCGCACTGGATACCTTGCGCCTGAATCGAAAAAACGCAAGCGCCTGGGTAAAACTGGGGGAAGGCTACCAGAAAATCGCCTCCTTTAAGGAAGCCGTAAAAGCTTATCAGCAGGCGCTAATCTACCAACCAAGCCATGCGACGGCCCACGCAAGACTGATGGATTTGGCACTGGCCAAGGGCGATTGGACGCGGGCAGGGTATGATGTTTATCGGCTAAGCGCTCATTCTCACCCTGAGGCGTTAAGGGCCATAGGGTATTACTGGATGCGCCAACGGCAGTATGATAAGGCGATTGCTTTTTTAAAGCGCGCAAGCGCCCAGCAAACAATCGATAAAAGCGAGGCGTTAAAAACCTTAAGTGAAGCTTACGTCAGACGCTATGATTTATACCGCCGCCCAGCCGATTGGCAAAACGCGCTTCGCACCTTGCAAAGCGGCATTCAGAATGCGAGCAGCAAGAAAGACGCCAATACCTTAAAGCAAGCTTACATCGAAACGGTTTTATCGCCCCCGATGCCGATTGCAAAACCCGGGCAAAAAAACCCGGCAGCCATAACGCTCAGCACGATCGATTATCAAACGGCGCTTGGCTATGCCCGGGCGTTAACTGCAGAAGACTGGGCTTATCTCGATGCCAAGAGCCGGGTTTTTGAAGGCCGCCTGCTCACGTTGCTGCATCGTTATGATGAGGCGGAAAAAAGTTTGAAAACCGTTTTGGACATTAATCCCTATGACGCCGACGCGCTTGCCGCGATGGGCTATCTTTCCCAGGTTGAAGAATCTCCCCAGCAGGCGATAGGGTATTACCAAAAAGCGCTAAAACTGGAACCTCGTCAATTTATGGCAAGCCAGGGGCTGTATACGCTGATGCTTGAAGAGAAGCTTCCCACGAATGATTTTAAGGGCGACTGGCTTTTATCCGAGGATGAAAAGGATTATCTTCGGATGTGGAGTGGCGCCAAAATCGCCTGGGGCAAGCGCCAGATAGCACTGTCGGACAAACTCTCCCCGCTGCTGTCTGATTGGGGCAATTTAACGCTTAAAGCAGACACGCATCGCCAGACGATGCTGCAAACGCTAAGCCTGGAAACACAATGGCTACAGTCGGTTTATCAGGAGTTAAAGTCCATCCCGGTTCCGGCGCGTTTTAGCCAGTTCCAGTTTTTATCGTTAGCCGTTTTATACAGCGATCTTCAATGGATTGAAGCGCAAAAAGCTTTTCTTCCTCAATTTACCGATGTCTCCTCCGAGGCGAAACGCGCCCTGATGAGCGACCAATTCAAAAAAGCCATCAACAATATGAACACAACGCGCGATAACCTTTCAGGCTACATTCGCCAGCAATTACCGGTGGATAGCGTGTCCTGGGAGCAAGTTGTCTTTGCGGCCAGCGGCCTAGGGCCGGAAGGTTTTTACCAGTTGCAGGCCGAGGTTAAAAGCAGCCTGGATCAAATCAGCCAGAGGGTCGCCTCTCAACTCAACCCTCCCACGCCTGCCGTTTCACCTCAAAAGAACAACCCCTCAGCCATTATCGATCCAAGCAAACTGCCCTCCATTGTTCCCAAAACAATGCCCGCTTTGAGTCGCTGAATCGTTAAGAGGCTCAATCAAGTAACATTTAACATTACCCATTAATCTTTCAAATGCACCACGGTTTTCCCATCACCGCCGTCGAGGGCTTCAGCGGGATGAAAGCGACTGACATAGGGCGCCTTTTGAAGATATTGGCGGATTTCTTTTTTTAAGACGCCGCTGCCCAACCCATGAATGACACCCACTTGCGACAAGCCCTGAAGAGTGGCTTCATCCAAAAACTGCGCCAACTGGCGAAGCGCCTCTTCCGCATGAGTGCCCCGCACATCCAGCTCCTGCCTGAGCGCTTTACCTTCCAACAATGGATAATGCCCGGAGGCTGCTTCAGGCTCCCGTTGCCTTTTGATATAAGTTTCCCTGAAACTTTTTTTCTGCTTTCGTTTCGAGGCGTTGAGCTGAATATCCTCAAGCGGCACCGTTAAACGCATCAGGCCTGATTGGATAATAACGTCTTTTCCCGTATCAGACTTGGCAATGATATTGCCCGAGAGCCCAAGGCGCTTGCTGAAGATCATCTGACCCATCGATAAATCGGCCATGGCGACCGTTTCGGCAGGCTCTATTTGTGTAGCGCTCTGTAAAAACACCTCATCGGCCACCTGGCCCAATGCCTTCACATCCTGCCCCAAAGCGCCCAGCACCTCCAGGTTCTGGCTTTCATCGCGGATGGATTTTCTCAATTGCTTCAATTCGGCGTCGAGGTCATGAACCCTGGATTTAAGCTGGCTTTGATATTGCTGAAGAATCCGCCGCTTTTCGGATTCCAAATATGTTTTTTCAGCGGCGATTGTATCCGCATCGGCTTTGGCCTCTGCCCTGGCCGCTTCGGCTTCGGCAAGCGCCTGGTGCATCCTCTGGTTTTTCAATTCAAGGCTTGCGATCAGATCGCCCGCGTCTCGAACCGGCGCGGCCAGATAGGCCCTGGCTTTTCGAGTAACGGCATCCTCAATGCCAAGCTTCTGGGCAATGGTAATGGCGTTACTGGTGCCCGGCACACCCAGCAACAGGCGATAGGTAGGGCTAAGCGTTTCGGTGCTGAATTCCACGCTGGCGTTTAAATAGCCCGGATGCTGATGGGCTTCCACCTTGAGTTCTCCCAGGTGGGTGGTCACAACCGTAATGGCATTTTTGTCATAAAGCGTTTCAAGAATCGCCTTGGCAAGCGCAGCGCCTTCAGCGGGGTCGGTGCCGGCCGCAATCTCATCAATGAGCACCAGGCTCTTGGACAAGTCCGTCTCATCAGAAAGCAATGTCTTGATTTTTCCCATATGCGCCGAAAACGTGGAAAGGCTTTGGGCCAGGCTTTGCTGATCCCCAATATCGGCAAAGACGTGCTCAAAAAAGAAGACGCTTGAGCCTTCTTTTACCGGCAGGTGAAGGCCCGCCTTGGCCATCAGGCATAAAAGCCCCACGAGTTTGAGAACAACGGTTTTACCGCCCGTATTGGGGCCGGTAATCACCAGGGTGTTGATGCGCTCAGGCGTTTGCGCTTCATCTCCCAGCGTAACGTCATTGGGGATAACGGACGAAGAGGCGGATGGGTTTTTCAATGTTTTAAGCAGCAGTAGCGGATGCTTTGCGCCATAGAACACAAGCCCCGGCTTTTCTTTATAGGAAATGGGTTCTGCCTGTAAAAGCCTGCTTAGCCGGGCCGCTGCCAAGTGGCGATCAAGCTGGCCGATTTGAACGAGCCATTGCCAAAGATGTTCCGTTTCCATTTCCAAAAAACGCGAAATTTCTTCCAGGATTTTCTCAATCTCTGCTTGCAATTCACTTTCAAATGACTGGATGCGATTATTCAGCTCAACGATGCCTTGTGGCTCAATAAAAAGTGTTGACCCACTTGATGAGCTGGCGTGGACAATGCCCGGCAGTTGCGATCGCTGCTCAATTTTAACGGGTAGGACATACCGTCCGTCGCGTTCGCTGACGGTGGGGTTTTGAAAGATCGGCGCAAGACTGGTATCCGAAAGGGTGTTATTTAGCCGCTGCAAAATCGCCTGCCGCTCGCTTCGGATGTTTTTAATAAGTTCCCCGTAGCGTTTGCTTGCCGTTTGCTTCAATTGGTGATCAGCATCAAGATATTGCCCCAGGCGATCAAGCAGGTCATGTACACTCAGGGGGTCGGCAAGATAAGGCAGCGCGCTTTTAAAAACCGAAAGCTCCTGAATGGAAAAACCTTCTGCCCGGCATAGAAAATGGGCTTGAAAAGCATGGGCGCTGACGAGCGTTTCATGGAATCTGGAAAGTTCCTCCAGCGTCAATGTGCCACCTTTTTGCAAGCGTTGAAGCTGGGAAGTAAGCAGGTGAATTTTGCCGTGCGAAAGCGGATCGCCGAATTTAAGCAGAAAGCGTTTTATCTGCTCAACCGCCTGGCTATGCCCAAGCGCGTTTTGGGCAGTTTCAAGAAACGGTGTTTCCTGCCAGGAAAGAACGCCATAGGGTGTTTCACATTGACTGAGAAGCTCGTCGAAGAGCGCCTGCCACTCCAGCGTGGCCAGGCTGTCATCAATTAAGCGCTTCCGGTTCAGATTGTCTTCAGTCGTCATAAGCTTATTTTGGTCATTATTATTGGGGTGTCATTACAGCTTGAGTTTGATGAGCGCCAACTGTCGTTTCGCCTCTTCAATGACGGCATCGGCGGACAGATCGCGAATACAGGAAAATTCGCGATGGCAAGGCGTTTTAAGATGGCAGGGATGGCAATCCACCGGATGCGTCAGGACGTTTGCGCCAGGGGGACGCCATTTGATTTCACTCATCGGGCCAAACAAGACAATACTTGGCACCTCCACGGCCCGGGCCAGGTGCATCGTGCCTGAATCAACGCCGATAGCCAGCTGCAGGTGCTTTAAAACAGCAGCGCTTTGGCGAATACTGAATTGGCCACACCAGTTATGCAGTCTCTTTTCAAAAAACAAAGCGGCATCGCCTGCATATTGGGCGGCAAGCTCCGATTTTAATCGCTCATACAAAGACGCATCGCTTTGAGCGCCCATAAAATGCACATGAACGTCCGGCTGTTCTAAAAGCCAGGATAAAAGCGTTTTAGCCGCTTCATCAGGCCACTGCTTGGCAGTATTGGAACTGGTTAAATGCAGCAGGATATTCAATTTTCCCTGATAAGGCAAAATAGTTTCCCGGGCCTGTTCAAGCTCTCCTGCTTCAAAAAACATTTCAAGCGCAGGCTCACCCTGCTGGCAACTTTCCTCAAAACAGCTTTCAGGAAAACCTGTCAAGCGCAGATGATCCAAATAGCAATCGATTTCGTGACGATCCATTTCATAGGCAATGCGGTGTGTTAAAAACAGGCCACGAGCTTCCGTGTTAAAGCCAACGCGAAGGGGAATGCCCGCCAAAAAAGCCAGCAGCGCCGAGGAAAACGACCGCTTCAAAACAAAAACGGCGTCATATCGCCCTGCACGTAAAATTTGAGCGGATTGCCAAAAATTTTGCGGGCGACGCGTTTCAATTGCTCCGCTTTGCAAAAGCGGGTTTTCATAGCGGTGCTTGCGGCTGGTATCCCAAAAAATCAGGCGATTAAAATACGGGCAATGCGCCAGCACTTCTCCCGAATTGGGCGCCACAAAAACATCAATTTCAGCCTCAGGCAAGGCGCTGCGCAAGGCTTTTAAAAAAGGCACCGTCAATAGCGTATCGCCAATAAAACGATAGCGCATCACGGCAATGCGGGCCTTTCGACCTTTGTTTTTCAGAATGTCGTAGACGGTTTGCATAAGCGTTTTTGGGAAAGCTCTTTCGCTAGATTGATGGCATTAAATCGATGACAACGACTTTTCAAAGATCGGGCTGAGAATTTGATCCCAGTGATAGGGTTTAATATCAGGACAAATTTCAAGACACAGAACTTTTGGCCAGTTTTCCGCGGGTATGACCCGCTGGAGCTTTGTCCAATCCTTGGTAGTCGTCAGGATTTTAGCCTCCGGAAATTGTTGCCAGATTTTTTCAATATCAGATGCCTGATAATTGTGATGGTCTGGGAAAATAAACTGGCGGGCGCTTTCAATATGAATCCCAAGCCCTGAGAGACTTTCCAAAAACGAGGAGGGACGAGCAATGCCACAGAGCAATATGCTGGTATCGTTTTGAACCTCAGCTTCGGATATTAGCAACTCTGGCACTGCGGGCGAAAAAAATCCGCTCGCCTCAAACGGCCAATGAATGGGCGGCAAGCTGAACGCCCCTGCTGTTGCATAGCGCAGGATACACTTATCCAACTGCCGTAGGGGCTCGGGTGCTATCGTCTTGGTTAACACAATACTGCTTGCACGCTTCAGCGAACTTAAGGGCTCTCTTAAGGGGCCAAGCGGCAGCAAGTGGCCATTGCCAAAGCCGTTTACCGCATCCACCAAAAGCAAGTCGATATCGCGAGCTAATTTTAAGTGCTGATAGCCATCATCCAGTAGAATCACATCCGGCGTAAACTCCGAAATGGCCTGCCTGGCGTTTTCAACGCGATTCTTGCCAACGATGACCATCGCCTCGGGAACCGCCTGTTGAATCAGGTACGCCTCATCTCCGTATTCAGCCGATGTGGCACGATTGTATGCCTGAGGGTTTCGCGCGCCATAGCCTCGTGAAAGCACCAGCACCCGCTTTTTCTTATCCAGTAAATACCTTGCAAGGGCAATAACCACAGGCGTTTTGCCCGTCCCGCCGGTGGTCAGGTTCCCAACGCTGATGATTGGAACAGGCAGGCGCGTTGCCTTCAGCCACCCCAAGCGATAAGCCAGGCAGCGAATCCGAACCACAAGCCCATAAACCCAGCAGGCAGGCAGAAGCGGCCATAGCCAAGGCGGCAAAGGCTGGTGGTGGAGATTTTCAAAAAACCTGCGAGCTGTCATAATAAGCCCATTCTGTTTGTAAACGCCTTATTTGTTTCGTCCCAGGAGGGTTTCAGAAAAAATTTTGGGCGCTTTTTTATCGAGTTCCTTTTTATATAGTCCTATGGAAGCAGCACCGGATGCTACAGTATGAATTATCCTACATAAAACAGCATTACCGCGCCCTTTTTGAAGAAGCCCAGGCGGAAATCGAGGCGGCATTTACAGGCTTAAGAGACGAGTTCCATTGTCCCGAGTGCCAAAGCAAGGGCATCGCCCCCCAGACTCCCTTGGAAGTATTGCCTCACCCTGGCTGCCCTTATCAGCATTGGCAAAAAGCCTGCCTGGATTACCTTGAAGGGGCTTATGGCCGAAACTTGCTCAGCAACATCGGCGAAATGAACCGCGCGCGTGACGCTGTCTCCTGCCACCAATGCGGCGTGTGCTGCCGCTTTGCCAGCTCCGAATTCTCTTATGAGCAGCTTCAAGAAAAAGCACAGCAGGGCGATGCGTTTGCCCGCCAGTTTACCAGCGTCTTTCTGCCCTATACCGACACACACGCCGCGCGCCTACGCTTCCCAGAACTGGTGGATGATATTCTTAAAGAAGTAAGACTCCAACAGGCAGGGGCAAAAGACGAGAACAACCCCGCAGACACCTCGCCGGTTTATTTTTATCACTGTCCTTATATTGGCGAAGACAACCAGTGTACGATTTACGGCAGCCCAAAACGGCCTGACATTTGCCAAAGCTACCCGGACACCCCCTTAACCTTTATTTATCAGCGCTGCGCCTGGAAGCCTTGGAAGGATGAGTATCATCAACAGGCAATGAAGACACACGGGGCCATTGAACTGGCCCTATACTACGCAGCCGGTTTAAAAAAGGTATTAGCCTAGGGCGTAATCCCTTTTGCAGCCTATCCATTCCTTTGGGGGTAGCGGCACAGGCAAACGCTTGTCATAATAGACGAACAAGGCTGCGTTTCCTTTCTGGAAAAGGCTTCAGGCCAAACGACCCGTATTCAACGAAATAGAGAGCGACCGCTGCATGAATATGACCGGTAATCAGTTTTCAGGCTTTTTGCACCGTTGGTATGATCAGGATCTGCATGTCAGCGAACTGGTCAAGGTGATGTCTGGCCTGAGTGATGAAAACCAATATCTGCTTGCCTTATTAATTGGGGCGCTTTCTGAAGAAGTCATCAAACACAAGGGCAAATCCAATTTTGTTCAGGAATTGGACTGGGACAAGTTGATGGGGATTCTCAAATCCAAGCGGGGACGCCGCTGGTATGACGAAGAGCCCGAGATGCACAAGGCGTTTAATATTTTGTACTCGCTTCCTGATATGGATAAAGCGTGGGTGGGCGAACAGCTCCATATGCCCTCACTGCTGATTGAAAGCTATGAACGCCGCTGCAAGGAGCAAGGCAAACCCGTTGATCTTGAAGTCGTCTGCCAGATTCTGGAAGTGACCTTCAAACAAGGCATTGAAACCGCACAGGCGCAATTTGCCCACTTTTAAGCCCTTGCGTCTTATCTTCAGGCGCAAGCTGCGAAAGACAATCCGCCAAGGGGATTGGCAAGTTGGCGTTGACCCAGGCTTCAATCGCCAGGTATTCGGAAGCTTCAGCAGAAGTTTTCAAAGTATTCAATAACGCCTCAATGGGCGCCAATACAAACCCCCGCTGGTGCATACGCGGATGGGGCAGGGTTAAATCCTCGGACTGAAAAACCTGGCAATCCACCATCAGCAGATCCAAGTCAATGATGCGCGGGCCAAAACGACTGTGGGGATCTCGCACGCGCCCCATCCGGCGCTCAATGCCCATTAATTCATTCAGCAGGGTTTTTGGGCCAAGCGGTGTTTCAACCCAGCAAACCGCGTTTACAAACCACGGTTGATGGTCATATCCCACCGGGGCCGTGTTAAAAAACGGGGATACTGCCCTTATATTAATCGCGGGCAAAGCTGCCAGCAACGCGAGAGCCCTTTCCAGCTGCTTTTCAGGACTGTCTAAATTGCTCCCCAGAGCAATTAAGGCGTTACGCATAACACTCACCATTTCTACAGCCCTATGGGTAAGCTCACGACAGCCGGGGTGGGGCAAACAGTGCCGTTTTCAAAAACCTGTTCGGCGACAAAGGAGAAGGGGTAGGCTTCGTTGATTTTGACCTGAACCAACTGGCCCACCAGATCATCGGCCTTATTCAAAAGGGGCGTGTCAAAATTTACCACCTTGTTGGTGCGCGTTCGTCCCATCAGGCGATTGGGGTTCCGCTTGCTGACGCCTTCCACCAGCAGTTCAACGGTTTTTCCAAGATAAGTCTGGTTAATCCGGTGCGACTGTTCGGCAATTGCCTCGTTTAAAATCGCAAGGCGCTCTTCTTTAACAGCCTCGGGAATTTCCTCCCCTCGCGCTTCCCAGATAGCCGCAGGCGTTTGCTGCCTGGGAGAATACGCGGCGGTATTGGCCATATGAATGCCCGAGCGCTTGAGCGAAGCAAGCGTGTTTTGAAACTGCGCGTCCGTTTCCCCTGGAAAACCGACAATGTAATCGCCGGTTACCGAAGCGTTTGGAATACGCTCATAAATTTTATCCACCAGCGCGTAATATTGCGCCGAGGTATACTCGCGGCGCATGCGCTTTAAAATTTCATCATCCCCTGCCTGCATCGGAATATGGATAAATTCCATCACCTTGGGCAACTCGGCCACCGCATCAATAATCCGGTCATTCAAATCCAAGGGATGTGAGGTCATAAAACGAATGCGTTCAATGCCGGGAATCTCATGAAGCGCGTAAAGAAGCTCCGCCATCCCATACTGCTTTTGGCCAAACTGATGATCGGTAAAATCACGCCCATAAGAATCCACCGTTTGCCCCAACAGCGTAATCTCTTTAAAGCCAGCCTCCCCAAGCTGTCTCACTTCTTTTAAGATAGAGTCGGGCTGTCTGCTGATTTGGCGCCCCCGCGTATAAGGCACCACGCAATAGGTACAAAAATAATCGCAACCTTCGATAATCGTGACCCATGCGCTGATATCGCTTTCGCGCCGGGGGGTGATATCGCTCAGATAATCAAAGGTGTTTCGCTCCTTTTGCTTGTCGGCTGCCAACAGGCGCTTTTCGCCCGCAAACGCTTTATGTACAAGGCTTGGCAAGTCCTGGATATTCTGCGTGCCCAAAACAATATCAATAAAGGGCATTCGCTCAAAAACACTATCTTTACTTTGCTGGGCAACACAGCCTGCCATTGCGATTTTAACGTTCGGGTTTTTCTGCTTGAACTGGTGCCAGCGGCCCAGATAGCTATACGCCTTGGACTCAGCCGAGCCACGAATCTGGCAGGTGTTGATAATCATCAGGTCGGCTTCGGCTTTTGCCTTGGTCGGCTCAAATCCTTCTTTTTCAAGCAGGCCGAGCATAATCTCGCTGTCAGAAAAATTCATCTGACACCCAAGGGTTTCAATATAAACTTTGCGCTTCAAATGCTTCATATCTTCAAGATGCTTCATACCGGGTACCCTGTTTTATGGCGTGATTTGGGGTTTACGGAAGATTAGCCCAGACTCTCATGCTAACAAAAACAGAGCGAATATTTGAAGAATGGCAGAGGAAACAGGGCAGTAAAGGCAATCCAGCGTATATCATTCGCTTCAAACTCGGACACGTCAATCCTAAAAAAGACAACAAGAGGGCTTGAGAGGGTTTTCCAATACCAGAATCCCACATAACTGAACTGAATGGACACGCCTTCCTATGTTGCTTTATTCGCTGATTGAAAAACTGGTCGACTGCCCCGATATCGCCTTCGATAAAGTGGACGAGCGGCAAAACAGGAAAGCCCAGCAAAGCGGCTTCTGCTATTTGGGCACAGCGCTCGTTGATGGTTACGAACAGCTTTTGGAAAGCTGGGTGGAGCGCACCGGCTGGCAAAACGCCTGGCTGGCACTTTTAACCTGCCAACGAACAAGCGCTGTTGTGGCAACCGTTTCCTGGGATTGGAGCAAGCCTCGCCTGATTTTAGCGGGCAAGCGTCTTGTGACGGCATACCAAACGCTGGATGAGCTTGTCCAGCAGCCGCTCCCTAATTTTGTAGAACAAGCGGCCAATCTATATGAGAATTATCAATCTCAACTGCGCTCATTGGGTAAAAACGCCTTTAAGCAAGGTGCCGCATTTTATGCCGCCCTAATCCGAAAACCTTTAGGCACAGCCTGATTTAGCACGTCAGACAAGGAAAAACATCTTTCAAGGGGCAAGATGAAATAGTAAGAAATAGTAAAATGATTAGAAATGAGGGGAATGAGGTATAGCATGCATGATTAGTCATACGTGCAATTGTTCTTCCTGCGTTTCTGATTTAAAGTAAAACTGTAATTGATTCAGCTATTGTTTGGATTCATATTTAATTTGGTTTGGCTATTTTTCCATCCGTTACTTCAGCCACTCATCAGTCTGTCTGAGCGTTGAAAAACCCGGCTTTAATCTGGCTTTTAAAAAGCCTGGTTTCTAAGCGTATATCCCTTGTTTTTCGGCTGCTGATGCGGGAAATGTCATTTCGCATTGTATCCACTCTAATTAAGCTTCCAAAAGGACATGTGTTGCGATGACCTCAGGGTCTATATTTGAAGAAGCCTTTGTGCGCTTTCAAGCCGAGTGTGACTACGCTCGGCAAAGCGCCGGCAAATGCCAGGCATCGCTTCCCCTGCCCGCCATCCGGCGACAGGCCCTATCAGCCTACGGCACACCACAAAATAGTTCAGCCCCTGCCCATTTTGATTTCAGCACATCTGAAAAAACGGAGAAAATGTCTCCCAAGAATGTGTTAAAAACCGTTCAGGACATTGTCAATGGCAGGTATGCTTATGAGCAACTCTCAAGCGCTAAGCATCTGTGGTTTTCCAAGGATTTAATTCCCGGCATTCTGAATAATCCGCTATTGGTTTTGGAGCATCAACTCAACCAGAGCGCTATTTACGACGCCTGCTGCTATCAAAGCTATGTTCAGGCCATCCAATGGATGCACCAGCGAATAGCGGATGGACTGGGTGCCGAAGACTGCGCCAGCATTACTTCAAACGCCTATCTTCAACAGGCGGCCCTTCAAAAAATCCTCCTCAACCACGCCTTTTGCAAGACGAATCCGAATTTGTGCGAATCGATTGAACGCTTTCTGGGGGTCATTAACCCAAACGACATTTTAACGGGGTTTTCTTCTGCCTCCGGGGTTTCTTGCGAGTCTAAACTTTCTGACATCGATAAAGCCGCCCTCGAAACCCTTGCCTGCTATGACAACCGGCTAAGCCTGATTCTGGTGAGCGCCTCTCCCCTAACACGAGGTCACATCAAAGCTGCCTATCGACGGATTTTAAAGAAGTATCACCCCGACTTATCCAAGCTGTTGGAAGCTGGCGAGGTCATTCAGAAAGCAACAAAAGCCTATCGCGCCTTAAAACCGCTTCTGGCCGCCTGATATTAAGTTGAAGCGCCTGCCAAAAGCACTTCTGCCACTGTAAATCTTGGCAAATAAGCTGTTTCAGGCGCTTGATTGCCCGAGGCAACAAAAAACAGGCGGGAAAGCTGTTCCAGAACATCCTGAATCGCTTTTTGATCAAAACACTTGGCGCTAAACGCCTGTTGCTGGCTATCCTGAAAGTTCAGCTCGCAAGTGGTGATATGCTCCTCCTGGCTTTCAGTTTCAGGCAGCCGGATGGGAAAGCCGAAGATACGACAAAGCGTGGGGCGATCAGCATAAACGCTGCAAGCACCCTCAGAGTCCAGAAGCGGACAACGCTCCGGCGAAAGATCCTGCAACTGACGCTCTATATGGCGTTTTTTAGATTCCGGCAGCTTCTTAAACGCCTGCTTCAGGCTATTGGCTTCAATCAGGCTGATTTTAAAATCCCCCCGGCAGCATTGATGACAGCCCACGCGGCAGGCCATCTGGCTGCCATAGCGTTCCCAGGCTTCCTGCGTCATGGCATCAAGCTGGCTTCGGAAGCCTTCGTATAGTTGCCGGACATCCGCCTGGGCCGCTTGAATTTGGGTATTGTCATCACTCATATGGCATCCCTCATATTTGCAATCCTAAGCTGTTTAAGCGCCATTGCCATCGTCTAGCTGGTTTGCCTTGAAGCTCTGTTCTTTGTTAGGCGTTATTCAAGAGCGAGACCCAGGCCCCCGATACAGTTGTTATGGCAAATTCAAAGAAAAAGCCTAGAATGGGCATTATGAAGCACATTGAGAAACCCGCACGCTTGTTTTTCAGGCCCTTTGGCCGCTTGGCGCTTTTGGCATGCCTTGCCTTCTCTCTTCATCTCTTTCAGACAGCGGCTTATGGGGAAGATACCCCCACCCCACCACCCGTGGAGGTCAATACGCTGGACAATGGCTACGCCTATTATACGATTCCAGCCGGTTCCATCTTCCACACGGCCCTTCACACCCCCATCCAGACCTCCGTAAGCCAGTTGGATGACCCGATAGAGGCCATCATCACCAATACCATTTACCTTGATGATCAGGTGCTTTTTGAGAAAAACACCCGGCTTTACGGCCGGATTCTAAGACTTGAGCCCCCCATTCAGGGGCGAAACGCTATTGTGCAGGTTCATTTTAACGCCATTAAACTCGGTAGTGGCCAAAGTTACCCGGTTTCCGCACACGTTATTACCGAGCATGCCGATCATAGCTGGGGTGGAGAGTTAACCCGAGGCACCAAGCCTTACACGGTGGTTCAAAAAGTCTACGGCATCGGCCAATATGGGCGAACCGTCTATGGCGGCCCCCGAATGATGGGCGCCCACCTGGAGTTTCTGCCGGGCAGCTACTGGAGCGTCAAATTAGACAAGCCCTTGACGATTGTTAAGTCCAAAGATTAGAATTTTTATTCAGATAACACTAAATATCTTGTGTTTTATTTTATATAAACAGCCTTTATTAACCAGAATTCATCGGGAATCAAAATTAGGCCGCGCTGTTCATCCCTTTCAATAAAAAGGAGGGATGCATAATTTTTTAGGCTGACATTCATATGACACTGACACATGTAGCGCTTAAAGGGTTTCGGGGAACACACGTTCTTGTCCCTGCGGCAACAAAACCGCCATCTGCGGCAGAAATTATTGCAAAAATAATCAATGAGCCCGATTTAGCGCCCGAGCACCTGGACGGGCTTACCAAGTGCTTAAATGCCCGCTATCCCGAAAGGAACCTGCGTGAAAACACCCAGCAGGTTGAACAGTTCTGGGGCGTTTTTGGAAAAGTAGAAGGTAGAGTCAAATCGCAGGCAGCTTCGCTCAGCAAGCTATTGTCAAGACGTAGCGATTGGGACGGGCGCACAGTTAAAGGGACACCTATAGAAACGGCCAAAGTTTATGGTGATGCCATTGGTATTCGGCTCACAATGAGCGAAGGAACCCCAGCACAGGTTGACGAGGTGGTTGCAGCTCTGGCCGATGCGATCAAGCGTGGCGATATCCAGATTCTGATTGGAGAAAACTACACCGGCAAGGGCGGACATCAATACCTGAGGAAAAAACACTTCACTCTGCTTGAAAGAGCCTCCAAAGAAGCGGGACATCCGCCTTTTGTCGGCACCAGAAGCAGTAAAGAGTCGGGATATACGGCAGGTCAGTTCAATGTCATTTTCAAAAACGGGGATATTGGCGAACTTCAGCTTCGAGGCCCTCACGTCGATACCTTTTCTCAAGTCGAACATCTTCTCTATGATATTCGCATGGGAAAAGACGTCACCCATGGCATTGCAAGAGACTCTGGCCTTCATCAGGAGGTACAAGCCTTACAGGTCAAGCTTCGGGCCATCAGACAAGACCCCCGCCTCAGGCAAATTTACTCAGATTACATTAACGAAAGCTACAAACGGGCGCGCCAACGGGAAATCTATCCAGATAACAAACGTCTTGCATCGGAAAATATCCCGTTTCCAGAAGCACTGGCAAAACTGAAACAAGGGTATGAAGATTTGGAAATTTCAAAAATTACCGACCTTCATCATCGACTAGAAGACGCCAAAGCAGGCAAAAGAGTTCTAGCTAATGCGTGATAAATAGTTTTTGTATAGAGCCTACTTACTTACCCCAGCGCCTCGGCTTCGGAGGCGAAAATGTCGATGGTCTTATTCAGGTTGGTGAGATTCACCAGGTTATTGACATAGCTTTGCAGGCCAAAGACGCCGAACTTGCCACCCGCCTCTTCGCAGGTGCGTTTGCAAAAAAGAATCACGCTCAGACCGGAACTGTCCATAAAGCTGACCTGTGTGAGATTGAGCAGGATATGGCGCTTCCCCTCGCTGACAACGTTTGCCACCGATGACTTGATGGTTTCACAATTCCTGAAGTCCACGTTCTGCGTCTGGACATCGATAATCGCTTTGCCATTACTTTCGCGCGTGGCGGTAATCGTCTCGGTATTCATCAGTTTCTCTTCCGTTCCTGCCTATGTTGTGTTGCTGCCTCGAGGTGATATTGAATCGTGCTTAAAAACCCTCTCACCCAAGATAGCAGCAATAAAGAATTGTGACCAGCCTGGACACTACCGCCTAAGCACTAAACAAGAACAGGCAACGTCCATTAACGGATAACCCCTTCATTGTATCAGGGCCTGAGAAAGCTGACCATATCCGGCGCGTTTATCTAATCCATCTTACTGACGCAGATGATCCGGATTCATAGCCTCTGTCGCGGATCAAGTCAATGGTTTGTTGCACCCGCTCCCCTTGGGTGAGGAGGATAGGGCGGCTTGGCGCGCTTTTTGTTTATAATGTGGGTCTTGATTCCTTCTACTCAATCTCCCCGTAGCACCGCAATATCTATAGAAAGTACAGACCATGACGCCGACGGGCACCCTATCAGGCCAGGCCATCCGAGAAAAATTCCTCAGCTTCTTCAGCCAGAAATACGGCCACAAGATCACTCCCAGCGCAAGCCTGGTGCCCACAAACCCCACGGTGCTTTTAACGCCCGCTGGCATGTTGCCGTTTGTCCCAATCTTTCTTGGCATTGAACCTGCCCCCAAACCGCCGCGAGCGGTTTCCTCGCAAAAATGCGCCCGCGTCAGCGGCAAGGCGTCGGATTTGGAATACGTGGGAAGAACCCCCCGGCACCATACGTTTTTTGAGATGCTCGGCAACTTCAGCTTTGGCGACTACTTCAAAGAGCAGGCCATTGCCATGGCCTGGGAATTTATCACCGAGGAAGTCAAGCTTCCTAAAGATAAACTTTGGATCACGGTTTTTGAAACCGACCTTGAAAGCCGCGACATCTGGCGCGATAAAATGGGCGTCCCCGAAGAGCGGATTTTATTTTGTGGAGCCAAGGACAACTTCTGGGGACCTCCGGGGGCCACCGGCCCTTGTGGCCCTTGCAGCGAAATCCACTACGACCATCTGGGAGAAAGCAGGCCCGAATGGAAAGGGGATCCCAGCACGAACCCGGCGCTGCTTGAAAGCGACCGCTTTGTCGAAGTCTGGAACCTCGTTTTTATGGAGCTCTTTAAAGATGGCGATGGGAAACTCAGCCCGCTTGAGAAGAAAAACGTGGATACCGGCATGGGGCTTGAGCGCATTACCATGGTGCTTCAGGGAAAAGAGAACACCTTTGAAACCGACCTGCTCTTTCCACTCGTCGATCATGCGGCCAAGCTTGCAAAAGTGCATTATAAAAAAGGCTCACCTCAAACGGACACCGCCCTCAAGATTCTGGCGGATCATATTCGCTGTGTCAGCTTTGCCGTTGCCGACGGCATTATCCCAAGCAACGAGGGACGCGGCTACATTATAAGGATGCTGCTACGCCGGGCGGTTCGCTATGGCAAGCAGCACCTCAATCTGCAAGGCGCATTTTTGCATCAAATGGTCAGCACCGTTCGCGATCTTTACCAGGCAGCCTATCCGGAACTCAAAGAAAAGTACCAGTTCATTGTCGACACCGTAAAAGCCGAAGAAAACCGGTTTTTAGAAACGCTGGAGCGTGGCTCCAAAAGACTTGAAGAACTAATAGAAGAAGCAAAAGCAAGCAATAACCAAATTCTATCTGGCGATGAAATCTTCAAGCTCTACGACACTTATGGTTTTCCGCTTGAACTGACCGCCGATATCGCAAAAGAAAAAGGCTTTTCAGTTGATGAGGACGGCTTTGAAGCGGCCATGAAAGCCCAGAAGCAGCAGGCGCGCTCTGCCCGAAAAGGTGACCGCATTGTGGATGATCAAGTCTACAGCCGGATTTTGGAAGAGGTCGGCCCGACAAAATTCGTGGGGTATGACACGCTCAGTGCGCAGGCGACGGTTAAAGCCCTGATTGTGGAGGGGGAGCAGGTCGAAGCAGTGGGCGGAACCAACCAGGCGTTTGAAGCCGTATTGGATGTCACCCCTTTTTACGCAGAATCCGGCGGGCAAGTTGGCGACAGGGGATCTTTCAGCAGGGATTCCGGCCCTCACGGACTGACGGTTGTGGTGAGTGACGTGATGAAAGTGGGCGAGCTTTTTGTTCACCAATGCCTTTTTGATAACGGTGGAAACCTTCGGGTGGGCGAGACGCTGAGCGCACAAGTCGATCCCGTGTCAAGACAGCTTTCGGCCATTCATCATACGGCCACCCACCTCATTCATGCGGCGCTTCGAAAAGTCCTCGGCGATCAGGTCGCCCAGGCGGGATCCTATGTTTCCTCTGAAGGTGCCCGCTTTGACTTTACCTTCAATCGCGCTCTAAGCCCGGTTGAACTTCAGCGGGTGGAATTTATCGCCAACAAGGAAATTTTAAGCAACAGTTCCCGGCTGGTGGAAGAAATGGACATCGATTCGGCGAAGCAATCAGGTGCTATTGCCATGTTTGATGAGAAATACGCCGATTTAGTGCGTGTAATATCATACGGCGCTTTTACAAAAGAACTTTGCGGCGGCACACACGTCAATCAGCTCGGGGAAATTGGCCTGATTAAAATCACATCCGAAGGCGCCATTGCTTCAGGTGTAAGAAGAATTGAATACGTGGCAGGCGAAAAAGCCTATCGTTTGTTCAAGCAAGTGGAAAGCGAGATGCAAAAAACCGCCGGGCTCTTAAAAGCGCCTGTCTCTGAAGTGCCTGCCAAAATCGAAAAGCTGCTTGAGGAACTTAAAGCCCGTGAAAAATCGGTACGCGCCCTGGAAGAAAAAATCGCCTCTGGCGAAGTGAAGCAAATGCTACAAGCGTACCAAACTTACTCCCCCTGGATTGTCACCCAGGTGGACACACAACGTGTGGACGGGTTGAAAATGATGGCGGAAAAACTGGCCGATCAGCTTGGTAGTAAGACTTACGTGGTGCTACTTGCCTCAAACATTGATCAAAAAGCCCATTTTGTTTCGGCGGTTTCAAAAAATCTGGTTGCACAGGGCATTAGCGCTGGCGAGCTTGTGAAAAAAGCTGCTGCCATCTGCGAGGGCGGTGGCGGCGGACGCCCCAATTTTGCCCAGGCGGGTGGTAAAAACCCGGCAAAGATCGTCCAGGCCCTGGCTGAAATGAACGAGCTCATCCAACAGACGGTTTCTGTTCCTGCCAGTTAAAATTCTGGGCCAGCCTGTCGAAACCCCTAGAGTAAAGGGGATTGGATCCTTTGGTATCAGATAAAGATATTGCAAAGAAGGTTACCTTTATCCCCCGTTGTGATTATAATAATGGCAGGTTATCATCCTGACCTTATAGCTTGTATTTTCCGAAAAGCCTTTTCACACGTATGGACAGAAGCTGTATGGAAGCTATAGCGCTATAAGACCTCTGATTTCTGCTCGCCTGAAGAAACATCCGGTTTCAGAGCCCTGATTTATGGTAGGCTAATGTTTCTGAATGTTTAAGAGATAAGTCGGCAGAGTTTCCTTGGTTTCCCAGTCTACGGATGACCGGCCCTTTGTCTGTGTATTTCGATTCCGTATTGTTTTGTTGAGAGTGTTCAGGCATTCTAAAAAGTTGCACATCAGTTGTTTGCCGCCTGAAAAACACTTTCGGTTTCAAATAAGGCTCTTTAAAATTCCAAAGTGTCTTACCTGAAATTCAATGCTGAAATTCAATAAGGTTTAGTTCCCACACTATTGGTTTGTTACTGTTTATTTGCATCAATCAACGAATAGGAGTTGAGTTAGATATGACTTCTTCAAGAAAAATGACCCCATTGCTGCTTGCGGCAAGCATTTTCTTGACCGGTGCAACGGGTGCGTTCTTGGGCGCTTCCACACCATCCTTCGCTATCACCAGCGTGGATGAGTTGTCGGATGTCAATCAAGACCACTGGGCGTTTGAAGCCCTCCGTGACCTGGTTGAGAAATATGATGTTATCGAGGGTTACCCCGATGGCACCTTCCGTGGCAACCGCACCCCCACCCGTTGGGAAATGGCTGCCGCCCTCAACGCTTTGATCAAATCCGTCGGTCGCGACATCGCTCGTTTGGGCGCTGAAAAAGCCGACAAAGCTGACTTGCAAACCCTTGCACGTCTTCAAGAACAGTTCAGAAACGAACTGGCGGCTCTCCAGGCCCGCACCAGCGCTCTTGAAGCTCGCGCCAGCGCAATTGAAGCCAAAAACGAAGAGCAGGACAACCGCTTGACGCTTCTGGAAAAAACCCAGATCCACGGCGACTTGACCTTCGGTGGTTTGGCTGACATCAGCAGCCAGGGTGTTACCAACGGTGGCTCCAACGATGGCATTCGTGACGCGATCTCCACGATCGGCCGTCTGCGCTTGACCTTGGATGTTCCGCTGCGTGATGACAAAGAAGATTCCAAAATCGGCCGTACCGACTTGCACACCCGCTTGATTGCAGCCTTTGGCCGCATCAGCCCCGGGGCTGGCGCTGGCGGTAACGCTGGTCAGTTGGCTGGTTTCACCGGCTACTCCAGAATCGCCGGTGATGCGAGCGCCAACAACGAAGGCCTCTTCAGCGGAACCATCGCTGATGGTAGCAATGGCCAGTTGCGCTCCAGCGTGTATGTTGAAAACATGCACGTGAAACAACACTTCAAAGATGGTATCCCCCTCTTGACTGACTGGTTCATTACGCCAGATAGCGATGATTGGGAAACCAGCGGTGACCTCTATGTCGGTCAAGTGCCGTGGCGCTACCTCTTCGACAAGAGCCCTTACCGTGGAAACGAGAATACCCAGTTCCAGAACACGCTGTTTGTCAACATTCCGGCTGCTGTTAACTACAACATGCCCACTGTTGCTTACGCTTGGCACCAAAAATTGGGTTCCGACGATTTGACCACTGATTTGACCGCTGCTGTGTCGACCTTGGATCAAGGCGATGCGCTCGGCGCGTTCAACGCTACCTATGAAGGTCGCTTGAACTACAAATTGGCAGGTCTTGCCGGTAACCTCTACGGTGGTGGCTACCACATGTGGAGCGAAGGCAACACCAGCGCCATCAGAGGAACTGGTGCCAACAACGTGCAAGGCGTCAACCTGACCAACGGTCAACTTGGTGACCCCACCACGCATGCCTTCTACGGCGGTTGGAACCAGGAAATCTACAAAGGCATTGGTACGACCTTCAACTACCTCCGCTCCAGCGGTGGTCGTAACAACCTGCTGTACAATTCCTTCAACCCCATCAACGGTGCATCTGTCAATCGCGCAGGCACTTTCGGAAGTTTCGTCAGCCTCAAACAAAGCCTCAGCGGTGTCTTGAACATCCCGATGGCGGCAGTTGTTCCCGGTTGGCGTGATAACGATGCC
The DNA here is from genome assembly GCA_035285165.1 of Vampirovibrionales bacterium. GTDB lineage: Bacteria > Cyanobacteriota > Vampirovibrionia > Vampirovibrionales > Vampirovibrionaceae > JAYKHP01. Next base: position 49,361 of record JAYKHP010000016.1, on the reverse strand, counting down.
TTCGGCGTAGGCTTCGGGGTTTCCGAACTCCGCGCCAACTCGTCTGACACCTCCCTCGGTGGTGTCCCCAACACCCGCTTTGAGCGTGGTTGGGAGCGTGTTGGTGAAGCTTACTACAGATGGCAAGCAACCGAAGCCATTTCCATCATCCCCAGCGCCCAAGTTATCTGGAACCGCTACGGTTTGAAGGCCAATGGTACGGATGTGGTCATCGGTCTGCGCACCAGCTTCTCCTTCTAGGAGTTGAAGCAAACCCGATATCTAACCAACTCAACTCAAAAAGCCCCTTTGGTTTCACGACCACTGGGGCTTTTTATTTAGGATTTGGAGCGACTATCCGTGCTTTTGAAATTAAAAAAGAAATTAAAAAAATAGTAAATTTAATTCGCTTGTCTTTTTATATAAAGTCTACTATTGTATTAGCAGTAACCAACCCCCTTTGGGCACCATAATGCCTCGTTCACGGCGTATACACCGTTGAGCCCGGCGCGATCGATTATGGGCCCACACGTTCGAACGAGGCTTTGAAAAACGCCCGCCAAAAAACAAAACCCGAATACCTTAAACCACACACCCCTTACACGAAACCCAAACCCGGCGGGCTTTTTCAATTTTTTCCTAGCAGCCCCAAAGCTCTTCGTCATGGGCAATCTCTGCAAGCTTGTCCATATCGGTAATCACAATCTTGCCGCCCCGCAAGTAGTTGATGCAATGATGCGTCTTTTTCAGACGGCTGATGATGCGAACCGACTCCTCATAAGCAATGCCTGTCATGCTGGCAATATAGTCATGGGGTAACTGGATTTTAAGTTGCTTGCCTTCGGGCGTATCGCTTGCCCCATCGCGCCGCAAATGATACAGAATAATCTTGGACACCCGCGCATCGGTTTTCTTCACCACCTGGTTATGCGTTTCATAGTTGAACCACAGCACCTCGCCAAGGGCGGTGATGATATTGAGCGCCACTTGAGGAAACTGCTGGACGACTTTTACAAAATTCTCTTTTTCAATATAGAGAACATGCACATCGCTCAAAGCCTCGGCGGAATAGGGCGAGGGTTTGTTGGTAAGCGCACCGGTAACGCCAAAAAACTCTCCGTTAGAGGCAAGCCGCACGATGGTGCTTTCCCCGTCGCTTGAATATTTCACCAGCTTTACGCAGCCTTTGAGGACGAAGTAAATCTTGCCGCCCGTGTCTAACGGGAGATCCCGCTCGTAAAAAATAACCGCTTCCTTGTCGTAATGCGCCTCAAAGAAATAACGGTTAATTTGCGTCAACTCTTGATCAGACAAATCTTTAAAGAGGGGAATTGAACGGAATCGTTCACGTTCGTTGCCCGCTATGGCGTTGCCTCCGGGTAAATCACCGGACGTGTCGTTAAAAGCAGGGGGGGTCATATCAGCCGCGCTCCTTGGCAAAGGCAAGTATGGCTTTTGCCATTATTTCAGTGTTGCATCAAGCGTACATCTTTGAAGATCCAAGGCCTCAGAAGGTGCGGTGTTAAACACAACGATCACTCCGCAATTTTAGGATCCATCGTGCATATGCCAGTTGACGCCAGGATAACTGCCAATACTAAAACCGTGTAACAGAGGCTTAACGTTTATTATAAAAAGAAACTACGGGCGACTCAAGTCAAGGCGGAAGTATTCTGGGTAGTAAAGCATTTTGAAAATGGCTCACTACCTTATTCTGAGTTAGTCGGGACTATCGCTTTTTGGCGCTTCCTCTTGCGGCAGTTGGCGAAGGGCACCATTGGGCGGGAAATAGCCAATCCCATGGGGACAGCGCACCAGCATCTTGGCGTGATCATCCGGGGATAAATAAGGTTTCACCGTTTCAAAAAAAGCTTTTGCCGTCGATACCTTCGTTGTGAAATCCGGTCGGCTGTTATAACTTTTTTCAATACCATAGCGCACCTGGGCAAACCAGGGGCTTAAACGCAGTACGGCACAGGTATTGGCAGGATTTAAGCCATATTCCCCCTGCATAACGCGCAGGTTTTTTGGGGAACCCAAGAAGCGGTTCATCTGCGTATCCAACTGCTGTTTGAGGATAGGTCCCTGGTAGGCCTGGGCCTGAAGCGGCGGGCTATCTTTACTGTAAAGCGACAAGGCAAAAAGCGCCTTGGGCATTAGCGCCGCTTGCGTGGCAAAGCGTTTTTCAATTTTCTCCTGAATCATCATCAGGCTGGTGGGCACGCCACCGATACGGTAGCGCTTATCTTCCATCAGCTTGGGCACTTCACTGACATTTTCAATAGGGTAGTATTCTTGAATCAGGGCCAAAGCAACGGCGTTATAAGCATTAATCCAATACGCCAGTCGATCTTGCGGCGTTTCAAAATACGTCGGGTGGGTGTCGGGGGAAACTGCATTGAGCTGCTCCAAAAATTGCAGCAGACGACGTGGCTGGGCTTTAAGACGGATAAAATCCACCTGCCCTGCCTCATTAACAAACTGACTGAGCGCGCCCTGCCAACTTGTTGCAACAAAAGGCCTGGACGTGGAAGCATCATTAATGACGCGCGCCGCATATACAGACAAGCAAGCGCTTAAGGCACCAAGGACAAGCATCATCCCAAGCGCAGTCAAAAAACGGCATAGCGAAAAGCGGCTGGCATTCATGACGTCTGGTTTCCTCCCGATCCTGCCAATTGGGCAGATCCTGCCAACTGGCGCATCGCCTCGTAAAGAACGATGGAAACGGAATTGGACAAATTGAGGCTGCGCTGGCCTTCAAGCATTGGAATCCTCAAACTGTTCGCGGCATACTGATCAATCAGCCAGGCAGGCAGTCCATGGGTTTCACTTCCGAATACCAGCAGACTTTTCGTGGGGTAGGCAATGGCCGTATAGGTTTGCTTTGCCTTGGTGCTTAAAAAATAAGGCGTCCAGCCAGGTTTTTGGGCCAGCACGTCCTTAAAATCGGCAACATGCTGCCAACTCACGTCCTGCCAGTAATCCAGGCCCGCCCGCTCAAACTGGCGATCGCTCAGACGAAAGCCCAGTTGCCCGACAACAAACAATTCTGTTGCCGTACAGGCGCAAAGTCTTGCGATGTTTCCCGCGTTCTGGGGAATCTGGGGCTCAACCAGAACCACCGCCAACTGGTGTCCTGCTGGCGGCCGGGTAAATTCCGGGGTTGTTCTGTCATTTGTTTTGAGGGCATCTGCCACAAGGAGAACCATATCCTGTTCAATCCGGCTTCAGATCTGATCATACGCAATATGCGTATCTTACTTATTATAAGAAACAAATGCCCCGCTCACGATGAAATATCATCGGGTTCAGGGCATTGGCTTATTTTTTGTCACGCTCTGTAACAACCGGCCAATAAAAGCAATCTAGTGGCGGTCGTACTCGGTGTATTCAAGGATTTTTTCATAGGTCGGGTCGTTGAGGACTTTTTCAGTCCCAAGCACCACGCAGGAGAGCGGATCGTTTGCAATATGAACCGGCACATCGACTTCTTTTGCAATCAATTCGTCCATGCCGGACAAGAGCGCGCCGCCACCGGCAAGCACGATACCACGATCAACAATGTCCGCAGCCAGTTCAGGAGGCGTCATTTCCAGGGTGTTTTTCACGCCCGCCACAATTTCATAGAGCGTTTCCTGCAGACAGTCACGAATTTCACTGCTTCTGACCGTAATGGTGTGCGGCAAACCATTGAGGAGATTCAAGCCACGAACTTCCATTTCCTCTTCATCCTCGGGCGATTTAAAGGCAGAGCCCATCCGAATCTTGATGGCTTCAGCCGTCCGTTCGCCAATGGAGAGGTTATGCACTTTTTTCAGGTGATCCTGGATGTTCTCGTTCAACTCATCGCCAGCCACACGCAAGCTTTTGCTGACCACCGTCCCATTCAAACTTAAAACGGCAATGTCGGTTGTGCCGCCACCGATATCGATAATCATCGAGCCGGTGGGTTTATCCACAGGCATTCCGGCGCCAATGGCAGCGGCCATCGGCTCGCTGATCAGGTGAACGCGATCCGCACCCGCCTGAAGGGCCGCTTCGGCAACCGCACGTTTTTCAACTTCGGTCACCCCGCTTGGAATCCCAATCACAACCCGGCTCGGGCGGCTTCCAAAAATTTTCTGGCCTCCCATCACTTTTTCGATGAATTTCTTGAGCATAATCTCAGCCCATTCAAATTCAGCAATGACGCCGTCTCTTAATGGCCTGGTGGCGCGAATATTGCCAGGCGTCCTACCGATCATGTCGCGCGCCGCAAGACCGACCTCAATCACCTGGGGTGGGGTCTGGCTGTAGTCAATCGCGACCACGGAGGGCTCGCGAAGCACAACGCCTTTTGCGGTCGTGCAAACCAGGGTATTGACCGTACCGAGATCAATTCCGATGTCATTTTCAGACGTTTTTTTGAAAAAATCGAACAAGCCCACGGACTCCTGCTTCCTTCTTCTGTTACGGGGGACTGGCTTTCAAGACCTTCAAAACCCGGGGGAAGGTCCTTAAAACAAGCCTGCCGCGCTTAATGCAACGTGAATCACAACAAAACGAAAAAACCGATGAAAACTCTTCTCTCAAAACAGAGGGGCGGGAAGCCTTACAGGGGAGGATATTACGTCCAAAACGTTCAAACAGCCCTGAGATTTCCGTACCTGTTGATAACCGGAATATTTTATAAGCTGGTATAACCTCGTCCTGGCCACAGGGCGATAAAACCAATCACCTCGTAAAGACACCTGGGCCGGTGGAATTTAATCCTTATACCGATCATTATAAAGGAAAACGATCTAGAGGTGAACGTTTTGCCCCAACCAATTCAGGTAACTGGAGGAGCCGCCTAAAATGGGCAATGCGACAACCTCAGGCTCGTCATAGGAATGAAGCGCCTTTAGACGTTTACTTAGGCTTGGGAGAGCATTTTTAGTGGTTTTAACCATTAGCAGATACTCCGAAGCCTCTTCCAATTGACCTTCCCAGAAATACGTGGAATAAGCTGGGCCCAGCCGATTAACGCAGGCCGCCAGTTTTTCGCGGACAAGGGCGCGTGAAATAGTGGCTGCCTCCTTGTCCGTGGCGCAGCTTACCAACACCACGCAATAAGGGGAATCTTCCATTGGCTGAAATAAGCGACAGGTCATGCGTGTCTCCTTCAGTTGCGCCATCACTGCATAAATTAATCAAGGCATCGATTAGCGAACGCCGATTTAATTCTAGCGCCCGCCCGTATTTTACGAAAAGCGCCAGGCAGGAACCAGAACATTCACTGCACATTTGCCTACCTGCATGTAAATGCAACTGAATAAGAAAGAAATTAAGATATTAAAAAGAAATTAAGATTACTGAATTTACACTTCAGAAAGCCCTGTTCGCTATTGACCCATCTGGATTCTATAAGGTTTAATACGCTTTAGAATACAATCATTTTGTGTTCTACTTTTTGGATACAAATGCGAACGTAGTTGTCGAGAATGACGGTCTGTGGTTTTCATTGGTCTAACGAATCAGACGCCATTCGATGCATCTCTCCAAGCAGGACAGCTTCAGAACATTCAGTTCATAACGATTTACAAAGTCAGGATTCCGATTATTGCCCGATAATTGAACGAATAAATCCACACAGTCCAGGCTCTCCACTTCACAAGCAAGCCTAGCAGGTAAGCGGATTGACTCTTTCTTTATCTCGTTGCAGAATCTTGTTCTCCAATTTAAAGCAGGTGCTTTGTAAGCGTTTAATGTTTTTGGACACTGCTTTTGGATGTTACAGGTTTGTCAAACGTCTATCAGTCAAGGTAAAACCACTTCTTGTTTCGGTAAATACTGTCCAACCGTATTTTGCAAAACCCGAGGCAGGTTCAGGCTTCTATCTCATGTTCACGAGCAGGCGGCAAACGAAACTGTAAACAAAAAAGATAAAAAGAAGCTAAAGGCAGCGTTCAATCCTTTCCATCATACCCAGTTCGTCTGGCGTCTGATGACCCCTTCCCCCCGATATATCCACAAAACTGTTAACCATTAATCAATAGAATAAAAGAGAGGACACAACACCAATGAAACTGCGTGTTTTATCCGTTGCCATGTTGACCTTGGCCCTGGCTTCCAGCTTGGTGCTCGTTGGCTGCGCTAAAAAAGAAACCACCATTAACGAAGAAGCCGCTCCTATGGTGACTGAAGAAGCAGCTCCTGTTACACCTGAAGCTGCTGCTACCGAAGCTGAAGGCGCTGCCGCCGCTGCTGAAGATGCTGCTGCCCAAGCCGGTGATGCTGCTGCAACCGCTGAAGGCGCTGCCGAGCATGCTGAAGGCGCTGCTGATCATGCCGCTGACGCTGCTGCTGATGCCCAAGAAGCTGCCCACTAAGATCGGTTAGCTCTTAACTTTAAACAGCCTCGCCTTTAAAAGCGGGGCTGTTTTTGTATTCAGCCAGATCATTTTTCCCAAGATTTAGCCTGCCTGGCAAACCCGGCTGATCCACCCAAGCAAAACGCGAACGGGCATAGTAAAAACACGGGTGAACACGCGGGTATAAGATTGGCCAAAATAAAACCGGGCGGTATGCTCAGTCGTGTACGCCCCCAGCATATAACCAGGTAAGGGCTGCCCTTTGGCCAGCAGAGCTGACACCTGAGAGAGCAACGCCAACTGGGTGTCGAGATAAAAGGGCTCCTGTTGCTGAGAGGTTTCATCCGATTCAAAGTGCCACAAGATTTGATACGCCGCCTGCAACGAGGGGTCGCTCTCTTCTTCAGACTCAATCGGCCAGCGTACCAGGGCCTGTAATGGGGAGATGGCTTCATCAAGCACCTGCTCCAATAGCGCGGCTGCCGTCTGACGGTTCTTTAAAAGCTGACGTTGAATCCTGGGTTGATGGACTTGGCCCAGTGTATATTCCGCCTGCTTCTCCAAAAGATTTTTGGGAGGCTGCCATTCCCAATAACGACACCGCTCAAGCCATTGATCAGCCTGACGTTGAATACAGCTTGCCGCATCCTGCGCAAGGCAAGACACTGACTCAACAAAGTCATTTTTGGGATGTGGCACTGTTTTTTTCATGTCCGCTTCTTTCTGGTGCCGGTTTCTTCTGGGGACGGCGTGCTACTGGTATTATAAAGAGGTTTACGTTATTTACAGGCCCTATGGATGAAGGACTTCCAAGACGGGTTTCATATCGTTTGATCTGTTTCTTTAGCTTGCGCCTTTCATCCGACCAGTGATTGCAAATTCATATGAGCCCTTCCGCCCATCTCCCTTTGCCCCTTAGCGGGGTTAAAATCTTGCTCACCCGGCCAAAGGCTAACGCCAATGGGCCTGGTGATAGTCCTTCGACGCCTGACGCGCTGGCGCTTGGACTACAAAGTGCCGGGGCAACGATTTTAAGCTGGCCTTTGATTGAAACCTCAAATATTGCGTTCAATTTGCCTGAAGATTTTCCAAGCGCCTATAACGGCATTCTGGTGACAAGCCAGGTGGCCATACGGGCACTTTATCGCCAAGCGGACTTTCTTGAAAAAAAGCCAGAAAGCCTGGACTGGTTTGCCGTTGGGCCAAAAAGCGCCGATACAATCAAGGCCGAAAGCCTTCAGGCACAATCAGACGCTTTAAACAAAATCCACATCCCCAAGCATTTTGACGCTTTAAGCGCGGTTGAGCAATGGCGGGAAGCAGGCCTGTTAAAACCCGGTCATCGCCTGCTCTGGCCCTGCGGGGACTTGGCTAATACCCACTTGGTCAACTGGCTTGCCCAGTATCAGATTACGCTGCTGCCTTTAATCGTTTATGAAACGCGGGCGATCGCCTTTTCAAAAGAAGAGCGGACACAATTTAAAATGGTAGCCAATGCCTCTGACTGCCTGGTTTTTACTAGCCCCTCAGCCGTTGAAGCATACAGCAAAATAAATCCGGAGCATCCTCAAAAGCAAATTGCCGCCATGGGGGCTTCAACGGCAAAGGCCGTAGAAAGCAAATGGGGACGCCTGGATATCCGTCCGCAAGAGAACACGCTTGAAGGGCTTGCCAAAAGTATTGTCACGTTTTACATTGCCAACCCCGTTTAAACCGAGAAAAATCAGACCGAGAAACAGAGGAGAAGAACACAATGCCCATAAGCGACATAACGCGGGATGAGGCCACCTGGTCAAAAAGTGCATGGGTGGTGATTGAAGCCCTGAGCAAAGACTCTCAATCCCTTAAAAACAACTGGTGTGTCCCGCCAGAAGCGGCGCGTTTTCTTTACTTGCTAACGCGGATCAGCGGCGCGCTGAGTATTGTGGAGGTAGGCACGTCCATTGGCTTTTCAACCCTCCATATGGCGCTTGGCATTGCCGAGAACCTTTCTGAATCCAACGACCCCAGTGCCATTGAAAAGGCGTCATTGATTACGATTGACGCTTCCAAAGAACGTCAAGACATCGCCAAAAACTATTTTGACAAAAGCGGTCTGTTGAACCTGATCCAAACAGAAACCGGCCCCGCGCTGGATATTTTGGCAAACAACCAGGCGCAATGGCAAAACAAGCTGGATTTGGCATTTATTGACGCCAGGAAAGACGAATATCTGCAATATGCAGAGCTTTTACACAGTTGCTTAAAACCGGGGGGGCTTCTTGTGGCAGACAATACGCAATCGCACCGGGAGGAAATGAAGCCGTTTATCGACCGTTTCATGGTCGAGGATCGTCAAGCCCACAGCGCACATCAGCGCTGGGAAAGCTGTGAACTGGATACTCCCAACGGTCTTATCATTGCCCGCAAACAATCCCGCCATTCAGGCAATAGGCCTATCCTTGCATGAGCATGAGGGGTGGTCAGGAGCTTTTGCTTCATGTATCATAAGGAGCACGTAAAGACGACCCTGCTGGCAATCGGGCTGTTTTCTCAGTTGAAACGAACTGGTACGAAAAGACGCGGGGCGGTCATCCTCAGTGGCTTCTAACACTTTCAACTGGCAACTGGCGCCCCTCAGGGAAACTTAAAACGCTTCAATATACAGGCCATCGGGTGGCAAGGCAACCATAGCAAAAGATTTCTGACTCCTTTTTATTTTTAAACAGGGACTGGATGGCTCTATGGACGGGTTTATTCAACTAATTCAGCAAAAGAAGCAGTCGCCTGACGACAGTTCCGCCCTGTCAGCCTACGAAACACCCCTTGTCACGGTTGATATCGCCCTGTTCACCGTTTCGGAAAACCGGCTTAAGGTGCTTTTGATTCAACGTAAAGAAGCCCCTTACAAGCATAGCTGGGCGCTTCCCGGTGGTTTTATCCACGTAGGGGAAACGCTTAAAGAGGCAGCTTCCAGGCGCTTGAGAGAAGAAACCAACGTCAGCAAGATTTTCCTTCAGCAACTGAGCGCCTTCGGCAAACCTCAGCGCGATCCACGAGCAAGGGTTATCACGGTTGCCTATTACGCCCTGGTCAGCGCCGAAAAGCTTGATTTGCAAGCCCACGCCAACGCCGAGGATATCGGCTGGTTCTCCATGCTTGAATTGCCCGAACTGGGCTTTGACCATCATGACATTCTGGCCGCCGCCCACAGCCGTTTAAAAGAAGAGCTTCAAAACTCGGATATCGCCTTTCAGCTTTTGCCTGAAAAATTTACGCTGACAGAGCTTCAGCGCGTCTATGAACTGATTCTTGAAAAGCCTTTAGACAAGCGAAATTTCAGGAAAAAAATTGTAGCTTCAGAACTGCTAAAGGATACGGGCGAAACCAAGATGGAAGGCTACCACCGGCCAGCCCAGCTTTATTCTTTCTTAAACCCAGGCCAGCAACCTGCTTTTGGTTCTGACAGCGTTTAAAAAATTCCCCTGAAAATTATTCAGCGAAGCTTATCTAGGCGCTGACCCATATGGCTTTGCCCCTTGGCTGTCTCGATAGAGGCTTCCAGGCTGTCCACGCGGTCTTGTAATTCCTGAATACGGCTTCTGGCTTGCTGGGTTCGCTTGCGAATGCTGAAAACCAACTGAAGGGGCTTTGCCAGGTTCATCGCCATTTGAAGCAACGGCTGGGCTTGCCCGGCTTGTGTCGCGCTGATGACTTCAGAAGCCGCCTGCGCCCGCCCTGTCTCCATTGTGATGCCTGAAGCGTCACGCGAGAGCGGGTTGGGATTTTGAGAACCTTTTGGGATCATCTCCGATCTCCGCTAACTGCCCATTGAGGCGGTTTTTTAAATGTTATTTAGTTTTAAATATTATCCAGGAGTTTCTTATCGGCATCCACCGACTCTTTGAGGAGCTTCTTGATGATATCCTGCTGGGCATCAAGCTGTTTGACGGTGGTTTCCAGGTTCTTGATTTTTTCAGTCAGGATATTGTCAGCGTTATTTAAAATCCGCTGGGAGACGGCCTGGTAAGAGTTTAAAATAGCGCCGCTAACCCCGTTCAATACGGAGCCGCCTGCCGCTGCTGCAATCCCGAAGGGCCCAAAGAATGGCCCAAGCGTCGTTAAAAGGCCACCAATCCCACTGACAATGCCTGCTGCGGGCATCACCCAGTTTTTACCAAAGCCAGCGCCCGGGGCAAGGCCGCCAACGGCTGCGGCACCGGAAGCGACCGCCGTAACCGGCGCTGCGCCGCCTACGATCATGCCACCATCGCTGCCAAGAGCGCCTATCATGCCTTGCGAGGGAAAGTTGGCATCGCCAATGCCGCTGAACCAGTTTGAAGAAGAGCCAATGCCCAGGGAGGAAAAGGCCGACAAAGGCGCAACACTGCTGCCGTCAATGGGGGCTGCGGCACCGGTGGGAAAGCCCGAGGTCTGGGCGAAGGGGGCAAGGCCAAAGGCAGCCTGTCCGCCATTGGTCACGCCAGTTCCGCCGGTAATGGGCATATAGTAGGAAGTGCCTGGGATATTCACCGCCTCGCTGCCAAAGGTTGGGATAAAGGGAGCCGCGCCAAAAATCCGGGCAAAGTTCATCAGAACGGAGCCAAACTTGCCCATGCCGCTACCGCCGAGCGAGGGACCTGACACCGTCAAGTCCCGCAGACGGTCATAGGTTTCATAAAGCTCGGCCTTGGCGTAGCTGCCCGCCTTGGCGTAGCTGTTGATAATGACCAGTTCCGAATCGTTTTTATAGCTCATCGAAAATGTCTCTCATACGTAGGGTCAAAAGTACTGAGCAATGCCCCTAAACGGCAAAGTTTCATCAGGCGAAGGTTTTAAAGACCAGGTCAATGCTTTTGTCGATAACTTTGCGAACCGCCTCGATTTCGGTTTGGACGGCCTGTTGCTGGGTATCGACCCGGCGAAGCTGAAGCTCCAGGGCCTGGTCAAGGCTTTGGAGGGAGTTGATGCGAAGCTGGATCTGGATGGCCTCGTCAGAGTCAGGATCCAGGGTAGTGGCGACGTTGAAGAGGTCGTTGGTGACGTTGGCCAATTGCAGGCGCGACTGGTTGATCTGTTGGCCGGTCAATTCCAGGTCGCTTTTGCGGGCGGTCAACAGCAGGTAGCGTGATTGGCTTGCGGCAAGTCCCATAGCGCTCGTTTCCGGTTAACCTCCAGCAGGGTGGAGGGCTTTGGAGGGAGGGGATGCTCGGTTTTAGCTTAGGGTTTCAGGTTAGAAAAGAAGCAAGGCAGGCAGGGCAAAGCAGGCAAATAAGTGCCTGAAGCGGCAGGCCAAAGCAGGCAGAAAGGTGCCTCGTCCCAAAGCCAACTCCCATCGGCTGGAGAAGAAGCGCAGTTTGGCTGCCTATCGTGCTTGTTCCATCTAGTTTGGGATATCTATATGGCTACTGTGTCGGCCAAACCCAGACCGACTTTAATTTTCAGATTGAACCTACTCTTTTATTTAAGCCAATTTGATTTTAATGCAAGCCAATTTTGTCATGCTTCAAGAAGTAGATTATTGGGGCGGTCGCTGCCTGTAATGAGTTGTTGAACGTAATGCTCTTTTCGATACCCTAGCCTCAGGATTTCTGATTACAAAATCAGCAAAAACTTCCTTACCAGCATCACTACCAGACTCAAAAGCAGCATTATGTGGATCTGAAGGGTCATTCACTGGATAATATCGTCTTTCGCCTTTCTCATACAAGTCCCGCGCAGCTTTATTTCCAACAAACGTTTTCAACTCAATTTTTTCATTATTATCTGCCCAAGCATCCTCAACCAACTTGGAGATTAAGGCTTCAGCAATATGATTTTCTCGAAACCCTTCATCTACGAATAGGTTTTGGAAATATACCTGCCGATATGACGTTGCATCCATCTGTTCAACTGCAACAATAAAGCCCGCAGGATGCTTAACACCATCTTTCTGCTTATATGCTAAGTAAATTCGAGCCCGAGGATACTGCAAAGTATCGGAAAGATATTGCTTGATAAAATCATGATCTTTTTTGGGAACAGGGCGATTATAGGTTCTGAGATAGCCAAGATATAGCTGAAGCAAATCGCTAAGAATTTGCCTGTCACGGACTACATTTTGTCCATCAATCTTCACGCGGCTAATTTCAAGCTCATCGTAAACGGCTGGAGAGTCGAGTGCCGCAGCAGCAAATTTTGGATCAACTTGCTTTGGCCTGGGTTGATATACAGGCTGAGAAAAATTAACACCAAGAAAATTCATATACCATTACCAATAAAAATTATGTGGGGGGGAGAATGAGTGTGCCAATAAAACTATAAAGGAGCGGGGAGAGCCAGTATTTTAAAGAGATAACTACAAGCTTGTTTAAAGCATTATATGAAATTCTGATTAGGCAGAGTAAATGGGGATTTTTTATTTATTTCCGTATGATTTACCTTGGAACGATCCGCTAGTTTTTCAGCGATTCTATTTGCGTGCTTTTGAGTGTAGCGCTCTAGGATGTAACCACTTAAAACAAGGGTGGGGATACTTCCTAAGATAACGGGCAAGACGGTCATAATTTGCTTCATGTGGGTGCCTACCTGCCGAAGAATTTCACGTTCCGTAGGCAAACTCAATGCCTTGGTTTTAAAAAACCAAAGATTATCCAAATTTAACTGACGATACCGCGACAACATTTTTGTGGGGTCTTCGGGCATCGTAAAGCCCGGTGCAATGAAAGATCTGTATGTTGCAACAGGTAATTTTTTCTTACTAGCACCTACAGCTTGTGATAGATGCTTGAAGGTAGAAATTACCAACGAACCTTCCGCAGGCAGTCCAAAATACTTTCTAAGAGCAATCGCATTGAGGTGTTGCATTAATCGCAACACTAAAAAACTGAAAACAAAACCACCAAACTCCCTAATGGCAGTCTTTATGGCTTCGCTTCGGCGGTGATGAGCCTCACTGGTTCCACGGGCTTCAAGCGAACTTTTATTGACCGCTAGAATTCTTGTTACAACCAGTAGAAATGAAGACAAAATTAATGCGTTATTTCTTAAGACAATAGGATCTTGTCTTAAGTTGTACCAAAAATCTTTATTAACTCGGTTCAGATTCTTAGCCCAAATATTAGCCCCACCAAATTTGGGAGCAAATCTATAGTTCGGGAGTATTGTAGTTGAATATCGGTCAATATTCATGGCATCCCCCTTTTGTTATAAGCGGGGTTTACTGACTGAAAAGCCAATTCGTGCCTGGAAAATGGATTATCATTAGCCTTAAAATTTTCGTAATTACCAAACTGCCCTGCATCGGTTTTTGGCAAAGCTAAGAAACCCTGAGGAGGAGTTTCAGGGTAACGTTTACGGAGCCAGACGTTAAAAGGATGATCATTTAACCATTGAATACCATACCCACCGAGAAACGTGCTTAGCAGAACCCCAAACAATATCGCTAAATAGCTTATCAAGTTTGCCTTTGCACGAAAGTTTCCACTTAAAGCTTTAGGCAATTCTTCTGTTGCTCGTTTGGGAGAAACATTCAATTTCTCACATAACGTTCGTCTTAATGCCTGAACATACTGACCATTTGATTTTTTTTCGCCATATCCAATACGAGCAATGAGTCCTTTTGTTTCATCACCATATACTTCATCAAAAAACTTGGCAAACGTTTCAGCATCATATTTAAAATTCCCATTTCTGACTTCACGAACTGCCTCGTCCCTACTTATTTTAACCAAGTTTTTTTGCCAAGATTCCAACGGTTTGGCCGCAAGATCCTGTCCTAAATGGAGCAAGGTAATATATGCGGCTGTTCCAAAAAGTTCTACAAAACATCGCTCAGCAAAAGCCTTTTTTTTCTCAACAGGAGTCATATCATTGGAATCAAGGTTAGCAGGTCGATTTTCGTTAACTCTTATTACCCCAACTGCCAAACGTGTAATCGCGGCAGATTTCAGCAAGTATTCCCAGTTCCTTAAATGAAACGGGTTCAGCTTGGCTGTAATCGGGAAATGGGATGCTAGGCCGCGTGAGATGGTTGGCAAGGGTTACAAGCCCTCAACGTTATTCTTTTAACAATACGAAGTAAAAAAAGGCGGGAACGTGTCAGGAGAGTGCAACAACGATCTTGGTAATCAATCCGGTTAAAAGGCCGATAAAGGGAATCGAGGGGAGCCATTGGCAGGCGTTGGCGCCAGCACCAGCAACGAAATCAACTGTCTTTTGTTTCCAGCGTGTCGTGTCGGCCGGCTCCTTTAGCCAGTCTATTCAACGCCCCCTATGGGTTTTACAAGCGCCTGACGGCAGAGCTTTAAGCCTGGAAACAGCCTTATAAGCTATTTCAATCACTATAAAACGCCTGAAGCGGTAGAATTGATAGGCTCTTTGGCGATAAAGGCGATATCCTTTGGTTACGGAGCGCAGCAGCCCGCCAGAAGAATGCTGATTAACCCGAGAAAAAGCGTGCACTATAATCCTGCCCGTTTTTTCAACAAGCCCTATCATCAGGCAAGCCATTCCAATTGTGTCAGCATCAACCTTCGCAATCCAAAACAAAGCGCCTGCAGAGGCTTGTCGCCCAGCATCCGTCAAAAACCCTTAGCGCCAGTCGCACAAGAGGAAACGCCAAAGATGGGTATAACCCCTATACTTCTAGTGGCAATACTTTTGACATCACCCAGCGGGAATGCTTTCATATTCTACAGAGTTTTTTTGATAACGGTCAATCCAAACCCATGAGGGCCAGAGCGTTTTCAGGTTGAATCCTACAACCGTACCGCTTTTTGCTTTAACAAAAATTAATGCTTACCGAAAATTAATGCTTACCATGGATAGGAGGAAGGATAGGAGGAATCGTTTTTTTCGCAAAGCCTATCAATGATAAAATCAGGGATAAAATCAGGATCATCTCCAAACAGCTTATATATTCCGTCTATCCATTATCCATGTGTCTCCCATTAAACCGACTTGGATTCGTTTTTAAGGCAGCCCCTCATGCATTTTTTAAAATCCCCTCTTAAAGTGTCACAACCTGCGGGCCAGGTAAGCTTGCTCACAAGCCGGTTGTTGTCGCCTGTTGCTTTACTCAGCCTGCTCGGGTTTTCTGCGCTGTTGTCGCTTACCCTTTTCAACAACAGCAGGGCAGCAGGGCCAGCATTTTCTGAAAAAACGCTAAACGCCCTGAAACAGCCCCCGGCAAACGCCCTGCGCATTGAAACGCGCAGCCTGAAACAAGGCAACGTTTACTACGCCATTATCCCAAGCGATTACCCCATCCTGCCGCTTGTCTCAGAAAAACTACAGTCCATCGAACGGTTTCATCCCAGCTTGCAAAAAGGCACAAGCCAGCCATTATTACCGCTTGCGGTTATCAATGCCGGTTATTTTGACCCCCAGAACCATAAGACGATTTCTTATGTAACACAAAACGGGAAAATCATTGCGGATCCAACCCAGAATGAACGCTTAACCCAAAACCCCAACCTCAAACCTTATCTTGCCAAAATCTTCAACCGCTCCGAGTTTCGGATTTATGACTGTCCGACAGGCAGCAACGAAACAATTGAGGAAGCTTTAAAGAGCGAAACCTCGATCCGTTATGACATTACCCCCCATCAAGCACCTGTTCCCACCGGATGCAAGCTCACTCACGCCCTGGGAGCTGGCCCGCAACTACTGCCGTTGGATCGATCGCTTGAAGAGGCGGTGATCGATACTGACGCTAGCGGCAAATTAATCCGCGATCCTTTTGGCGTAAAGGCTCCCAATGCCAGAAGCGCCATTGGCATTACAAAAAGCGGCAACGTGATTCTACTGATGGGCGCCCAAGATCCGGCACGAAACGCCGATGGCTTCACATTCGAGCAGATCCGTTCCCTGCTGAGCTCCCTTGGGGCAAGCAAGGCGCTATCATTAGATGGCGGAAGTTCTTCGGCCATCATGCTCAAGGGTCTCGATAACCAACTAGATAGCCCCTTAGAGAACAGGCCCAAGCTGGCTATGCCGGTGATTTACGGCAAGTACAACAAAGACGGGCAGCCGGTGAAGCGCCCCATCAAGTCGGTTTTAATGGTGCTTTCCCCCATGGCCCCCTAATAAAAAAAGCCTTTTGCCTTGCCCGGCCCCTTTACGCTACAATAGGCAGCGATACAATTTGAGAAGCTTCTAGGGGACGCTTCTTCATTCAAGTTGGCATAAAGAAAGCGCCGCGATTCCGACTATGACCAAAAACGCAAAATGGATGCTCCTTGTCATTGTGGCGCTTGTTATCGCCTCGATTCTCACCATTGTTAAAAAGCCGCCGGTTCTAGGGCTTGATTTAAAGGGCGGCACCCGCCTGACACTTCAGGCCACGCCCTCTGAGAGTGTTCCGACGATTAATGCTTCGGTGATGAATAGTCTTCAGGCAGTGCTTGAGCGGCGGGTCAACAAGCTTGGGGTAGCCGAGGCCGTGGTTCAGCGCGCTGGACGTGACCGCATCCTGGTGGAAATTCCTGGTATCACAGACCCACAAGAAGCCCGCAACATGTTGGGCAAAGTCGGCAACCTTGAATTCAGGCGAATGGTGAATGGCCAATGGGTCGCCTCCGGGGTTTCGGGTAAGGATCTGGCCAAGGCCGAAGTCAGCCAGCAGACGGGAACCTCAAGCGGGCGCTGGATTATCCTGTTTTCACTAAATGCCCAAGGGGCGAAAAAATTCGGCGATTTAACCGCAGAGCTGGCCCCTAAAAACGAGCCGTTGGGGATTTTCTTTGACGGTCAACTGGTATCGGCGCCATCGGTCAGAACCCCCATTTTGCAGGGCGAGGGAATGATCGAGGGTGATTTTACCCTTGCCGAGGTGAAAGATACCGTGGCACTTTTAAACGCCGGCGCACTGCCAGCGAACATTGAGATCATTCAGGAAAATACCGTGGGGCCCCTGCTTGGGGAATCTTCCATTCACAGCAGCCTGTTTGCAGGACTTATCGGCATTGGCCTGGTGATCATTTTTATGATGCTGCTGTATCGCGCCCAGGGGCTGATTGCCGATATGGCGCTGATTGTCTACACCCTCTTAACTTATGCCGCTTTCCTGTTGATTCCGGTGACCTTCACCCTGGCAGGGATTGCGGGGTTCATTCTCAGTATCGGAATGGCGGTGGATGCCAATATCCTGATTTTTGAGCGCACCAAGGAAGAGTTACGCAACGGACGCTCCCTGCTTAAAGCTATTGAAGTGGGTTTTGAGCGCGCCTTCCCCTCTATTTTTGACAGCAACACCACCACGCTGATTACCTGCGCCTTGCTTTGGTGGTTAGGAACAGGTGCCGTTAAGGGCTTTGCCTTAACCCTTGCCATCGGGGTAGCCATCAGCATGTTCTCAGCCATTACCGTCACCAGAACCTTCCTGACGATTATCAACAGTGGTGCCCATCATCAGCCAGGTCAAGCCATCTCGGCGTTTGGCGTTACCGTTGCCAAATCAGAGGCCAAGGCATCAGCAGCCTAGCCAATGTGTCTATAAAATCATTAAGCATTAAATAAGAAAGTCACGCTTCCTATGGCCGCTTCTTCCGATACGCTGTCGCAACCCAAGTCGCAAAAAGCACAGGATAAAACCCTCAATACGCCCAACACGGGGCCGCTTAAGCCTGGCGTTTTGGACATTGTACGCGACCGCTGGCTGTATCTTGGCTTTTCCCTGCTTCTTCTGGTGCCAGGCCTCTTTTTTATCGTTACCAACTGGCTTAACCCTGAGATTAAAGCGCCCGTCAGGCTGGGCATTGATTTTTCGGGCGGCACGATGCTGGAATACGGCTTTCATAATCAAGTCACTGAAAACGATCTGCCTAAAATCAAAGCGATTTTTGAAGAAAAAGGGTATCGGGGCACGGTTGTGCAAATTCAAAAACCCCGAGCGGGCATTAATGACACTGAGACAATAGAGACAAGAAAAAGCGAAACCGCAGCCAATACCGCTGCCCCTGCAAATTTAGAAACTAAGGCCAAAGCAGCACCGGATGCTAAGAGCACCCAAAACCAGCCGCCTGAAAATTTAACCCTTGAAACCACCACCAACCCGATAGGCCCGGCCACCCAAACGCCTTCCGTTTCAGAGGGCGCGGGCAAAGTCTCCACGATCGTTTATATCCGAAGCAAGCAACTGAGCGGGGCGGATCAGCAAGCGATTCATCAAGAGCTGGGGCAAAAACTGGGCGACAACACCTTGCTTCAAAACTACTCCATTGGCCCTTCCTTAGCCACAGAGCTTCTTCAAAACGGTCTTTTGGCGCTTGGGCTTGCCTATCTTTTAATTGTCGGCTACCTCACGTTTCGCTTTGAGTTTGATTACGCCCTTTGCGCCATTGTTTCCCTGGTACATGACGCCCTTTTCGTCTTTGGCGTCTTTGCCATTTTAGGGCATTTCTTCAACACCGAAATCGACAGCATGTTTATCACCGCCCTGCTAACCGTTGTAGGCTTTAGCGTTCACGACACCATCGTGGTGTTTGATCGCCTAAGAGAAAATTCCAAAGTCTATTTCACCAAGAAGTTGCCCTTTTCAACCATTGCCAATTTAAGCGTGAACCAAACACTGGTTCGCAGTATCAGCACGTCGGTCACGGTTCTCTTAACCCTCTTGGCCCTCTATCTTTTTGGCGGTGAAACCACCAAGGACTTTATCTTTGCCTGCCTCATCGGTATTGCCGCTGGCACTTATTCCAGCATTTTTGTGGCAAGCGCCTTGATTGCCTGGGTACGCGAGCGTAAAGAACAGCGAAACGTTAAAGCCAGCGCCTAGAGCTTAGACCCTAGGGTGAGGATCAAATCAAGCGTGATGAGGGTATATATGCGCTTGGTTCTAATAGGCCCCTTTTCTCCATCAAATAGGGGATATATACGATGGAGGGATTCAGCCGGTGCCGCTTCTGGCCGAGACAAGAGTCAACAGGACAAGTATCCCGGGGGCCTTTGCAAACACGCGCCTGTTGTTTTAAAAAAGCCCCTCCAATCCGCGCGAAACAGGAGTTTTGAATATGGCATGGCGTTGGCAACAACTGACCTCTTGCTTTTCAAGCAATCCTCAATCCCCCCAAAAACAGGAATGGCCGGTACTTATGCAGCAAAATGCTTCCACGCAAAGCCAAAAACAGGGCTTTTTAGGCAAAATCCTTTCCGTGGCCAGCACGGAGACCAATGCCCATTCGGTGCTGCCGGTTGGCCTTACGTCTCAAACGGCTATCAATCCGGCAGAGCAACCCATTGTCCTGATTAGCAAGGATGATATCTACGCCGATGAAGGCAAGCAGATTCTCCTGCTGAAGCAAGGGATGGAAGTTCCCTCTGACTTATTGCCCAAACTGATTGGCTGTGGCGTTGATCCAGCCCGTTTTGAGCTGAAAGACCCGATTCCAGCCGCTGAAATCCCCCAAATCGACCTGCATTCCAGGGAGGCCCTGCGCTCAATACGCGCCAACGCCTTAAGCAAAAAACACGTGCTGGTGCTGGATACCCAGCAAAAAAGTATCCAGCGAAGCATCAATGCCTTAACCCAGGTAGGCTTTACGCTGGGCAAGATCCATCCCGTTCGCTTGTCGCAATACTTGGGCTGGGCACTGGATAAGTATGAGCCCTCGATTCTGGTGATTGACTATGAGCTTGAAAGCCGGAAAATACCGCCTGAGCGAAGCGCCCTGGACGTGTTGGAAGAACTGGTGGGGCAGACACCGGACAGCCTGGCCCAGTTGGAGCAGATTATTATGACCGTCTCTGTTGCAAGCGCGTCGTATATCCCCGATTATGAAGCGTTTATCCAGCGCGTTGAAGCGCTCGGCATTGACGTTCTTTTTAAGCCGGTTCTGCCCAAAGCGCTTGAGGACATTGTTCATAACGGGTATAACCCTGATGCGCTGGGGATTCACCCCTCTGGCGATAATCATTTTACCCCCGCTTGGGAAAATCCCTCATTTGAGGCTGACGCCCTTCAGGCAAGCTAGCGCATAATAAAAGAACACCGCATAACGACACGCTCCTTTTTAGAGACGTTTGATGGACAATTCGGAAAAGACGCTTTCTGCCGCACACGAAATCGTCCTGAAGCGCATTCGGGACATTCCGTCGTTGCCTGAAGTCGTTAACCGGATGATTCAACTTCTGGGTGAACCCAACGTTCCGGCCTCCAAAATCGCCGAACTTATTTCATACGACCCCGGTTTGACCTCCAAGGTGCTTCGGATGGTCAATTCAGCGGCCTATGGCTTTCAGCGCCAGATAAGCTCGATTCAACACGGCATTATGATTCTGGGCTTCAACACAGTCAGGGGTCTTGTCCTAAGCGCCAGTATTTTCAAGCTTTTCGAGGGCCAGAACAACCCGGCAGGCATTGGACAAAACCGATTGGATCATTACCGATTCTGGCGCCATTGCCTGGGAACGGCCATGGCGGCAAGGCTGGTGGCCAACAACCTAAAGGGAAGCGACCCCCGCTTTAACGACCTGGATGACGCCTTCAGCGCCGGGATGCTTCACGATATCGGCAAAATCGTGCTCGATGTCTATTTCAGCAAATCTTACAGCGACGTGTTGGGAGAAGCCAAAAAGCAGCAGTTGCTGACTCATGGCCAGGGCTTTATCGAACTGGAAAGCCGCTTGATGGGGGTCACGCATACGCAAATCGGCAGTTATCTTGCCAGCAAGTGGCGATTACCGCTTGGCATCAGCGAAGTGATTGCCTGTCATCACGAGCCCCAAAATGCCCAGCATTCCCAGCCCTTGGTTTACTTAATCGCCCTGGCCAACCAGTTGGCCATTATTTTGTACGAGCATCAAGGCATCTATAGCCGCTCGCATTTCAGCCAGGACGTGCTGGCGTATTTCAATTACGAAGGGGATAGCGAACCTGCCCGGCTGCTGCAATTGCTCAAGGCCGAAGTGGATTCGGCAGAGGATCTGTTAAATTCCATTTCGATGAATAGCCCAAGCGAGGCGACGACCCCCTAAAAAAGCACGATAAAAAGGCTTGGCAAAAGGGTTTACAAACCTTATAAAAATTCAAGCGGCCGGGTCAATTCGCCGATAGCATCCCCATGAGAATCATTGGGGTTTTGCCCTTATTTATACTGGCACGTATCCTGGCCCTTCTTCTGGCCCTTCCTCTGGGGTTGTTCTTTAACTTCCCTGCGAGCAACGGCCTTATGGCCTTTGCCGCCGACTTTGGCAACCAGGGCATTAGCGCCTACAAGCAAAAAAACTACACGCTTGCCGAAAAGTATCTCACCCAGTCCTTAAAGCAGTCTGTGCAGGCCGCCAATCCCAAGGCAGCCGAACAGATGTTTTACCTGGGGCTGACCTATGCCAGAACCAACCGCCTGGAACAAGCACGACAAGCCTTTGAACAGGTGTTGCAAGCCACCGCTGAAAATGACCCGCTGGCTCAAAAAGCGCGAAACAATATGACCTATGTGACTGGCCAGCAAATGGCCGCTATCAGCAATTCGGCCAAGGCCAACAAAGTGGTTAAAACCACCGTTAAAAACACTTCGGCCGGCGCGAGCAATTATTTGGCCTATGTGATTACCCATGGCCGGGTGGTGCATTTTGATCAGGCGAAAATGCCCTTAAAAGTCTATATTGAGGATGGCCGTAAAGTTCCCGGCTGGAGCGCCCAGCATAGGCAGGTGGTGAGCGGCGCCTATCAGGCCTGGCAGAAAGCCACTGCGGGTAAAGTCCGTTTTATGAGTACCAGCAAGAAAGATAATGCCGATATCGTGGTGCGCTGGCAAAGCAATTTTCAGGACAACCTTTTGGGCGTCAGTCCCTTTCAGATGGCGGGCAACCTGATTCTTCGATCCGATGTCACCCTCGCCCTGTATTACCCGGGCAGCCAAACGCCCATTCCAATGGCTGAACTTCAGGCGATTGCAACCCATGAGATGGGCCATGCGATTGGGATTAAGGGACACAGCCCCTACGCCAGCGACCTGATGTACTATGCGCGCAATCATAAGCAGTCGGCAACCCTCAGCAGCCGCGATATCAATACGATTAAGGCGCTCTATAAAACAGACGCCGATGTCAAAAACAGCGGCACGATGAGTACAGCCCAAACCCAACGCTACATCGACCTTTTTAACCAGGGCGTCAACGCACAGAAAGCGGGCCAGAATGCCACGGCGATTCAAAGATACCGCCAAGCCATAGCACTGGCCAAGACTGCTCCTGAAGCCAAGTATAACCTGGCGCTTCTCTTAATGAACGCTGGCAGCGATGCTGCCCGAAAGAATAACCTGGCACTTGCGGCAGGCCATTACAAAGAAGCCGAAAGCTTGCTCACGTCGGTTCTATCGCTTCAAGGCGGCGATCAAGTAAGCAATAGCAGTATTAATCAAACTACCATCAACCAGAATCTGGCCATCGCGCGAAAAAATCTCCAGATTATCAGTGCCAACCAATAAAAACACCTTAACAAACGAGACATTCATTGGATATACGATTACGCGGGCACAGCGCTCCCCTTCTAACGCCGAGTTTTCCCCCTTCTCCTCCAGATGGCGGGAATCGAATCCCCGAACGCTTGGGCCGCAGGGAAATTGTCTATAATTGAGGTCTAGTCACTTGAAAGCCAGTTCAACCCATCGATATTTTACCTTCAAGCGGCAATACAAGTGGATGCAGACCGACACAACATTTGGAACTTACTTGAAAAAACGAGCGCATTGGCAATGACTGCCAATCATCACTTGAACGACTAACACTGAAACACCGCACTGGCTAAAACGTCACGGCTGCCAACCCTTCACAAGCCGGTGCCAATCCCCTATCCAAAAGCGCAGCCAGAGCAATAACGTCGGAATGGGCATCCATTGATGGGAATAACGACTGAGAAAACCGCCAAAACGGCGACTAAAAAGAACCTGGCCAACAAGCTTAAATCGGGTAAAGAAACGCCTGAAGCAACGGCCAAAGCAAACCCTTCAGAAAAAGAAGCTGTAAAAGAGCCTGTCCTTAAAAAAGGAAAACCGCAACAAGCTCACCAACTGGCTCAAAGCAATCTCCTGAGCAAAACAAAAGCATTGATTGAAAACGTAACGCCGGCAAGCTCTGAAAAAAAATTGCCCCCAGTTCCCCAACCTCTCGAAGAAACGGCAAAAGCCCGTATGAAAAAAACGAATAACCGAAGCGTCAAAGACAGCGCCACAAACACCAAAGCAAAAAACGCAAGACGTTTTCAGATTGATGATGAAAACGCTAACGGCCATGGGCAAAGTGATGGCGATGAAGAGCAGGGTTTTGACGAGGGACAGGGCGCATCCGATTTTAACGACGCCAAGGAGCGCGTCTTTTTTGAAGATGACAGCGATGAAACCCCTGAGCTGGAAAACGACCCCATTCGGGTGTTTGAAGCGGACGCGGTGAGAAGCAGCGCCGAAGATTCCGTCAAGATGTACTTGCAGGAAATCGGTCGTGTTAAGCTGTTAAACGCTCAGGAAGAAATCGACCTGGCGCGCAGAATCGCAGAGGGTGATGAGAAGGCAAAAGCCAAATTGGTTCGCGCCAATCTCAGGCTGGTGGTCAGCATTGCCAAAAAATACATTGGCCGTGGGCTTTCGTTTTTGGATTTAATTCAAGAAGGCAACCTTGGCTTGATTCGGGCAGCCGAAAAGTTTGATTACCGTCGTGGGTTTAAGTTTTCAACCTATGCCACCTGGTGGATCCAGCAGTCCATAACACGGGGCATCGCCGATAAATCCAGAACCATCCGTTTACCGGTTCATATGATTGAAACCATTGGACGCCTGAAAAAAGTAACGCGCGATTTCACCCACGAATTTAACCGCGCCCCAACGCGCGAAGAGCTGGCAAGCCGGATGGGCATTTCACTCTCCAAGCTCAGACTGGTGATTAAGGCCACGCAATCGACCATCAGTCTTGAAACCCCTTTGCACACAAAAGATGAAGCCTCCAAGATCGGAGATTTTCTGGTGGATGAAGCCGGGGAGTCACCGGATAGCCACGTGTCGCAGGAAAATCTCAACGAGGAAATCGAGAAGCTGTTGGAAACGCTTCGTCCTCGTGAGAAGGATGTTTTGAGCCTGCGCTTTGGCCTTGCCGACGGCAATAAGCGAACGCTTGAAGAAATTGGCCAGCTTTTTGGCGTTTCAAGGGAGCGCGTCAGGCAGATTGAAACCCGGGCGCTGAACAAGCTGAGAAAACTATGCCGCAGCAATCGCCATATCACCAGCCTGCGCAATTACCTGGAAGACAAGGGCTGAAATTAGCGTCAAGCTACCAAATCAAGACCCTGACGGCCCAAGATCTCCAGTGCATTATCTTTTAGAGGAGCCGTCACCAAAGGGTTCAGACGCTGAAATATTTCATGGGCATATTTCAAGCCCATTTCAGCATCTTGAGCCGAAGCAAACGTTTTATAGCGCATATTCATTGAAGCAAACTTAAAATAATCTAATTTTTCCTGTAAATCAGCATTTGTAAACCATAGCGGGTTTGTTTCCTACAATAAATCACTTAATTCGCGTAAATCATGTGTCCTTAAGCGAAAGCACATGTCAGGCGTTACTTCTCCGTTCTCATCCTCTAAAGGAGTGCGGATAATCGCCTTTAATCTTTTTTCAAGCGCCTGCTGACAATTCAGCAAAACATAGCTATAGGGAGCATAGGGTAAATCAACGCGATGCGCCATCATGAAGTCTGCAAATGCCAAGTCTTGCTCGGATTTTGCAAATAACGTGTTAGCCTGCTCAGAAATGCCCTGATACCCTTTTCTTTTTGTATGCCCTCGGCCAAAGCTCACTTGGAGCAAATCCGTTTTTAAAAGCACTTCTTTCTGCGTTTCAAAAACTGGAAAAGCAGAAACAGATGATGAGGGGATTGGTTTTTGAAATGCTTGCGCTGAAATACCGTTTATATACACGGTAATATCTCCAAAAGTTAACCACTTGAAACTAAGTTGTACGTCCTACTATAAAAGCAAGCCTGCGCAAGAATTGTCAGCAAAGCAGAAAGACGCGTCAAGCTTAACGTAATCTTTTTCTGCTCAGCGCCCGCTAAGGCGGATGGGCACCACGCTGAGGAAATAAAGTCCCGCCATGGCACAGCCGACAATAATCATTGTCAGGGGATCCTGAGACGGGGTTAAAACTGCTGCGGCAAGCGCCACACCCACCATCGCCTGACGCCACTGGGATAATAGCAGCCCAGAACTCAGGAGACCAATCAAAGACAAGAAAAACAATAGTAAGGGTAACTCAAACACCACCCCGCTCAGCAATAAGAGCGACAGGCAAAAATCGACATACTGGGCAATACTGATCTGGCTTTTGGCCACCTGTTGCCCATATTCAAGCAGGTACCCCAAAGCCGAAGGCACCACCAGAAAATACGAAAACGCCACCCCTGAAACAAACAGCAGCGCGCCTGCCAGCACCACCCACAGAAGCTGCCATTTCTCCCGTTGATTCAAACCCGGCATCACAAAACGCAGAATCTGATACAGCATAATCGGCGAAGCGGCGGCAAGGCCCAGACAAACGGACAGCTTCAAGCTTGCCATCAGGACTTCACCAGGCGTTAACTGCACAAACTCTACCATGCCATGAGCATTCAGCACCACGGGGCTTGCCATCGCCTTTAAAATTTCAATGATGGGAAGGGCATAGAAAAAAGCAGCGAGAATGCCCATAGCAGCAGCCAGCACGCAAATAATAATCCGCTGCCTCAACTCGGCTAAATGCTCCAACATCGTCATAGCGCCCGCTGCACCAGAGGCACCGGGACTTGCTGACGCGCTTGATGGCAGCTCAGCCAATGGCTCAAGCAAGTGTGGGTCTGTTTGTGTTTCAGGCGTATTCATAGATTGATTGAAATGGGTTCTGGTTAGATTTGGCCCTGGTTAGATTTGGCTTCGCTGCTGGGACGCTTCGGCTAAAAGAATCGACGCGCTGACGCTGATATTAAGAGATTCCACCGCCTCTGACATTGGAATTCTAAGGGCAAGGGCTCTTGGATTTTCAGCGGCCTTTGATAAAAGAGACGCGTCCAGCCCTTGGCCCTCATT
Source organism: Vampirovibrionales bacterium (assembly GCA_035285165.1). GTDB lineage: Bacteria > Cyanobacteriota > Vampirovibrionia > Vampirovibrionales > Vampirovibrionaceae > JAYKHP01. The sequence goes on along the minus strand of JAYKHP010000016.1, from coordinate 23,039 downwards.
GCCAAAAACCAGAACCGACGGCGTTTTAAAATCCACCTCTTTATAGCAGTGAACCTTACGGCCCTGCACCAGGGGATGGCTGGTGGTAAAAAGCCACTGGCATTGGGAAAATTCCACTCGACTCAGGAGAGATTCAACCGTTTCAGCGCTTTGAATCACAGGACAGGAAAACACCAGGCCAGCCGAGGCGCGAATTACTTTTGGTGAAAGCGCTTCAACCGACTGGGCGGATAGTATGACCCCATCCGCTTCAAACGCCAGGGCAGAGCGAAGAATCGTCCCCAAATTGCCCGGATCTTGCAGTTTGTCTAGCAATAAATACAGCGGCGTTTTTTGAGGACGGGGCTTAAAGACGCAGGCGCTCATAGCCTCCCAGGACAAATCAGGCGCTTCAAAAACCGCAAGGCAGGGGGGCAGCGAGTCTGTTGAAGCCATTTTCTTCATCACCCCCTCGCTCACCGGATAGGCCACAGCCACATCCGACCAAAGCACGCGCTGGGCTTGAGGCGTTTGAGGCAGGTAAAAATAGTGTTTTGGCACTAATCCTGCCTTGATAGCCTCTTCAATGGGGTGCCTGGTTTCAACCAGAAGTTGCCCGGATTCCTGTCGCGCCTTTTTTTGCCCCAAAGCAGCCGTGGCTTTCACCAGGGGATTCTGAACACTTTCCAAAAGCGGTTGAGTCACTTCATTCATCACAGATAAGCACTTTCCGTTAAAACCGGCTGACCCGCTTGTGGCGCAAGGGCAACCTCAAAGGTTCGATCACAAGGAAAACAAAAGCGCACGTCAGTCACCGGCAAGCCCAAGCGTTTTTGCAGGCAGGCCGTCCTCTCCTGCATCAGCGTGTTGAGCAATGCGGTTGCCTTTTCAGGAAGCGTTCCCATGGGAAATTCAACCGGCGAATACTCACGTCGAATTTCCCGACGCGCATAGGCCTGGTAAAACCCGTCATCCGAAAAGCGAACCATCAGGAGCTTTTTGAACGCGGTTAAATCAAACGTGCCATTGCGCTCTGCCAACAGCCTGACAATCATCGTGGCAACCACAGTGCCAATGGTATTGCCAGGCGTATTCCAGCCTGCATAACCATACAGCGATTCTGAAAGATTGGGCAATCGTTGGGTTTCATCAGGCTCGGTTTCATCCAGTAGCGCGCCCACCAGCAACGGATCTGCGCCATTGGCGTAGGCCACATCGGCAACGGCGACTGGATGCGACTTTTTAAAGGCAGCTTCAAACGCGCTCAGCAATTTATCCACCTGCAGTTGCGTTTGAAGGGCAGGCGGGCTGGCATCGCAATGATCACCCTGCGCCTGGCCCGCTGGGGGAGTATGAACCCAAAGGGTCACATCGGCATCCTGTGCCTTCTCGGCAAGCAGCGCGCCACAAGTGGCAATCGCCCGTTTCACGACGGTTTCAATAGCCAAGCCGTCAAATTTGGCAATCGTTTGAGCAGCCGCCAAGTCCGTATACTCAATCCAGACTTTTAACGCGGGAAAACCGGCAGCTACATACCATTGGCTCAGGCAACGGGCCATCAGGCAAAGCGCCACTTCATCGGCCCCGGTCTGAACGTGGGCATTATTTAACAGGTTTTTTTCGTCAATCACCGTCTTAAGTGCTTGGGCTTCCTGAACATTCAGGCCATACGCCCCGGTATCATCCTGGCAGAAAACGAGGTAATCGAGCTTGTTTTGAGACAGCAGCCCCGAGTAAAACTGGTTGAGATTGTAATTTCGCTGCCGTCGCGTTAAAAAATCCGCCAGCACCGATTCGGGAAAGGTTTTTTCCAGGGCCTTTGCGGTGTCAGGGGTTTGATGGGCCGCATATGAATAGTCATAAAGCGCCTTACCGTAGTCGGCCCAGTAATCAGGCTCTTCCTCGTTGTTATCGTAGGCGGGAATGCGCAGGATAGAAGAAAACGCCAGCAGCAAAGTTTTCTGCTGAAGAAGGCTTAAGAAGCGGTTAACCCGGCGTTTAAGCGCCTCGGGTGTTTCAAGGCCCACGCGCGAGGGAATCAGCCCGCCATAAGCAACCGTATCCATTGCGGCAATCACCGGAGAGGGAAGTTGCTCTGGGGAGATCTTTTTCAAGCGGGCGTTCTTGTTCAACGTGCGCTCAAACCATAAGAATAAAGCAGCTTCATCGGCAGGCTGTTTTAAGCGCCCCAGAATCTCAGGGGGCGGGCATTTCAGTCCTAGTCCAGCCATATTGGCCAGTTGAAGCGGGAGTGTATAGCAGACGGGTCTAGCATCCAGCGGCACCAGGGTTAAGTCTGGCGAGCGGTAAAAGCCCTGGGGGCTTTTGGGTAGAGGCTGGCTGGAGGTTTTCATCCTCACTATTATAGCCCGGCCAAAGAAGACCCTGTTTTGCTTATCGCTGCCTTACAAGACATGAAGTGTTATAATGACATGGGAGATTGGCTCAGATCGGAATGGTTTTATTTTTTCAACCTCCCTTTAGATTGAGACGTTCATCTCCCCAGCCAATCCAAAAGCTTAGGGCTCTTAACTCCAGAATTTCTAAGGCCTTTCAGCTTATTCCCCAGAGAGTAGAGCGCAGAGACTGGCGCCAAAAGAGAAGCCGCTGTTGTTGCAGGCTTCTCGCATATGCTTCATTTGAAACCGCCCAGCCGGAAGATTGCTTATTTTTCGCAGGCCTTACGATTTAAGGTTTTACCTTTTTGATAGGGCTTGATAGGGACACTTGAAGCAAGCGGCCATGTCCCAGGTTAGAGAGACAGACTGTATGGAAATGCTATTGCAAGCATGGGATGCAATTGAATGGAACCCGCTTCGCTGGTCGCTTGAGGTCAGGCAGAAACTCTCCGTCTGCCTGTTAAGGCTCTATGTGGGAGCAGCCCTTTTATGGGTGGGCTACCAACAATGGCACGATCCGGCATTCGCCTCTTATTTGCCCAGCCTGTTAATGAACTGGGCGCAACGAAACCCCTTCTTTTTCTATGAGGATTTCCTGCGTTATATCGCAACCCCAAACGCCCATATCCTGGCGTGGCTTATCCCGCTCAGCCAAATAACCATCGGTGGGCTCTTGGCTTTGGGGCTTTGGACGCGCTGGGCCAGCGGCGCATTGTTTTTACTGACGATGAATTATTTTTTCGCAACCCAGCACACCAGCCCGATGGCGGCAGGACTGAATATCGGTTTTATGGCAATGGCGCTGGTGCTATTGTTTGCCAAGGCAGGCTATGCTTATGGGTTGGATCAGATAGTCAATGCCATTGGGCTTCATTTTGGCTGGGTAAAGCCGGTTCGCAAAAAACGCAAACGCAGGCTTCCGCCCCCAAAGCCGATAAACCCCAAACAGTCCAAGCTGAAAAACCTGCGTCTTTTATCGCGTCCGCTCCCCAAGCAAAGCCGCGACGATCGACGTGAAGAGAGAGAAGAAGAGCAAGAAAGCAGAAAACAGGACAACAGAAAAGTAGAAAAGCTTCGCCCAGGCGCATCACGCCCTGCCTCAATTGAAAACGCGCTAGGAAACACCATCCGAAAACTCAAGGAACGCCAGCACTTAAAGCCTGTGGCAAAACCCCTAAAGCGCTATGACCCAGATGAGCTTGAGGACGATGATGACGATGAGGATGAAGACGATATTTACGCCTATTCCGGCTATGATGATGACGATGATGAAGATTAAGGCGAAAGAAGCTTAAAACCAGTATTAAACTTCTTCGGCGATATTGATCACCCTGACAAATCCAGTATCGGGCAACTGGGGGGCTGCACTCCAATCAGGCGACTGCGTTGAGCGCAGCACATAGAGCTGCCGTTCGGCGCGGGTCAGCGCCACGTAAAACAGTCGCTGCTCTTCCTGCTTCAGTTGAGGACGCTGCCAAATCAACTGATGAACTATTTTAGCAAGGGGCGGCTCTTTTTGTTGCGGGTTTAAGAGCGGACGGCTGGTAAAAAGACCAAAGCCCGCTTTTTTCTGATTCTGCGGATCAAAAAGAATCAGCCCATCAAATCGTGGGGCCGCGGGTTTTTCACACCAGGCCACAAAGACGGTGGGAAATTCCAGGCCCTTGGCCGAATGAAACGTCATAATCTGAACGGCATTTTCTTCTTCAGCGCCATTGGCGGAAACCGGCAATTCCAGACCCGGATCGTCACGGTAATTTTCAAGAACAGACAAAATTTCACGAAGCGTTGGCTGAATCTGGCTTTTGGAGCTTAATAGCAGCAGCCACTTTTCAAGCGTCCTTAAATTGGCCCGTTGCTGATGCTTGAGATACTCAGGCGTTTCAGCATCGATAAAGCCGATTTCATCGGCGAGGGCCTTAAACAATTGCGCAGGCGACAAACGCCCTTGGCGTTTTCTTAAAGAAAGAAGCCGATTACAAAAATCGATCAAGGCGGCCCGGACTTGGCTGGATAATTCAGAAGCAATACTCTCTTTTAAGGAAAGGGCAAACAGCACCTCAAACAGGCTTGGCTTTTGTCGCTGGCCAGAATTTTCTCCAGCTTGGGCTTTTTGCGCTTGAGATTGAGCTTGAGAAAGAATATAGAGTTCCCGCTGACTTAACTTGGCTTGCAATACCCTGACTAACGAGCGATCGTCTCTGAGGTTCACCATCAATTGCATCAGCGCAAGCGCGTTTTTTATCGCCGTATCGTTGAAAAACCCCAGGTTTTTCTTGCGCACCGAAGGAATCGCCCTGGCATTGAGCGCTTCCTGAACCAATTCAGCCTTTGTGTGCGATTTCACCAGAATGGCAATCTCACGATAAGCAAACGCGCTTTCTGTTTTTATATCGGTCTTCTGATGCGCCTGTGCCAACCGTTCAATTTCAGCGGCAATCCACTCAGCCTCCCATTCCTTGTGCAGGGCAATTGACTCGCGAGCCGCTTGCGTCTGATCGCCAAAATTGACCCAGGTAACCGGCGTTCGGCAGTGGGATAATTTTTCGCAAGGCGAAAGCGCCTGGCTTTGATTACCCACGATTTTGGCGCTGATCAGATTGGCGGCAGCCAGAATGGGGGGCGTTGAGCGGTAATTGGTTTCTAGCGACACACTCAGGCAGGCAGCGGGATCGTCAAAGACCAGGGATAAGTTTTCGGGCTGGGCAAAGCGAAAGGCATAAATGGATTGCTTTTCATCCCCCACCACCGTCAGGTTTTCCTGATTTTCCCGGACGAGATACTTCAGCAGCTTAAGCTGACTGGTGTTGGAATCCTGAAACTCATCGACAATCACGTGGAGAAACAGCTCCCGATAAAACCGGGCGATGTCCGGATTTTCTTCAAACAGCGTTAAACAATGATTAATCAGATCGTCAAAGTCGCAGGCGTCTTTGATGCGAAGGGTATGTTGATAAAGCGCGTAAACAGTGGCCACAATAGCCGCCAGCGCCTCATACAGCGTTTGTTCCTCATCTAAAGTCCGGCTTATGCTTTCATCCAGAAGCCTAGCCGCAGGCAAATACGCACGAAGCGATCGATCATAATCCGTATAAAGCGACGCCAAGCCATCGACGCTTTTTTTGTAATCGCCGGGCTTGGGCTCAAGCCCTTGGGCGAGCGCGTTTTTTTCCGTTTCCACCAGGGGTTGCCAGTGTTTATCCGCCCATTGAGACAAGTGAGCCTGCCAGGATTCAAGATAGCCGCATATCAAAGCCAGGGCGTCGGGTTTTCCCTTCTCGTTTTTGGCCGTGGCCTCATAAACCGTTTCAACCGGCAGGGTTTTTAGCGCCTGGCTTAATTGCAAAGACTGAGCCATTGCGGTTTGGTAAAACGCCTTTGGCGAAAGACCGCTGGCCTTGGCCTTTTGAATGACACAAAACAATGTTTCAGCGTCTAGAATATCACCAAGCGCGCGAATGCCAAGCCGTTTGAGCGCTTCTGGGGTAAACACATTTGCGGCAATATCGCCAAGGCCATATTGCCCCAGAATACGCGCCAGCATTTTTTGAAACGGCGCTAAGGTATACTCGCCCTCAATAATGCTTTCAAGCACCCGGTTAAACAGCAGGCGTTGGGCCAGGGATTCAAGAATCGTAAAGTTCGGCGACAAGCCCAAATAAAGCGCGTGTTGCCTGAGAATACGCGCGCCTAGCTGGTGAAAGTTGCTGATATAGGCCTGCGCGTCTAAGTAAGCAGTGTTTTTAGACATGTTTGCGGTTAACTGGGCATCAATCCGAAGGCGCATATTTAACGCCGCCTCGTTGGTGAAGGTCAAAACGGCAATCCTGCGATGCGCGCTTGCAATGCCCTGCTGTTGAAATTCCTTGACCAGATGCACGAAGCGATGCGCGATGAGTTCAGTTTTTCCTGTACCGGCACCTGCCACCACCCGGAGCGCCTGATTCGCCGGTGAATAAACCGCCTGCTGTTGCGCCGGATTTAATTGGCTGGGGTCTGATGCTTTTTTGGGTAAAGTCGCCACGACCATCAAGGGCCAAACTTTCTATTTATTAAGCTTTCTATTTATTAAGCTTTTTATTTATTAAGCTTTCTATTTATTAAGCTATCTTAGGAACCGAGGGGCGATGCCCTATGATTATCCGGCTCTGATTTTTCCGACGCATCGCAGATATCGGTAAAATGACAGTAGAGACAAGCGTTTGAATTGGGCAAAAAATGACGGGCCTGTCGAATGGCAGCAACCACATGGCAGTTCAGGTCGGCAGTGATATGCGATTCAAGGGCCTCTTCAATATCGTAAGCTTCCAGCGCCAGCGGGGTTGCCCCTTTTTCATTGTCATTGCCAAAGCCTGGACGGATCAATTGCAAAACGGCCCGCCTGATTTTATTCCTGTATTTTGGATCTTGTGATAGCGCCAGGTAATAGAGGGGCAACTGGTAATCGCGCGGGTCGGTATTTTTATTGCCCAACTGGATAAAGCCGCTGTCTTGATCAATAAGCATTGGTGATAGAACCTTTTGCCAGTTTTCAAGGGTTTTTTCAGGTGATTTATCAAAACGGCTCTGGCTGTAAAACTTATAATCGATAATCTCAAACGTGCCATCTGAAAACTCCACCACGACATCCACCGTCCCGCTGAAAACGACCCCCTCAAGCCCGGGTAAGGAAAGCCCTTTAATGGGTTTTTCAGGCTCGATTGCCTTTAAGTTTTCAAGCCGCTTAAAATAACCCTTGTGGGACAGATCCTCAAACGAGAGCTTGACCAACTGTTTTAGATCCTCTCGGTAAAACTCGTTTGATGTTCTCAGCCAGTTAAAATCACCGTCAGAAAAACCCCATTCTTTTAACTGCGCTCCGTGCGCCTCAAAATTAAAAAAGCGCTCGGCAAGCAGTTGAAGGGTTTCGCCGGTATGATCAAGCGTTCCTGCGCTGACATTACGGTTAAAGACTTCCATAATCCGATGCACCAAAAGACCCGCGCTGGCAGCCCCTTGCCGAACCTCGGGCAAGCGCAGCAGATGGCGGTAAAAGTACTGTCGGGGACAAAGAATAAACGTATTCAGGGCGGAAGGACTTAGGGGTAAGGCCTTGGCTTCTGGCTGAGGCGACGATGAATCAAGCGTTTTTATCACGCAGTCTGTTTCGGCTCGCTTCAGATGCGCCCAAGCACCGGAAGCCTCATAAGCGCCATTTGAGAGGCCATTTGGCTCTCCTCCAGAAAGCCTTTTTGCAGCCGCTTCTTCAAGCGTCCTCATCTCAGACGACTGCCGCAAGCAATATTGCCATAACTGCATCAGCGCCGGGTGCGGCCAGGCCATTTCCTGCTCGTATTTTTGATGCCCGCTCAGCCATAGACAGTCCTTTGCCCGCCCGATGGCAAACGCCAGTTGTCGCCAGCTTTCAGGCGAATCAGCCTCTTTTGCGGAAGAGTCTCCCATGCCTTGCAGCAGCTCCGACAAACTTTTATCGGCCCCCTGAAAAAGCAAGGCGGCCTCGCTTAGAAACGGGACGCCAACAAACGACACATGCTTGCCGCGCGTATTGACAATGGCCCGAATCCGAACCGCGTCTTGCAGAGCATTTGCCGACATCTCCCGATATTCGCTGGGGGCTTGCCACAGGTCAAAAAACCGGTCGAATAATTCCGTGGGACGTAAATCGATAAGCGTTTGGGATAATTCTTTTAAGGGAAGCCAGAAAGCGTCATCCAGATTTTTTTGAAGCAAACTTTTTTGAAGGGTTTTCGACAAAGCAGCAAGGTCGGAATCTTCAGTGGCGGAAGGCAGGATGTCTTCGTTGATCAGTTGCTTAAAGCGTACAGAAAAATCCCCGGGCTCAGTCACTTGCACCTGGTGAAAGGTCAAGAGGGTTTGCAATCGTTTGAAAGCCTTCTGAGAACCCAGGGATGATAAACGGTACTGCCCCCCCAGTTGTTTCTGGTGATAGATCAAAAACAATAATTGCCAGGCGGGCGGTTCTGTTTCATCAACAGTTTCATAATCAGAATCGCCGTTTGCGTAAGCGCTATTGTTGGGCACTTCCGCCTGTATAAACTGAAGCAGGCGCTCCAGGCTGTGCGCCGCATTTTCCCAAAGTTCTTCTTGCGCCTTAAAGGGTGGGCGCGCTTTTTTTAAAAGCGTTTCAATGGGTTCACCGTTTATTGTTTCAAGACGCTCAAAAGCGCTTAAGATTTGCAGGACATCATAAAAAACCGTTTGAACCGCGCTTAGATCAAGCGGGATACTTTCGGGGTGAACCGGGACTTCTTGTAATAAAAGGGCTTCGACTAAAAGCCTTGTAAAATGGGGTTGATGGTTCAAGAGCAGGAAATCTGAAAAGCGACAGGGTCTTAGGGATTGGCGTTCATCATCCCACACCGTTGTTTTTGCGCTTTGCACGTGATGCTTGATCCAACACGCCAGGGCGTCAGCTTCTTGCTGCGCGTCGGAAAACAGATCCCCTGAGAGCCTGCCCAAGAGGGAAAACTTATCATTAACAAGTTCCTCTCCTTTATCGGATATCGCTGAAAGCGTCAGGGGGGCCTTGCCGGCAGAATCGCACCAGTCGATTAGCGCTGAGAAAACCGCTCGATCGCTATGGGACTCGGGCATACTAACAGAAGCGGGCAGCTTAAAAAGTTTGGCCTCTGGCAACGCTTGAGCAAAACCGGGTAACGGCTCAAGCAAAACGCCGCTTAAGATCAACTGGCGTTTATCCGGTTGCTGTTGTCGCCAGACGTTAAAAATGGTCAGATGACGCTCGGCTTCTCGTTTATCCAAATAGCCATCGGCATCATCCATCAAAATCAGCGTGGCTCTCTCCTCAGTATCAGCATTCGTTTCAGGCGGCAGCAAAATTGAGGAATAAACGGGATAGCCGTCAATGTGCTGATTCTTATCTTTAGCTTGAATTGCCTGTCGAAGCGTTTGCTCAAGCGCCGGGCGAGAAATGTAACCGCTCTCTTTTAGCCATTGCCCAAAACGTTCACCAAGTTGTAGAACCCACTCAAAATCAGGCGGAAGCTCAGATGCCAGACTGGCGCACTCTGGCGAAAGGGCCATTTCTTGTAAAAGGCACTCAAGGAGGCGGCGCTGAAAACCGCTTTGTCGTGCCGCAAAGTAATGGGGATGCTCCTCATCGCCCAAAACGTCTTGCAAAAGGCGAGAAAAAACAGTCTGCGCCGCAATGCGGGGCAGCAAGCGGGGGCCATTTTCCCCCAGTATCTGTCTTGCCTGGATTTCTAAAAAATGCTCAACCGTATCAATTTGAATGGGAACAGCAATGGGAAAATTCGGGGCCTCCTCTGCCCAGAGTTTGAGCAGGCGGTTTTTCTCGGATGCCGTTCGCACCAAAAAAATAACCCGATCGCCCCTGGCGCAGGCTTCTTTTGCCCATTGAAGCATGCGGCTGGTTTTACCCGATTGATAATCGCCCTGAAGCAGACCAGGCCAATCAGGCGAGCCAAGCGCCTCATCAGAAAAAGAGGAAGCAGCAGAAACGGAAGTTAACGCCAATCCCAGTTGCCCTGATTCACCCGAAAATCGCATTGCCAAGCCGCCTGCTTTTTATTACCTGTTTTTGTACCATGATTGTTCTTCACTATTTTTGAAAGACCATGCCCAAGAAGAGCATACAGAAGATCTCAATTGTAACCGACTGTGAGAAAAGGCCAAAGCCCCAGTCCATAAGCTGGGGACAAGCCTTTAAGGCAGCCTGACGCCGCCGCGTCATTTGACGGGCCTGTTGGAACGCTTAATAATACTGCTAATATCAACTATCGGGTTTAAACGCCAGCACAAAAACCTTTCTGCTCAGTGAATTCTCTATATATGGAGCCCTTGTATCGCTTATGTCTTCCGCAAAAGCACCGCTTCCTCCGGCAATCCCCTGGCAGGCTTTTCTTGCCTTAATCAGCACCGATTTGGACGCGGTTAAAACAAGCCTCAAGGCGATTATCCCCCCTCAAACCGATATTCTGGCCGACAGCATTTCAGGCTCGTTGAACAGTGGCGGCAAATACTTGCGGCCCGCCATTACCTTGCTGAGCGGAAAAGCCTTATCCGAATCCAACTCGGCCTCAAAAACAACGGACGCCAACCTGAAAATGAGGCATTTAAGCGACGTGGCGGCTGTCTCTGAGATGATCCACGTGGCCACCTTGCTCCACGATGACGTGCTGGATGAGGCGGATCTCAGACGCGGAAAAACCACCATTCGCGCCGCGTTGGGAAACAAAATTTCCGTCTTAAGCGGCGATTATCTCCTGGCCCAGGCGAGCCTGAAGCTTGCCCAGCTTGGCAATACCCGGCTGGTGTCGATCTATGCCCAAGTTCTTGCGGACTTATGCGACGGCGAGGTGGCTCAAATGACCGGCAGCTATGACCTGGCCTCTCCCATTGAACAGTTGTGGGAGCGCTATCGGCATAAGACTTATTGCAAGACGGCAAGCCTTTTTGCAGCAGGCTGTGAAGCGGCAGGCGTGGTTTATGGCCTTTGCGAAAATGACATTCAGGCCCTTCGAAACTTCGGTACCCAGTTTGGCATGGCGTTTCAGGTGGCAGACGATCTCCTTGACTACACCAGTAGTGAAGAAACGATGGGAAAACCTGTTCTTGGCGACCTGCGCCACGGTCTGCTGAATGCTCCCATTCTCCTGGCCCTCACCTCCAATCATCTTTCACAAGACGAGCAAAAAGCCCTGGCCAATGACCTTGGCACAATCCTGGCGCGCTCCCCCCAAGACATTGAGGATGCCCAGTTAAGCCCGGTTCTTGCCTGGCTTGAAAAGGCCCAGGCCATTGCCAAAACCAGGGACTTAATCGAAGAGCATACCCAAAACGCCATCGGCTCGCTGGCATTCCTGCCCGAGAGCGACTCAAAAACAGCTTTGACAAGGCTGGCCCAAGGCGTTTCAAGCCGAAACGCTTAATGGTCAATCGTTCAGCTTATCCTCTTAAAAAAATTGAATTTCGCCCCCGATACGCCGATACTCCTCTCAAGATAAGGGCAAGTGCCCAGGAATGAGCAGAATATGGGCGATAGAAGGATATCGGGCGCTATGAACGATACGGCACCGAAAGCAAAAAAAGCAACCAGCAAGGCTGCAGCCGTGGCGGTTTCGGTTGAGATCCTGACCCGCGATCATGAAATTCAGGGGCTGGTGTATGTGGCGCGCGATGCCGATGAAAACCGACGCATCAGCGATTTGCTGAACGATGCCGATAAGCGTTTCCTGGCGGTTACCGACGCCAAAATGGTAAGCCGTCAGAATCCGGGCAGCCCGAGGCAGGTGGCTTTTTTGCAAATTCATATGGATCACATCCTGATGCTTTATCCTTCAGGCCAGGCCGCCTCAAGAAAACTCGGTTACGGGGTTCTGGAGGCCGAGCGGCTGGACAAGATGCGCTCCAAGCTTGCGAAAAAATAATTGAGAGTCCTTCCAGCCATGCAAAATCAGCCTCGTGGAAATCAGCCTCATGGTATGATTTGGTTGGGATTATTAATATGTAGTGACACAGAAATAAATCATAAGCTGAATTAGAGCTGCCTCGCCTTTAGCAGCCTATTCTCAGCTTTTCAAAACAACAATGCGTGCTGGTTTGGCAAGCACAGGCAGGCCAATCGCCTTAGACATTGCGTTGTTAACCGTTATTTTTTAATCGCGGGTTATTGACATGCTGTCATTTGCGAATTGGGGAAATCCCCGTCTTAGCAGGGTACCGTCGGGGTTTTCAAATCAGCATCCGGCGTTTGAAATCGTGGCGCACCGAGGAGTCCGAACCTTGGGCGATAATCATGACCAGTTTTCAAACCTGGCGCCAGAAGATACCGCCGAAGCATTACTGATGGCAGGCAAAATGGGGGTGGCGGTTGAATTCGATGTCTTGGCGCTTTCTGGGGATGAGCGGCGAGGCGATCGAAACAGGAACGATACGGATTTATTGATCGTTCATCACGACACGAAAACCGGCCGGATTTTTGAACTGCCGGGCAGGCAACGTCCCGTTCGACACCTGACGCGACAGGAGTGGGAGAAAGTCAGACCGAGCGTCCGTGGGAACAAGCAGGTGCTTGAACAGCTATATGGCGCGCCCGTTAGGCTTAAGAGCACCTATGTTTCAGCGCGTCCCCCAAAAGCGAAGCCTTTAATAAGAGAATTGTTGCGCCAAAGCGATGCCCACTTGTACCTGGAATTGAAAATGGAAGACGACACACGGTGGCAAGCCGCCAATAATGCCAGGGCTACGCATTCGAGAAAATATAATTACCCTGAAATAAAAATCGCAAAACTGTTTGAGGAGCTTGAGGCGGAAAATCTAAATCCCCATGGACGGATTACGGTCATCAGTTTTTCTCCTGCCTCGCTCAGGTTGCTGCATCGGTTGGATCCGAGAATTGAAACCGGCCTTTCCTGCGTACTTTCTTTAAAAACCGCTGATAACCTGTCGAAATCAAAACGGTTCATTGAACGCGCGCAAAAAGGAACTGGCATAAGCGCGATTTTACCCCCCGCTGACGCCATTCGGCAGCCTTTTATGAGCGCCGCAAACTCACAGGGGCTTAGGGTGCTGCCTTGGGTTGAAATCCAGCAAAGGGAAGAAGAGGCCAGCGATTTTAGCAGGTTAATCGGCACCGGCGTGCAAGGCATTTTAACCAACGCCCCTGACCTTCTAATGGCCCATGTGGGCCAAAACCCATTTACACTGGGCGCTTGAGCCTAAAAAGCCGCCTTTTTTTGTGATACACTTGCCTCACTATGAGCAAGCCACTGAATTTCCAAGACGTCATCGCCACTCTGAACGCCTATTGGGCCAAGCAAGGCTGTGTCATCCAGTTCCCTTACGACATTGAAAAGGGCGCAAGCACGATGAACCCGGCGACCTTTTTGCGCGTCTTGGGGCCAGAACCCTGGAACGTTGCGAATGTTGATCCTTGCAGGCGGCCCACCGACGGGCGTTATGGCGAGAACCCCAACCGGCTCCAGCATTATTTCCAGTTCCAGGTGATTATGAAACCGTCACCGGATAATATTCAGGAGTTGTATCTCAAAAGCCTCGAAGCGCTTGGCATCAAGATTGAAGATCATGATATCCGCTTCGTGGAAGATAACTGGGAGTCTCCGACTTTAGGCGCCTGGGGCGTGGGCTGGGAAGTTTGGCTGGATGGCATGGAGATTACCCAATTTACCTACTTCCAGCAGGCAGGCGGCTTGGATATCAAGCCGGTGGCCGTGGAAATTACTTATGGCTGTGAGCGCATCGCGATGTATCTTCAAAACGTCGATAGCGTGTATCAATTGGCCTGGAACGATCACCTTACCTACGGCGATATTTATCTTCAGAACGAGCGAGAGCAATCGGCGTATAACTTTGAGGTTTCATCACCCGAGCGCCTGATGCAGCTTTTTGATCTTTACCGAGAAGAAGTACAGGCGGCGCTTGAAAAAGAGCTGGTACTGCCGGCTTATGATTATGTTTTAAAATGCTCCCATAGTTTTAACCTGCTGGATGCCCGGGGGGTTATCAGCAAGGACGAGCGGATGAATTATATCCTCCGTATCCGGCGACTGGCCGAGCAGGTGGCCAAGCTTTACGTGCAACAGCGCGAAGCGCAAGGGTTTCCATTACTGAAGAAAACGGCCCGCCAAACCTAAAATGGCCATTTCCTTATATAATAAAAAAATATTAAAGGTCATGGTCGGGAGTCATACGGAAATTTAGGCAGCTACTGAAAGACAAGGCCGGTTTGCGCAATGGATATGGTGATTTTTGGTTTAGATGTGCCACAAAGCGTCTTGCTTTGGGTGGGTCTTGCCGTGATGTTAAGCGTGCTTGAAATTTTTACCGCAGGCTTTTTCTGTATGTTTTTTGCTCTGGGCGCCTTGCTCGCCGCCTGCCTGGCCTGGGTAATCCCCTTGGATTATGGTCTTCAGGGCCTTGTTTTTGTTATAGGCTCATTGCTCAGCCTTCTGTGGATTCGACCTTTTTTGAAAAAAACCCTCAACATCACCGACAAGCCGCTTCAGGATTCCAACGTCCAGGCGCTGATTGGGCAAGTCGTTTTAGTGCTTGAGCCGGTTGAAAAATACTCAGGGCAGGTAAAGGTTATCCACACCGGTGAAGTCTGGAGCGCCTATCTTTGCAGTGAAAACAATACAGACGTTTTAGCCCCGGGCCAAGAGGGCGTCATTACACGGGTGGATGGGGCCAAGCTTGCCGTTTCCCCCAAATCCTAACCTTTCTGTTTACAGGCAAGCCATCGTTATTAAGGAGAGAGCCATCATGGGTGCTTTTTTTGGGTTTATCATGTTCCTGGGGATTGGCGCCCTGGTGATTGTCGCCACCTCCGTGCGCATCGTCCAGCAATCCACCGTGGGCGTGGTTGAGCGTCTCGGGCAATTCGCCGGTGTTCGCCAGGCGGGCCTGGCGCTGTTGATTCCCTTTATCGACAACATCCGCACCGTCGATATGAGAGAACAAGTTTTTTCACTGCCGCCGCAGCCGGTTATTACCAAGGACAACGTGACGATGAATATTGACGCGGTGATTTACTTTCAGATCACCGATCCGTTTAAAGCCACCTATGAGGTTTCAGACACCATTCTGGCGGTTGAGAAACTGGCGTTGACCAACATGAGAAACATCATCGGCGATATGTCGCTGGATGAAACGCTTTCCAGCCGCGATACGATTAACGGCAAGCTCCAGCACGTGCTCGATGACTCCACCGGAAAGTGGGGCATCAAAGTGAATCGCGTGGAGTTAAAAGATATTAACCCGCCGCGTGATATTGAAGAGGCGATGCAGAAACAAATGCGCGCCGAGCGGGAAAAACGGGCCCAGATTTTGTTTGCTGAAGGCGAAAAGACGGCTGCCATTTTAAAAGCCGAAGGCCAGAAAACATCCCAGATTTTAGAGGCCGAAGGTGATAAGGAGGCCGCCATTCGAAGAGCGCAGGGCCAGGCTGAAGCCATTCGCGAAGTCAAACAGGCTGAGGCCGATATGATTTACACGGTCTTTACGTCTATCGACAAGGCCAACCCCTCCAAGGAAGTCCTTCAAGTCAAGTATTTGGAAGCGCTTGAAAAAGTCTCCCAAGGCCAGTCCAACACACTCTTTTTACCTTACGAATCCATTGCCTTCTTAGGGGCTTTGGGCGGATCTGTCCGTTCGATTCAGTCTCAACAGGAAAAGCGAGCCGAATAAATAGCCCAGTAAATTAAAACCAATACAATTAAAATTATTGGCTTGTGTACAATAAAGGGATGCTCAGCACAGACATTACCGCCTTATTCGACCAGCTTGACATGCCCGTTGCCGTTTTTTCAGCAACGGATAAAATACTTGTCTACAACAACAAAGCCTTTCAAGCGCTCTTACCAAAAGATGCCCGCAGGCCCCTTGTGCTTGAAGCCGATCCAACTCAGCCAGCTTCAGCAAGTCTGCGCTATACGAATGAAAACAATGCCAAGACAGCCACTATTGCGCGTCCCTTTTCAAAAATCCAGTCGCTTGGCCTGGGCGGCGAAAACGTCCTGCTCTGCTTTACCCTCAATCCCAAAGACACCGCCTCTCCTGAATTAAACAACACCTTAAGCCAGGCACACCGGGATTTTATCAGCACCGTAAGCCACGAATTCAGAACCCCACTGACCAGCATCAAGGGCTTTGCCGATACTTTGCTGAAATACGGCACCCAGCTTGAGAGTGATAAACAGCAGCGTTTTATCAATATCATCCGGGATCAAGCGGATCGGCTCATCCGCTTGGTTGAAGCCCTGCTTGAAGTTTCCAAAAACGGCAGCGCGAGGCTGGATGTCGCATTTCGTCCGGTGCCTTTAAAGCCGCTTCTTGAGCGCGTAACGCAAAGCATCGCCATTAAATCCCCAAGCCCCCATCCAGTCATAATCGATGTTCCCGAGCAGTTAGCGCCCATCTGGGCGGATGCCGACAAGCTGGAGCAGGTACTCACCAATCTGGTGGAAAATGCCTTTAAATATTCTGACGCCAATACAACCGTCACGCTGCGGGCATTTGAAACGCCCGCCTCTATAAAAGAAGACTCCATTACCATTGAAATTGAAGATGAAGGGATGGGGATTCCGCAAACCCATTTGGAAAAACTGTTCACCCAGTTTTATCGAATCGAGGGGCCACTAACCCAAAAAGTGGAAGGCACCGGTCTTGGGCTTTATATTGTCAAATCCCTTCTCTCCGCTATGGGAGGACATATCGGGGTTGAAAGCACCGTGGGGAAAGGCAGTGTTTTCAGGCTGACCCTTCCCCTTGCAACGCTGGAACGACAGGCCACCTATCATCGCAAGCGTTGTATGGAAGATGCCGAGCCGTCATACGCAGAGGAGGCGCCGTATGGCCAATGAGTCAGGCGAGAAAACGCAGGATGCCTCTCGACAAGTTTCTGGCAATGCCAGTCGAAAGGCGGATTGGCAACTTTGTCTTTTTATCACGGCAGACGCTCAAAGCAAGCCCTCCCAGGAGCGCATTGGCGAGCTGCTGGATCAGTTGGCAAACGAGCCACTGATTGAAAGCAGCCTGATTCAGTGTGAGCATCCTGAAAATAATATTGCGGATATTTTAGGCTTTATTGCCTGCCATTTGCCCGACGTTCTGATTCTGGAAGCCACCTCTTTAAGCGCCATCGGCGTGGATATTACCGAGTGGTGCCGCTTGTTCAGAGAGCAGGGTGGTAATCAGTACCGACCTGTTCTATTGGTTCTGGGGGGCAGTCGCGAGGAGGAACGAATCGCCTGGATGCTGGCAGGCGCCGATGATGTCATCAACCATGAATTGACGGCAGCGGAGTTGAGTGTCCGGCTCCTGATTCAGCTTCGCCGCCATCTTGAAAGTACCGCCCACCCGACGACCCAACTGCCCGGTCTGACGGTTGCGGGAAAAATTTTACAGCGGCGGATGAACCGCTATCTCTCCTCTCAAACAGAGCCCTGGGCTTTATTGCTGATTAGCCTGGAGCATTTTGAAGAATACGAAGCACAATATGGGCATCTGGCGGCAAGCCAGGTTTTGCGATCGTTCAGCGCCATTCTCCTTCGCTCGGTCATTTTACCCGACTTTATCGGCCAGAGCGATCATAATGACTTTTTAATCCTGACGCACCCTGATAAGGCCAGCAAAATTGCCACCTTATTATGTCGCCAGTTTGAAGCAGCCGTTCCGAATTTTTATTCCGACAGGGATCGAAAGCAAGGGTATTTAACCTCAATGCCCGATGAAACCGCCTATCGAAGGATTCCATTTATTCGCCTCAGCATCGGGATTATCAGCGCCAAAACGCACAACCTGCCATCCTTTTTATCGGCCTATCACCGCGCGGGCGCTATGAGGGATTTGGCAAGGCAAACACCCGGTAATTATTGGGTCAGTGATTCCCCGCAGTTATCCGGGGAAAAAACGCTCATCAGCCGACAGGATTTCCCTATTCTGGTGGTGGAAAGCGATGCGGCAATGGCATATCTTTTAAAAACCACGCTGCAAATGGACGCCTATCTTGTTGAAGCGCTCAGTACGGCAGACGATGCGCTCAAAGCGATACGTCGCTCATATGACGATGCATCTTCCAAGCCCATCCGGCTGGTGATTCTGGATGCGGTTTTAGCGAGCGACTATCTGGAGCCTGAGGCAAGAAATCAGCCGAAAACGTCAGGACTGCAACTTTGCCAAAAAATTAAGAAAAGCGCCCCACAAACGGCGATTATCTGTATTTCCTCTATTCATCAGCGGGAAATGGTCTTACGATCAGGCGCGGATATTTATCTTCCCAAACCCTTTGAAATGCGATCCCTTTTCCTATGGGTAGAGCGCCTGTTAGGTATTTAACCCGTTTTAGCGCATCCGTTGCAGCAGCCTGAAAATATCATTGCGCTTAATGTCGTCTTCCGATATCCCCGTATGCGACAGCAACGTGACAACATGCTCCACATTGCTAGGCTGTATTCTTTCAGCAAATGGGATGTCCTTTACGAACACTTCCAACAGCTCATCCACTGTGGGCTGCCAGTCAGGCTCCAGTTTTTTCATATAGGCCACAAAAGCCTTTACTTTTTTCTCATCGGATGGGTATATACGGTTCGTTTTGAATTTATCCCACATGCCATAAGCTGTTGATTTTTCATCGGCAACCGAAGCTCCGATTCTTTCAAGGAACACTTCAAGCGCTCTGTTAAACCTGTCCGCAACGGTGAGCGTGGCCAGATAGCCTGGATTGTCCGAACGGGTGGCAAACCACTGGGTTGGCCGATATTTCCGTTCGCTATCCGTTTCATAGGTCAGGTGCAATTGGGCGTAATTTGAGAAAACAGCCTTGTTCAGGGGCTGATCAAGAATGTAATGCGAAGAAAACTTGACTGGCGGAATACTCATCTTCTGCTTTCTTTCAATACGTTATGAGGGGGAGTCTCCAGAGCCTGATAATCATCATTAAAAGGCAAAGCCAAGCCATGAATTGCCCGCCAATAAATATTGGCTATTGATTTAAATCTTTCCAGATTTTAGCGAGAAGGGTGATACGCGCTCAGGTTACTTGCAGGCAGAGTATAAAGTTTAGTTAAGGTGTTTTGGTCGCGCTGGGAAAGATAGGGAGGTTCGTTCAGCACCGGATAGACAGGGGTTGAAACCACATTGGCCGAACGCCTGAGCCAGGCTGCGGGGATGTCTTGCTGTTCAAAAGCAAACGGGTACATAACATCGTTTGGATCATCACTATGCCCCCAAAGGCCAATCGCATGGCCTACCTGGTGAAGAAGCGCCCGGGAACTGGCAAAGCCAGAAAGTGAAAACAAGGGGCCTGCCTGAATCAACACCACGCTTCGAATCCGCCTGCCGCTATCAACCTGAAGCACTGAGCGCGTCAGCGTCGTATTGGGAAGTCCTGAGAAGGCATCCAGAATGATGTCAGCCTCTGCCACAAGCGGGGTTGTTTCAATGGGAAACACCTCTCGCCACTGCCGGATGGCGGCCTGAATGTCCTGGGACTGGGCGGCTTTGGCGTTTCTGATGTAAAGCTTGACCGGTAATCGCTCCCAACGAAGCGCCTGATTCATCCCGGTGCGGTAGATATTCAGCGTATAGTCACCCACCCGGCCAGGCCCTGCACCTTCAGGCATTTCCAGATTCTTCGCCGCATTTGACGCCAAAGAAGAAACCGGGGAACGCCTGGGTATTTCGTGGGCTTGATATGTCGCAGCCCTGGGCCGGGAGGGCGCCGGGGTAAGGGGAGGGGTGGCCTGCGGTGGGGTTGGAACAGTCACGTCCAGCTCTACTTCTTCCAAAGAAGCCTGTGGGGGAGCTTCCGGTGGCGTTACCGGACGCCCTGAGGAGACGTGAACGGCCTTTTCCCCAGTGTTTTTCGCAGTGCTTTTCAATGTACTGGCCACCACGGCGTCGCGGGTTCTGGAGGTGACTTTAATCCCCCGACTGACCACTGGCAACGTGTAACTTAGTTTTTTAAAGCGCAAATCCAGGGGGTAGGTTTCGTAGCTCTTGCCAAACACATGGTCTTCCAGGCGCTTTAAGCGATTCCCCATATTGTCCTGATTATAGGTTTGAGCAAAAAGCTTTTGCTCCATATAATCCACCATCCGATCACGGTTATCCGCATTATCCTGGGCGTTCTTTTGGCTAACCCTCGTCAGAACCCGCTCATAACGCACCTGTAAGGAGCCCAGTTGCCGATTGCCGAACAACGTGTACTCCAGCCGGCTGATTCGCTGCGGAATGGCCTGCCCCTGATACGCCCGACCGTATATTTGCCGTTCAATTTCAAGCAATTTTGGGAAAGACGGATTTTTCGTCTCCACAACGGCCGCCGCACTGGTGGGTTCATCCCCATAGGGGGTATCGGCAGGCGCATTCCATTGATCAAGCTGGAACGTGGAAAGCGTAAAAGTAATCGGCTGACCCGACTGGGGATCAGCATAGACACTTGCGGAAAATCCCACACTTGCCATTAGCAGCAAGCCTAAAGTGGTTCTGGCAAACGTTAAAAATCGACTCATCCGAATCATATGAAAATAAAAATAATTTACATCTGTAACAGGCAAGATAAAACAGTGTTTTTACTGTTACCACCTTACCCGATTGTTTAGGGGGATACCAGCCATTAAACGAAATCCGGAGTTTACCCTTTGGTTCCCACTGATACGCCTTTGTGTTATGGTTCTGGGTCATGCTGTCTTAGGCGTGTCCCTAACATTTTACTGTTATCTTACAAAAGTTATTAGTTTAAGTTTTATTACAATCCGGTATTACCTCTCGGGGCTTTCCCCGTCAATTCTGTTTAAACGACCACACATAATTAAAGGAGTATCTCCCTCGTGACGACCCCAGCGAACACTGCATTAAACACTTATGAAGCGCTTGTCATCCTCAAGCCGATTGTCGATATTGATAATTCCGATGTTGCTTTAAAAGGCGTTGAAACCTTGGTGGATACACTCAAGGGAAAAATTATCCGCGTGGATAAACTTGGTAGAAAACGTCTGGGCTATGAAATCAACAAGTATAAAGATGCTTTTGTGGCCGCCGTTTACCTGGAGCTTGACCCGGCGTTGGTCATTAACTTCCGTCGCGCCTGCAAGCTGAATGAAGATCTGCTCCGCGTCACACTGGTTCGCCGTTGCCCCAAACAATTGGCCCAGGAAGCACAGCGTCCGGCAGGTCCCCCATTCCGTAGCGGCGACCGTCCCGATCATCGTGGAGAGCGCCCCGATTTTCGTGGTGGTGACCGTCCACGCTTTCCCCGTAACGATCGGGCAGTATCCTAATTTTGTATAAGTAGGAAGGCTTTTTCTGATGGCACTTGCGCGCGCGGTTGTCTCCGGCACTTTGGCAACAGACCCTGAAAAACGGTTTACGCCGAATAATGCCGCTGTCACCAATTTCGTCCTCACTGTCACCCCTCCCCAAGGGATGAGTTCGCGTCAAACGGCTGAAGCATTTGACGTTAAGGTAACCTGCTGGCGAGGTCTTGCAGACGCTGCCGCCCAGTCCCTTAAAAAAGGGGATTCGGTTCTGGTCGATGGCCGTTTAATGGTCAACGCCTTTCAGGGATCAGACGGCGTTCAAAAACGGCAATATGAAATTGATGCCAGTGCCCTAAACCAGATCAGTGGATCGCTTGAGCCAATTACACCGCTGATGGCAGAAGCAGGCGGCGGCGCCTCCAATGCGTATCGCCCTGCGGCACCTCCAGCGCAAGCCCCTATGCAAAACCCGGGCTTTTCAGAGCCTTCCTATGGTGCTACCGCAAATCCCCCCAATCAAATGATGCAAGAAGACTTTTTAACCGAAGACGATATTCCGTTCTAAAAGACTTGCCTCAAAACGAAACTCATTCGCACCCACTTTACCAGTCTTGGTCTAGGTGGGTGCTTTTTTAATTGCAGACTAGCCATGCCTGAGCAAACACAAGGCAAACGAGACGGCTATCAAAAAAGGGCAAAAACGTGAGCGCACCAGTCAATCGAGAATGCAAACAAAAAAATACCTTCTTCGAGAAAGGTAATCCAAGCAGGCATGAGTTGAAACATCGTGATCTCAGAAAAAAAGTGTGTGAAATCCAAAGCAGCCCGATTAAGTAAAAAATTAAACGCCCCAATGCGCATTAGTAAAACACAATGGAAATTTAAACTGCCTGTTGCGCCATTTGCTTTGAAAGCTCAAAAAAATAACAGCCCCATGCTATTGGTATAATTCCTTAAACACAGGCCAGACAATAATTTCAGACGCAATTCGGATTCCTTTGATCAGCGTTAAAGATCTCATTTTTACAGCTCGCTTCACCCACCTTTCGATCGATGCCAAATTCTCTGCACTCACAATTTATGCAATCCCTATTGACCAATTCAATAATTAATGATTCACTTAATGTTGTACAAATGCTGTACAACGTTTTTGAGTAGTCTATTTTCATTTTTGAATCATGTTTTCACCGTCGGATTTCTCATGAAATTTTTACGACCTGATAAAAGCAGAGTGCTATCAGGAAAACGATCAAAAAAGACTTTTCAGAAATTCCGTAATGATTACTTTTGCTAGAGGGTTAGCCGGGTTTATCAAAAAAGTTCACCAGATCATTCGCCAAGGGTTTTCGAAGGCACTTTCAAAAAACCCCTGCTGATAGCCAATCCTTATAAGATTGAAACATACAAGCCCTAAAGACATGACGCGAAATTGAATCATTCGATAATTAGCCAGAGCTTATCTTGTTTTCCCGGTCAGTTGTATACAAAGAAGAAGACGTTCATTATATATAAGTTGGAGGAGTAACATTCATGGCTGTTAAGAAGGCTGCTGCGAAAAAGTCAGCACCAAAGACCAAAAAGGCAGCAACCAAAAAAGTGACTGCCAAAAAAACCACCGCCAAGAAAACGGTAGCGAAAAAAGCAGGAACGGCAACGGCTAAAAAAGTAAGCCGCCCGGCAAAAGCTTCCCTGGCCAAAAAGAAAACCGCGGCGAAAAAAGCAGCCCCTAAAAAAGCTGCGGCTAAGAAAACAGTCGCTAAAAAAGCCAAGCCAGCCGCCAAGAAATCCGCCGTGAAAAAATCGGCCGCCAAGAAAACCACCGCCAAAAAGTCAGCCGTTAAAAAATCCACGGCTAAAAAAGCCAAGCCAGCCGCCAAGA